>NZ_CP120365.1:2390000-3634833 GCF_030064585.1 Ensifer meliloti
GCCAATCAAACTCGGAAATAGCTGGTTCTCCGCGAAAACTATTTAGGTAGTGCGTCGACCGAATACCCTCGGGGGTAGAGCACTGGATGGGCTATGGGGACTCACCGTCTTACTGATCCTAACCAAACTCCGAATACCGAGGAGTACTAGTCGGCAGACACACGGCGGGTGCTAACGTCCGTCGTGAAAAGGGCAACAACCCTGACCTCCAGCTAAGGTCCCCAAGTCATGGCTAAGTGGGAAAGGATGTGAGGATCCCAAAACAACCAGGATGTTGGCTTAGAAGCAGCCATCATTTAAAGAAAGCGTAACAGCTCACTGGTCTAAATAAGGGTCTTTGCGCCGAAAATGTAACGGGGCTGAAGCCATGCACCGAAGCTGAGGCTTACGATCTTCCTCGGAAGACGTAGGGGTAGCGGAGCGTTCCGTAAGCCAGTGAAGGGATACCCGTGAGGGGTCCTGGAGGTATCGGAAGTGCGAATGTTGACATGAGTAACGATAAAGAGGGTGAGAGACCCTCTCGCCGAAAGACCAAGGGTTCCTGCTTAAAGTTAATCTGAGCAGGGTTAGCCGGCCCCTAAGACGAGGCGGACACGCGTAGTCGATGGGAACCACGTTAATATTCGTGGGCCTGGTGGTAGTGACGGATTGCTCAACTTGTCCGGACTTATTGGATTGTCCGGGCGGGGACGCGGTTCCAGGAAATAGCTCCACCGTATAGACCGTACCCGAAACCGACACAGGTGGTCAGGTAGAGTATACCAAGGCGCTTGAGAGAACTATGTTGAAGGAACTCGGCAAATTGCACGCGTAACTTCGGAAGAAGCGTGACCCTTTTCTACGCAAGTAGGATGGGGTGGCACAGACCAGGGGGTAGCGACTGTTTATCAAAAACACAGGGCTCTGCGAAGTCGCAAGACGACGTATAGGGTCTGACGCCTGCCCGGTGCTGGAAGGTTAAGAGGAGGGGTGCAAGCTCTGAATCGAAGCCCCAGTAAACGGCGGCCGTAACTATAACGGTCCTAAGGTAGCGAAATTCCTTGTCGGGTAAGTTCCGACCTGCACGAATGGCGTAACGACTTCCCCGCTGTCTCCAACATAGACTCAGTGAAATTGAATTCCCCGTGAAGATGCGGGGTTCCTGCGGTCAGACGGAAAGACCCCGTGCACCTTTACTATAGCTTTACACTGGCATTCGTGTCGGCATGTGTAGGATAGGTGGTAGGCTTTGAAGCGGGGACGCCAGTTCTCGTGGAGCCATCCTTGAAATACCACCCTTATCGTCATGGATGTCTAACCGCGGTCCGTCATCCGGATCCGGGACAGTGTATGGTGGGTAGTTTGACTGGGGCGGTCGCCTCCGAAAGAGTAACGGAGGCGCGCGATGGTGGGCTCAGAGCGGTCGGAAATCGCTCGTCGAGTGCAATGGCATAAGCCCGCCTGACTGCGAGACTGACAAGTCGAGCAGAGACGAAAGTCGGTCATAGTGATCCGGTGGTCCCGCGTGGAAGGGCCATCGCTCAACGGATAAAAGGTACGCCGGGGATAACAGGCTGATGACCCCCAAGAGTCCATATCGACGGGGTTGTTTGGCACCTCGATGTCGGCTCATCGCATCCTGGGGCTGGAGCAGGTCCCAAGGGTTTGGCTGTTCGCCAATTAAAGCGGTACGTGAGCTGGGTTCAGAACGTCGTGAGACAGTTCGGTCCCTATCTGCCGTGGGTGTAGGAATATTGACAGGATCTGTCCCTAGTACGAGAGGACCGGGATGGACATATCTCTGGTGGACCTGTTGTCCTGCCAAGGGCATAGCAGGGTAGCTATATATGGAAGGGATAACCGCTGAAGGCATCTAAGCGGGAAACCCACCTGAAAACGAGTATTCCCTTGAGAACCGTGGAAGACGACCACGTTGATAGGCCGGGTGTGGAAGTGCGGCAACGCATGAAGCTTACCGGTACTAATCGTTCGATTGGCTTGATCGTTCCCATTGCTTATGCTCATCGAAGATGAGCATCGCAACTTTCTTTGTCCTCACGCGCGTAGCGCTGCGGACGGTGCGCGCCACAAGGCGCGACGCGCTCTGCGCTTGCGGCCTCACGGCCGGGGCGACAGACAGAAGACGTGTTCAAAACGAAGCAATCGCTTCACCAGCTTCTCAAAATCGGTTCGAGCCTGCAGCGCAGGCTCAATCTTGCGCTTTGCCGACCTGGTGGTTCTGGCGGGGTGGCTGCACCCGTTCCCATTCCGAACACGGCCGTGAAACGCCCCAGCGCCGATGGTACTTCGTCTTAAGACGCGGGAGAGTAGGTCGCTGCCAGGTCTGCAAAACGCAGGATAAACAAAACCGAACATCATCTCTCATAAGCCGGACAAACTCGGCGAGATTTTGCTTCGCAAAACTCGGACAAGATTTTGCTTCGCAAAACTCGGATAACGCGGGGTGGAGCAGCCCGGTAGCTCGTCAGGCTCATAACCTGAAGGCCGCAGGTTCAAATCCTGCCCCCGCAACCAAACACACACACATATACACGCCAAAAGGCCCGCAGCAGCGGGCCTTTTGGCGTTTGAGGGCCTCCCAGCGCCAGAGCGGGTGGACCACGAACAGTGCTGCCTGCAGCGGAATAATATGGCGCCGCTACTCAATGCGTCCGTACCGCAGCGCGCGCGGACTGCAATTTTCCATCTATTTGCCCGGTTGAGAGCCCGGAAGGTTATGGTTAGGTTCGGGGGCATGGGGATGCTCAGGGACATCGGCGGACTGTCGGCATTGACAGCGCGCCTTCTTGCACGGTTCTGGCCGCAGCTTCTGCTCGCCGCAACGCTGGGATATATCGCGCGTGTCCTGCTCCTCGAGGCGGCGGTCGGGGTCGGCCTGAAAGTTCCCCTTGGCGGAATGGTAACGCTGTCGCTTGTAGTCCTCGTCAAGCTGCTGGTCGTTATTGCGATGTTCGCGATCCTGCGTCCGGGCCTGTCGGCCCTCGCGGCCTTACGCGGCGCGGCGCCAGGTACTGGCGTGACGAAGACGGAACGGCTGTCGAATCGCCTTCTGGTGATTACCTCCGCAGCCATCTTGCCGTTCTTCGCCTATTACGCCGCGTGGGGTTTCCTTGGCGACACGGTGCGCGAGTATTCGCGTCTCGCCCTGGATCGGGTGGCACTGGGAGAACGGTTACAGATTTTCGAGCTCCTGCGCTCGCGCAGCCTGGTCGCGGCGATCCTCGCCTGCTGGCTCGTGCGATGGCTTGCCAAGCGCGCCAACGGGCGCCTGCAGTCGCCGTGGCTGCGTTTCGTGATCGTGGCGGCGGACGCGAGCTGGATCTTCATCGGACTCTATGCGCTGGATAGATGGAAGGACGACTTCATAGGCTGGATCGGCGCGGGCGCGTTTCTCGATATGGTGAAAGCCGGCATCGTCGGATTCTCCATGGAAGCACACGCGGCAGCGGCCGGCACTGCGGTGGAGTTCCAGGAGCCTGGGCTCGCCGCGCAGGCGCAGGAGCTGTTCTTCTACGCCCTTCTGCCGCTTGTCTGGCTTGTCATGGCTGCCATCGTCTATGGTTACGACCTTTCGGCGAAACCCGTCGCCGCTCCCCCGCCGCCTGCTCGCGCCACCACGCTGCGCAAATGGCTGGCCGATTTCGCCGCCCACTTCCTCGGAGGCTACCGGACCCGCTACCGCCCGGTCTGGGCCTGCCTGCGCACGGTGCTCGGCGCCGGTCTCGGGACGTTGCTCGCCTTCGTCGTGCTTTACCGCGCCACCGGCTGGCTCCCCGCCTGGGCGTGGTACGGCGCAACCCGTCATCTCGGGCCGTACGATCTCGAAACCTGGCAGCGGATAGGCGACGTCCTGGCCGTTGTCATCGGCAGTCCGACCGAACTCGACGGCGGAATCCTTTTCGCTCCGGTGCGGATCGCCCTGCTGGCCGCCATGCTGGAATACGCAGTGTCCCGATCCGGCGAACCCGGCGGCGCGCAGGCTTATGGTAACCGCGCTATTTCAAGAGAATCGGCGGCGAGCCAGTCAGGGCAAGTGACAGGGTGAACCCGTCCGCCTGCTGCGGCACGAGAAAGAGTTCAACCACGCGAAGCGGCGCATCGCCGGCCTCGCCGATCGTCAGCGTCGTGCATTGCGGCCTGTCGGCAACCTCGGGAGCGGCCTCGCGTAAAAGTCGGCCGGGCAGCGGCAGCGGGTCCCAGCGGCGGCCAGCGCCATCCGTCAGCGAGAGCGCGCAGGGCAAGGCCTGCTGCAAGACATCCGCTGCCTCAACCGAGAAATCGATTTCCGCCAGCATGAGGCTGGTATCCGGCAAGGTTCCCGGCAGGCGGCGCAGCGATATGAGCCGCCAGCTGCCGCCAGCGCCTTGCCCGCTTCCGTTGCGCTCGACGGTCACGGGTGATTCCATGCGCCGTTGCAACCAGGCGGCGAATTCGCCACGGGACCCGACGAGGACCGCGAGCGGCACGGCGGCGAGCAGCGATACGAGGCTGATCCAGTAGCTCTTTCTCTCCCGTGACGAAGCCCGTGCGCTCATTGATGAAACTCCAGCGACCAGGGCATGATGCGGCCGCCGCGTGCTAGGGTGAGGGACTCGTACCTGTTTTCCGGCGGCACGCTGTCCATGGCTATCTCCACCTGCTCGGACAGGGGAGTTACCGCGGTCTCGGCGACCAGCAGTGTACCGCCCTCGATCTGGTCTTCGGGAAGCTCGAACACCAGCAGCACCGGGCGCGGAATGCCGGGCTCCAGCCGCTCGGAACCCAACAGGCCGAGCGTACTGCCGATGCGCGTGCTCATGGCGAAGCGCAGACCGGAAGGGCCGCGCCACGCAGCCGAGGTCAGCGACACCGATCGGTCCTGCGCCTTCGCCGCCGCTTCGACGACGAGCCATTTTCCGGAGGTGGTGTAGGTGCGCGGCTCGCCGAAATGCGAAGCGACCAGTTGGCGGGCGAGATGCACCTTGGCGACCCCGAAGACGAAGCGTTCGGTCTGCGCCGGCTTTCCCTGCGCGGCGGGCACCGCCACGGGCGACAGGATTTCGCTGTAGGATGGCGTCGAGTGCTGCATGCCGTAGAGCGCCGCCGCCGCCAGGAGCAGGGCGACGATATTTGCGAAGGCCGTCATTGCCTTGCCCTCGCCGCTTCCTGCGTGACAGTCAGGGACACTATCGCCACGGGATCACGGTCGAACCAGTTGGAGGCGCCATAGAGATTGTCGCGTTTCTTGTAGACCTGGCTCCCGATCAGCAGTTTCAACTCACGCGGCGGCATTTCCCCCGCCGGCCATTCCCATACGGCAGTCAACCTCTCCGGCATGCCGGGGTGCAGGCTGGGGCCGAACGCCTTGTCCCGCGTCAGATAGAAGGTGGGGGAGGCAAGTTTCGCCTCCAGGCCGGCAAAGGTGAGCAGTTTCGCCGGCAGGTAGGCGGTCGACGCCGAGCGGTTGCCGGCCTCGAAATCGACAAGCAGGAAAGTTTGCGGCTCGGGCGGCCTCCTGCCGGAAGGTGGGGAATCGCTCACGCGGGCTCCGGCGATCGTCACATGCCATCGCCCGGTATCGACCGTTTCGCCCGGCACGGCGGCGCGCAGGGGTTCGGGATTGGCGGCGCGATAGATCGCCGCTCCGTAGGAGATCGCACTGGCCGCCAGACTGCCGATACTGGCGGCGGCCAGCGCAATGAGCCGCTGCCGGTAGCTCCGTCGTTGCTCGTCCATGGCGACACCCGATTCGCAGCCGTTCACAAATCGACCCAAGTCCGCGGAGAACCTAAAGCAATTTTCGTCAAGGCGCCACGTTCTCGCAATTCGATGGCCGCAGCGCCATATCGGAATTCAAGACGCGCTCAGCAACGATCGGTGGTCGACTCGGTCACCACGACATCCATCCGGATGTCATGCGCCTGAGGATAAATGGTCCTTATCCTCGACTGTGCGAAACCAACGCCCAGCACGCGGCGCGTCGCCGCCATTGTCGCCAGTGTCCGGTCGTAATAGCCCCCGCCATAACCGAGCCGGTAGCACGACGGATCAAAACCCACCACCGGGGCGACGACTATATCGGGGGTGCATGAAACGAGCCTGGCCGGGACGGGTATGTTCCAGATCCCGCGGATGAGTTTGTCGCCCGGTCGCCAGATGCGAAACTCCAGAGGCCTCCCTTTTTCGACCACCACCGGAAGCGCACATTGGCCGCCGTCATCGGCTATTTGCCGCATCAGCGGTCTGAGATCGGGCTCACCGCGAAAAGGCCAGTAGACGCTGACCACACGGCCGCGCACATGTCCGATTTCGGCAAGTAGGCGGCTGACGATCTCAGCTTCGCAAGCGGCCCGAAGGTCGGGAGATATGGCCAGGCGTTGGGCGATGAGGCGAGCACGTTCGCTTGTCCGCCACCGCCTGACATCGGCACAGATCGACCGGTCGGAAGACAGGCCCGCATAGGCCGGGTCGAGTTCGTGCATCAAGCAGGGTGGCGACGCAAAGGTCGGCGGAGTATCTTCGTCGATGTCCATTCCCGTTTACCTCCTCGATCGATCTTCGCTCAACAGGCGCCCAATCCAAGTTCAAGCCCCTCCATAAGATCGTCAATATGTTCGAGCCCGATCGAAAGTCTGAGCAGTTCGTCGCGAATACCCGCGCGCTCTCTGGCTTCAGGACCCATGTCGAGATGGGTCATGGTGGCCGGATGAGCCACGAGACTTTCGACCCCTCCGAGCGACTCGGCCAGCGTGAAGCAGCGAATATGTGCCAGGAATCGCCGAACGGCTGGAACGCCCCCTTCGAGTTCGAAGCTCATCATGGCGCCGAAGCCGCGCTGCTGCCGTCTTGCGACTTCGTGGTCTGCGTGATCCGGAAGTCCCGCATAGTGGACGTGGCGGACCGCAGGGTGGGCGTCGAGATACTCTGCGATCGTCATGGCACTGCGTTCTTGGCTGGACATTCGCGCAAACAACGTTCTCAGCCCGCGCAAAGTCAACCAGGCATCGAAAGGTGCCGCGACTGCCCCGGTAACGTTGGCCCAGCGCTTGAGATCATGCGCCTCCTGCGGCTCGGCAGCGATCACCGCACCGGCGATGACGTCCGAATGTCCGTTCAGGAATTTGGTCGCCGAGTGAATGGCGTAATCGGCTCCGAGAGAAAGGGGTTGCTGGACAGCGGGGGACAGAAACGTGTTGTCGACGGCTACGGCGGAGCCTGCCGCCTTGGCGAGCGTGGACAATCGGGCAATGTCGGTGACGCGCATCAGAGGATTGCTGGGGCTCTCGATGAGGACGAGGGCCGGAGCGTCCGACAATGCGGCCTCGAATCCGCCGAAATCCCTCTGGTCGGTAAGCCGGAATGTGAGGTGCCCCAGATCGGCACGCGCCTTCAGCAGTCGCAATGTGCCGCCATAGCAATCATGCGGTGCCAGCACGAGATCGTTTCGTCTCAAGCGCCCTAGCAGGAGGTCGAGCGCGGCCATGCCGCTCGGCGTGACAACCGCGTCGGCACCTCCCTCGAGCTTCGCAAGTGCTTGCGCCAGCAAGTCACGGGTCGGATTTCCAGAGCGGCCGTAGTCGTAGGCGCGCGGCGTGTCGAAACCGGCGAACTCGTAGGTGCTTGACAAGTATAGCGGCGGCACCACGGAGCCGAATGCCGGGTCGGTCGCGACCCCGTGGGCTGCGGCCGTGGTTTCGGCTCTGTCAGATCTGGATTTTCGCTCGAGCATCGGCAGTAGGTCCCTTGATGGCATCAAATCAGCGTGGCTGGTCGGGATCAGCCGAGGCATGCGGACCAGGATGGCAAGCGTGAAATCTGCTGACAACGAATTGAATTGCTGGTTAACCGCAAATATTCTGCACTTATTTTATGAGGCGTGCCGCCGGCAGGCAGGGCCGACGCGGCGACGCCATTTGCGCGGGGCGAAGATGGACATCAGCATTGCGCGTACGTTCCTCGAGGTGGTCAAGACGGGAAGCTTCGTGAATGCCGCTGCCAATCTGAACATCTCCCAGACGGCAGTGAGTGCGCGAATTCGCGTACTCGAGGAACAACTCGATCGGCCGATGTTCGTTCGGAACAAGGCCGGTGCCAGGCTGACCCCCGCCGGAGAGCAGTTTTTCCGTTTTGCAACGAGCCTAGTGCAAGTATGGGAGGCGGCGCGAACCACGGTCGCTTTGCCCCCGGGACGCGAGGCCATGGTGACGATCGGTGCTGAGCTCAGCCTGTGGAATCCGCTGTTGAAGCATTGGCTTTTGTGGATGCGCCGCGAATGCGCCAGCGTGGCCATTCGAACGACGATAGACAGATCGGAGCGGCTGATGGAACTCGTGCAGGACGGTTCACTTGACGCGGCGGTCCTTTATGGAGCGCCAAATCGTCCAGGCACGCTTACGGAGCTGCTTTTCGAAGAAAGCTCGTTCTCGTTCGCACGACGGCTTTGTCGCAGCCGCCCGGACCGGAAGACCTCGTTGGCATCGATTGGGGAGAGGATTTTGCCGGCAGCTATAGGGCGGCCTTTCCGGGCGGCCGGAATCCGGTGGTAGCGATCAGTTATGGGCCGCTTGCTCTCGATTACATTCTGGAAGTCGGCGGATCCGGATATTTTCGGCAGGGCTTCGTTCGGCCCTATCTTGTGGACGGCCGCCTCGAGCTCGTTCCCAACAGTCCGGAATTTGCCTACCCCGCTTATCTCGTTTCTTCCGCAAAGGCGGATCGGTCTATGCTGGATCGCATTCGGGCAGGATTGAGGGCCGCCGCATTCAGTGCCGGCGTCTGAAGGGGGCGGAGAACTCGCGTTGCATCAAGTCACCTTCACCGATAGTTGCGGGCGAACAGCCGAAAGGATATCGCGATGAAACCAATCAATATTTCCGAGAAGCTGGCTCTGTTTTCGAGCCATTGGGACCCGCACGTCGTGTCCGATTACAACGACAACGATGTCATGGTCGTCAAATTTAAAGGGGAATACCCATTTCACAAGCATGAGACCACGGACGATTTCTTCTACGTCCTCGAGGGCGAAATGATCATGGATATCGAAGGAAAACCCTCTCAGGTGGTCAAAGCTGGCGAGCTGTTTGTGGTTCCGAAAGGCGTTGTACACCGTCCCCGAGCAGAGACAGAGGTCAAGGTTCTTCTCATAGAGCCAAAGGGGGAACCCAATTCGGGTGACTCGGACCGGGAACCCGCGCCGAAACCACGCATCTAACGCGCCCGGATGACCTGGTTCTGCATATAATATTCTTTGGCCGGGGCTTCAGATGCCCTGCCCGTTGCCCTGCATTATTTCGGACAGACCATTATGCGAGAGACTTTTGGCCAAAGTCGCGAGCAGGTCGGTCTGGGATATGATGCCCACGACCTTGCCGTCGTCGTCAAGAATGACGACGGCGTGTGTCGCCCCGTCCGTGAGGCGGGGAAGCAGGCCGATCGCCGGGTCGGATGGCCTGGCGGTAGCCGCCGCGCTTATCGGCAATTTGCTGCCGGGCTCTTTGCCGGCGAGCTCCCGCAGGCCCACCGTACCCTGAAGCTTCTCGTTTTCGTCAAGCACGGGAAGTGTACGAATGTCGTGCTTCAACAACAGGTATCGAGCATGGTCAGGGGTTGTGTCGCCGGGCACGGTTACGACGTCGCGGGACATGATGTCGGCACAGGTCAACTCTCCCCTCTGCCGGATGAGGGCCTGCAGTTCGACTTCCCTCAAGAGGGCATCGATGTCTTCGCGGCTGACATCGAGTGTTTCATTCAACCGCGCTATTGCAGAGTCTATGTCCTCGGAATTGAAGCCGACACGAAGCGCAGGTGGAGGATCCGCCGTCGCATGTGTATTCACCGGCGCAATTCCGGGTCGATGAGGATATTGGCGGCGGGCCAGCCGATGAAACACCATGCCCAATCCGACGAGGATCAAGGAGTTGATCGCAACGGGTATGAACGGGAACCAGAAACCCGAGCGTGCGACCGCGGCTCCACCGATTACGGCGGTCAGCGCGGCGGCGCCTCCTGGCGGGTGAAGCGATCGCGTCAGCGACATCGCAAGAATCGCCAGAGCGACTGCGAGGCCGATGGCAAGCATCTGGTCCGCCACGACATAGGTCACGGAGACGCCGATCAGGGCGGAAATCGTGTTCCCGCCGATGATCGACCAAGGCTGCGCAAGCGGACTGGCCGGCACGGCGAAGAGCAAAACCGCGGAGGCACCAATGGGCGCAACGATCAGCGGCAGCTGGGGGTCGTCCCCGAAAACGAACCCGCAGACCAGGCCGGTGACACAAATCCCGATCAACGCCCCGATACAGCCGATCAAGCGCTCTTTGAGCGTTGCACCCGCCAGAATTGGCGAGAACAGCTTGAATCTCGGCAAACGGCCGGACTTTCGATCGTGTGGCGGAGGGGGGACAATCATTTGCGGGCGTCGGATGCAGTTGCTTATTTTTCGAAGCTTATGTGCCTATAAAAAGGGCGAGGCAATAGCACGGACGGATTTCTGTGTGGTTCCCGCGACATTTCGGAAATAGGCCGGTGTGAGCGGGCGCGATGACGCGGATCGAGGAGAAGTGCCTCGGCGTAGCGATCGCCGTGGCACCGCGTCCTAATCGTTCGTTGCTGTAGCCCATTCCTGCCGGGGCTGGAAGTTGGCACGAAAACTGCTTCCGTAACACGACCACAGTCGGGTACGGGTGCAACTTGGATTTCTTCGCCTTCTCCTCCTCGGTGCTGATTTGGCTCGCTTTAGGCTTGAGCGGCCCCGCATTTCTCGCGGCTTTTCGCGCTGACCCCGATAACTGGCAATCCGCCGCCGAGACGACTGTCGGAGCCGCGGTTTTCGTCGGAGCGTTGGGTCTGTACCTCTCTGCCGGAAGCGTTCTTGCTGCAGCGGTCGCCTCTCTCGCGGCCCTTGCAATCGCCCCTCTGTTTCGCGTGAAGAGGCAGCGGTTGCCGATGCTGGCCGTTTCGATTCTCTGCCTGGGCATCTATCTGTAAAGCATTCCGGCCCAAGGTCGTTGCGACGTTTAGCGATGATCGGGAAGTCGTATTTGGATAATTGCGACGACGCCTGCAGCGACCCCACGGCTGTCAGCCGGATATCAGCTTCGAGAGCCGTTCGGACACCTTCAGGCCGGATGCTCTGTGAGCTGCAATCACGCTGTTGGCCATCAACATGGCGATGGTCATCGGTCCGACGCCGCCCGGAACCGGCGTAATAGCCGATGCGAATGGTGCGCACTCCGCGAAAGCCACGTCGCCGACCAGCCTCGTCCTGTTCTCCCCCTTCTCAGGTGCGGGAACACGGTTGATCCCGACATCGATGACGGTGGCGCCCGTCTTCAACCAGTTCGCCTTGACCATTTCGGGCCGGCCGACGGCGGCGATCACGATATCGGCGTTGCGGCAGATCGAGGCCAGATCGTTGGTGCGGGAATGGGCGATCGTCACCGTCGCATTGGCATTCAGCAGCAGCTGCGCCATCGGTTTGCCGAAGAGATTGGAACGACCGATGACCAGCGCATTCAGGCCGGAAAGGTCGCGGCCGTGCACGCGGCGCACAAAGACCATCGCGCCTGCCGGGGTGCAGGAGGTCAGGCCGCTCTCCAGGTCGCCGGTTGCGAGCTTTCCGGCATTGGCAACATGCAGGCCGTCGACGTCCTTTTCGGGCCGGATCGACTGAATGATGGCATCTGCGTCCAGGTGCTCCGGCAAAGGCAGCTGCACGAGAATTCCATGGATGCCGTCATCAGCGTTCAGTTGATGCACCAGGCCCGCAAGCTCCTGCTGTGTCGTTTCCTTCGGCAGCGTGTGCTGGACCGAAAAGAAGCCGCACTTCTTGGCCATGCGGCTTTTTGCGCCGACATAGGCATGACTTGCGGGATCGTCGCCGACGATAATGACGGCAAGTCCGGTTTTCCTGCCTGTCTGCTCCTGCAGCTCGGCATTTGCGTCTTTTATCGCGCCGTTGATGGAAGCCGCTACGGCCTTGCCGTCGATGATCGTCGTCATGTTCGCTCTCCGACAGTGGGGTTCAGCCGAATTCCAGGCCCATTCGGGCAAGATCGTCCCAGAGACTTTCGGCAAAGCCGCGCAGCACGATGATCTCGAAGGTTTCCGGTCCGACGCGGGTGACATGGGCTGCGATATGGGCGACCAGTGTCACCGCGGATTGACCGATCGGGAATGCGGACGGGTCTAGGTCGAGCGCTGTGCCTTTCGAAAGCGCGCGATGCGCCATCTTTCCCTCGATTCGGATGCGCACGCGGCCGTGGCTCTGATCGACACCGGTGGCGCGCGGTTCGAGGGCGGCAAAGAGGCTCTTCATTTCCTGATGCGGGATAGGTGCGTCGCTGATGATGAACCACTGGTCGGGCGAAACCGGGCGCAAAGCGTGCGGAGCCGCATCGGTGAACCTGCCGAGAAAGGGCACGATGTCCTCATGACCCGGCCGGGCGAGAACATGGATGATCGTGCCTTCCGGCAGGGGCGAGAGCCTGAAATCGGCGGAAGCGACCGCCTGCCGGCTGCCGAGCGCCGGGCGAAGGGTTGGACGGAATTCAGACATGGAGCCTCTCGTTCTGAGGGTCGAAGAAAACCGGATTGCAGAGACGCGCAGGCGTGGATTCCCCGTGAAGGCCACTCCAGACCAGCACCTCTTCGCCGTGTCGGTTGCGGCCGTTCCTCACCAGTGCCAGCGCGATGGTGGATCCGACATGCGGCGAATAGGCGCTCGAGGTGACATAGCCCTCGTCGTTTTCGAGCGTGGCTGCCGCCCCCTTGGCGAGAATGTGTGAGCCGCTGCGGAACGACTGTTGCGGATCGAGCGGCACGACGCCCACCAGCTGCGGCCGGTCGGGCGCGGTCAGCCCCTCCCGCTGAAGCATCGCCTTGCCGACGAAATCCGGGTTGCCGGCCGAAACCATTTTCCCGAAGCCCAGATCGGCCGGCACGACGGTGCCGTTGATCTCGTTGTGCGTCACATGGCCCTTCTCGATGCGCAGAACGCTGAGCGTCTCGACGCCGTAAGGCATGATGCCGTGATCCTTCCCCGCCTCCAGGAGGGCATCGCCGATGCTCTCGCCATAGCCGGCCGGAACCGCAAGTTCGTAGGCGAGTTCGCCGGAGAAGGAAATCCGAAAGAGGCAGCCGTGAAGGGCGCCGCCGAACAGCGAAACCTCCTTCGCTGCAAGAAACGGGAACGCCGCGTCGGATATATCCTCATCGACGATCTTCTGCAGGATCATGCGTGATTTCGGACCGGCAATCGCCATCTGGGCCCAATGGTCGGTGATGGAGGCGAGACGCACGTCCAATTCCGGCCAGAGCACCTGCGCACAGAATTCGAGGTGGTTCATGACGCCGGCCGCATAGGCGGTGGTCGTCGTCATGAAAAAGCGGTTCTCCTCGAGGCGGCTCGTCGTGCCGTCGTCGTAGATGAAGCCGTCCTCGCGCAGCATAAGCCCGTAACGCGCCTTTCCGACGGGTAGTTTGAGGAAGGCGTTGCAGTATACGCGATTGAGGAATTCGGCGGCGTCGCTTCCTGCTATCTCGATCTTGCCGAGCATCGAGACGTCGCAGAGTCCGGCATTCTTCCGTACGTTCAGCACCTCTCGCTCGACGCTCTCCCGCCACGTCCGTTCACCGCTCAGCGGAAACCAGGAGGATCGATACCAGAGACCCGTCTCAACGAAGACGGCACCGTGTTTCTTTGCCCAATCATGGAGCGGCGACTTGCGGACCGGCTGGAAATGATGGCCCGCATGTGCGCCGGTCAGCGCACCGAAGGATACCGGCGTGTAGAAAGGGCGGAAGGTCGTCGTCCCGACCTCGGCGGGCGAGACGCCGCGTGCCTTGGCGATCAACCCGATCGCATTGACGTTCGAAAGCTTGCCCTGGTCCGTCGCCATGCCGCTGGTGGTGTAGCGCTTGGCAAGCTCGACATGGCTGTAGCCTTCGCGGACGGCCAGGCCGATATCCTTGAGATGCACGTCGTTCTGGAAATCGACGAAGGCTTTGTCCTTGATCCCGGGGATCGACCAGAGCGGGGCAGGGGAATGTATCCCTTCGTCGCTCTCGACCTTCACAACGGCGACCGGGGGGCAGGGCAGACCGAGCTCCCTGACGATGGCTTCAGCGCGGGCGGCGCCTTCGCCGAGGCAGGCAGCGAGGCCCGTCGTCGCTGCTGCACCGCCGGCAACCTCGAGCCCCTTCAAGCTCCCGGGCGCGAGGAATGCCGCCTTTTCCGCAGACCAGACGGGCTTGCCGCCCCGGTGGCAGGCAAGATGAATGATCGGGTCGAAGCCGCCCGCCATGGCGAGCGCATCGACCGCGATCGGTTCGGTCCGACCGCCGTGATGGACTTCGATCGCCGAGATCGCCTTGCCGCCCTTGGTGCCGCAAACCACCGCTTCCCGGACAAGGCGTGCTTTTCCGCGATAGTCGACGCCGGCCGCAGGGCGGCTGTCGACGATGGCGACGACGTCGACGCCAGCGGCCTCGAGCTCCTGCGCGAGCGTATAGCCGCTGTCATTGGTGGTGAAGATGGCGGTCGCCCGGCCCGGGGCGACGCCGTAGCGGTTGAGATAGGCGCGCATCGCGCCTGCCATCATCACGCCCGGGCGATCGTTGCCGCCGAAGACGAGCGGGCGCTCTTCGGCGCCGGTCGCAAGCAGGGCCTTTCCGGCAACGATCCGCCACAGCCTCTCGATCGGCAGATGGCTGGCGGGCTCGCGCACATGCTTCTGCACGCGCTCGACCGCGCCGAAGACGTTGCCGTCGTACCAGCCGAAGGCGGTCGTCCGCACCAGGACCCGGACATTCGGCATCGACCGCAGTTCGTCGCTCGTGTCGCGGGCGAAATCAGCCGCCGCCTTGCCGTCGATCGTCGCCGTATCGGACAGGAGCGAGCCGCCAGGCAGCGAGCCCTCGTCGACGAGAATGACCCGTGCGCCGGCGCGGCCGGCAGTAAGTGCCGCGGCTAGCCCCGTCGGGCCGGCGCCGATGACCAGCAGGTCGCAATGCGCCCAGCTCTTCTCATAGGCGTCGGGATCCGCTTCGTAGCTTGCCTTGCCGAGTCCCGCGGCCTTGCGGATGACCGGTTCGTAGAGCTTCTCCCAGAGCGGCGCCGGCCACATGAACGTCTTGTAGTAGAAGCCGGCGCCGAGGAAGGGTGACAGGAGACCGTTCAGCGCACCGATATCGAAGTCGAGCGAGGGCCAGCGGTTCTGGCTCCGCGCCTCGAGACCCTCGTAGAGCTCCTGCATGGTGGCGCGCGTGTTCGGCTCGGCGCGGCCGCCGCGGCCCACGGTGACCAGCGCGTTCGGTTCGGCGGCCCCCGCCGTCAGGATCCCGCGGGGCCGATGATATTTGAAGCTGCGGCCGACGAGCATCCGACCGTTCGCAAGCAGTGCCGAGGCGAGCGTGTCGCCTTCCAGGCCCTGCATGGGGCGGCCGTCGAAGGTAAAGGAGAGCGGGGCGTTGCGGTCGACAAGACCGCGTTTCGGCAGACGGTAGGAGCTCATTTGCGCGCCTCCGATCGAGCGCGGCCGGCCGCATCGCAGCACGCTGCAATCTCATGCGTCACGGTGTCCCGGGCAACGACGAGCCAGCGGCGGCACCCGGACGTGTGGTGCCAGTATTCCTCGTAGGCGCCGCGCGGGTTGTCGCGTAGGTAGACGTAGTCGAACCAATCGGTCGAATCCGCGTCGGCCGCCGGTCGCGACAGGGCCGCGCCCTTGATCGTGAATTCTTCCTTGGGTCTTCGCCCGCAATTCGGGCAGGGCACGAGGCTTGCCATTTGGGATGTTCCTTGGTCCGCGAAATCAGTGAAGGTTGGGCTGAGCGCCCTGTCCCTTTTCGTCGATGAGGAAGCCGCGCTCGAAACGGTCGAGGCGAAAAGCTGCGGCGGTCTTCTGCGGCGCGCCCCGGGCGAGAAGATGGGCGAAGCAGAATCCTGAGGCGGGGGTGGCCTTGAACCCTCCATAGCACCAGCCGGCATTCAGATAGAGATTGTCTATCGGCGTGCGGTCGATGATCGGCGAGCCGTCCATGCTCATGTCCATGATACCGCCCCAGGAACGCAGCACGCGCACCCGCGACAATGCCGGGATCATCGCCTTGCCGGCTTCCGCCACGTGTTCCACGGTCGCGAGGTTGCCGCGCTGGGCGTAGGAGTTGTAGCCGTCGATATCGCCACCGAAGACCAGGCCGCCCTTGTCCGATTGCGAAACGTAGAAGTGCCCGGCTCCGAACGTGACCACGCCGTCGATGAACGGCTTCAGGCCCTCCGACACGAAAGCCTGAAGCACGTGGCTCTCGATCGGCAGGCGCAGTCCGGCCATTTCGGCCACTTGCGAGGAATTGCCGGCCGCCGCCAGCGCCAGCTTTGCACAGCCGATGAAGCCGCGGCTGGTCTCGACGCCGATGACGCGCCCGTTTTCCCGCCTGATCCCGGTCACTTCGCAATTCTGGATGATGTCGACCCCGCGGCTGTCTGCGCCGCGTGCATAGCCCCAGGCGACGGCATCGTGCCGCACGGTGCCGCCGCGGCGCTGCAAGAGCCCGCCCTGAATGGGGAAGCGGGCATTGTCGAAATCGAGGAAGGGCAGCATCTTGCGCACGGCCGCCCGATAAAGGAGTTCCGCGTCCACCCCGTGCAGCCGCATCGCATTGCCGCGCCGCGTGTAGGCGTCGCGCTGAGCGTCGGAATGGAAGAGGTTGAGAACGCCGCGCTGCGAGACCATGGCGTTGAAGTTGAAGTCCTGCTCCAGCCCCTCCCAGAGCTTCATGGAGAGCTCGTAGAACGGGTTGTTGCCGGGGAGCAGGTAGTTCGAGCGGATAATCGTCGTGTTGCGGCCGACATTGCCCGAGCCGATATAGTTCTTTTCCAGCACCGCGACATTGGTGATGCCGAATTCCTTTGCGAGATAGTATGCCGTCGCCAGGCCATGGCCACCGCCGCCGACGATGATCACGTCGTAATGGGGCTTCGGATCGGGCTGGCGCCATGCCGGGGCCCAGTTCCGGTTGCCGCGCAGGCCGTTCAGGAGGATGGAAAGTGCAGAGTAGCGCATGGATGCCGCCCCATAAGTGATCCGAGGGGGCAAGTTAGCATCCGAAACCTCCGGAGAGTTGCAATTTTAGGACCTCCCGATGTAGGAATCGGTCATGGCAGCATCTTCCGACAGCAGGAACGTACAGAGGATCGGCTTTTTGCTGGTGCGCAATTTTGCGCTGATGAGCTACGCATCGGCGACGGAGCCCCTGCGTGCGGCCAATCTCCTTGCCGGCCGGCCGCTCTACCAGATCGTCCCGCTTGCGCCGGGAGGAGGGACCGTCGCTTCATCTTCCGGGCTGTCGGTCGGCTGTGCGGATCTGGAGAGTGAAGGAGAGAGCTGCCATACCGTCTTCGTCTGCGCGGGCGGAGAGCCAACCGACTGGGCGGATACGTCTGCGTCCCACACGACGCTCCGGCGGCTCTCGCGCCTCGGCATTCGCATCGGCGGCATATCGAGCGGGGCTTTCGTGCTTGCCGCAGCGGGCCTGCTCGACAACCGCGACTTCACCATTCATTGGGAACACGCGCCTGCGCTGAAGGAAGCATTTCCCCATCTCAACCCGAGACACGCCCGCTTCGTGCTCGATGGCGGAATTGCCACCTGTGGCGGCGGGGTGGCGCCGCTCGACATGATGCATGCGATGATCGCCGAACGCCTGGGGACCGACTTCGCTCGCCGGGTCAGCGACTGGTATCTGCACGCGGCCGTCGCCGAGCCGGCAGCGCCGCAGCGCGGTTCGGCCGCAGAGCGGTTCGGTACCAACCATCCCGCCCTGCTCGCGGTTCTCGAGAAAATGGAAACTGCGATCGAACGGCCGCTCGACCGGACCGCCATGGCGCGCCTGGCCGGGGTTAGCCCGCGGCATCTCGATCGGCTTTTCCGGGAGCATCGCGGGACCGGCTTTCTCGACACCTACCGGGATATCCGGCTCCGCCACGCCCGCCGGCTCCTGCAGCAGAGTCCGCTCTCCATCCCGGAGATCGCCTACGCCACCGGCTTTTCGAGCCCCGCGCATTTTTCGAATGCGTTCAAACGCCTGTTTTCGCAGACACCGGGAAGCCTGCGCCGCCGCAGCGGCTCATGAGCGGAGGCATCTGAAATTGCCTACTAAGAAAAAAATATTCTCCACAGTTGATGGTCCCGCGGCTGCGTGCTAGCATCGTTCCATGCACGAATGGAGGGACTACGCGAATGTGCGGCATTGTTGGTTTGTTTCTGAAAGACAGCAGGCTCGAGCCGCAGCTTGGCCAGCTTCTTTCGGACATGTTGATCACCATGACGGACCGTGGTCCGGACTCGGCCGGGCTGGCCATTTACGGCTCGGCTACCGAGGGGAAGGCGAAGGTGACGATCCAGTCTGCGAAGCCCGAGATCGACTTCGCAGACCTTGAACGGGACCTCGCTGAAGCAGGCGTGCCGGCACGCGTTGCCGTCAAGAGCACTCATGCGGTCGTTGCGATCGCAGCTGCCAGGCTCGCGGATGTCCGTGCCGTTCTCGCCGCCATCCGTCCGGATGTACGCATCATGGGTGCCGGCGACAGCGTCGAGATCTACAAGGAAGTCGGCCTGCCGAAGGATGTCGTCGCACGGTTCGATGTACGCTCGATGGGCGGTTCGCATGGCATCGGCCATACCCGCATGGCTACGGAATCGGCCGTGACCACACTTGGCGCGCACCCGTTTTCCACCGGGTCGGATCAGTGCCTCGTGCATAACGGATCGTTGTCGAACCACAACAATCTGCGCCGGGAACTGATCCGTGAAGGCATTGCCTTCGAGACGCAGAACGACACCGAGGTTGCTGCCGCGTACCTGACGGCGGAAATGGCCAAGGGCAAGGATCTCGGACAGGCCTTGACCGGCGCGCTCGACGACCTCGACGGCTTCTTTACCTTCGTCGTCGGCACCAAGTCGGGCTTCGGCGTCGTGCGCGACCCGATCGCGTGCAAGCCGGCGGTCATGGCCGAAACGGATCGCTATGTCGCATTCGGTTCCGAATACCGGGCGCTGGTCAACCTGCCGGATATCGAGAGCGCGCGCATCTGGGAGCCGGAGCCCGCGACCGTATACTTCTGGGATCATCAGAAGGCCGCCTGACGGGTGATTTCGGCCCCTTTCCAAGGAATTTTCAAGTATGCCTGTTATTGATCTCGCCACCACGCCGCTGCGTGAATTCAATAGGTCCTTGCATAATATTCAGCAGGGCTCGAACGATCTGTCCTACGAAGTCGCCAATCCTCGTGGCAGCCATGCGGTCGCCGTCGGGATCGACGGTCCCGTCGTGGTCGATGTGAACGGCTCCGTCGGCTACTATTGCGCCGGCATGAACGATGGCGGAACGGTCACGGTTCACGGCTCGGCAGGACCGGGCGTCGCGGAAAACATGATGTCCGGCAAAGTCGTGATCGAAGGCGATGCCAGCCAGTATGCGGGCGCTACCGGGCGCGGCGGCCTGCTCGTCATAAAGGGCAATGCGGCGTCGCGCTGCGGCATCTCGATGAAAGGCATCGATATCGTCGTCCACGGAAATATCGGCCATATGTCGGCTTTCATGGGCCAGTCGGGCCACCTCGTCGTGCTCGGCGATGCGGGCGATGCCTTGGGTGACAGCCTCTACGAGGCCAAGCTCTTCGTACGCGGCACGGTCAAGAGTCTCGGCGCCGACTGCATCGAGAAGGAGATGCGTCCGGAGCACCTGCAAAAGCTGGCCGAGCTCCTGGAGAAGGCCGATGTCAAGGATGTCCGGCCGGAAGAGTTCAAGCGCTACGGCTCGGCACGCAAGCTCTACAATTTCAACATCGACAACGCAGACGCGTATTAAAGGCAGGGACCAGTATGAGCTATCACAACCCCTATACCCCGCCGCGCAAGTCCGCGACCTTCGACGACTATACGCTTGCGGAAATCCGCCGTGCGGCTGCGACCGGCATTTATGATATCAGAGGCGCCGGCACCAAGCGCAAGGTCCCGCATTTCGACGACCTTCTCTTTCTCGGCGCATCGATCTCGCGCTATCCGCTCGAAGGCTACCGCGAGAAATGCGACACCTCCGTCGTTCTGGGAACGCGCTTCGCGAAGAAGCCGATCCATCTGAAGATTCCGATCACCATCGCCGGCATGAGCTTCGGAGCACTCTCCGGTCCCGCCAAGGAAGCACTCGGACGCGGTGCGACGGCTTCGGGAACCTCGACCACCACCGGCGACGGCGGTATGACGGATGAGGAGCGCGGTCATTCTCAGACGCTCGTGTATCAGTACCTGCCGTCGCGTTACGGCATGAACCCGAAGGATCTGCGCCGCGCGGATGCGATCGAGGTGGTGGTCGGGCAAGGAGCCAAGCCCGGTGGCGGCGGCATGCTGCTCGGCCAGAAGATCTCCGACAGGGTCGCCAACATGCGCAACCTGCCGAAGGGCATCGACCAACGTTCGGCCTGCCGTCATCCGGATTGGACCGGGCCGGACGACCTCGAGATCAAAATCCTCGAACTGCGCGAGATCACCGACTGGGAGAAGCCGATCTACGTCAAGGTCGGCGGCGCGCGGCCCTATTACGACACGGCGCTCGCGGTCAAGGCCGGTGCGGATGTCGTCGTGCTCGACGGCATGCAGGGCGGGACCGCGGCGACGCAGGACGTCTTCATCGAGAATGTCGGCATGCCGACGCTTGCCTGCATTCGGCCAGCCGTCCAGGCGCTGCAGGATCTCGGCATGCACCGCAAGGTACAGCTCGTCGTGTCCGGTGGTATCCGCTCCGGCGCGGACGTCGCCAAGGCGCTGGCGCTTGGAGCCGACGCGGTTGCCATCGGTACCGCGGCCTTGGTCGCCATCGGCGACAACGACCCGCACTGGGAAGAAGAATACCAGAAGCTCGGCACGACGGCCGGCGCCTATGACGACTGGCACGAGGGCAAGGACCCCGCCGGCATCACGACGCAGGACCCCGAACTGATGAAGCGCCTCGACCCGGTCGCCGCCGGCCGGCGGCTGGCCAACTATCTGAAGGTGATGACGCTCGAAGCACAGACCATCGCCCGCGCCTGCGGCAAGAACCACCTCCACAATCTCGAGCCGGAGGATCTGTGCGCGCTGACGATGGAAGCCGCAGCCATGGCACAGGTGCCGCTCGCGGGAACGAGCTGGTATCCTGGCAAAGGTACCTTTTGAATGAAAGGATGACGGGCCGCACTTGAGAGGGTGCGGCCCTTTCTTTTGAAATTGAGTGTCGGAATCCAAAAGGGGAACGAAGTGACACTGGATCTCTCCACATTCGCCCGCGAGAAGGGCGTCAAATATTTCATGATCAGCTACACCGATCTCTTCGGCGGGCAGCGCGCCAAACTGGTTCCCGCGGAAGCGATCGCCGACATGCAGAAGGGCGGCGCAGGCTTCGCAGGTTTTGCCACCTGGTTCGATCTCACGCCTGCGCATCCCGATCTCTTCGCTCTCCCGGATGCGTCTGCGGTCATCCAGCTCCCTTGGAAGAAGGACGTCGCTTGGGTGGCGGCAGACTGCATCATGGACGACGCGCCCGTGGAACAGGCACCGCGCGTGGTGCTGAAGAAGCTCGTCGCCGAGGCGGCCCAGGAAGGGCTTCGCGTCAAGACCGGCGTCGAACCGGAGTTCTTTCTGATCTCGCCGGATGGATCGAAGATTTCCGACACGTTCGATACGGCGGAAAAGCCTTGCTATGACCAGCAGGCGATCATGCGCCGCTACGACGTGATCGCCGAGATCTGCGACTACATGCTCGAACTCGGATGGAAGCCCTACCAGAACGACCATGAGGATGCGAACGGCCAGTTCGAGATGAACTGGGAGTATGACGACGCGCTCCGGACCGCCGACAAACACTCCTTCTTCAAGTTCATGGTGAAGTCGATCGCCGAGAAGCACGGGCTGCGCGCGACCTTCATGCCGAAGCCGTTCAAGGGTCTGACGGGCAACGGTTGCCATTGCCACATTTCGGTCTGGGATCTGGCAGGCGAGGTGAATGCCTTTGCCGACAACAAGGCGGAGTTCGGCCTTTCAGCCGAGGGGCGCCACTTCCTGGGCGGTATCATGAAACATGCAAGCGCGCTCGCCGCGGTCACCAATCCGACGGTCAACTCCTACAAGCGCATCAACGCGCCGCGCACGATCTCTGGCGCGACCTGGGCGCCCAATTCGGTGACCTGGACCGGCAACAACCGCACCCACATGGTGCGCGTTCCCGGCCCCGGCCGTTTCGAGCTGCGCCTGCCGGACGGCGCCGTCAATCCCTATCTCCTGCAGGCGATCATCATTGCGGCCGGCCTTTCGGGCGTTCGCTCCAAAGCCGATCCCGGCCGTCACTACGACATCGACATGTACAAGGACGGCCACAAGGTAACCGATGCACCGAAGCTTCCGCTGAACCTGCTCGACGCATTGCGGGAATACAATCGGGACGAGGAGCTGCAGGAGGCCTTGGGACGAGAGTTCTCCGCGGCCTATCTGAAACTCAAGCAAGGCGAGTGGAACACCTATTGTTCGCAATTCACCGAATGGGAACACCAAACCACGCTCGACGTGTAGACTAGAATCTCCACAGGAGCCTTGCGGCCATCCCCGTGCCTCGGCACGGGGATTTTTGGAGTCGATCGCGGCGTGAGCGGCACGTGAGGAACTTAACGTCCCTTCAGCTTTTCCGGGCCATGACCGTACGGATGCGCGCACGGCGGTAGGCGTCGGGGATCGACAGGGCCCAGACGAAAATGCCGCCTGCATGCCGTCCGATGAAGGAACGGTCCGGTGGCGCCGTCATGTAGGTGATCACCGAAAAGAATACGACGAAAAAGGCAAAGGCCAAGCCCCGAGCCGCGTCGCGCAAGGCGACATGGCCGGCCCCAGGCAACACCGCAGCCAGCATCAGCACCAGATAGGGATTGATCGGCTTGGCCACGGCGACCTCCTCAGCACTTTGAAACTACGCACTCCCGGTCCGAAAACCGCTGAATACTTCCTGGAAATGCCCCCGCCGACGGCGGCAGCGAATAAGCGGGCTCATCGTCCGCCAGCCATCCGCTCAGGGCCTCTGCTTCGGCGATCGTCCGGCGTATCACCTCGGGCGCAATGGCCGTGATTGAAAAGTGCGCCTGCCGCAACAGCAGATGGGCGCCGCGTTGCCCCTGCGCCGCCTGGCGGACCAGCCGCACGCCGCGTGGAGTGATCGCGGCCTCCTTGAGCGTGGGATCGGCAAACAGCTTGGCGAACATGGCCGCGGCGCGTTCGACCTGCCGGCGCGATGCGTTGCCGTCGCCGCGCATCAGGAGGGCGGCCTCGCTGGGCGGCGGGATCAACAGATGCGGCATCTCGTGCACCAGCGAGTAGAATTCGGCGCCGGTCGGCCGCGCCAGCGCACCGATCTTGGGCCTGGCACAGGGGCTCGTTTCAAGCAAAGTGAGCTTCAGCCACAGTTGCGGCAATCGGCGGCAGACCAGCGTGTCGGGGACGAGTTCGACCCTTACCTGCCGCCCGTCGTCCAGCCTGCCGGCGAGGATCGGAAAATGATCTGCGCCGTGAGTTATGCGGGCGCCGGGAAAGTGCCGCGCCGCGTCGTCCAGAAGGCCGCGGCGCTCGGCAATGGCGGCCCGGTGGTCGCGGACCGCGCGAACGCTCATCCATATGCCGGAAGCTATTGCGAAGGCAGAGAAGGCAATTGTGGTGATCATACGATCGCCCTGGCTTGGTCGGCGGCTTCTGCGCGGGAAGCGCTCCGGACAGTTTCAGAAGCAGCCGGAGCGCGCGATCCGAAACGGGCGGCGCGCTCCAACCGATCAATAGCCGTGTGGCTTTGGCCACGGCATCGTGAACTGATCGCCGCGGCGTACGAACTTGTAGCGCCGGAAGTGAAACCACAGCGAAGCCACGATGTAGAAGCACATCATCGCGCTGAGCTGCGTGCCGTAGCCCAGGAACACGGCGAAATAGGCGGTCGAGCACAGAATGAGCAGCACGACCGTCGGTAAAGGATGAAACGGGTGCACGTAGCCGCGCTTGATCCTGCCGAGCGGCCACTTGTTTCGGAACATCACCATGTTGAAGGTCATGAAGGTGTAGCCGAGCAGACCCGACAGGATCGAGAAGGTCACGACCTGGTCGAGCGGGGCGCCGAGCGCGAAGATGAGCGCGATCGGGACCAGGAATACGATCGCGCGATAGGGCGTGCGGTAGACCGGATGGACGGCACCGAACCAGCTTGGCAGATAACGGTCACGGCTCATCGAGAACCAGGCGCGGGAAGCGTCGTTGATGCAGCCGTTGGCGGAGGCGAGCGTGGCGAATGCCGTGCCGACGAAGAGCAGGACCATCAGTCCGGTGCTGCCGGTGACGCGGGCGGCGTCGAACAAAGGCGTGCCGGCCTGGCCAAGATATTCCCACGGCATCAGGCCGGAGCAGATATACCAGGTCATGGTCGCCGCGATCAGCAGCGTCATGATGCCGGCCATCGTGCCGTAGGGAAGCGAGCGGGCAGGAGAGCGCACCTCCTCGGCCGCCTGGCAGGTACCCTCGATGCCGAGATAGTACCAGAGCCCGAAATGCAGCGATGCCACGATACCCACCCAGCCATAGGGTAGCGGATCGGAGGTGATGGCCGAAAAATCGAGCGGCACCGCCGAGGCACCGAACTGCACCGATACGAACAACGCCACGATCGCAAGGAAGGCGATGGCGGTGATCACCAGGTTGAAGGTCAGGGTGGCGAGCACGCCGCGATAGTTGAGCCACGCCAGGAACATGATCGCGAGAACGATGAAGGGTTGCTGATTGAGTCCGGTCTGGCCCTGCATTCCGGCCACGGTATCGAGCAGGAAGCCGACCGTGATGGCGTTGGCGGCTTCGAGCATGGTATAGGCCATCACAAGGAAGAGGCCGACATTGAAGGCCATCAGCGGGCCGACGATGTGCTTGGCCTGAGCGTACTGGCCGCCGGCCGCGGCGACCGTCGAAGTCACTTCCGAGTCGATCATGGCGACGCAGGTGTAGAGCAGGCCGGCCACCCAGCAGGCCATCAGGCCGGCGATCATGCCGCCTTTGCCCACCGAGAAATTCCAGCCCATATATTCGCCGACGAGCACGATGCCGACGCCGAGTGCCCAGACGTGAGCAGGCCCCAGCACCCTCAGCAGGCGCAGCCGGTCCGGCTCGGGTGCGGCGGATGTAGTATCGTCCATTTGCCGTCCTCCCCTCAGATCTCGTGGCGCTCTGCCGTCGCCTCGATCTCGCCTTCGCGAGAAGAGATCAGCAGTTCGTTGTCGTAAGTGGTGTCGATGCGGACGAGGTCGGCGAGCATCAGCACGCCGAACAGCGCCGAAAGCGCCCAGGCCGCGTATTCGAGTATGTCCCACATGGCCGCCGCCTCCCTAGTGTCGTTCCGTGCCGAAGCGCTCTTCGATCACTTCGCGGTATTCCCTGTCGGAAAGCCGGACCACCATCACGAAATAGCCGATGACGAGCACGGCCATGACGATGAGCGAGGCCCAGCTGAAGCTGTAGTCGAAGCGCGCGGTGATGATGTCGTTGGCGGCCGCCGGATCGGTTATGCCGAGCGCGGCCCACTGCTGCTGCTCGGTGGCGTTCTGGCCGAGCGCTTCCCAGGTCGGATCGGGGATCGGATCGGGCACCTTGGCCGCGCCCGCAAGGCCGAGATAGAGCGGTATGTAGAGCGCTCCGATGGTCAGCACGAGCAACGTGATCACGTCGAAGATCTGGCCTGCAAAGCTCTGTTTCGGAGGTTCGTATGCCATGATACCTCCTAGCGGCTTTGCGGGCGCATCTCATCGAGATGCTTGAGATCGAGGCTGTAGATGAAGTGCTTGTCTTCTTCGTAATGTCGCAGCATGGCAACGATGGCGGCTGTGTTGAAGAGCAGCACCAGGCCGCAGGCGACCGTCAGGATGACGGCGATGGCGGGCGTTGCGATGTAGGGCCAAACGGTAAACAGCGCGAAGAGCAGGGTGCACCAGAGGACCACGACGAAGGCCGTAAGGCAGACGCGGTCACGTCTGTGCATTGCATCGATACGCTGGCTGAAGCTCGCATCTTCGCCAAGCTTGCTTAGTGTCGCTTCCATTCGCTTTCCTCCTCCAATGTTTCCTCCTCCGGGTGGTTTTTCGTTCCTTGTAATTTCGATGCGGGAAGTCGGCCGTTTTCTGCTTAGAAAAAATATTTGCCTAACAGGAATGTCAGGCAAAGCGAAACCACTGTCAAGTGACGCTGTCCACGCCTCTTCACGCGCACCATATCGCCGGAGCAGGCATAGGCTGCAGTGGGAGTTGATCTTCTACTCAGGGCGGAATACTTCCTCGCCCACGCGGGTATAGCGTTGTGAACCACGCAGAAATATTTACTATCAGTAAAAACAAAGCGAGATTGGCATGGGCAGGGAAAACGCGGAAAAGCACCGGAACTCGAAGAAGAACGGCAAGGCGGCGACAAGCGCCGGCGGCGCGCGCAAGACGGCGGCGGAGTTGGCACGTGTCACGCTGACCCAGGATCCGCATGCAATCCGCGACACCCGTGAAAAGGTGCTGGAAGTCGCGATCGGCCATGAAGTGCGTGCCTTCCGCAAGAAGCTCGGCATCACAGTAGCCGACGTCGCCTCCGCGACCGATATTTCGGTCGGCATGCTGTCGAAGATCGAGAACGGCAACACATCGCCGTCGCTCACGACTTTGCAGACGCTGTCGCGGGCGCTCGGCGTGCCGATCACCGCCTTCTTCCGCCGTTTCGAGGAGGAGCATAGCGCCGTGTTCGTCAAAGCGGGGGAAGGCGTCGACGTCGAGCGGCGCGGCACCCGCGCCGGCCACCAGTACAACCTCCTCGGCCATATCGGATCGAACACCTCCGGCGTCGTCGTCGAGCCTTATCTCATCACGCTGACCGAAGACTCGGACGTCTTTCCGACGTTTCAACACGATGGTCTGGAGTTCCTCTACATGCTGGAAGGGGAGGTGGTTTACCGGCATGGCAACAATCTTTACCGCATGACTCCGGGGGACAGTCTGTTCTTCGACGCCGACGCGCCGCACGGGCCGGAAGAACTGACCACGCTGCCGATCCGGTATCTGTCTATCATTTCCTATCCGCGCGGCCGCGGAGAGGACTGAGGCGCACGGCAGAGCGTCGCTTCTGCCGCATCTCTTCTCACCCACGCTCCGTTTTCCGGCACGCGCTGAAAGCGAAAAGTTGCCTGAGGAGAAATATATTTTCCTGCGGATTGATTTCGTCGATCTGCTCTGGTAGCAATTTGCGACGTCGACAACGGGGATGGGATCGACACCCGTGCGCGCGAACGGCGAGGGGAGAGAAATGAACATGCAGAATTTCGTTCTGACCGTGTCCTGCAAGTCAACGCGTGGCGTAGTTGCGGCGCTATCGGGATATCTGGCCGAGCAGGGCTGCAATATCGCCGACAGCTCGCAGTTCGACGATCTGGATACCGGCAAGTTCTTCATGCGCACCAGCTTCATCTCGGAGGAGCGGGTTGGCCTTGCGGCTCTCGAGGAAGGGCTGAAGCCGATCGCCTCGAAGTTCGAGATGGAGACGGCTCTCCACGAACAGTCCGAGCGCATGAAGGTGCTGCTCATGGTGTCGCGCTTCGGCCATTGCCTGAACGATCTTCTCTACCGCTGGAAGATCGGCGCCTTGCCGATCGATATCGTCGGCGTCGTTTCCAACCACTTCGACTACCAGAAGGTGGTCGTCAACCACGACATCCCCTTCCACCACATCAAGGTGACGAAGGAGAACAAGCCCAAGGCCGAAGCCCAGCTGATGGACGTCGTCGAGCAGACCGGCGCCGAGCTGATCGTGCTGGCCCGCTACATGCAGGTGCTTTCGGATGCGCTCTGCAAGAAGATGTCGGGGAAGATCATCAACATCCACCACTCCTTCCTGCCGTCGTTCAAGGGGGCGAACCCCTACAAGCAGGCCTATGAGCGCGGCGTGAAGCTGATCGGCGCGACGGCGCATTACGTCACCGCCGATCTCGACGAGGGTCCGATCATCGAGCAGGATATCGCCCGCATCACCCATGCGCAGTCGGCCGAGGATTATGTCTCGATCGGCCGCGACGTCGAAAGCCAGGTGCTGGCCCGGGCCGTGCACGCCCATATCCACCACCGCTGCTTCATCAACGGCAACCGCGTCGTCGTCTTCCCGCCGAGCCCGGGTTCCTACGCCTCGGAACGGATGGGCTGAGGCCGATCGAGGCCGAGACCGGCCTTACTCCAACGCCGCCATTACCGCCCATCTCGTCAGAGCGGAAAGCCGCACCAACGCGTGCGAATCGCTGCCGCAGCGGCGCGACAAAAATAATCGGGCCGGCTTGCTTCCCCGCGGAATTCTGAATATATTCAGGAAATAAATATTCCGTATGGGAAAAAAAGAGGGAACGAAATGGCTTTATCTTGGCGTTTCTCCGCCTTGGCGGATCGGCATCGCGCTCTCGGATCGAAACTGGAGGACTGGAGCGGCATGGGAACCGCCTGGACCTACGAGAAGGACATGTCCGAAGAGCATGTCGCGATCCGCACGAAGGCCGGGATCATGGACGTTTCCGGCCTGAAGAAGGTGCACTTGGTCGGTCCGCATGCCATCGCCGTGCTCGACTACATCACCACCCGCGACATGACGAAGATCTATCCCGGACGCTCCGTCTATGCCTGCATGCTGAACGATCGCGGCCATTTTACCGACGACTGCATCGTCTACCGCACCGGGCCGAATTCCTGGATGCTGGTCCACGGCTCCGGCTCGGGCTACGAGGAGATCGTGAAGCAGGCTGCGGGCCGCAACTGCGCAGTCCTGTTCGACGACGACCTGCATGATCTTTCGCTGCAGGGCCCGCTTGCCGTCGACTATCTCGCAAAATATGTGCCGGGCATCCGCGACCTTAAATATTTCCACCACATGCAGACGACGCTCTTCGGCGCGCCCGTCATGATCTCGCGCACCGGCTATACCGGAGAGCGTGGCTACGAAATCTTCGTGCGCGGGCAGGATGCGGTCATGATCTGGGATCGCATCGTCGCGGAAGGCAAGGAGACGGGCATCATCCCCTGCTGTTTCAGCGTGCTCGACATGCTGCGGGTCGAAAGCTACCTGCTCTTTTATCCTTACGACAATTCGCAGATGTATCCCTTCGCCGACCAGCCGCCCGGCGACAGCCTTTGGGAACTCGGCCTCGATTTCACGGTCAGCCCCGGCAAGACGGGCTTCCGCGGTGCCGAGGAGCATGCGCGCCTGAAAGGCAGGGAACGCTTCAAGATATTCGGCATGCTGATCGATGCCGACGGTCCGGCGGATCTCGGCGACGAAGTCTATGCCGAGGGCAAGAAGGTCGGGGTGATCACCTGCCCGAGCTATTCGACGCTGACGAAGAGATCCATGGCGATTGCCCGTTTGGACGTCGACAAGGCCGTCCAGGGCGCGAAGCTCGAGGTGCACGGCAAGAACCTCAATGCCAGAGCGATCGCCCACACGCTGACCTTCGACGATCCGGAGAAGAAAAAGAGGACGGCCGTGGGCTAGGGAGGCGGCCATGCTTGTCGAAGGCATTAAGAGCCGTCCGGTCTATACGGGACTTTCCATCCAGCCGCGCGCCCGGCGGCACATCTTCGCACTGGAAGGGGAGGGCGCCCATGCCCTCCTCGACCGGAAGCCGGCACTCGACGAGACGGCGCTTTCCCGCAGCGAGATCCTCTATGTCGCGCGCGGCTCGCAGGGCAAGGGAAACGACGAGGCGCTGCGCGCGCTTGGCGCCGATATGTTCTTCGCAGCCCCGACGATCGCGACGCTGCTCTTCCGCCTCAGGGGGACGCTGACGACCGCCCATATGGGGACGCGGCTTTATATCGCCGGCACGGAGGGCTTCATCGGCCAGGCGATGATGGTGGCGCTCGATCACGGCATGGACCATGCCTCGATCATCACCGAACACCGCGGCTCGCTGGCGCGCCGCGTGCAATGTGTCCACTGCAAAGGCGTCACCGAGGACGTCACCCACAGCCCCTTTCCCTGCGGCCATTGCGGTCTGCCGCTTCTCGTACGCGACCATTACTCGCGGCGCCTCGGCGCCTTCCAGGGCGTCAATATCGATGCGGAGGAACCCGGCAGCGCGCCTGATCCGGAGGAGTTGTTCCTGTGAGCGGTGGTACTGAAATTCCCGTCCGAGTGACCCGCGTGACGCCGGTCGCTCATCGCATCAAACGATTTCGCTTCGAGCGCCTCGACGGCCGGCCGATGCCCTATTTCTCCGGTGGCGCCCACGTCATCGTTTCGATGAACGACAATGGTCACGTGCGGCGCAATGCCTATTCGCTGATGTCGGCGCCATATGATTGCTCGGCCTACGAGATCAGCGTGCTGCATGTCGAGGATTCCCGCGGCGGCTCGTCCTTCATGCACGAGAAGGTGCGCGAAGGCGACGAAATGAGGGTATCGCATCCCGTCAACCTGTTTCAGCCGGATTGGCGCGGCCGAAAGCATCTGCTGATTGCCGGCGGCATCGGGATCACGCCCTTCATCGCCATGATGGAGCAGTTTGCCCGCGAAGGCGCCTGTTTCGAAATGCATTATGCCATTCGAACGCGCGACCGCGGCGCATATTGCGAGGACCTCGTCGCCCGCTACGGATCGCATCGGGTGAAGATCTATTGCGATGCCGAAGACAATCGCATTCCGGTCGCCCGCTTGCTCGACAGCCAGCCGCTCGGCACGCATCTCTATGTCTGCGGTCCCGCGGGCATGATCGACGGCGTACTCAAGACCGGGCTGGAGGCTGGCTGGCCGGAGCAGAACCTGCATTCCGAGCGCTTTCTGTCCTCCCAGCCCGGCAAGCCCTTTTCGATCGAGCTGACGCGCTCCGGCAAGACCGTCCATGTCGGTCATCACGAGAGCATGCTGGAGGCGATCGAGGCGGCCGGAATCGATGCGCCCTTTCTCTGTCGCGGCGGTGCCTGCGGGCAGTGCGAAACGATGGTCGCCCTCTGCGACGGGAGGCTGCTGCACAACGACGTCTATCTGACCGACGAAGAAAAGGCTTCCGGCCGAAAGGTGATGCTCTGCGTCTCCCGATTCGAGGGAAAGGCTTTGCATCTCGACCTCTAGAGCCGTTCCAGGAAAACCGTCCAACAGTTTTCCGCCCAGAAATGCGTAGTTCAAAGACTTGGATTGTTCGACGAAACGATCCATCGGGCCGATCAGGAGGAGAACGGGCATGGCAATCGCCTTCAAGCAGGAAACGTTCCGGGACGACTTCAGCTATCGCAACAGTCCGGAAAACATCCGGCGCTTTCCGTTTCCCTTCGACCGCGACGAATACATGTACGCGGTCAACATGGAATCGCATGTGAAGGGGCAGAAGGGCACTGCCTTCGAAAGCCTGATCGACGTCGATGAGCACTACGTCGCCGAGATGCACGATCGGGCCCTGGTTCTGAAAGAGGATCCGCTGCGCTACCAGGCGTTGCCCCATATGATGACGGCCCAATGGGATACGCTGGAACTTCTGATGGAGGAGCAGGCCGCCGGCTTCCCCGAACATTTCACGCTCATCAGGAACGGCGATCAATGGCGCTGGATCAACCGGCCGCTCGGCATCGACGACACCTTCACCTTCGGCGATCGCTCGACGCTGCCCTATGAACCGCTCGAATACATCACCTGCCAGGCGCAGGGGGATTTCTGCATCGTAGACCAGCGCGACGGCAATCTCTGGATGGATGCCGGCATGGTCACGACCCAGGCCGACTGGTCGCTCGATTTCGACATCGGCATGAACTTCATGGAATGGCACGGCCCGGTGCCGCTCGCCCATCAGATGGGCGTCTTCGACCGCGCACTGAAATTCCTCCTGAACCTGCAGCAGGGCAAGCCTACGCGCCGTTTCAACTGGACGATGACGATCAATCCGCGCCTCGATACCAGCCCGGAAAACTACCATAAATGGGGACCCGACCGCGCGACGGTCACACCGGAAAACGTCGGCGAGAAGGTACATCTGCGCGTCGAGGTGCAGAGCCTGTGGCGCCTGCCGCGCTCGAACGCCATCCTCTTCGTCATCCGCTGCTATCTGATGAATATGAACGAGCTCGTGACGGTGCCTAAATGGGCGCGCCGCTTTCCGCGCGTGCTCAGCACGCTGCCGCCCGAGCTCATCGATTACAAGGGCCTGACGCGCTATCGCCAGACGACGATCGACTGGCTTTCGAAATTCGACGACGGCGCGCCGACCAGTCCCGGCACATTCCCGGATTGACGCCGTTTCCAGCGCCAAGACGACTGCATGCAATTGCAACTTCACAAAAGCAAAAGGGGAATGCGTCATGACAAGAGTTGCCGTCATCGGTGCCGGTCCATCGGGCCTCGCCCAGTTGCGGGCCTTCCAGTCGGCCGCCCAGAAGGGTGCCGAGATTCCGGAGATCGTCTGCTATGAAAAGCAGTCCGATTGGGGAGGGCTGTGGAACTATACCTGGCGCACCGGGCTGGACGAATATGGAGAGCCGGTGCATGGCAGCATGTATCGCTACCTCTGGTCGAACGGTCCGAAGGAATGCCTGGAATTCGCGGACTACACCTTCGAGGAGCACTTCGGCAAGCCGATCGCCTCCTACCCGCCGCGCGCGGTGCTGTGGGATTATATCAAGGGCCGTGTGGAGAAGGCGAATGTGCGCGACTGGGTGCGTTTCAATACGCCGGTGCGCATGGTGCATTTCGACGAAGAGACGAAGAAATTCACGGTTACCGCTCATAACCGCCTCGAAGACCGCATGTATGACGAGGAATTCGACTACGTCGTCGTTGCGAGCGGCCACTTCTCGACACCGCACGTCCCCTATTTCGAAGGCGTGAAAACCTTCAACGGCCGCGTTCTGCACGCCCACGATTTCCGCGATGCATTGGAATTCAAGGGTAAGGACGTTCTCATCGTCGGCCGGAGCTACTCGGCCGAGGATATCGGTTCGCAATGCTGGAAGTATGGGGCGAAATCGGTAACGACGAGCTACCGCTCAAAGCCGATGGGCTTCAACTGGCCGGAAAATTTCGAGGAACGGCCGCTGCTGACGAAGCTCGAAAACAAGACGGCTCATTTCGCGGACGGCTCGACGAAGGAAGTGGACGCGCTGATCCTGTGCACCGGCTACCAGCACCATTTTCCGTTTCTGCCGGATGAACTCAGGCTCAAGACCGCCAACCGCCTTTGGGCCGACCATCTCTACAAGGGCGTGGTCTTCGACAAGAATCCGCAGCTTTTCTACATCGGTATGCAGGATCAGTTCTATACCTTCAACATGTTCGACGTGCAGGCCTGGTGGGCGCGCGACGTCATGATGGGCCGCATCGCGCTGCCGCCGGAAGAGGAACTGAAGGCCAATTTCGACATGTGGCGCGCCCGCGAGGAAACGCTCGAGCATGCCGAGGAGATGATCTGGTATCAGGGCGACTATGTGAAGGAGCTACTGGCCGAAACCGATTATCCGAGCTTCGATATCGAAGGGGTCAACCGGACCTTCATGAAGTGGGAGCACCACAAGGCGGAAAACATCATGGGTTTTCGCGACAATGCCTATCGTTCGCTGATGACGGGCAATATGTCGCCCAAGCATCACACGCCTTGGGTGGAAGCGCTCGACGACTCCCTGGAGGAATATCTGCGCGCTTGACGATCTTCGGCTCGGCGCATGCCCTTCCCACCTGTGGGAGGGGCTAAATTCCACTTGCGCGGCCGGCAAGGCGTAGAGAGGATTTCCCAAATCGGTTCAGGAGCGCGGCCGCTTCTTCTGCGGATCGTAGTGCGACAGCGGCACGACGATTGCGGGCAGGCGCTTCTGCTGGCCGTCAAGCTTGCCGATCTCCACCTGCGTACCGACCGTCGCATGCGTAACGTCGATCCGGGCAAGCGCGATCGTCTTGCCGAGGACCGGTGAGCGGGTGGCACTGGTGATGACGCCGATCTGCGCGCGTCCGACATGCACGCAGTCGCCGTGGCCGACCGCCTCGTTCGCCTGTATGTCGAGGCCGACCATCAAGTGGCGCGGGTTTTCCTTGCGGCGGATCAGCGCTTCGCGGCCGATGAAATCGTCATGCTTGGACTTCAGTGGCACCGTGAAGCCGATACCGGCCTCGAACGGGTCGGTCTGATCGTCGAAGTCGTAATGAGCGAAGATCAGGCCCGCCTCGATGCGGACCATGTCGAGCGCTTCCAGCCCCATCGGCCTCAGCCCATGCGGCTCGCCGGCCCGCCAGACCGCGTCGAAAACGGTCAGGGCGTCTTTTGGGTGACAGAATATCTCGTAGCCGAGCTCGCCGGTATAGCCGGTGCGCGAGACGACGATGGGCGCCCCCTCGAAGCCTCCGATGCGACCGACCGCGAAACGGAACCATTCGAGCTCGCCGATCGTGGGCTGACGCGGTGCCGTCCAAACGATCTCCTTGAGGATGTCGCGGCTCTTCGGGCCCTGAACGGCAATATTGTGCATCTGATCGGTCGAGGAACGCACCCAGGCCCTGAAGCCTTTCTTCTCCGCCTGCTCGCGCAGCCAGATGCCGCTGTAATCGTCCCCGCCGATCCAGCGGAAGTTCTTGTCGCCGAGGCGGAAAAGGGTGCCGTCGTCGATCATGCCGCCATGCTCGTAGCACATCGCGGAATAGACGACCTGCCCGGTCGAAAGCTTGCGCACGTCGCGCGTCAGGCAATATTGCAGCAATTCCTCGGCATCCGGACCGGTGACCTCGAACTTGCGCAAAGGCGAGAGATCGATCACTGCCGCCCTTTCCCGGCAGGCCCAGTATTCCTCGACCGGCCCCGCCGACGAAAACCGGTTCGGCAGCCAATAGCCGCGATATTCAGCGTAGTCTCGCGTCAGCGCCGAGAAACGGGGGTGAAAGGCGGTTTCACGCGTCAGTTCGGGATCGGCATCGGGTGTCATGCGATAGGCTACCGCTCGTGAGAATTGCTCTTTTCCGGAAAAGGTCCGGACGTGGATGTCGGTCGGATCCCAGCCGTTTGCCGCGTCGATATCGTCGGGGCAGGAGGAGGAGACGCAGACGAGGTCGGTCAGGGCCCGCATCAGCACGTAGTCGCCCGGACGCGACCAGGGCTCATCGAGATAGAGCTGATTGTTGTGGTCGATATCGGTGTTGTAGAAATAGTTGAGCGCCTCCCAGCCCTTGCGGCCGGGAATGCCATAAGGCGCAAGCGCCGCGTTGAAATTGTCGGTACAGTTGACGTGGCCGGGATAGCCCATGTCATCGTAATAGCGCGAATTGCAGGCGGTGGCGAAAGCGTCGTGACGGCCAACCGTGTCCTGCACGATCTCCACCAGCGGCTCGAAATCGCGATCGAAAGCCTTGGAGGGCAGGCCCGGCGCCGGGTAGCTGCGCCCGAGCAGGGTACGGGTGACGGTTGAGTCGAGAGCCAGGTCGAGGCCCTTGTCGACCTTGCGGGCGGCAAAGGCCTGAAAGTCCGTGCACTGGCGGCCATAGACGTCGATGATCTGTATGAATTCTCCGGCCCGCACGAAATACGCCGAAGCGGTTGCAGCCTTGATGCGGATGTCTTCGATCGGATCGGCAAGCGGCTCCGGCAAGGCGGAGGAATAGTCGCGGACCACCCTGCTGCGGCGGACCCTGACCTCGATGGGCGTTGCCGTGTCCTGTGCCTCGGGCGACATCGCCTCTGCGGGTGCGGCAACGATCAGCAGCCCCTTCACCGCGATCGTGAATTCGACCCTGCTGCCCGGCGTGGACCGTTCCCCGAAGATGCGGAGCGCGCCGGCCGTGGCCAGATCCGCACCGCGGCGCCGAAGCGCGCTTCGAATGCGCAGCGTGCCCGCTTCTTCGCGGGAGAGAATGGTCTTGAGGCCCTCGGCGGCATTGGTGAACGCCGCGCCGAGGCCTGCCGCCTGGAAGCGGCCGCTTTCGTCAACGAAGGAAAGCTCGCATGCCTGGCCGCCCTCCGCATCGGTGACCGTCACCAGGTCTCCCGCTTCGACGCGTACGACCAGCGAGCCGCCACCCTTGCATCGGTATCGTTCAGTGTCCTTCGGCAGCGCCGGAATGCCCGGATAGCGGATGATGCTCGCCGAAACGGGCCTCCCCCCAAGCATCCCAGGACGGCGATTTTCCATAGCACCCTCGCGGCCGAATGTTGGCCCCTGCCCGGATCATGCTGGCAAAATACCGAGCTGAAGTAAAGGAGATATATTGACTATGAAGAAACTTTCTTCACTATGCATAAACGGCCGGATCTGAATTCAATGCATAAATGGGGCACCAAGACATCGGGCCGGCTGCCGTGGGAGGCACGTTCAGGGAGACGTATCGAAGAACACGTCCGGAACAAATAAAAGGGGAACTCAGCGATGACAGATGTGGTGAACGCCGGCATTGCTGCCGGCACCGAGGGGAAGCTTATACGCGCGCTCGACTGGAAGGGCGCTTTCTGGGTGGCAGCTGGCGTGCCGCCACTCGTGCTCTTCTCCATCGGCGGCATTGCCGGCACGACCGGCAAGCTGGCCTTCGCGGTCTGGATCATTTCGATGATCATGGGCTTCCTGCAATCCTTCACCTATGCGGAAATCGCCGGGATGTTCGCCAACAAGTCCGGCGGCGCCTCGATCTATGGAGCGACCGCATGGCTGCGCTATTCGAAATTCATCGCGCCGCTTTCCGTCTGGTGCAACTGGTTCGCCTGGTCGCCGGTGCTCTCGCTCGGCTGCGTGATCGCCGCGGGCTATATCCTCAATGCCCTCTTCCCGATTCCGGCGGCGGATTCGCAGGCGGTGCTCGACTGGATCGGCGCCCATGCCGCCTCCGTCACCGCCGATAGCCCCCGTGTCGCCGAGTATATCGCGGCCCATGCCGGCACCCCCCCGGAAGATGCCGTCAAGGCGGTTCTCGCAGCCGACGGCGTAGCGGCGCTGACGCCCATGATCCGCAACTGGTCGCTGGTCAGCTTCAGCATACCCTTCCTCGCCACGGCCAATATCAACGCCACATTCCTGATCGGCGGCATCCTGATGCTGATCATCTTCGCGATCCAGCATCGCGGCATCGCCGGGACCGCCAGCGTTCAGAAGTGGCTCGCTATGCTCGTCCTCATTCCCTTGCTGATCATCGGCATCTATCCGATCGTCAGCGGCCATATCGTTGCCTCCAACGTCACCGGCCTCGTGCCACCGACGGCCGCCTATTCCGGCGAGGACGGCACTTGGAGCAATGGCGGCTGGACGCTCTTTCTCGGCGGCCTCTATATCGCCGCCTGGTCGACTTACGGGTTCGAGACGGCGGTCTGCTATACGCGCGAACTGAAGAACCCGCGGACCGACACCTTCAAGGCGATCTTCTATTCCGGCCTCGTCTGCTGCCTGTTCTTCTTCCTCGTACCCTTCGCCTTCCAGGGGGTGCTTGGTCATGCCGGCATGCTGGCGCCCGGCATCATCGACGGCACGGGTGTGGCCGAGGCGCTCGGGGGCCTGATCGGCGCCGGCCGTATCGTCACCCAGCTTCTCGTCGTTCTAATGATTCTCGCTCTCTTCCTCGCCATCATGACGGCGATGGCCGGCTCCTCGCGCACGCTTTACCAGGGCTCGAAGGACGGCTGGCTGCCGAAATATCTCAACCATGTGAACGAGAACGGCGCGCCGACCCGGGCCATGTGGACCGACTTCGCTTTCAATCTGTTCCTGCTTGCCATCGCCTCGGACGTCGGCGGCTACTTCTTCGTGCTCGCCGTCTCCAATGTCGGCTACATCATCTTCAACTTCCTGAACCTCAACTCCGGCTGGATCCACCGTATCGACTCCGGCCATATCGAGCGGCCCTGGAAGGCGCCGACCTGGCTGATCGGCCTGAACACCGTGCTGGCCTTCGTGAACGCTCTCTTCCTGGGCGCCGGCGCCAAGGTCTGGGGCTACTCCAATGCGTTGTGGGTCGGCTTCATCTTCGCCGCGCTCATCCTGCCGGTCTTCGCCTATCGCCACTACTTTCAGGATCGCGGCAGGTTCCCGCTCGAAGCCATGGAGGATCTCGGCCTCTCCGGGCAGAACCTCGGCGTCAGGAAGGCGGGCATGTTACCCTATCTGGCGCTCGGCGGAGGCCTCGCCATCGTGCTGTTCGCCAACTGGTTCTTCCAGCTGCCGGCCTGAACTCGGGGGCAGTGGCACGTTCTGCATCAGACCCTGCGATCGAAACACAGAAAAAGGCCCGCTTCGGCGGGCCTTTTGTGATGGTATGTCCGGTCGCGGAAGTGCGTCCTCTCAGACATTGTCGCTTTCGGTCGATGTTCCCTGTGCCTTGCCGGCGCTGCCGGCGCCCCATTTCCAGCCGCTGATCGCCGGCATGTCCTCGCCGTATTTCTCGATATGGTGCCTGTGGTCGATCAGCCGCTCGTGGATCGCCTGCTTGAAATAGGCCGCGCGGGCGCCGAGTTGCGGCAGCCGGTCGATGACGTCCTCGACCAGATGGAACCGGTCCAGATGGTTGAGCACCACCATGTCGAAGGGCGTCGTCGTCGTCCCCTCTTCCTTGTAGCCGCGGACATGCAGATTGGCATGGTTCGTGCGGCGATAGGTGAGGCGGTGGATCAGCCAGGGATAGCCATGGAAGGCGAAGATGATCGGCTTGTCCTTGGTGAACAGGGCGTCGAAGTCGCGGTCCGGCAGGCCGTGCGGGTGCTCTCCCGATGGCTGCAGCTTCATCAGATTGACGACGTTGATCACCCGCACCTTCAATTCCGGCAGGTGTTCGCGCAGCAATTGCACCGCGGCGAGCGTCTCCAGCGTCGGAACATCGCCGCAACATGCCATGACCACATCCGGCTCGCAGCCTTTGTCGTTGCTTGCCCATTCCCAGATGCCGAGGCCCTCGGTGCAATGCTTCACCGCCTGGTCCATGGTCAGCCATTGCGGAGAAGGCTGCTTGCCGGCAACGACGACGTTGATGTAGTTACGGCTCCTCAGGCAATGGTCCGTCACCGACAGCAGCGTATTGGCGTCCGGCGGCAGATAGACGCGGATGATGTCCGCCTTCTTGTTGACCACGTGATCGATGAAGCCGGGGTCCTGATGGCTGAAGCCGTTATGGTCCTGGCGCCAGACATGCGAGCTCAGGAAATAGTTCAGGGAAGCGATCGGGCGCCGCCACGGGATCTCGTTGCAGACCTTCAGCCATTTGGCGTGCTGGTTGAACATCGAATCGATGATGTGAATGAAGGCTTCGTAGCAGGAAAAGAAGCCGTGGCGTCCGGTCAGGAGATAACCTTCGAGCCAGCCCTGGCATTGATGCTCGCTCAGGACCTCCATCAGCCGTCCGTCCGGCGATAAATGGTCGTCTTCCGGATAGATGTCCGCCATGAAACAGCGATCCGTGACCTCAAGCACGTCCTGCCAGCGGTTCGAGTTGTTTTCGTCCGGACTGAACAGGCGGAAGTTCCCGGACTTCAGGTTGAGCTTCATCACGTCGCGCAGATAGCTGCCCATCACGCGGGCCGACTCGGCCGTGGCCGCTCCGGGGCTCTGAACCGCAACCGCATAATCGCGGAAGTCGGGCATCTTCAGGTCGCGCAGCAACAGCCCGCCATTGGCATGCGGATTGTCGCTCATCCGGCGGCGTCCCGTTGGGGCAAGCGCCGCCAGTTCCGCCGTCAGCCGCCCGTCACCGTCGAAGAGCTCCTCCGGCCGATAGCTCTTCATCCAGCCTTCGAGGATGCGGATATGCTCCGGCTTGTCCATGTCTCCCATCGGAACCTGATGCGATCGCCAGTAATCCTCGCATTTCTTGCCGTCGATCTCGGCCGGGCAGGTCCAGCCCTTGGGTGTGCGGAAGACGATCATGGGCCATGCAGGGCGTTTCAGATTGCCGTTGACCCGGGCGTCGGTCTGAATGCGCCTGATATCCGCGAGCGCGGTATCGAGCGCGGCCGCCAGCTGCTGATGCACGTCTGCGGGATCATGACCCTCGACGAAAAGCGGCGCATAGCCCATGCCCTCGAAGAACTTCTGCAGCTCCTCTCTGGGAATGCGTGCGAGAAAGCAGGGATTGGCGATCTTGTATCCATTGAGGTGCAGGATGGGCAGGACGCAGCCGTCGCGCGCCGGGTTCAGGAACTTGTTGCCGTGCCAGCCGGTCGCGAGCGGGCCCGTTTCGGCTTCCCCGTCGCCCACCACGCAGGCGACGATCAGCTCCGGATTGTCGAAGGCGGCACCGTAGGCATGGCTCAACGCATAGCCGAGCTCGCCGCCCTCGTGAATGCTGCCCGGCGTTTCCGGCGCGACATGGCTCGGGATGCCGCCGGGGAAGCTGAACTGCTTGAACAGCTTCCGCAGGCCTTCGGCGTCCTGGCTGATATCCGGATAGACCTCGCTATAGGTGCCCTCCAGATAGGCGTGGGCGACAAGCGAGGGCCCGCCATGCCCGGGGCCGATGACATACATCATCTCCAGATCGTCGCGCTTGATCACCCGGTTCAGGTGCACATAGAGCATGTTCAGGCCGGGCGACGTACCCCAATGGCCGAGAAGCCGCGGTTTGATGTGCTCCCGCTTCAGCGGCTCGCTGAGAAGCGGGTTGTCGAGGAGGTAGATCTGGCCGACGGAGAGATAGTTCGACGCCCGCCAGTAGGCGTCCATCCGCTGAAGTTCATCTGCAGACAGCGGACCGGCGGATAAAGGCTCTTGGCTGGAAACGTCACGTGCCGTCCTGGGGGAAGTCATGTATTCCTCCTGAAGCGAGAGCTCGGATAGCGACGGTGCAACGAGCCGCCGAAGCTGCCGCTGCAGAATCTATGGCGGTGCGGCGCCAGGGCAATGCCGAGCGTAGCGGCAGGGACGGAAAACCGTGGTCTTGCGGAGCCGGTCGCCTCAACCCGGCAACTTCGCCGCCGCATGACGCCCGCCCTGATAGCGCACGCCGTCCGAAGGCTCCTCCTCACGCTTCTCAATCTCGTGCCGGTAAGGCTCGCTGCTGTCCTGCGGGCGCCAGCCGAGGAAGTCCGCATGCCCGTTAGACCACCAGACGTCGCGGTTGGCGGAGACGCCGTAGAGCACCAGATGGCCGATTTTCGGAGCATCGAGAAGCCGGCGCACAAGCGCCAGGAAATCACGCGGGCTCAGCCAGGTGGAGAGCATGCGCCGGTTGGTGGGTTCGGCGAAGCAGCTGCCGATCCTGAGGCAGGCGGTTTCCATGCCGTATTTGTCGAAATAGAGCCGGGAAAGGTCCTCGCCGAAGCACTTGCTGACGCCGTAAAGGCTGTCCGGCCGCCGCGGCGACAGGTGGTCGAGCGTCTCGCCGATGGGATGGAAGCCGGTCACATGGTTGGTGCTCGCAAAGAGGATGCGGTTCACGCCGGCTTTTCGCGCCGCCTCGTAGAGATTGTAGGTGCCGAGGATGTTGGCCTGAAGAAGAGCGTCGAAGTCTGACTCCACCGAGATCGCACCGAGATGCAGGATCGCATCGCAACCGCGCACGAGTTGGTCGACCGCCTCGCGCTCGGCGAGGTCGCATCGCACGATCTCCTCGCCCTCTCCGGCGGGAGAAAGCGTGGCGACATCCGAAAGGCGCAAAACATCGGCGCAGCCCTTCAGCCCCTCGCGGGCATAGCGGCCGAGGCCGCCCGCGGCCCCGGTTATCAATAGTCGCGTCGTCATGCGTACAACCTGCTTGGCACGGATCGCGATGATTTCGGGTCTAATGACCAGTCGTCGTCGGGATCAATGAATCTCGGGTTCGGGCAGCTTATGGGGCGATTGCAGGAAGGTGAAGTCGCAGCCTTCCGGCGCCTGCTGGATATTCTCCGCATGCATCTTCAGATAGCCCCTCGAATAATCGCGCTCCGGCGGCCTCCATTCGGCGAGCCGGCGCTCGATCTCCGCCTGATCGACCTCGAGCGTGATCGTGCGGCGGGCAACGTCGAGCGCGATGATGTCGCCGTTGCGGACCGCTGCCAGCGGGCCGCCGACATAGGCCTCCGGTGCTACGTGGAGGATGCAGGCGCCGTAGCTGGTGCCGCTCATGCGGGCGTCGGAAATGCGCACCATGTCGCGCACGCCTTCTTTGAGGAGCTTCCTCGGGATCGGCAGCATGCCCCATTCCGGCATGCCCGGTCCGCCGACCGGCCCGGCATTGCGCAGGATCATCACCGTGTCGGCTGTGACGTCGAGATCCTCGTCGTTCACCGCTTTCATCATAGCGTCGTAATCGTCGAAGACGAGCGCCGGACCGCGGTGTTGGAGCAGGGCAGGGTCGGCCGCCGCGGGTTTCATGACGCAGCCCTGCGGCGCAAGGTTGCCTTTGAGAATGGCCGTGCCGCCGCGCGCGGCCACCGGCCTGTCGAGCGGGCGGATCACCTCCGGCAGATGGACCTCCGCCTCATCGAGGGCGCCGCCGATCGTGCCGATCACATTGCGTTCCCCGGTATGCAGGAGCGGCTTCAATTGTTTCCAGAGCGCGATCAGGCCGCCGGCATAGTAGAAGTCCTCCATCAGGAATTCACCGGTCGGCCGGATGTTGCAGAGAACAGGGACTTCGGCCGATACGCGATCGAAATCATCGAGCGTCAGAGGAACGCCGCAACGGCGCGCGATCGCGATAAGATGGATCATCGCATTGGTCGAGCCGGCCATCGCCATGTGCACCGCGAGCGCATTCTCGAATGCCTTCGCCGTCAGAATGTCGGACGGCTTCAGATCCTCGAAGACCATCTCGACGATGCGCGCGCCGGAAAGCGCGGCCATGCGCGCATGACCGGCATCCGCCGCGGGGATGGCGGAGGCGCCGGGCAGCGAAAGCCCCAGCGTGTCGGCAAGCGCCGTCATGGTCGAGGCCGTGCCCATGGTCATGCAGGTGCCGAAGGAGCGGGCGATTCCGCGCTCCATTTCGCTCCATTCGTTCTCGGTGACGCGGCCGGCTTCCTTTTCCGCCCAGTATTTCCAGACGTCCGATCCCGAACCCAGCATCCGGCCGCGATAATTGCCGCGCAGCATCGGCCCGGCCGGCACGAAGATCGTCGGCAGGTCGACCTGGATCGCTCCCATGATCGTTCCCGGCGTGGTCTTGTCGCAGCCGGCAAGCAGGACGACGCCGTCGACCGGATGCGAGCGAATGAGCTCCTCCACCTCCATGGCCAGGAAATTGCGGTAGAGCATCGTCGTTGGCTTCACATAGGTCTCGGCAAGCGACATGGCCGGCAGCTCGATCGGAAAGCCGCCCGCCTGCCAGACGCCGCGCTTGACCTCCTCTGCCCGAGCCCTGAGATGTGCGTGGCACGGATTGATGTCGCTCCAGGTATTGATGATCGCGATGACGGGCTTGTTTGCGAGTTCCGCATGGTCGTAGCCCATCTGATAGAGGCGGGACCTGTGACCGAAGGCGCGCAGGTCCTTGACGCCGAACCAGCGAAAGCTTCGAAATTCCTCCGGCTTCTTGCGCCTGGTCATCGGCACGCTCCTTTGCATTTGCGGGCGGGTCGGCTAGATTGCGCCTGTACAGAAAAATGACAGGTGAAGGCAGACCCTTGAACGACGTAACGTTGAAACTGAAACCGGCGCGGCGGGAGCGGCTTGCCGATGTTCTCTACGGGCAAATTCTCGAGCAGATCGCCAGCGGCCAGATGGCCGAGGGGGCGAAGCTGCCGTCCGAAGCGCATATCTGCCGCGACTTTCAGGTTTCCCGTCCGGTCGTGCGGGAGGCGCTGATGCGGCTGCAGGCCGACGGCCTGGTGGTTTCGCGCCAGGGTATCGGCACCTTCGTGAAATCGCGCCCGTCCGACAAGCTCACCAGTCTCGCCGCTTCGGCCGAGATCGCGAGCTATCTGAGGGCTTTCGAGCCCCGGCTCGCGCTGGAGACGGAATGCGCGGGGCTTGCCGCGATGCGCCGGACAAAGGCTCAGCTCAATCAGATCGGCGAGGCGCTGGCGGCGCTGGAAGGCGCCTTCGCGCGCGGCGAAACCGGTTGGGAAGAGGATTTCGCCTTTCACCACGCCGTGGCAGAAGCCGCGGGAAACGAGCTTTTCCCGCGGCTTCTGGAAGAACTGCGTGACATTCTCAGCGGCTCGATGCGCATGGCGCTCGGCCTGACGCGGCAGGGCTCCGATGATCGCCGCCGCCGTGTCCTCGAAGAACACCGCAAGATCTACTCTGCCATTTCGGGCCAGAACCGGGACCTCGCCCGCCTTTACATGCGCTACCATCTGACGGAATCGCGCGCCCGTATCACCGGCTCCCATGGCGATCTCTGATCCGGTCATGCTCCGATCCACTTCAAGCGCTCGCCGAAAGCCCGGCTCACGCTGCCGCGGCGCACCGCGCGGAGCGGCAGGCCTTCAGAATCGCGGTTTCAAGGGGCGTCTTCATGTAAATCTCCCGGCCGGTTTCTTGTATTTTTATTTTACAAGTTGAGCGAGGGCAAGAGCAATGATAGAGCAAACACCTGCGGCAACGAATTCAAATATGGACTTTAAGCGCCTCTGTACGCATTTCTCCTGGCAGCGGCCCGGGCCCATGGTGTGAAACATGTCTTTCGATTTAACATTTGAGTGTCTTCTGGATTCGCGCTGCGACGTCGCCGAAAGCCCGGTTTTCGATGAGCGCCGGAACTGCCTGTTCTTCGTCGATATCGGCCGCAGCGCCCTTCATCGCGTCGATCTTTCAGGCGCCGGCCACGTCGAATGGACCATCGAGGGCGGCGCCTGCAGCACCGGCCTTGCGCGCTCCGGACGCCTCGTGCTGGCGCAGCGCGATCGCGTGGTTCTGTTCGATCCCGACGCCGGCGCGGTCACCGGGGAAATCGCCGCGATCGAGCCGGACATTGCGGATACGCGTCTCAACGACGGCAAGGTGGGACCGGACGGCGCCTTCTGGGTGGGGACGATGCACGATGTGCCCGACCGCCGCCCCGTCGCGTCGCTCTACCGCGTCTCGCCCGAGGGCGCGGTGGAACGCAAGGTGGAAGGCGTGGTCTGCTCCAACGGCCTCGCCTGGAGCGGCGACGGTTCCCTTCTGTTTCACTCGGATTCGCGCGGAGCCTGGATCGACCGCTGGCAGTTCGATCCAGCAACGGGCGCGCTTTCCGGGCGCAGGCGGCTGGCAAGCCTGGACGAGGCGAGCGGCCGACCGGACGGAGCCGCCACCGACGTGGAAGCCCAATACTGGAGCGCCGGCGTGTCGGCCGGGATCGTCAATCGCTTCTCGCCCGAAGGCCGCCTTGTCGGGACGCACCGCTTTCCGGTGCCGGCGCCGACCATGCCCTGCTTCGCCGGGCCGGACTTGAAGACGTTTCTCGTCACGTCGCTGCGGCCCGCGGGCATCGGCGAGGAAAACCGCTCCGGCGGCATTTTTGTCGCAAGAAGCCCCGTGGCGGGTGTGGCCGTCCACCGCTTCGACGATCGTTGGATTTGAGGCTGGCGTCTGCGGTCCGATCAGCGCTCCGGGACAGGCGGCAGTTCGGGCGCATCCAGTCCCCTGAAGGGATCGCGCCAGGCATCGATCTCCTCGAGCCGGTCATTCCAGCGGCAGATGTTGGGATAATCGCCAAGCGGCAGCCCGGCGGCATCGTTGAAGGGCAGAAAGGTCGCCATTCGGAAATCCGCATGGGACACGGCGCCTCCGACCAGCCAGTTCCGCCCGGAAAGCTCCATATCGAGTATCGCCGCTGCCGTACGGAACATGCTCAGCCCCTCCTCGACCAGCTGCTGGTCGATCGGGCCGAGCCCATAGCGCTGCTTCGTGCCGCGCTCGAACTGCACCATGTCGCAAGCTCGTACGAAGTTTTCCTTGCCCCAGCTGATCCATCGGACCATGTCGGGTTCGTCGTCGCCGATGCGCCAGAAATCCGATTTCATCGCGCGTGAAAGCCGGCAGGCGATCGCGTCGGCCTCCCAAAGGCTTTTTCCGGCCTCCACGAGTATCGGCAGCGAAAGGTTCGGGTTGAGCGGCCGAAACCGTTCCGCCTGCCCCGGCGCGAAGGGCGAGGCGAACTCGAACTCGACCTCGGCTGCGAGATGGCGTGCCACCGCGACGGCAAGACGCGGATTGGGATTGCGGCTGTAGAACAGTTTCATCGCATGGCCCTGCCGTCGGCGCCGAAGACATGGCAGCGCGACGGGTCGAAGTGGACGGCGAGATTGGAGCCGCGCTCGACCTTCTGCTGCCCCTCCAGCGCGACGGTCAGCTGCTGGCGATCCGGCGTGATCCCGTAGAGCATGGTTTCGCCGCCGAGATTCTCGACAATCTCGACATTGACGGTAGCGAGCTCGATACCGCCCTCGCGCGCGGAAAGATGCTCCGGCCGGATGCCGAACGTGACGTCCTGTCCCTGTGTCGCACCGTTCAGGCGACGGGGAAGGCGGATCGTTCCGCCGCAGACCTCGATCGCCGTCTCGCTTCCGGTGACGTCCGCGATCCGCGCCTTGAGGAAATTCATCTTGGGGCTGCCGATGAAGCCGGCGACGAAGCGGTTGACGGGATTGTTGTAGAGATCGAGCGGTGCGCCCACCTGCTCGATTCGGCCGGAATTCAGGACGACGATCTTGTCGGCCATGGTCATGGCCTCCACCTGATCGTGCGTCACATAGATCATGGTGTTGCCGAGGTCCCGATGAAGCCTCGAGATCTCGACGCGCATCTGCACGCGGAGTTCGGCGTCGAGGTTGGAAAGCGGCTCGTCGAAGAGGAAGATGCGCGGCTCGCGCACGATCGCCCGGCCGATCGCCACGCGCTGCCGCTGACCGCCGGAGAGCGCCTTCGGCTTGCGGTCGAGCAGCTTTTCGATCTGCAGGATCTCGGCCGCCCGGCGCACCTTCGGCTCGATTTCGGCCTTCTTGAAGCCGGCCGTTTCGAGGCCGAAAGCGAGATTCTTGTAGACCGACATGTGCGGATAGAGCGCATAGGACTGGAACACCATGGCAATGCCGCGTCTGGCGGGTGCCACTTCGTTCATCCGGTCGCTGTCGAGCATCAGCGTGCCGCCGGAAATCTCCTCCAGTCCGGCGATCATTCTGAGCAGCGTCGACTTGCCGCAACCGGACGGACCCACGAAGACGGCGAACTCGCCGGGGTCTATGGTCAGGTCGATGCCGTGGATCACGTCGAGCGCGCCGTAGCGCTTCTCGACCTTCTGAAGAACGACGCTCGTCGCCATGTCAAAGTCCCTCCCTGCGGCCTTTATCGGGTATTCGCACGCCAATCGGCGTATTTCGGGCTGTCCGGCCCAAGCGGTAACTCAATTTCGCGGCCGGTATCGGCGGATTGATAGATCGCGGTGACCAGTTCCAGTGCGCGGCGCGCGTCCTGCGTCGTCACGGGCAGGGGTCCCCTGCCGCTCAGGAAATCGTGGAAATGCGCCATCTGGGTGGTAAAGCGTGGCGAGACCGGGCGCCAGTCGCCGGTCACTTCGTCTATCCGCGCCTGCACTTCGTCATTTGCCGCGATGATCTTCCACGGATCCTTACCCGGCGCATAGGGTTCGTGGCTGCTTTCGAAGGTGACGTTCTCGAAATGCAGCCTGAGCCGGCTGATCTGCTCCTGCGAGCCGAGCGTACAGGAAAGCGAAACGAAGGCGCCGTTCTTCATGAGCAGGCTCGCCGAGGCGCAATCCTCGACCTCGATGTCGTTGACCCGGGTCGCGACGCGGCCGAATACGCGCGCCACCGGGCCGAGAAGATGCAGCATCATATCGTGCAGATGCAGCGCGTGGGTGACGAGCACGCCGCCGAGCTCCGTCGCCCACTTGCCGCGCCAGGGGACGGAATAATATTCGGGCGTGCGCAGCCAGAACGTCTCGACCGAGCCGACATAGGGCTTGCCCGCGATGCCCGCCTCGATGATGCGCTTGGCTTTCTCGATGCCGTCGCCATAGCGGTACTGGAAGATCGGCATCAGCACGCCGCGGGCCTCTTTCTCGGCTTCCATGATCGCATCGACGCCCTCGAGCGATCCGGTCAGCGGCTTTTCGCAGATCACATGCTTGCCGGCGGCAAGTGCTGCGAGCACCTGTTCGAGATGGATGCCTGGCGGGGTGCAGATGTCGATGATGTCGATGCTGTCGTCGTCGAGCAGTTCGTTGAAGGAGCGGGTCCGCTGCTCGATGCCGAATTCGTCGCCGACCTCGTTCAGCCGCTCCTCGTTGAGGTCGCAGAGAGCCTGGACCCGGAACTTGTCCGGGTGCGGCTGATAGCCTTCGACGATGTGCGAACGCCCGATGCCGCAGCCGATGATGGCAACTGTCTTCACGCTCATGTCAGTTCCTGTCCCCGTTCTGTTCGGCGATCGCCTGCGCCTGAAGCGCAAGCTCCATGGCCTTGAAGCAGCGCTCCTGCGGCATTGCGGTTTCGGTCCTGTCGCGGATGTCGGCGAGGAACTGGCGCCCGAAGGGCAGGTCGACGCGAGAGCAGTCGATATGTTCGACGCCGTTGCGGTCCGCGAGAAACAGGTGGTTGCCGCCTTCGCGGCCGGCGAGATCGACCGTCTTGCGGACCTCGATCGTTCCGGAGGTGCCGACGATGAAGAGCCGGCCGTCACCCCAGGTCGGCATTCCCTCCGGGGTCAGCCAGTTCACATGAATCATGCCGGTGGTCCGCCCCGTCGAGAGGTGGATACTGCCCGTATCCTGCAGTTCCGGAGCGTCGGGAACGCTTCGGTTGCCGACGCTTGCCGATAGCACGGTCGCGTCGTTGACGCCGGTGAAGAACAGGAACTGCTCGCACTGGTGCGATGCGATGTCGGTCAGGATGCCGCCATAGTCCGCGCGGCGGAAGAACCAGTCGGGCCGCGTCTCGCGGCGCAGCCTGTGCGGGCCGAGGCCGACGATGTGCACCACCTCGCCGATCGCGCCGGCGGCGACGAGCTCGCCGGCCTTGACCGTGGCCGGGCTCTCGAAATGCTCCGAATAGAGGATCGAGAAGATGCGGCCCGTCTCGGCCTGGACCCGGCGCAGCTTGGCGAGCTGGTCGAAGCTCGTCATGCCCGGCTTGTCGACGAGCACGCCCTTGCCGTGCTGCATGGCACGGATCGCCAGTTCCGCGCGCTCGCTCGAAACGGCGGCCGAGACGATGAGGCCGATGTTCTCGTCCTCGAGGATTTCCTCTGCCGTCGCGATGCGCCGGGCGTCCGCGTAGACGGCGGAAAATTCCGCGGCCAGCGCATCGTCCTTCTCGTGGAAGCCGGCGAGGCGGGCGCCGGCCCGAAGCAGGCAGTTGACCTGGCCGTAGATGTGGTTGTGGTTGAGCCCGACGGCAGCGAAACGCAGTTCGTCCATGATGATTTTCAAGCTCCGTCGCTCAGCGCTTCATGCCGGTTGTGGCGATGCCCTCGATCAGAAGGCGCTGGAAGAAGAGGAAGAAGAAGAACACCGGCACGAGCGAGAGCGTCGACATGGCGAAGAGCCCGCCCCAGTCGGAGGTGCTGCTGGAGTCGACGAAGGTCCTCAAGCCGAGCTGGATCGTGTAGCTGTTCATGTCGTTGAGGTAGATCAGCGGCCCGAAGAAATCGTCCCAGGTCCAGATGAAGGAGAAGATGGCGGCCGTCGCCAGAACGGGAAGCGATAGCGGCAGCATGATCTTCCAGTAGATGCGCCAGGCGCCGCAGCCGTCCATCATCGCCGCTTCGTCCAGTTCGCGCGGTATTCCGCGGAAGAACTGCACCATCAGGAAGATGAAGAAGGCATCGCTGGCGAGGAACTTCGGGACCACCAGCGGCAGGAAGGTGTTCACCCAGCCGAGATCGAGGAAGAGCACATATTGGGGAATGAGCGTCACGTGATAGGGGATCATCATCGTGCCGAGCATGATCGCGAACCAGAAATTCCGCCCCGCGAAGCGCAGCCTCGCGAAGGCATAGGCCGCGAGCGAGCAGGCGACGACATTGCCGACGACGGTGAGGACCGCAATGACCAGCGAGTTCCAGAAGAACCGCCCGAAGCTGACGTCGAGCCCGAACCAGCCGCGCACATAGGAGGAAAAGTCCACCGAGGAGGGCCAAAGCGACGTCGAGGCGAAGATCTCGTCCTCCGGCCTGACCGAGGCCGAGATCATCCACAGGAGCGGATAGATCATGGCGATCGAGGCGGCGATCAGGGCGGCGTGAACGAGGAACGATCCGACAGGGCCGCGGCGGCCCGTCGGGACCGGCGGCGGGGCGGTTACCGAGCTCATGGTCGCGTCAGTCATCGTAGTGCACCCAGTAGCGAGAGGTGAGGAACGAGAAGGCCGTGAACAGCCCGATGATCAGCACGAGAATCCAGGCAAGCGCCGAGGCGTAGCCCATGCGGAAATTACCGAAGGCCTCCTGGTAGAGGTAAAGAGTGTAGAACAGCGTCGAGTTGATCGGGCCGCCGGTGCCGCCGGAAATGATGAAGGCGGGGGTGAAGGCCTTGAAGGCGTCGATCGTCTGCACGACCGCGTTGAAGAAGATGACCGGCGTCAGCAGCGGCAGCGTGATCTTGTAGAACTGACGGAACTTGGACGCCCCGTCGAGGCTTGCCGCCTCGTACATGTCCGTCGGGATCTGCCGAAGGCCCGCGAGGAAGATGATCATCGGCGATCCGAACTGCCAGACGCTCAAGACCACGAGCGTCCATATCGAATAGTCCGGATGCGAGATCCAGCTCGGCCCCTCGATGCCGAACTGGGCCAGCAGGCTGTTGATCAGGCCGTCGCCGGCAAAGAGCTGCCGCCAGAGCACGGCGATAGCGACGCTGCCGCCAAGCAGCGACGGCAGGTAGAAGATCGCCCGATAGACGGTGAGCCCCCGGACGCCGCGGTCGAGAAGGATCGCGACGAGCAGCGCGAAGGCGAGCTTGAAGGGCACCGAGAGCACGACATAGAGAAACGTCACCTTGACGGCAGCGGCGAACTTCGGGTCGGCCGTCGCGATGCGCGCGTAGTTGGCGGTGCCGATCCATTCCGGCGCGCGGATCAGGTCGAAGTTCGTGAAGGAGAGATAGAGCGACGCGATGGCGGGCCCGAGCGTCAGGCCGAAGAAGCCGATGAGCCATGGCAACAGGAACATGTAGCCGGCTCCATGGCTTGCCCATATCCTGGCCAGGCGACCCTGTGCGGCCGGGCGCGAAGACGCGCCCGTGCCGACTGCGACAGCGGTGTCCTGCACGGCCGCCATCCTCCTTAACCCCGCGCGAGGATCTGGCTGACCTCGTTCACCAGCGTCTCGCCCCCTTGCTTGGCGTCGAGCTGACCGAAGCCGACCTGTTCGGCGACGTTGCGCAGAGCGAATTCCGCCTCGCCGGCACCGCTGGGCGGCGGCGGCGGCAGATCGCCGGCAAGCGCTCCGAGACCCGAGACATAGTCGAGCATGGCGCGGCCGAGCTCGTCGAGCGTCGACGCCAGTTTTTCGCGTACGGCTGCCGATTCCGGTACGCCGCGCTCGACGCCCAGGATTTCGGCGGCTTTCGGATCCTTGACGAAGAAGTTGACGTATTTGGCGCCGAGTTCCGGGTCCTTGGTCTGGGCCGAAACCGAGAAGAACATCGACGGCTTGCGGTAATGGCCGCCCTTCGCATCCTTGCCGATCAGCGGATGGCTTCTCAACGCCAGCTTGTCCTTGTTTATGCCCTGGTAGGCGACGAACTGGTTGGAGTGCGCGAAGGAAGCGGCCGCCTTGCCGAGCGACAGCGGGCTCGTCTCCACATTGTACTGGTCGAGCGCCTGGATGTCCGGCGGGACACAGGCCTTGTCCTCTCGCATCTTCTGCCACATGGCGAACCATTCGGCCGCATCGTTCGCATCATAGGCGATCTTGCCGTCCGCCGTGAACAGTGCCTTGCCGCGCTGGCGCAGCCAGTTTTCGAAAAGCGGCTCGACCGCGCTGCCGTCGGAGAGGCCATAGAAGCCCTTGCGCTTGCCTGCCTTGGTGATCTCGGCGCCGATTCGCGCCATCTCATCCCAGGTCGTTGACGGCGTCGGAAGTTCAATGCCGGCTTCCTCGAAAGCGGCGGCATTGACCATCATCGCTGCCGAGTTGGCGCCGAGGCTGATGCCGTAGAGCTTGCCTTCGACGCTGCCGCCCTTGATCTGCACCTGGTCGAAATCCTCGACCTTGAGCACGGAGCCGAGATAGTCGTCGAGGGGCGCGAGCGCGCCGCGCCGGGCATATTCGACGATGTAGCGATAGTCCATCTGGATGATGTCGGGCGCATTGCGCCCGGCGACCTGGGTCGCAAGCCGTGGCCAGTAGTCGCTCCAGCCGAGGAATTCGCCATTGATGGCGACGCCCGCGTTCTGCTCCTGAAAGAGCTGATTGACCTTGTTCGTGCGGTCGGCACGGGCCTGCGAACCCCACCAGAGCACCCGCAGCCGTGCCTCCTGCGCAAAGGCGGGCGCCAGTGCGGACATCGAAAGAAGTGCCGCCCCTCCCGCGAGTACATTTCGCCTGCTGATCTTATGCGTCATCTGTTCCTCCTCCCTTCGGAACGCCTCCACAACGTTCCGGCCTCTTGCAACAAATAACTATTTGGTTACAAGTTATGGACAAGCAATGATCCTGTCAAGCAGTTGTGTGCGGAACTATCATTGACTTGTAAATTATTATGACAAAGTTGCACCCGAATGCCGCTAAAGGCAAGAGGATGCGGAGGTTGCGTGTGATGGAGAAGATGCGAGACGGAGCGAAGGGGAGGAACGGGTCCGGGGGGCGGGCGGAACGGACGCTGCAGCGCGACCCCGAGCGCACGCGCGCATCGATCCTCGCCGCTGCGACCCGGGAGTTCGCCGAAAACGGCATAGGCGGCGCCCGCGTCGATGCCATCGCCGAGAGGGCGGGCATCAACAAGCGCATGCTCTATCACTACTTCGGCGACAAGGAGCAGCTTTATCTCGCGGTCCTGGAAGAGGCCTATGTCGGCATAAGAACGGCGGAAAAATCCTTAAACCTCAGCGACTTGGAACCTGAACAGGGAATTGCCGAGCTCGCCATGTTCACCTGGGGCTACTTCCTGGAGCATCCGGAGTTCCTCAGTCTCCTCGGCACCGAAAACCTGCACCGGGCCCGCTGGCTGCGTCAGTCGACGCGTCTAAAGGAACTGCATTCGAGCTTCATAGACAAGCTCTCCGACCTTCTCCAGCGCGGCAAGGCCGGTGGCCTCTTTCGGCCCGATGTCGACCCGCTGAACCTCTATCTGACGATCGCCGCCCTCGGCTATTTTTACCTTTCCAACCAATACACGCTCTCGACGATCTTCGGCCGCGACCTCATGGACAAGAGCAATCTCGACGTCTGGCAGCGCCATATCGTCCATGTCACGCTGGCATCGATCCGGCGCTGATCCAGGCACATGTCGTTTTTTTTGTTGACAAGTGTGATTCTCCTCTGCCACAAAGTAACCGATTAGTTACTGGCTTGGGAGGGCTGGTTCTTCCCCTCACGGGCCTCTCAGGGAGGAACGGCATGCCGCGTTTGGGTATAATATTGCACGGTGTCACCGGCCGCATGGGATACAACCAACACCTGGTGCGTTCGATCCTGGCCATCCGTGATCGGGGCGGGATCACGCTCCAGTCGGGCGAAAGGCTGGAGATCGATCCGATCATCGTCGGCCGCAATCGCGACAAGATGGAGCAATTGGCCAAGCGCCATGATATTGCCCGCTGGTCGACCGATCTCGACGCGGCGCTTGCCGATCCGAACGACCAGATCTTCTTCGATGCCGGCACGACGCTGATGCGTGCCGAGCTCATCGGCCGCGCGCTCGACGCCGGCAAGCACGTCTATTGCGAGAAGCCGATCTCCGATGATCTGAAGACGGCGGTCAAACTGGCGCGGAAGGCGCGCGCCTCCGGGCTCAAGCATGGGGTCGTTCAGGACAAGCTGTTCCTGCCCGGCCTTCGCAAGCTGGCCCTGCTGAGGGATTCAGGCTTCTTCGGCAAGATACTCTCGGTGCGTGGCGAGTTCGGCTACTGGGTGTTCGAAGGCGATTGGGGCGTTCCGGCCCAGCGGCCCTCATGGAACTACCGGAAAAAGGACGGCGGCGGCATCATCCTCGACATGCTCTGCCACTGGCGCTACGTGCTCGACAATCTCTTCGGGGAAGTGAAGGCGGTCTCCTGCCTCGGCGCGACCCATATCCCAAGCCGCATCGACGAACAGGGTCGCGCCTACGACTGCGACACCGACGACGCGGCCTATGCCACCTTCGAACTCGAGGGCGGCATCGTCGCGCATATCAATTCCTCCTGGGCGGTGCGCGTGCGGCGCGACGATCTGGTGACGTTTCAGGTCGACGGAACCCATGGTTCCGCTGTCGCCGGGCTCACGAAGTGCTGGACGCAGCACCGCGTCAATACCCCAAAACCGGTCTGGAATCCCGATCAGCCGCAGACGATCGATTTCTACAGGACCTGGGACGAGGTGCCGGATACGCAGGCCTTCGACAACGGCTTCAAGGCGCAGTGGGAAATGTTCCTGCGCCACGTGGCGGAGGACGGTCCCTGGCCCTACGGGCTCGAGGCCGGCGCCAAGGGCGTGCAGCTTGCGGAACTCGGCCTCAAATCCTGGGCGGAGCGCCGCTGGCTCGACGTTCCGGAATTGGAGCTCTGAGCCATGGTCAGCATCGATCTTCCAATCGAAGGCAGGCTTGCCCGCTACGACCTTACCGGCCGGCCGGTGCCGTTCAACAGCCGCGATGCCAAGGCCTTTTCCAGGGTCGCCTTCGCCGCCGCCCATGTGGTCGCCGACCCGCTCGCCGACAACGATCCCTGGCTGGCGCCGGCGATCGACTGGGAGCGCACGCTCGCCTTTCGTCACCGCCTCTGGGATCTCGGTCTCGGCGTCGCCGAGTCGATGGATACAGCCCAGCGCGGCATGGGCCTCGGCTGGCCGGAAGCGCGCAAACTCATCCGCCGCTCGCTTGCCGAAGCGCGCGGCCGCCCGGACGCGCTGATCGCCTGCGGCGCCGGGACCGACCATCTGGCGCGGGGGCCGGACGTATCGATCGACGATATTCTCGCGGCCTATGAGAGCCAGATCGAGGCGATCGAGGCAGAAGGAGGCCGGGTCATCCTGATGGCGAGCCGGGCGCTTGCCGCCGCGGCAAAGGGCCCGGAGGACTATATCCGCGTCTACGACCGCATTCTCTCGCAGGTGAAGGAGCCGGTGATCATCCATTGGCTCGGCGAGATGTTCGATCCGGCGCTCGAAGGCTATTGGGGCAATGCCGACCACATGGCGGCGATGAAGACCTGCCTCGACGTCCTCGAGGCGCACGCCGCCAAGGTCGACGGCATCAAGATTTCGCTCCTTTCCAAGGAGAAGGAGATCGTGATGCGGCGGCAACTGCCGAAAGGCGTGCGCATGTATACCGGCGACGACTTCAATTATGCCGAGCTCATCGCCGGCGACGAGGAAGGGCATTCGGACGCGCTGCTCGGCATCTTCGACGCTATCGCGCCGGTGGCTTCGGCGGCGCTGGAAGCGCTGGGTAGCGGGCGGAACGGCGAATTCTTCGAATTGCTGGAGCCGACGGTGCCGCTGTCGCGCCACATCTTCAAGGCCCCGACGCGTTTCTACAAGACCGGCGTCGTCTTCCTCGCCTATCTGAACGGTCTACAGGACCATTTCGTCATGATCGGCGGGCAGCAGAGCGCCCGATCGCTCGTCCATCTCGCCGAGCTTTTCCGCCTGGCGGACAAGGCCGGGGCCCTCGCCGATCCGGAGCTTGCGACCGCGCGCATGCGGCGCGTGCTCGCCGTGCACGGCGTCGAGTGAGGCCTTTGCGATGACGGAAGCCCCGCGCGTCAGGCTGGCCGAAGCGGAGGTTTTCGAGCGGCCGGTCGAATTCCGTTTCCCCTTCCGCTTCGGATCGGCGCGCGTTGCGACCGCGCCGCAGGCCTTCGTCCGGGTGCGGGTCGAGGATGCGCGCGGCCGGTCCGCCATCGGCTGGTCGGCCGAGATGATGATGCCGAAATGGTTCGACAAGAACCCGGGCCTTTCGCCGGAGGATAATGTCGAGCAGCTTCGTGCCTCCTTGCGGCTGGCGATCGAAGGACTGACATCGCTGCAGGCGCAGACCCCCTTTGGCCTGCATGCGGCTGCCGAGGGTGATCACCACCGGGCGGCAGCCGGGCATGGTCTGCCAGCCCTTGTCGCCTCCTACGGCCTGGCGCTTCTTGACCGCGCCATCCTCGATGCGCTGTGCCGCATGACCGGAGCAAGCGCCGCCGGGGCGGTCAGAGCCAACCTGCCGGGCATCACCGGCGCCACCGCGCCCGATCTGGAAGGCTTCGACCTTGCGCGGTTCCTTTCGCGCCTCGAACCCGGCCCGAGGCTGGCCGTTCGCCATACGATCGGCCTTGCCGACGCGTTGACGGCGGCCGATCTAGCGCCCGGGCAGCGGCTGGAGGACGGACTGCCTCAGACTCTGGAAGAGGTGATCGCCGCCTATGGCCATCGTTATTTCAAGATCAAGGTTTCGGGACGCCCGGCCGAGGACACCCGGCGTCTGCTCGCCATCGCCGCGGTCCTCGACCAGCGCGTCGATGCGTATAGGGTGACGCTCGACGGCAACGAGCAGTTCGAAAATGCCGATGCCGTTGCCGATCTTCTCGACCGGATCGCCGAAGAGCCGCGTCTCGAAAAATTGCGCGCCTCGGCGCTCTTCTTCGAGCAGCCGATCGCTCGCGCCGAGGCGCTGTCGAGGCCGGTCACGGAGGTAGCCCGGCGGATGCCGCTCGAAATCGACGAGTCCGATGGCGATATCGGCGCATTTCTCCGTGCCCGCGCGCTCGGTTATGCCGGCATCTCCTCGAAGTCCTGCAAAGGCTTCTACCGGGCACTCGTCAACCGCGCTCGCGTGGAGATGTGGAACGCCGAGGCCGGGGCCGCGCGCTATTTCATGTCCGCCGAGGACCTGACGACGCAGTCGGGCCTGGCGCTCCAGCAGGACCTCGTGCTGGCAGGGCTTGTCGGCGCCGGCCACGTCGAACGCAACGGCCACCACTATGTCGACGGCATGGCCGGCGCCCCGGCGGCGGAGCAGGCCGCCTATCTCGCCCATCATGGCGATCTCTACGAAAGCGGTTCCGGGCGGGCGCGGCTGGCGATCCGGGGCGGCGAAGTCACTTTTTCCACCGTCTTGCGGTCCGTCGGCCTCGGCTCATCCGTCGAGCCGGACTGGGCGGCGATGGTATCCTGAAATCGGGAGGAGAACATATGCAGGTCGAGGGGCTTTCCATCAATCTGGCGACGATCCGGGAGCAATGCGGCTTCGCCGAAGCCGTGGATATCTGTCTGAAGCACGGCATCACGGCGATCGCGCCCTGGCGCGACCAGGTGGCGGCGATCGGCCTCGGCGAGGCCGGGCGTATCGTCCGGGCCAACGGGCTGAAGCTGACCGGGCTCTGCCGCGGCGGCTTCTTTCCGGCGCCGGACGCGTCAGGCAGGGAGAAGGCGATCGATGACAACAGGCGCGCGGTGGACGAGGCAGCGGAGCTCGGCGCCGACTGTCTGGTGCTGGTCGCCGGCGGCCTGCCGGGCGGCTCGAAGAACATCGACGCGGCCCGCCGGATGGTTGTGGAAGGGATCGCGGCAGTGCTGCCGCATGCGCGCGCGGCCGGCGTGCCGCTTGCGATCGAGCCGCTGCATCCGATGTATGCCGCCGACCGCGCCTGCGTGAACACGCTCGGCCAGGCTCTCGACATCTGCGAGACCCTTGGCCCGGGCGTCGGCGTGGCGATCGACGTCTATCACGTCTGGTGGGACCCCGATCTGGCCAATCAGATCGCGCGGGCCGGCAAAATGAAGGCGATCCTCGCTCACCACATCTGCGATTGGCTCGTGCCCACGAAGGACATGCTGACGGATCGCGGCATGATGGGCGACGGCGTCATCGATCTCAAGGGCATCCGGCGGCGGATCGAGGCGGCCGGCTTCCACGGGGCGCAGGAGGTCGAGATATTCTCCGCAGACAACTGGTGGAAGCGCCCGGCCGACGAGGTGATCGCGACCTGTGTGGAACGCTACCGGAATTGCTGCTGATATGCTGGGGCAGGATGTTTCTCCTACAAGACATGACAGGGATTGCGTGAGGGTATGATGGACAACAAGCGTCGCTTTGCGCTGGTCGGCACCGGCAACCGCGGAACCACCATGTGGGGCAGGGATCTTCTGGCCGGCTGGCGCGGCCTCGTCGATCTCGTCGCCATTGCCGATACGAACGCGCTGCGGGCCGAGCGCGCCCGCACGATGATCGCCACCAATGCGCCTGTTTACGGCAATGTCGATGCGATGCTTGCCGAAACGCGCCCCGATCTCGTCATCGTCTGCACGCCGGACGACACGCATGACGATTTCGTCGTGCGCGCATTGGAGTCCGGCGCCGACGTCATCACCGAAAAGCCGATGTCGACCACGGTCGAGAAGATCCGCCGCATTCTCGACGCGGAGAAGCGGACCGGGCGGCGGGTGGACGTTTCCTTCAACTACCGCTTCGCGCCGACCGCAGCGCGCATCAAGGAACTCCTCAATGCCGGCGAGATCGGCCGCGTCACCTCGGTCGACTTCCACTGGTATCTCGATACGCGCCACGGCGCCGATTATTTCCGCCGCTGGCACGCCTATGCGGAACACTCGGGCAGCCTCTTCGTGCATAAGGCGACACACCATTTCGATCTCCTGAACTGGTATCTCGACAGCGATCCGGAGGCGGTCAGCGCCATTGCCGACCTGCAGATGTACGGCCGCAGGGGACCGTTTCGCGGGCCGCGCTGCAAGCTCTGTCCTCACAAGAGCGAGTGCGACTTCTACCTCGATCTCGAAGCCGATCCGTTTCTCGACTCGCTCTATGAGGAACCTTCCGAAATCGACAGCTATTTCCGCGACGGCTGCGTCTTCCGCGAGGACATCGACATCCCCGACACGATGGTCGCGAATATCCGCTACCGCAACGACGTCCACGTCTCCTATTCGCTCAATACCTTCCAGCCGATTGAAGGCCATCACATCGCCTTCAACGGTACGAAGGGCAGGATCGAGCTTCGCCAGTACGAGGACCAGCCCTGGGAGACGCCGCCCGAGGACGAGATCCTGCTCGTCCGCAACTTTCCGAAGGGCAAGCCGGCGATGGAACGGATCACGGTGCCGCATTTTCCCGGCGGGCACTATGGCGGCGACGACCGGCTGCGGAATACGCTCTTCGAGCCGGATGCGAAGGATCCGCTGGGACAGCGCGCCGGCGCGCGGGCCGGTGCCATGTCGGTCCTTTGCGGCATTGCGGCGCTTCAGAGTTCGCGTACCGGCAAGATCGTCCGCCTGGCTGATCTGATGCCGGAATTGTTCACCGACGGGGCGCAGCCGATGCGCAAGCTCGCGGCGAATGCCGGGTAGGGCGTAGTCGGGGTTAGAGTACTTCCAGGAAAAGTGTGTAACGGTTTTCCGTCCGGAAGTGCGTTAGATCACTTTGATCTGCTGCATGTTTTTGTCCTTTAATCGGATACGATTAAAGGAAACATGCAGTAGGCGCTAACCGCGTCAAAGTCGGAAGTCTGACCTGCACATTTTCCCTCTTGAACCTCTAGCCGCTAGAGGACTTAGCCTGCTTCCGGTTTCGTAAGGAGCATGGAATGACAGGCATATTTCGGGAAACGAGATTTCGCGTCGATGGGATGGATTGCGCATCCTGCGCTGCCAAGATCGACACGGCCGTAAGGCGGGTTGCAGGGGTCGAGGACGTCAATGTCTCGGTGGCCGCCGGCACCATGACCGTCCGGCATGCGGCGCGCGACGATATCGGCGCGCAGGTGATGCGGAAGGTCGGTGTCCTCGGCTACGGTCTTTCGCCGCTTGACGTTGCGGCGGAACGGCAGCCGGCTCAGAGCGAGCACGCCTGCTGCGGCCACGACCATGCCGCGGGCTCTGCGCATGGCGAAGCGAGTCACGATCACGGGCATTCAACCGCCCTTCCGGCAAGCACGAAGCCGTCCTCCCGTTTCACGGCGCCGTTGCCATGGTGGCGAACGGCAAAAGGCAAGCTCACGCTCGCCTGTGGCGTTGCCCTTGCCTCAGCCTATGCGATCGGCCAGTTCGTTCCCGCCACCGAGCCCTGGATTTTCACCCTCGCCATGCTCGTCGGCCTGTTGCCGATCGCAAGACGTGCGCTCATGGCAGCACTTTCCGGCACACCTTTCTCGATCGAGATGCTGATGACCATTGCGGCCGCCGGTGCCGTCTTCATCGGCGCCGGCGAGGAAGCGGCCATGGTCGTCTTCCTCTTCCTGATCGGGGAACTGCTGGAGGGCGTTGCCGCGGGCAAGGCGCGGGCGAGCATACAGGCGCTGACGGCGCTCGTGCCGAAATCGGCGCTCCTCGAAGAAAACGGCAGGACTGTGGAGGTTCCCGCCGAAAGCCTGGCCCCTGGCGCCATCGTCCTCGTCCGTCCCGGCGACCGGCTCCCGGCCGATGGCATCATCGTCTCCGGCGAGAGCAGCGTCGACGAGGCGCCGGTGACCGGCGAGAGCACGCCCGTCCTGAAGGAAGCCGGCGCGAATGTCTTTGCCGGAACCGTCAATGGTGACGGCGCGCTGCGGGTGCGCGTCACCGCCGCGGCGGCCGACAATACCATCGGGCGCGTCATCAGGCTTGTCGAAGAGGCGCAGGAGAAGAAGGCGCCGACGGAGCGTTTCATCGATCGCTTCTCCCGCTATTACACGCCGGGCGTGGTGCTCGTCGCGGCATTGGTCGCGGTCATCCCGCCGCTCTTCTTCGGCGGCCTGTGGCAGGATTGGATTTATAAAGGGCTCGCGCTTCTCCTGATCGGTTGCCCCTGCGCCCTCGTCATCTCCACGCCGGCCGCGATCGCCGCGAGCCTTTCGGCAGGTGCACGCCGCGGTCTTCTGATCAAGGGCGGCGCCGTCCTCGAAAATCTCGGCAGGATCACAGCCGTCGCCTTCGACAAGACCGGAACGCTCACCGAAGGCAGGCCGAAGCTGACCGACATCGTCGGCTTCGGCAGATCGGAGGCGGAGATCCTCGGCTACGCCGCTGCGCTCGAACAGGGATCCAGCCATCCGCTGGCCCGTGCCGTCCTGTCGCGTGCCGAAGCCGATGGCTTGGCGCTCCTTCCCGTCGAAGGCGCCAGGGCCATCGGCGGCAAGGGTGTTGCCGCTTCCGCAGACGGCGTCGAGCTTTTCCTCGGCTCGCCCGAGGCGGCCCGGGAGCGCGCGCCGCTGGCGGCGGAAGACCTGGCTCGGATTGAAACCCTGCAGGGTGAGGGGAAGACCGTCTCCGTGCTCGTCGTCGGCGGGAGGGCAGCCGGAGCGCTTGCCATGCGCGACGAGCCGCGTGCGGATGCCGCGGCGGGCCTGAGGGCGCTCGCCGATCAGGGTTTGCGAGTGGTGATGCTCACCGGCGACAACCGGGCGACGGCCGAGGCGATCGCCGGCCGGATCGGGGGCATCGAGGCGCATGCCAGGCTTCTGCCGGAGGACAAACAGCGCATCGTAAGCAGGCTCAGGGCCGAGGGTCTCGTGGTGGCGAAGGTCGGCGACGGCATCAACGACGCGCCGGCTCTCGCGGCGGCGGATGTCGGTATAGCCGTTGGCGGCGGCACCGATGTGGCGCTGGAAACGGCCGATGCCGCCAGCCTCCATGCCCGCGTCTCGGACGTCGCGGCGATGGTGAAGCTGTCGCGGGTGACGATGCGCAACATTCACCAGAACATCGCGATCGCGCTCGGCCTCAAGGCCGTGTTCCTGGCAACGACGATCGCCGGCGTGACGGGTCTCTGGCCGGCGATCCTCGCCGATACCGGCGCGACTGTCCTGGTGACGGTCAACGCATTGAGGCTGCTGCGTTAGTTGTCCAAGCGCTGACAAGACCCCTCCCTGCCGCCCTTGCGGGAGGGGAAGCGCGAGACACGCCATGCAACCGTGCCCATCGGCTGCAATCTCCCCTGTGTATATTCGCGCTGGACTCTCACCAGCGATCCTATGAAAGTATAAGGAGATCTCGTCGCCCAGGCTTTCGCGCCTGAAAATCGATGATAAACTTATACCAAATGGTAAAAAAATTGTCGGCACGGTTTCTGCGATGAGCCGAAGCGGGCAAAAAGGGGATCGCAGGCCAATATGAACAATATTGCCATCGAATTGCGTGGAATAGACAAGAGCTTCGGGCTGGTCCACGCCAACAGGAACATCAATCTCAGGGTTCGCAAGGGCACGATCCACGGCATCATCGGGGAAAACGGTGCCGGCAAGTCGACGCTGATGTCGATCCTTTATGGTTTCTATCAGGCCGACAACGGTGAGATCCTGGTCGACGGCAAGCCTGTTTCCATTCGCGATCCGAATGCGGCGATCTCCGTGGGGATCGGCATGGTCCACCAGCACTTCATGCTGGTCGAGAACTTCACCGTGCTCGAAAACGTCATGTTGGGCGCCGAAGACAGCCAGATCCTCAACAAGGGCATCGCCAAGGCGCGGCAGGAGCTGAAACGGCTGGAGAAGGAATATGCCCTCGAGGTCAATCCGGACGCCCTGATCGAGGAGCTGCCGGTCGGCCTGCAGCAGCGCGTGGAGATCCTGAAGGCGCTTTATCGCCGGGCCGATATATTGATCCTCGACGAGCCGACCGGCGTCCTGACGCCGGCCGAGGCGGACCACCTGTTCCGCATCCTCGGGCAGCTCAAGGCTCAGGGAAAGACGATCATCCTCATCACCCATAAGCTGCGCGAGATCATGGCGATCACCGACGAGGTCTCGGTCATGCGCCGCGGCGAGATGGTGGCGACGCGCACGACGCGTGAAACCTCGGTCGAGGAGCTGGCCGAGCTGATGGTCGGCCGGCGCGTGCTGCTTCGTGTCGAGAAGGGCGAGAGCAATCCCGGTGACGTGAAGCTCGCCGTCCAGGGGCTGACGGTCAAGGACAGCCGCGGCGTGACCATGGTCGACAACGTCTCCTTCGAGGTTCGTGCAGGCGAGATCGTCGGCATCGCCGGCGTGGCCGGCAACGGCCAGTCGGAACTGCTCGAAGCGATCGCCGGCATCCGCAAGGCCGCCTCCGGGACGGTTCTCCTCAACGGCAGGCCGGTGGACGTGACGGGCAACGCAGACGCGGCCGAACTCAGGGGTCGCGGACTGGCGCATGTGCCAGAAGACCGGCATCACGTCGGGCTCGTGCTCAAATTCGAGGAGTGCGAAAACGCGATCCTCGGTTACCACCATGACCCGCGCTTCGCCAACGGCATGTTCCTGAACATCGATGCGATCCGCAAGGATGCCGAGGAGAAGATTGCCAAATATGATATTCGCCCGCCGAATGCGCGGCTGAGGACGGCCAACTTCTCCGGCGGCAACCAGCAGAAGGTCGTGCTTGCGCGCGAGATGGAGCGGGATCCGGACGTCCTCATCATCGGCCAGCCGACCCGCGGCGTAGATGTCGGCGCGATCGAATTCATCCACAAGCGGATCATCGAGATGCGCGATCAGGGCAAGGCCGTTCTGCTGGTCTCGGTGGAACTCGACGAGATCCGTTCCCTTTCCGACCGCATCCTCGTGATGTTCGCCGGACGCGTCGTCGGCGAACGCAGCCCCGAGGCGACCGAGGGCGAGCTCGGCCTGCTGATGGCCGGCGTCGAAGGCCGCAAGGAGGCCGCAGAATGAGTACGCCCTATGCGAAACTCCCGGGATGGGTGGAATATGGCCTCATCCCGCTGATCAATCTTGCCGTCGCCTTCCTCGTCGCCGGCCTCGTCGTTCTCCTCGTCGGCGAAAACCCGCTCGAAGCCGCCTATCATCTCATCAACGGTGCCTTCGGCCGCGGCGAATATATCGGCTTCACGCTCTATTACGCGACGACCTTCATCTTCACCGGGCTCGCGGTGGCGGTCGCCTTTCATGCCGGTCTTTTCAACATCGGCGGCGAGGGGCAGGCCTATGTCGGCGGCATCGGCGTGGCGCTCGCCTGCCTCTGGCTCGACCAGACGATGCCCTGGTACGTGGTCTTCCCGCTCGCCATCGTCGGGTCCGCCTTCTTCGGCGCGCTCTGGGCGTTCCTGCCCGGCTGGCTGCAGGCCAAACGCGGCAGCCATATCGTCATCACCACCATCATGTTCAATTTCATTGCCTCGAGCCTGATGGTCTATCTGCTGACCCGCGTGCTGAAGCCGCTCGGCTCCATGGCGCCGCAGACGCGGACCTTCGCCGAGGGCGGGCAATTGCCGAAGCTCGACTGGCTGCTGTCGATCTTCGGCCTCAATATCGGCACGGCGCCGTTCAACATCTCCTTCCTCCTGGCGCTGGCGGCCGCCTTCGCGGTCTGGGTGCTGATCTGGCGCACCAGGCTCGGCTACGAGATGCGCACCATGGGCCATAGCCCGTCTGCCGCGCGCTATGCCGGTATCAGCGAAAGCCGCATCACCGTCGTCGCCATGATGATATCAGGCGGTCTTGCCGGCATGATGGCGCTGAACCCGATCATGGGCGAGCAGTTCCGCATGCAGCTCGATTTCGTGCAAGGCGCCGGCTTCGTCGGCATCGCGGTCGCGCTGATGGGGCGCTCGCATCCGGGCGGCATCATTCCCGCCGCGATCCTTTTCGGCGTGCTCTATCAGGGCGGCGCCGAGATCGCCTTCGAGATGCCTTCGATCTCCCGGGACATGATCGTCATCATCCAGGGTCTCGTGATCCTTTTTGCCGGGGCGCTCGAGAACATGTTCCGGCCGGCGATCACGCGCGCCTTCGCGGCGCGGGGCCAGCGCGCGGCCGCCGTCGTTCAGACCAAGGGAGCCTGAAACCATGGATTTCTTCCACGTTCTCGTCGTGCTCCTGGAATCGACGATCCGCGTCTCCGTGCCGCTGGTCTTCGCAGCCCTTGCCGGCCTCTTCACCGAACGCGCCGGCGTCTTCGACATCGGCCTCGAGGGCAAGATGCTCGGTGCGGCCTTTGCCGCCGGTGCGGCGGCAGCCGTCACGCAGTCCGTCTGGGTGGGGCTCGGTGCGGCGATCCTCGTTTCCGTGGCCCTGTCGCTCGTCCACGGCTATGCTTCGATCACCCAGCGCGGCAACCAGATCGTCTCGGGTGTGGCGATCAACTTCATCGTCGCCGGTTCCACCGTGATCCTGGGGGAGGCCTGGTTCCGGCAGGGCGGCCGCACGCCGGCGCTCGCCGAAGGCGCGCGATTCCAGACGATCAACTTCCCCGACGCGGACATGATCCGCGAGATCCCCGTCCTCGGGCCGGTCTATGCGGACCTTCTGTCCGGCCATTTCCTGCTCACCTATCTCGCCTTCGCGATGGTGCCGATCAGCTGGTGGATTCTCTACCGCACCCGTTTCGGCCTGAGGCTGCGCGCCGTCGGCGAGAATCCGGGCGCGGTCGATACCGCCGGCATCTCGGTGATCTGGCTCAGATATCGCGCGGTCATCTGCTGCGGCATTCTCTGCGGCTTTGCCGGCGCCTATCTGTCGCTGGCGATGACGGCGGGCTTCGTCAAGGGCATGACGGCGGGCAAGGGCTATATCGCGCTCGCGGCGCTCATCTTCGCCAAATGGCGCCCGCTCAATATCATGTTTGCCTGCCTGCTCTTCGGCTTCCTCGACGCGCTCGCCATCCGTCTGCAGGGCACGCCCTTGCCGCTTGTCGGCCAGGTTCCGGTGCAGCTCATGCAGGCGCTGCCCTATATCCTCACCGTCATCCTGCTTGCCGGCTTCATCGGCAAGGCCATTCCGCCGAAGGCGGGCGGCGTACCCTATGTGAAGGAGCGCTAATGCATGTCGCCCGAAAGTGCGCAGCGGTTTCGGGATAACGATATGCATAACTATAAGGAAAAACCCATGTCCAAGGACGAACTCTTTGTCGCGGCGCGTGAAGCCATGGCAAAGGCGCACGCGCCCTATTCCAAGTTTCCGGTAGGCGCCGCCATTCGCGCCGAGGACGGCAGGATCTATACGGGCGCAAACATCGAGAACCTGTCCTTTCCGGAGGGCTGGTGCGCCGAGACGACGGCGATCAGCCATATGGTGATGGCCGGCCAGCGCAAGATCACGGAAGTCGCGGTGGTGGCCGAGAAACTCGCGCTCTGCCCGCCCTGCGGCGGCTGCCGCCAGCGGCTGGCGGAATTTTCCGGTGCGAGCACCCGCATCTATCTTTGCGACGAAACGGGGATCAGGAAGACGCTGGCGCTCTCCGACCTGCTGCCGCACAGCTTCGAGACGGAGATTCTCGGATGACGGCGGCGGCGGACTTCCTCAAGGGCAGGCTCGGAGCGCTTGCGCCCCGCTACGGGATCGTGCTCGGTTCCGGCCTCGGCTCTCTCGTCAACGCGGTGGCGGAGCCGCTGCGCATCCCCTATGCGGACATACCGGGCTTTCCGGTGAGCAGCGTTTCCGGCCATGCCGGCGAGTTCGTGGCGGGCAGGATCGGCGACACTCCCGTCGCCGTGCTTTCCGGCCGTGCCCATTATTACGAACGCGGCGACGCCAATGCCATGCGCGTGCCGATCGAAACGCTGAAGCGGATCGGCGTCGAGAACCTGATCCTCACCAATTCCGCCGGGTCGCTGCGCGAAGACATGCCGCCGGGCTCGGTCATGCGCATTGCCGATCACATCGCCTTTGCCGGCGCCAATCCGCTGATCGGCGTCGAAAGCGATGAGCGCTTCGTCGGCATGACAAATGCCTATGACGCGGCGCTGGCCATAGGGATGGAGGAGGCCGCCGAACGCCTCGGCATCCCGCTCGCGCGCGGCGTCTATATGTGGTTCTCCGGGCCGAGCTTCGAGACGCCGGCCGAAATCCGCATGGCCCGCATCCTCGGTGCCGATGCGGTCGGCATGTCCACGGTGCCGGAGGTCATTCTCGCCCGGTTCTTCGGGCTCAAGGTCGCCGCCGCCTCCGTCGTCACCAATTTCGCCGCCGGCATGACCGGGTCGGAACTCAGCCATGAAGAAACCAAGCAAATGGCGCCGCTCGGCGGCACGCGGCTGGCGGCAATCCTGAAAGAGATGATCTCGAGCGAAGGCTGAATGGCCATGCTTCCGCAGGAAATCATACGAAAGAAAAGGGACGGCGATCGGCTCGATCCGGCGGAGATCGCCGGTTTCATCGCGGGCGTGACCGATGGCTCGGTCTCGGAAGGGCAGGCGGCCGCCTTCGCCATGGCGGTCTGGTTCTCCGGCATGAATCGCGACGAATGCGTGGCGCTGACGTTGGCGATGCGCGATTCCGGGGAAACGCTCGACTGGAGCGATCTCGCACGCCCCATTGTCGACAAGCACTCGACGGGCGGCGTCGGCGACAATGTCTCGCTCATGCTGGCGCCGATCGTCGCCGCCTGCGGTGCGGCCGTGCCGATGATTTCGGGCCGGGGGCTCGGCCACACCGGCGGGACGCTCGACAAGCTCGAATCGATCCCCGGCTATGACATCCAGCCTTCGCCGGAACTGTTCCGCCGCGTGGCCGACGAGGTCGGCTGCGCGATCATCGGCCAGACGGCCGATCTGGCGCCGGCCGACAAGCGCCTCTATGCGATCCGCGACGTGACGGCGACGGTCGATTCGGTGCCGCTGATCACCGCATCGATCCTGTCGAAAAAGCTCGCCGCAGGGCTACGGTCGCTGGTGCTCGACGTCAAGCTCGGCAACGGGTCCTTCATGACCGATCCTGCCGAAACCGAAGTCCTGGCGCGTTCGCTTGTCGAGGTCGCCAATGGTGCGGGCGTGCGCACCTCTGCGCTGATCACCGACATGAACGAGCCGCTGGCGGACGCGGCTGGCAACGCGCTCGAAATCGAGAACTGCCTGGCTTATCTGCGCGGCGAGAAAGCGGGAACCCGCCTCGATCAGGTCGTGATGGCCTTGGCTGCGGAGATGCTCGTTGCAGCGGGTATTGCGGCTCACGAAGCCGAAGCCGAAGCCATGGCGCGGCGCGTTTTGGGGAGCGGGGAGGCGATGGAGCGCTTCGGCCTCATGGTGCATCGGCTCGGCGGCCCTGCCGATTTTGTCGATCGCCCGGGCGCTCATCTTGCCAAGGCACCTGCGATCCTTGCCGTGCCGGCGGGCCGGCATGGTTATCTCACGTCCTGCGAGACGCGCGAACTGGGAATGGCGGTCATCGAGCTCGGCGGCGGGCGCATCCGCCCGGATGACCGGATCGATCACCGCGTCGGTCTTACCGGCCTGAGGCCGCTCGGAACGAAAGTCGAAAAGGGCGAGCCGATCGCCTTCGTCCATGCTGCCGACCGAAGCCGGGCCGAGGCGATCGCAAAACGGGTCGCAACGCTCTATGCGATCGCAGACGAGGAGCCGGGGCGACGGCCGGTGATCGTTTCGAAGCTCAGAGCGGGATGAGGAAAAGTGTGTGCGGTTTTACGCCCGCATCCCGCAACTTATCAGACTCGTTGACGAGGTGCAGCGCCGTTTTCCGAGGCGACAGGACGGCAGGCCGAAAGCCCTACTTCGTTCCGTACATGCGGTCGCCCGCATCGCCGAGGCCCGGCACGATATAGCCCTTCTCGTTGAGATGGCTGTCGATCGAGGCCGTGAAGATCGGCACGTCCGGATGGGCGCCCTGGAAGTTCCGGATACCCTCCGGAGCGGCAAGCAGGCAAAGGAAGCGGATGTTGCGCGCACCGCGCTCCTTGAGCTTCTCGATGGCCGCGATCGCGGAATTGCCGGTGGCGAGCATCGGGTCGACGACGATGACGAGGCGTTCGTTGATGTTGTCCGGAGCCTTGAAGAAATATTCGACCGCCTGCAGAGTCTCGTGGTCCCGGTAGACGCCGATATGCGCAACGCGCGCCGAGGGTACCAATTCGAGCATGCCCTCGAGCAGGCCGTTGCCGGCGCGCAGGATGGAAGCGAAGACGAGCTTCTTGCCCTCGAGCACCGGCGCGTCGGTTTCCACGAGAGGCGTTTCGATCCGTTCGGTCGTCAGCTCCAGGTCGCGCGTGACCTCGTAGCAGAGCAGCGTCGAGATTTCCTTGAGCAGCCGGCGAAAGCCCGCAGTCGACGTTTCCTTCTTGCGCATGATGGTCAGCTTGTGCTGCACCAGCGGATGACCGATCACCGTTACGCCGTCCATGGCTCATCTTCCCCGCGAAAATTGGCTATCCACCCTCTTTTCCATGGAAAGGGCGGGGGCCGCAAGGGTGTAGGTGGAACTTGTGCAGCTGCGCCCTCTCATCCGCGCAACTAGATATGTAACGCAGCCAGCAACTTCTCTCGCGTCGGCTCGTCCACGAAGGCGGCTTCAATCGCGGTCTTCGTCATCCGGTCGATCTCGCTGTCCGAGAAGCCCATCGCGTGGAAGGCGATTTCGTATTCCTGAGCGAGCGACGTGTGGAAGAAGGGAGGATCGTCGGAATTGAGCGTCACGTGGACGCCGGCTTCGTAAAGCCGCCGCAGCGGATGCGAGGCGAAGTCCGGGAACACCTGAAGCGCGACATTCGAGCCCGGGCAGACTTCGAGCACGACGCCCTCGTCGGCAAGGCGCTTCACGAGATCGTCGTCCTCGATCGCCCGGACCCCGTGGCTGATGCGGGCCGGGCGGACATGGTCCAGCGCATCGCGCACGCTGAATGCGCCGGAAAGCTCGCCGGCGTGGATGGTCAGGCCGAGGCCGGCATCGCGGACGATGTCGAAGGCGCGGGAGAATTCCGCGACGCTGTGCATGCGCTCCTCGCCGGCCAGATTGAAGCCGGTCACGAGCGGATGCCGGCGCATCGCTGCATATTCGGCGGTCCTGATGACCGAGTCGGGACCGAGATGGCGGATGCCGGTGATCAGCATGCGGGATTCGATGCCGGTCTTCGCCCTCGCCGCCTCCATGCCGGCGGCGAGGCCCTCGATATAGGCATCGGCGCCGAGTCCGATCGTTTCGCCGTGGTCGGGCGAGACGATGATCTCGCTGTAGATCGTACCCGCTTCGGCAAGCTCCGTCAGATAGGTCTCGGCGAGAAGCGCATAATCACCCTCGGTGCGAAAAAGCGAGGCGACGGCGTCGTAACACCTTACGAAGCTGGTGAAATCCTCCCAGACATAGGCCCGGTCGCGGATGATCGCGCTGGTGTCGACGCCGTATTTGCTGGCCTGCCTCAGCGCCAGTTCCGGCGGCGTCGCGCCTTCGATATGGCAATGCAGTTCGGCTTTCTTCAGATGAGCGGTCAAATGAGGCTTCTCCCATGTGGGCCGGCGCCAATGCCGAGATGTCTTGCGACGGTTTCGCCGATATGGGCGAAGCTGTCGGCGATGCCGAAGGAGCGGCTGCGAAGCGTCGGGCCGAACATCAGGACCGGCACGCGCTCGCGCGTGTGGTCGGTGCCGCGCCAGGTCGGATCGCAGCCATGGTCGGCGGTCAGGATCACCATGTCGCCCGGTTTCAGCCGGCGGTCGAGATCCGGCAGGCGTGCGTCGAAGGCTTCGAGCGCGGCGGCATAGCCGGACACGTCGCGGCGATGGCCGTAAAGCATGTCGAAATCCACGAAATTGGTGAAGACGAGCGCCCCGTCTTCGGCCTCTTCGATGGCTTCCAGACTGGCGTCGAACAGCGCCATGTTGCCGTTGGCCTTGGTGAGCCTGGTCACACCCTGATGGGCGAAGATATCGCCGATCTTGCCGATCGCGTGCACCGTGCGCCCGGCATCCTGCAGCCGGTCGAGAACGGTCGGCTCCGGCGGCAGCACCGAATAGTCGCGACGGTTGCCGGTGCGCGTGAAGCTGCCCGGGTCGCTGCCGACGAAGGGCCGTGCGATCACGCGGCCGATATTGTAGTCGTCGACGAGCCGGCGGACGGTCTCGCAGAGGTTCAGCAGGCGCTCCAGCCCGAAGGTCTGTTCATGCGCGGCGATCTGAAAGACGGAATCGGACGAGGTGTAGCAGATCGGCTTGCCGCTCCGCATATGCTCTTCGCCGTGGCGGGCGATGATGTCGGTACCCGAGGCATGGCAATTGCCGAGAATGCCGGGCACGTCGCCCTCGCGACAGATCGCTTCGACGAGCTCGGGAGGGAAGGCGTCGCCTTCGGCCGGAAAATAGCCCCAGTCGAAGGTCACGGGCGTGCCGGCGATTTCCCAATGGCCGGACGGCGTGTCCTTGCCGCGCGAGACTTCGCTTGCCGCGCCGTAGATCCCATAGACGCGTTCCGGCAGCGCCATGCCGGCGGGCAGCCGCCCGGTGGCGAGCCGCGCCGCATGCATGAGGCCGAGCGCCGACATGTTGGGCAGATGGAGCGGCCCTTCCCTGAGGCCCGCCCGGTCGGCGGCTCCCGCCGCGCAGAACTCCGCGATGTGTCCGAGCGTATCGGCGCCGAGATCGCCGAAAGCCTCCGCATCCGGCGCATTGCCGATGCCGAAGGAATCGAGGACGAAAAGAAACGCACGCGCCATGAAACACCCTGACTGATCCCGGGCGCGAGCGCGATATGCGGCGAGCCGGTGCCATTAAGACTTTCGCGGCCGTCGCCGCACAATCCGGCAGAAATAGCGCGCCGCCTTGTCCATTGCAATTGATGCATGTCGTCTGAGGCGCACCCCCTCTGGCCTGCCGGCCAGAGGGGGTGGCGGGCGGAAGACCGCGCACACTTTCCTCATCCCGCTCCAGACCGGTCAGCAATCCGTGCAGTTGATGGTCGTGCCGAAGCGCTGGCGGTAATAGGAGATCCTGGAGAGCGGGATCGTGCCGCCGGCGTCCGAGCCGAACAGGGAAAGCTGGTGGTTGACGACGAGTTCGGTGCGCACGACGAAGGCATTCACCGCGTCGAGATCGGCCGGAACGCTGACGACGGAATTGACCGCGTAGGGAACCGTGGCGCCCTCGCTCGCGTCCGACCAGCCCCGGGACCAGGCGACCTTGCCTTCCGTCGTGCCGTTCACCTGGATACCGGTGATCTTGAGGTCGTAGTCGGAGCCGTCATAGGGGACGAGCATGTTCCTCGCGACGTTTCGCATGCCGTCGAGAAAGGCCTTGTTCACCTGCTGCTCCTGGGTGACGATATCGCTCACCGCACTCGAGGCCCGCCCGACCTTGCGCGCGACCGTGAACCCCAGAGAAAGCTCGAAAGCGCCGACATAGGCAGCGATCAGAAGCGGCGCGACAATGGCGAATTCGACGGCACCGGCGCCGCGCCGGTCCCGCAACAGGCCGTGGAAGGCTCCCCACAGGTGCTGTTTGCGCGTGTGAAGGCGGTCCATGGCTGCCTCAATAGTTTTCGTTGCGGAAGGTGGCGGTGGAGACCATCAGATAGTCGCGCGGCATGCTGTCGCCGGCGGGTCTGAGCTTGGTCACCAGGGGGCGAACGAGATCGGTGATGACGGTCCAGCGGTAATAGGCCCGTACCATGGTGTAGTCGTTCGGGCCGCCCGGCGCGAACGTGAAGCCGCTGGTGTCGAGATCGGAGCCGTTCCGCGGCACCGCTTTCGGAAACGCGCTGAGATCGGCGGGAAGCTTGCGGACATCGAGATGGAGTTTCGAGGCTTGCTCCGCCTCGGTCGCCGAACAGGTCATCATGATCGCGATTTCGTCGCAGAAAGCCTGACGGAACTGGGTTTTTGTCGTGTAGCCGGGCTTGCCGATATCGGTGGTGATCTCACCCGTGCGGATTTTCCGCGCCAGCGTATCCGTCGCATTGGCCAGCAATTGCTCGCCGGCAAAAGCGATGAATGTCTCGATCGAGGCGAAGACGACGATGAAGAAGGGCAGCGCAAGGATCGCGAATTCGATCGCCGTCGCGCCCTTCCGGTCGCCGATGAGGCGCCGAAACAGGCCGCGCGGCAAGGGCGCCCGGGGAGTGGATGCTTTCTCGTCGATCGACATCGCGCCGTTCCATCATGTCAACTGGTTGGCGCAAAAATACACGGCGACTGTTGAAGATTCGTTTTCGAGGACCCGAAGAATTTTAGTGGTTCTGAAGCAGAGGCCGGAAGGGCCCCTCATCCCGCTGCCGCGACCTTCTCCCCGCAAGCGGGGAGAAGGGACAAGCGGCTCGCTTTGCGGCTCAAGTCCCCTCTCCCCGCTTGCGGGGAGAGGGTTAGGGTGAGGGGCAGGGCGAATTTCCCGGTATTAATTGCCGCTCGAAGCGGAAGCCTGCCGTTCCGCACGCTCGCAATTGGGCGTGCAGGAGAGAACGGTGCGGACGGTCTGCTTGTAGACGCGTACGGTGTTGCCCTCGTCGATCGATACCAGGATGCGCTCGTCGACCATGGCGTTGCCGTCCTGGTCGAGGATGACGAGATTGGTGGTGCCGAAATTGCGCCCGGTCAGCACGATGGTCTTCGCATCCGCCACGGTCGCGTCGGCAACCTCCGCATTGCCGATGATCACCTTGCTGACCGGCCGGTCGAGCTTCAGCACGCGGGCGTGGTCCATATAGACGCGCATCATTTCTTCGGCCGCGCGGGCTCCGCCCGGTGCGGCGATCGCCAGAAGTGCAGTGGTTGCAAGCAGTGCGGCCCGCGGGGCCGCTGAGGGCATGTTCATGGCGCGTCCTGACGGTCTATCTGCCGCATCTTGGCGCCTTTTGGTGAATGAATGGTTACGGCGATGCAGAGCAATTTAAGGCGTCCTTTTTCTGCACATTTACCCCAGGAAAAAGCGAGTTTCCCTTAACGTCACGGTAACCGGTTTCCTTAAGCGGAAAGCAATTAGCCCCCGCTAAATTCAGGGTATCCGATCAACGGCAACAGTTTGACGGACGTGCTGAACAACAAGTGAAGTTTGAGGAGAATAGTCATGAAGACCATTTTTGCACGCCTGATGAAGGACGAGTCCGGCGCAACCGCAATCGAATACGGCCTGATCGCAGCTCTGATCTCGGTGGCGTTGATCGGCGGCGCGCAGGCTCTCGGTGGTAAACTGAATACTCAGTTTACTAACCTAGGTTCTTACCTGGACGTCACGCAGAAAAGCGGTGGCACTCCTCCTGCGGCGCCGTCTGAGTAATCGGAGCCGCGGGTAATCGGCCGCCTTCGCCGCAGGGCGGCCTTTTCTTTGCCCAGCCGAGCCGACGCTGATCGAAGGAAAGAGGAAAACTTGGATGATCGACGCAGCCATCTTTGTGCTTTTCCCATCTTGTCTGGCACTCGCGGCTTTCTCAGATTTGCTTACGATGACAATCCCCAATCGCGTTTCGGCGGTGCTCTTTGTCTCATTTCTTCTGATGGCCTCCCTTGTGGGCTTTGATCTTGTGCAGATCGGCTTTCATATCGCCGCGGCGGCGGCTGTCTTTGCCGTCTGCTTCTGTCTGTTTACTGCAAACGTGATGGGCGGCGGGGACGCAAAACTCCTGACTGCCAGTGCCGTCTGGTTCGGCTTCAACGCCTCGCTCGCTGCTTTCCTTTTGTATGTCTCGGTATTCGGCGGGCTGTTGACACTGCTCGTCCTGCTCTTGCGCAGTCAAGAGAACTTGATTCTTGCCGCTCGCATCCCGGTTCCTCGACTGTTGCTCACGGCAAAGAAAGTCCCCTACGGCATCGCCATCGCTCTCGGCGGGCTCGCCGCCTACCCCTCTTCGCCACTGATGCAACTGGCCTTCGCGCAACTCTCCTGACGTACGTTCGTGAAGGGGTGCCGCCTTCCGGTAACCATCTGCATAAGCAATCCGTTAACCATAATTACACCAATTACTGATCAACCTGATCCCGGGCAATTCTCGGGGGTTTGGGGCGATCATGAGACCGGTGCGCATTATCATTCTGGCGGTGGCCGTCGGCTCGGCTGCCATGGCCGGGCTGCTGGCGATGAAGCTCACCCGCGCGCCCGCTCCGCAGACGGCGGAGCCCGTCATCGAGCAGGCACCGACCATCAACGTGCTCGTCGCCGGCAAGAGCCTGCCGGTCGGCTCCCGTCTCGGCGCCGATTCCATCCATTGGAAGGCCTGGCCGAAGGACGGTGTCGCCGAGGGCATGATAACAGAGGAAAACCGTCCCGCCGCCGTCGAAGATCTTGCCGGCGCGGTGGTCCGCCTGCCGATCTTCACCGGGGAGCCGGTGCGTCAGGAAAAGATCGCCGACGCATCGAACCGGATCATGTCGTCGCTGCTTCCGGCCGGAAAGCGTGCGGTCGCCACGGAGATCACGGTCGCGACCGGGGCGGGCGGCTTCATCCTGCCGAACGATCGCGTCGACGTGATCATGGTGCGCAAGTCCGACGGCGATCTCTATCTGACCGAAACCGTGCTGAGCAATGTCCGCGTGCTGGCGATCGACCAGCAGATCGAGGAGAAGGAAGACGGCTCGAAAGCGGTCGTCGGTACGACCGCGACGCTGGAGCTGACGCCGGATCAATCGAAGGTCATGACCGTCGCGCAGCAGATGGCGGACCGCATCTCGCTGGCTCTGCGCAGCGTCGCCGACGCGCAGGAGCCGGACACCACGGCTGCCGACTACCTTCTCAACGGCGACGGCCGGCCGAGCATTCAGGTCATCAAGTCGGGCTCCATCGTCAAGGGCGACGGTGTGGCCCTCCAGAACCAGAAGTAGGACGGGGCGCAAGGTGAAACGGATCGCAAAAAAGTTTCGGTCGTCCCTCGCAGCCGGCCTATCCTTCTGTCTGGCCTTTTCCGGCATGGCGTCGCCGACCCTCCCGGTCGCCGAGGCCGCCTCCTCCTCGGTCGTGAGGATCGTCGATAGCGGTCCGGGCGCCCGAAAGACCATCAATCTCGGTCTCAACAAGGCGGTCGTCGTGGATCTGCCGAGCGACGCTCACGACATCCTCGTCGCGGATCCCTCGCTCGCCGACGCGATCACCCGCACCTCGCGCCGCATCTATCTCTTCGGCAAGTCGGTCGGCCAGACGAACATCTTCGTCTTCGGACCGGGAGGCGAGGAGATCGTCAGCCTGGAGGTCGCCGTCGAGCGCGACGTCGCCGGTCTCGAATCCAATTTGCGTCGCTTCATTCCCGATGCTGATATCAATGTCGAAATCATCTCGGACAACGTGGTGCTGACAGGCACGGTCCGCACGCCCCTCGACTCGACCAGGGCCGTCGATCTCGCACGCGCCTTCCTGAAGGGCGGCGAGGCGACCACGCGCAACATCACCGCGCAGGGCAATAACGGCGATGCCGATATCTTTGCCGAGGACCGGCAGAACTCGCAGATCGTCAATCTGCTGACGATCGAGGGCGACGATCAGGTGACGCTGAAAGTCACCGTGGCCGAGGTCAGCCGCCAGGTACTGAAGCAGCTCGGCTTCAACGGCCGCGTCTCCGATGGCGAAAGCGGCATCAGCTTCCGTAACCCGGCCAATCTCGGCGACGCGATCGCCGTCGGCACGAATGCCCTCATCAAGGGTTCGATCGGCGGCACCACCGTATCGAGTTATATCAACGCGATGGAGCAGGCCGGCGTGATGCGCACCCTCGCCGAGCCGAGCCTGACGGCCATTTCAGGCCAGGAGGCGAAGTTCTATGTCGGTGGCGAGTTCCGACTTGCCGGCGTGCAGGAGGTTTCGGCGGACGAGGAAACGGGGGAACCAACCGTCTCGCGCGAAGTGAATGACGTTGAATACGGCATTCGGCTAAACTTCAAGCCTGTGGTTCTCGGTCCCGGCCGTATCAGCCTGCAGATCGAAACGGATGTTTCCGAGCCGACCTATGAAGGTTCGGTGGTCACCGGGAATGGGATGGCCAGCATTCCCGGCAACACCTTCCTCGGCATCCGCCGGCGCGAAGCCTCGACCAGCGTCGAACTGCCGTCCGGCGGCTCGATCGTGATCGCCGGCCTCGTCCAGGACAATGTCCGCCAGGCGATGTCGGGCCTGCCCGCCGCCTCGAAGATCCCGATCCTCGGCACGCTCTTCCGCAGCAAGGACTTCCAGCGCAGCGAGACGGAGCTCGTCATCATCGCAACGCCTTATCTCGTGCGGCCCGTCGCCCGCAGTGCGATCTCGCGCCCGGACGACAACTTCAACCCGGCGAACGATCTCGAAAGCTTTTTCCTCGGCCGGGTCAACCGGATCTATGGGCGCCCCGAGGCGCAGCCGCCCGCCGGCCGCTACCACGGCAATGTCGGCTTCATCTACAAATAGGCAGGGCCATGCAGAAGCGAAGCGCAGCTCGAAACAGTCTTGAAAGGCAGCCCCCGATGGCCCTGAACCGCTTGCCGCATCGTGTGGCCCTGTATGCGATCGTCGCCGCCCTTATGGCAGGCTGCGCCAGCAAGGACAAGCTCGCGACCGGTGCTCTTCCGGACGATTACCGCACCCGGCATCCGATCGTGCTGACGGAAGGCGAGCGGACGATCGACATTCCCGTCGCCTCGGGCGATACGCGGCTCACCCAGGGGACGCGCGACGTCATTCGCGGCTTTGCCGCCGAATATCGCAATGCCTCGAGCGGCGTCATTCAGATCATGCTGCCGCGCGGATCGGTGAACGGCCATGCCGCGCAGATCGTCCGCAAGGACATCCGCCGCCTGCTGGCGGCCAGCGGCGTATCGCCGAAGAAGATGATCGAAACGACCTATGACGCCTCCGTGACGGGCGACGCCGCACCGATCCGCCTGAGCTATGTCGCGATAACTGCGCAGACCGCACCCTGCGGCGCGTGGCCGGAAGATCTGGCGCTGAACACGCTGGAAAACCGCAACTACTACAATTTCGGCTGCGCCACCCAGTCCAATCTCGCGGCACAGATCGCCAACCCGACGGATCTCGTCGGCCCGCGCCAGATGTCGCCGATCGATGCCGAGCAGCGGGGCCAGGTGATCGACAGCTGGCGCGGCACGGATAAGGGCGACGGCGGAACGACGATCGTCTTCAACTGATACGGGCCTTCAAGGAAAAACGATGAACGCCATTGAATACACGATCGACAGCGGCGGAACCGGCGATTGGCCCGCGGACGGAACGCGCCCCGGCGACCTCGAGCAGCTCCGGCCCCTGCCGCGCATCTCGATCCATGCCTTCTGCGAGAGCGAAGCCGTGCAGCGGCTCATGGAGCGCTGCGGCCAGGACCGCCGCATGGCGAAGGTGAGCCTGCGGGTTACCGGCGGCGGCATCGCAGCCGCCGCGAATACCTTCGCGGGCGTCTCGACGCCCAATCTGATCATCCTCGAAACCGCCACCGAGCCCGGCGCGCTGCTTTCGGAGCTGGCGCCGCTCGCCGAGGTCTGCGATCCGAGCACCAGGGTCATCGTCATCGGGCGTCACAACGACATCGCGCTCTATCGCGAGCTGATCCGCAACGGCATTTCCGAATATATGGTCGCGCCGGTCGGGATGGCCGATATGCTGAGCGCCGTCTCGGCGATCTTCGTGGACCCAGAGGCGGAGCCGCTCGGACGCAGCCTTGCCTTCATCGGCGCAAAGGGCGGCTGTGGCTCGTCGGTCATCGCCCATAATTGCGCCTGGGGCATTTCCAATCTTTTCTCGACCGAGACGATCCTTGCCGATCTCGATCTGCCTTACGGAACAGCCAATATCGACTTCGACCAGGACCCGCCACAGGGGATCGCCGAGGCCGTATTCGCGCCGGAGCGGCTGGACGAGGTCTTTCTCGACCGGCTCCTGACCAGGTGCTCGGAGCATCTGTCGCTGCTGGCGGCGCCCTCCATGCTCGACCGCGCCTATGATTTCGAGACGGGTGCCTTTCAGCCGATCCTGGAAATCCTCCAGCGCAGTGCGCCGGTATCCGTCCTGGACCTGCCGCATGGCTGGACCGACTGGACCCGCTCGGTGCTTTCGGCGGCCGACGAGGTGGTCATCACCGCCGCCCCGGATCTGGCAAGCCTCAGGAACGCGAAGAACCTGCTCGATGCCTTGAAGAAACTGAGGCCGAACGACAAGGTGCCGCATCTCGTGCTCAACCAGGTGGGCGTGCCCAAGCGTCCGGAGATCGCTCCCGACGAGTTCTGCGCGTCGCTGGAGATCGAGGCCGCCGCGATCATTCCGTTCGATGCGGTCCTCTTCGGCAATGCCTCCAACAGCGGCCGCATGATCGCGGAGATCGACCGGAAGTCGCCGGCCGCCGAGACTTTCGCGCAGCTGTCCCACCTCTTGACCGGGCGCACCGCCATAAAGAAGGCGCGCCGGGGGGGGCTCGGCAAGGTTCTGGCGAAGCTCGGCAGGCGGTAGCGGAATATTTCCGATCCTGCACCCGCACGGCCGGATCGATGAAGCAACTGGAATGAAGTGATGTTTGGCAAACGCGGAAATGAAGGTTCTGGCAAGGGTGGTGCGCGCGGTTTCTCGCCGGCGTCCCCGATGCCCGCCGTCCAGCCGGTACCGGTGGAGCGTTCCGCCGCGCCCGTCCTCGGCGAGACGGTCGCTGCGCCATCCCGCCCGCAGGCGGCAGCGCCGCCCCAGCGGCGCCGCGCGCCGAGGGCGGAAGATTATTACGACACGAAATCGCAGGTCTTCTCCGCGCTGATCGACACGATCGACCTGTCGCAGCTCTCCAAGCTCGATATCGAGAGCGCGCGCGAGGAAATCCGCGACATCGTCAACGATATCATCACCATCAAGAACTTCGCCATGTCGATCTCCGAGCAGGAGGAACTGCTCGACGACATCTGCAACGACGTGCTCGGTTACGGGCCGCTGGAGCCGTTGCTCGCGCGCGACGACATCGCCGACATCATGGTCAACGGCGCCGGGCAAATCTTCATCGAAGTGGGCGGCAAGGTCGAGGAATCGGAGATCCGGTTCCGTGACAACGGGCAACTGCTGTCGATCTGCCAGCGCATCGTCAGCCAGGTAGGCCGGCGCGTCGACGAATCGAGCCCGATCTGCGATGCGCGTCTGCCGGACGGGTCACGCGTCAACGTCATCGCGCCGCCGCTCGCGATCGACGGTACGGCGCTCACCATCCGCAAGTTCAAGAAGGACAAGCTGACGCTGGAGCAGCTGGTGCGTTTCGGCTCGATCACGCCCGAGGCCGCCGTCCTGCTGCAGATCATCGGCCGCGTCCGCTGCAACATCGTCATTTCCGGCGGCACCGGCTCCGGCAAGACGACGCTGCTCAACTGCCTGACGCGCTATATCGACAGCACCGAGCGGATCATTACCTGCGAGGACTCGGCCGAATTGCAACTGCAGCAGCCGCACGTCGTCCGGCTCGAGACGCGCCCGCCGAACATCGAGGGCGAGGGCGAGATCACCATGCGCGACCTCGTGAAGAACTGCCTGCGCATGCGCCCGGAGCGCATCATCGTCGGCGAAGTGCGCGGCCCGGAAGTCTTCGACCTGCTGCAGGCGATGAACACCGGCCATGACGGCTCAATGGGAACGATCCACGCAAACACCCCGCGCGAATGCCTGAGCCGCATGGAATCGATGATCGCCATGGGCGGCTATACCCTGCCGGCCAGGACCGTTCGCGAGATCATCTCCGGCTCGGTGGACGTGATCATCCAGGCCTCGCGCCTGCGTGACGGATCGCGCCGGATCACCCACATCACCGAGGTCACCGGCATGGAAGGCGACGTGATCATCACCCAGGACCTGATGCGCTACGAGATCGACGGCGAGGACGCCAATGGCCGGATCGTCGGCCGCCATGTCTCGACCGGCATCGGCCGGCCGCATTTCTGGGACCGGGCCCGTTATTTCAACGAGGACAAGCGGCTCGCTGCGACCCTCGACGCGATGGAAAAGCAACAATAGAGCGGTACAGGCAGGCTGCGGTTCCGCATGCCTTCGACGCGAAGGGACAGACCGAGCGATGTTCGGCATAGACATCACCGTCCTGGGATTGGCCGGCCTCGTCGCCCTGGCGGCGGCAGCACTCGCCTATGGTGTGCTCTACCCCCAGATCGAGACCGAGAAGAAGGCGGAGGGCCGCCTGCGCCGCGTCAGCGCCTCCGAGACGGACCGCACCAAGATCAAGGCGGCGCGCGACCGCGTCAACGAGATGTCGAAGCGACGCAAATCCGTTCAGGATTCGCTGAAGGAACTCGAGAAAAAGCAGCAGGAAAAATCCGCCAATACGGCGCCTTCGATGAAGAAGCGCCTGCTGCAGGCCGGTCTTTCGATATCGCTCGCGCAGTTCTACCTGTTCAGCGCGCTTTTCGGACTGTTCGCCTTCCTTGTCGTCCTCCTGGCAGGGGCGGGGCTGCTCATTGCCGCGGGCGTTGCTCTGATAGGCGCGGCCGGCCTACCGCGATGGATCGTCGGCTCCATGGTCAAACGCCGTTGCAGAAAGTTTCTCGACGAGTTTCCGAATTCGCTCGATGTCATGGTCCGTTCGATCAAGTCGGGGCTGCCGCTGAACGACGCCTTGCGGCTGATCGCGAGCGACGGGCAGGAGCCGGTCCGGACGGAATTCCGCCGTGTCGTCGAGTCCCAGCAGGTGGGCCTCAACGTTCCCGAAGCCTGCGCCCGCATGATTCACAGCATCCCGCTGCCGGAAGTGAACTTCTTCGCGATCGTCATCGCCATTCAGGCGCAGGCGGGCGGCAATCTGTCCGAAGCGCTCGGCAATCTCTCCAAGGTGCTGCGCGAACGCAGGAAGATGAAGGCGAAGGTCAGCGCGCTGTCGATGGAGGCCAAGGCGTCCGCCTGCATCATCGGCGCGCTGCCCTTCATCGTCGCAACCCTCGTCTATCTGACTTCGCCGGACTACATGATGATTCTTTTCACCGACCCGCGCGGCCACATGATCATGGGCGCTTCCGCCGTCTGGATGAGCATCGGCATCTGGGTAATGCGCAACATGATCAACTTCGACATCTGAGGATCCCGTGGCCGGCTGGATAGAGACGCTTACCGATCCGAACATCCTCGTCGCGGCGCTCGTCTCGATGGCCGTGCTCGCCACGTTCTATTCGCTCGTGGCGCCCTTGCTCGAGCGGGGAGACCTCGCGAAGCGGATGAAATCGGTCGCCACCGAACGGGAGCAGATACGCGCCCGCGAGCGCGCCCGGCTCAATGCCGAGGCGACGACCGGCAGGGCAAGCCTCAGGGCACAGGACAACACCTCCGTCCGGGAGATCGTCGAGCGGCTGAACCTCAGAAAGGCTCTGGTGGACGACAACACCGTCAACCGCCTGAAGACGGCCGGCTACCGCTCGCAAAACGCGCTCAACACCTTCCTCTTCGCCCGCTTCTGCCTGCCGTTCCTGTTTCTGACGGTTGTGGTTCTCTATATTTTCGTGCTCGGGAATTTCGCCGACAAGCCGATCATGGTCAGGGTGTCCTTCGCCATCGGATTTGCCTATGTCGGCTTCTACGCGCCGAACATCTTCATCGCCAATGCGATCTCCAAGCGCCAGCAGTCCATTCGCCGCGCCTGGCCGGATGCGCTCGATCTCCTGCTCATCTGCGTCGAATCGGGCGTCTCGATGGAGCTCGCCATGCGCCGCGTCGCCGACGAGATAGCCGTGCAGTCGCAGCCGCTGGCGGAGGAACTGGTGCTGACGACCGCGGAACTCTCCTTCCTGCCCGAAAGGCGCATCGCGCTCGAAAATCTCGGCCTTCGCACCGGCCTCGACGAGGTGAAATCGGTGACGCAGGCGCTGATCCAGGCCGACCGCTACGGCACGCCCGTCGCCCAGGCGCTGCGCGTGCTGGCGCAGGAAAGCCGCGACCAGCGAATGACCGCCGCCGAGAAAAAGGCGGCCGCACTGCCGCCGAAGCTGACGGTGCCGATGATCCTGTTCTTCCTGCCGGTCCTCGTCGCCGTCATCCTCGGCCCCGCGGGGATACAGGTGGCGGACAAGTTTTAGGGTGAAAGGCGAGGGTGGTTTACCCGCCCTTGAAGGTATTGCCGCCTCTTGCCGGCTGTGCTGGCCCCTCTCCTCGGGTTTAACCCGAGGACTAGCCCTCTCCCCGCAGGCGGGGAGAGGGGACCTACTGCATGTTTCCTTTAATCCTATCCGATTAAAGGACAAAAACATGCAGCAGATCAAAGTGCTACAGCGACCTTTGCGCGTCTGATAAGACGCGCGGCGCTGTGGGGCGGGTGCCGCCGCCCGGTGCGGGGTGGCAGTGCCGGCCGATCAACCTTCAATCCGCCTTCGCCAGTTGCTTCCACGCGCCCTGCTGCGACAGCATGGAGCGCAGATAGGCGACATTGGCCTCGGCCTGCTCGGATGTCAGTTCCTGGCGGGCGATGGTTTCCGCTTCCTGGAAGCGGCCCTGCAGGCCGACGGCAAGCGCGAGGTTCTGGCGCACGCTGCTGCCGGCATCCGGTTGGCTCGCCGCGGATTTGAGGTAGGTCTCGGCGGTCCGCAAATCCTTCGTCAGCAGATAGGACATGCCGAGATTGGAGAGGACCGAAGGCTCGTTGGGCTTGAGGTCCAGAGCCTCGCGATAGCGCAGCCGTGCCTCGGCGGAACGGCCGAGCTGGTCGAGAATGGCGCCTTCCGCGGATTTCAGCTTCCAGTCGGGCCGGTCCGGCGTCTGGGCGCGGCTGATCGTGGCGAGCGCCTGTTCCAGCTGACCGGCTGCGGCCTGGGCCTTGCCGTAGGCTCCGAGCACCTCGCGGTCCGCCGGATGGTAGATCGCCACCTGCTGCATGACGGCAAGCGCCTGTTCGTTGCGGCCCGTCATGCGCAGGAGATTGGCGTAGTTGAGCCCGGCCTCCCGGTCCTTCGGGTTGCGCTCATAGGCCTGGCCGATGCGTTCGGCGGCGGCAGCCAGTTCAGTCGCGTTCATCGACTGCACCGGCCTCGTGAGCTTCGGGACGGATCCGGTCGTCAGCTCCTTCCTGCCCTGTTGTCCGGCGCAGGCGGAGAGCGACAGCGTCACCATCGCAACGGCAGTTCCCGTTGCGAGCCGGCGCAAAGAGGAGGAGAAATTGTCTTGCATCGTCATCGAAGCCCCAGCATCCAGTCCTGCACCGGAACTCCAGACAAAAGCGGCGCAACTTTCACTCCAGCAATAATCTGTTAACCCTAACGGAGCGTTAATCGCACCTGTTCGTATCCGCCAGTCGAGGATTCCCATGGCCCCCTTTCAGTTCATCGAGCGGCAATCGCCGTTCAACACCAGCAACGGCAAGACGCTGCCTATCTTTGCGGTGACGCCGGCGCATATCGAAACGGGGAGCATCGATCCGATCGCGCTCGACTGGGCGAAGAAAGCCGGCTTCAAGGCGGAATCCGGCGCAGTGCTGCTCATCCCCTCGGCCGATGGTCATCTCGGCGGCGCGCTTTTCGGGCTCGGTGCCTATCCGTCCGACGCGCCTTTCCTGACCGGCAAGCTCGCCCGGGCCCTTCCGGCCGGCAAATGGCATATCGAGACGGCGCCGCTCACCGCCAATCGGCTGGCTCTCGGCTACGGCCTCGGTTCCTACCGTTTCGAGCGCTACAAATCGGCGAAGACGGACGCGCCGACGCTGCTCATTCCGGCCGATTCGGATGCGACCGATATCAAGCGGCAGCTCGCCGGCGTGTTCCTGGCCCGCGACCTCATCAACACGCCGACCAACGATATGGGACCGGAAGCGCTGGAGGCCGCATTCCGGGCGCTGGCCGCCCATTACAAGGCCGACGTATCGGTCATCTCCGGCGAAGCCCTGCTGGCCGAGAACTTCCCGCTCGTTCACACGGTCGGCCGCGCCAGCGCCGAAGCGCCGCGGCTTCTTGAAATGCGCTGGGGCAGGAAGGGCCACCGCAAGGTGACGCTCGTCGGCAAGGGCGTCTGCTTCGATACCGGAGGGCTGGACATCAAGCCGGCCGCGTCGATGCTGCTCATGAAGAAGGACATGGGCGGCGCTGCCAACGTCATGGGTCTCGCGCTGATGATCATGGATGCAAAGCTCAAGGTGGACCTGCGCGTCATCGTTCCCGTGGTCGAGAACTCGATCTCGGCGAATGCCTTCCGTCCCGGCGACATCTACAAGAGCCGCAAGGGCCTGACGGTTCAGATCGACAACACCGACGCGGAGGGACGGCTTATCCTCGCCGATGCGCTCGCCTATGCGGACGAGGAGAAGACGGACCTCGTCGTCGACATGGCGACCCTGACGGGCGCCGCCCGTGTGGCGCTGGGCCCGGACCTGCCGCCCTTCTTCACCGATGACGATGATCTCGCCCGCGATCTCGCCGAGGCGAGCCTGACCGTGGACGATCCGGTTTGGCGGATGCCGCTCTACAAGGGCTACGACAAGGATGTTTCCGCCCGCATCGCCGATCTCACCAACGCGCCTTCGGGCGGCATGGCCGGCTCGATCACGGCGGCGCTGTTCCTCAAGCGTTTCGTCACGAACGCGAAAAGCTGGGTCCATTTCGACATCTTCGGCTGGGCGCAGTCCGAGCGCCCGCATTCGCCGATCGGCGGTGAAGCTCAGGCGATCCGGGCGCTTTATCATCACATCGGAAGGATGGCGGGGTAGCTGTTCGCGCAATCGAGCTGCAAAAGAAACGCTTGCGTAACGGTCGCCGGCTATGCTCCCGGACACGTGATCCACGCAGGAGTTTCCTTTGCCGGTCGAACTTACCCCTTCTCAGGCGCTGGGGCTCTGGCATGCCGTGTCGCTCGAACAGGTGCGCGTCGACAGCCGCGATCTGACCTTGCGCCAGATGGCGATCCTGTTACAGATCTACCTCGTGCCGCCGCCCCATACGGTGCGCGGCCTCGCAGCGTCGCTCGGCGTGACGAAGCCGGTGATCACGCGCGCGCTCGACACCATGGGTGCGCTCGGCCTGGTCGACCGGATCCGCGACGAGCGCGACAGGCGCAACGTCATCATAAAGCGCACCGTCGAAGGCGCGCTTTATCTTGAAAAATTCGGCGATCTGATCATCAATCAGGGCCGGAAAATGTGAGCTTATCCATGCCAGAAGTCCTCGACCGCCGACTCAATGCCTATCGCGAGGATATCGCCGAGGCACGTCTGCGCGGTCTCGTCGAGGCAAAGCGCTTCGTTGAAGGAAAGCCGGCGGCCGTATCCGTTCCGGTGACGCCGCTGCGGGTGAGGCCGGAGGCCGGCTGCGGCACGGATACGGAGCTTCTCTATGGCGAGACGGTGCGCGTGCTCGACGTCGCCGACGGATGGGCGTGGGTCAGGTCCGACCTCGATGGCTATGTCGGCTACGTACCGGAGGATGTCGTGCAGCCCCCGCAAGCGCCGGCGACCCATCTCGTGGCGGTGCCGCGGACATTCGTCTATCGCGGCGCGGATCTGCGCTTTCCCCAGGCCTTTGCCCTTTCCATGGGAAGCCGGATTGCCGTCGTCGGCGAGGCCGAGACGCGCGGCACGCGCTATTTTCTGCTGGATGGCGGGCTGGCGATCGTCGCCGATCATTGCATTCCCGCAGCCGGCGCGCTCACGGAAGACTATGTCGCAATCGCGGCCCGCTTTCTTGAAACGCCTTATCTCTGGGGCGGCCGCTCCGGCTTCGGCATAGACTGTTCCGGCCTCGTGCAACTCGCGATGCAGATGGCCGGACGCAACGCGCCGCGCGATTCCGACATGCAGGCAAGCGGCCTCGGCCGCGCCATCGAGCGCGAGGAACTCACGCGCGGCGACCTCGTCTTCTGGAAGGGCCATGTGGCGATCATGGAGGACGAGAAGACCCTGGTGCATGCCAACGGACACACGATGACGGTGGCGCGCGAAGGCCTCGAAGACGCCATCCGGCGCATCGGCTGGCTGTATGCGCAGCCGACGGGGTACCGGCGGCCTTGATCCCCGGATTTTGCGGCTTTCTTGAGCCGCAGCCGCCCCTCATCCGCCTGCCGGCACCTTCTCCCCGCATGTGCAGGGCTGTCCGGGGAAAGTTCCGGGTGAATCGAAATGTCGCAGGCGCATGCCCCGTCAGACGGCGTTTTTCCGTCTATTTTCTGGTTGTCGAGACTCAGAAAAGGAGACGGAGCATGCGGTTCACCCCTAGCATTTTCGCCCAGCTGCTGAAAGCGATTGATCGCCGCAGCTTTCAGGCGATTGTGGATCGTCATGCCGGGGATGCCTACGACAAGTGCTTTACCAGCTGGGATCATCTGGTGGCACTGATCTATGCCCAGTTGAGCGCCACGACCAGCCTGCGCGGGTTGGAGGCGAGCTTCAACGCCAACAGTCAGCATCATTACCATCTCGGCAGTGGCCGGCTGATGCGCTCGACGCTGTCGGACGCCAACCGCCGCCGCCCGGTCGCCGTCTTCGCCGAGACCTTCGCGCTTCTGGCCGGTCAGCTCGACCGGCAGACGCGCCGGGAGGGCACCAAGATGCTGCGGCTGATCGATTCGACCCCGATCCCGCTGGGTAAGCTGTACGATTGGGCCAAGTCGAACGGCCGCATCCGCGGCATGAAGCTGCATGTCGTCTATGATCCCAAGGCCGATTGTCCAGGCATCCTCGACATCACCGACGCCAACGTCAACGACGCCCAGATCGGCCGCACGATCACCATCGAAAAGGGCGCAACCTATGTCTTCGACAAGGGCTACTGCCATTACGGCTGGTGGACGGCGATCGCCGAAGCCGGCGCCAGTTTCGTCACCCGGCCGAAGACCAACATGGGACTGGCTTTGGTCGCTGAACGCCCCGTTGAGCAACCTCAAGGCGATGGCTTCCTGGTCCTCGAAGACAGCCAGGTCAGCCTCGCCAGCAAGGGCGATTCCAAGCTGCCGATCGGCTTGCGCCGGGTAATCGTCAAGCGCTAGGACGGCGATACGATCACGCTTCTGACCAACGACCTCGAGCGCTCCGCCGTCGAGATCGGCCGGCTCTATAAGGATCGCTGGCAGATCGAGCTTCTGTTCCGCTGGATCAAACAGCACCTCAAGATCCGCAAGTTCCTCGGCAACAACGACAACGCCATCCGCCTGCAGATCTTCGCGGCGATGATCGCCTATGCACTGTTGCGCATCGCCGCCCGCCTCGCCCGCGTCCCTCTACCGATCCTGCGCCTCACCGACCTCGTCACCCAGTGCCTGTTCCAGCGCAAAAGCATCGCCGAAATCCACAAGCCGCCGCAGGTCAATCCAAGCCGACCAAAACCCCGGACCATCCCAAACCAAATGGTCTTCCGCTATGCATGAATTTTCCCCGGACAGCCCTGCCGCATGCGGGGAGAAGGGAATCGCGGGTTCGCCTTCGCACCATCTCCACACGCAGGCGCGCCGTGGCGTACGTCCCCTCTCCCCGCATGCGGGGAGAGGGTTAGGGTGAGGGGCGGTCGTCCCCGCGTGCGGGGAGAAGGTTAGGGTGAGCGGCGATCGCTGCGCGCCTAATCAGTAGCCGGCTACCTTATCCACTACATGCTCCAGGGGCAGCCCGCTCTCGAAGCGCGCGATCTGGTGCTCCACATGCACGAAGAGCGCCCTGACGTCGGACGAGGCGGCGACATGCGGCGTCACATAGACGTTCGGCAAGTCCCAGAAGCGGCTTTCCGGGGAGAGCGGCTCCCGTTCGAAGACATCGAGCGAGGCGCCTCCCAGAACACCGGAATCGAGGCACTCCAGGATGTCGGCCTCGACCTGGCTGCCGCCTCGACCGGCATTGATAAAAACGGGCGCGCCGAACGGCCCGTTCCGGCTGAGCTTGGCGAAGAGGGTGGCGTTGAAGATACCCCTGGTATCCGGCGTCAGCGGCAGCAGGCCGACGAGAAAATCCGTCCTGCCGAGGAATGCGTCCAGTCCGGCGGCGTCGTAGGTCTCAACACCCTCGATCACCCGCTTGCTTCGCGACCAGCCGATCACCTTGAAGCCCATCATGGCAAGCTTGCGGGCGGCGTCTTGGCCGAGCACGCCCATGCCCATGATGCCGACGGTCACGTCGGCTGCTTCCGGCTGGCTGAGGTCGCGCCATTCGTGCTTCTTTCCCAGTGCCTCGTAGGCGCGGTGCTGGCGAAGATGCAGGAGGCACTGCATCACCACCCACTCGCTCATCCTTGTCGTCAGCGTCCGGTCGACGAAGCGCACCAGCGGCACGTCGGGCAGGCCCGGCAGCGTCAGCACGTGGTCCACGCCGGCGCCGCCGGAAAAGACCACCTTGAGGTCGGGTGCGCGGGAGAAGAGGTCGGGCGCGGATTTCCAGACCACCGCATAGTCGATGCCGGAGAGGTCACGCTCCTGATGCGCCGGGTCGGCGAGATCGATCACCTCGCGGCCGGGAAAGGCGCCCGCAAGGGCGGCTTCGACCTCCTCGGGAATGAATTTCAGGTCGACGATCACGGGGCTCTTGGCGGACATGGGCGCAACTCTACTGATGAACGGCGGCGAGATTGACCGCTTCGAGATTGAAGGCGGCGGCCATCAGCGCCTTGGTATAGTCTTCCGTCGGTGCCTCGAAGATGCGCCCGGCGGGTCCCTGTTCAACGACCTTGCCGAGCCGCATGACGATCACCTCGTTGGCGAGCGCGCGCACGACCTTGAGGTCGTGGCTGATGAAGAGATAGGCGAGATTGTGCTTGCGCTGGAGATCGCGCAGGAGATCGACCACCTGGGCCTGCACGCTCATGTCGAGGGCGGAGGTCGGCTCGTCGAGCATGACGAACTGGGGCTTCAGCACCATCGCCCGGGCGATCGCGATGCGCTGGCGCTGACCGCCGGAAAATTCATGCGGATAGCGCCAGCGCGTTGCGGGATCGAGGCCGACCTCTTCCAGTGCTGCGGCGACGCGCTGGTCGCGCTCGCCGTCCGTCAGCGCCTTCTCGTGGATCTTCAATCCCTCGCCGATAATATCGGCGATCGACATGCGCGGGCTCAGCGATCCGTAAGGATCCTGGAAGACCACCTGCATCCGGTTTCTGAGCGGCCGCATCTCGCGGAAACTGTAGGCGTCGATGTCTTCCCCGACGAAGGCGATCCGGCCTTTGGACGAAATCAGCCGCGTCAGCGCAAGGCCAAGCGTCGTCTTGCCGGAACCGGACTCGCCGACCACGCCCAGCGTCTGACCGGCGCGGAGCGTCAGGTCGATGCCGTCCACCGCCTTGACGTGGTCGACCACCCGGCGCAGGAAGCCCGCCTTGATGGGAAACCAGACCTTCATATCCTTGGCTTCGATCACGATCGGCCTCGAGGCATCCGAGGGCGGCGGTTCGCCCCGCGGCTCGGAGGCAAGCAGGTGGCGGGTGTAGGCGTGCTGCGGATTGGCGAAGATCTCGGCGGTCGGCCCGGTCTCGACGATCTTGCCCTTTGTCATCACGCAGACCCGATCGGCGATCTTGCGGACGATGCCGAGGTCGTGGGTGATGAACAGCATGGACATGCCGTGCTCGTCCTTGAGCGACTTCAAAAGCTCGAGGATCTGCGCCTGCACCGTGACGTCGAGCGCCGTGGTCGGCTCGTCGGCGATCAGGAGCTCCGGACGGTTGGCAAGCGCCATGGCTATCATCACGCGCTGGCGCTGGCCGCCCGAGAGCTGATGCGGGTAGGCCCCGAGGCGCTTTTCCGCCTCGCGGATGCCGACCTGTTCCAGGAGCTCCAGCGTTCTCGCGCGGGCGGCCGCACCCTTGAGGTCCTGATGGATCTCCAGGATTTCGCCGATCTGCTGCTCGATCGTGTGCAACGGATTGAGCGACGTCATCGGCTCCTGGAAGATCATCGTGACGTCGTTGCCGCGAACATGCCTGAGCTCGTCGTCGCTCGCCTTCAGAAGGTCCTTCCCGTTGAAGAGGATTTCGCCGCTCGGATGGCTTGCGGCGGGGTAGGGCAGGAGCTTCAGGATCGAGTTGGCGGAGACCGATTTGCCCGAGCCGGACTCCCCGACCAGCGCCACGGTCTCGCCGCGCTTGATGTCGAAGGAGATGCGGTCGACCGCAAGCGACGTTTCGCCGCCCTGGTGAAAGGCGACGGAGAGGTCGCGCACGGAGAGGAGAGTATCTGTCATCGTCGCGCTCACCGGAAGGTCTTTCTCGGGTCGAAGGCGTCGCGCGTCGCTTCGCCGACGAAGATCAAAAGCGACAGCATGATCGACATGGCGAAGAAGGCGGTCAGCCCCAGCCAGGGCGCCTGCAGGTTGGACTTGCCCTGCGCGATCATCTCGCCGAGCGACGGGGAACCCGGAGGCATGCCGAAGCCGAGAAAGTCGAGCGAGGTCAGCGTGGTGATCGAGCCCGAAAGAATGAAGGGCAGGAAGGTAAGCGTCGCCACCATCGCGTTCGGCAGCAGGTGCCGGTACATGATAGTGCCGTTGCCGACGCCTAGCGCGCGCGCCGCGTTGACATATTCGAAATTGCGGGCGCGCAGGAATTCGGCCCTGACGACGCCGACGAAGCCGACCCACGAAAAGAGCAGCATGATGCCGAGCAGGATAAAGAAGCCCGGCGGCAGGATGGCGGCGATGATGAGCAGGATGTAGAGCACCGGCATCGAGGACCAGATCTCGATGAAACGCTGCATGAGCAGATCCGTCCAGCCGCCGAAATAGCCCTGCACGGCACCGGCCGAAACGCCGATGACCGCCGAGGCGATTGTCAGCGCGAGACCGAAAAGGACCGAGATGCGAAACCCGTAGATCATCCGCGCCATCACGTCGCGCGCCTGGTCGTCGGTGCCGAGCCAGTTCAGGTTGCCGGCTATGCATCCGGGATCATCGGCCCCTTGCGGGTAGGCGGAGCAGCGCTCCTCCTCGCTCATCAGCCAGAAGGGCGGCGTGGGCGCCGAATGGGGGATGCTGGAGTTGACCGTCTGGTAGGAATAGCGGATCGGCGGCCAGATCATCCAGCCGTTCGCCCCGATCTCGTCGCGGATGAAGTCGGAGCGATAGTCGGTTTCGGCGAGGAAGCCGCCGAATTTCTCTTCCGGATAATCGAACAGCACCGGGACCAGGATCTCGCCCTTATAGGAGGCGAGGATCGGCTTGTCGTTGGCGATGAACTCGGCAAACAGGCTGAGGCCGAAGAGGAGGAGGAAGAGCCAGAGGGACCAGTAGCCGCGGCGGTTGGCCTTGAAGTTCTGCCAGCGGCGGCGCCCGATCGGCGTAAGCCAGCCCTTTTCCGGCGCGCCGGCATAGGCGGTAGCGGTGCTCATCAGACGTCCCTCCGCTCGAAATCGATGCGCGGGTCGACCCAGGTATAGATGAGGTCGGAGACGAGGCTCACGACAAGCCCCATCAGCGAGTAGATGAAGAGGGTCGCGAAGACGATCGGATAGTCGCGCTTGACGACCGCGTCATAGCCGAGCCGCCCCAGCCCATCGAGCGAGAAGATGTATTCGATGAGCAGCGAGCCGGTGAAGAAGGCGGAGATGAAGGCGCCGGGAAAGCCCGCAATGATGATCAGCATCGCGTTGCGGAACACATGTCCGTAGAGAACGCGCCGCTCGGTCAGACCCTTGGCCCGCGCCGTCGTCACATATTGCTTCTTGATCTCGTCGATGAAGGAATTCTTGGTGAGCAGCGTGGTGGTCGCGAAGGCGGAGAGCAGAAGCGTGATCAGCGGCAGCGTCATGTGCCAGAAATAATCGATTATCTTCTCGTACCAGGAAAGCTGATCGAAATTGTCCGAGACCAGGCCGCGCAAGGGGAACCAGTCGAAGAAGGATCCGCCGGCAAAAAGCACGATCAGGAGAATGCCGAAGAGGAAACTCGGCACCGCATAGCCGACGATGATGACGCCCGAGGTCCAGACGTCGAAGGTCGAACCGTCGGAGACCGCTTTCTTGATGCCGAGCGGGATCGAGATGGCATAGGAAAAAATGAGGATCCAGACCCCGAGCGAGATCGAAACCGGCATTTTCTGGATGATGAGGTCGATGACCGGCGTATTGCGGAAGAAGCTCTCGCCGAAGTCGAAGCGCATATAGTCCCACATCATGGTGACGAAGCGCTCGAGCGGCGGCTTGTCGAAGCCGAACTGTTTCTCAAGCTTGGCGATGAAATCGGGATCGAGCCCTTGCGCCCCGCGATACTGCCCGCCGTCGCCACCGCCGACAGGCATGAGGTCGCCGGCATTGCCGGAAAGCCTGTCAGAGCCTGCCGCGTTCGTGAGGTCGGAGATCACCTGTTCCACCGGCCCGCCCGGCGCAAACTGCACGACGGCGAAGGAGATCGCCATGATGCCGACGATCGTCGGGATCATCAGCAGGAGCCGGCGCAGGATATAGGCACCCATCAGGCGAACCTCTGGATCGACGAATTGCTGGCGAAGCAGACCGGCGCAGCGTCGACTGGAATTGCTCTAATGTGCCTCAAATCCTGCATCTCCCAGCGGCTGCGGCCTCTGCGGAGCCGTTCGTGTTTCGTGATTCGTTTCCCGCATTTGGAATCGAGAGAGCGCCTGAGCGCAAGAGCTTCATTTTGCAGCCGTGTTTTTCGACCACCACGCATCCGGGAAATCCATCCCGTAATAGGGAAGCTCCTTCGGGCGGGCCAGGTGGTTCCAGTAGGCAACGCGCAAGGCCTTCGAGTAGAAGAGCGGCACGACGTAGTGATGCGCGAGAAGGACGCGGTCGAGTGCCCGTGTCGTCGCGACCAGCTCTTCGCGGTTCGGCGCGAAGACAATTCTCCGGATAAGTTCGTCGATCGCCGGATCAGCGATGCCGGCATAGTTCCTTGATCCCGGCTGGTTGACTGAGGCCGAACCCCAATAGTCGCTCTGTTCGTTGCCGGGCACAAGCGTTTGCGCCCAGATGCCGTAGATCATGTCATAGTCATAACTTCTGACGCGGTTGGTGTATTGCGAGTCGTCGACGGTGCGGATGCGAGCATCTATCCCGATCTTCCTCACGCTGTTCACGAACGGTGTGACCGTACGCTCGAAGGTAGGATTGGACAGAAGGATCTCGAAGCTGAACGGCTCGCCGGTCTTCGCGTTCACCAATCGGCTGCCCTTCAGTTCGTAACCCGCCTCCTTGAAGAGTGCGAGCGCCTTGCGCAAGTTGTCGCGCACCTTTTGCGGATCGCCGTTGACAGGGTTCTTGTAGGGCGTGGTGAAAACGGCGGCAGGAACCTTGTCTTTCAGTTCTTCAAGGATTTCTTTCTCGCGCCCTTCTGGCAAGCCGGAGGAGGCAAGCTCCGTGCCCCAGAAATAACTGTCGACGCGCTGAAACGCATTGTGTGCGAGGCTGCGATTCAGATCCTCGAAGTCGAAGGCATAGTTCAACGCCTGGCGCACCCGCTGGTCCTTGAATTTTTCGCGGCGCATATTGGGCACGAAGGCCTGCATTATGCCGGTAGCACGCAGCGGGTTTTCAATTTCCTCTCGGATCACCCGGCCGTCCTTCATTGCCGGAAAGTCGTAGGCCGTGGCCCAATGGCTTGCGCTGTTGTCCTGATAGAAATCGACATTGCCGGCACGGAAGGCCTCGAACTGCACGCTCCTGTCGCTGAAGAAGGCGTAATTGATGGTGCGGAAATTATATCGGCCGACATTCACGTTGAGATCCTTGCCCCAATAGTCGTCCCGCAATTCGAAGCGGATCGAGCCGCCCGCCTGGAACGAGGCGATCTTATAGGGGCCGGAGCCCATGACCGGCTCCAGCGTCGTGCGGCTGATATCGCGCTTGCTGCCCTTGGCGTCCTGCCCTTCCCACCAGTGCTTCGGCAGGATCGGAAACTGGCCGAGAATGTTCGGCAGTTCGTGGTTATTCTTCTCGTCGAAACGGAAGGTGACGTCGCGCTCGCCTGTCTTTTCCGCCGAAATCACGTGGCGGTAGTAGTTGGAAAAAAGCGGATTGTGCTCTTTCACCATATCGAAGGAGAAGACGACATCCTCCGGCGTCACCGGTTTGCCGTCTGCCCACTTGGCCTCTGCCCGCAGGCGAAAAGTGGCGGAGGAAATATCGTCCGGATATGAGATGCCCTCTGCGAGCAGGCCGTAGGAGGTGGTGATCTCGTCCTCGGCGGATTTCAGGAGTGTTTCGAAGACCAGCGAAGAAACGCCCGTTGCCACCTCGCCCTTGGCGAGGATCGGGTTGAACGAGTCGAACGTCCCGCTCTCCGAGAGCCGCAGTTCTCCGCCCTTTGGAGCATCCGGGTTGACGTAATCGAAGCGCGCGAAGCCGTCCTTGTATTTGGGTTCTCCGATCGACGACGTAGCGTGGTGCCAGACGGGTTGTTCCTCGGCATTGGACGCAGGAGGAAGGAGGAGAAGCGCTGCTGTCAGAAGCGAGGCCGCGAGGCCAGGCTTCACGGTCCTGCAGAAGTTTGGCATCCGGCCGGTACCCCTTTTTTGTCTCAATGTTCTTTTTTAACGAACATAGGCGAAATCAGGGCAATTGACAGGACTTGCCCAAAATCAGGCGAAATTCTTCGGTCACATCCCGGTGAGTCGCAAGGCTGCTGCAACCGCGGCGAATCAGGATAGGAGAGGGCAGCGGACTGAGGACGCCGCGCGTCCTGTCAGAGGCGCAGAGGTCGCTGCAACGCTTCAGGTTGCTGCATGTTTTGTCCTTTGATCGGGACGAGCAAGAAAACATGCAGCAAGCAAGGTCATGGGGAATGGAATGAAATTTGATGCGCGTGCTGCGCTTCGGCGCTGCGGTTCGACCGTCCTGGCTCTGATCATGGGGGTGAGCCTCGTCTCCGCCGAGGCGGCTGCGAACGACGCTCCCCCGGCCAAGGAGCTCTTCGGCGCCAAGGACTTGCCGATGCAGGCGGCGCCGGCTTCGTTCGGGTTCTACTCCAAGGGCTGCCTTGCCGGTGGGGTCGCCATCCCCACCGACGGCCCGACATGGCAGGCGATGCGCCTCTCGCGAAACCGCCGCTGGGGGCATCCCGCGATGATCGCGCTGATCGAGCGCTTCTCCCACGATGCCGTCGAGAAGATCGGCTGGCCCGGCCTTCTGCTCGGCGATATCTCGCAGCCGCGCGGCGGTCCGATGCTTTCGGGTCACGCTTCGCATCAGATCGGGCTCGATGCCGATATCTGGCTGACGCCGATGCCGCAAAGAATGCTGAGCTACCAGGAACGCGAGACGATTTCCGCGACGTCCATGCTCGACAAGAGCAAGTTCCTGACGGTCGATCCCTCCATCTGGACACCCTCTCACGCCCGGCTGATCATGATGGCGGCGAGCTACCCGCAGGTCGAACGGGTCTTCGTCAATCCCGCCATCAAGAAGAAGCTCTGCGACACCTGGCGCGGCGACCGCGCCGCACTCGGCAAGGTCCGGCCGATCTACGGCCACGACTATCACTTCCACATCCGGATCAAATGCCCTCCAGGTTCCAAGGGCTGCAAGGACCAGGCCGTGGTTCCGGCGGGTGACGGCTGCGACAGGTCGCTCGCCTGGTGGTTCACGGACGAGCCCTGGGCAAAGCCGAAGCAGAAACCCGGAGCGAAGCCGCCGAAGCCGAAATTCGCGAAGCTTGCCGATCTGCCGAAGGCCTGCGCGCTGGTGCTGAACGGCCCCGCACCCGCTTCCGAACAGGAGGCTACCTACGGCACCGCCTATCGCGCCCCTGCCGCAATTCCCGCTGCCGCGACCAGCATAGAGGCCGTGATCGAGGCGGCCGGCGAAGCGCCCCTCGCAAACATTCCGGTACCCTCGCCGCGGCCCGGGCTGCAATAGCGCCTTTGCAAATTCACGGTGCTCATGTATAGGCCCTTCAAATCGATTTAAACGGTTCGTTTGCGCGCGCCAATCGAGCCGCCCAACCGCTCCATGTACTTTCGCCGAGGGGGCTCTCGCATGGCAGATCGGAAATGTCTCGCCCTGATCGCCCATGATCAGAAGAAGGATGACCTCGCGGCTTTTGCAAAGGCGAACGAGGCGGTCCTGTCCAAGTGGAAGATCGTCGCCACGGGGACCACCGGCGGCCGTGTTCTCGACGTGTGTCCGGCGCTCGACATCGTCCGGTTGAAGAGCGGTCCGCTCGGCGGCGACCAGCAGATAGGCGCGCTGATCGCCACGGGCGACGTGGACTGCCTGATCTTCTTCGTCGATCCGTTGACGGCCATGCCGCACGACGTCGACGTCAAGGCACTGATGCGCCTGGCGATCGTCTATGACATCCCAATGGCGCTCAACCGCGCGACTGCCGAGCAGTTGATCGACTTCAGGCGCAACTGATACATAATCCCGGGACCTTCACGCCGCGACACGCACACCGCGACCAGGACGGACTTCTTCCATGCCCAATGCGAGTGAACACAGCTTTCCCTTTCCGATCCTGATCGGCGACATCGGCGGCACCAATGCCCGCTTCGCACTGCTCACCGACGCCTACGGCGAACCGAAGCAGTTGGCCCCGATCAGAACGGGCGATTTCGCCACGATCGAGGAGGCGATGCAGAAAAGCATCCTCGACAAGACCTCCGTCCAGCCGCGCTCGGCGATCCTCGCCGTGGCCGGGCCGATCAAGGGCGACGAGATACCGCTGACGAATGCCGGCTGGGTGATTCGCCCGAAGGACATGCTGGCGAGCCTCGGGCTGGAGGATGTGCTGGTCATCAACGACTTCGAGGCCCAGGCGCTCGCCATCGCCGCGCCGGCCGATCAGGATGTCGTTCAGATCGGCGGCGGCGCCGTCCGGCCCTTCCATTCGCGCGTCGTGCTCGGCCCGGGAACAGGTCTGGGCGTCGCCGGACTGGTCTATGCGCAGCATACCTGGATACCCGTGCCCGGCGAGGGCGGTCATGTCGATATAGGTCCCCGGACGGAGCGCGACTTCCGGATCTGGCCCTTCCTCGAACCGATCGAGGGACGCATGGCCGGCGAGCAGATCCTGTGTGGCCGCGGCATCATGAATCTCTATCGCGCGGTCTGCGCGGCCAATGGCGAGGAAGCGGCTCTTGCGGATCAGGCGGCAGTGACGACGAGCGCGCTCTCCGGCGTCGATGCGGCGGCGGTCGAAACCGTGTCGCTCTTTGCGACCTATCTCGGGCGCGTTGCCGGCGACATGGCGCTGATCTTCATGGCGCGCGGCGGCGTATTCCTTGCCGGCGGCATTTCGCAGAAGATACTGCCGGCACTGACGAAGCCCGAATTTCGGGCTGCCTTCGAGGACAAGGCGCCGCATTCGGCATTGATGCGGACGATTCCGACCTTCGCCGTCATTCACCCCATGGCGGCGCTCTCCGGCCTCGCGGCCTTTGCCCGCACGCCGAGGGACTTCGGTGTTGCAATGGAGGGACGCCGTTGGAGAAGGTGACGCTGCGGCCGGCGCAGAGACTCGCCAAAACGGCAGCAAAGCACTATAGAGCCCCCGAAAGCGATGCCGGGGTGCGGTACGCGAGCGGGCTCAGGGAAGACGGGCTTATTGAACGCCAAGGATAGAAACAAGCGCGCAGTCGATTCCGAAACGATCACGGGAATCCTCAAGCGCGTCATCGCCGAAAACGGCCGCGACCACATTCGCGGCTATGCTTTCGCAATCGCATGCCTTGTCGTGGTGGCGGCGACGACCGGCTTCACCGCCTGGATCATGGAGGCGGTCGTCAACGAGGCTTTCGCCAACAGGCGCGCCGACATCGTGCTCCTGATCTGCGGTGCGATCTTCGCCGCCTTCGTCCTCAGGGGGCTTGCGACCTACGGGCAGGCGGTCGCCCTTTCCAAGATCGGCAACAACATCGTGGCGCGCTATCAGCGCCGGCTTTATGCGCATCTGATGGCGCTCAGCGTCGGCTATTTCCACGAGCACCGCTCGGCCCAGCTCGCCGCCAAAGTCAGCCAGAACGTCAGCGGCATCCGCGACGTGCTCAACATGACGGTCACGTCTATCGCCCGCGACCTCCTGACACTGATCGGCCTGGTCGTGGTCATGTTCAGCAAGGACTGGCTCCTGTCGTTGATCGTCTTCTTCGTCGCACCGCCATTGCTCCTCGGGCTCCGCTACATTTCCAGGCGCCTGCGCCTGGCGACGCGCGAGGCCGTCGAGGTCAACAGCCGGGTTCTCGGCGCCATGCAGGAGACGATCCAGGGCATCACCATCGTCAAGGCCTTCACGATGGAGAACGAATTGCGGCGCAAGGTCGAGTCGATCATCGATCGTGCCGAGAACCGGGCAAACCGCATCGCGCGCCTGAGCGAGCGCACGGCGCCGATGACCGAGACCTTCGCGGGACTGGCGATCTCCAGCGTGCTTGCCTATGCGGCCTTCCGCACGATCTATCACAACGTGCCGCCCGGAGCGTTCTTCGCCTTCGTCACCGCCCTGCTCATGGCCTATGATCCGGCTCGGCGTCTGGCGCGCCTGCAGGTTTCGATGGAGCGCGCGGCCGTCAATGCCCGCATGATCTACGAGATTCTCGACACGGTGCCGCACCAGCGCGACCGTCCGGACGCCACCGAGCTGAGGCTCGGCGAGGCGACCGTCGAATTGCGCGACGTGCGCTTCGCCTATGGCACCGGCGAGGAGATCCTCAAAGGCGTCAGCTTCCGTGCGGAGGGCGGCAAGACCACTGCGCTCGTCGGCCCCTCGGGTGCCGGCAAGTCGACGATCATCAGCCTGATCCCGCGCTTCTACGATCCCCTGTCCGGCGAGATCCTGATCGACGGCCAGAATATCGCCGGCGTCACAAAGCAGTCGCTCCGTGCCGGCCTCGCCTATGTCTCGCAGCAGCCCTATCTCTTCGAAGGCTCGATCCGCGACAACATCCGCTACGGCCGGCCCGATGCGACCGATGACGAGATCGAGGAAGCGGCGCGGCTGGCCTACGCGCATGATTTCATCCTGGCGCAGCCGCAGGGCTATGACACGCCCGTCGGCGAGCATGGCGTGACGCTTTCCGGCGGCCAGCGTCAGCGCCTGTCGATTGCCCGCGCACTCGTCCGCAACGCGCCCGTCCTGCTTCTGGACGAGGCGACTTCGGCGCTCGACACCGAGTCGGAAGCCGCCGTTCAGAAGGCACTCGAAGAGGCGATGAGCGGCCGCACCGTGATCGTCATCGCGCACAGGCTCTCCACCGTCGTGAATGCCGACAAGATCGTCGTCATGAAGGAAGGCATCGTCGTCGAGGAAGGCTCCCATGAGGAGCTTGCGCGGCGTCCGGACGGTCTTTACGCTCGCCTCCACAATCTCCAGGGCAGCGGAGCGGATACGGTCGCCGAGGCACAGATCCTGTAGCACAAGGGAATTGCACGATGAACGAAACGGACATGAAGCTCGTTGTGGTCGGCGCGGCCGGCCGTATGGGCCAGACATTGATCCGGATCATTCACGAGACCGCCGGCGTGCGCCTTCATGCCGCGATCGAGCGGACCGGCTCGCCGTTTATCGGCCGCGATGCCGGCGAGCTTGCCGGCGCCGGCCCGATGGGGGTCGCCGTTACCGACAAGCCGCTCGAAGCCTTCGTCGAGGCCGAAGGCGTCCTCGATTTCACGGCGCCCGCCGCCACGGTGGAATTCGCCGGCCTCGCGGCGCAGGCGCGCATCGTCCACGTCGTCGGCACGACCGGCTGCTCGGCGGATGACGAGGCGAGGATCCGCGCCGCCGCCCGTCACGCCCGCGTCATCAAGTCGGGCAATATGAGCCTTGGCGTCAACCTGCTCGGCATGCTCACGGAAAAGGCGGCGCGTGCGCTTCCGGCCGGGGGGTGGGACATAGAGATCCTCGAAATGCACCACAAACACAAGGTCGATGCGCCCTCGGGCACGGCGCTGCTTCTCGGCGAAGCGGCGGCCAGGGGGCGCGGCATCGATCTTGCGGATCACTCCGTGCGGGTCCGCGACGGCCACACCGGTGCGCGGCCCGAAGGGTCAATCGGCTTTGCGACGCTCCGCGGCGGCTCCGTCATCGGCGAGCACTCGGTTGTGATTGCCGGAGAGGGTGAAATGGTCACCCTTTCGCACAGTGCGACCGACCGCTCCATCTTCGCCCGCGGCGCCGTCGCTGCCGCCCTCTGGGGGCGGAGCCGGAAGCCAGGCTTCTACTCCATGCTCGACGTTCTCGGGCTCGACTGACATCCGATAATTCACAAAGAGGAAATCGAAATGAGCGGCACCCTCGTCCTTGTCCGGCACGGCCAGAGCGACTGGAACCTGAAGAACCTCTTCACCGGCTGGCGCGATCCCGACCTCACCGAACTCGGCATCGAGGAGGCAAAGGCCGGCGGCAAGGCGCTTGCCGATTACGGCATCAAATTCGACATCGCCTTCACCTCCGTCCTCATCCGGGCCCAGCGTACCTGCCAGCTCGTCCTCGACGCCGTCGGCCAGTCGTCGCTCGAAACGATCCGCGACCAGGCCCTGAACGAGCGCGACTACGGCGACCTCTCCGGTCTCAACAAGGACGATGCGCGGGCGAAATGGGGCGAAGAGCAGGTCCATATCTGGCGCCGCTCCTACGACGTGCCGCCGCCCGGCGGCGAGAGCCTGCGCGACACCGGCGCGCGCGTCTGGCCCTATTACCTGACCGACATCCTGCCGCGCGTGCTTTCGGGCGAGAAGGTGCTCGTCGCCGCCCATGGCAACTCGCTGCGCTCCCTCGTCATGGTGCTGGACAAGCTGACCAAGGAGCAGATCCTCAAGCTCAATCTCGCGACCGGCGTGCCGATGGTCTACAAGCTGAACGCGGATTCGACCGTCGCTTCGAAGGAAGTGCTCGGCGATATGTCCGGGGCGCATTGAGGCACACATCTCTTGCGGGCTGGTGCGGCGGATACTGCTGATGAATGGATCCCGGGATCCCTCGGGAACCCAACCGCCCTAACCTCCCTCGGTCGTCATCCTCGAGATCTGCCCTTTGCAGACCTGGCGGGTTCGAGGGAAGGGATTGCCCCTCAACCGGCTGCCGCCACCTTCTCCCCGCAGGCGGGGAGAAGGGATATGCCGCGCCCGCTCGCTCCCTTGAGCGGGCGGTGAATGCGAGGTTCAGTCGGCGCCGCTTGTCCCTTCGCCCCGCTTGCGGGGAGAAGGTGCCGGCAGGCGGATGAGGGGCAATCTACTGCATGTTTCCTTTAATCGTATCCGATTAAAGGACAAAAACATGCAGCAGATCAAAGTGCTACAGCGACCTTTGCGCGTCTGATAAGACGCGCGGCGCTGTAGGGCAACCCCTCAAGCCTTCCCCGCCTCCCAGCCGAGGATCGCGCGCTTGCGCGTCAATCCCCAGTGATAGCCGGTGAGATCGCCGGTCTTGCCGAGCGCACGATGGCAGGGCACGACGAAGGAGATCGGGTTGCGCCCGACCGCGGCGCCGACCGCACGCGAGGCCGTCGGCTGGCCGAGGTTTTCGGCGATCCTGGAATAGGTCGTGGCCTTGCCGAGCGGAATCTGCAGCAGGGTCTGCCATACGCGGATCTGGAAATCCGAACCGATCAGGAAAATCCGGAGCGGTTCTTCCGCGCACCAGCGGTCGGGGTCGAAAATGCGTGCCGCATAGCGCGCCGTCGCCGCGCTGTCCTCGACATAGGTGGCGTTCGGCCACCGGGCGGCCATGTCTTCGAAGCTCGCGCGCTCCTCGCCCGAATCGGCGAAGGCAAGGCCGGCGAGGCCGCGATCGGTCACCATCACCAGGGCCGTGCCGAAGGGCGAGGGGTGAAAGCCGTAGCGGATGGTGAGGCCGGCGCCGCGCGCCTTCCACTCGCCGGGCGACATGGCCTCATGGGTGACGAAGAGATCGTGCAGCCGGCTCGGACCTGAAAGACCGACCTCGATGCTGGTCTCGAGCAACGGCATGTCCTCCTGGCGCAGGAGGCGCTTGGCGTGATCGAGGGTGACCGCCTGCAGGAAGGCCTTCGGCGAAAGACCGGCCCAACGGGTGAAGACCTTCTGGAGCTGCGTCGGCGACTGGCCGAGGCGCCGGGCGAGCGACTCGAGCGACGGCTGCTCGCGATAATCTTCGGTCAGCATCGCGATCACACGCCGGACCGTGTCGTAGTCGGTGCCTTCCGGGGTGATGTCGGTGGGAATGGATGTAACGACGTTCATGATCATCTCCTTGTGCCACAGATAATCATGCGGGCGATCCTATAACCACCCGATTCTTGTCGGTCGGCCGGCCGGCTCAGCGCGACCTGGCGGTCGCCAGCGCCCGTGCGAAGGCGGCGGCGAAGGTTTCGCGGTCGTCGCGGTTGAGGAAGGAGCCGATATCGGTCTGCCGGCCGCCGCCACTGATCTTCATCGACACGATGCCGATCTCCTGATGACGCTTGATGCTGAAGCGCGCCCAGAAGGTGTTGAAGCGGTGTTCGATCATCCTCCCCGACGGCGCGAACTTCCTGACCGAAACGTCGGTGCGCGAAACGCTGACCTCCTCGCGGGCCCGCGCAGCGTGGTAGTTGAGCCAGAAGGCACCGAAGAGCAGGATCAAATCGAGGCCGAAGAAAAAGACGATCGGCCAGGCGCCGATGACCAGAAACACGACGATGTGCATCAGGCTCATGATGCCGGCGATCATCAGTAAAATCTTGAAGCCCCTGTATCCCAGCGAGCGGTAGGGGGTGAGTTCGGCCGCAAAGATCGGCTCGTCATCGATGTTTGGCGCGGCGTTGCCTTTGATCATGACCCTTGACTATAGATGCAGCATGAAAAACGTGAAGCTCAAATCGCCACCACAAGAGCCAAAGCCGGCGAAAGCGACAACGCGCCGCACGGGAGGCCGCACGGGGCCACGCAGTGCCTACCGCACCGCGGAAGTCGAGGAAATCTTCCGCCGCTTTTCGGTGCAGCGTCCGGAGCCGGAGGGCGAGCTCGAGCACGTCAATCCGTTCACGCTCGTCGTGGCGGTCGCTCTCTCGGCGCAGGCGACGGATGCCGGCGTCAACAAGGCGACCCGGCAGCTCTTCGCTGTCGCCGATACGCCGGAGAAGATGCTGGCGCTCGGCGAGGAACGGGTTCGCGACTATATCAAAACGATCGGCCTCTACCGCAACAAGGCGAAAAACGTCATCGCCCTCTCCGAGAAGCTCATCACCGACTTCGGCGGCGAGGTGCCGCGCACGCGCGAGGAGCTCGTGACGCTGCCCGGCGTCGGGCGAAAGACCGCCAATGTCGTGCTCTCCATGGCCTTCGGTCAGCCGACGATGGCCGTCGACACCCATATCTTCCGCATTGCCAACCGCATCCGTCTTGCGCCGGGCAAGACGCCGGACGAGGTGGAAGCGCACCTCCTGCGGGTGATCCCCGAGCACTATCTGTTCCATGCCCATCACTGGCTGATCCTGCACGGCCGTTATGTCTGCAAGGCGCGCCGGCCGGAATGCGAGCGCTGCGTGATAGCGGACCTCTGCAAATCGCCGGAAAAGACCTGCGATATCCCGGCCCCGCTCGTGGAATTGCCGCCGCAGGCGATCTCCGTCGCCGCCAGATCACGATGATTTCAGGTCGGGTCGACCTAAAATCACGGGCGGAAAACCGCACACACTTTTCCTCATCCGATCTCAATCACTTTCCTCATTGAGCGATCAGGCGGTCGATCAGCCTGTCGATGGCGTAAGCATAGTCGGCCCGTGCAGCGCCCGCATCGATCTCGAGCGCAGCGCGGTCGAAGGCGGCGGACAACAGGAATGCCATCGCCTTGACCGTCTTCTCCTCCAGGCGGTGCGGAGCCATGGCGGCGGCGAGGCCTTCCTCCAGCGTTCTGCCGCCATGGGCGGCGTCGAGAGCCGCCATTTCGGTGACGCCCAGCACGGCCGGCCCGTCGAGCAACAGCAGGCGTACCCTGCCCGGAACAGCCATGGCGTCGAAATAGGCCGCCGCTCCTGCAAGCAGTGCCTCGCGGGGTGGGAGGGGAGCACCGGCCAATTGCTCGATCATCGCCGCGACCTCACGTGCTTCCCGTTCTACGATCGCCCGAAACAGCGCCTTCTTGTCCTCGAAGTGATGATAGAGCGCGCCGCGCGTAAGCCCGGCTGCGGCAACGATGTCCGGCGTCGCGGTTTCGGCGTAGCCCCTGGAGACGAAGAGCGCGCGTGCGGCATCGAGGATCGCCGTGCGGGTTGCATCGGAGCGCTCCCGGTTGGAGCGTCTTGTTTCTCTCTGTTGCATACATGCAGCCTGTATGTTATTGAAGGATACATGCAGATTGTATGTGATCGAACAACGGAGGGAAAGGATGAAATCCACAAGCTATTATCCGGTGATCATGACGCAGGACGTTCGGCAGACGGCGGACTTCTACGTCAGGCATCTAAGCTTCGAGGCGCTTTTCGTAAGCGATTGGTACATGCACCTCCAGTCGACCGAGAACGAACATGTGACGCTCGCGGTCCTCGATTACCGTCATGAGACGGTGCCCGAACGGCACCGGGCGCCGGTGCAGGGCCTGCTCCTGAATTTCGAGGTGGAAGATCCCGATCGGCTCTATACCCAGATGCGTGAAGCGGGCCTGCCCATCCTCAAGCCGATCTGCGACGAAGACTTCGGCCAGCGTCATTTCATCACGGCCGATCCGAACGGCGTGATGATCGACATCATCAAGCCGATCCCGCCGAGCGCCGAGTTCGCCGCCGCCTATGACGCAAAGGCGTTGCCGACGTGATCGTCGGCATCCCCGGAATTTCCGCTGCATACGGGAGCCTTACTGCATTTGAAAAGATGCATAACGCTGTTGCGTCTTCCAAATGGCCGGAAAACCGCTATTAACGAACACCGGTCACTAAGGAAACCCGGACGGAGTTCATGGCAAAATACGACGTTCTGACGATCGGCAACGCGATCGTCGATATCATTGCGCGCTGCGATGACAGCTTTCTCGAAGAAAACGGCATCATCAAGGGCGCGATGAACCTCATCAATGCCGATCGCGCCGAGTTGCTCTATTCGAGAATGGGACCGGCGGTCGAAGCCTCCGGCGGCAGCGCCGGCAATACGGCGGCAGGCGTCGCGAGCCTCGGCGGCCGCGCCGCCTATTTCGGCAAGGTCGCCGACGACCAGCTCGGCGAAATCTTCACCCATGACATCCGCGCACAGGGCGTCCATTTCCAGACGAAGCCGCTCGACGGCCATCCCCCGACGGCCCGCTCGATGATCTTCGTGACCGAGGACGGCGAGCGCTCGATGAACACCTATCTCGGCGCCTGCGTCGAGCTCGGCCCGGAGGATGTCGAGGACGACGTCGTCGCCCAGTCGAAGGTTACCTATTTCGAAGGCTATCTTTGGGACCCGCCACGCGCCAAGGATGCGATCCGCGAAGCGGCGCGCATCGCCCATGCCCATGGGCGGGAAACGGCGATGACGCTGTCCGACAGTTTCTGCGTGCATCGCTACCGGAGCGAGTTTCTCGAGCTCATGCGCTCGGGCACGGTCGATATCGTCTTCGCCAACCGGCAGGAGGCGCTCGCGCTTTACGAGACCGAGGACTTCGATCGCGCGCTCGAGCTGCTGGCCAAGGACTGCAAGCTTGCGGCGGTCACGCTGAGCGAGGAAGGCTCCGTCGTGGTGCGCGGCGCTGAGCGCGTACGCGTCGGTGCGAGCGTTCTGGAGCAGGTGGTCGACACCACCGGCGCCGGCGATCTCTATGCCGCCGGCTTCCTCTTCGGCTATACCAGCGGCCGCTCGCTCGAGGAGTGCAGCAAGCTCGGCAATCTGGCCGCCGGTATCGTCATTGGCCAGATCGGCCCGCGGCCGCTGGTCTCGCTTGCAACCGCCGCCCGGCAGGCAGCTCTCGTCTGAGGCTCTCGTCCGAGCGACGAATCGAAAGCACGCGTTGATGCTCATCATCTTGGGAGGCTTGCCCGGATCCGGGAAGACGACAATTGCTCGCGCTTTGGCGAAGCGATTACGCGCGGTGCATGTGCGCGTCGATACGATCGAGCAATGCATTCGGGCTTCGGGCGTACCGGGTTCCGTCGTCGGCGCCGCAGGATATGTAGCGGCCTACGGGGTGGCTGAAGACAACCTCACGCTCGGCCACACCGTCATCGCGGATTCCGTCAATGGCCTGGGTGTGACGCGAGCCGCCTGGCTCGCGGTAGCAGACCGGTCGGCGTCGCCGGCCGTCGAGTTGGAGGTCGTCTGCTCGGACAAGGCGGAACATCGCCGTCGCGCGGAAACCCGGCTTTCCGACGTACCGGGTCTGACGAAACCAACCTGGGAAGAGATCACCAATCGCGTTTACGAAGATTGGGGGTCGCGACCCTTCGTCATCGACACCGCGAAGAAGAGCCCCGACGAGCTCGTCGCCGAATTCATTTCGAAGCTCGAACGCCAAAAACCAGGGAGCTGACGCCGTCCCGCCCGAACCGCTTACTTGAAGGCCTCGCCGGGATAGGCGCCCCAGATCTCGCTCTGGGCAATCCAGCCTTCGACCCCTTGAGTTTCGGCGTGGCACCAGTCGCCGTTGCATTCGCCGATGTGCAGCATGACGCCTGGTTCGACGCGCGCGACGATCGACGCCGTCCCCTGCGGATCGCGCCGCATGTTGACGAAAACACCCTCTCCCTTGCTGCGCATCCACGGGGCCGCCAGCGCCGTGCGGTCGCCGGACAGAAGCGCCTGGTTGACCCAGCCCTCGGTTCCGTCGGCGTCGCGGATACGGCGCCAATTGTCATATTCCTGGATGATCTCGACAGGCACGCCGGATTTGAGATAGCGGAAAGCGACGGCATAGTCGACGCTCGGGCCGATTCTCAAGTTCACGCTTTTCGCCTTCAGGCTGACGAAGCGGGGGAGGGGAAGGCCGCTCGGCCCCTTCGCCGCCTGCGCCTGGGCGGTGCCGGCCGTCAAGACCACTCCGAGCAAGGCTGCCATCGTGAGGGTGGAAACTCGTGAAATGAAGTGACGCATGACGAAGCTCATCTTCCGAACGTAAGCAGGGCTTGGCGAAAGCCCTTGCGGTGCTGACCGGCCAGTCGCTTTCAAATCCCCGCACTTTTCAAATCCCCGCACGGGGCGGCGACTTTCAATTGTGTTCCCCACCGGGTCTGGTAGAAATTGCGGCTATGGGGAGAACTATCACCCGACTTGGTTAAGGACCCGTCAACGAGGGCGCCGCTCACAGCAATGACAAGCAAGAAAAAGCCAACGGTCTACATCACCCGCAAACTGCCGGATGTCGTCGAAACCAGGATGCGTGAGCTCTTCGACGCGGAGCTGAACATCGATGACACGCCGCGCAGCCAGCCGGAGCTGGTCGCCGCGGTCAAGCGGGCCGACGTGCTCGTGCCGACGGTGACGGACCGGATCGATGCGGCGCTGATCGAGCAGGCCGGGCCGCAGCTGAAGCTCATTGCCGCCTTCTCGAACGGCGTCGACAACATCGATGTGGATGCGGCCGCGCGCAAGGGCATAACCGTCACCAACACGCCGAACGTCCTGACCGAGGACACGGCCGACATGACCATGGCGCTGATCCTCGCGGTGCCGCGCCGGCTCGCCGAAGGTGCGCAGGTGCTGACCGACCGCAAGGGGGAGTGGGCCGGCTGGTCTCCCACCTGGATGCTGGGCCGGCGCATTGCCGGCAAACGCATCGGCATCGTCGGCATGGGGAGGATCGGCACCGCCGTCGCCCGCCGTGCCAAGGCTTTCGGGCTTTCGATCCACTATCACAATCGCCACCGCGTCAAACCGGAAACCGAGGAGATGCTGGAGGCGACCTATTGGGACAGCCTCGATCAGATGCTCGCCCGAGTCGACATCGTCTCCGTCAACTGCCCGTCGACGCCGGCGACCTATCATCTGCTCTCGGCCCGGCGGCTGGCGCTGATGCGGCCCGACAGTTACATCGTCAACACCGCGCGCGGCGGCATCATCGACGAGGCGGCGCTGATCAAGAGCCTCCGCGAAGGCAAGATCGCCGGCGCCGGGCTCGACGTGTTCGAGAACGAGCCGTCCGTCAATCCTAAGCTCATCAAGCTTGCCGGCGAGGGAAAGGTCGTGCTCCTGCCGCATATGAGCTCGGCGACGCTGGAAGGCCGTATCGACATGGGCGAGAAGGTGGTGATCAACATCCGCACCTTCTTCGACGGCCATCGCCCGCCGGACAGGGTCCTGCCGGGGCGGGACTGAACCTTGCGCGTCCGATAGGACGCGCAGCGCTGTAGGAAACGTATCGGAGAACTGCAGTCTCCTCTTACCTCATCCCTGTGACGAGCACAGGATGAGGTAATCGAACAAGCCGCTGCGGGTACCCCGAATCTCGACAGGCCTTAATGCGCCTCGTCCCAGTTGTGTGCCGCGCGCGCATCGACCTTGAGCGGCACCCTCATGTCGAGCGCGGGCATCGCGGCGTTCTCCATCACCGAGATGATCACCGGAATGGTCCGCTCGATCTCGCCATCCTCCACCTCGAAGATCAGCTCGTCATGGACCTGAAGCAGCATTCGCGCGGAGAGCTTCGCCGCTTCGAGTGCCGGTTCCATCTTGACCATGGCGCGGCGGATGATGTCGGCGGCCGAGCCCTGGATGGGGGCGTTGATCGAAGCGCGCTCGTTGAAGGCGCGCATCGACGGATTGGACGAGCGGATGTCCGGGTAGTGAGCCCGGCGGCCGAAGATCGTCTCGACATAGCCGTTCTCGCGGGCAAAGGCCTTGGTGTTCTCCATATAGTCCCGGATGCCGGGGAAGCGCTCGAAATAGCGTTTGATGTAATCCCCCGCCTCCGAACGCTCGATCGAAAGCTGGTTGGCGAGCCCAAAGGCGGAGATGCCGTAGATGATGCCGAAATTGATCGCCTTGGCGCGGCGGCGAATTTCGCTCGGCATGCCGTCCACCGGCACGCCGAACATTTCGGAAGCTGTCATCGCATGGATGTCGACGCCATCGGCGAAAGCCTGGCGCAGCTGCGGGATGTCGGCCACATGGGCGAGCACTCTCAGCTCGATCTGGCTATAGTCCGCCGAGACAAGCTTGTGTCCCGGCGTCGCCACGAAGGCCGTGCGGATCTTGCGGCCTTCGCCGGTCCTGATCGGAATGTTCTGCAGGTTCGGATCGGAGGAGGAAAGCCGCCCCGTCGTCGTCGCAGCCATTGCAAAGCAGGTGTGGACGCGCTTCGTCTCCGGGTGCACGAAGCCGGGCAGGGCGTCGGTATAGGTCGATTTCAACTTGGTCAGCTGCCGCCAGTCGACGATCTTGCGGGGCAAGTCGTGTCCGGCGGCCGCGAGGTCCTCGAGCACCTGCGCGGAGGTCGACCATTGCCCGGTCTTGGTCTTGGAGCCGCCCGGAAGACCCATCTTGCCGAAGAGAATGTCGCCGAGCTGCTTCGGCGAGCCGATGGTGAATGTCTCGCCGGCGAGGCGATAGATCTCGTCTTCGAGCGCCGCCGCCCCCTGCGCCAGCTCGCCGGAGAGGCGTGACAGAATCTGCCGGTCGACGGTTATGCCGCGTTCCTCCATCCCGGCAAGGACGGAGATCAGCGGCCGCTCCAGCCGCTCGTAGACGCGCGTCAACCCCTTGGCGGCGAGCCGGGGCTTCAGCACATGCCAAAGCCTCAGCGCGATATCCGCATCCTCCGCCGCATAGGCCGTCGCCTTGTCGATGTCGACGAAGTCGAAGGTGAGCGAAGACCGGCCGGTGCCGGTGACGTCCTTATAGGCGATCGGCGTGTGGCCAAGCCACCGCTCGGCAAGCGAATCCATGCCGTGGGCGCCGTTGCCGGCATCGAGCACATAGGACATCAGCATCGTGTCGTCGAAGCTTCGCATGGCGATGCCATGCCGCTTCATCACGAGGTAGCCGTATTTCAGGTTCTGCCCCACCTTCAGGACGGACGGGTCCTCCAACAGCTCCTTTAGCCGGCTTAGGGCCTCCCGGACCGGGACCTGGCTGTCGACAGGTCCACCCCCCAGGAGGTCGCTGACGCCGCTCTTATGGGCGAGCGGCACGTAGGCCGCCCTGATCCTCGAGCCCGAGGGGTCGTTCGCGTAATCGGCGACCGCGAGCGAAAAGCCGACGAGGTCGGCGCGCATGGCGTCGGGCGACGTCGCCTGGGTATCGAAGCCGACGAGCCCCGCCTCGCGGGCGTCTGCGATCCAACGCTCGAGCGTATCGATATCGCGGATGGTGCGACATCCGGAATGGTCGAACGGGGCTTTGCCGAAATAGGCCGCACGCGCCTCGGCGAGGCCGGTGGGCGTCGCGCCGGTCGTATCGGCATCCTGGCCGGACGAGAGGAACGAGACAGCCGCCCTGGCCGCATTTCCCCTAGGCGGCGTCGCGCTCGATGATTGCGGCGACGGCGGCGGGCCGCCGGCCTCTCCGACGTCTAAATCCGGCCCATGCGCTTGCGCGCCCCATTCGACCGGCACATGAGCCGGTTCGATCGCTTCTGCATCCGTATCCGTCGCCGCTGCGACGCGGCGCGTGAGCGTGGTGAATTCCATCGCCTTCAGGAATGCGATGAGCTTCGGGCCGTCCTGCGAATCGAGCCTGAAGTCCTCGGGCGGAACGTCGAGCGGCGTGTCTTTCTTCAGCGTCACGAGCTCACGCGAAAGGCGCGCCAGATCGGCATTGGCGATGATGGACTCGCGCCGCTTCTGCTGTTTGATCTCGCCGGCCCGCGCAAGCAGCGTGTCCAGATCGCCATACTCTTCGAGGAGCTGGGCTGCCGTCTTCGGCCCTATCCCGGGGATGCCCGGCACGTTGTCGGTCGAATCGCCGGTCATGGCCTGGAGATCGATCATCTTTTCCGGCGGCACGCCCCACTTTTCGATCACGTCCGGAACGGTGATCTGCTTGTCCTTCATGCTGTCGTACATTGACACCTTCGGCGTGACGAGCTGCATGAGGTCCTTGTCGGAGGAAACGATGGTCACGTCGGCGCCCGCCTCCTCGGCAAGCCGCGCATAGGTCGCGATGAGGTCGTCGGCCTCGTAGCCTTCCTTCTCGATGCAGGGCAGGTTGAAGGCGCGGGTGGCGTGGCGGATGAGCCCGAACTGCGGGATCAGATCCTCCGGCGGCGCTGTCCGGTTGGCCTTGTACTGGTCGTAGAGCCCGTTGCGGAAGGTCTTCGAGGAATAGTCGAAGATCACGGCCAGATGTGTCGGCGTCACGCCCACGGAGGTGTCGCGCGCGTCGGTCAAAAGCTTCCAGAGCATGTTGCAGAATCCCGCGACCGCATTGACGGGAAGTCCGTCCGACTTGCGGTTGAGCGGCGGGATGGCGTGGAACGCCCGGAAGATGAAGCCCGAGCCGTCGACGAGGAAGAGATGATCACCGTTTTTCATGCGGCCATGGATAGCGCGAGGCAGGGGAAAGGTCCATTGCGCTTTTCCCGCACTACCCTATTAAGTCGAGCGGCAAAGGCCTTGCCGGAGCCCCGAAGTTCGGCGCCGAACACTCACGCAAACGTTACGCATTTGTAATGCGCGATTCGGTCGGCCTATCCTTGAAATGCCACATTTCAATCCACAAATCATGTCGAGCGGCACTCATACAATGCCGTGAGTCTGGTGATTGGCCTGTCCCCCGCCCGCACCAGATGAGGACAAAGGCCTCATCCCCCTCTCCGGGCCTTTGTCCCGCTTTCAAAGAGCCGCCACGGCGCAGCCTCCGCGCCGTGGCGGTTTTTTTGTTGCCTTTGCCCGCCAGTCGAAAACGTATCGCCACGCAGTCTCAAATCCCCGTGAAGTCGGCGCAGTTCGGCTTCATTGCAGGCATTGTAACTTGTCTTCGTGCTCCTTCCCGCGTAGGCATAGGCATGGCCTTCAATCGTATGGAATCTGCGACTTACCTGGCCAGCTTGTTGGCGAGGGGTTTCTCGCGCGCCCTGCAGGAGCGCGGTCAGAAACTCGGCTTTGCTCCCGGGCAATTCCCGGTCCTCCTGGAATTATGGTCCGAGGAAGGGCTGACGCAGAGACAGCTTCTCGACCGGCTCGACATCGAGCAGGCAACCATGGCCAATACGCTCGCCCGAATGGAGCGCGACGGCCTTATCGTCCGCCGCAAGCATCCGAACGACAAGCGTTCGCAGCAGATATTCCTGACCGAACGAGCCCGTAAGATGGAGGCCGCTGCGAAGGAGGCCGCTGCAGCAGCGGAGCAGTCGCTGCTTTCCGGCTTTCGCCGCTTCGAGAAAGAACTCATGCTCCAATATATGCGCATGGCGCTCGCGAATACGGCGCGCCACGGCGACGCCTCCTGATTCTCTTCATCTGACAATTTATCGTTGCATCAAAAGTTTTCGCTTAAAGCCGCCGGGTTTCGATTCTAGTTTTGCCGCGAAACCAAAAAGGATTCGCATGATGGCAGATATCACCCCGGTTCTCGAGCGAGCCGACGCAAATCTCCCGCAGAGCCTCGAGCGGCTCTTCGACCTCGTCCGCATCAAGTCGATTTCCACCGATCCCGCCTTCAAGGCGGAGTGCCGCAAGGCTGCCGAGTGGCTGGTGGCGGAACTCGGAACGCTTGGATTCGAAGCCTCGGTGCGCGACACGCCCGGCCATCCGATGGTCGTCGCCCATCACGCTGCCGAGAAGGCGGACGCTCCGCATCTGCTCTTCTACGGCCATTACGATGTGCAGCCGGTCGATCCCCTCAACCTCTGGGAGACGCCGCCTTTCGAGCCCTCCGTCAAGGAGGTCGAGCCCGGCCGCAAGATCATTACCGGCCGGGGTACGGCCGACGACAAGGGCCAGTTGATGACCTTCGTCGAGGCAGTGCGCGCCTATAAGGAAGCCCGTGGTGTCTTGCCCTGCCGCATCACCATTCTCTTCGAGGGCGAAGAGGAATCCGGCTCTCCGTCGCTCAAGCCCTTCCTCGAAGCCAATGCCGGGGAACTCAAGGCCGACTACGCGCTTGTCTGCGACACCAGCATGTGGGACCGGGAGACGCCCGCGATTTCGGCAGGCTTGCGGGGCCTCGTCGGCGAGGAGGTCGTCGTCAAGGCGGCGGACCGCGACCTGCACTCCGGTTATTTCGGTGGCGCGGCGGCGAACCCGATCCACATCCTGGCCGAGATTCTCGCCGGCCTTCACGACGAGACCGGCCGCGTGACGCTCGACGATTTCTACGAAGGCGTCGAGGAGACGCCGGCGGAGATCAAGGCTACGTGGGAAACGCTCGGCCAGACCGCCGAGAAATTCCTCGGCGAGATCGGCCTCTCGATCCCTTCCGGCGAAAGGGGCCGCTCCGTGCTCGAACTCACCTGGGCGCGGCCGACCGCGGAGATCAACGGCATCACCGGCGGGTATACCGGCGAAGGATTCAAGACGGTGATCGCCGCGGAAGCCTCCGCCAAGGTTTCGTTCCGCCTCGTCGGCAAGCAGGACCCGGCCAGGATCCGCGAAAGCTTCCGCGCCTATGTGCGCTCGAAAATCCCGGCGGACTGCTCCGTCGAATTTCATGCGCATGGCGGTTCGCCGGCTATTCATCTGCCCTATGATTCGGCGCTGCTGACCACGGCGAAGGCGGCACTTTCGGATGAATGGCCGAAGCCCGCCGTGGTCATCGGCATGGGCGGCTCCATACCGATCGTCGGCGATTTCCAGCGGATGCTCGGCATGGAATCGCTGCTCGTCGGGTTCGGTCTTTCCGACGACCGCATCCACTCGCCCAACGAGAAATACGAGCTCACGTCCTTCCACAAGGGCATCCGCTCGTGGGTCCGCATTCTCGACGCACTCGGCACGCGGTAAGGCATTGCAGGCGGGGGGCTATGGTGAACACCGTTCGGCCATTGTCCACCGCCTTCAGCCCTGAATGACAAATCGCACCCGCTCGACGGATATCAAGTCGACTTTGCTTGACCTGCCTGCCTTGGGATGCTTCCCTTTTTGAAAACAAATCAAAGTGGGAAATGGGCTGTTGGCAAGTGCAAGGATCGGGACGCCTCGTCCCGAGCATGTTTCTTTCAATACGCAGAATGGGCATCGCCACCTCGGCGGAACCGCGATGCGCTTGGCGTGCCTCCAACCGGCCGCTGCTGATGGACACGCGCATCGCCGCGACACTTCGCTTGTAAATCGATTTCCGCCGGGGAATCGCGCAGAAGCCCCGGCATGAAACGGCTCAAGGCATATTTCTGGCCCGTCGTCGGGCTGGCGGCGATTTTGATTTCGGTGCGCGCGCTCGTCGATGAACTGCGCGGCCTGTCTCTCAACGAATTCCTGGCGAGCTTCCAGGCCATATCGCTCGAAAGCTGGCTGCTCGCGATCGGTTCGACGCTTGTCGCCTATGCGGCGCTTGCCGCCTATGACCGGCTGGCGCTCGATCATCTCGGCCACCGCATCTCGCTGTGGTTCATCACCCTCTGCTCGTTCACCACCTATGCGCTTTCGCACAATCTCGGCGCCTCTGTCTTTTCCGGCGCGGTGGTGCGCTACCGCGCCTATCGGTCGAAGGGCCTGACGCCCGGAGAGGTGGGCGTGCTCGTCGCCTTCTGCTCCTTCACCTTCACGCTCGGCACGCTGATGCTCTCGGCCATCGTGCTGCTCCTGAGGCCGAATATCATCGAGAGATTTTCGGAGTTCCTGCCGATCGAAATGTCCTTGACGACGGGGTGCCTCATTCTCGCGCTCATCGCGCTCTACGTCCTAGGCAGCCTGGTCGGCATGCGGCCGCTGCGCACGCGCTGGTTCCAGCTGCATTACCCGCGGCCCTCGATCGTGCTTAGGCAATTGATCATAGCCCCCGTCGAGCTCCTGGGCGCTGCCGGCATCATCTATTTCGCGCTGCCGGAAGCCGGCAATCCCGGCTATGTGGTCATTCTGGGCATCTTCCTCGCATCCTTCTCCGCTGCGCTGCTCTCCCATGCGCCGGGCGGAATCGGTGTGCTTGAGTTCGTCTTCATCGCGGCGCTGCCGGAAATGGATCCGGCCGACGTTCTGGCCGCGCTTGCCATTTTCCGGCTGCTCTACCTCCTCGTGCCTTTCGTGATGGCGCTCGTCGTCATCCTCGTCTTCGAGCATTCCCGCTTTCTGGCCGAGCGTGGCGCGAAGGAGCCGTAGGGTTTCGATTGTGCTAGAGCGCCTCCAGCAAACCGCTACGCACTTTTCCCGGAATTGCTCGAGGCATCAGGGGACGTTGCAGGTGGCGGGGATCGCCTCCTCGATGGGGCCTTCGGCTTCGTCGAGCCGCGCCGTCTCGATCTGATAGGGCGTGAAGGGCGGCACCTGCAGCGACGGATTGATGATCCTCGTCACGTAACAGCCGGAGAAGAAGCGGGCCTTTCCGCCTTCTTCGATGGATTTGATCGCGACCGGAACGGCAGAATAGATGCTGCCGGCAGCGCCCTCCGTGAGGACCTTGCCGAACTTCGCTTCCACTGACACCGTCTTCGCGTAACCGTCCGCGAAGGCTTTGAATTCGCCGACGGGCCTCGACGCGCCGAAGTAGCCGTAGGCTCTGGCATATTCCTTCCGATTGATCGCGTTGTAGAGCGAGCGGACGAGCGCCGCGCCGTCGGAGCGGTCGTCGACATAGGGGAATTCTTCCTGTGCCCTGGCCTCGATACCCTGCGCGGCAAGGGCGGCAAGGGCAATCAGCGCGGTGCAGCGAATCCTCATACTCTCTCCTTTCGAACGACGAGCCCGCCGGCCGAGAAGCCGGCGCGATCGCGAGTGTCCGGCACGAACCCGACGATTTTGAGTCGAAGGAGAAGACCTTACCGCGGCGGCAGGCGGGATTTCTGCCGGCCGACGACATGCTCGCGCCAGAGGGTGAAGATGCCGGCGGCGACCACCAGCACCGAGCCGATGATCATGCCAGTCGTCAGCGTCTCGCCGAAGATGGTCACCCCCATGATGGAGGCGAAGACGAGCTGCAGGTAGGTAAGCGGCTGAACCGCGGCGGCATCGAGTATGTCGTAGGCGCGGATCAGAAAATAATGGCTCGACGTGCCGGTGATGCAGAGCAGCACCATCCAGACCCAGTCCGCCCCCGAAAGCGTCGCCCAGAAGAAGGGCCCGACGAGACTGATCGCGAAGGCACCGACGATGCCGGTGTAGAAGAAGCTGGTCATCGCCGAGTCCTCACGGCTGGCAAGCCTGGTGGTGATGACATAGAAGGCGAACATCACGGCTGCGGCCAGCGGCAGCAGAAAGTTCAGGTCGAACGAGCCGTCTTCCGGCCTCAGGATCAGAAGAACGCCGAGGAGTCCGACGGCAATCGCCGACCAGCGCCGCCATCCGACCCGTTCGCCGAGCAGCGGCATCGACAGGAGCGCCACGAAGAGCGGGGTGGCGGCGAGGATCGCCTGCGAATGCGCCAGCCCGACGATGGTGAAGGACGTGATCACCACGACGATCTGCACGGGCAACAGGACGCCCCGCAGGAGCTGAATGAGCGGCTTTCTCGTCACCGCGGTCGCGGCAAAACCGCCTGGCGCCCGCGCCGCGATGGCCGCAGCGAACCCGGCAAAGGCCCAGTAGCGGATCATTGCCACGAAGACCGGCGGGTAGATGGCGCCCAGATGCTTCGAGATGCCGTCCTGGATCGAGAAGATGACGATCGCCAGAAGTGCGAAGACGTAACCGTTTGTCTTGGATCTCATGGGGTGGTGATACACGCGCTTTGCGGCCGCAGCCACGAGTTTTTCGCCCTATGCATCTCGCCTGACCCGAAGCGCGTCGCGCGAACGCCACGCGTTTTAGGCATCGCCAGATACAGAAAGACCCCGAGCCGGGAGGAGGTGGCTCGGGGTCTTAAACTTGATCGGTTCTGGGAGGAGGAGTGAACCGACCGAATGCCGGGCGCCGTGGGAGGAGGTACAGCGCTTCGACAAGGAGGAGGATAGATCATTCTCGCTGAGGTAATAGTGCGAATGTTGCATTGCAGCATTGCACCAGATGCAAGACGGCGTTCAGCCTTCCAAAGGTCCGGACCCGGGAAGCCAGCGCCGATGCAAGGTTTTGAACAATCTGCCTTTTTCGCAAGAGAGCTCTTAACTCCCCCTTAAATTGCCGCATTTAAAGTACAACGGATCGGCACCAGCGGAGGGGGTGGAGCCTCCCGCACGACAACGGCACGGCCGGGATCGCTTGCGGGCGATGGGCACCCGGTCCGGCCCCAAAGGGATATTTCCTTCCGGCATGGCGAGCGGCAAATCAGGACAGCGGATCGAGCCTTCCTTCGGCGGTAACGACGGCGACGGCGGCGACCTGCGCGTCGATGCGAGCGATCGCGTCGCGGGCGGCGGCAGCAAGCCGAGGCGCGCCAAGTCGCCCGAACGCGGCGCCAAGCGAGAAAAGCGCGGCAGGCGCGCCGGCGGCCGCGGCTCCGGGAGAAGTGGTTCCGGCGGCGGGTTCTTCGGCCTCGTCCGGCGGCTCGCCTATTGGTGCGTCGTGCTCGGCATATGGGGTGCGATCGGCGTCGGCGGGCTCGTGCTCTATTACGGCGCGCGCATGCCGAGCGCGACGAGCTGGTCGATCCCCGAACGGCCGCCCAACGTCAAGATTCTCGCGGCGAATGGCGACATAATCGCCAACAGGGGCGCGACCGGCGGCGAGGCGGTCGCTCTCGAAGACATGTCGCCCTATATCCCGCAGGCGGTGATCGCCATCGAGGATCGCCGCTTCTATTCGCACTTCGGAGTCGATCCGCTGGGGCTGGCGCGCGCCATGCTCACGAACGTCATGAGCGGCCGCATGGTCCAGGGCGGCTCCACGCTCACCCAGCAGCTTGCCAAGAACCTGTTTCTCTCGCCGGAGCGGACGCTGGAGCGCAAGGTGCAGGAGGTGCTGCTCGCCTTTTGGCTGGAGCAGAAATACACCAAGGACCAGATCCTGGCGATGTATCTCAACCGCGTCTTCTTCGGGTCGAACGCCTATGGCGTCGAGGCGGCCTCGCGGCGCTACTTCAACAAGTCGGCGCGCGACGTCAATCTCGGCGAAGCGGCGCTGCTCGCGGGCCTTCTGAAGGCTCCTTCACGGCTGTCGCCGGCCCGAGACCCCGAAGCGGCGGAGGAGCGCGCACAGCTCGTGCTCGGCGCAATGCGCGAGGAAGGCTTCATCAGCGATTCCGAGATCAAGACGGCCATGTCGCAGGCACCGACACGGGCAAAGAGCTTCTGGTCCGGCGCCGAGCACTATGTCGCCGACATGGTGATGGACCAGGTCCCCGGCATGATCGGCGAAGTCACGCAAGATCTCGTCATCGATACGACCATCGACCTTACGCTCGAGAAGAAGGCGGAGGAGGTGCTCGCCGAGAGGCTCGAGACCGAAGGCGGCAAGCTCAACGCCTCCCAGGCGGCGCTCGTCTCGATCGACGGCACAGGCGCCATCCGGGCGCTCGTCGGCGGCAGGGACTATGCCGAAAGCCAGTTCGACCGCGCCTCCAAGGCGAAGCGCCAGCCGGGCTCGGCCTTCAAGCCCTTCGTGTATGCGGCGGCGCTCGAGATCGGCCGCACGCCGATGTCCGTGCGCAACGACGCGCCGGTCCGGATCGGCAACTGGACACCTGAGAACTACGATCAGAAGTACCGCGGCGAGGTGACGCTCGCCGATGCGCTCGCCAATTCGCTGAACACCATCGCCGCCCAGCTCGTGATGGAGGTCGGGCCGCAGAACGTGGTCAAGCTCGCGCACCGGCTGGGCATAGATTCCGACATGCAGGCCAATGCATCGATCGCGCTCGGCACGTCGGAAGTGACGCTGGTGGAGCTGACGTCCTCCTATGCGCCCTTCATGAATGGCGGCTTCAAGGCGACGCCGCACGTCATCCGGCGCATCTCCACCGCCGATGGCACCGTGCTTTACGAGAACACCTACGACAACCCGCCGCGGGTGCTCGATCCGGCGATCGTCAGCGAGATGAACCGTATGATGGTGCGCGTGCTGACGGACGGCACCGGCAAAAATGCGCGCCTGCCGGGCTGGGAGGCGGCAGGGAAGACCGGAACGACGCAGTCCTTCCGCGACGCGCTGTTCGTCGGCTACACCTCCAACCTCGCGACCGGCATCTGGTTCGGCAACGACGACGGAAAATTTATGAAAAAGGTCACCGGCGGCGGCCTTCCCGCCAGGGCCTGGCACGATTTCATGGTTGCGGCGCATGAGGGCCTTTCGCCCTCGCCGCTCTTCGGCACGACGGGCGTGCAGCCGGTCTTTGACGAGGGCGGCATCGCTGCTGCCGGCGAAATGCCGGCCGATGGCTTCGACGCGGGTAGTCCCGATGTCTTCCCCGAGCGTCCGGCAGGCATGGACGGCGTCGAAAGCATGGACGGCATGGCCGCCGTCGATCAGGTCCGGCCTGCAGAACAGGCCGGAGGGCCAATCCCGCCGGCCGGCGTCGGAGAGACCACCGGTGGAACCCGCCGAACGACGCTGTTCGACCTGCTGACCGGCGGCTGAACCAGCGGCAGCGGGCCGCCGCCGGGTGTTTGTGGAAGACGGCTTGCATTTGCCGTCGATCCCCCCGCAGAATGCCTTGCAGTCCGAAACGCCGGTCCTTATATACGCCGCATCGATGCAGCCGCGGCTGCGATGAGACACAAAGACCATCCCGTTAGGGGCTGTCCCACGAATGCCTGACCGGGTTCCGACAGTCCGCTGCAAGGAGAGAACGACATGGCTAAAGTTATTGGTATTGACCTGGGAACGACCAACTCCTGCGTCTCCGTCATGGACGGCAAGGACGCGAAGGTGATCGAGAACGCGGAGGGCGCGCGCACGACCCCCTCCATGGTGGCATTCACCGAAGACGGCGAACGTCTCGTCGGCCAGCCGGCCAAGCGCCAGGCGGTGACCAATCCAGAGAACACGCTTTTTGCGATCAAGCGCCTGATCGGCCGCACCTTCGAGGATCCCACGACCCAGAAGGACAAGGGGATGGTCCCCTACAAGATCGTCAAGGCCGACAATGGCGACGCCTGGGTCGAAGCCCACGGCACCAGCTACTCTCCGTCGCAGATCTCCGCGATGATCCTTCAGAAGATGAAGGAAACGGCCGAGTCCTATCTCGGTGAAAAGGTCGAAAAGGCCGTCATCACCGTTCCGGCCTACTTCAACGACGCACAGCGCCAGGCCACGAAGGATGCCGGCAAGATCGCCGGTCTCGACGTGCTGCGCATCATCAACGAGCCGACCGCAGCGGCACTTGCCTACGGCCTCGACAAGAAGGAAGGCAAGACGATCGCCGTCTACGATCTTGGCGGCGGCACGTTCGACATCTCGGTTCTGGAAATCGGCGACGGCGTCTTCGAAGTGAAGTCGACCAACGGCGACACCTTCCTTGGCGGTGAAGACTTCGACATGCGCCTCGTCGAATATCTTGCCTCCGAGTTCAAGAAGGAGCAGGGCATCGACCTCAAGAACGACAAGCTCGCGCTGCAGCGCCTGAAGGAAGCTGCCGAAAAAGCGAAGATCGAGCTCTCGTCCTCGCAGCAGACCGAAATCAACCTGCCGTTCATCACGGCGGACGCTTCCGGTCCGAAGCACCTGACGATGAAGCTGTCCCGCGCCAAATTCGAGAGCCTGGTCGAAGACCTGATCCAGAAGACCATCGCGCCCTGCAAAGCCGCGCTCAAGGATGCCGGCGTTTCGGCTGCCGAGATCGACGAAGTCGTTCTCGTCGGCGGCATGACCCGCATGCCGAAGGTTCAGGAGACGGTGAAGCAGCTCTTCGGCAAGGAGCCGCACAAGGGTGTCAACCCGGATGAAGTGGTTGCCATGGGCGCCGCGATCCAGGCCGGCGTTCTGCAGGGCGACGTCAAGGACGTGTTGCTGCTGGACGTCACCCCGCTATCGCTCGGCATCGAAACGCTTGGCGGCGTCTTCACCCGCCTGATCGAGCGCAACACCACGATCCCGACGAAGAAGAGCCAGGTCTTCTCGACGGCCGACGACAACCAGTCCGCCGTGACGATCCGCGTCTCGCAGGGCGAGCGTGAAATGGCGGCCGACAACAAGCTGCTCGGCCAGTTCGATCTCGTCGGCATTCCGCCGGCACCGCGCGGCGTGCCGCAGATCGAGGTCACGTTCGACATCGATGCGAACGGCATCGTGCAGGTGTCCGCCAAGGACAAGGGCACAGGCAAGGAGCACCAGATCCGCATCCAGGCCTCCGGTGGTCTTTCCGACGCCGAGATCGAGAAGATGGTCAAGGATGCCGAAGCCAATGCGGAAGCCGACAAGAAGCGCCGCGAAGGCGTAGAGGCCAAGAACCAGGCCGAAAGCCTGGTCCATTCTTCGGAGAAGTCGCTCCAGGAACATGGCGACAAGGTTTCCGAGACGGACCGCAAGGCGATCGAGGATGCAATCGCAGCGCTCAAGAGCGCCGTCGAAGTTTCCGAGCCGGACGCCGAGGACATCAAGGCCAAGACCAATACCCTCATGGAAGTCTCCATGAAGCTCGGTCAGGCGATCTATGAGGCTCAGCAGACGGACGCCGCCCATGCGGATGCCGCCGCCGACGCCAAGCGCTCCGGCGATGACGTGGTCGACGCCGACTACGAGGAAGTCAAGGACGAAGACGACCGTAAGCGGTCGGCCTGACGGCTTCGCCTTTCGATGAACGGGCCCGGGAGCGATCCCGGGCTTTTTCATAGATGGTTCACCGGCTGCAGTCCCAAGGCGCGGAAGCGAACCGACCCTGCGGAGGAAAGTGGCTGCGAAACCGCCGTTTTCCGACAAAAAACCGCTTCCGCCCCGACTTGGCTATGGTATCGCGCTTAAAGGTTTACTAAATCCTGTGGCAAGATAATCAGGCAGCCGTCGGATCCTTCGCGCTGGCAAGCCCTGTCGCTGATAACAGGACGATCTTTGAAGCATGAAACGTGATCTTTACGAAACGCTTGGCGTTCAAAAAAACGCGGACGAAAAGGAGCTGAAGAGCGCCTTTCGCAAACTCGCGATGAAATATCACCCGGACAGGAATCCCGGCGACCAGGAGTCGGAAAAGTCCTTCAAGGAAATCAACGAAGCCTATGAGACGCTGAAGGATCCGCAGAAACGCGCGGCCTATGACCGCTACGGCCATGCGGCCTTCGAGCAGGGCGGCATGGGCGCAGGCTTCGGCAACGGCTTCGCCGGCGGCGGAGCGCACGGCTTCTCCGATATTTTCGAGGACATCTTCGGCGAGATGATGGGTGGCCGTCAGCGCCGCTCGTCAGGCGGACGCGAGCGCGGCGCGGACCTGCGCTATAACATGGAGATTTCGCTCGAGGAGGCCTATTCCGGCAAGACGGCGCAGATCCGCGTGCCGACGTCCATCACCTGCGACGTCTGCACCGGCACGGGCGCCAAGCCCGGTACCAGCCCGAAGACCTGCGGCACCTGTCAGGGCACCGGCCGCGTCCGCGCGGCCCAGGGCTTCTTCTCGATCGAGCGGACCTGCCCGACCTGCGGCGGCCGCGGCCAGACGATCGCCGACCCCTGCACCAAATGCCACGGCCAGGGCCGCGTCGTGGAGGAGCGGACGCTCTCGGTCAACATTCCGGCCGGTATCGAGGACGGCACGCGCATCCGGCTTTCCGGCGAGGGTGAGGCCGGCCTTCGCGGCGGCCCGGCGGGCGACCTCTACATCTTCCTCTCAGTGAAGCCGCACGAATTCTATCAGCGCGACGGCGCTGATCTCTATTGCGCCGTGCCGATCTCTATGACGACGGCGGCGCTCGGCGGCAAGTTCGACGTCACCACCCTCGACGGCACCAAATCGCGCGTCACCGTGCCGGAAGGCACGCAGGCCGGCAAGCAGTTCCGCCTCAAGGGCAAGGGCATGCCGGTGCTGCGCTCCAGCCAGACCGGCGATCTCTATATCCAGATTCAAATCGAGACGCCGCAGAAGCTCACCAAGCGCCAACGCGAGTTGCTGCAGGAATTTGAGCAGATCTCGTCCAAGGAGAACAATCCCGAATCGACGGGCTTCTTCTCCCGGATGAAGGATTTCTTCGACACGTTGAGCGAGTGAGCCAATGCTCTGGGCGATTACGCCGCGCGCAGCCCCTCATCCCGCTGCCGCGAACTTCTCCCCGTTCTGACGTGGAGAAGGGACAAGCGGCGGCGCTACCAGTCCCCTTCGCCCCGCTTGCGGGGAGAAGGTGCCGGCAGGCGGATGAGGGGCCAAGCCGCGGCGCCATCACTTAAATCGAAGCCGAAATGAGCTGCCAAAGGCCGAACGCCGCGAGCAGAGATCCGGCGACGCGTGAGAGAACGCGGCCGGTCGGTATCACCTTCTCCGCGAGCACGAAGATGGCGATTGCCGCAATCCAGAGCACATTCATGATGCCGCCGACGAAAAGAAGCGTCATCAGCGCCCAGCAGCAGCCGATGCAATAGACCCCGTGGCGCAGGCCCAGTCCGACGGCTCCCGCGGGATCGCGGCGAAAACCGCCGTGCCGCTGCAGGAAGACGATCGGCGTCTGACATTGGCTGAGGCAGGCATCCTTGAGCGGCGTCCATTGGTAGAGACCCGCGATCACCAGCACGACACCGCTGAAGATGCGACTGGCGCTTGCCAGCGCCGGCGTCAGCAGGGTTCCCTCCATGAGCCATTGTCCAAGCGTCGCGACGAGCGCGAATCCCGCCCAGGCAAGGAGATAGCCGCCGGCGAAGAAACCGGTCGCGGCGAAGGGCTTGCCCGCTATCCGGCTTTGCCGGCCGACCCGGGCGTAGAGCAGGATCATCGGCGTTGCCGAAGGCAGCATCATGCCGACCATCATCACGATCCACATGGTCAGGGTGACGCCGGCTTCCACGGAACTCCAGGGACGCGGCGAGATGCCGAGGACGGTGCCGAGCGACAGGGCGCCACGGGATCCCATCTCCATGCCATCCATATCCATGGCAGGGTCCATCTTCATGTCCGCTTCCATGCCGGGGGCAGACATGCTCATGCCGTCGATGTTCATGGCTGCCGCCAGCCAGAGCGTGTATGTCCAGGCGACCACCGTCAATGCGACGAGCGACGCTGCCACGATTGCCCGATCCCGTCGCAGCAAGCTTTCAAGCGCGGTGTCGGGCGGCATGGCGTCAGTGAACCACGCCGCTTCCGGTCATGTGCAGTCTGGCGAAGTGGGCGTGCGAATCGGCGAGCGAAACTGCCAGCGGCCCGCTCGTCTCGGCCCAGCCGCGCCCCACCTCGCAGCGGTCATATTCGAACCCGTGCGGAAGGTTGATGCGCGCGTGATGCTCCTCACCGGTCACCGGATTGACGATGGGCTCGCCGCGAGCCTCCATCCATCCCGGAATATTGACCCGCGCCGAGCGTCTTTCGACGTCGATCTCGAAATCGATCGGCGCGAAAACCGGATCGTGGAAGGTCTCGAAAGTCGTCGCGAACACCTGGAAGAAGGTGGCGCCGGGCTCGGTGTCCTGGCCGCTCATGATCCGCAGCAGCGCCTCCCGCTGCTCGTCGGAGGCACGCTCGTCGATGATCGGAACCACCGCGCCCCTGCCCTCGTGAATGGCACCGGGCCAGGATACGATCATGCCGCACCTCAGGCCGTCGAGCCGGGTATCGCCATGGTGCCCCTCGTCGATGTCGACGATCCCGATCGCGCGGCAATGCCCCTCGGTGGGCAGTGCGTTGAACTGGCACGGGCAGCCATAGGCGCAATTGCAATGGATGAATTCGCGGCCCTTGATCGTCCACTCGACGTCCGTCATCGTTTCCTCCCCAGATACGATGGAAGTTCACTCTTCTCCGGATGCAATTCCATTAGATCGCGGAAATATACTCCCCGCCGCCGGCAATGCCAACGGGGTGCCCGGCGAAAGCGTCAGGCGACGAGGTCCGCGGCGAAATAGCAGAGCGCCGAGATCAACGCTGCCGCCGGCATGGTGATCACCCAGGCAACGACGATGTTGCCGGCAAGCCCCCACCGCACCGCCGATACGCGCCGCGCCGCGCCGACGCCGATGATCGCGCCGGTGATTGTGTGGGTGGTCGAAACCGGAATGCCGAGCCAGGTCGCGGCGAACAGCGTGATGGCGCCGCCCGTCTCGGCGCAGAATCCCTGCATCGGGTTGAGCTTGGTGATCTTCGAGCCCATCGTGTGGACGATTCTCCAGCCGCCGAAGAGCGTGCCGAGCGCGATCGCCGCCTGGCAGGTGATGACCACCCAGAAGGGCACGTAGAATTCCGAGCCGAGATAGCCCTGCGAGAAGAGAAGCACGGCAATGATGCCCATGGTCTTCTGCGCATCGTTGCCGCCATGGCCGAGCGAATAGAGGGAAGCCGAAACGAATTGCAGCACCCGGAAGGTGCTGTCGACGGCAAAGGGTGTCTGGCGAACGAACAGCCAGGAGACGATCAGCACCAACAGCAGCGCCAGAACGAAGCCGATGCCCGGCGACATGACGATGGCGCCGGCCGTCTTCAGCAGGCCTTGCCAGACGATGGAACTGAAACCGGTCTTGGCCAGGCCGGCGCCGACGAGACCGCCGATGAGCGCGTGCGAGGAACTCGACGGGATGCCGAAGACCCAGGTAACGATGTTCCAGGTGATGGCGCCCATCAGCGCCGCGAAGATCACCTGCGGCGTGACGATACCCGGATCGATGATGCCGGTTCCGAGCGTTTCGGCGACGTGCAGCCCGAAGAAGAGGAAGGCGATGAAGTTGAAGAACGCCGCCCAGAAGACCGCATATTGCGGCCGGAGCACGCGGGTCGATACGATGGTCGCGATCGAATTGGCCGCGTCGTGCAACCCGTTGAGGAAGTCGAAGAAAAGCGCGACGGCGATGAGCCCCACGAGCAGCGGGAAGGCGAGCGTCGCATCCATCAGACGTTCTCGATCACGATGCCGCTGATTTCGTTTGCCACATCCTCGAAGCGGTCGACGACCTTTTCCAGTTCGCCGTAGATCTCGCTGCCGATGATATAGGCCATGGGGTTGGAAGCGCCATGGCGCCGGAAGAGATCCTTCAGGCCCTGCTCGTGCAGCTGGTCGGATCTATCCTCGACATGCGTCACCTCCTCGGCGATGGCGCTGAGGCGATGAGCATTGGCACCGATCCGGCTGAGGAGCGGAATGGCCTCGGCGACGAGATGGGCGGCCTCGACGACCGCCGCACCCATGGCCTGCATGCCGGGATCGAAGCTCTTCTGCTCGTAGAGACGGATGGTTTTCACCGTCTTGTGCATCATGTCGATCGCATCGTCCATCGACTGGATGAGATCCTTGATGTCGCCGCGGTCGAAGGGGGTGATGAAGCTGCGGCGGACGGCCAGCAGAACCTCGCGGGTGATCTCGTCGGCCTCGTTCTCGAGCGCGACGATGCGGTCGCAATGGCTTTCGATGTCCGGGCCGCCGGCAAGCAACGCGTTCAGTGCCTCCGCCGCACCCATGACGGTGCGCGAATGATCGGCGAAGAGGTCGAAGAAACGGTCTTCCCGGGGGAGGAGCTTGCGAAACAGGCCGAGCATCAGCGATCCATCCAACTGTCGATTGTCACGCAGTTGTCATATTGTACTTGCGCGCTCGGGGAAAGTTCCGATGCGGCCGAAAAAAACGGCTTTCCCACAGGCGATTGGGGCGGAAATGCGCAGCCCGGATACGGAATCGCCGCAGGCGGGGGAGAGGCGGACAGAACACCCTTTCCGCCTTGCCTTGGCCGGGCTTTCATCCTACCTGACAGCAACGTCGATATCGGACTTGCAATGCCCCACAAGGTCTTTCTCACACGCCTGAAACTGAGCGACTTCCGCAACTATGCAACGCTGGCGCTCGACCTCGACCAGCGCCATGTGGTGCTGACCGGCGAGAACGGTGCGGGCAAGACCAATCTGATGGAGGGGGTCTCCTTTCTTTCGCCCGGGCGCGGTTTGAGGCGCGCTGCCTATGCGGATGTCGCCCGCGTCGGCGCCCCCGATGGTTTCTCGGTCTTCGCCGCCGTTGATGGCATGGAAGGGTCGGTGGAGATCGGCACGGGCACTCAAGGGACCGAGGAGGGGCAATCACGGCGCCTCAGGATCAACGGCACTGCGGCCCGCACGGTCGACGAACTCACCGATCACCTCAGGGTGCTGTGGCTCACTCCGGCGATGGATGGCCTCTTCACCGGCCCTTCCGCCGACCGCAGGCGCTTTCTCGACCGGCTGGTCCTGTCGCTCGATCCCGAACACGGCCGCCGCGCCAGCGAGTTCGACCGCGCCATGCGCAGCCGCAACCGGCTTCTCTCGGAATTCCGGCCCGATCCCGCCTGGCTGTCGGCCATCGAGCGCGAAATGGCCGGGCTCGGCATCTCCATGGCGCTTGCCCGTCAGGAGATGCTCGGCCTGCTCTCGGCCCTCGTCGAGCGGAGCCGGAGCGATGGGACCTTTCCGTCCGCAAGCCTGTCGCTCGCCGGCTTTCTCGATGACTGTGCCGGCATTCCCGCCTTTGAACTCGAAGAGCGATATCTGGCAATGCTCGCCGAGGGCCGTGCCCGCGATGCGGCCGCGGGCCGCACGCTGGACGGGCCGCACCGCAGCGATCTCCTGATCCGCCACCGGGAAAAGGACATCGAGGCCGAGCGTTGCTCGACCGGCGAGCAGAAGGCGCTGCTCGTCGGCCTGGTGCTCGCGCATGCACGGCTCGTCGGGGATATGACCGGCCACGCCCCGGTGCTGCTGCTCGACGAAATCGCCGCCCATCTCGATCAGGGACGCCGCGCCGCCCTCTTCGATCTGGTCGATGGGCTCGGCGGCCAGTCCTTCATGACGGGCACCGACCGGGCGATGTTCGACGCCCTTGGCGAGCGCGCTCAATATCTGGCCGTTGCAAACGGCCGCGTTTCGGGGTGACATGCAGCGCCCTGCGCGAAAATTACATGGAGACGCACATGACGACCGATGCGACGCTCGCTCCTTCGGAGATTGCGCGCTACGCACGCCACATCGTGCTGCCGGAGATCGGCGGCCCGGGGCAGCAGAAACTCAAGGCCGCGCGCGTGCTCGTCATCGGCGCGGGCGGGCTCGGCGCGCCGGCTCTGCAATATCTGGCGGCCGCCGGGGTCGGCACGCTCGGGATCGTCGACGACGACGTGGTCTCGTTGTCGAACCTGCAGCGTCAGGTGATCCATGCCACCGCCGATATCGGGCGGCCGAAGGTCGAGAGCGCCGCAGCGGCGATCGACGCCCTCAACCCGCATGTGAAGGTCGTGGCGCACCCGGTCAGGCTCGGCCCCGCAAATGCCGATGCGCTCTTCCGGCAATACGATCTCGTCGTCGACGGGTCGGATAATTTCGATACGCGTTATCTCGCCGCCGATACGGCCGAGGCGGCAGGCGTGGCGCTCGTCACCGGTGCCGTTGGACGCTTCGACGGCTCCGTCACCGTGCTGAAGCCCTACGGGACCGATGCGGAGGGGCACCCGAACCCCTCCTACCGCGATCTCTTCCCGGAGCCGCCGCCGCCGGGCACCGTACCGACCTGCGCCGAAGCGGGCGTCTTAGGCGCGCTCACCGGCGTCATCGGCACGCTGCAGGCGATGGAAGCAATCAAGCTCGTCACCGGCATCGGCGAGCCGCTGATCGGCCGTCTGCTGCTCTACGATGCGCTCGCCGCCCAATTCAACACGATCCGCTATCGGCGCGGCACGCGCTGAGGACGGCATGGAGACCGTCCGCATCGACGAGGGCTTCGACCGTTACGAGGAGTTGCTGTCGCTGATCCGTGCGTCCTTCGCCTATATGGACGGCCGTATCGATCCGCCCTCGTCGGCCCATGCGCTGACGGCGGCGTCCCTCAACCGGAAAGCAAGAGACGAGATCGCCTTCGCGGCCGTCGCCGGGCGCGAGCTCCTGGGCTGCATCTTCTGCAAGCCGGAAGCGGATTGTCTCTATATCGGCAAACTCGCCGTCGCTCCCGGCCGCCAGGGAAAGGGAGTAGGGCGGATGCTCATCGCCGCCGCCGAGGAAACGGCGCGCGATCTGAGCCTGCCTGCGCTGAGGCTCCAGACACGCATCGAGCTCGCCGGAAACCAAGCCACTTTCGCGGCCTGGGGCTTCGTGGAGATGGCGCGAACCGCCCATCCCGGCTTCACCCGCCCGACCTCGGTCGAGATGCGCAAAGTACTCAGTTAGGGCCGAGGCGGGAGGAGGTATCGCCGCGAGCCGGCACCCGCCGGAAGCCCGCAAAGAGAGACTGGAGTGCTTCGCTCCCCTGGGCCACGAGGTCGAAGCGGCGGCCGAAGAGCAGCCATTCGGTACAGAGCCCCATCATCATCCAGCGCAGGGCCCGCGCCGCAGTCGGCGGCGCCCAGTGCTCCTGCAACTGACCCCTTTCCAGTGCGCGGGCGAAGGCAAGCTCGAGAAGGGCATCGTGGCGCTCCTCGATTTCGCGTTGGCGCACGAGAACGGCGGACATGTCATTGTCGTAGTCGCAGCGCAGCATGATCGCGAGAATGCGCTGCCGCTGCTCGTCCGCGGCCAGGGTCGTCAGCCAGTCGCTGGTCGCGCTCTCGACGATGGCGAGCGTGTCGAAGGCTTCCGTTTCGATCTCGCGTGCGATCATGTCTTCGTGGGGCAGCGGCACGGCCTCGTAAAGGGCGAGGAAAAGATCCGTCTTGTTGGCGAAATGCCAGTAGATGGCGCCGCGGGTGACGCCAGCCTCCTTCGCCACTTCCTCGAGCGTCGTGTTGGGAACGCCCTTCTTGTAGAACATCCGCTCGGCGGCGCACAGGATCTTCTGTCTTGTAGCCTCGGCGTCGGCCTTGGTTCGGCGCATTTATTCAAATTCTCCTTGAGCGACGGCCCGCCCGCCGTAGGTGGGCGGGCCGTCTTCGATATTACTCGGCCGGGCTGGTGGTTTCGGATGCGGGCTTAGCCGCCTCCGGCGCCGCTCTTCCGCGTTCGAAGATCTTCATCACGAACACGAAGAAGACCGGGACGAAGAAGATCGCCAGCACCGTCGCCGAGATCATGCCGCCCATGACGCCCGTGCCGATGGCGCGCTGGCTGCCGGAACTTGCGCCCGTCGCGATCGCCAGCGGCAGAACGCCGAGGGTGAAGGCGAGCGAGGTCATCAGGATCGGCCGGAAGCGCAGATGCGCAGCCTCCAGCGTCGAGTCGATGAGCGATTTGCCCTGTTCGCGGAGTTCCTTGGCGAACTCGATGATGAGGATCGCGTTCTTCGCCGAAAGCCCGATGATCGCGATCAGGCCGACCTTGAAGTAGACGTCGTTCGGCATGTCGCGCATCGTCACGGCGAGCACGGCGCCGATGACGCCGAGCGGCACGACCATGATGACCGAGACCGGAATGGACCAGCTCTCATAGAGTGCCGCCAGGCAGAGGAAGACGAGCAGGCAGGAGAGTGCTATCAGGAGCGGCGCCTGCGAGCCCGACTGGATTTCCTGCAGCGACTGTCCCGTCCACTCATAGCCGAAGCCCGCGGGAAGCTCAGCCACCAGACGCTCCATCTCGGCGATCGCATCGCCGGAGGAGTAGCCGGGAGCGGCCTCGCCGCTGATGCGGACCGCCGGGTAACCGTTGTAGCCCACTGTCTGCGTCGGCGCCTTGACCCATTCCACGTCCGCGAAGGCCGAGAGCGGAACCATGCCGCCGTTGGAGTTGCGGACGTTCAGGTTCAGGAGGTCAGCGGTCTGCATGCGCTTCGTCTCGTCCGCCTGCACCGTCACGCGCTGCATGCGGCCGGCATTCGGGAAGTCGTTGACATAGGACGAACCGAGATTGGTCGAGATGGTCGAGTTGATGTCGGCAAAGGTCACGCCGAAGGTATTGGCCTTCTCGCGGTCGATATTGACGCTGACCTGCGCCGCGTCGGGCATGCCCTCGAAGCGGACCCCGGTCAGGACCTTGCTCTGGGAAGCGAGGCCGAGAAGCTGGTCGCGCGCTTCGGCGAGTGCCGCCTGGCCGAGACCCGCACGGTCCTGGAGGCGGAAGGAGAATCCGCCCGTCGTTCCGAGGCCCTGGATCGCCGGAGGCGACAGCGCGAAGCTGATCGCGTCCTTGATCTGGCTCATGGCCATGGTGGCGCGACCGGCGATCGACTGGGCGGAGTTGTCTGCATCGCGCTCGCTCCAGTCCTTGAGCGTCACGAAGGCGAGCCCCGCATTCTGCCCGCTTCCGAAGAAGGAGAAGCCATTGATCGCGACGATCGTGTCGACCGCCTTTTCTTGGCCGAAGATGGTCTCGGTCTGCTCGATCACCTCCGTGGTGCGGTTTGCAGTCGCTTCCGAAGGCAATTGCATCATGACGATGACGAAGCCCTGGTCCTCGTCCGGCAGAAAGGACGAAGGAAGCTGGAGAAAGGCCCAGCCGAGACCGGCAAGCAGCGCCAGATAGATGACCATGAAGCGGCCGGTCCGCCTGACGATGCCTCCGACGGCGCGCGTGTAGCCGTGCGACGTCCGGTCGAAACCGCGATTGAACCAGCCGAAGAAGCCGCGCTTGGCGTGATGGTGACCCTTCGGAACCTGTTTGAGGAAGCTCGCGCAGAGTGCCGGCGTCAGCGAGAGCGCAAGCAGCGCCGAGAACAGGATCGAAACGACCATGGTCAGGCTGAACTGGCGATAGATCACGCCGACGGCGCCCGGGAAGAAGGCCATCGGGATGAACACAGAAGCCAGCACCAGCGTGATGCCGATCACCGCACCGGTGATCTGCTTCATCGCCTTGCGGGTGGCATCCTTCGGCGTCAGGCCCTCTTCCGACATGATGCGCTCGACGTTCTCGACGACGATGATCGCATCGTCGACGAGGATGCCGATCGCCAGCACCATGCCGAACATCGTGAGCACGTTGATCGAGAAGCCCATCGCCAGCATGACCGCGCAGGTGCCGAGCAGGGCGACCGGCACGACGATGGTGGGAATGATCGTATAGCGGACGTTCTGCAGGAACAGGAACATCACCAGGAAGACGAGGCCGACGGCCTCGACGAGGGTGTGCAGCACCTTCTCGATCGACACCGCGACGAAGGGCGAGGTGTCGTAGGGGATCGAATATTCGAGCCCCTCCGGGAAGAACTCCGCGAGCTCGTCCATGCGGGCCTTGATCGCTGCCGAGGTCGACATCGCGTTGCCGCTCGGAGAGAGCTGCACGGCGATGGCCGCCGAGGGGCTGCCGTTGAGGCGGGTGGAGAAGGTGTAGCTTTCGCCGCCGATCTCGAGGCGCGCGACGTCGCGCAGCCGCACGGCAGAGCCGTCGGCATTCGCCCTGAGCACGATGGCACCGAATTCCTCCGGGCTCGAAAGCTGACCCTTGATGACGACCGGAGCGGTGACTTGCTGCGTGATCGGATTCGGCTGGGCGCCGATCGAGCCGGAGGCGATCTGCGCGTTCTGAGCCTGGATCGCCGCCGTGACGTCGGCCGCCGTCAGGTTGAGGCCGAGCATCTTGTCGGGATCGAGCCAGACGCGCATCGAGCGCTCGGTCGCGAAGAGCTGGGCGCGTCCGACGCCGGGCACGCGCTGGATTTCGCTGAGCACGTTGCGGCTGAGATAATCGCCAAGCCCGATCGCGTCCATCGAACCGTCGGTCGAGGTCAGCGAGATGATCAGCAGGAAGCCGGCGCCGGCCTCGTCCACCTGTACGCCTTGCTGCCTGACGGGATCGGGCAGGCGCGGTTCGACGCGCTGCACCCGGTTCTGGATGTCGACCGAGGCCTGGCTCGGATCGGTGCCCGGCTGGAAGGTGGCGTCGATCGAGACCGAGCCGGAGGAGCTGGTCGACGATTCGAAGTAAAGCAGCCCCTCGACGCCGTTCAACTCATCCTCGATCAGCCGCGTGACGCTCTGATAGGTGTCCTGCGACGAGGCGCCGGGATAGTTGGTATTGATCGATATCTGCGGCGGTGCGACATCCGGATACTGCGAAACCGGCAGGAGCGGGATAGCGATGATGCCGGCGATCATGATGAAGATCGCCACCACCCAGGCAAAGATCGGCCTGTCTATGAAAAAACTGGGCATGATATGGGTCTCACTTCACTTCGGTGGCGGGCTTTTCGCCGGCATCCGCCGAAGCGCTGGCCTGTTCGGGCGCGGGCTTTGCATTCGGGTCCCAGTCGGATGGCTGCACGGGCGCGCCCGGGCCGACCTTCTGGAAACCCTCGACAATGACCTTTTCGCCGGGCTTGAGGCCGGAGGTCACCTGCCAGCGCTCGCCGACGGTGCGTCCGAGCGTGACGTTGCGGAATTCAACCTTGTTGTCGGCATTCACCACATAGACCTGCGACTGGCCGGCATTGTTGCGCTGCACGGCCTGCTGCGGCACGGTGATCGCGTCCTTTTCCAAACCCTGCTGGATCTGGACGCGGACATACATGCCCGGCAGCAGATCGTTGTTCGGGTTGGGGAATTCGCCGCGCAGCGTCACCTGGCCCGTCGTCGCGTCGACGGCGGCTTCGGAGAAGAGCAGCCTGCCCTTGAGCGCGTAGGGCGTTCCGTCGTCGAGGATCAACTGAACCTCGGCCTCGTTCTTGGCACTCATCCACTGGCCGTCCTTCAGCGCCTTGCGCAGGCGGATCAGGTCGGTCGCCGACTGGGTGAAGTCGGCATAGATCGGGTCGAGCTGCTGGATCGTCGCAAGGTTCTGCGGATCGTTGGTGTTGACGAGCGCGCCTTCGGTGATCAGCGCCCGGCCGATCCGGCCGCTGATCGGAGCCGTGACGTTCGTATACTGCAGATTGAGCTTGGCCTCCGCGAGCCCTGCCTCGGCGATGCCGACATCGGCCTCGGCCTGGGCGAGGGCCGCGATGGCATCGTCGTACTGCTGCACCGCGGTGACCTGCGCCTCCTTCAGCCGCGACTGGCGGTCGGCCGTCCGCTTGGCCTGATCGACCACCGCCTGAGCGCGCTTCAGCGTCGCCTCGGCGCTGTCGACCTTGACCTGAAACGGTGCCGGGTCGATGCGGTAGAGCACGTCGCCTTCCTTGACCATGGTGCCCTGCTCGAACACCCGCTCGACGACGATGCCGGAGATGCGCGGGCGGACTTCGGCGATGCGGGTGGCGGTGATGCGGCCCGGCAGTTCGTTGGTGATCGGCAGCGGTTCCGCCTTCGTCGTGAAGACGGCGACCGGCGACGGCGGAGGGGCGGCAGCCGCTGCCTGCTGTTCTTCATTCTTCTGGCAGCCCGCGAGAAAAATCACGGATGCCAGCGCGGCGGCCAATATCGGTCGGTTCATGCGCATCGCAATGTCCATATTGTCAAAGGACCGGCCGCAGTCGCGGCGTTTCGCAAGCGCTGCGCGGTCCCAAAGTGAGGTGAAGCGGAGCCGGTATCGGCGTGGAAAATACCGGAAAGCTAATATACAGACGCCAATGTATGTTAATTTCTGCCGCAGTGCAACAGAGTTTCGACGCGCCGGCAGGGGAGGCAAAAAAGTGAAGATCACCAAGGCGTTCGGCCTCGCGGCTTGGCAGGGTCACGCAGATTTGATTTGGATTAGGACGCTCGGCGAGCGGCCCCTCATCCCGCTGCCGCGACCTTCTCCCCGCAGGCGGGGAGAAGGGGCAGGTGGGACCCGCCCGCGGCCCGATGCCTCGGCGTTCCACGTCGTAAGTCCCCTCTCCCCGCGCGCGGGGAGAGGGTCAGGGTGAGGGGCAATTCCCCGCGCCGGCAGGTGGCTGGTCCTCGGGGTTAAACCCGAGGAGGGCCAAATCATAGGCGCTCCGTCCGCTATTGTCCCGACTTGATCACCCGCCCGTCCGCATCGAAGCGGTGCATGCTGCCGATTACCGGCGTCGCGTGGACGATGTCGTCGGTAGCGTAGCGGTGTTCGCCGAAGAGGCGCACCGTCAGCAGGCCGACGGTCTCCGATTCGATGTAGATGATCGTGTCGGCGCCAAGATGCTCGACATGGATCACCTTGCCCTTCCAGTCGCCGCTTTCACGGGAGAGGCCGATATGCTCCGGACGGATACCGATCGTCTTTGCCTCTCCGTCGCCGAGCTTTGCGGCTTCGATGAAATTCATCTGCGGCGAGCCGATGAAGCCGGCGACGAAAAGGTTGGCCGGGCGATTGTAGAGCTCCATCGGCGAGCCGACCTGTTCGATCCAGCCGGCATTCAGCACGACGATCTTGTCGGCAAGCGTCATCGCCTCGACCTGATCGTGGGTGACGTAGATCATCGTCGCCTTGAGGCTGCGGTGAAGACGGGCGATCTCGAGCCGTGTGTTGACGCGCAGCGCCGCGTCGAGGTTCGACAGCGGCTCGTCGAAGAGGAAGAGCTTCGGCTCGCGCACGATCGCGCGGCCGATCGCCACGCGCTGGCGCTGGCCGCCGGATAGCTCGGCCGGACGGCGGGCGAGATAGGGTTCGAGCGACAGCATGCCGGCCGCCTTGGCGACCTTTTCTTCGATCTCGGCCTTCGGCACACCCGCCTGCTTCAGCCCGAGGCCCATATTGTCCTTGACGGTCAGGTGCGGATAGAGCGCATAGGACTGGAACACCATGGCGATGCCGCGCTTGGCCGGCGCCACATGGCCGACCTCGACACCGTCGATCTGTACGCTGCCCGAGGTCGCGTCCTCGAGGCCGGCGATGGTGCGCAGAAGCGTCGACTTTCCGCAACCGGACGGACCGACGAAGATGACGAACTCGCCGTCCTTCACGTCCAGGTCGATGCCCTTCAGCACCTCATGACTGCCGAAGGCCTTGCGGATGGTTTTGAGTTGAAGTGATCCCACGTGTCGCCCTCTTGGGTTAAAGCTTGACCGGCTTGCCGGTGCGCACACTGTCGTCGGCGGCGAGACAGATCTTCAGCGACTGCACCGCATCGTCCATGTGCCGGCCAAGATCGATGTCTTCTCGGATGGCCTTGAGCACGAAGGCCTGCTCGCGGTCGCAAAGCTCCTGGTGGCCGGGCTCGCCCTCCATCACCAGGTCCTCGTCGGATTTCAGGAACCGGCCGTCCGGTCCCGTAGCGGCGCTGTGCACGCGGATGACGGAGGTTTTCGTGTGCACGTCGATGTCGTCGGACTTGGCGTTCTGGTCCATGACGATCGACACGGAGCCGTTCGGAGACATCACGTCCTTCACGAAGAAGGCCGTCTCGGAGATCATCGGCCCCCAGCCCGCCTCGTACCAGCCCACCGAGCCGTCCTCGAAGATCACCTGCAGATGCCCGTAATTGTACATATCCGCGGCTATCTCGTTCGAGAGCCTCAAGCCCATGCCGCGCACCTCGACGGGGTTGGCATCGGTGATCTGGCACATGACGTCGACATAGTGGACGCCGCAATCGACGATCGGCGGTGTCGTCTGCATCAGCGACTTGTGCGTCGCCCAGGTCGGGCCGCTCGATTGCTGGTTCAGGTTCATGCGGAAGACGTAAGGCCCTCCGAGCTTGCGGGCTTCCGCGATCAGCCGCATCCAGGACGGGTGGTGGCGCAGGATATAGCCGACGACCAGCTTGCGGCCATTGGCCCGCGCACAGGCGACGACGCGCTCGGCATCGGCGACCGTCGTTGCCAGCGGCTTCTCCACGAAGACATGGGCTCCCGCCTCCATCGCCATCACGGCGTAGTCCGCATGCGTGTCCGAATAGGTGTTGATCGAGCAGAGCTCCGGCTCCAGTTCGGCGAGCGCCTCCGGAAAGGACGGCAGAATCTCGTATCCTGCAAGAGCCTCGGGCAGCGCCACCTTCGAGCGGTTGACCAGCCCGGCGATTTCGAAACCGGGGTTCTGATGATAGGCGAGCGCGTGGCTGCGGCCCATATTGCCGAGCCCGGCGCTGAGCACGCGGATCGGGGGTGCGGATGAATTCACTTGACTGCTCCTGCCGTGATGCCGCGGATCAGCTGCCGCGAGAAGATGACGTAGAGGACGAGGACCGGGAAGATCGCCAGCGACAGCGCCGAGAGGACCGCGTTCCAGTTGGTGACGAACTGGCCGATGAAGATCTGCGAGCCGAGGGTGACGGTCTTGGTCGCCTCGGCGGGTGCGAGGATCAGCGGGAACCAGAGATCGTTCCAGATGGGGATCATGGTGAAGACGGCGACCGTCGCCATGGCCGGGCGGATGAGCGGCAGCACCAGCCGCAGGAAGATCGCATATTCCGACAGGCCGTCGATGCGTCCGGCATTCTTCAGGTCGTCGGATACGGTGCGCATGAACTCGGACAGGATGAATACCGCCAGCGGCAGGCCTTGCGCCGTATAGACGAGGATCAGCGCGGTCAGCGTATTGACGAGACCGGTCGCCACCATGCCCTGCAGGATCGCCACCGTTCCGAGCCGGATCGGGATCATGATGCCAAGCGCCAGATAGAGCCCCATCAGCGTGTTGCCGCGGAAGCGGTATTCGGAAAGCGCGAAGGCGGCCATGGCGCCGAACAGCAGGACGAGCGCGATCGAGACGACGGTGACGATGATGCTGTTTTGGAAATAGCCGATGAAGTCGCCCTGCTTCAGCACCGTTTCGTAGCCGATCAGGCTGAAGGTCTCGGGTGTCGGGACCGCCAGAGGTTCCCGGAAGATCGCGTTGCGGCTCTTGAACGAATTGACGATCGTCAGGAACACCGGAAAGAGTGCGATAAGCGTGTAGGCGATCAGAGCCGCGTGAACGGCGCCCGTGCGCATGAAGGAGGCGCGTGCTTTCGACATCTTTTATCCTCCTTAGAACTGATAGCGGCGCATGCGGCGCTGTATGCCGAAGAGATAGAGCGCGACGCCGGCGAGAATGATCAGGAACATGATCGCGGCGATCGTCGCGCCCATCGAACGGTCGCCGAGCTGAAGCTGGAAACCGAAGAAGGTGCGATAGAGCAGGGTGCCCAGGATGTCGGTCGACTTGTCCGGGCCGGCCAGCGCCCCCTGCACCGTATAGATCAGGTCGAAGGCGTTGAAATTGCCGACGAAGGTGAGGATCGACACGATGCCGATGGCAGGCAGGATCAGCGGAAGCTTGATCTTCCAGAACTGGCTCCAGCCGGTGACGCCGTCGAGCTCCGCCGCCTCGGTCACCTCGTCGGGAATGTTGAGGAGCGCCGCATAGATCAGCATCATCGGGATGCCGATATATTGCCAGACGGAAATCAGCGAGACTGCGATGAGCGCGGTGTCCGGCTTGCCGAGCCAGGGCCCGAACAGCGATCGCAGGCCGACCGTGTCGAGAAGATAGGGTGCGACGCCCCAGATCGGCGACAGGATCAGCTTCCAGATGAAACCGACGATGACGAAGGAGAGCAGCGTCGGCAGAAAGATAGCCGTGCGGTAGAAGGCGCCGAAGCGCAGCTTCGGGACGGACAGCATGGCGGCGAGCGCGATGCCGATCGGGTTCTGCACGGCCATGTGGATCAGGAAGAAGACGAAATTGTTCTTGAGCGCGTTCCAGAAATCCGCCGCCCAGCGAGGGTCGCCGAACAGAACCTTGAAATTGCCCAGGCCCACGAAGGTCAACTGACCGTCGACCGTGTTGTAGAAGGACTGGCGCAGCGTCTCGAAAAGCGGAAGGATCATCACCGCCGTGTAGACGACGAGCGCCGGCAGCAGGAAGACGAGGATGTGCCAGCGCCGCGGGCGCTTGATCTCGGTGACGTAGGTCGTGATTTCACGTGGGTTCATCGGCCTCTGGCCCGTTCTCAAACCGGCTGGCCTTCAGGGCGCAGCCTCGATTTCGCTCGAAATGCGGCGCGGCTTCCTGCCGTGCACCGTGCTTCCGTCAGGCGTCCCGCGGGAGCGGAGAGCCGGCAAGCCGCTTCGATCCGCCCGTTACGGGCGCGCGGCGCCGTAGCGCCGGTGCCCGAGCAATCCATGACGCCGTCCCGCATGCGATACGTTTGCACATGTCGGGGAGGGTGCGCGGACAGCGTCCACACACCCCGGTTCGGTCTTATTTTACCGGCTTGAACCAGCTGTCGAGCCCGTCCTGGAGCTTCTTGGCGGCCGCCTCCGGCGTGTCCGTGCCGTTGATGACGTTGGCCGACATGACCCAGGTCTCGTTTTCGAGGTTAGGGGTTCCGCGCGACAGGATCTGATAGGTCGAGCGGATGGTCGGCTTGCATTTCTCCCGCCAGGAGACGAATTCCTGGGCGAGCGGATCGGACATCTTCACCGCCGTCGAGTTCAGGCTGAAGAAGCCGGGCAGGGCGTTCGCATAGATTTCCGCGAACTCCGGCGAGGCCACCCAGGTGAGGAAGGTCTTGGCGGCATCCGCATTCTTGCTCTTGGCGTTCAGTCCGATACCGATGTCGTTGTGGTCGGAGATATAGCAGGTATCGCCCGCCTTCTTCACCGGCGGCGGAAAGGCGCCCATCTTGAATTCGGCCTGCGTGTTGAAGCCGGAGATTTCCCAGGAGCCGGCCGGATAGATCGCCGCCCGGCCGAGCGTGAAGAGGTTCTGGCTGTCCGGATAGGTCTGTGCCTCGAAGCCGTCGCCGAGATAATCCTTCCACTTCGCCAGTACGCGGAAAGGCTCGACCCACGGCTCGTCGGTCAGTTTCTGCTCGCCTTTCAGAAGAGCCAGACGGCCTTCCTCGCCCTTCCAGTAGTTCGGGCCGATGTTCTGGTAGCCCATCGTCGCGGCTTCCCAGAGATCCTTGGTGCCCATCGCCATCGGGATGTAGTTGCCGTCCGCCTTGATCTTTTCGAGGACCGCGAAGAACTCCTCCTCGGTCGCCGGAACGGAAAGGCCGAGCTGGTCGAAGGCATCCTTGTTGTAGATGAAGCCGTGAATGACGGAAGCCATCGGCACGCAGAAGGTCGCCTTGCCGTCGTCGGTCGTCCAGGCGGATTTGGCGACGTCGGAGAAATTCTCCATGCCGGAAAGACCGGTCAGGTCGGCAAGATGCTTCTTGTTGTAGAGTTCGAGCGAGGCGTCGAAGGGGCGGCAGGTGATGAGGTCACCCGCGGAGCCGGCGTCGAGCTTGGCGTTGAGGGCGGCGTTATACTCGGTGGGGGCCGAGGGAGCGAATACCACCTTGATGCCCGGGTTCTTCGCCTCGAAGGCCGGGATCAGCTTTTCCTGCCAGATCGCCAGGTCGTCATTGCGCCAGCTTTCGATCGTCAGCGTTGCGTCCTGGGCTTGCGCAAGCCCGGCCGAGCCGAGAATGCTCGATGCGAGCAGCAAGCCTTTCATTGTAGTGCGGGTCATGCAGTTTCTCCCCTTTAGGCGCGTGTCGCGCGGTTTTGAATTCCCAGTTTATCCCTCACGTCCCGACGATGGCGATCGCCCGGCGCAAATTTTGATCGGCGCGCTCGAGCGCGTCTTCGGCATAGGCGATGTCCCTCGCTCCGGATGCGAGCAGGATCGCCAGCTTGACCGACCCGCCGGCAAGGCCGAGCAGCCTGTCCGCGTCGGCGGCGCCGATACCGGCTATGTCCGAGACGATCCGGATCGCCCGGCCGCGCAGTTTGATGTTGTCGGCACGCAGATTGACCATGTGACCATCGAGCACGTGGCCGAGATGGATGCCGACCATGGTCGAGAACATGTTGAAGGCGATCTTCTGAGCCGTCCCGGCACCCATTCGCGTCGACCCGGACACGACTTCCGGAGGCGTCTCCAGGAGGATGGAGACGTCGGCGTTCAGAAGGAGCGGTGCGCCGGCATTGTTGGCCATTCCGATGACGCGGGCGCCGCGTTTCCCCGCCTCGTCGGCAGCGGCGATGGCATAGGGCGTGGAGCCGCTGGCGGAAACCGAGATCAGGCAGTCGCCCGCCCCGATGCCGGCACTTCGCACATCGGCGCGCGCAAGTTCCATGTCGTCCTCATAGCCGCCGGCAAGATCGGTGAGGCTTGCGGCGCCGCCGGCAATGAGAATGACGACCTGCTCCCGAGCTATGCCGTAGGTGCCAGGCAGTTCGAGTGCGTCCGCCATCGCCATCAACCCGGAGCTTCCGGCGCCGGCATAGGCAAGCCGGCCGCCGGAGGCGAGGCTGTCCGCGGCAAGGCGGGCCGCCGCTGAAATCGGCTCGATCGCCTGTTCCACCGACTTTGCCGCCTCCTGCTGGCCGGCTGCGAGCAAGCGAAGGGCGAGCTCCGGACGCATGACGTCCAGGCCCTTGGCATTGTCGCGGCGCTCTTCGGTCTTGGCTGGCGGCATGGCGTCGTTCTCCTCTTCTGGAATTAATGCCAAAAAAATACCACTTGTCTAGGAGAAATTTAACTTTTACCGCAAGAAACCGCTGCGTACAGAAATAAGTTCAGCCTTTTCAAGGAAATAGACTGGGGAATGATCTGTAGTCGGAAATCTCGCTTGGTTAATGGTATTTTTTTGGTATCTTGTGACGACGGAGGTGCCCATGACGTTTTACCTGATCGGAATTGATGGCGGCGGAACGAGCTGCCGTGCGGCTGTAGCAGCCCTCGACGGCCGTATTCTCGGCCGCGGCAAGGCGGGCGCCGCGAATATCCTTACCGATCCGGAAACAGCATTGCAGAACATAACGGATGCGGCGCGCGACGCCTTCGGGGATGCGGGGCTCGACCCGGCCGGAATCGGGGCATCGCGCGCGATCGTCGGCGTCGCCGGCCACAATGTGGGCGATGCCGTTCATTACGTGAAGAGGCGGCTTCCCTTTGCTCAGGCCGATATCGAATCCGATGGGCTGATCGCGCTGCAGGGCGCTCTCGGCGACGGGGACGGGGCCGTCGCGATACTCGGGACGGGCACGATCTATATCGCGCGCCGGGGCGATGAGGTCAGCTATGTCGGCGGCTGGGGGTTCACGATCGGAGATCACGGCAGCGGCGCACGCATCGGTCACGCGCTGCTGCAGGAGAGCTTGCTTGCCTATGACGGCATACATCAAGGCTCGGGCGTGACGGATGCCGTTCTTGCCGAGTTCAACGACGACCCGCGCGACATCGTCGATTTCGCACGGCTCGCCAAGCCCGGCGAGTTCGGCCGCTATGCGCCGCGCGTCATCGAATTTGCCGAGCGCGGCGACCCTGTGGCGATCAGCCTGTTGAAGGCTGCCGCCGCGACGGTGGACGAGGCGCTCGACGTGGTGGTTTCGAGGGGGAGCGAGAAGCTGTGCCTGCTCGGAGGATTGGCGCCGCTTTATCGCCGCTGGCTCGCCGACCGGCATCAGCCGCGCTTCGTCGAGGCGCGGGCCGACGCTTTGACCGGCGCCGTCGCGCTCGCGGCGGCCCGTTTCGGCTCCCATTCCGGGGTATCGGCATGAACCAGCAGCTCGCCGCCATTCTGCCGCTCGAAACCCTGCAGTCCGGGGGCGCCGGTCCCCTCTATCTGAAGCTCAGGCAATCGCTCGAGGAGGCGATCCTGTCGGGCAAGCTCAATCACGGAGATGCGCTGCCGCCGGAGCGGGATCTCGCGGATTACGCCAATGTCAGCCGCGTCACCGTCCGCAAAGCCGTCGATGATCTCGTGCGTGACGGGCTCCTCGTGCGCCGCCACGGTTCCGGCACCTTCGTCGTCCGGCCGGTTTCGCGCGTCGAGCAGTCGCTCTCGCGCCTGACCTCCTTCACCGAGGACATGGCCCGGCGCGGACTCAACACGCGTGCGGAATGGCTGGAGCGCGGTCTCTTCCATCCCTCGCCCGACGAGATGATGACCCTCGGGCTTGCGGCCGACGCGCTTGTGGCGCGACTCGGGCGGCTCCGCATTGCCGACGACATGCCGCTTGCGATCGAGCGCGCCTGCGTTTCGGCGGAATTCGTCCCCGACCCGCTCGCCGTCACCTCCTCGCTCTATTCAGAGCTCGAGAAGAAACAGGCTCGGCCGGTGCGCGCGGTGCAGCGGATCTCCGCCTGCAATATCAAGGAACCGGACGCGGCCATGCTCGGCGTCGCCGTCGGCGCCGCCGGTCTTTCGATCGAGCGCGTCTCCTATCTTGCCTCCGGGCGCGTGGTCGAATTCACCCGGTCGCTCTACCGCGGCGATGCCTATGATTTCGTTGCGGAGCTGACGATCCCGGAAAACTGAGCCGGCGTGGCCGGTCGAGGGAAGGGCGGGATGAGGAATAGTGTAAAGCGGTTCTCCGCCCGCATCTCGCCTATTTGATGAAAGGATATGACGATGCAGACCAACATGCGGCGAGAAATCGACGAGATTCCCGAGGCCGCCGCCCGGTTGCTGGAGCGCTCGGCCACGGGGCTGGCGCAAGCGGGCGCGGCGCTGCGCGCCAAGAATCCGTCCTTTCTGGTAACGATCGCCAGGGGCTCTTCCGACCATGCCGCCCTGTTCCTGAAATACGCGATCGAGCTCACGACCGGCCGTCCGGTCGCCTCGCTCGGACCCTCGCTGGCGTCGATTTACGGTGCCGATCTGAAACTCGGCGGTGCGGCGGCGATTGCAATCTCGCAGTCCGGCAAGAGCCCGGACATCGTGGCCATGGCCGAAGCCGCGACGCGCGCCGGCGCCGTTTCGATCGCGCTGACGAACACGCTGCCGTCGCCGATTGCCGAGGCCTGCACCCACCCGCTCGACATTCTCGCCGGACCCGAAATTGCCGTGGCGGCGACCAAGTCCTATGTTAACTCGATCGTCGCGGGTCTTGCCGTGCTCGGCGAGTGGACCGGCGACGCGACGCTCAAGCACGCGGTCGCCGATCTGCCGAACCAGCTTGCCAAGGCCGTGAAGCTCGATTGGCAGGATTTCGCCGGCGATCTCGCAGAAGCCGAATCGCTCTATGTGCTGGGCCGCGGTCCGGCGCTGGCGATCGCCAGCGAAGCGGCGCTGAAGTTCAAGGAGACGTCCGGCATGCATGCCGAGGCCTATTCCGCGGCAGAGGTGCTGCACGGACCGGTGGCGCTGGTCGGGCCCCGGTTCCCGGTGCTCGTGCTGGCCGCCCGCGATGCTGCCGAGGCCTCGGTCGCCGATATCGCGGACGGCATGAGCGCCAAGGGCGCGGTGGTGCACGTGACCTCGGCACGCGCGGGCAAGGCAAAGCGCCTGCCCTTCGTCGAGACCGGGCACCCGCTCACCGACGCCTTGGCGCTGATCCTGCCGTTCTATGGCTTCGTCGAGGCCTGGTCCCGCTCTCGCGGTCTGAACCCCGACGCACCGGAGAACCTCAAGAAGGTGACGGAGACACGATGACTGCGAAGAAGACGATCAGCGGAGCGCGGATTTTCGACGGCATCGACTGGCACGACGGGGCAGCCCTCGTGATCGAGGCGGGACACGTCAAGGCGATTGCGCCAGCGGGAAGCGTCCCCGCCGGTGGCGAGACCATCGACGCGCGTGGCCTGCTTCTCGTGCCCGGCTTCATCGATCTGCAGGTGAACGGCGGCGGCGGCGCGCTTCTGAACGAAAAGCCGTCCCTCGAAAGTATCCGGCAGATCTGCGCGGCGCATGCGCAATTCGGCACGACGGCGCTGCTGCCGACGCTGATCACCGACACGCGCGCGGTCAGGACCGCGGCCATCGCCGCAGGCATCGAGGCGAAAGCCGCGGCGGTTCCCGGCTTCCTAGGCCTGCATCTCGAAGGCCCGCATCTTTCCGTCGCGCGCAAGGGGGCCCACGATCCGTCGCTGATCCGTCCGATGGGCGATGATGATCTTGCCGAGATACTCGCCTGCGCAAAGGCGCTCGGCTGCCTGATGCTCACCGTGGCCCCGGAAAACGCCACCAAGGAGCAGGTGCGGGCGCTGGCCGATGCCGGCGTCGTGGTGAGCCTCGGCCATACCGACGTGGATTACGACACCGCCTGCGCCTATGCCAAAGCGGGTGCCCGGACCGTCACGCATCTCTTCAACGCCATGAGCGGACTCGGCCATCGCGAGCCTGGCGTGGTCGGCGCGGCGCTTTCGACCGGCACGCTCCACGCCGGCATGATCGCCGACGGTTTTCACGTTCACCCGGCCTCGATGGGCATCGCGCTGCGCGGCAAGAAAGGCCCGGGACAGATCTTTCTGGTCACCGACGCCATGTCGCCGATCGGCACCGATCAGACGAGTTTCTTCCTGAACGGACGGGAAATCCTGCGCCAGGGCGGGCGCCTGACGCTTGCCGACGGCACGCTTGCCGGCGCCGATATCGACATGCTTTCGTCGGTCCGCTTCGTCCACCAAAAGCTTGGCCTGCCGATCGAGGAGGCGGTCCGCATGGCCTCCGCCTATCCCGCCGACGCCATGGGGATCGCCTCGCACAAGGGCCGGCTCCTGCCGGGTACGGATGCGGATTTCGTGCTGCTCACGCCGGAACTCGCAATGAAATCGACCTGGATCGGCGGGGAGACGGTTTTTGCGGCTTGAGCTGTTTTGGCTCCTCGCAGGCGAGAGGACGTGCCCCTGGAACGCTGGCGGGATCCCTCGGGAACCCAACCGCCTCAACCCCGCTCGGTCGGGGTTGCCCCTCAACCGGCTGCCGCCACCTTCTCCCCGCAGGCGGGGAGAAGGGATATGCCGCGCCCACTCGCTCCCTCGGGCGGGCGGTGAATGCGGGGTTCAGTCGGCGCCGCTTGTCCCTTCTCCCCGCCTGCGGGGAGAAGGTCGCGGCAGCGGGATGAGGGGCGGACGCCGGCGGAAGCCTTTGTTCTCAAGCCTTTGCCGCCGGCGCATCGAGCCGCGCCCGCATCGCCCTGATCTTTGCCGCGTCCGTGCGGCGGCGCTCCGGCGCGGCGAATCCCATCTCGATGAGCCGCATGTCAGTAGCCGGCTCAGCACTTGAGCAGGACGAATGGACCTCGGTGATGGCGAGCCGAGGGACGAGCGCTTCGATCGTGTCGCTGGTAATGCCCGAGCCGGGCATGATCGAGATCCGTCCCGCCGCCAGTTCGATGAGCCGTTCCAGCGTATCGGCCGCTTCCGGTGCCGTTTTCGCGCCGCCCGAGGTCAGGATGCGTTCGAAGCCGAGATCGACGGCGATCTCCATCGCTTCGGCGAAATCCGGCACCAGATCGAAGGCGCGGTGTAGCGTGAGCCCCATCCCTGCCGCGTGGCCGGCGAGTTTCGTCAGCATGCGCGCGTCCAGGCGGCCGTCGGCGAGCGATGCGCCGAGCACCACGCCTGCGAGCCCGGCATGCCGCGCCGCATCGATGTCGCGTCGCATGACCTCGAGGTCTGCCCTGTGATAGATGAAATCGCCCGCCCGCGGCCGGATCATCGCATAGACCGGCACCGGCGGCGGAGCGGCGACGGCCATCAGGCCGGGACTTGGGGTCAGCCCTCCGGCGCCAAGTGCCGAACAGAGTTCGATGCGATCGGCGCCGCCGGCAACGGCTGCCTCCAGACCATCCGGATCGTCGACGCAGACCTCCAGCGATATGCGGCTCATGCCGATCTCCCTCCGAAGCCGAGCAGGGCGGCGCCGATCAGGCCGGGCTCCACCCGGCACTCGCCACGCACGACGAGCGGCCGGTCGAAACGCCTGAGGATGCGCGCCCGCACCGCCCGGTCGATCTCGGCGAGCAGCGCTTCGGCATTGGAAAGGCCGCCGCCCACCGGCACGATCGTCGCCCCGGTGATGTTGATCACGAGCGCCAGCGGCGAACTCACCAGATCGACGAAGACGTCGATCGTCCGCGCCGCCTCGGCGTTTCCGTTCTGCCAGCCTTCGATTATGTCGTGACTGGAGAGCGCCTTGCCGTTGACCGTTTCATGAAGCCGCTCCAGCCCGCGTGCACCGCCGACCGTATCGACGCAGCGGCTCTGGCCGCAGCCGCAGGGAAAGGCCGGTATGGCAATGGGCGGGTGTCCGGCCGCGGCCGCGACGGCCGGGCCGTGGCCCCATTCGCCGGCAAAGCCGCCATCGGCATTGATCAGCCGGCCGTCGATCACGAGCCCGCCGCCGACGCCGGTGCCGAGGATGGCACCGAAGACGATGCGATGGCCGCGCCCGGCGCCGACACCGGCTTCGGCAAGCGCGAAACAATCGGCGTCATTGGCGATCACCACCGGCAGGTGCAGTGCCGCTTCGAGTTCGGCGACGAGCTCACGCCCGTCGATGCAGGGAATGTTGGCGCACTTGATCCGGCGCGTCTCCGGATCGATCACCCCGGTGATCGAGATCGCCACCCTTTCGGGCAGGCCCCCCGCTTCGTCGAGCACGGATTCCATCGCCTCGACGAAGCGGCCGAAATCCGTGAGCGGCGTCGCGCGCCGTGGCAGCGGGAATATCCGCTCAGGCGAATGGGTGATCGCGCCCTTGATCGCCGAGCCGCCGATGTCGAAACAGACGATCATGCGTCGCCCCGGATGGTCGCCTCGGCGGCGAGTGCTGCGGAAAGCAGGCGGTCGTCCTGGTGATGAGGTGCTGCAAGCTGGAAGCCGACCGGCATGCCGGCCGCACCCGTCCCGCAGGGAATGGAGACGCCGCAGAGATCCAGGAAGTTGCCGATCGAGGTATTGCGCAGCGTCCTGGCATTGACCTTGAAGAAGAGATCGTCGTCGGCAAGAAGCGGATCAAGCGGCGGCGCCACATGCGGCAAGGTCGGATGCGCAATCAGTTCGCCGGCCTTGAGAGTCTCGATGGTCTCATGGATCAGCCGGTCTCGGGCGTCGAGGAGGGCGATGTAATCGCTGACGGTGATCTTCTCGCCGAGGCGGGTGCGGGCGACGACGCGCGGGTCCATGCGCTCCGCTTCAGGCCCTGCCAGCCGTTCCCGGTGCAGCGCATAGGCCTCTGCCGTCACCAGAGCGCCGTGGCGGGCGGTAAGCTCGAAAATTTCCGCAAAGCTCGGGAAGGCCTGCCGCCGGACCTTCGCGCCCGCCGTTTCGACGCGCTTGATCGCTTCCTCGAATGCGGCCACGACTTCCGCTTCGGCATCGTCGAAGACGATCGTCTCGGGAACGACGATGGAAAGATCGGCGATCTCGGCGCGGCGGATCACCGGCGCGGTCAGCCCATGCATAGCGGCGTCGGCCCAGACTGCATCCTGCACCGTCTGGCAAAGGGGGCCAAGCGAATCGAGGCTTTGCGCGAGCGGGAAGACGCCCTTCATCGCGTAGCGGCCGCGTGTCGCCTTGTAGCCGACGATGCCGGTCATTGCCGCCGGGATACGGACCGAGCCGCCGGTGTCGGTGCCGATCGCCAGCGGTACGAGGCCGGCAGCGACCGCAGCGGCGGAACCGGAGGAGGAGCCGCCGGGGATACGATGGACATCCTCGGACCTCGGATTGCGCGGCGTGCCGTAATGCGGATTGATACCGAGGCCGGAGAAGGCGAATTCGCTCATATTGGTCCGCCCGATGCTGACCATGCCGGCGCTGCCGAGGTCCGCGACCACCGTTGCGTCGGCGGTGGCCGGCGACCCTTCAGCCAGAACGACGGAACCTGCGGTCGTGATGCTGCCGGCAAGATCGAAGAGGTCCTTCCAGGCGACGGGCAAGCCGTCGAGCAGCCCGAGGGAGCGGCCGGTCTTGATGCGCGCGGAGGCAGCCTTCGCTTCGCGCGCCGCACGCTCCTGCGTGAGCGCGACGAAGATCGATCGGTCGGGGTGGTCTTCGATCCGCGTCAGGGTTTCCGCGACAAGCGCGACGGGATCGAGCTTGCCGGACTGCACGAGAACGGCGAGGCTCGCAAGTGTTCGTTGGTTGATCATGGCACCTTTTCCGGCTGGCGTTCCAGCGCTCGGATACGATTTTCCTTCCCCTAGATCACGATGTTTTTAGGTCGGGTCGACCTAAAAACATGAACGTGATCGATTCCAAGAAGTTGAGACGGGGGATGCGGCGGAAAACCGCACACACTTTTCCTCATCCCGCTCCAGCATATCGCATTCGTTCGACGCACACGACAATGCCCTCCTCGTTATCGCGGTAGAGTTGGCGGGGCTCTTCTCCGACGGTAAGGCAACCGGCGGCTTGAGGGCTGTCGCTACAGAAGGAAGCAGCAGCAGGCCCAAAAACCGCCTCCGGCCGGCTTGCCCCTGCCGGTCGCTCTGCCTACATGCCTTCCGGTTGCACTTATCGGCCAGGGAGACGGTCATGATTCTCGATGCGGCGCGCCTTGCCTTCGCCAATCTTTTCGCGACGGAGACCCGCACGGTCTTCTGGAAGGTCATCGGGCTGACGCTGCTGGCGCTCGTCGCGCTCTGGTTCGCGCTGCGCGAGCTCTTCGTCTGGCTTGCGCTCCCCTGGATCGATGCGCTGATGCCGGGCACGCCCGACTGGGCGGGGTGGCTCACTTTCGTCGTCGGCATCTTCGCGAGCCTGGGGCTCGCGCTCGCGCTGGCGCTGCTGCTGGCGCCGGTGACGGCGCTGATTGCCGGCTTCTTCCTCGACGATGTCGCCGAGGTGGTGGAGAAAAGGGACTATCCCGGCGAGGCGCCCGGCACGCCGCTGCCTCTCGCCGAGGCGATCACCGGTTCGGCGAAGTTCCTCGGCGTCGTCATTCTCGGCAACATCGTCGCGCTCTTCCTGCTGTTGGTGCCGGGCGTCAATCTTGTCGCCTTCTTCCTCGTCAACGGCTATCTGCTCGGTCGAGAATTCTTCGAGTTCGCCGCCATGCGCCATCGTCCGCCGGCGGAGGCGCGGCTCTTCCGTGCCAAACACCGTTCGACCGTATTCCTCGCCGGCCTAGTGCTGGCGGCCTTCCTCGCCGTGCCTCTGCTCAACCTGCTGACGCCGCTCTTTGCCGCCGGCATGATGGTGCACCTGCACAAGATGCTCTCGGCGCGGGACACCGGTTTTGCGGGCACGGCTGCGGCTGCGAGAAGCTGATCGCACCGCTGTCCCTTGACACCCGGCCACGCGCCGACATTCTGCGCCCGACTTTGAACCCGACCGACGGAGAAGCATGATGCGCGATGCGGAAGAGCGGATCACCCGGCTCGAAGAGACGGTGGCCCATCAATTGAAGACCATCGAGGAGCTTTCGGACCAACTGGCGGAGCAATGGAAGGTGGTCGAGCAGACGCGCGCCAAGCTCGATCGTCTGACCGAACGGTTCCTGAGCCTCGAAGAACAGGCGCAAGATGCGACTCCGGTGACGCGCCCGCCGCATTATTGATGCCTCATGATCCGACGAAAAAAGCCTCCGGTCGGATGAACCGGAGGCTTTTGAATACGGTCTGATGTGCGACGATCAGTACGGGCAGGTCTCGTCGGTCATATAGTCGTGAACCTGGACCTTGCCGGAGATGATGTCGGCCTTCACCTTCTCGACCGCTTCCTTCATTTCCGGCGTGATCAGCGCCTGGTTGTGCTCGTCGAGCGCGTAGCCGACTCCGTCTTCCTTGAGGCCGAGGTTGGAGATGCCGAATTCGAACTTGTCGTCCTTCGCGGCCATGAAGGAGTCGTAGACGGCGACGTCGACGCGCTTCAGCATGGATGTCAGCACCTTGCCCGGCTGCAGCATGTTCTGGTTGGAATCGACGCCGATTCCGAGCTTGCCCGCATCCGCTGCCGCCTGCAGCACGCCGACGCCGGTGCCGCCGGCAGCATGATAGACGACGTCGGAGCCCTGATCGATCTGCGACTTGGCGATTTCGCCGCCCTTGACCGGGTCGTTCCATGCATCGGGCGTGGTGCCGGTGTAAGCTTCGAGCACCTTTACGTCCGAGCCGGTCGACTTGGCGCCGCCGACATAGCCGCAGGCGAATTTGTGGATCAGCGGGATGTCCATGCCGCCGACGAAGCTGACCGTCTTGGTCTTGGAGGCGAGGCCGGCAAGAACGCCGACGAGATAGGAGCCTTCCTGCTCCTTGAATACGATCGACTTGACGTTCGGCTTTTCGACAACCATGTCGATGATCGCGAACTTCGTATCCGGATATTCGCCGGCGAGCTTCTCGAGCGACGCGGCCCAGTTGAAGCCGGCCATGACGATCGGGCTGTTGCCGTCGCTGGCGAAGCGGCGCAGCGCCTGTTCGCGCTGGGCGTCGTTGGCGATCTCGAACTCGCGATATTCGATGCCGGTTTCGGTCTTGAACTTTTCGGCCCCGTTGAAGGCCGCTTCGTTGAAGGATTTGTCGAATTTTCCGCCGAGGTCGTAGATGATCGCCGGCTTGATGTCGGCGGCCAGTGCCGTCGCGGACATCATCGAGAATGCAAGGAGACCGAGGATGGTTTTTTTCATTGTAAAGCCCTGTTGTCGCTATTGATCTTTTCGGGTCTTCCGCCGGTCCCGAACGGGGCCCCCACCGCGGAACCCGCCCCTCTCTTTAAGGCTTGGGTGGGCGCATCCTTGCACGGCTTCGGCAAAAAAACATCCAAATTTTTTCGGATGGTAAAAAAGCAGTCCGGCCGCTGAAATGGCCGGCGGAGGCGGCTCACGGCGCAAAAAAGGGGAGCGGACATAGGTCCGCACCCCATTAGATCGTAGGCATGTCGAGAGCGTCGGCTTCGCGCGCCGCGGAGGGGTCAGGCGCCTATCGGGCAGCTGACGCCGGTGCCGCGCAATCCGCAATAGCCGTCCGGATTCTTGGCGAGATATTGCTGGTGATAGTCCTCGGCGAAGTAGAATGGCCCCGCCTTCGCGATTTCGGTGGTGATCTCGCGATCATGGTTGTAGACCCGTAGCGCCTTCTGGAAGGCGTTGCGCGCAGCATTCGCCTCGGCGAGCTGCTCCTCGTCATAGACGTAGATCGCCGAGCGATAGGTGGTGCCGACGTCGTTGCCCTGGCGCATGCCCTGGGTGGGGTCGTGCTCCTCGAAGAATGTCTTCAGCAGGCGCTGAAGCGAGACCTTGGCCGGATCGTAGACCACCAGCACCACCTCCGTGTGGCCGGTCAACCCTGTCGTCGTCTCCTGATAGGTCGGATTGGGCGTGAGCCCGCCGGAGTAGCCGGCAGCGGTCACGTAGACGCCGGGGATCTCCCACAGGAGACGCTCGGCCCCCCAGAAGCAGCCCATACCGAAGAGGACCTTCTTCATGCCCTCCGGATAAGGGCCCTTGAGCGGCCGCCCCGACACGAAATGCGTCGTCGCAGTCGGGATCTCCTCCTCTCGGCCGGGCAGCGCCGTTGCGGCATCGGGCAGGATGGTCTTCTTGTTGAACATGTCGATCAGAAACATCTGAGGCTCCTTTCGTCAGCGCTCATGGGAGCGAGCCGTGCGGCTCCGGCGCTCAGGCGGCAAAGCGCCCGGCAGCGGGTTTCTTCCTGTATCCGGCCATCCACAGGAGGAGGGCGAGGGCGAGGAATACGGCAAAGGCGGGCTGCGCCAGAACCCAGTGCAGCGCCCTGAGCCACATTGCCGGCCCGGCTCCGGTCCGCTGCAGCGACTGAACCCAGTTCAGTTGATCGGATCCGATCGCAGCTATGCCGTCGGCAAGCGAAGTGATGACCGGCTCCGACGCCGCTACCGACTGAATGGAATCGATCGTCCCTGCAAAGACCGCAGCCATCAGCGCCAGAAAGCTCGCAAACCGCAGCAGCAACCGCATCCGCTCCCCCTTTCGGCTCGTCCTGCGCAAGAGATAGGCGCAAGGGCGGGCAAGCGCAATGGCCGGTCATCCGCAGCACCTTTCAAGGCATGTCAATAATATGTCAGAAACCAGTTGATCCCGCGCGCATCATCGGTATATATCGCGCCCGTCTCCCGGTTTCACCGGTGACGCGGAGAAGCTTCGCTTTTCCCCATCCAGCCGGATCGACCGCCGGCTGCAGAAGGATGGACAGGTGGCCGAGTGGTTGAAGGCGCACGCCTGGAACGCGTGTATACGTGAAAGCGTATCGAGGGTTCGAATCCCTCTCTGTCCGCCACTTCAGTCCACTGCGTGGGCACTGAGTTAGTCCTTTATTCGCCACCAGCATTCTTGACGCTATCTGCCAGTGCCGAGCGCCCGTCTCCGCTATTCAGCGGCGGCTTCCCTGATCGCTCCGATGACCCATTCATTCAGGCTCTTGCCCGCTGCTGCGGCAGCGACGGCCGCTGCGGCATGATCTTCGGGATCGAGGCGGACATTGAACTTGCCGGAGAATTTCCGGCGTGGCTCGATGCCCTTTTCCCGGCACATTTCGAGATAAACGTCCAGTGACCTACGGCCTTCCTCGATCGATCGTGGACGCTTTCGGCATAGAAGTCGGCACCGCCATTCAGGCCGACAAACTCGCCGCGCAGCATCTGAATCTCGGGGTCGAAAGCGACAACCGCCTTCTCGCCATTGATTTCGACGACATTGTTCATGGCTTTACTCCGTGTTCGTCCAGCCATTTCCGGACGCTGGCAGCCGCACCTTTGATGAGGGCGGTGTAAGACGCCCACTTCGTCTGATCACCACGCTGTTTGGATCAGATGGCGCCGAGTTTTCGATGAATTACGGGTTTCCGACTTGATCGCCGACGGCAGGACACCGAACTCTCTCAAAAATACACGCGCAAAATGGCTCGTGCTGGTGTAACCCACTTCAAGTGATATCTCCGTCACATTTCTGTCCGTCTCGGCCAACATGCGCTTGGCTTCGGTCAGTCGCGCGAGTTGAAGATAGCGATAGACCGGCTTTCCGAACTCCTTCTGGAATCCTGCCTTGAGCCGCTTTTCGCTGAGACCGCATCTCCGGGCCAGTTCTGCGATGGTCCATGTCCGGGAAAGCTCATCGAGCAAGATATCGCGAGCGGCCTCGATACGGCGGCGGTCGCGATTGGTCGGCGCCGGAAGCGGAGCCGGCGAGGACACGCAGGCGATCGCAGCGTCGATGATGTCGAGGCAACGCGCCTCCATCGCCAGATCGTTCTCGTTCAAAAGACTGCTGTCGAGCAGGCTTTCGCCTGTCCTGCGATGCGCTCCGGCAGAGATAGCGCGCCGATCCAGCAGGCGCCGCAGGAAGCGACATGGTGCGGATGCCCTCGGGTCAGGACGGCGAAGGCCCCGAGCCATCCCAAGCGCTCCAGGAAATCGAGCCCAATGCGTATGTCGATTCCATGAAACCGTGCTCCCGCGGGAACATCGTATCTGCCCGTGGCTCCCGGGGGCGCGAAGGTGAGATACATCATTCCCCGCCGGTAGGGTATGGACAGGTCTTCTCCGCCGTCCGGCGGCGATATCCATCCACGTCCGGTTGCATTGAACAGAATGTCGATCGCCAAGCAAGGGGCGCTCCGCACGGGCTCCCCCAGCGCTGTTCCTGCGATGACGTCGAAGACTGTCAAATTCAGCCCGGCATGAATCCCGAACACCTTGCAAAGGCCGCCCGATACCAACTGCGCCGATGCCACGTCGGCGGGATCGACGCCGATCGAGGCGGCCGATTCCAACTCGGACTGGATCAGGGTGCGGCGCTGGATATGGAATGTCATACCGGATTCTGTGTCATCGCAAAAATAACGGACCGGATCGCACTATCGGAAACCCTGAATGCAATAGTCAAGTTTGCCGAACAGGAATGCTGCACTTGACTGGAATAGCCGAACAGAGCACACGGGCCACGCCCTACATCGTTCTCGGATTGCTGAGCGGGCTTTACGCTGCCCAGTCCGCGACGGGAAGCATGGTGCAGACGGCGCTCCCCGTCGCATTGCGCGATACCGGTGTGTCGCTCGACCGGATCGGCTTTCTCGCCATCCTGATAATGCCCTGGGCTCTCAAGTTTCTCTGGGCTCCGCTTGTCGACAGGTTTGGGACACAGCGCAACTGGATCCTGGTCTGCCAGCTTGCCCTGATCGTCTTTTTCGGCGTTGCGGCCCGTCTTCCCCCTGAGACCCATCTGCCGTCGCTTTCCATTGTTCTCCTCGCGATGGCTTTCGTTGCCGCGACCCAAGACGTTGCAACCGATTCTCTCGCCGTTCATGCCACGACGCAGGAGACCCGCGGCAAGGCCAGCGGGGCAAGCACCGGCGGCGGCTATCTTGGATTCCTGATCGGCAGCGGTTTGTGGCTGCCGATCTATGCCTATGCCGGATGGGCCGCTTCGATGTGGGCAATGGCCAGCTTCATCGCGGTGCTTACGCTGCCGACGCTCGCCGCTACCCATATTGGACGCCATGCGTCCCGACCGCGCGGGCGGCGAGGGTTCCGCGCGGTCCTTTCCAACCGGCCGCTGGTCGGCGGCATCGGCTTTCTTATCCTCTATCAATGCGGCGTACGCCTCGGTACGTCGATGCTCAGCCCGTTCATGGTGGATATCGGCTTCCCTGTGGCGACGATCGGCTGGGTCAGGGGCGCCGGTGGCGCTGTGGTCGGGCTCATCGGGGCGCTGGCCGGCGCCGCCCTCGTCCAGCGATTCGGATCAGGAAGAACGCTTGCTGCGTTCGCCGCCGTCAATCTTCTTGCATTTGCGGGTCTCGCATTGTTCGCCTTCGGCATCTGGCAGGGGGACATCGCCGCCATTGTCCTGCTGCTGGTCCAGGCCGCCGCCGTCGCGATGTCCTTTGTCGCGCTCTACGCGATGATGATGAACTGGTCCGACACCGAGCAGGCAGCGACGGATTTTGCGGTTCTGCAAAGCCTCGATGCGGCCCTCGCCGTTGCGATGGGAGTGATTGCCGGCGTCATCGCCCAGCACGCCGGCTATGGCGTCGTGTTCGCGGCAACGGCCCTGCTCCTGGCTTTTGCCGCGTGGCGCTCGCTGAGACGCGCCCGATCCATCGACATCCTCCTTCCGCGCCATTCGTCGACGGCCGTCGTCCCATCCCTACCCGTTCAGGAGTCCCGCCCATGAGCCGAACCCTTCTCGCCAGCGTATCCGTCTTGGCGCTTTCCTCTCTCGCCTAGCCCGGCATTGCCGGCGCGCAGCAGAAAGAGGAGACCACCGTTCTGGAACCTATTACGGTCACGGCCACGAAGCGCGTGCAGGAAGCGTTCGAGGTGCCGGCCACGGTCGCGATCGTCGAGGCGCAGGAATTGCAGGATCGAGGGATTGCCAGCGCCGGCGAACTGGACAGGGCTTTTGTCGATACCAACATCCGGTCCCGCTCCAACCGCGCCTATACCAACGTCACCGTTCGTGGGCAGTCCTCGGTCGATTACTATGAGCCGAGCGTCCAGCTTTATGTCGATGGCCTCCCCCAGGACCCCTCGATCTTCAGCCAGTTGCTCCCTGCCGGTCTGGACAGCGTCGAACTCCTCTACGGGCCGCAAGGCACGCTCTATGGTCGCGGCGCGATCGGCGGGGTCATCAACGTGGTGACGCGCAAGCCTGACAATGAATTGCGTGTCGATACCGCCGGGGCGCTGCACACGCAGGGAGGAGACGCCAGCCTGCTGCTCAATACGCCGATCATCGACGGGGTGATATACGGTGACGCGGCCCTGACCTTCCGACGGGAGGCCGACCAGTACACCTTATTGGGCAGCGGACAGGAGATCGGCGGAACCGATGACCTGAACGGCCGCATCCGCCTGCGCTACGCGCCCGATGACAGCCCGCTGGATGTCATGGTGAGCACCCAGCGCGGCCGCGTCGATTCTACCGAAGAGCAATTCGTCATGGAATCGATGTTCAACGACCGCATCGCACTGCCTATCGACTCACGCTACCGGCTGGACACCGCCAGCTTCGGGGTCAATGCATCCTACGACCTTGACTTCGCCACCATCACGGCGCTGACCGGCTATCAGGACCGTAAGCTCGACCGCACCACGCTCGGTTTTCAGACGCCCGAGGACCAGACGACATTCAGCCAGGAATTGCGTATCGCTTCCGATCCGGAACTCGGCAACGCGCTCGACTATGTGGTTGGCGTATACGGGCAGCGTCTCGATTTCGAGCGGCGGACCCCGCTGATCGGTCAGGTTTCGCAGCAGACGATCGATTCCTATGCAATATTCGGAGACTTGGCGTGGCATGCGACAGACAGGCTCGACATCTCGCCGGGCCTCCGGTTCGATTATGAAAAGGCATGGGCGCGTGCCGACGGCGCCGTGACGATCGCCGGTGAGCGCAGCTTCGGCGGCGTCTCGCCCAAGCTCGGCGCGAGCTACGCGCTTGACGACGAATGGCGCGTGCATGGCCTGTTCTCGACGGGTTACAAGGCCCGATTCACCCGCAATGTGACGCCCGAGAACATCGCCTTCACCTACGATCCGCAGAACACCTACAATGGCGAAACCGGCATCAAGTACAGAGCGCTCGACGGATCGCTGGAGGCGTCGCTTTCAGCCTACTACAATGTGACGAAAGACTATCAGCTGTTCGTCGGCGATGTGTACCTGAAGTACCTTCAGAACGCAGGCGAAGTCACCGCGAAGGGCATCAATCTCGCCGTCCGCGCCAATCCGACCGAGCGGCTGGGCATCGCCGGAGGCCTCGGCTTCAACCGCACGACGTTCACCAGATACGAGAACTCGGTGAATCCTGGCATCGACTACACCGGTAATCGGGTGCCTTACGCACCGGAATTCACGGCAAATCTCGCGCTGGACTACGCATTCGATCTGGCCGAAGGCTGGGGACAGCTCATTCCCCGTGCGGGAATGACCTATGCCGGATCAGTGTTCTTCGACGAAAGTGTGCTGCAGAGGCACGGAAGGAGTTCAGTATGAACTGACACTGTGTCGTAAAGCTGTGTGAATGATGGAGGATGGCCCTCCGGGATCGGCTTTCAGGAGCGGGTCTCAAACCAGTCCGAGCTGCTGCGGTAAAGAGCCGTGGTGGTGAGCGTCGGATGAAAAGTTCGGACGAGATCCGAGCAGGTGCGTGTCCGAAAGACGAACGAAAGTGAACCCTCCGAAGACGCGTCGTTAAGAAATTCAAGCGTCGTCGAAACCAGGACCGTTTCGTCATCCTGGGATAAGCCCGCCAGGCGCCTGATGACTGGGCGGGCGGCGACCGGCGTAGAGGGGGCGTGAGTCGGACACAGGCTTTCACGCGGAACTGCAGGAACCAGGCTCCTGATGCCAAGGGAGAAGCCCAAGCGGAGCAAACCGCAAGGCGAGAGTACCGATGCAGGAGACTGGGGCGGACCGATCCGTATGAGCGTTGAGGGCCCTGTAATGGGGTCGGAGCAAAGGGGTCGGATCAGGTGGTCGTAATGCTTGGAACAACTGGAAACAGGATGACTTCGATAGATACGACAGACAAGCCGTTTCGAATTGAGAAGCGGCAAGTGTACGAAGCTTACAAAGCGGTCAAAGCCAACCATGGCGCAGCCGGAGTGGACGGTGAGACCTTGGAGATGTTCGAGAAAGACCTTGCGAGAAATCTCTACAAGATCTGGAATCGGATGTCGTCCGGGACCTACTTTCCGCCACCGGTGCGCGCCGTCTCCATTCCGAAGAAGACTGGTGGCGAAAGGGTTTTGGGTGTGCCCACGGTCAGCGATCGGATCGCGCAGATGGTGGTCAAGCAGATGATTGAGTCGGATTTGGATTCCCTCTTTCTTCCGGACTCCTACGGATACAGGCCGGGAAAATCGGCGCTGGATGCCGTTGGGGTGACGCGTCAGCGGTGCTGGAAGTACGATTGGGTTCTGGAATTCGACATCAAAGGGCTGTTTGACAATCTTCCGCATGATCTCTTGCTGAAGGCGGTCAGAAAGCACGTCAAATGCAACTGGGCTCTGCTCTACATCGAAAGATGGCTGGTCGCGCCCATGGAAAAGAACGGAGCAGTCATTGAGCGCACACGTGGTACCCCGCAAGGGGGCGTGGTCAGCCCAATCCTCTCGAATCTCTTCCTGCATTACGCGTTCGACGTCTGGATGACTCGGACGCACCCTGATCTTCCATGGTGTCGGTATGCCGATGATGGTCTCGTGCACTGCCGGACCGAGCAAGAAGCACAGGCCCTCAAGGCTGCGCTTCAAGCCCGGCTGGCAGCATGCGGACTTCAGATGCATCCGATCAAGACCCAGATCGTCTACTGCAAAGATAATCGGCGTCGGAAAAGGTATCCGACCGTCAAATTTGACTTTCTTGGATACCAATTCCGGCCGCGACAGGTGGCGACGGCGCAGCAGGATGAGTTCTTCTGCGGCTACACCCCGGCGGCCAGCCCGACGGCGCTAAAGTCGATGCGGGCCACGATCAAGAGCTTGAACATTCCGCGGCAAACGCCGGGGACGCTGGCTGAAATCGCCAAACAGATCAATCCGCTCCTCCGGGGATGGATTGCCTATTATGGGCGGTTCAGTCGTTCGGCCCTGTTCTCTCTGGCTGACTACGTCAATCGGAAGCTCAAGGCCTGGATTATGCGAAAGTACAAGCGCTTTCGGTTCCACAAAACTCGGGCTTCGCAGTTCCTGCGGCAACTTGCTCGAGATAATCGGGGCCTCTTCGTACACTGGCAGGCGTTCGGAACGAACCTGTTTGCCTGATGGGAGCGGTGTGAATCGAGAGGTTCACGCACCGTTCTACGAGAGGCCGGCAGGTGAAATCCCTCCGGCCTACTCACCCCAATACCATTGGCCAGAAGGGGTTCTTCCTGGTCGATCTTGGCCTGAGCTGGAAAGTGAGTGAGCAGGTGGTCGCCGATGTGTTCGTCAACAACGTCTTCGACGAGACGTATGCGGTCTACGGCTTCACCGAAGCAACCTACGGGAATCTCTATCAGCTTGGCACCGGGCGCGCCTTCGGCGGCCGTGTGAGCTTCAAGTTCTGAAAGCAGAAACGATGCGTATCCTGATCGTCGGCGCGGGACCGGCGGGTCTCGCCCTCGCTGCAGCATTGCGGGCACATGGCATGACGGCCGTGGTCGTTGAACGGGTCGAGCAGAACCGCGCCGCCGGCTATGCGATAGGTGTTCACGTCAATGGCTGGAACGCGGCGGAACGGCTGGGCCTTCTCGACCCGTTCAGGGCGCGCGCCGTTTCCCTGGGCACGGCGGAATATCGCAGCCCGGAGGGCCGGCGCCTCTTCTCCTATAGTTATCATGCTCTGGCGCGGGCGGTGAACGGCAAGATGTTTTCCATCATGCGGGACGCCGTACAGGACGTCCTGCTCGAGGCCGTTGGGGATCGCACCGATCTGAGATACGGGACGACGGTGACCGCGCTCGCAAACAGGGAAGACGGTGTCGATGTCGTGCTGTCGACAGGCTCGACGGAAAGCTTCGACATCGTCGTGGGAGCGGATGGCTGGCGCAGCGCGATCCGCCAGATGTGTTTCGGCCCGCATGAGACCTTTCTGAGGCCTCTGGGTTTTCGCGCGGCCGCATGGCGAATGCCGCTAGCCACTCCGCTCGACTCCAGCTTCGTCGGCATGATGGACGTCGATCACCAGGGCGGGCTCTACGAGGTTGGCGACGGAACTGCCGCGACCCTGTTCTGCTGGCGCGATTCCTCGACCGGGCGCGTGGCTCCGGAGGCGCGGCAGAAGACGCTGATGGAGCGCTTCGGCCAATGGTCTCATCCCGTTTCGCTGGCGCTCTCGACGCCGGTCGACTGGCAGCGGGGTTTCTTCGATACGATTGCACAAATCGAGGTGCCCCGATGGTCGAGCGGCCGCGTGGTGCTTCTGGGAGATGCCGCCTGGTGTTTGACCTTTCTGTCCGGTCAGGGAACGTCCACCGCATTAGCCGGCGCCTGGATTCTCGCGTCGGAGTTGGCGGCAAAGCCGCATGCTCAGGCATTCGAGGCCTACGAATCCCGCCTGAAACCGATGGTCACGAGGATGCAGGCCACGTCGCGCCGCATCGGTGGCCATTTCGTACCGGAAAGCAAGCTCGGCCTGCGCATCCAGTCATGGACCCTCCCGCTCCTTCTTTCGCGGCCGTTTGCCGGATTTCTTGCACGACGGATGTCGGCCGAGGAACTCGAACTGGATGTGCCATAGGCGCCGGGCTGTTCGAGAAGAAGGCGGAAAACCGCACGCGCTTCATGCCGCTCTGGAGGAAGCAAGATGGTGCCGGCAACCGTACCTCACCTACCTTCATCGCGTAGTGCCGCGCCGGCGCAAGCGCGCATGAAGAGAGTGCGGCTCCGGAGCGCGATGACGAGCGCGCTCACGATCAGGGCGCCCGCGACGGCGAAAGTGATCCGCATGCCGGCGGCAACGGCCACGGCTGGTGCGGCCGCGATGTCGGGTGCAGCCGATGCGAAGGCGAAGACGGCTCCCATGACCGATGCGCCGGTGATGAGCCCGAGATTGCGCGAGAGATTGAGCATGCCGGAGACGACGCCGCGCCGGTCCGGGCGGACATCCACCATCACGGCCGTATTGTTGGCTGCCTGGAACAGCTGGTAACCCGGGGTCAGGACGAGCATGGCGGCCAGGTAGCCGGCGACGCCGAACATCTCCGGAAGCACCGACAGGGCGAATGAGCCGGCGGCCATTGCGAGGAGGCCTGTGACGATCACGAACGGGGCTCCCAGGCGGTCGACGGCACGGCCGGCCGGCAGACCGCTCAGGGCGGAGACGACCGGACCCGCCGACATGACGATCCCGACGAGCGCTTCGCCGAGCCCGAGCGCGCGCGAGAGGTAGAACGGCCCCACCACCAGCGTTGCCATCATCACCGTCGAGACGAGTGCGCTCATGGCAAGCCCCGCACCGAGCACCGGGTCACGGAGAGCCTCGGGCCGCATCAAGGGGGAGGTCGCTCTCCGCTCGGCCAGTACGAAGAGACCGGCGCCGACGACGGCAGCAGTCAGGAGCGCCATGTTGAGCGGACCGAAACTGTCGTGCGCAACCGTCATGGCGAGTGCATAGGCGGCGAGCGTCAGGCCGAGCAGCAGCGTGCCCGGAACGTCGAAGCCAGCGCGCTCCGCCGCAGACCCTTGGCGATCGGCGGGCAGCGAGCGACGAGCGAGAAGAAAGGCCAGGGCGCCGAGCGGCACGTTGACGAGGAAGATCGCCTGCCAGCCGAGACCGGCGATCAGAACGCCACCGAGCGACGGCCCCAGCGCGGTGCCGATCGCAGACATGGTGCCCAGCAGGCCCATGGCGCCACCGGTCTTTTCCTTCGCCACGGTCTCGCCGACCAGGGCCATGGCGAGCGCCATCATGACCGCCGCTCCGAGCCCCTGAACCGCCCGGGCGGCAATGAGGAGCGGCAGGCTCGGTGCAGCGCCGCTCAACCCCGAAGCCACCGTGAACAGCAGGATTCCGGCAAGCAGCAGCCGCCGGCGCCCGACCATGTCGCCGAGCCGGCCGACACCGACGATCAGGGTGGTGATGGCAAGGAGATAGGCGAGGACGACCCACTGGACTTGCTGGAACGAGGCGGAGAACGCCGTGGCGAGGCTCGGCAGGCCGACATTCGCGATGCTGGTGCCGAGCGAGGACAGCAGCATGGAGAGCGAAAGACTGGCGAGCGCCCATCCGGCCGAGGCGCCCGTGTGCGGATTTCCACCGGCGGCATCGTCTGCCGCGGCAACGGCTGGTTTCGGCATGAACATTCCTTCCTGAGGACCTTGAAGCATTCCGAGGAGAAGCTAGCCGCGCGACCGTCATGGCGGAACACGCACGATTTGCACTTCACTCGTGCATTTGACGCCGTGCCTGGATGAAACCTGTGCTACTGTCGTTGCATGCCGAAGCCCGATCTCAATCTCCTCGTCACCCTCGACGTGCTGCTCGCAGAAGGCAGCGTCGCGCGCGCAGCCAAGCGGCTGCGCTTGAGTCCCTCGGCAATGAGCCGGGCTCTCCAGCGATTGCGCGAGACGACCGGCGACCCGCTTCTGGTTCGGGCTGGGCGCGGCCTCGTTGCCACGCCGCGTGCCCTCGATCTGCGCGAGAAGGTGGGCCGGCTGGTGGAGGAGGCGGAAGCCGTCCTGCGGCCGCAGGAGAAACTCGATCTGAAACGGCTCGTCCGGACCTTCACGCTGCGAACCAGCGACGGCTTCGTCGAAAACTTCGGGCCGTGCCTCCTTGCACGGCTCGGCGCGGAAGCCCCCGGGGTGCGCCTGGCCTTCGTGCAGAAGTCGGACAAGGGCAGCGGCCCGCTTCGGGACGGGAGCGTCGATCTCGAGACAGGTGTGGTGGGTGAGGCGACAGGGCCGGAGTTGCGGACGCAGGCTCTGTTCCGGGACCGGTTCATCGGCGTTGTGCGCAATGGCCACGCTTTGAGCGGGGGCGAGGTTACGCCGGCCCGCTACGCCGCCGGCAGACACATCCTTGTTTCACGGCGGGGGCCCGAGAAGGCGGCTGTCGGCATCGATGATACCCTGGGGTCGATCGGATTGGAGCGCGAGATCGTTACCATCGTAGGCGGCTTTTCGAGCGCCCTGGCGCTGGCTCGTTCCTCGGACCTGATCGCCAGCGTTCCTGAACGCCACACGAGCGCCCTGCGTCAGGGAATGCACAGCTTTCCGCTGCCCTTCTCCCTACCGCAGATCACGGTTTCGCTGCTCTGGCATCCGCGGCTCGATGCCGATCCGGCGCATCGCTGGCTGCGCGGCTGCATTCGCGAGGTTTGCATTGCGCAAGGCTCAGACATGCCGGCCTCGGCAAGTTGAGAAGCGGCGCGCTTCAACTTCTACCTTCGCGCGCCCTTAGGCCGTTCTCCACGCTCGAAACACCGATGACCGAGGCGGCTGCCTCGCCGGCAGAGGCGATGTCGGCTTCGCTTCCAACCGTACCGGAGAGCACGACGATGTTGCCTAAAGCGATCACCTTCATATCGCTCGTATCGATCGCAGTCGCGTAGCGAAGGAAGTGCAGAACTTTTTCCGCCAGATCGTCATCGGTCAGATGAGGATCGTCGTCCTTGTGAGAATAGTTCGGGTATTCGCTCGGCATTTCTGGTCGTTCCCGTCCTTGATCGCAACGCTTGGCAGCCCCGGAATGTTCCGGTCGCGCATGACCGCGCTCGCGCTGATTCATCTGTAATTGCTGCATGTTGGCTTGGGTTGTCCTCGAATCAAGGAGACCTGCTGCATGCGCCTCCCTTGCTTCCGCGGCTCGAACAGGGCTATGGCTTGGAAACCCATCAAGGCTCTTCCATGTCCGACGTCTTCCTGAACGTTCTACCGATCTTCGTCCTGATTCTGACCGGCTGGCTCATCGTCCGGCTCGGCTACCTGAAGCCGGCCGTCGGCGAGGCGCTCGGCGATTTCGTCTTCCGCGTCGCGGTGCCGGTGCTTCTCTTCCGTACCATCGCCGAGGCGGATTTCAAGGAAGGGTCGCCCTGGCCGCTCTGGGTCGCCTATTTCTCCGGCGTCGCGGTGACCTGGACCATCGGCCATCTGGCGGCGACGCTCGGCTTCGCCCGGGACGCGCGCATGGGCGTGCTTGCAGGCGTTTCGTCAGCGTTCGCCAATACGGTCTTCATAGGCCTGCCCCTTGTTTCCCGCCTTGTCGGGGAAGACGGGATCGTTGCGCTGTCGATCCTGCTCTCCGTCCATCTGCCGGTCATGATGATTGCCGGAACGGTGATGATGGAGCGTGCGGAACGCCAGACGACCGGTGCACCGGGGCAGGGCATCTGGAAGCTCATGGGCGGAGTTGCCCGCAATCTCGTCCGCAATCCCCTCGTGATCGGCCTTGCCTTCGGCGCTCTCTTCCATCTCCTCGGACAACCCCTCGGCGGGCCGGTGAAGATCGTGGTCGATCAGCTTGCGGGCGTGGCAGCGCCCGCAGCGCTCGTTTCGATCGGCATGGCGCTCGACAAATACGGCCTTGCCGGCAATACCGGGCTCGCGGCCGTGACGAGCACCCTCAAGCTCCTGGTGCTGCCGGGCGCCGTCTTCGCCGCCTGCCACCTGCTGGGCCTGAACGACAGCTGGACCGCGGCGCTGGTTCTCACCTCATCCGTCCCGACCGGCGTCAACGCCTGGCTGATCGCCAACCATTTCAATGTCGGGCACGCGCTCGCCTCCTCGACCATCACGCTGACCACCGCACTCGGCGTCGTCAGCGTGTCGGTATGGGCCTATCTGCTGATGTGACTGGGTGCCCACTCGCCTGCTCGAGTTCTGCCCCTGCCCCTCAACCGGCTGCCGCCACCTTCTCCCCGCAGGCGGGGAGAAGGGATATGCCGCGCTCGCTCGCTCCCTCGGGCGGGCGGCGAATGCGGGGTTCAGTTGGCGCCGCTTGTCCCTTCTCCCCGCCTGCGGGGAGAAGGTGCCGGCAGGCGGATGAGGGGCGGCATTCCGGACCGAAGGCTGCGCTCAGAACAGCCGGTCGAGCCAGCCATGCGGGTCCGGCGCGCGGCCGTTCTGGATGTCGAGCAAGGCTGACTTCAGGCGGCCGGCTACCGGACCGGCTCCGCCGTCGCCAATGGTGAAGCTGTGTTCGCGGCCCTTGACCTTGCCGATCGGCGTTACGACCGCAGCCGTCCCGCAGGCGAAGGCCTCGGTGAGGCGGCCGCTTTCCGCATCCGCCTGCCACTGGTCGATGGCATAGGGCTCTTCGCGCACCGTTAGCCCCATATCGCGGGCAAGCGTGATCAGCGAATCGCGCGTGATGCCCGGCAGGATCGTGCCCGTCAGCGGCGGCGTCTGCAGGGAGCCGTCGCGGAAAACGAAGAAGACGTTCATGCCGCCGAGCTCTTCGACGAAGCGGCGTTCCACCGCGTCGAGGAACACCACCTGCTCGCAGCCCTCCTGCATCGCCTCCGCCTGCGCCGCGAGGCTCGCGGCGTAGTTGCCGCCGCATTTGGCCTCGCCGGTGCCGCCGGGCGCTGCCCGGGTGTAATTCTCCGAAACCCATATGGTAACGGCCGGGGCGCCGCCCTTGAAGTAGGAACCGACCGAGGAAGCAATGACGCAGTAGAGATATTCAGCCGAAGGCTTCACGCCGAGGAGCACTTCCGTGGCGATCATGAACGGCCGAAGATAGAGCGCGGCTCCTTCGCCGGCGGGTATCCAGTCGCGGTCGATACGAACCAGTTCGCGCACGGATTGGACGAACAGCTCCTCCGGCAGCGGCGCCATTGCGAGCCGAAGGGCGGAGTTGCGGAAACGGCGCGCATTGGCATCGGGGCGAAACAGCGTGGCGCCGCCGTCGGGCAGGCGATAGGCCTTCATACCCTCGAAGATCTCCTGGGCATAGTGCAGCACCAGTGTCGACGGATCGAGATCGAACGCCTTCCGCGGGCCGATCTTCGCATCGTGCCAGCCGCGCCCCTCGGAATAGCGGATCGTCGCCATGTGATCGGTGAACACGCGCCCGAAGCCCGGATTCGCAAGCAGCGCATCGCGCTCGCTGGTCGCCACTCTGGTCGGGTTCTGCTCGAACAGGAAAGTCTGCTCACCGCTACCGGTCATCTGTCGTCTGCTCCTTCGTTCCGAGCGGTTGGTGTCGCTCGCATTGCATATGTCGAATGGTGGAGGCCATTCTATATCATGATGCGGCCAGGCTCATCACACCTGCGGGATGTGAAAAAACCCGATCGACCGACCGGGTTTTCAGGAAGACTGGCCGTGTGCTGGCCGCAATCAGTTTGCCGGAGCCGGCGCTGGAGCGCCGGTCTGACCTGCCGGAGCAGCCTCGCCTTCAGCCGGGGCGGGAGCTTCTCCGCCTTCGGCCGGGGCCGGGCTGGCTTCAGTGGCTGCAGGGGCCGCACCGCCTTCAGCTGGAGCGGGAGCTGCGGCACCTTCGGCAGCGGCGGGGGCCTGTCCCTCCTGACCAGCAGCCGGTGCCGCCTCGGTCGAGCCTGCCGCGCCGGCGTCCGGCAGCGGGGCCGGGCTGTCCGCCTGCTCACGCAGCCAGGCGATCAGGTTGGCGCGCTCGTCGACTTTCTTGATGCCGGCGAAGCCCATCGCCGTGCCGGGCACGTGCTTCTTCGGCGCTTCGAGGAAGTAGCTCAGATGATCGTAGTCCCACACGACCTTGCCGCCTTCTGCGAAGGTCTGCATGCCCGCGGAATAGCTGAAGCCCTCATGCGAGGCGACCGGGCGGTTGACGACGCTCCAGAGATTCGGGCCGACCTTGTTCGGTCCGCCCTTCTCCACGGTGTGACAGCTTGCGCATTTCTTGAACACGGCCTCGCCGGCGGAGGCATCGGCGCTGGCGAGCAGCGGCCCGATCGGCTCGGACTTCGCTTCCTCGCCGCCGGCAGCACCCGCCTCGCCTGCCGTTTCCTCGGCGACGATGGCGAACCCTTCCTTCTCGGGAGCTTCGGAATGGAAAATGCCTTCCGACGCAATGGATACGGACATCAGAACGAAGACCGTACCCAACAAGGCACCCACACCCATGTTCACATATGGATTCATCTGCAAACGCTCCCTTAGCCACCGGCACAAACAAAAAGCCGGCCCATCTTGAAATCGCGCGGAACCTATGTCTTTTGGCTCTGCGTTGCAACAGAGATTATCAACCCCGGAGTGAGACGTTTTGACACTTTCTCCGGGTTTTTGAAGGCCGGACGATGAATCGTGAACAATCGGGCAAAACCCTCGTACTCATTCCGGCGCGCATGGCTTCGACGCGCCTTCCCGGCAAGCCGCTTGCGGATATTTGCGGCCTGCCGATGATCGTGCAGGTGGCAAGGCGGGCGGCGGAAGCCGAGGTCGGGCGGATCGTGGTGGCGGTCGATCATCCCGATGTCTTCGCGGCCGTGACCGGCGCCGGCTTCGAGGCGATCATGACGCGTGTCGATCACCAGTCCGGCTCCGACCGGATCCACGAGGCGCTCCTGAAGGCCGATCCGCATGGCGAAGCGGAAATCGTCATCAACGTGCAGGGCGATCTTCCGACCATCGAGCCCGGTCCGATTCGTGCCGCGCTGAAGCCGCTGGAAAATCCCTCGACCGACATCGCCACACTGACCGTGGCGATCACCGACGAACACGAAAAGACCAATCCCAACGTCGTCAAGGTCGTCGGCTCCCCGCTTTCCGACAGCCGCTTTCGCGCGCTCTATTTCACCCGCGCCACCGCACCCTATGGCGAAGGGCCCCTCTATCACCACATCGGGCTTTATGCCTATCGTCGCAAGGCGCTGGAGACTTTCGTTTCGCTGAAGCCGTCGACGCTCGAGAAGCGCGAATCGCTGGAGCAATTGCGGGCGCTCGAAGCGGGCATGCGCATCGATGTCGAGATCGTGGACTCAGTGCCGCTCGGGGTCGACACGCCGGCCGATCTCGACAAGGCCCGCCGCATCCTTTCCGCCCGCGTCTGACATTCCGACAGCAAGGGGACCAAAGTGACCGCCAAGACCAACCGGATTTCATTCCAGGGCGACTACGGCGCCAATTCCGACATGGCCTGCCGCGACATGTTCCCGTCGATGGAACCGCTGCCGTGCCAGACCTTCGAGGACGCTTTCCTGGCGGTGGAAAACGGCGAGGCCGATCTCGCCATGATCCCGATCGAGAACACGATTGCCGGACGCGTCGCCGACATCCATCACCTCCTGCCGGAATCGCGCCTGCATATCGTCGGCGAATATTTCATGCCGATTCGCTTCCAGCTGATGGTGCTGCCCGGCGTCGGGCGCGAGGAAATCCGCACCGTGCACAGCCATATCCACGCGCTCGGCCAGTGCCGCAAGATCGTGCGTGCCAACGGGTGGAAGCCGGTGGTCGCGGGCGATACGGCCGGCGCCGCCAAGCTCGTCAAGGAAGTGGGCGACCGCTCGATGGCGGCGCTTGCTCCGCGCCTTGCCGCCGACCTCTACGGCCTCGACATCATTGCCGAGAACGTCGAGGATACCAACAGCAACGTAACGCGCTTCGTCGTGCTGTCCAGAGAGGAGAGCAGGGTCGCCCGCACCTCGAAGGACGAACTGATCATCACGACCTTCGTCTTCAACGTGCGCAATATCCCGGCGGCGCTCTACAAGGCGATGGGCGGTTTCGCGACGAACGGCATCAACATGACCAAGCTCGAGAGCTACCAGCTCGGCGGCAAGTTCGTGGCGACCCAGTTCTATGCGGACATCGAGGGGCATCCGGACGATATAGGCGTGCGCCACGCGATGGACGAGCTGCGCTTCTTCTCGGAAAATGTGCGCATCCTCGGCACCTATCCGGCGCATCCGATGCGCGGCGTGCTCTGACCACGCGGTGCGGTTTCGACCGACCCACGCCACCTTCGGGGCGGCACAAGAAAATGGCAAAACTCGTTAACCGGCTACGCGTCCAGTGCATGCCTAATTTGCAATCATGGAACTACTTAAATCTTGGGCAAATGCCTATTTAGCTCTCGTACAAAGAAGGAGCTAAAAAGATGAAAATCCGTCAGAAGATTACGGAATACGTAAAGATGCGCCGTGCGGTCCGCGAGCTGAACGCCCTCGACGATCACGCCCTGAGCGATATCGGTATTTCCCGTTCCCAGATTCAGGCTGCCGTTTACGGCCGCTAATACCGGGATGACCGCGCGCCGCATTTGACCGCGCGACATCCGAAGTCTTCCACACCCCGCCTCCGTGCGGGGGTGTGAGCGTTTTATACGCACGGTTGCTTACGGGCGTTCAAGCCTGTTTTGGCGATACGAACCCTCAGCTGCGCTCGGGCCAGGCGAGCCAGTCGCGCATGAGCTGGTGCGCAATGGCGCCCTTCGGCGGCGGAATGTGCTCGTCTCCGGTGTCGGCGACGCCCGTGGCACGCTCCAGCATCGCCTCGGTTTCCGCCCGCGTGAACCAGCGGACGTCTTCCAGTTCCTGTTCGTCGCGCTTGATGGCGGTCGACTTCGCTTCCGCATAGCAGCCGATCATCAGCGAATGGGGAAGCGGCCAGGGCTGCGACGCATGATAGCGCACGCGCCCGATCCGGATGCCGGACTCCTCCAGCGTTTCCCGCCGCACCGCATTTTCGATCGTCTCGCCCGGTTCGACGAAACCGGCGAGGCAGGAATACATGCCCGGCGTAAAATGCGGGCTGCGGCCGAGCAGGCATTGATCGCGCTCGATATCGATCGTCAGCATGATGACGACCGGATCGGTACGCGGGAAGACCATGTGCCCGCAGGCCGTACAGATGCGCCTGTAGCCGCCGGCCGCACCGTCCATCGGGCCGCCGCAGCGGCCGCAGAACCGGTTGCCGGCGTTCCAGACGATCAGGCTCGACGCTTGCGCAAACTGTCCCAGCAGGTTCTCCGGCAGCATCTGCTGGCGATAGAGCATGCGGGCATCGGCGATCTTGAAGGGCTCCGGCACCGTCTCCTCCGTCAGCCCCGAAGGCACGGCAAGACGCGGCTCGCCGTTCGGCAGAAAGCCGAGCAGGACCGCATCGTCCATGGTCGGCTCGAGCCCCGCCAGTTCATAGGGCGCGAAAAGCGGATCGATGATCTTCTCGTCGTGCTTGACGATCAGCTTCGCCCCGGCGAAAGCCAGGAAATGCGCGCCGGGATGCTTGAGCGCCGCCTCGATGCAATCGTCGGGACGATGCTCGGACTTGCGATCCAGGTGGTTCTCCGCGAAGGCGACGAGCGTGCTCGGCTCGGGGTGCGGGCTGTGAAGATCGAAGATCGTTTTCGTCATGCTCAGAGATTTTCCATGATGCGTGCTGCGAATGTCCTATGCTCCTCCTCCGGCCACGGCTCGGCCTTGCCGAAGCCCCAGACCGGGCCCGGCCAGTTCGGATCGCCTTCGCGGCGGGCGATGACATGCACGTGAAGCTGCCGGACGATGTTGCCGAGCGCGCCGATATTGATCTTTTCGGCGCCGGTCGCCTTCTTCAGGCCCGCCGCCACCAGATTGGTCTCGAAGGTCAGCATCGCCTGGTCGAGCGGAGTCAGTTCGAAGACCTCCTTTATGTCGGCGCGCTGGGGTACGAGGATCAGCCAAGGCCAGCGCCGATCGTTCATCAGCCGCACCTGGCACAGCCCGAGCGTGCCGATCGGGATGCCGTCGCGCTCAAGTCGCTCGTCAAGCGTGAAGGTCGTCAAGAAATTCTCCTCGGCATCAAACGGATTCGCTTTGTTTTGCATATCGATACCAGTTTTTTGAAGGCTTGGCTTGCATTTGCTGCGGATATTGCCGATATGAAAGCCGGGAGGTTGGTGGTGGACGAGCCACTCGCCAACCGGGTCAGGTCCGGAAGGAAGCAGCCCTAACGAGCCCCGGCACGGGTCATCGTGCCAGCCTCCCACCTTCTCCGTCCTGTCGGGACACCACCTTCTTCGTCCCTGTCGGGGCACCACTTTCTTTGTCCCTGTCGGGGCAAGAGTTCGAACAGCGGCAGGGTCGATGAGCGACGAAGCGCCCACTTCATCCCCGATTTTACCCGTCGAGAAACCGGCCGCCTACCGTGTTCTGGCGCGCAAATACCGCCCCAAGGACTTCTCCGACCTGATGGTCGGCCAGGAGCCGATGGTGCGCACGCTCACCAACGCCTTCGAAACCGGCCGCATCGCCCAGGCCTACATGCTGACCGGCGTTCGCGGCGTCGGCAAGACGACGACGGCGCGTATCCTGGCACGGGCGCTGAACTACAAGACCGCCGAGATCGACAAGCCCACCATCGACCTGCGCGTCCCCGGCGAACATTGCCAGGCGATCATGGACGGCCGCCATGTCGACGTGATCGAGATGGACGCCGCCTCGCATACCGGGATCGACGATATCCGCGAGATCATCGAGCAGGTACGCTATCGGCCGGTCTCCGCGCGCTACAAGGTCTATATCATCGACGAAGTGCACATGCTCTCGACGCAGGCCTTCAATGGCCTGCTGAAGACGCTCGAAGAGCCGCCGGAGCATGTGAAGTTCATTTTCGCCACGACCGAAATCCGCAAGGTTCCGATTACCGTCCTGTCGCGCTGCCAGCGCTTCGATCTCCGGCGCATCAGCGCTTCCGATCTGGTCGGCCTCTTCTCCACCATTCTCGGCAAGGAGGGCGTGCCCTTCGATCCGGAGGCGCTGGCGATGGTGGCGCGGGCAGCGGAAGGCTCGGCGCGCGACGGCCTGTCGCTGCTCGATCAGGCGATCGCCCATGGCGGCGGTTCGGTCGAGATCGAAACCGTGCGCTCGATGCTCGGCCTTGCCGATCGGGCGCGGATCGTCGACCTGTTCGAGCATGTCATCAAGGGCGATGTCGCCGGCGCGCTCGACGAGTTCGCCGCGCAATACGAAGCCGGCGCCAATCCGACCGTGGTCCTCACCGACCTTGCCGACTTCACCCACCTCGTGACAAGGCTGAAATATGTGCCGGACGCGGTCAACGACCAGTCGCTGAGCGAGATCGAGCGCACGCGCGGGGCCGAATTCGCCGGCAGCGTTGCCGTGACGACGCTTTCGCGCGTCTGGCAGATGTTGCTCAAGGGCATTCCCGAGGCGGAGAGCTCGGCGCGCCCCGCAGGTGCTGCCGAGATGGTGCTGATCAGGCTCGCCCATGCCGCCCATCTGCCTTCGCCGGAAGAGGCCGCGCGGCGGCTTCTCGATCTTTCGGGCGGCGAAGGCGGCGGTCGCCCGGCCCCGAACGGCGGTGGTGGCGGCGGCGGTGCGCAGGCGCCTGCAGGCACCCCCGTCGAGGCTCGCGCCGTGGAGACGGCAGTCTCGCGTCCAAGCGGTAATGGCGCGACCATGCTGCGCGCCGTGCCGAGCTCCGCGCCGCCCCAGCCGATCAGTGTCGGCCGCATCGAAGAGCGCACGGTCGCGAGCGCCGCTGCGAAGCCCGAACCGAAGGTTCCCGTCAATTCCATCGGCGACATCGCTGATCTCTGCGCCAAGAATCGCGACATCAAGCTGAAGACGATGGTGCGCGGTTTCCTGAGGCTCGTGCATATCGAACCCGGCCGGCTCGACGTCAATCTGCCCGACGACGCACCGAAGACGCTGCTGAACGAACTCGCTGTCAAGCTCAAGGAATGGACGGGTATCCATTGGGTCGTGAGCTACAGTCGGGAGCAGGGCGAGCCGACCCTTGTCGAGGCAGAGCAGCGCGCGCAGGAGCAGCGCGTCAACGATGCGCGCCAGGACCCGGACGTCGCTGCCATTCTTGCGCGCTTTCCCGGGGCTAGGATCACCGACGTGCGCATCCGCGCGGCGGAAGAGGAGCTCGAGAGCCTCGCTCCGGCCGCGGCCGAAACCGAGGACGGCGACATCGTCCCGGGCGACGACATCGAGTAGCCGCGTCGCACGGACGCGGCGCTTCAGAGCATTTCCAGGAAAAATGTGTAACGGTTTTCCGTCCGGAAGTGCATAGGGACAAAGAATACCAGAGAACAGGAGACGACGATGCGCGACATCATGGGCATGATGGGCAAGGTCAAGGAAATGCAGGCCAAGATGGAGAAGATGCAGGCGGAGATCGCCGCGCTCGAAATCGACGGCACCTCCGGCGGCGGGCTCGTCACCGTCCGTCTCGACGGCAAGGGCCACATGAAGAGCCTGAAGGTCGATCCCTCGCTCTTCAAGGAAGACGATGTCGAGATCCTCGAAGACCTGATCGTCGCGGCCCATAAGGATGCCAAGGACAAGGCCGAGGCGGTGCAGGCGGAAAAGACCCGCGAACTGACGGCCGGGCTGCCGATTCCTCCGGGCATGAAGCTGCCGTTCTGATCCTCGGCCCGCAGAGGCTGGCGCCAGCCGGGATGCGTGCTATCTTGCGGACCGTTATCCGGAGGAGGGAATGACATGACCGTCGCATCGCTGCTCGTCTTTGCCGGGGCGCTGCTGATTGCCGCCGGGTCGCCGGGGCCGAGCATTGCCGCGCTTGTCGCCCGGGTGCTGTCCAAGGGCGCGCGCGACGTCTTGCCTTTCCTCTCGGCCATGTGGATCGGCGAGGCGATATGGCTTTCCTTTGCGGTTGCCGGTCTCGCGGCGATCGCCGAGACGTTCCACTGGATGTTCGTCGCAATCAAATGGGCGGGCGTCGCCTATCTCCTCTTCCTCGCCTGGAAGATGTGGTCGGCTGAGCCGCAAATGCCGGGCGAAAGCCTGCCGGAGTCGCGATCGGCATCGAAGATGTTCTTCGCCGGGCTGACGGTTACGCTCGGCAATCCCAAGATCATGATGTTCTATGTGGCGCTGCTGCCCTCGATCATCGATCTCGGCTCGGTCGGCCTCTTCGGCTGGGCCGAGCTGGTCGCCACCATGTTCGTCGTCCTCGTCGTCATCGATCTCGCCTGGGTGCTGATGGCCGCAAAGGCACGGCAGTTTCTCAAGAGCCGCCGTGCAGTCAGGATCGTCAACCGTGCCAGTGCGGGCACGATGGCCGGCGCGGCGGTGGCTATCGCCACCCGCTGAAGCGCTACGATTCCGATTGGCGGCGATAGACGGTTGGTCTAAAAGCCGGGCATGGCAAAGCGAGTCACCGGTCCGGAAATCGAGAAACTCATCCAGCTCCTGGCGAAAGTCCCGGGCCTCGGGCCCCGTTCCGCCCGCCGCGCGGCGCTGCATCTCGTCAAGAAGAAGGAGCAGTTGCTCGGCCCCCTTGCCGAGGCTATGGGCGAAGCCCATCGCAAGGTCAAGATCTGCTCCTGCTGCGGCAATGTCGACACCATCGACCCCTGCACGGTCTGCACCGACGAACGGCGCGACCAGGCGGTGATCATCGTGGTCGAGGACGTCGCCGATCTTTGGGCGCTGGAGCGCGCCGGCGCCATGAATGCCGCCTATCACGTGCTCGGCGGCACGCTGTCGCCGCTCGACGGCATCGGGCCTGAGGATCTGAACATAAGGGGCCTCATCGACCGCGTCGCCAAGGGTGGCGTGCGCGAGCTGATCATCGCCGTCAACGCGACCGTCGAGGGCCAGACGACGGCGCACTACATCACCGATCAACTCGAAGGCATGGAGGTGAGGATCACGCGCCTCGCCCATGGCGTGCCCGTCGGCGGCGAGCTCGACTATCTCGACGAGGGAACGCTGGCCGCCGCGCTTAGGGCGAGAACGGTGATTTGAGCATTCGCCTCCGCAGCTTCAGTTTCAAGGAAAAGAGATGCTGAGATTCCTTTCCGTTCTGCTCCTGGCCTGCCTGTCTTTCGCCACCTTCTCCTTCGCCGCTTCCAAGGCCGACGTCGAAACGCAGTTCCGGCAGTGGCTTCGAAACGATCTCTGGCCGGAGGCGAAGAAGGCCGGCATATCGAACGCGGCCTTCGAAGCAGCCTTCAAGGGCGTCAGGCTCGACTGGGATCTGCCCGACCTCGCGCCGCCCGGCTTCCCGAAACCGAAGCAGCGCAAGCAGAGCCAGGCCGAGTTTTCCTCTCCCGGGTCCTATTTCTCGGAAAAGCGCCTGCAGGGTCTTGCTGCGACGGGCCGCAGCCTCGCCTCCGCCCACGCCTCGACCTTGAAGCGGATCGAGCGGACCTATGGTGTTCCCGGTCAGATCGTCCTTGCCATATGGGGCAAGGAATCCGGCTTCGGTCGGGCGAAGATCCCGCATCCGATCATGGATGTGCTGGCGACCAAGGCTTTCATGTCGACCCGGCCGGAGCTTTTCCGGCGCGAACTGATCGCGGCGCTGCACATTCTCGACAGCGGTGACGTCAAGGAGGCGCAGATGCGCGGCTCCTGGGCGGGTGCCATGGGCCAGCCGCAGTTCCTGCCTTCGAGCTTTCTGAAATATGCGGTCGATTTCGACGGGGACGGACGCCGCGACATCTGGAATTCCGTGCCGGACAGCCTCGCTTCGATTGCCAATTATCTGGCGCAGAAGGGCTGGCAGAGCGGGCGCGACTGGGGTTTCGAGGTCGCGATCCCCTCGGGCGTCTCCTGCGCCCAGGAGGGCCCGGATCTTGCCCGCCCGATCGCCGAATGGGCCGGCATGGGGATCGGCCGTATTTCGGGCAAGGCCTTCCCGGCAGCAGAACGTGCCGCCGCAGGCATGATGCTCGTCCCGGCGGGGACCCATGGACCGCAATTCATCGTCACGCCGAATTTCTACGTGATCAAGGAATACAACAATTCCGATCTCTACGCGCTTTACATCGGCAATCTAGCCGATCGCATCGCTTCCGGCGGCGGTGCCTTCCGCGGCAGATGGGGCGACGTCGGCGGCATGCTGCGATCCGATGTGCTCGGCATGCAGAAGGCGCTGGTCGCGAAAGGCTACGACGTCGGCAAGGCCGACGGGCTGCCGGGCTATAAGACGCGCCGCTCGCTCGGCGACTGGCAGGCGAAGAGCGGCCTCGAGCCGACCTGCTTTCCGGATGTTTCGCTGAAAGCAAAGCTGCGGTGAGTGACGTTGCGGATGGGGCGGCTCTGCCTTTTTCGATCGAACCGATTGCCCCTCCCCAACCCCTCCCCACAAGGGGGAGGGGCTTGCCCCAGATACGCCATTCGCGGCATCTGGGTTCCCGTGATCGTTGAGTTGTGAATGGCGTGAGCGCGGCATCGGAAGCCCCTCCCTCTTGTGGGGAGCTACGGCATGCACATATCTCTTGCGCGCCGGTGCGGCGGATACTGCTCATGAAAGGGACCCTCGGGGACCCAACCGCCTCAACCCCGCTCGGTCGGGGTTGCCCCTCAACCGGCTGCCGCCACCTTCTCCCCGCAGGCGGGGAGAAGCGATATGCCGCGCCCGCTCGCTCCCTCGGGCGGGCGGTGAATGCGGGGTTCAGTTGGCGCCGCTTGTCCCTTCTCCCCGCCTGCGGGGAGAAGCGCAACCATTAGACTAAGCGCAAGAATTTTGTTGTGGCGCGCTTTTCGTCCATGGGGTTTGGCGCTTGACGACGGTGTTGGCGAAGATGATGAGTTTGCGGACGCAGGCGATGAGCGCCGCTTTGTGGGATTTGCCTTTTGCGGTGAGACGGCCGTAGAGCTCAACCAGCGTCTCGTTCCAGCGCTGCGACGCCGGTAAGGCGGCATTGAACAGGGCCCTGCGGACGCGCGCCCGTCCGCCGGCGATATGGCGCTCGCCTTCACGCTTGCCGCTCTGGTCGTCATAAGGCGCCACGCCGGTCAGCGCGGCGATCTCCTCACGGTCGACCCTGCCGAGTTCGGGCATCAGAATGACCAGGGTGAGTGCCGTACGGATGCCGATGCCGTCGATGCTTTCGATCAGATCAAGCTTCCGGGCGAGATCGTCATGCTCGCGGACAGCGGCCTGCAACAGCGCGAGCTGGGCTTTGCAACGGCTCTTGAGCTCACCGATGGAACGATCGATCTTCTCGAGGATCCGCCTGTCGGTGAAACGCTCGCGGGTCTTGAGGCAGGCTATATCGGCTTCGATCTGCTCGATGAACAGCAGCCATTCGCCAAACGCGATCAGCCGGCTATCCGGCGCATGGCATCGGGCATCCGAACGGGCAGCGCACTCGGCGATCAGCGCGGCGTCGAGCTGGTCGTTCTTGGCTCGGCGCAGCTTATAGAGGCCGAAAGCGCGCACTTGCCGCGGCTGCAGCAGGACGACCTCAAAGCCTCTCTGATGCAGATACGCAATCACGTCGCGCTCATATCCGCCGGACGCTTCGATCCCGACCCGTCCGATCCCCTGCCGCTCGAGCCAGTCAGCCAGAGTCTGCCAGCCGTCGGCGTTGTTGGGCACTTTCTGTTTGTCGCTCACCGGGTAGGTGGCGACATCAAGCCATATCTTCCCGGTATCAATACCGGCCGCTTTCATGCTAATCTCGGTCATCCTTGTCGTCCCTGCCTTGCATACGAACCAGGTTGTTCCAGCAACCATTCGGGCCACGATGAGGAACCGACCGCGATCCTGCTTCTCCGTAACCCCCAAAGGTTCTGGTGCCGGCGATCCGACGGTCGGCGCCTTTGGCCGGGCGGCCGCCCGGCCAAAGGCATACCGAATCCTTTACAACATTTCTTATGCAAGGTGCCGGCAGGCGGATGAGGGGCGGGTGACCGATAATGCCAATGTCAGCGCATACGAGTTTGATCCCGAGGACCCATCCGCAAGCCTCGCCACTGCTGGAAATACAGATGCCGCCACTCCGGAGTAAGTCCGCGAGGGGCTGGACAACAAGAGATATGTGCATGCCGTAGTTGTGGGGAGGGGTTGGGGAGGGGAGATTTCCAGGGAGCGATCACGCCCCTCGGTCTCAATGCATCTCGACGGACCGCTTGTAGCGCTCGTAATGGTCCGGGACGATCGTCTGGCGCTCGATCATGCGATGGACACGCGGCGGGTTCGGGCCGCGATGGAATGCGGTCAGCTTGTCGCCGACGGCGGCATCGGCCTGGGTGCGCCGCTGATTGTGGCGGACATATTCGACCCAGGTCGGCACGTGGTAGGTCTCGGTCCAGGTGGTCGGGTTCTCGAGGTCGCGCATCAGCGCCCAGTGGCCGGCTCCGTCGCGGATGCGGATGCGCCGCCGCTCCGCCATCGTCTTCAGGAATTCGGGGATGTCTTCATCGGCGATTTCGTAGTCGATCATGACGACGATGGGGCCGCTGCGCGGTTTCAGGTCGAGCTCGAGCAGCGGCTCGTTGAAGCGGTTGAGCGGGTCGAGATTGAGCGACTTGAACTCCGGCAGGGCGAAGCGCAGTCCGATTGCCGCCCCCGCGAGCATCAGAAGACAGGAGCCGATGAGTGCGTTGGCCGCGCCGTATTGTTCGGCAGTGACGCCCCAGAGCCAGCTGCCGCCGGCAATCCCGCCGAAGGTCATGGTCTGGTAGAGCGAAAGCGCCCGGCCGACGACCCAGCGCGGCGTGGAGAGCTGCACCGTCGTGTTGAAGAGCGACAGCGCCAGCACCCAGCAGGCGCCGGAAACGGCGAGCACGAGGCAGGTCAGCCAGGCCTGCGAGCTGATGGCCGTGACCAGGGCGCTGAAGGCGAAGCCGGCGAAGGCATAGCGCACGATCGCCTCGCTCGTGAGGAATTCCCTTAGTCTTGCGCTCAGGAGCGCGCCGCCGATCGCGCCGACGCCGAAGGCGCCGAGCATGACGCCATAGGTGAGCGGGCCGCCGCCGACGAGGTCGCGTGCCACCAGCGGCAGCAGTGCAAGTATGGCGCTCGCCGAAAGGCCGAAGGCGAAGCCGCGCACGAGCACCTTGCCGATATTGGGCGACATCGCCACGTAGCGCAGCCCTGCAGAAACGGCGCGCCCGAGCGTCTCGCGCGGCAGCCGGTTTTCCGGAGCGACCGGTTTCCATCGGGCGAGCGCGAAAAGGATCGCGAAATAGCTGAGCGTATTGGCGGCGAAGGCGGCCGCCGCACCCGCGGCCGCGACGATGGCGCCGCCGATCGCCGGACCGACGCTGCGGGTAAGATTGAATCCCATGCTGTTCAGCGCCACCGCTGCCGGCAGGTCGTCGCGCGGAACCATGTCGCCGACCGAGGCCTGCCAGGACGGGTTGTTGAGAGCCGTGCCGCAGCCGAGAAGAAAGGTGAAGATGAGCAGGAGCCACGGCGTAACGATACCGTAATAGGCGCAGACGGTGAGCAGCGCCGAGACGGCGAGCATGAAGCTCTGCGCGACGAGCATGATCCGCCGCCGGTCGAAATTGTCGGCAAGTGCGCCGGAAACCAGCGAGAAGAGCATGATCGGCAGCGAGGTCGACGCCTGCACCAGCGCCACCATGTTCACCGATTGCGAAATGGACGTCATGAGCCAGGCCGCACCCACGGCCTGGATCAGCCCGCCGAAATTGGAGGCAAGGCTCGCGATCCAGATGGTGCGGAAGATGTCGTGCCTGAAGGGCGCCAACGGCGATATGCGGTTCGTCACCTCTGATCTCTTTCGGTTGATCGTCATGTGGATTGATTCTGAATTGCTTCGTTATAAACCTCGAAATGCGATGCGCCAGACGCTGAAACTTGCGATCGGGCCGAAAGGTCCGGCCCGGCGCCTGCGCGACCCTTGCAATTTACGGCGATGAAGCGTATATGAGCCTCAAATTCTTGATCGGTTAGATGAAGAGTGGGGCCGTGAGGACCCGCTCTTTTTTATTAGCCGGTCCGACGAGGAGAGGATCGTTTGTCCGACACGACAACGGCTGAAAATACGAATGAACCCCGGCTGATTACCGAAACAGGCCTCGACCGGCGTGTTGCCGACATCATCGAGCCGGTGCTCGTGGATATGGGTTTCCGCCTGGTGCGCGTGCGTATGTCCGGTCAGAACGGCCTGACGCTGCAGGTCATGACCGAACGCAACGACGGCACCATGACCGTCGAGGATTGCGAGGAGGTCTCCAAGGCGATCTCGCCGGTTCTCGATGTGGAAGATCCGATCGACAAGGCGTATCATCTCGAAGTGTCGTCCCCGGGCATCGATCGCCCCATGGTGCGCAGGTCCGACTTCATCCGCTGGCAGGGCCATCTTGTGAAGTGCGAGACGTCGGTCATGGTCGACGGGCGCAAGCGCTTCCGCGGCAAGATCGTTTCGGTGGACGAGGATGGTTTCCGGCTCGAGCGCGATCAGCCCGCCTATGGCGAAGAGGCGGCAGTCGCGATCCCGTTCACGGCGCTTTCGGAGGCGCGGCTGATCCTGACGGACGAGCTCATCCGCGACGCGCTGACGGCCGACAAGAAAGCCAAGGCCGCGCGCGCCGCCAACGAAAACTTCGAAGACGAAGACACGGATAACGAATAAGGCTGGGTGCGCTTTCGATGCGCCTGCAACAGACGGAGACAAGACATGGCAGTCAGTGCTAACCGGCTCGAACTTCTGCAGATCGCAGATGCTGTGGCACGCGAAAAGGTGATCGACCGCGAGATCGTTCTGGCCGCGATGGCGGACGCGATCCAGAAGGCGGCTCGTTCGCGCTACGGTTCGGAATCGAACATCCGCGCCGACATCAATCCGAAGACCGGTGAAATCCGTCTGCAGCGTCTCCTGGAAGTGGTCGAGGAGGCCGAGGACTATTCGACCCAGATCCCGATCGAGCTCGCCCGCGACCGCAATCCCGATGCAAAGCTCGGCGATTTCATCGCCGATCCGCTGCCGCCCATGGACTTCGGCCGTATCGCCGCCCAGTCCGCCAAGCAGGTAATCGTGCAGAAGGTGCGCGAAGCCGAGCGCGATCGTCAGTACGACGAGTTCAAGGATCGGGTCGGCGAGATCGTCAACGGCACTGTCAAGCGCGTCGAATACGGCAACGTCATCGTCGATCTCGGCCGCGGCGAGGGCATCATCCGCCGCGACGAGATGATCCCGCGTGAGAACATGCGCTATGGCGACCGCGTCCGTGCCTTCGTCTACGACGTCCGCCGCGAGCAGCGCGGACCGCAGATCTTCCTGTCGCGCACGCATCCGCAGTTCATGGTGAAGCTCTTCACCATGGAGGTGCCGGAAATCTACGACGGCATCATCCAGATCAAGTCGGTTGCCCGCGACCCGGGCTCGCGCGCCAAGATCGCCGTCGTCTCCAACGATTCGTCGATCGATCCGGTCGGCGCCTGCGTCGGTATGCGCGGCTCGCGCGTGCAGGCCGTGGTCGGCGAGCTCCAGGGCGAGAAGATCGATATCATTCCCTGGTCGCCGGATCCGGCTTCCTTCATCGTCAATGCGCTGCAGCCGGCGGAAGTGGCCAAGGTGGTTCTCGATGAGGACGCGGAACGCATCGAGGTCGTGGTTCCGGACGAGCAGCTTTCGCTCGCCATCGGCCGCCGCGGCCAGAACGTGCGCCTTGCGTCGCAGCTGACCGGCTGGGACATCGATATCCTCACCGAGCAGGAGGAGAGCGAGCGTCGCCAGAAGGAATTCAACGAGCGCACGCAGCTCTTCATGGATGCGCTGGACGTCGACGAGATGGTCGGTCAGGTGCTCGCCTCCGAGGGCTTTGCCCAGGTCGAAGAGCTCGCCTATGTCGAACTCGACGAAATCTCCTCGATCGAGGGCTTCGACGAGGATACGGCAAACGAGCTCCAGACCCGCGCCCGCGAATATCTCGAAAAGATCGAGGCGGAAATGGATGCCAAGCGCAAGGAGCTCGGCGTTTCCGACGAGCTGCGCACGATCGATGGCCTCACCAGCCAGATGCTGGTCGCTCTCGGCGAGGAAGGCATCAAGACCATCGAGGACTTCGCCGGCTGCGCCGCCGACGACCTGGTCGGCTGGACCGAGCGCAAGGATGGCGAGACCAAGCGCTTCGAGGGCATCTTCTCGAAGTTCGAAGTCACCCGGGAAGAGGCCGAAGCGATGATCGTGCAGGCTCGTCTGGCCGCCGGCTGGATCACCGAAGAGGATCTGGTCAAGCAGCAGGAGGAGGAGCAGGAGCAGGATGAGACGATCGAGGTCGCCGAAGGCGCGGATCAGGACGCCTGATCGCGATGATCGTCGAGATCGATGCCGACAGCCTGCCTGCGGACAAGGGTCCGAAGGACCGGAACGGCAACAACCGGACCTGCATCGTCACGCGTGAGAGCGGCTCTCCTGAAGAGTTGATCCGCTTCGTCGCCGGACCCGACGGCGTCGTCGTCGCGGATCTGAAGCGGCAGCTCCCGGGGCGCGGATGCTGGGTCAAGTCCGAGCGGCAGCTCGTGGAAAAAGCGGTGGCGAAGAAGCTCTTCGCCCGCGCTCTTCGCGCCGAAGTAAAGGCGAATGCCGGGCTCGCGGACGAGGTCGAGAGACTTCTCGCCGAGCAGCTCGCGGGCATGATGAACATGGCGCGCAAGGCGGGCCAGTTCATCTCCGGCGCGACGAAGACGGAGCAGGCGGTGCGCGGCCTTGCCGCGCTAGCCGTCTTTCATGCGATCGATGCGGCCGCGGATGGCGTCCGCAAGATCGATCAGGCCCGCAAGGCGATGAGCTTCGTCAGCGAGGACGAAACGGAAATACCCGCTTTCCGCCCCTTCACGGGGGCGGAAATGGAGGGACTTTTGGGAAGTAATGCCTTTATCCATGCCGCAGCGCTTGCAGGGCAGGCCGGTGAAGGTGTAGTGAAGCGCGCAATCATGCTCGAAAAGTACCGAGGATCCGTCCCGGTCCGGGCCGAAGGCGGCGCTGGCAAGCCACAGCAATGAAGCGCGTCACCGGCAGAGGCCGGCATAGCGAGCATTGTTTGAGACAATTTGGAAGACAGGGTCAGGGGTTTCGTATCCGGCCCTGATCGCTAGGAACGGAACGGAATGACGGACAACAAAGACGACAAGACACTCAGCGTAGCGGGCAAGAAGACGCTGACCCTGAAGCCCTCCGGGGTGACACAGGGTACGGTGCGTCAGGATATGGGCCGCGGTCGCACCAAGGCGGTCGTGGTCGAGACCAAGAGAACGCGCGGCCCGCTGAAGCACAAGGACGAGCGCCCGATCACGCCGGTTGCCGCGACGCCTGCCGCCCGCCCGGCCGAGCAGCGTCCGATGCCGCCGCAGCCCTCGGGTCGTCCGGCTCCTCAGCCGCAGCCGCATCAGCCGCGCCAGGAACAGAACCGCCCCCGCGGCGGTGTTGTCCTGAACGATCTCTCTGCCGGTGAGATGGAAGCCCGCCGTCGCGCCCTGGCGGAAGCCCAGATTCGCGACGCCGAGGAAGCCAAACGCCGCGCCGAGGACGAAGTGCGCCGCCGTCGCGAAGAGGAAGAGCGTCTCGCCCGCGAGAAGGAAGAGGCCGCGCGCCGTGCCGCCGAAGAGGCCGCACGTCCGCCAGTAGAGGCTGAAAAGACCGAGGAGAAGGTCGAGGCTGCAAGTCCCGCAGTCGGCGAACGTCGTGCCGAGACGCGCCCGCAGCCGGGACGCCCGGCTCCGGCTGCAACGCCGGCGGCGCCGGACGGTGCAGCAGTTCGCGGCCGCCGCGGGACCGAGAGCGAGGAAGACGAACGCCGCCGCAGCGGTGCCGGTGCTCCCCGCGGCAAGGTCGTGCGTCCGGAGCCGGCAAAGCCTGCTCCCCGTGCAAAGGGTGACGAGGGCCGGCGCCAGGGCAAGCTGACGCTTACGACGGCTGCCGTCGACGAGGATGGCAGCCAGCGCGGCCGTTCGCTTTCGGCGATGCGCCGCCGCCAGGAGAAGTTCAAGCGCAGCCAGATGCAGGAAACGCGCGAGAAGATCTCCCGCGAAGTCGTCCTGCCGGAAACCATCACGATTCAGGAACTGTCGCAGCGCATGTCCGAGCGCGCGGTCGACGTCATCAAGTTCCTGATGAAGGAAGGCCAGATGATGAAGCCCGGCGACCTGATCGACGCCGATCTCGCGGAGCTCATCGCCGGCGAATTCGGCCACACGGTCAAGCGCGTTTCCGAATCGGACGTCGAGGAAGGCATCTTCAACATCTCCGACGTGGACGACGACATGCAGTCGCGGCCGCCGATCGTGACGATCATGGGTCACGTCGACCACGGCAAGACGTCGCTGCTCGACGCCATCCGCCACGCCAACGTGGTTGCCGGCGAGGCAGGCGGCATCACGCAGCACATCGGTGCCTACCAGGTCGAGCAGAACGGCCAGAAGATCACCTTCATCGACACGCCCGGCCACGCGGCCTTCACGGCCATGCGCGCCCGCGGCGCCCAGGCGACGGACATCGCCGTCCTCGTCGTCGCGGCCGATGACAGCGTGATGCCGCAGACGATCGAGTCGATCAACCATGCCAAGGCGGCCGGCGTTCCGATCATCGTGGCGATCAACAAGATCGACAAGCCGTCCGCGAATCCGCAGAAGGTCCGCACCGAGCTGCTGCAGCACGAGGTCTTCGTCGAATCCATGGGCGGTGAGGTTCTCGACGTCGAGGTTTCGGCGAAGAACCAGACCAACCTCGACAAGCTGCTCGAGGCGATCCTGCTGCAGTCCGAAATCCTCGATCTCAAGGCCAATCCGAACCGGACGGCCGAAGGCACGGTGGTGGAAGCCGAGCTCGACCGAGGCCGCGGTGCGGTCGCGACCGTCCTCGTACAGAAGGGTACCCTCACTCCGGGCCAGATCATCGTTGCGGGCGACCAGTGGGGCCGCGTTCGCGCACTCGTCAACGACAAGGGCGAACATGTGAAGGCCGCCGGGCCATCGACACCGGTCGAGGTTCTCGGTCTCTCCGGAACGCCGGCGGCGGGCGATCGCTTCGCCGTCGTCGAGAGCGAGAGCCGGGCGCGCGAGATCTCGGAATATCGCCAGCGGCTCGCCCGCGAGAAGGCGGTTGCCCGCCAGTCCGGTTCGCGCGGTTCGCTCGAGCAGATGATGACCCAGCTCCAGACCTCCGGCGTCAAGGAGTTCCCGCTGGTCATCAAGGGCGACGTGCAGGGCTCGATCGAAGCGATTTCCGGCGCCCTGGACAAGCTCGGCACCGACGAAGTGCGCGCCCGCATCGTTCATTCGGGTGCCGGCGGCATCACCGAGTCGGACGTCTCGCTTGCGGAAGCTTCGAACGCTGCCATCATCGGCTTCAACGTCCGCGCCAACAAGCAGGCGCGGGATGCGTCCGAGCGTGCCGGCATCGAGATCCGCTACTACAACATCATCTACGACCTGGTGGATGACGTGAAGGCGGCGATGTCCGGTCTCTTGTCGCCGGAGCGGCGCGAGACCTTCCTCGGCAATGCCGAGATCCTGGAGGTGTTCAACATCACCAAGGTCGGCAAGGTCGCGGGTTGCCGCGTCACCGAGGGCAAGGTCGAACGTGGCGTCGGCGTCCGTCTGGTACGCGACAACGTCGTCATCCACGAAGGCAAGCTCAAGACGCTCAAGCGCTTCAAGGACGAAGTCTCCGAGGTCCAGTCCGGCCAGGAATGCGGTATGGCCTTCGAGAACTACGAGGACATCCGTGCCGGCGATACGATCGAGTGCTTCCGCGTCGAACACGTCACGCGGACGCTCTGATCCGATCCGGCAGGGTATTGGCGAGCGCCGGATCGGCTCCGGCGCTCGCTTTTTTTTGAGTGAGAAGGCGCGCGACGCCGCCCGCCTCTCGCATGTTGGAACCGATCGCGTTTCGATGGGGCTTGATACGGTCCGATCGGCGCGGTCCAGGGTGAAACGATGGCCAAATCCACATCCTCCGCTCCGTCACAGCGCATGCTGCGCGTCGGCGAACAGGTGCGCGCAGCGATCACGCAGGTGCTGCAGCGCGGTGAAGTACTCGATCCGCTGATCGAAAATACCGTGATCTCCATTTCCGAAGTGCGCATGTCGCCCGATCTGAAGATCGCCACGGCCTATGTGACCCCACTCGGGGTCGCCGACCACGCGGCGGTCATCGAAGCGCTGAACAAGCATGCGAAATTCATCCGCGGGCGGCTCGGCCCGCAATTGCGGCAGATGAAATACATGCCGGACGTCCGGTTCCGGGACGATACCAGCTTCGACAACTATCAGAAGATCGACTCGCTGCTGCGCTCGCCGGAGGTCAGTCGCGACCTCGATCGCGACGCCGACGACGAAGAGTAAGCGACAGAACCAATGTCCAGACCCCGCAAACCGAAGGGCCGCCCGATTTCGGGATGGCTGATCCTCGACAAACCCCTCGATTTCGGTTCGACCGAGGCCGTATCCAAGATCAAGTGGCTGTTCAAGGCGCAGAAGGCGGGCCATGCCGGCACGCTCGATCCGCTCGCCTCCGGCATGCTGCCGATCGCGCTCGGCGACGCGACGAAAACCGTTCCTTACGTCATGGACGGCCGCAAGATCTACGAATTCACGGTGGCCTGGGGCGAGGAGCGCTCCACCGACGATCTCGAAGGCGAAGCCGTCCGCTCTTCCGCCGCGCGTCCGGAGGAAGAGGCGATCCGCGCCCTGCTGCCGAAATATACCGGCGTGATCGCGCAGGTGCCGCCGCAGTTCTCTGCGATCAAGATCGGCGGCGAGCGCGCCTATGATCTCGCCCGCGACGGCGAAACCGTCGAGATCCCGGCGCGCGAGGTGGAGGTCTTCCGTCTGTCGCTCATCGGATCGGCTCCGAATCTCGCTCATTTCGAGATCGAATGCGGCAAGGGCACCTATGTCCGTTCGCTCGCCCGCGACATGGGCCGCGATCTCGGCTGCTTCGGCCATATCGCGTCGCTGCGCCGAACCTTCGTCGCCCCCTTCGGCGAGGAGGACATGGTGCCGCTCGCCGATCTCGTCGCCCTGGAGGCGATCGAGGACGATGCGGAACGTCTCGCCGCGCTCGACGCGTATCTGATCGACACGGGAGAGGCCTTGTCCGACCTGCCGCATATCGCCGTCAACGACGACCAGGCGCACCGGCTGCGGATGGGCAACCCGATCATCCTGCGTGGACGCGACGCTCCGCTGCCCACGCCAGAGGCCTATGCCACGGCCCAAGGCAAGCTCGTGGCGATCGGCGAAATCGCCGAGGGCGAGTTCCGGCCGAAGCGAGTTTTCGCCACCCAATAATCCTGCTGGTCGAAAACCGATCTCACGCGTTTAGAGCGGGATGAGGAAGTGCGTGCGGTTTTCCGCCCGCATCCCGCTCTAACTTGCTAGAATCGACCACGTTCATGATTCAGGTCGACCCGAACTGAATCATCGTGATCTAAAGTCGAGCGGAGCGGCAGACGCGGCGTATACTCGTTGTGCGCCGGAGCCCATGTTGCCATGGGCTGCCGGCTGCGCTCGGGAAATCTGGAACGGGGGCGGCGGGCAGGAAGCGCCTGGTACCCGCTCCGGCAAAACGCGGTAGTGATCGGTAGAGGCGGTAAAATATGGTCGAAGCGTCAGAGAAGAGCCGGGAAGATGCTTCATCGGGCAGCCTGCAGGCCGCCGCCGGCTTCGTCCGCGACTACCTTCGCCGGCCGTTCAGCTTCTATCTGATTTCGCTGCTGCTGATAGCCATCATACCGCCCTTCATCTTTTCCTTTGTCATCCTGCAGCGCAATTTGGACGCGCAGAGAGAGGAAGTCACTTCTCTGCTGCGCGCCTCTACCGGGTCGGTCACACGCATCGTCGAGCGCGAGGTCGACGGCATGCTGACGACGCTTCGGGTCCTGGCGAAATCCGGCGCCGTCGATCTCGCCGACATGCGAGGTCTCTACGAACGGGCATCGGTCGCATTGGCGGACACCGATTCCCACCTGATCATCGTCGACGGCAACCACGACCTTCTTCTGAGCACCCGCGTTCCTTTCGGTACGCGGCTCGGGCGGGCATCGGATCCGGAGATCGATCTCGCTTTGCAGAGTACGGCGCCGCTTGTCTCGGGCGTGTTTCCATCCGAAGTGGGCAGGGGCTGGGTCTTCACCGTCTATCTTCCGGTGACGACGCCCGACGGAAAGAAGTATCTGCTGGGCCTCAGGCAGGATGCCGAGCGGATGACGAGGGCCGTCAATCGTGACACGCTTTCTCCCGGATGGAATGCCGCGCTCGTCGACGGCAAAGGCAGGGTCATCGTCTCCTCGGACTCCTCGGTGAAGTCCGGCGACCCGTTCTTTCTCGACGAATTGCCGTTGATCAGCATCGGTGTCGGCAATATCAGTGCGGGCGGCGTCGACTACCGCGTCGCGTCGGAGTTTTCGGTGGTGACCGGCTGGCGCATCGTCGCCTGGGCGCCGAGCGAGATTGTCGATCAGCCGATGCTTTGGTCGTTCCTCTGGCTGTCCTTCGGTGGGATCATCTTCGCAAGCATCGCGGTCGCCGGTTCGTTGACCATTGCGCGGCTGCTCACGCAGGGTGTCCGGCTGTTGGCCATGGATGCCCGGCGGCTGGGAGCGGGCGAGCCGGTCGAACCGCGCCGCTACATGATCACTGAAGTCGAAGCGGTATCCACCGCCCTCGCAAGCGCTGCTACCGCCCGCGCCAAGGCCGAAAGCGAAATCCGCCTGCTGATGCGGGAGGTCGCGCATCGGGCGAAGAATCAGCTCACCGTCATCCAGTCGATGCTGGCGCAGTCGGCCAATTCGGCGGAGGAGCCGTCGGATTTCGTCGAGGCGTTTCGCAAGCGCCTTGCGGGCCTCGCGCGCTCGACCGACCTCATGGTGGCGAACGCCGCCTCCGGAGTCGACTTCCGCGAGCTCGTGCGCAACCAGCTTCAGCCGTTCATGCCGGCCGAGTCCGACCGCGTCGTGCTCAGCGGACCTGCCCTGCGGCTGGACGCGCAGATGGCGCAGACCCTCGGCATGGCGCTGCATGAACTGGCTACCAACGCCATAAAGCATGGCGCGCTCGCCAACCAGACCGGCATGATCAAGGTCGAGTGGTCGGTGGGGGAGGGTGCGATCGATATCCGCTGGCGCGAGAGCGGTGCCGATATCGTCGCGCCTTCGGGGAAGAAGGCCCGCAGAGGCTTCGGCACGGTCGTGCTCGAGCGCATGCTCGGTCTGGCCCTTCGTGCGGAGCTTGAAAGGACGATGCATGCGGATGGCATCGAATGGCGGATACGCATCCCGCGCGGCAAGGATCATTCCTCGCAGGAGGCAGGCGGTTGAGAGGCGGATCGTCCTGCAGCAAACCACCTCAAACGGATGCCGGAGCATCCGTGCGCAACCGGAATTGACGGTGCGCGGGAGGCGGTGCCGCGCAGCGCTTTCATGACCCTTTCCTTTTGGAACGGATTCGGTTATAGGCACGCCAGCGAAAGGCGCCGCCTCTTCGTGCGAACGGCCGTAGCTGGACGACATCCCGGCTGCCGGCGACCCTCAAATCCTCGAACGAAAGGATCAAACGATGTCGGTTACTGCAGAGCGCAAAGCTCAGATCATCAAGGAATTCGCAACCGTAGAAGGCGACACCGGTTCTCCGGAAGTTCAGGTTGCCATCCTGACGGAACGGATCAACAACCTGACCGAACACTTCAAGGACCACAAGAAGGACAATCACTCCCGACGTGGCCTCCTCGCGCTGGTTTCCAGCCGGCGGTCGCTCCTCGACTATCTGAAGAAGAAGGACGAGGCGCGCTACACCAAGCTGATCGGTGCCCTGGGCATCCGTCGCTAAACGACTGGTCCGGCGGGTTGCCTCGGCAACCCGCCGGCTTTTTTTCTGCAGCCCGTGCGCTCTTCAAAAAGCCTAGGGTATTGTAAAGGGCGCCACAGCGCCGCGCGTCTTATCGGACGCGCAACCGTCCAGCGGACCGGATGGGCCGGGATCGCGGATCAACCAATGGCCCGTCATGGGGCAGGATTGCGGGATGCTTCGGCGCCTGCTTGCCGAAGCGGCTGCTATACGCAGCGCGGCAAAGCGGTATGCGGCCGGTTTTCTTTGAAGCCTCCCGTTGTCTTGCCCGTGATGCGCCACCAGGCGGCTTTGAGATCGCCCGCGCTTTATGAGCCGCGGAAGGTCTGTCGCACACGAAGGACAGAACATGTTCGAGACACACAAGGTAGAAATCGAATGGGCTGGGCGTCCGCTCAAGCTCGAAACCGGAAAAATCGCGCGTCAGGCCGATGGTGCCGTTCTCGCGACCTACGGCGAAACCGTCGTGCTCGCCACGGTGGTTTCGGCGAAGGCACCGAAGCCAGGCCAGGATTTCTTCCCGCTCACCGTCAACTATCAGGAAAAGACCTACGCTGCGGGCAAGATCCCCGGCGGCTATTTCAAGCGTGAGGGCCGCCCCAGCGAAAACGAGACGCTGGTGTCGCGTCTGATCGACCGGCCGATCCGTCCGCTCTTCCCGGACGGCTACAAGAACGACACCCAGGTCATCATCACGGTCATGCAGCATGACCTCGAGAACAATCCGGACGTCGTCGCGATGGTTGCGGCATCGGCTGCATTGACGCTTTCCGGCGTTCCCTTCATGGGTCCGGTCGGCGGTGCCCGCGTCGGCTACATCAACGGCGAATACGTTCTCAACCCGCATCTCGACGAAATGGACGAATCCACCCTCGACCTCGTCGTCGCCGGCACGCAGGAAGCGGTGCTGATGGTGGAATCGGAAGCGAAAGAGCTGCCGGAAGATGTCATGCTCGGCGCCGTCGTTTTCGGCCAGAAGGGCTTCCAGCCGGTGATCGACGCTGTCATCAGGCTTGCGGAAGTTGCCGCCAAGGAGCCGCGCGAATTCAATCCGGAAGATCACTCCGCTCTCGAAAATGCGATGCTCTCGATCGCCGAAGACGAGCTGCGCAACGCCTATAAGATCACCGAGAAGGCCGCGCGCTATGCCGCCGTCGATGCGGTAAAGGCAAAGGTCAAGGAACACTTCCTGCCGGAAGGCGTCGAGAACCCGGCCCATACCGCAGAAGAGATCGCCGCTGTCTTCAAGCACCTGCAGGCCAAGATCGTTCGCTGGAACATCCTCGACACGAAGAGCCGCATCGATGGCCGCGACCTCGTCACGGTTCGCCCGATCGTCGCCGAAGTCGGCATCCTGCCGCGCACGCACGGTTCGGCGCTCTTCACCCGCGGTGAAACGCAGGCGATCGTCGTTGCCACGCTCGGCACCGGCGAAGACGAGCAGTATGTCGATTCCTTGACTGGCATGTACAAGGAAAACTTCATGCTGCATTACAACTTCCCGCCCTATTCGGTCGGTGAAACCGGCCGCATGGGTTCTCCGGGCCGCCGCGAAATCGGCCACGGCAAGCTCGCCTGGCGCGCCATCCATCCGATGCTGCCGACCGCGGAACAGTTCCCCTACACGCTGCGCGTCGTTTCCGAGATCACCGAGTCCAACGGTTCGTCCTCCATGGCAACCGTCTGCGGCACGTCGCTTGCACTGATGGACGCGGGCGTTCCGCTCGCCAAGCCGGTTGCGGGCATTGCCATGGGCCTCATCAAGGAAGACGACCGTTTCGCCGTCCTCTCCGACATTCTAGGCGATGAAGACCACCTCGGCGATATGGACTTCAAGGTCGCGGGCACGGATGCCGGCATCACCTCGCTGCAGATGGACATCAAGATCGAAGGCATCACCGAAGAAATCATGGGTGTTGCCCTCAACCAGGCCAAGGGAGGCCGCCTGCACATTCTCGGCGAAATGGCCAAGGCCATCTCCGAGAGCCGCGGCCAGCTCGGCGAGTTCGCACCGCGCATCGAAGTCATGAACATTCCGGTCGACAAGATCCGTGAAGTCATCGGCTCGGGCGGCAAGGTCATCCGCGAAATCGTCGAAAAGACCGGCGCCAAGATCAATATCGACGACGACGGCACCGTCAAGATTGCGTCGGCTTCCGCCAAGGAGATCGAGGCCGCCCGCAAGTGGATCCACTCGATCGTCGCCGAGCCGGAAGTCGGTCAGGTCTATGAAGGCACTGTCGTCAAGACGGCCGATTTCGGCGCCTTCGTCAACTTCTTCGGCGCCCGCGACGGCCTCGTCCACATCTCGCAGCTCGCTTCCGAGCGCGTTGCCAAGACCACCGACGTCGTCAAGGAAGGCGATAAGGTCTGGGTCAAGCTGATGGGCTTCGACGAGCGCGGCAAGGTTCGCCTCTCCATGAAGGTCGTAGACCAGGCGACCGGCAAGGAAATCGTTGCCGAGAAGAGCGAAAAGAAGGACGGCGGCGAAGCCGCCGAGTAAGCCGGCCTCGGCTGAAACCATTCAGGGCGCGGAGCGGATCGCTTCGCGCCCTTTCTTGTGACGAAAACGGAATCGAACCATGAGCCGCGACGCGCTGAAAACACTGTTCCATCCCTTCGCAATGGGGATCATCGATCCGCCGGGAGAGGGCGAGCGGGTACTCTTCCTCGGCGCCGAGGCGGGCTACCGCCTGCCGGAAGGCTTTGCTGCGGACGTCTCCGCCGTGCAGCCGCTCAAGCCGCTCTACCGCGCGCTGACGGCCGCTCGCGCCGATGTGGTGCCCGTCGCGGCCGGCGACGGCTACGACGCTGCCCTCGTTCTCTGCGGCAGGCACAAGGGCGAGAACGAAGACCGCATTGCACAGGCTTTGGAACGCACCCGCGCCGGTGCCCTGATCGTAGTCGCCGGCGGCAAGGAGGACGGCATTCAGTCGCTGCGCAAGAGGATCGACAAGTTCGGCTGGGATGGCGACTCGATGCCGAAATATCACGGCGTCGCCTTCTGGTTCACGCGGCCGGAGGACGCCGCCGAGGCCATCTCGGCGCTCGCCAAGGTCCCGGTGCGCGTCGACGGCCTGTTCGTGGCATCGCCCGGCATGTTCTCGCATGACCGCGTCGATGCCGGTTCGGAGCTGCTCGCGTCGCGCCTGCCGCGCGATTTCACCGGCCACGCGGCGGATTTCGGCGCCGGCTGGGGCTATCTCTCGGTCAAGCTTGCCGAGGCTTCGCCCAGCCTCAAGGGCATCGATCTGTTCGAAGCGGATTTCGAAGCGCTGGAGGCGGCACGGGCAAACATGGCAGCGAATGCGCCTTCGACGGCGGCCCGTTTCTATTGGCACGACCTGACGGCCGAAGAGACGCGCGACAAATACGACCTTATCGTCATGAACCCGCCCTTCCACGAGGGCCATGCCGCCGAGCCTGCGCTCGGCGCGGCGATGATCAAGGCGGCCGCCAAGGCGCTGAAGCATGGCGGCCGGCTGATGCTCGTCGCCAATCGCGGACTTCCCTATGAGCCGGTCCTGACGGAAAACTTCAAGGAAATCGGCGAGACCTGCCGCAATGCGCGCTTCAAGGTGCTCTGGGCGAAGCGCTGAGTCGATTTATTTGCCGTAATGCGACCCCTCCCCAACCCCTCCCCACAAGGGGGAGGGCTACTTCTGCCGCACCTCGCGGGTCCAAAGTCAGCCTTTGCGTCATCCGCGAACTTGCGAAATGGGAAAGCGCCAGCCGCAAGCGCCTAACCCCTCACCCTTGTGGGGAGGGGTTGCGGAGGGGCCTCATCCAACCGCCGTGGGCCAGCGTGGCAATCACGCGATTTAATCCGCGTCTGCGACCCGCAATGCTTCGAGCGTCGGCATCGAGGTGATGTTGTAGCCGGAGTCGACGTAATGGATTTCGCCGGTGACGCCGCGCGAGAGGTCCGAGAGCAGATAAAGTGCGGAACTGCCGACGTCTTCTATGGTGACGGTCCGGCGCAGGGGCGAGTTCTTCTGCTGCCAGGAGAGCATCGCGCGCGCATCGGAAATGCCGGCGCCCGCAAGCGTCCGGATCGGACCGGCCGAGATCGCATTGACGCGGATGCCGCGCGATCCGTAGTCGGCGGCAAGGTAGCGCACCGAAGCCTCGAGCGCGGCCTTGGCGACGCCCATGACGTTGTAGTTCGGCATGACCCGCATCGAGCCGCCATAGGTGAGCGTCAGCATGGTGCCGCCCTCGCTCATCAGCTCCGCTGCACGCTTGGCAATCTCGGTAAAGGAGAAGCAGGAGATCACCATGGTGCGGCTGAAATTGTCCCGCGTCGTGTCGGCATAGAGACCCTTGAGCTCGTTCTTGTCCGAGAAGCCGATGGCGTGGACGACGAAATCGAGCTTGCCCCAGCGCTCCTTTATGGCGTCGACGACCGCGTCGACGGAGCCGATGTCCTCGACGTCGCAGGGGAGCAGGAAGTCGGAATTGACCTCTGCAGCCAGCGGCTTGACGCGCTTGCCGAGGGCTTCGCCCTGATAGGTGAAGGCGAGCTCTGCGCCCTGGGCGGCGAGAGACTTGGCGATTCCCCAGGCAATAGAATGGCTGTTGGCGACGCCCATGATGAGGCCGCGCTTTCCGTTCATCAATCCGTTCATCGTGTTATCCGTTATAGCGCTGGAAGACGAGCGTCGCGTTTGTGCCGCCGAAGCCGAAGGAGTTCGAAAGAACCGTGTCGATCTTGGCATTGTCGATGCGCTTGCGGACGATCGGCACCCCTTCGAATTCGGGATCGAGCTCGGTGATGTGAGCGCTTTCGCCGATGAAGCCGGCCTGCATCATCAGGAGACCGTAGATCGATTCCTGCACGCCGGCCGCGCCGAGCGAGTGGCCGGTCAGCGATTTCGTGGACTGCACATGCGGCATCTTCTCGCCGAAGACCTCGCGGATGGCGCCGATCTCCTTCTGATCGCCGACCGGCGTCGAGGTGCCGTGGGTATTGATGTAGTCGACCTCGCCCTTCACGGTGGCCAGCGCCTGGCGCATGCAGCGAACCGCGCCTTCGCCTGATGGCGCGACCATGTCGTAGCCGTCCGAAGTGGCGCCGTAACCGACGATTTCCGCATAGATTTTGGCGCCGCGCGCCTTGGCGTGCTCCAGCTCTTCCAGAACGAGAACGCCGGCGCCGCCGGCGATGACGAAGCCGTCGCGGTTCGCGTCATAGGCGCGCGACGCGACGGACGGCGTGTCGTTGTACTTCGACGACATGGCGCCCATGGCGTCGAAAAGATTGGACATGGTCCAGTCGAGATCTTCATGGCCGCCCGCGAACATGACGTCCTGCTTGCCCCACTGGATCATTTCCGCGGCATTGCCGATGCAATGCGCCGAAGTCGAGCAGGCCGACGAGATCGAGTAGTTGACGCCGTGGATCTGGAACCAGGTCGCGAGCGTCGCCGAAGCCGTAGACGACATCGCCTTCGGCACCACGAAGGGGCCGATCCGCTTCGGGCTGTTGTTCTTGCGGGTGATCTCCGCCGCTTCGACGATCGCGCGGGTAGAAGGGCCGCCCGAGCCCATGATGATGCCGGTGCGCTCATTGGTGATGTCGCCGGCCTCGAGCCCGGAATCGGCGATCGCCTGCTTCATCGCCACATGGTTCCAGGCGCCGCCCTGGGACAGGAAGCGCATGGCGCGGCGGTCGACGAGGTCGCTCGGGTCGAGCGTCGGCGCTCCCCAGACCTGGCATTTGAAGCCGTGCTCGGCAAAGTCCGGAGAAAACGTGATGCCCGACCGCGCATCGCGCAGCGACGCGGTGACTTCGTCGGCATCGCTGCCGATCGAGGAAACGATGCCGAGGCCCGTTACAACAACCCGTCTCATGTCAGATGACCTTTTCTTCGATTGGAACCGTGCGGGGATCGCCCGCAGTTCAGTCGGCCTTTTCCTGGAAGAGGCCGACCCTGAGATCGGTGGCCTTGTAGATCGTTTCGCCATCGGCCTTCATCCAGCCGTCGGCGATGCCAAGAACCAGACGGCCGCGCATGACGCGCTTGAAGTCGATGCCGTATTCTACCAGCTTGGTCTTCGGCGTCACCATGCCGGTGAACTTCACTTCCCCGGTGGAGATGGCGCGGCCCTTGCCGGCCTCCCCGAGCCAGCCGAGGAAGAAACCGGTCAATTGCCACATGGCGTCGAGACCGAGGCATCCGGGCATGACGGGATCGCCCATGAAGTGGCAGGGAAAGAACCAGAGATCCGGCGTAATGTCGAACTCGGCGCGGACATAACCCTTGTCGTTTGGCCCGCCCGTTTCCGAAATGTCGGTGATGCGGTTGAACATCAGCATCGGCGGCAGCGGCAGCTGCGCGTTGCCGGGGCCAAACATTTCGCCTCGGCCGCAGATCAGGATTTCCTCATAGCTGAAGCTGGATTGTCTGGTGGTCATGAATGGTTGCTTCCCGAGTCTATTATGTGTTCTCCGACCTGCTTTAGTGCAAGTCCGGTCTGATTTGAAGCGCAACCTGTCATCCGCGGCTGCGATGCGGGCTGCGGCTCGTGACGTTCCAAGTAGAGCGGCATGCGGGCTAAGGAAAGCTCTCTCATCGTCTCCGAACCGCTCGGAATGGTGACATCATTCCGCCGTCGCTTACAGTATGAATGTGGCGGCGGCCAGAGTTAAATGCCCGCCTTCCCCCGCTTTGGGCCGATTTTCAGGCCTTTGCGGCTTTCGCATGTGCGGAATCTATTGAAAGCCGCGGCGCCAGAAGTTATATCGCAAATTGATAATCCACGGATCCCGCAGGTATATCGGAACGGTTGTCGATGACGAAAGCAACGCACATGTCCTCACAGGAGAGGCTGCGCAGTTCGGGTTTGCGCCCGACGCGCCAGCGCGTCGCGCTTGCCGATCTGATCTTCGCCAAGGGCGACCGTCACCTGACGGTGGAGGAACTGCATGAGGAGGCCGTCACTGCCGGCGTTCCCGTTTCGCTCGCGACCGTCTACAACACGCTCCACCAGTTCACCGAAGCCGGCATGATCCGCGTCCTCGCCGTCGAGAGCGCCAGGACCTATTTCGATACGAATGTCTCGGATCACCACCATTTCTTCATCGAGGGCGAAAACGAAGTCCTCGACATTCCGGTGAGCAATATTCAGATCGACAATCTCCCCGAACCGCCGGAAGGCATGGAAATCTCCCATGTCGACGTGGTAATCCGGCTGCGCCACAAGACCGAGCGCTGAGCGTCCGTCGCCTCATCTCTCGCGTCACGAAGTCTCGTCACATCACGTCGTCCGGGTCGCGGCCGGGACCGGCCTTGCCCGTCGGCAGCGTCCAGCCGTATCGAAGCGCGCCGCCCCGCACGGCGAAGGCCGTGATGACGCCGAGTGCGGACGTTGCGACAAGCGGCAATCCGGCTAGGCTGGCCAGGACGAAGGCGCCGGCGCCGATGAGGGCGGCGCTGACGTAGATCTCCGGCCTCAGGAGGACAGAGGGCTCGCCGGCCAGCAGATCTCGCAGAACCCCGCCGAAGGTTGCCGTCAGGGCGCCCGTGACCAGGGCGACGATGGGCGATCCGGTCGCCGCCAGCCCCTTTGCCGCGCCCATCACGCAATAGGCCGAGAGGCCGAGCGCGTCGAGCCATACGAGCATCCGGTAGCGCGATTCGAGCAGATGGGACGTGAGGAAGACGGCGACCGCCACCGCCGCGCAGACGATGATGAAATTAGGGTTCACCACCCAGAACACCGGCGTCGCGCCGAGAACGAGGTCGCGGATGGTGCCGCCGCCAATACCGGTCGCGGAAGCGAGAAACAGATAGCCGATGATGTCGAGCTGCTTGCGGGAGGCCGACAGCGCGCCCGTCGCCGCAAAGATTGCGACGCCCGCATAGTCGAGGAATTCGAGGATCGGCATGGCTGCTCCGCTTGGCTGCAAGTCTCCTCTAATCGTAACCTATTAAAGAAAACATGCGGTAGACTACCGCGGCAGCAGCGTCTGCGTCCGGCCGAGGAGATAATAGGCAACGAGCCCGGTCCACTCCTTGGCGGCCGTCGTCGCCAATTGGGCGTTGAGCGAGGGCTGGGTGAAATCGAAGCCGAGCCGCACCTTGCCGCTCGTGCGATAATCCGTCGGCCAGGGCGTGACCTCCATGCCGTTTGCGCGAAAAAGTCCGATAGAGCGCGGCGTGTGGTATGCGGAGGTCACGAGCGCGCAACGCTCAAGCCCGTTCTTGGCAAGCAGATCCCTGGTATAGCGTGCGTTTTCGAAGGTCGTCCGCGATTCTCCCTCGCGGATCAGCCGGTCGGATCCGATGCCGAAGGTCCCGAAGAAATTTTCCGAGGCATGCGCGTCGCCCTCGTAGATGCCGCTGAGCGACCCGTCTCCGCCCGAGACAAGGATGCGTGCCTGCGGATAGGCCTGCGCGAGCCTCAAGGTCTCGACGAACCGCTCGGCCGCCTGGTTCAGCTCCATGCCGCCGCGGCTGGCCATCACCACATTCTCGAAGGCGCCGCCGAGCACGATGATGCAGGCAAGCTCCGTGGGCTCCGGCGTGGGGCGGGGAAACCGATCCTCGAGGATCTGCAGGAAATAGGAGCCGGCGGTGGTGAAGAGTGTGACGAAGAGGACGGCGAGCCCGAAGGCGCTCGAAGTACCGCCGCTGCGGCGGAAACGGCCGAGCATAAGCAGCACCCCGACGAGGAGCGCGAGGAAGGCAAGCGACAGCGGCTGCGCGACGAGCCAGAAGATTTTCGAGACGAGAAACATGTGTCCAGTTTCTCCGCGACTGCGGGTTAAGATTTCATCAACCGTGGCTACGATTTCTGCTCGGTCTGCCGGCCGGTCCGGCCCGACGCGAACAGCGAAGGTAAATGCCGGATATTCGGCTATTATTGAAGGATGAAACAGAAATCCGCTGTCACCGCTTCGCAGGCATCAGCCGACGTAAAGTCGCGGCGGGAGATTGCCATGCAAGGCTGGGCGCATGAGCGGCGCATCGCCTTTACCCCCGAACGCGTCCTAAAAATTCATCGGAAAATTTGGTGGAGCTAAGCGGGATCGAACCGCTGACCTCTTGCATGCCATGCAAGCGCTCTCCCAGCTGAGCTATAGCCCCATCAGGGTCCGGCTTTGCCGGTCCGGGAAGATCGCAAGGCGCGTTGTGCCCGGCGAGTGGCGGCTTATTACTTCTGCTAGGTGCAGATGGCAAGCCGAAAAGTGAGGGCCGGGACGATTTATTTTTCGGTTCCGGCCGGATGCTTCGATGCCGATCGCGCTCGATGGATGGGGCGGTTTCATGCGCCTTTCGAAACGCTTGCGGGCAGGCATGCGGGCGCTGATCCGCCCGCGTCGCCGGTCTGTTCAGACGTCGTCGTCCTCGTCGGAAACGCCGATGATGTCGCTCATGTCATCGTCATCGTCTTCGTCGTCGGTCTGGAGGAAGGTGTCGTCGTCGTCGCCCTCGATCTCGACATCGTCGTCGCCGAGATCCGGCAGATCGTCGCCGCCCGAGGCCTCGTCATCCGCTTCCTCGAGCGAGACGAGTTCGACTTCCGTGTTCTCGGTATCGACTTCCTTGACGTCTTCCTCTTCTTCCTTCTCGAGCACCTTGGCGACGGAGGTCTCCTCGAAGAAGGACAGCGGATAGGACTTGCCCGTGTAGGGGGAGACGATCGGATCACGGTTCAGATCGTAGAATTTGCGCCCCGTTTCCGGGTCGATGCGCTTTGTTCCAAGTTCCGGTTTTGCCACAGTCAAAGCCTCTTGAATGGCCGGCGAGCCGGCTCTTGCCGGAAAGCCGGCGGTTAGAAAAGTATCAAGCTTATGATGATTAGCCGGTCCCCATAATCATCTTGGCGAGTTCTGTCAAAGATAAACTTCCGCGAGCTCCGGCCGTCATTTTCTTCGCAGCAGGAGGATGACCCTTTTCGCGCATTGTGTTAGGGAGCCGGCGAGACCGGCGGTCCGCCAACAACGCGCCGGAAAGCACCACCTTCCGCGCCAGCCGTCAGCCGGATTGTCAGAGGAAAACCACGATGTCTCACGGCTCGAACCCGCGGCCCGCCACCGCACGCAAGTCTTCCGACCTCAAGGGCACCTTGCGCATTCCGGGCGACAAGTCGATCTCGCACCGCTCCTTCATGTTCGGCGGTCTTGCCGCGGGCGAGACGCGCATCACCGGTCTCCTCGAAGGCGAAGACGTGATCAATACCGGCAAGGCCATGCAGGCGATGGGCGCCAGGATCCGCAAGGAGGGCGACACCTGGATCATCGACGGTGTCGGGAACGGCGCGCTGCTTGCGCCCGAGGCACCGCTCGACTTCGGCAATGCCGGCACCGGCTGCCGGCTGACGATGGGCCTTGTCGGCGTCTATGATTTCGATTCCACTTTCATCGGCGACGCCTCGCTGACCAAGCGCCCGATGGGCCGCGTGCTCGATCCGCTCCGCGAAATGGGCGTTCAGGTGAAGTCGGCCGAGGGCGACCGGCTGCCGGTGACGCTGCGCGGGCCGAAGACGCCGAACCCGATCACCTATCGCGTGCCGATGGCGTCTGCCCAGGTGAAATCCGCCGTGCTGCTCGCCGGCCTCAATACGCCCGGCATCACGACCGTCGTCGAGCCGGTGATGACCCGCGACCATACGGAAAAGATGCTGCAGGGCTTCGGCGCCAATCTGACGGTCGAGACCGATGCCGAGGGCGTGCGCACCATACGCCTCGAGGGCCGCGGCAAGCTGACTGGCCAGGTGATCGACGTGCCGGGCGATCCGTCCTCCACAGCCTTTCCGCTGGTGGCGGGGCTCATCGTTCCGGGCTCGGACATCACCATCCTCAACGTGCTGATGAACCCGACCCGTACCGGCCTCATCCTGACCCTGCAGGAAATGGGCGCCAATATCGAAGTCATGAACAAGCGGCTTGCCGGCGGCGAGGATGTCGCCGATCTGCGCGTGCGCCATTCGGAGCTCAAGGGCGTGACGGTGCCGGAGGACCGCGCGCCGTCGATGATCGACGAATATCCGGTGCTCGCCGTCGCCGCTGCCTTCGCCGAGGGCACGACCGTGATGAACGGACTGGAGGAGCTCCGGGTCAAGGAGTCCGACCGCCTGTCCGCCGTGGCGGACGGCCTGAAGCTCAACGGGGTGGATTGCGACGAGGGCGAGGCCTCGCTGGTCGTACGCGGCCGGCCGGGCGGCAAGGGCCTGGGCAATATCTCGGGCGGCCAGGTGAAGACCCATCTCGACCACCGCATCGCCATGAGCTTCCTTGTCATGGGACTTGCCTCGGAGCATCCGGTAACGGTCGACGATGCGACGATGATCGCGACGTCCTTCCCGGAATTCATGGGCCTGATGACAGGACTGGGCGCGAAGATCGAAGAGGCAGAGAACAAGGCAGCCTGATGACCTTCGTAATCGCCATCGATGGACCTGCGGCCGCCGGCAAGGGAACGCTCTCGCGCCGGATCGCCGAGCAATACGGCTTCCACCATCTCGACACGGGGCTGACCTATCGCGCGACCGCAAAGGCACTCATGGATGCCGGATTGCCGCTCGACGACGAGGCGGTGGCCGAGAAGACGGCGCGCGAGGTGGACCTTTCCGGGCTCGAACGCGCCGTGCTTTCGGAGCATTCGATCGGCGAGGCGGCGTCGAAGATCGCCGTCATGCCGGCCGTGCGCCGGGCACTGGTCGAGGCGCAGCGAGCCTTCGCGCGCAAGGAGCCGGGTACCGTCCTCGACGGGCGCGACATCGGCACGGTCGTCTGCCCTGATGCGGCGCTGAAGCTCTATGTGACCGCTTCCCCCGAAGTGCGGGCGAAGCGGCGCCATGACGAGATCGTCGCCGGCGGCGGAAAGGCTGACTACACCGCGATTTTCGAGGACGTGAAGAAGCGCGACGGACGCGACATGGGGCGTGCCGACAGTCCTTTGAGACCTGCCGAGGACGCGCACTTGCTTGATACTTCCGAAATGAGTATAGAGGCGGCATTCCAGGCGGCGAAGACGCTGGTCGACGCCGCCCTGAAAGAGAAGATTTGAAGAAGGCCTGATCTCGGCCCAGCCGGTCTCCTTCTTGAAAATAGCCTGAAATTCCGTCCACGCGCCGGATTGCTCCATGACAGGAGCGGACTGGGTTCAGGCCTGTCTAACACCAACCCCCGGCGCACATGCGTCTCCGGCAGGAGATGCAGCAGGAGATTATATGTCTGCAACCAACCCCACCCGTGATGATTTCGCAGCGCTTCTGGAAGAGTCCTTCGCCAAGACGGACCTCGCCGAAGGCTATGTCGCCAAGGGCATCGTCACGGCGATCGAAAAAGACGTCGCAATCGTCGACGTCGGCCTGAAGGTCGAAGGCCGCGTACCGCTGAAGGAATTCGGCGCCAAGGCCAAGGACGGCACGCTGAAGGTCGGCGACGAAGTCGAAGTCTATGTCGAGCGCATTGAAAACGCACTCGGCGAAGCAGTCCTCTCGCGCGAGAAGGCCCGCCGCGAAGAGAGCTGGCAGCGCCTGGAAGTCAAGTTCGAAGCCGGCGAACGCGTCGAAGGCATCATCTTCAACCAGGTCAAGGGCGGCTTCACCGTCGATCTCGACGGCGCCGTAGCCTTCCTGCCGCGTTCGCAGGTCGACATCCGTCCGATCCGCGACGTGACGCCGCTGATGCACAACCCGCAGCCCTTCGAAATCCTCAAGATGGACAAGCGCCGCGGCAACATCGTCGTTTCGCGCCGCACGGTTCTCGAAGAGTCCCGCGCCGAGCAGCGTTCTGAAATCGTTCAGAACCTCGAGGAAGGCCAGGTTGTCGAGGGTGTCGTCAAGAACATCACCGATTACGGTGCGTTCGTCGACCTCGGCGGCATCGACGGCCTGCTGCACGTCACCGACATGGCATGGCGCCGCGTCAACCATCCGTCGGAGATCCTGAACATCGGCCAGCAGGTCAAGGTTCAGATCATCCGCATCAACCAGGAAACCCACCGCATCTCGCTCGGCATGAAGCAGCTCGAGTCCGATCCGTGGGATGGCATCGGTGCGAAGTATCCGGTCGGCAAGAAGATCTCCGGTACCGTCACGAACATCACCGACTACGGTGCGTTCGTCGAGCTGGAGCCGGGCATCGAAGGCCTGATACACATCTCCGAAATGTCCTGGACGAAGAAGAACGTTCACCCCGGCAAGATCCTGTCCACGAGCCAGGAAGTCGACGTGGTCGTTCTCGAAGTCGACCCGACCAAGCGCCGCATCTCGCTCGGCCTCAAGCAGACGCTCGAGAACCCGTGGCAGGCCTTCGCGCATAGCCATCCGGCTGGCACGGAAGTCGAAGGCGAAGTCAAGAACAAGACCGAATTCGGTCTGTTCATCGGCCTCGATGGCGATGTCGACGGCATGGTCCACCTCTCCGACCTCGACTGGAACCGTCCGGGCGAGCAGGTCATCGAAGAATTCAACAAGGGCGACGTCGTCCGTGCTGTCGTTCTCGATGTGGACGTCGACAAGGAGCGCATCTCGCTCGGCATCAAGCAGCTCGGCCGTGATGCGGTCGGTGAAGCTGCCGCTTCCGGCGAACTGCGCAAGAACGCCGTCGTTTCGGCAGAGGTCATCGGCGTCAACGATGGCGGCATCGAAGTGCGGCTCGTCAACCACGAGGACGTCACCGCCTTCATCCGTCGCGCCGACCTCTCGCGCGATCGCGACGAACAGCGTCCGGAGCGTTTCTCGGTCGGCCAGACCGTCGATGCGCGGGTCACCAACTTCTCCAAGAAGGACCGCAAGATCCAGCTGTCGATCAAGGCTCTGGAAATCGCGGAGGAGAAGGAAGCCGTCGCTCAGTTCGGCTCTTCCGACTCGGGTGCTTCGCTCGGCGACATTCTGGGCGCTGCGCTCAAGAACCGCCAGAACAACGAGTAATCGTTGACGGACTTGAAATGATAAGCTCGCGGAGAGCGATCTCCGCGGGCTTTTTCGTGGGCAGGGCGAAAACCGTTCCGCACTTTTCCTGAAAGTGCTCCAAGGCCTGTCGAGATTCGGGATAGCCGCCGCGGCTGGCTTGATCTCCTCATCCCTGTGCTCGTCACAGGGATCCAGCCAGACCAAGTCCTTGGTCTGAAAGAACATTTCTCCGCGCCGCAGACGCGGCGCTGCTGGATCTCTGTGACAAGCACAGAGATGAGGAGGAGGAGAGATTGCAGTCCTCCAATACGTTCCTAGGCCGCGCAGTCGGTACTCAAGGAATTCAAGCGTATCGAGCCATGCGTGCCGGCAAAACCGACCGGAGCTTCAACGCCATCATCCATCTCGCAGCAGCCGTCATAAACCCCAGACTAGGCCAGGCCGCCGAGCTTTCGGTAGAGGTCATAGGCGTCGGCTGCCGGTCGATCTTCGGCCTGATCCTGTTCGCCGCCGGCCGCATGTCCCTGCTGCTGGTCGTCGCTTTCCCGTTCTCCCTCGTCATCCCTGGCGTCTTTTTCCGGCTCGCTCTCGCTTTCCCGCTTACGCCGGTCCACCTCGTCGGCATCGCTTTCTTCTGCCGGCGGGTAGGGAACCAGCGCGAAGGGAAACATCCGCGGAAGTCCGCTTTCCGGCACCCGCGCGAGGCCCTGCGGCGCCATTGCGTCCTCGCCGGTCCGGCGCTCTGCCTGAGGAGGGGGCAGGTCGGGGAGAGATGCATCGGCTCCTGCGTCGGACGCGGCGTCCACCGGCGGTTCGCTGGCGGCGGCTGCGCTTCTGACCGCGCCGGTGGTCTCCCGTGGCCGCGCCGGCGCCTCGTTCTCCGGCGGCAGCAGGGGCGCGGCCGGTCCTGCGTCTTCCATGTCGCGAGGTTGCCAGCTCTTGCTCGTCCCCGGCAGCGCAAGACTGTCGCGTATGACCGCTCTCAAGGCCTCCGCCGGCGGTTGCGCCATGCGCGCGGCACTTTGCATCCGCACTCGTGGTCTATCGTCCTCCCTCGCGGAGCGCGAGGGGCCGTCGGTGCCCTCTGAGCCTTCGCCGTCAGGGAGGCTTTCAGCGCCGGCTTCCGCGACTGCAGCTTTGCCCTCGGCTGTCGCAGGTTTTGCATCTTTCGGCAGGGCGAGCGCACTCCCGTTCAGGCCCGCCGCCTGACTGCGGCGCGGCGCCGATGGTTCCGCCAAATCCGCTTCGCTATCCGGGAGCTGCTCATCGGAGCCTTCCGGCGTCATGGCCGCCGTATCCGCCATCTCCGCCATCTCCCCCTCAAGCGGGCTTGCCGAAGCGTCTCTCGCTGCAATCTCCGCACCTCGCGGCGCTGCAGGAGCGTTCGTGGGCGCCTTCGGCGAACGTTGCGGCCCGGCCGGAGCCTCCTCCTGCGCCGCTTCGATTGCCGCGCCCTTGGGTGTCGTCTCGATCCGCACGTCCTCCATATCGGCGCCGTAGGTCTTCTTGAGCATCGCTTGAAGCAGCGCGAGATCGCTCAGCACGGGTCTTTTGGCGCCCGGAAGCACTGGCGGGACCTGTGCCGGCAGGGGCAGGCTGCGGAGCGGGGTTCGATCAGGCGGCACCGCGCCCCGGCGGTCTCCCGCGATCGTCGCCGCAACGGCGACGCGCTGCACGAGGCTGCGGGTGGCCAATTGCTTCTCCAGAAGCAGGCGTTCCGGCATTGGCAATGCCTCGATGAAGCCGGTCAACCGCCGAATGAAGGCGCGTCCGGTCTCCTGCGGCAGGGGTGGAAATTTGAGGATGAGCGCCAGGTCCTCGACCAGCTTCACCAGTGCGTCCTTGGATAGGACCTCCTTGCCGGAGAGATGGCGGGACAGCGCATCGACGATCTTCCGGATCGCCTCGCTACGCTCCGCCGCCGGCAGCGAGCGGCGCAGGCCCTGCGTCGTCTCCTCGGCAGATCCGACGGCTGTCCTGATGGCGATGAAGGCGGGCAGATCGGGCATGATCCGCAAGCTTAGGTCAAACGGGTTTAGGGAGTGTTAACCATGACGATGACTTTGCGCCACGCGGCAGTCGCCGCGCCGCCCCCTTGCGGGAAGCTCATTCACGGCCCATCCTGGCATGAGCTTGATGGAGCCGCCGATGACATTTCGCCCGCCGCAATCGCTGCGCAGTTTCGGTCTCACCGGTAACGGGGTGAACGTCCTCGAATACGAGCTGATGGCCGAGCGCGCCGACGCGCTGGGGCGCAACGGCCTGAAGGTCGAGAAGGCAATTGCCGCCCTGAATGCCTTCAACAGCAACAGGCACCCGCCTTCCGAACGCGAGCGACTGCTCGACGAGGCGGCCGACGCGGTTTGGGCCTTCCTCATCCAGCGCGAGATCTGCGGCCTTCGCGACAGCCGCGATGCAGTGCGCCGCTACGGCATTCCGAAGGAAGTCATGGCGCGCGTCGGGATCGTCAGGAAGCGCTGACTGACGGGAGCGCCGCGCGTCTGAGGGAACGCGCGGACTCGATGAATCCAAGGGTACGCTCCCCTAACGATAGGGCGAGTAGCAGACCCGGTAGACCCCGCCATAGGTCAGGTAGCGGTTGGAGGCAGGGTTATAGGACCGATAGCGCGACAGGCACCAGCTGACATGGCTATTGCCGCCGCTCCGGACGTAGCCGCCGCCATAGTAGCGTGGCCTATAGGAGCGATAACCGTAATATGCGGGCCCGGGATAGCTGTAATAGCCGGGGCCATAAAAGCGCGGCCCGTAATAATAGCGGTTCCCGTAATACGGGCGGTAACGGTAGCTGGGTCCGAAATAGAAGCTGATCCCGGACCGCCTGTAATAGGGGCTCCAGCCCGGATAGAAGCCGGATCCTCCATAATAGCCGCGGCGAGAATAGCCGCCGCGCCACCCGTAACGGCCGCGATGCGTGGCATTCTCGACGCCGGCCGGCGCTTTGATCGCAATGTCGAGCGCCGGGCGCGGCATGGCCTGAACGGACGTTACAGGGGGAACCGCGGAGGCGGCGGCGAGTGCGCAGCTGACAACGAAATTCCGAAATTTCGTCATTTTCTCCTCACTTTCCGAAAGCCGTTGCTTTCCGGTTTTTGTCCCTGCTCCTTTCAGCGCCGCGCGACTTATCAGACGCGCAAAGGCCGCTGTAACTCTTCAAGTTGCTGCATTTTTTGGCGGTGATCGGCCGACCAACGAAACATGCAGCAGACGTTTGATGTCGCATGTTTATTCGTGGGCGCGTGCTCCACGTATCGACGCGGGCGTTCCGGATTCCGCCCATTCGCCGTTGCTCTAGAATGCGCCTCTCCGGCTCTCATGTCACTGGAATTCTTGCCCTATCATCGAGGTCCCGGCCGCGCTTTACCGCGCTTTTTCGCGATGCGAGACGAAAACTTCAAAATGCCTGTTGACACTTCGGCCACGGCCTTTTACATGCCGGTCCGTCGCCCAGATGGCGGAATTGGTAGACGCGCCAGCTTCAGGTGCTGGTACTCGAAAGGGTGTGGAGGTTCGAGTCCTCTTCTGGGCACCATTCCATTTTCAGGAACCGCTTTTGCGGTTCGGAAGTCAAAAAAAGCCCGGGTTTCCGGGCTTTTTTGCTTTCAGAGTTTCGAAGCGAATTCAGCGGGGCCGCCGTTCGCCGCGGCATCTGCCTTTCCTCAGGCGGCCGTTCCGGCTTCGGTAGTGTTCACCGCGCGGACGACGCCCACGACTTCGTAAATGTCGAGCGCCGTCGAACGGCCCTTTGCCTTGGCGGTGCCGAGCGGGCGGAACTTCACCATGTCCTTGCATTGGGCGACCACCGCGCCGCTTGCAAGAACGCTCGTGCCGTAATCCTTGTTCATGCCCTCGAGCCGCGAGGCGACGTTCACCGTGTCGCCCATCGCCGTATATTGCAGCCGTTCCTTGGCGCCGACGCTGCCGACGACGGCCGTTCCGGTGTGGATGCCGAAGCGGGTGCGGAACTCCGGCAATCCGCTGGCGCGTTGCGCAGAATTGAAGGCCTCGAGCCTCTCCTCGACCGCGAGTGCGCATCGACAGGCATGCTCGGCATGCCTGGTATCGGCGACCGGCGCGTTCCACATGGCAAAGACCGAGTCTCCATGGAACTGGATGATGGTTCCGTCGTGGGCGGCGACGACCTCGCTGAACAGGTCGAAATACTCTGAGAGCATCGCGACCACTTCTTCCGGCGACCGGCCCTCGCTGATGGTGGTGAAGTCGTAGATGTCGGTGAACATCGCCGTCACCTCCTGCCGCCATGCGGCGCGGCCGCCGAAATGGCCGGATTCGATGCCCTTGCGCACCAGCTCCTTCGGAACATAGAGCGCGAAGGTGAAGATCGCGTCGCGAGCCCTGTTCATTGCGCCGTTGAGCGTCGAGATTTCCGCCACATGCGACGAAACGTCGATAGGAGTGGCGAAATCCAGGTCCTGTAGGCGGTTGGCGCTGTCGGTGAGCTGGTTGAGCGACTTCGTGATCAGATGCGCAAGCACGAGGGCCAGGAGAACGGCGACCACCACCACGGCGCCCGAGACGGCAAGTCCCTGAACCAGCGTCTCGTTTGCGGCCGCCAGCAGCTCGTCGAGAGGGGCGGCGACGACCACCCGGTGCCCGGACAGAAGCAATGCCGATTCGAGCGGCGCCACCGTGACGAGATAGGTGCGGTTTCCGACTTCGACGAGAGTTGCCTTTCCGGCCGGTGGCGGGTTGCGCCGGATGCTCTCGATCAGTCCATCCTCCTGCGGCGTGGCCACCGGCCGGTCCCGGCCCTTCGATGCCATGATGCGCCGCATCATGGTGGAGTCGGAGTGGATGATCGGTCGTCCCACCGCATCGAGCACGAAGGAAACCGAGTCGTCGGTCAGCCGCTCGCGGGACAGAAAATCCGTGATCGTATCGAGAACGACATCGGCGCCGATGACGATTTGGGGGTTGCCGCGGTGCGCTTGCGATATGGTCATCCCGAGATTGCCTGTGGTGGCCATCTCATAGGGACCGATGGCCACCGGCGCCTTGCCGTTGACGGCCGCGCGGTACCAAGGCCGCGTCCTCGGATCGAAGCCGTTGGAGGCAGCGTGACGTTCGGCAAACTGCAGGCCGCTCGCGTCCAGGAACAGGATCCGGTCGAACGGCTTGCCCTGGTCGTTCCTCTCCATCGAGCGCACGGCGATCGCCGCCCCCCGCGGTGCGTCCAGGGCCATGCGCCAGGCGGCCGAATCCAGATCGACCACATGAAAGAATGCGCCGCTCGGATAACCGACATAGACGCCGTCGATGTGCGGCGAGCGGGCGATGCCCTCGCGCAGCACTGCCACCTTGTCGTTGATGCGCTCCGGCGGAGGCACGAGAAAGGAATTGGCGACGGATGCGACGAGGCTGACGAGCGCGGAGGTATCCCCGGAGAGGGCGCCGAGCCGATCGACCAGGCGACCGACGAAGGCATCCATATTGTCTTCGGCACCGGCGATCGCAGCGCTGCGTGCGCGGCGGTAGTCAAGCCCCACCAGCGTCGCGGACACGACGATGAGCATAGCAACCATCACGAGACCGAGCAGCGACCGCAGTGAGCTGGTCCAGGTCCGGGAAGGCTTGTCCGCGTTGGAATCTTGCATGCTTTCGATGTCCTTGAATCCGGATTCCGATCTTTGCAGCATTGCACCGGATTTTCATAGCACCACCGGCCGTGTACGAGCTGCGCTACAGCGCCGCGCGGCTAGGATAAAGGCAGTTGTGCTGCCCATCACTCTTCAGTTGACGGTGACGGGCTTTGAGCGCATTCGGGCCACCGTCTCCCGCTCCGCCCGCTTGCAGCGCATCGGCGGCAGGCTGCGGTCCATCAGTTCCATATCCTCGAGCACCATCTCGCCCATCCTCTTGAAGGCGATGTCGAGCGCACCGGCCCGGTGCGCCGAGCGCAGGAAGCCGGGTAGCCGGCGGACAGGATGTCCGAGGGGCAGGGGCTCCTCCGGGAAGACGTCGCTTGCCGCGCGGATATGGCCGCTTTCGACGGCTGCGATCAATGCATCGAAATCCACGACTCCGGCGCGGCTCAGGAGAATGAAGGCGGCGCCCGGACGCATGGCCGCGAAGGCCTTGGCGCCGAGGAAGCCCTCATTGTCGCTGGTTACCGCTGCGACGACAAACAGGAAGTCGCTCTCGGCGAGGACCGTCTCGAGCGACGCCGGTTCGACGTCGGCGTCGAGAAGAACGGAGGCCGGCAGCCAGGGATCATGGACGCGGATCTTCGCGCGAAATCCCGAAAGGACGCGGTTGAGCGCCTTGCCGAGATCGCCGAAGCCGATGATGCCGATCTCCGAGCCCGAGAGGAGCCGGGCGGACTTGTTGCCCTCACCGCCCCAGCGCTCGCGCCCCTCTCGGAAATCCACATCCGCATCGACGATGCCGCGGGCGAGGTTGAGCGCCATGGCGAGCCCCATCTCCGCCACCGGTTCGGCGAAGACCTGGCCGGTGGTGAGCACGTGGATGCCGCGCTGGAAAACCACGTCGTAGGGCATGTTGTCGATGAGATTGCTTTCGACGTTGAGAACGGCCCGCAGCCGCGGCATGCGCTCGAGCGTGTCCGCGGAAAGCGGCGGCTGTCCGACGATATAGCGGGCCTCAGAGAGGACGGCGGAGCCGAGCCCGACGATGTTCTCCGGATCGGCTTCGATCACGCGGTAGCGCCGGTGAAGACGCTCGAGCGCGTCGGGCGTGAAGATCAGATCGAGCGTACGCGGCGCGGGCGCGCTGATGACAAGTGGCCTGTCGGTTTGCGGCCTGTCGGTTTCGGGCATGGTTTCCTCCAGTCAGTGCCGTCCCGGGGCGTAGTTTCGTCTTTCCCGAGCGTGCAACGCAAGCGTGCTTTTTTCTTGGTTCGACCTCAATAGTTGAGGCCGCGCTTCTGCCGTTCCAGCGACGGCGGCAGTTCGCCGCTTTGGAAGATCGGTCCGCTGCCCTCGCGGCAGCGATAGGTCGTATCGTAACGCGGGCGGCCGTGAGACGACTCGAAAGGACCGTAGCGGTCGATGAAAACCTGCCGGCAAACGATGTTCTTATCGTCGCGCAGCGGGTCCACCGGCCGCACGCCCGGCAGGTCGTGGAAGGCCTGCGCCAGCTCGAATGTCGCCTCGCCGGCGAGGCCGGCACCGGGCGAGAGGGTCAATATCAGGGCGATGACGGGAGGCGCCAGGGCGAAACGGAACCAGGTCATATACGAACTTTCTCGGGGTGACGGCAAACGGAACGTCCGCCGAAGGACAAGGTATCGCGGCCGGCCAACATGCGCTATAGGCCAGCTACGCTCCACAGCGCCCGCGAGCCTGATCAGACAGGCCGGGATCGCTGCAGCACTTGAATCTCAGCAGGCTTCCTGAGCCGTTCTCAGGGAAACATGCAAGTAACGATCTGGGGATTTTCGATGGCGAATACAATAAGGTTCCACGAGGGCGACATTTCCGAGACCGACGCCGCCCGCTATACGGGCGCGATCGCGATCGATACGGAAACGCTCGGCCTGGTCCCGCGTCGCGACCGCCTTTGCGTCGTGCAGCTCTCGTCGGGCGACGGGACTGCCGATGTGATCCGCATCTCCGCCGGCCAGAAGCAGGCGCCGAACCTCGTCTCGATGCTCGCCGATCCGACGCGCCAGAAGATCTTCCATTTCGGCCGCTTCGACATCGCCGTGCTGTTCCATACCTTCGGCGTCACCGCGTCGCCGGTCTTCTGCACCAAGATCGCCTCGCGCCTCGCCCGCACCTATACGGACCGGCACGGTCTCAAGGACAATCTCAAGGAACTGCTCGACATCGACATTTCCAAGCAGCAGCAGTCTTCCGATTGGGCCGCCGACATTCTTTCGCCGGCGCAGCTCGAATATGCCGCCTCCGACGTGCTCCACCTGCATGCGCTGCGCGACAAGCTGACGGCGCGGCTCCTGCGCGATGGCCGGATGGAACTCGCCGAGGCCTGCTTCTCGTTTCTCCCCACGCGTGCCAAGCTCGATCTGCTCGGCTGGGAAGAGACGGACATCTTCGCGCATAGCTGATGCATGTTGCCCTCTTCCTCATCCCTGTGCTCGTCACAGGGATCCGGCAGCGCCGGGTCTGCGGCGCGGCTGAGTCCTTTCAGCCCAAGGACTTGGTCTGGCTGGATTCCTGTGACGAGCACAGGAATGAGGGAAGCGGGATGCACGGGCGCTGCCGCAACCTCGTTTGGGGATTGCGCGCCATCTCCTTCCGCACGGCCTACGAGAAGTATTCCGAGGGACCGCACCCGCTCCACCCTCATCCCTGTGCTCGTCACAGGGATCCAGCAGCGCCGCGTCTGCGGCGCGGGAAAGAGTTCTTCCAGCCCAATGACTTGGTCTGGCTGGATTCCTGTGACAGGCACAGGAATGAGGGAGGCGGGGATGCACGGCCTCTGCAACTTTCGCTTGCGAATACGCGAGGGAATGTTCAACCTGATACGCAATGAAAGGTTACGTCTACATTCTCGCATCGAAGCGAAACGGAACACTGTATACGGGCGTGACCCGTGACCTGCCTCGCCGCCTCCTCGAGCATCAGAACGATCTGACGCCTGGATTCACGTCAAGATACGGCGTGAAGACCTTGGTGTGGTTTGAGGAATTCGACCTGCTGACTTCCGCCATCACGCGGGAGAAGACAATGAAGAAATGGCCGAGGAAGTGGAAGCTTAGTTTGATAGAGGAATTGAACCCCGAATGGGAAGACATCTCTCACCATCTTCACGGCATATGAAACGCGCCGAGGGACCGCACCCTCTCTACCCTCATCCCTGTGCTCGTCACAGGGATCCAGCAGCGCCGCGTCTGCGGCGCGGGAGAGTCTTTCCAGCCCAAGGACTTGGTCTGGCTGGATTCCTGAGGATCGACGGTGAGTCTTGCGCGCTGCACGTCAGCTGCGCCTGGGCGGGACTCTAGCTCCTGTCCGTGTGGCCGAGATCGCGCTCGGGCTCGATCACGTCGCGAATGCGTTGTTTCAGCTCCTTAGGTCCGGGAAAGCCGCCGTCGCGCTTGCGTTCCCAGATCAACGCGCCATCGACGCGAATCTCGAAATTGCCGCCGGTCCCGGGGATGAGCGCCACTTCCCCGAGCGTATCGGCGAAGGTCGACAGCAATTCCTGCGCCATCCATCCGGCGCGCAGCAGCCAGTTGCACTGGGTGCAGTAGAGGATGGTGACGCGTGGCTTTTCGCTCATCTCGCATGTCCTGTTCACTTGGCTTTCGCGCCCCAGAAAACATCGAGCAGCGTCGTCGCGCAAGCGCCGCGATCGATGCCTTCACGGGTGTCTCACATAAATGTCAGCTTCAGCCGTCAAATTTTTGACGTCGAGCCCTTGTTTTCCAAAGGGCCAGAGGCAAGAGAAACCCCTGATTTGCAATGGATGCGAAAGGGATTTCATGACCGATACCGCTGCCAACAATCGACCGCGCGCGATCCTGCCGGCGCTCGAAAAGATTTATCTGCCGCTCGATACTTTCGCCGAGACGTTGCTGCGCGTCGTCGCAGGCCTGCTGCTGGTCACTCACGGCTACGGCAAGATTCTCAACCCCTTCGGCGCGACCGGCATGGTGGAGGGGCTTGGGTTCTATCCGGGCGTTTTCTGGTCGCCCTTGCTTTCGGCGACCGAGTTCTTCGGCGGCATATTCATTGCCATCGGCTTCCTGACGCGGCCTGCTGCCTTCGCGGCGACGATCGTGCTGCTCGTCACCGTCTATTTCCACGGCATCGTCCAGGGGCAGGGTCTTGGCGGGGCGGAGAAATCCATCCTCTGGGCGGCGATCACGCTCTTCTTTGCCATTCGCGGCGCCAACAGCCAGTCCGTCGACGCCAAGCTCGGCCGTCAATTCTGATCTCACGCTTTGAATTAAAGCTCTTCCGGGCGGCGACACACTTTTCCTGAAAGCGCTCTGGAAGCGGCCGGCTCGATCCGGCCGCTTCCAGCGATCGCACCGGTGGCGGCACGCTCAGCCCGCCTGCGGCATCACGCTGCGGATCGTCATACGGTGTACCTTGCCGGCCCTGTCGACCCAGTCGATCGACTGTCCGACGGAAAGGCCGATCAGCGCCGCTCCAATCGGCGTCAGCACGGAAATCTTGCCGGCTTCGATGTCAGCCTCCCCCGGGTAGACGAGCCTCACTTCCTTCGCAAAACCGTTGTCTGCGTCGAAGGCGACGGTCGAGCCCATCTGTACGCTGTCCTTGGGCAGCTTGCCGGGAGCGGCGATTCGCGCGCGGTCGAGTTCGGAAAGCAGCGCCTCCGCGACGTCCGGGACACGGTCGAGCGCCGAGGAGGCGATCGCCGTCAGACGTGCATGGTCTTCGGCATTGATGACGATCGAGGGAAGCTTCTTGCGGGTTGTCTTGTCCGCCATGATGATACCTGTGCTTGGGCGCACCGCTCTGCTTGCGCCGAAAGTGAAATGTCGAGGATGATTTACGCTCGCCGCTCGGGGGTGGAGGCTTGGCCATCCGCTCGCCGATGCGTAGGCCCCCTTACCCGGAGAGCGCACGCATCCGGGCCGGGGTCAGGTTCCTGCGATGGGGCAGACCCGGAAAGAACAGCGGAAATGGATCGCGAGCACTGGCATGAACTGAAGGTCGGAAACTTCACCCGTGAAGTCAAGCCCAGCGTGACCACTTGAAGCGCCGCATCGCCCGTGTTCATTCATTGCGGGTCGCTCAAGAAGATCAGAAGCCTTGAAACGCAAAGTCCGTAGCGGCGACGATTTCGTCACGCCGATCTGACAAGTCGGTGACTAGGTGCCGAGCTCTTTAGAACTGCCGGCGTTTCGCCAGCGTCAGTCCGCGTTTATCGACAAAGGCATTTGCATCGGCGATCGCCTCGGCGTTCTCGATCTGCCAGAGTTTTCCCTGTTCGGCTCTGATGGCCCGGGCGATTCCCTCTTCGGCGGCGCGTGAAACATTGATCTTGAGATCGCGCGCCTGCGCAAGCAGATCGCCATCGAGGGTGAGATTTGCCGGGCGTCTTGCAGTCGGTCGCGACATGTTTGCTCCAGGTCGATGCGCATATTGTACGCGCATCGACGCCGGACCAGCAATCACTCGTCGCTCATCTTCAGCGCGGCGATGAAGGCTTCCTGCGGGATTTCCACCTTGCCGAACTGGCGCATCCGCTTCTTGCCGGCCTTCTGCTTCTCCAGAAGCTTGCGCTTTCGGGTGGCGTCGCCGCCGTAGCACTTGGCGGTCACGTCCTTGCGCAGCGCCGAGATGGTTTCGCGGGCGATCACGTTGCCGCCGATGGCGGCCTGGATCGGGATCTTGAACATGTGCTTCGGGATCAGTTCCTTCAGCTTCTCGCACATTTCGCGGCCGCGCTTTTCCGCCGCCATCCGGTGCACCATCATCGACAGCGCGTCCACCGGCTCGCCGTTGACGAGGATCGACATCTTCACGAGGTTGCCTTCCTTGTGCTCGGTGATCTGGTAGTCGAAGGAGGCGTATCCCTTGGAGATCGACTTCAGCCGGTCGTAGAAATCGAACACGACTTCGTTGAGCGGCAGGTCATAGGTGAGCATCGCGCGGGTGCCGACATAGGTCAGCTCGATCTGGATGCCGCGACGATCCTGACAGAGCTTCAGGATGCCGCCGAGATATTCGTCGGGCGTCAGGATCGTCGCGCGGATCCACGGTTCGTGGATTTCGGCGATCTTGACCACGTCCGGCATGTCGGCGGGGTTGTGAAGCTCGCGCTCCGAGCCATCGGTCATGAACAGCTTGTAGACGACCGAGGGTGCCGTCGCGATCAGATCGAGATCGAATTCGCGCTCCAGACGTTCCTGGATGATTTCGAGATGCAGAAGGCCAAGGAAGCCGCAACGGAAGCCGAAGCCGAGTGCGGCGGAGGACTCCATTTCAAAGGAGAAGGAGGCGTCGTTGAGGCGCAGCTTGCCCATGGCCGAGCGCAAGTCCTCGAAGTCGGCGGCGTCGACCGGGAAGAGGCCGCAGAACACGACCGGCTGGGCGGGCTTGAAGCCGGGCAGCGCCTTGGCCGTCGGCCGCTTGTCCTCGGTGATCGTATCGCCGACGCGGGTGTCGGCCACTTCCTTGATGGAAGCTGTGATGAAACCGATCTCGCCGGGGCCGAGCGCCTCCATGGCAACCATCTTCGGCGTCAGCACGCCGACGCGCTCCACCTGGTACTTCGCATCCGTCCCCATCATGCGGATGGTCATGCCCTTCTTCAGCGTTCCGTCGATGACGCGCACCAGAACCATGACGCCGAGATAAGCGTCGTACCAGCTGTCGACGAGCAGCGCCTTCAGGGGCGCGGTGTCGCCGCCCTCGCTCTTCGGGGCGGGCAGCTTATGGACGATCGCCTCCAGCACGTCCGGAATGCCGAGACCGGTCTTGGCAGAGATCAGCACGGCGTCGGAGGCGTCGATGCCGATCACTTCCTCGATCTGCTCCTTGATCCGCTCCGGCTCGGCCGCAGGCAGGTCGATCTTGTTCAGAACGGTGACGAGCTCGTGATTGTTGTCGATTGCCTGGTAGACATTGGCGAGCGTCTGGGCTTCGACGCCCTGGCTGGCGTCGACGACGAGCAGCGAACCTTCGCAGGCCGAAAGCGAGCGCGAGACCTCGTAGGCGAAGTCGACGTGGCCGGGCGTGTCGATGAGGTTCAGCACATAGGTTTCGCCGTCGTTCGCCTTGTAGCGCAGGCGCACGGTCTGGGCCTTGATGGTGATGCCGCGCTCGCGCTCGATATCCATGCTGTCCAGGACCTGCTCGGACATTTCGCGCTCGGCAAGGCCGCCGGTCGACTGGATCAGCCGGTCGGCGAGCGTCGATTTGCCGTGATCGATATGCGCCACGATCGAGAAGTTGCGGATATGCGACAGGGGCGTCTTGGAGGATGGTGTGCTCATGGGCCGCATATAGCAGCGCGATCAGGCGGCGCAAAGCGGGAAATGAAGGCTTCGTTCACTATAAATCCGGGCGCCTGACCGGCCGTTCCGCTCGCGCTTCCGTCTCGGCGAGTGCCACGGCATTCGGCACCTGGGCGCTTTTGAATTCGAAGCTGTCGCAGAGCTCGGGCGGGACGCGTTCGCGCGAGCGGAGGCGAACGAGCACGAAAAGGGCGTAGAGGAGCGCCACCGTCATCGTCGCATAGATGAAGGTCCGTTGGCCGAAGGCCGGCGTCAGCAAGGTCACGAGCATCGGCACGAGGGTCGCCGACGCCGACCAGGCGACCAGCATGGTGCTGGCGAGCGGCACGAAATCTGCCGGATCGGTGCGATCGTTGGCATGCGCATTGGCGATCGAATAGACCGTCTCGACCGCCCCCGCGAACATCGCGAAAACCAGCATGAGCAGGAGAAGGTTGTCGAAGGAGACGGCGAGCGCAGCGATGCCCGCCGCGATGACGAGCGTACAGGTGGCGATGAGGACGATCCGGCGGTCGGTGCGGTCTGAAAGGGCGCCCATCGGATATTGGATGAAGAGCAGGCCGAACTGCATGACGAACATCAATGCCGCTACTTCCTTCTGACTGACGGAATTGGCGGCGGCATAGATCGGCGTAAAGCCTTGCACCAGCATGGAAAGGCCGCCGGAGGCAAGCACGCCGATGAAGGCGACCGGAGAAATCCGCCAGACCATGGGAATGTCGATGCTGACCCTGGCAGGGGCGGGCGGCGTCGGCAGCCGCGTGAGGCCGATCGGCAGGATGGCGACCGCGGTGAAGAAGATCGTGACGATCGGGGCGAGATTGCCCTCGACCGGGATTTGCCCGAAGAGCCAGGCGCCGGCGCCAAGCCCGATGACATAGGCCATGTAGAAGAGCGCCATCGCCCGGCCGCGCCAGTGGTTCTCGCTGGCATGATTGAGCCAGCTCTGCGTGATGATGAAATTCATGTTGGCCGCAATGCCGTAGAGGCCGCGTGCGACGACCCAAAGCAGCGGGTGGACGCCGAGGCTGATCATCAGCGCCGCGAGAATGACCAGCGCCATCGAGCAGGAAAAAGCGCGGGCGTGGCCTACGCGGCGAATGAGCGAGCCGCCCATGAGGCAGCCGATCAGCCCGCCGAAGGCAATCGCCGTCACGGCGGCTCCCGGGACCCAATCCGGCGCCGCCGAGCGCGTCAGCACGAAGGGCACATAGGCGAGCATCATGCCGTTGCCGACCGCGACAGATGTCATCGAGGCGACTATGCTCGCGATCGACAGCAGCGACGAAGGAGATCGATGCATCTGCCTGTCCTCCTGCCGATCGTATGAAGCTGATCTAAATTATTGAAGTTGAATGTTTTTTTCAGAATCGGCGCAGAATCCGGACGATAAAGCAGGACGCGGCCCCGCGCTGTCGTCAAAGCGGCATGTGCAAAACTTATTTCTCGCTCCGATGGTCTTGACTCCACTATATGAGAAATGCAATCTCCGATAATGGAAAACGCGGTTGCCCCTCTCGAAGAGACCATGGCCATGCGCCTGCGCGAGCTGCGCATGGCGCGGGAGCTGACGCTTGACGACCTGGCCGGCCGCTCCGGCGTCAGCCGCGCCATGATTTCGCGCATCGAGCGCGGCGAGGCGAGCCCGACGGCGCAGCTTCTGGCGAAGCTCTGCAGCGCGTTGGGCACGACGCTTTCGGCGCTTTTTGCTTCCGAAATGAGCGAGGCCTCGCCCTTGGCCCGGCACGCGGAGCAGCGGCTGTGGCGCGATCCCGAAAGCGGCTATCTGCGCCGTTCGGTTTCACCCGAAGGCGTCGGTTCGCCGGTCGACATCGTCGAGGTCGAGTTTCCGCCCGGTGCTCGTGTCGTCTTCGAGCGACAGCCCATGGACCGCGGCATCACCCAGCACCTCTGGCTTTTCTCCGGCCGCCTCGAATTGACGATGGAAAGCGGACGGCAGCTCCTGGAGCCGGGCGACTGCCTGTTCATGGGGCTTGAAGAGGCCCACATCTTTCACAATCCCCACGAAGAACCGGCGCATTACGCCGTCATCCTCTGCCGCAACAAGGTCTGACATGCCCGACGTCGAAATCCGCGTGCTCACCGCAGAAGACACCCTGGCCGCCCTGCCGGCTCTGGCCGAAATTCTCTCCGATTGCGTCGAAGGCGGCGCTTCGGTCGGCTTCATGCAACCGTTTTCGCCGAATGACGCCGTTCACTTCTGGGAGGGCGTCGCCGCGGCCGTCGGGCGCAGCGAAACGGTGCTCCTCGCGGCCGAAGTCGACGGCCGGATGGTCGGCACCGTGCAGCTCGGCGTCAGCACCATGCCGAACCAGCCGCATCGCGCCGACGTCAGAAAGCTGCTCGTCCACCGCGACGCCCGCGGTCTCGGCCTGTCGCGTCGCCTGATGGATGCGGCCGAGGCGGAAGCCGTCAGGCGCGGCAGAAGAGTGCTGGTCCTCGACACGGCGACCGGCGAGCCGGCGGAAGCGATCTACGAGCGCTTTGGCTGGACGCGCGCCGGTATCGTTCCCGACTATGCGTTGATGCCGGACGGCCGCTATTGCGCAACGACGTTCTTCTACAAGCACCTTGCCACATAGGGCGGCTCGGATGGCATCATCCGGTGCCGCCGCGATCACGAAACGAAGAAGTGCGAGAGGCCCTGGCCGGCGGCGAAAGCGGCATAGCCGAGAACTGCGAAATAGACGGTGGTCGCGACCAGGAAGAAATAGCCGCCGGCCACCATCAGCCCGTCGCGCTGGATGATGCCGAGCGACAGGAGCAGGATGGCGATGCCGGGCAGGGTGTTCGACAGCGGAATCAGCCCGAGCGGAAACATGAGAAGCACGCCGCCGGCCATGATCATCAAGCCGTTGAAACGGTTCATCAGGGCGCCTTCGGTCAGGAAATTGAGCCGCGGGCGCACATAGCGGTCGAGCTTCGAGACCAGTGCCGCACCTTTTCGGAGCGTCGGCACGAGCTTTTCCGTGGCGATCTCCCGGTCGAGGATGCGCTTCGGCAGCCAGGGCATGCGATTGAGGGTGATCGCGAGCGAAATGAGAATGATGGCCGCCCCGAAGACGGTGCTGACGCCCGGAATGGAAACCGGGATCAGGAACGGCAGGGTCAGCAGCGCGCAGAGAAGGAGGAAGCCCTGCTCGCCGATCTCGATCATCAGCTCGCGCAGCGTGATCGTGTTGCCTCTGATCGACGCGATCATGCCGGTGAGCGTGTCGCTGAGGCTGCGTTGCGAATCGCCGAACTCGACCGCCATAATTTTTCCCTTCACGGTTTGCGGGCGCTCCATGCGGTGCCCGCGGCTCGCATTCTTTACGCCGAACCGGGCCTGGCAGACCATAGCGCCAGGCGCATGAACCTCCGGTTAGCGGGCCCTCTGGTCAGCAATGTGGCGAGGTCTGGCAGAAATGGTGCACCGCAATACTCCCGATAGAGGAAAGTAGAAGGCCCCTTCATCTTCCTGCCGCAATCGATAGTATGAACCGATCCTGAGCACCAATGGGGACAATTGATTCGATGATCAAGAAATGCGCCATCCTGGCTGTCGTGGCCGTCTATCTTTCCGGATGCACCACCACCGATCCCTATACGGGAGAACAGAAGATGTCGAACACGGCCGGAGGCGCTTTGATCGGCGCGGGTCTCGGCGCTGCGACCGGTCTTCTGGTGGGCGGCAGTGCGGCGGGCCGGCGTGATGCCGCTCTTGTCGGCGCAGGCATCGGCGCTCTCGGCGGCGGCCTGGTCGGAAACTACATGGATCAGCAGGAATCCGAACTGCGGGCGCAGTTGCAGGGTACCGGCGTTTCGGTCACCCGCGCCGGCGATCGCATCATCCTGAACATGCCGTCGAACATCACCTTCGCGACCGACCGCGACCAGGTGATTCCGGCCTTCTACTCGACGCTCGACTCGGTTGCGATCGTGCTGCGCAAGTTCAACAAGACGCTGATCGACGTCGACGGTCACACCGACTCGACCGGCAGCGCCTCCTACAACCAGGGACTTTCGGAGCGTCGCGCGGCTTCGGTCGCCAACTATCTCGCCAGCCGCGGCGTCGACCAGCGGCGCATGTCGGCAGTGGGCTACGGCCTGGAGCGGCCGATTGCGTCGAACGCCACCGAGGTCGGCCGTGCCCAGAACCGCCGCGTCGAAATCTCGATCGCGCCGATCAAACAGGGCTGAACGCCTTCAATCCGATGACGAAGGGCCGCGCGGATTGTCCGGGCGGCCTTTTCAATTTCCGAAATGCCCCTCATCCGGCCTGCCGGCCACCTTCTCCCCGCTGACGGGGTGAAGGTGACTCGCGGCGCCGTCTCCGTCCCTCGATCGACCTAGAGGGGATGAGGAAAAGTGTGCGCGGTTTTCCGCCCGCATAGGGCGGCCCGACCTAAAAGCCTCGTGATCTGGTCTCAGTCTAGGAGGCGAAGGTGGTGCCCCTTGTCCCTTCTCCCCGCTTGCGGGGAGAAGGTGGCGGCAGCCGGATGAGGGGCGATGCTGCGTCACCCCTTCGGCGGATAGTCGTGCCTGTTTCCGCGGAAGTCGGTGACCGTGTAGCAGCCGCCGCCCTCCGCCTCGATCGCGCTGGCGCTGACGACGGCCTTGCCGTGGCCCCCGGGAATGTCGAGGATGTAGGCGGGCTGGCAGAGGCCGGATACGCGTCCGCGCAGAGAGGCGACGAGCGCCTGGCCCTCCTCGATGGACAGCCGGAAATGGCCGGTGCCGGGCGCAAGATCCGGATGGTGCAGGTAATAGGGCTTGATCCGTGTCTCGACGAAGGCGCGCATCAGTGCGGCGAGCACGTCCGGATCGTCATTGACGCCTTTCAGCAGCACCGACTGGCTCACCATGACGATGCCCGCATCGATCAGCCGCGCGGCGGCGGCGCGGGCCTCGGCGGTGAGTTCCCGCGGATGGTTGGCATGAAGCGCCACATAGGTCGCCTTGCCGCTGCTCTTCAAAGCGGCGATCAGCCCCGCATCCACCCGGTCCGGCTCGACCACCGGCACGCGCGTGTGGAAGCGCACGACCTTGACATGGTCGATTTCTGCGAGCCGCACCATGATATCGCCGAGCCGCCGGGGCGAGAGCACCAAGGGATCGCCGCCGGTCAGGATCACTTCCCATATTTCCGGGCGCCCGGCGATATAGGCGAGCGCCGCATCGAGTTCCGCGGGCGTGAGCGTGCCGAGACCCTCGGGGCCGACCATTTCGCGGCGGAAACAGAAGCGGCAGTAAACCGGGCAGACATGAACCGCCTTCAGGAGCACCCGGTCCGGATAGCGGTGGACGATACCGGCAACCGGGCTGTGCGCGCCGTCGCCGATCGGATCGGCACGCTCTTCCGGCATGAGCGTGAGTTCGGCCATGTCGGGCACGAACTGCCGCGCAATCGGGTCGTTCGGATCGTCAGGGTCGACCAGGCGGGCGATCGTCGGGCTGATGGCGACGGCGTAGCGGGACGCGACACGGGAGATCGCCTCTTCCTGCTCTCGACCGACCAGACCGGCGTCGGCGAGCTCACGCGCTGTTCTGATGGCGCGTTCCGCGGTCATGGCGTGGCCTCCGCGACCGGGGCCCAAAGGACCTGATCGATGCGGGATGCGCCCGTTGCCAGCATGACCAGCCGGTCGAAGCCGAGTGCGATGCCGCTCGCCTCGGGCATGCCGGCGAGCGCCGCGAGGAAATCCTCGTCGATCGGGTAGGTCTCGCCGTAGACCCGCGCCTTCTCCGCCATTTCCAGTTCGAACCGGAGGCGCTGCTCGGCGGCATCGGTCAATTCACCGAAGGCATTTGCGAGTTCGACGCCGCAGGCATAGAGCTCGAAACGCTCTGCCACGCGAGGGTCTGCGGCTGCAGGCCGGGCAAGCGCTGCCTCGGCAACCGGATATTCGTCGAGGATCGTGGCGCGCCCGAAGCCGAGATTGGGCTCGATCCTTTCGACGAGCACACGGCTGAAGAGATCGGCCCAGCCATCGTCTCCGGCGACACGCAAGCCCGCCTCCCGCATGGCCGCCGCCAGGCTCTCGCGGTCGGTGGAGCCGTCTTCCTGGACCGAGGCGAGGAGGTCGAGCCCCGCGAAGCGCGCGAAGGCCTCGGCGACGGAGAGCCGCTCCGGCTCGGCGAAAGGATCGCATTCATGCCCCTGATACACGAGGGACCGAGCGGCGACTGTCTCTGCGGCGAGCGCGAGAATCTCGCCGCAGTCGTGCATCAGCGTCTCGTAGCCCTCCTCGGCGCGGTACCATTCGAGCATGGTGAATTCCGGATGATGCAGCGGGCCCCGCTCGCGGTTGCGGTAGACATGGGCGAAACAGGCGATGCGCCGCTCGCCGGCGGCGATGAGCTTCTTACAGGCGAATTCGGGCGAGGTGTGGAGATAGAGCGGCTGGACGGAGCCGTCGAGCCCAAGCGCCTCGGTCGCAAAGGCATGCAGATGCGCCTCGTTGCCCGGCGACACCTGCAGCGCTGCCGTGTCGACCTCGATGAAGTCGCGTTCGTCGAAGAACCGGCGGAGCGCCGACTGGATGCGGTTGCGCCCGATCAGGAAGGGGCGCCGGTCGGCATGGACGTCGGGAGTCCACCAGGGAGAAGCATGCGGCATGGTCGGTTCGGTCCAGGCTTTCTTCCGCGCGAATGCCCGCTCAGGCTGGCTATTTGCGCGAAATTAGGATAGTGGCGGCGCGAAAACTGAATTTTCGCGTCCCTTCCGGGCCGATCTCCGGCCCGCTCGTGTCGCTGATACCTCTGTTACAAGGAAGACTAATGGTCAAGGTCATCGCTTCTTCGGTCCGCAAGGGCAACGTTCTCGACGTCGACGGCAAACTCTATGTCGTGCTCACCGCGCAGAACTTCCATCCGGGCAAGGGCACGCCGGTCACGCAGGTCGACATGCGCCGCATCTCCGACGGCGTGAAGGTCTCCGAGCGCTACCGCACGACCGAGCAGGTCGAGCGCGCCTTCGTCGAAGACCGCGAGCACACCTTCCTTTATGAAGATGGCGAAGGCTTCCACTTCATGAACCCGGAAAGCTACGACCAGCTCGTCATGAGCTCCGAAGACATCGGCGACCTGAAGGCCTATCTTCAGGAAGGCATGGCCGTGATGCTGTCGATCCACGAAGGCATTGCCATCGCCATCGACCTGCCGCGCCACGTCACTCTCGAAATCACCGAGACCGAGCCGGTCGTCAAGGGCCAGACGGCCTCCTCCTCCTACAAGCCGGCCGTGCTTTCGAACGGGGTTCGTACCCTGGTGCCGCCGCACATCCAGGCTGGCACCCGCGTCGTCATTGCGACGGAAGACGGCTCCTATGTCGAGCGCGCCAAGGACTGATCTGGTCCGGGCAGAAGTCGAAACGGGGACGGCAGTCTTTGACTGCCGTCCCCGTTTTCGTTTCCCGTGCGTAGCCGCAAATCCGGCCCGCATTTCATAAACGCTCCAGCACGTTGAAACGACGCACGTCCGCACGGAAAACCGCTACACATTTTTCCTGGATGTGCTTTAGGATGCCGCCCTCTGGATCGGGATGAGAGGTGCGGCACTGCATGTTTCCACTATCGCATATGATGAAGTCGTTCATTCGCAAGGGGACGCTTACGGTAATCGATGCCGACGGCAAGAGGCACGTCTTTGCCGGCGAGCCGGGGCCGAGCGTGACGATGCGGCTGACCGACAAGCGACTCTATCGCAGCCTCGTCTTCAATGCCGAGCTGGCCGCCGGTGAAGCCTATATGGACGGGACCATGCGGTTCGAGGAAGGCTCGACGCTGCGGGACTTCCTGACGCTCTTTTCGATCAACCGCCTGTCGCTCGGCTCCTATCCGATCCAGAAGCTGTTGCGGGCGGTGAAAATGCGTTTCCGCAAGCGCCAGCAGGCCAATCCCAAGGGCAAGGCGCAGCAGAACGTCGCGCATCATTACGATCTGGGCAATGATTTCTACAAGCTGTTCCTCGACGAGAACATGCTCTATTCCTGCGCCTATTTCCGCGAGCCGGACGAGACGCTGGAGGCTGCGCAGCGCAACAAGCTGCGGCTGCTTGCGGCAAAGCTCTGTCTGAAGCCGGGCATGAGGGTGCTCGACATCGGCTGCGGCTGGGGCGATCTCGCCCTCTATCTGGCCGCGCTCGAAGACGTCGAGGTTCTGGGTGTCACGCTTTCCAGGGAACAGCAGGCGCTCGCCTCCGAGCGGGCACGTGCGGCCGGAATGGCCGACCGCGTGCGCTTTGAGCTCAAGGACTATCGCGATGTCGAGGGGCCGTTCGACCGGATCGTTTCGGTCGGCATGTTCGAGCATGTCGGCGTCCATCACTACGACGAGTTCTTCAAGAAACTGAATGCGCTGATGCCGGATGACGGGCTGGCCGTGCTCCATTCGATCGGCCATATGAGCCCGCCCGGCATGGCAAGCGCCTGGCTGCGGAAATATATCTTCCCCGGCGCCTATTCCCCGGCACTGTCGGAGGTCTTCGAGGTGGTCGAACGCAACAGCCTGTGGGTGACCGATCTCGAATTCCTGCGCGTGCACTATGCGACGACGCTCGCCCATTGGGGCGCGCGCTTCGATGAGAATCGCGACAAGGTGGTGGGGATGTATGACGAGCGCTTCGCCCGCATGTGGGAGTTCTACCTGATCAGCGCGGAAATGATGTTCCGCACCGGCAGCCAGCTCGTCTTCCATATGCAGCTGTCGCGTTCACGAGACGCGGCGCCGATCGTTCGCGACTACGTCACCGATCTGCAGCGCACCTATATCGAAAAGGAAAAGGCCCTCGATCTGGCGGTTTAACTCAATCCCAAGCTTACCCCTCCCCAACCCCTCCCCACAAGGAGGAGGGGCTTAACTTGCCTTACCGTCACCGCGTCGCCATCGTTTTGGCGCGGAGAGTGCCGCGGGGAAGCCCCTCCCCCTTGTGGGACCCTTGTGGGGAGGGGTTGCGGACGCCGATCATATAGTTCGGACACCGTCGAAGAAGACGCGGTGCCGCCGATCCGCAGCCTTGACGCGTCATGAATCGGCGCCTATTTAGAATTATTCTAAAGAAGGCTTCGTGATGCTCTCCCGACTTTTCTCCCGTTACAAACGCCCGTTCCTGTCCTTGAGCGAACAGGAAATCCTTGCCCTCGCCATATCCTCGGAAGAGGACGATGGGCGCATCTATCTCGCCTATGCCGACGCTCTGCGCGCAAAATATCCCCATTCCGCAAAGGTCTTCGAGGAAATGGCGGAGGAGGAGAGCCATCACCGTCAGGCCTTGATCGACCTGCATGTCGCCCGTTTCGGCAACCGCATCCCGCTCGTTAGGCGCGAGCACGTGCGCGATTTCCCGGAGCGCAAGCCCGATTGGCTGATCGCCGAGATGCCGATCGAGAAGGCGCGCGCGGAAGCCGAGGCGATGGAGGAGGCGGCGCACCGGTTTTACGTCGAGGCCGCGGCGCGCACGCGGGACGCGGCGACGCGCAAGCTCTTGGGCGATCTGGCGATTGCCGAGAAGTCGCATGAATCGCTCGCCCGCCGGCTCGGCGAAAAGCATACGCCGGTCGACGTGCGCCACGAGGAAGATGAGACCTCACGCCGCCAGTTCATACTCACCTATGTGCAGCCGGGCCTCGCGGGCCTGATGGATGGCTCCGTTTCGACGCTCGCGCCGATCTTCGCCGCAGCCTTCGCCACGCAGGATACATGGCAGACCTTTCTCGTCGGCCTGTCGGCCTCCGTCGGCGCGGGCATCTCGATGGGTTTCACCGAGGCGGCGCATGATGACGGCAAGCTTTCCGGCCGCGGCTCGCCGGTCAAGCGCGGGCTTGCCTCGGGCATCATGACGGCACTCGGCGGTCTCGGCCACGCTCTGCCCTATCTCATTCCGCATTTCTGGACCGCGACAATGACGGCGGCGGCAATCGTCTTCTTCGAACTATGGGCAATCGCCTTCATTCAGAACCGCTACATGGAAACGCCCTTCCTGAGGGCCGCCTTCCAGGTGGTGCTCGGTGGCGGGCTGGTTCTTGCCGCCGGCATCGTCATAGGGAATGCTTAGAGACCGCAACCGCTCCTCCCTCATTCTCTGTGCTTGTCACAGAGATCCGGCAGCGCCACGTCTGCGGCGCGGGAAGCGTTCTGTCAGCCCAAGGAGCACAGGAATGAGGAGCTTTGTGGAGGCGTGCGCGTTACGCCAGCGTCCGCTTGCGGGTATCCGAGCGATTTCACCGACACGCAACAAAAAAGGCCGCAGGATGCGGCCTTTTTGAAAGGAGCTGTTTCGGCAGGATCAGTTTCCGACGGAACCGACGAGCACTTCCCCGCTATTGTCGATGGTGACCCAACGGCCGCTGTGGTTCGTCGCCTGGCGCTTGAGGAAGCGGTAGGGCGTGTGCGTCCACAGCCTCACCCCATCGTCGAGATTGTCGAGAATGAAGTCGCCCTGAGCTGTGCGGACCGTCAGCACCGCATGGCCCTCGCCATCGGGCTTGCGCACGACAGTCATCAGCAGGTTGCCGGCGGAGAAGCCCTTCTGCATGAGGCGTCTGCGCTTTTCGAGCGCGAAGTCCTCGCAATCGCCCTGTCTCCCCGGATAGGACCACACCTCGTCCCGGCCGGTAAGCTCGATGTCGGTTACCGGCGCGATCTGCCGGTTGACGGAGGCGTTGACCTGCCGAATGGCGGCCCAGCCGCCGGCGGTGACACGCGGCGGCACCTTAGCCTTCGAACGGACGTTGCACTCGCCCCTGTACTTCTGACAGAACTCGTAATGCCCGATCGGCTGCGAGGTCACCGCGCCGGTCTGCATCCAGGGAGTAGCTCCCGCCTGTGCGGGAATTGCCGTGTTCGTTGAAATGAAAAGCGCACACAGCGCTGCGAAACTTGCCTTAACCCCGGTCCAAGACGCCATACAGATCCCCTGCAACGCGCCCGCATCCGTACCTTCCGGATCGATCCGCGCAATCAAAAGTTGTCGACAGCTTTATTAGGAATTTCCCCTGCGCTGCTCTAATCGTTAATAAAGAGTTAATATACTCCGCTTGTCGGAGTCAATCGCCTGATTCGGACTAGTCCGTTTTATGGTTAAGGTTCGCGGCAGGCGGACGCAGAAACCCGCCAGCGCAAGGGCTTGGCTGTGCCTTGCGAAGCGATCTCAGGGAACTTTGATTAGGCCGGATGGATTAACCGCGCGCTCAGGCTTTGGTCAGCATGGCGTCGATCGCCTGTTTCAATTTGGCAATGTCCTCCTCGCGGGACAACCGGTGGTCGCCGTCGCGGATCAGGGTCATGACGACGTCGTCGGCCGGCATGTGCTCCATCAGCTTGAGGGCATGCGTGTAGGGGACGTCCGGATCGCGCATGCCCTGGAGGATATGCACCGGGCAGCCGGTTTCGATCGGCCCTTTCATGACGAGGTTGTTGCGGCCATCCTCGATCAGCGCGCGGGTGAAGACATTGGGCTCGGGGCTGTATTCCGATGGCTCTTCGAAATAACCCCGTTCGGCGAGCGAGGTCCTTTCGGCGTCGGTAAGATTGGGCTCGATGAGCTCGGCGGTGAAGTCCGGGGCCGGGGCGATCAGCACGAGGCCGCAGAGGCGGCCGACCCCACCTTCTCCATGATGGGCGCCGCCTTTGAGCTTCTCGGCAAGGCACAGCGCGACCCAGGCGCCCATGGAGGAACCGATCAGGATCATGCGCCCCGTCGCGGCGTGATCGATCACGGCGAGACTCTCCTCGACCCAGCGCGAGATCGTGCCGTCCCTGTAGTCGCCGTCCGACGCGCCGTGGCCGGAATAGTCGAAGCGAATGCAGTCGGTGCCGGCCTCGCGCGCGTGCCGCTCGACCTCCACCGCCTTCGTCCCGGTCATGTCCGATCGATAGCCGCCGAGCCAGACCAGCGCCGGATGCCGTGGATCCCCGTCTTTCATATCCGGCGGATTTCCGGTGCGGAAGATACGCATGGCGATGCTTCTCGCCGCAGCGCCCGTTCCTACTTCGATCCGCGTGATCTCGGTTTCAGCCGGCGTCGTTGACATCGAGTAACTCCTGAAGGCCTGGTAATGACGGATTTCCTTCTAAAACAGATTCTTTCGGGTATCGACAGAGGATGATTTTCATTGCGGGCCATGCTATTGACTCTGGAGCCGCAATTCACACATTGCCGTCAGTGACTGTTTCAAGCGCTTCTGTTTGAGATCGCGCTGACCGTTTGACCGAATATTTACTATCAATAGCTCGAGGAGAGTACGACCATTCGCAGACCCTTCAAAGCGGACGCTCCAGTCAAGGAAGGACCGCGCGCAAACAAGGAAATCCGGGTCCCCCGGGTTCAGCTTATCGATGCCGAAGGCCAGAACTTGGGCAGCATTCCGATCGACCAGGCGCTCCGCATGGCGGACGAGGCCGGTCTCGACCTCGTAGAGATCGCACCGAACTCCGATCCGCCGGTGTGCAAGATCCTCGACCTCGGCAAGCTGAAATACGCGAACCAGAAGAAAGCCGCCGAGGCGCGCAAGAAGCAGAAGATCGTCGAGATCAAGGAAATCAAGATGCGCCCCAACATCGACACCCATGATTATGAGGTGAAGATGAAGGCCATGAACCGCTTCTTCGAGGAAGGCGACAAGGTCAAGGTGACGCTGAAGTTCCGCGGCCGCGAAATGGCCCACCAGGAACTCGGCATGAAACTTCTGATGCAGGTCAAGGACGACACCCAGGAAATCGCCAAGGTGGAAGCCGAACCCAAGCTCGAAGGCCGCCAGATGATGATGGTGCTTGCGCCGAAGTGATCGGCGGAGCCTGATAGACCAGACACGCTTGGTGAAGCCGCCCCGGGAGGAGTTCGTGGGGCGGCTTTCCTTTTTGGCAAGGCTTACGCGCGAGCGTCCTCCGGACCGCTTGCCTTTTCCGGGATGTGCGGTTATAAGCCCCCGTCCGAACGGTCCGGCAGGGCATGCCGTGGCCGTTCTTAACGCTGGAAATGGGCTTCGTCTGCCTGTTTCGCATATCAAGAACAATGGAGTAGCAAAATGCCCAAGATGAAGACGAAATCGTCTGCCAAAAAGCGGTTCAAAATCACCGCAACCGGCAAGGTTAGAGCTGCTGCTGCTGGCAAGCGCCACGGCATGATCAAGCGGTCCAACAAGTTCATTCGCGACGCGCGCGGAACCATGGTTCTCGCTGAGCCTGATGGCAAGAAGGTCGTCAAGAACTACCTGCCTAACGGTCTTTAAGACGTCTGGCGATTTGGATTTTAAGGAGATCATGACATGGCACGTGTAAAACGCGGCGTAACCTCCCACGCCAAGCACAAGAAGACGCTCAAGGCCGCCAAGGGCTTCTACGGCCGCCGCAAGAACACCATCCGCGCCGCCAAGGCAGCGGTGGATCGTTCCAAGCAGTTTGCTTACCGCGACCGCAAGGTCAACAAGCGCAATTTCCGCGCGCTCTGGATCCAGCGCATCAACGCTGCCGTCCGCGAGTTCGGCCTGACCTACGGCCGCTTCATCGACGGTCTGAACAAGGCCGGCATCGAAGTCGACCGCAAGGTTCTGTCCGACATGGCGATCCATGAGCCGGCAGCATTCGGCGCCCTGGTCGAAGCTTCCAAGAAGGCGCTCGCCTATCTCAAGGAAGCCGGCACGGCAAACGAGTTTGAAAGCGCTGTCCGTTAAGCCAGCGTTTTCCCAAGACCGTTTCTGAAATTGTTGGGAAACCCGCGCTGGCAGGGCTGGCGCGGGTTTTTCTTGTTCGGCTCGCGGCGCGATCCTGTCGCCGAAGGGTCGAACCGATACACGAACCGCATCGAGGCAGGACAGAATGAGCGAACTGGAAACATTGGAACGGACCTTGCTGGCGGAAATCGACGCTGCCGCCGACGAGGGCGCGATCGAGGCGGTGCGCGTCGGCGCGCTCGGCAAGAAGGGATCGATCTCGGAATTGCTGAAGACGCTCGGTTCGATGAGCCCGGAGGAACGCCAGACCCGCGGCGCGCGCATCAATGCGCTGAAGAACACGGTGACGGAGGCGATCTCCGCCCGCAAGACGGCGCTCAAGGATGCGGCGATCGCCGAACGGCTGGCGCGCGAGACGGTGGACATCAGCCTGCCCGTCCGGTCCTCGCCGGCCGAGCGCGGCCGCATCCATCCGATCAGCCAGATCGTCGACGAGATCACCGCGATCTTCGGCGACATGGGTTTCTCGATTGCCGAGGGACCGGATATCGAGACCGACTACTACAACTTCACCGCGCTGAACTTCCCCGAAGGTCATCCGGCCCGCGAGATGCACGACACCTTCTTCTTCGCGCCCGACGAGAAGGGTGAGCGCAAGGTGCTGCGCACGCACACCTCGCCGGTGCAGATACGCACGATGGAGGCCGGGCAGCCGCCGATCCGCATCATCATTCCCGGCAAGACCTATCGCCAGGATTCCGACGCGACCCACTCGCCGATGTTCCACCAGGTGGAAGGCCTTGTCATCGACAGGACGGCGAATGTCGCCAACATGCGCTGGGTGCTTGAGGAATTCTGCAAGGCCTTCTTCGAGGTCGATCAGGTGACGATGCGCTTCCGCCCGTCCTTCTTCCCGTTCACGGAACCCTCCTTCGAGGTCGACATCCAGTGCGACCGCTCCGGCCCGATCGTCAAGTTCGGCGAGGGCAAGGACTGGATGGAGATCCTCGGCTGCGGCATGGTGCATCCGAACGTGCTCAGGGCCGGCGGCCTCGATCCGGACGAATATCAGGGCTTCGCCTGGGGCATGGGCCTCGACCGCATCGCCATGCTGAAATACGGCATGCCCGACCTGCGCGACTTCTTCAATGCCGATGTCCGCTGGATGACCCATTACGGCTTCCGCCCGCTCGACATGCCGACGCTCTTCGGCGGCCTCTCGGCGTGACCCGCGCAGAAAATCAAGGACACAGGTGACATCATGAAGTTCACGCTCTCCTGGCTGAAGGACCATCTGGAAACCGACGCCTCGCTCGAGGAAATCTGCGCCCGCCTGACGATGATCGGGCTGGAAGTCGAGGATGTCGACGACAAGGCGGCCTTCAAGCCCTTCGTCATCGCCAGGGTGATCTCCGCCGAGCAGCACCCGAATGCCGACAAGCTCAGAGTGCTGATGGTCGATACCGGCTCCGGCGAGCCGGTGCAGGTCGTCTGCGGCGCGCCGAACGCGCGCAAGGGCCTCGTCGGCGCCTTCGCCGCGCCCGGCACCTACGTGCCCGGCATCGGCGTGACGCTCTCCGTCGGCAACATCCGCGGTGTCGAGAGCCGCGGCATGATGTGCTCGGAAAAGGAGCTGGAGATCTCCGACGATCACACCGGCATCATCGACCTGCCCGAGGATGCGCCTCTGGGCACCAGCTATGCGGACTATGCCGGCCTCGACGATCCGGTCATCGAGATCAACCTGACGCCAAACCGGCCGGATTGCACCAGCGTCCACGGCATCGCCCGCGATCTCGCGGCATCCGGCCTCGGCACCTTGAAGACGCGGCCGGCGCCGTCCTTCGCCGTGGAAGGCGAGACGCCCGTCAAGGTTCGACTCGATCTGGGCGAGGACAGGCATCTCTGCCCCGGCTTCGCGCTTCGCCTCGTGCGCGGCGTGAAGAACGGCCCGAGCCCCGCCTGGATGCGCCAACGGCTGTCGGCCATCGGCCTCCGCCCGATCAACGCGCTGGTCGATATCACCAACTATCTGACCTTCGACCAGGGTCGGCCGCTGCACGTCTTCGACGCAGCGAAGGTCGCGGGCAACCTGACGGTCCGCCGTGCAAGGGAAGGCGAAAAGGTACTGGCGCTCGACACGCGCGAATATACGCTGTGGCCGGCCAATGTGGTGATCGCCGACGAAGAAGGCGTCGAATCGATCGGCGGCATCATGGGCGGCGAGCATTCCGGCTGTGACGAGAACACCACCGACGTGCTGATCGAATCGGCGCTCTGGGATCCGATGAATATCGCCAAGACCGGCCGCACGCTCGGCATCATCACCGATGCGCGCTACCGCTTCGAGCGCGGGGTCGATCCGGAATACATGGCGCCCGGCCTCGAACGGGCGACCGAGCTGGTGCTGGAGCTCTGCGGCGGCACCGCGGCCAAGATGGACGTCGTCGGCTATGACGGCCACGAGCCCAGGTCCGTCGATTTCCCGGTCTCGGAGGTCAGGCGCCTGACCGGCCTCGAGGTCTCCTCCGAGGAGAGCGTTTCCATCCTCAGGAAGCTCGGCTTCGGCGTCGAGGGCTCCGGCGAACGCCTGACGGTAACCGTTCCCTCCTGGCGGCCGGACATCGACGGCAAGGCGGACCTCGTAGAGGAGGTCATGCGCATCCATGGCGTCGACAACATCGTCGCCGCGCCGCTTGCAAGCCACAATGCCGTCAACGGCAAGATACTGACGACCCTGCAGATCCGCACGCGCCAGGCCAGGCGCGCGCTTGCAACCCGCGGCATGCTCGAAGCCGTCACCTGGTCCTTCATCCCGGAAGGGCATGCGAAGCTCTTCGGTGGCGGCCAGCCGGAACTCAAGCTCGCCAATCCGATCGCCGCCGACATGTCCGACATGCGTCCGTCGCTTCTGCCGGGCCTTCTGGCCGCGGCGCAGCGCAATGCCGACAAGGGCTATGGCGATGTCGCCATTTTCGAGGTTTCCGGCACCTATGAGGGTGATACGCCCGAGGCGCAGCGGCGTGTCGCCGGCGGCGTGCGCCGCGGCACCGCGTCGCTCAACGGCACTGGCCGGCTGTGGTCGAACGCCGTAAAGGGCGGCGGCAAGCCGGTCGATGTCTTCGACGCGAAGGCCGATGCCATCGCCGTGCTCGAGGCCTGTGGCGTGCCGATGGCCAATGTCCAGTTCGAAGCCGGCGGCCCGGCCTGGTATCATCCCGGCCGCTCGGGGACGATCAAGCTCGGTCCGAAGATCGTCCTCGGCGCTTTCGGGGAGTTCCACCCGAAGACCCTCGACGCGCTCGATGTCTCCGGACCGCTTTCAGGCTTCGAGATCTATATCGACGCCATGCCGGAGCCGAAGAAGAAGGCGACCCGCACCAAGCCGGCGCTGGAGCTTTCGCCGTTCCAGGCAGTCAAACGCGACTTCGCCTTCGTCGTAGACAAGGGGGTCGAGGCCGCCGCGATCGTCAGGGCCGCCTCCGGCGCCGACCGGAAACTGATAACGGCAGTCAACGTCTTCGACGTCTTCGAAGGCGCATCTCTCGGCGAGGGCAGGAAGTCGGTAGCGATCGAGGTAACGATCCAGCCGGTCGAGCGCACGCTGACGGACGAGGACTTCGAGGCCCTGACCGCCCGGATCGTCGCCAATGTGGCGAAGAGCACAGGCGGCGTGCTGCGCGCCTGATGGATGGAGGGGGACGGTGCCAAGGCGGCCACGATTCCCCTTCGCCCCGCTTGCGGGAAGAAGGTGCCGGCAGGGTGACGGAGTTCCCTTCGACAGACGCGACGTGCGGTTTACGTCGTGTGCGGCCCCTCATCCCGCTGCCGCGACCTTCTCCCCGTTCTGACGGGGAGAAGGGGCAAGCGGCGCGCCAGCAGCTATCCGGTAGCCGTGGAGGAGCAGGAGGGTCCCGCGAGTCCCTTCGCCCCGCTTGCGGGAAGAAGGTGCCGGCAGGGTGACGGAGTTCCCTTCGACAGACGCGACGTGCGGTTTACGTCGTGTGCGGCCCCTCATCCCGCTGCCGCGACCTTCTCCCCGTTCTGACGGGGAGAAGGGGCAAGCGGCGCGCCAGCAGCTATCCGGTAGCCGATGGAGAAGCAGGAGGGTCCCGCGAGTCCCTTCGCCCCGCTTGCGGGGAGAAGGTGCCGGCAGGCGGATGAGGGGCGGAGTTCACCGCGCACACTTTTCCTCATCCAGCTCTAGCCGTGCCGGTGCCAGACCTTGTTGACGATCAGCCACCGCCCGTCGACCTTCAAGAGCGACAGATAGTCCGAATAGCGCGCGCCGGCGAATTCATCGATCACCTTCACGCTGGCGACGTCGCCGGTGATGTGGACCATCTCCACTTCCATGAGCGGCTGCGCATCCGGCGGCGCCGCGCCTTCCCTGACGATGGAGGCGATGAAGGCGTCGCGTGTCAGCCACTCGACGGCATCGCCTGAATTGCCGACGATCGATGCGCTCGGATGGAAAGCCTTGCGCAACGCTCCCTCATTGGCGAAGGCCATGCCGTCGACATAGAGATGGACAACCGCGCTGATGGCCTGCTCTTCGGACATGGATGATCCCTCCTTTCCGGAACGGTAGACGCCTGTGGTGACTATCCGCCCCCAGGCCGTTCCAGTCCCGATGAAGGCGGACACCCTCATAGGTAGGACATCGCAACGAAATTGCGATGCCCCATCCAACCGTTAGAGCCACCGGTTCATCGGTTCACCTGTTCGTCAGCGCCAGCGATGCATCGGTGTAGCGATTGCCGGCGACCAGCGTCGGCGAGAGCGCTTCGCCGAGTTCGGCGCGTTCGCTGCCGGTGAGGACGATCCCGGCGGCGGCGACGTTCTGCTCGAGGTGCTCGATCCTGCGCGCGCCGGGGATAGGAACGATGTCCTCGCCCTGGTTGACGACCCAGGCGAGCGCGAGCTGGGCGGCTGTAACGCCTCTCTCCATGGCGAGCCTTTCGAGCGTCGCGACCAGCGCGGCGTTGGCCTCGAAGTTCTCCTCTTGGAAGCGCGGCAGCGACCGGCGAAAATCGTCGGCAGCGAGGTCTTCGACCTTGCGGATGGTGCCTGTCAGCATGCCGCGCCCGAGCGGGCTATAGGGCACGAAGCCGATGCCGAGTTCGCGGCAGGTGTCGAGTACCTCCTGTTCCGGATCGCGCGACCAGAGCGAATACTCGCTCTGTATCGCTGCGATCGGATGCACGGCATGGGCGCGGCGGATGGTGGCGGCGCTTGCCTCGGAAAGCCCGATTGCGCGCACCTTGCCCTCCTTCACCAGTTCCGCCATCGCGCCAACGGTTTCCTCGATCGGCACGGCGGGATCGACGCGGTGCTGGTAATAGAGGTCGATGACGTCCGTTCCGAGTCGCTTGAGGGAGGCCTCGGCGACGGTTTTCGCATTTTCCGGCCGGCCGTCGACGCCTTTGATCGCCTCGGCGGCGGGCTTGCCCGGGTCGATGCGGAAACCGAACTTGGTGGCGATCACCACCCGGTCTCGCCGGCCCTTCAGCGCCTTACCGAGGAGCTTCTCGTTTTCATAAGGCCCATAAACTTCCGCCGTATCGAAGAAGTCGACGCCGAGTTCGATGGCGCGGTGGAGCGTGCGGATCGACTGGCTCTCGTCGGCTTCGCCATAGGCGAAGCTCATGCCCATGCAGCCGAGGCCAACGGCCGAAACGGTGAGTTCGTTACCGAGCTTGCGGGTCTTCATTGGATGTCCTTTCGGGCTGAACGCGCGGCTTAGGGTCGCCTGCGGCGTTAGCGAAGAAGATGGAGTAGCCTGTCGGGCCGAAGCTTTCGCCACGGGCCCAACGACAAGGCGAAGATAGGTGCCGCACGGCCGGTTGAAAATCTCTGTCAATTCTCACGGGCTGTTCTATTATTTCGATCAATGAACCGCACACAGCTCTCCCAACTGGCCGTCCTTTCCGCCGTCGCCGCCCATGGCAGCTTCCGCGGCGCGGCGAAGGAACTCGGCATCGCCCCATCGGCCGTCAGTCACGCCGTGGGCAGTCTGGAAGCGAGCCTCGGCGTTCGTCTCCTCGCGCGCACGACGCGCAGCGTCGCCGCCACGGAGGAGGGAAAGCGCCTGCTGGAGCGGCTGCGTCCGGCGCTCGACGACATTGCCGAGGCGCTGCAGCGGGCGGCGGAGGCGCGCGATCGTCCGGCCGGGAAACTGCGCATTACCGCCCCTCGTTTTGCCGCCGACCTCATTCTTGCGCCGCGCCTTGGCGACTTTCTCGGGCGCTATCCGGACATCGTCCTCGAAATCGCCAATGAAGACGGCTTCACCAATATCGTAGAGGAGGGATACGACGCCGGCATAAGGCTCGGCGAAAGCCTGGAGGCCGACATGGTGGCGGTGAAGGTCGGGCCGGAACTGAAAAGCGCGGTCGTCGCCGCACCTTCCTATTTCGAGCGCTTCCAGCGGCCGCGGCACCCGCGCGATCTGGCGGGCCATCGCTGCATCCGCCGCCGCTTCTCCAACGGCACCATATATCGCTGGGAGTTCGAGAAAGAGGGGGAGGAACTGACCGTTTCGGTGAACGGCCCGCTCATTCTGGGCGAGGACCGGCCGATCATCGAGGCCGCCATCGGCGGTGCGGGGCTCGCCTATCTCTTCGAGCCGCGCGTCAGCGGATATGTGGCTGAGGGCAAATTGGTCCGGGTGCTCGAGGACTGGTGCGCGCCCTATGCGGGGCCTTTCCTCTATTATCCGACCCGCCGGCTGATGCGTCCGGCGCTCCGGGCCTTCATCGATTTCTTCCGGCACAGCGGCTGACGGCCGGCGGGGAGCGCCGGCCGTCGTGGCAGCTTACGCGGCCTTCTTGTTCACTTGGGCCATCGCGAGTTTCGTCAGGTCCTCGTCGGTGACGACTTCTTCCTTCAAAGTCGCGTCGAGCAGCGATACTGCATCCTTGAGACCGATGGTCTTTGCCCAGGTCTTCAGGGTGCCGTAGCGGGAGATTTCATAATGCTCGACCGCTTGCGCGGCGGAGATGAGGCCCGCATCGAGCGCGGCGGTGCCCTTGAATTCGTCCATGATCTCTTCGCCCTCGGCGACGATGCCCTCGATCGCCTCGCAGGTCTTGCCCTGCGCGCGCTTGCCGATCATTTCGAATACCTGCTGCAGCCGCTCCACATGGGTCTCGGTCTGCTCCTTGTGCTTCTCGAACGCGGCCTTGAGCTCAGGGGCCTGGGCGGCGCGTGCCATCTTCGGCAAAGCCTTCAGGATTTTCCGCTCGGCATAATAGATGTCCTTGAGCGTATCGTGGAAGAGGTCGTCCAGCGTCTTTTCTTTGGCCATTTCCGTTTCCTTCCTCGTCTGCTTCGTGTTGCCTTCGACCCGCAATCAACAGCAAAGGGCGAAGATTTGTTCCTCGCGACTGCAAAAAGCGCGTGAGGCGTGGGTCAATTCCGCCGCTTGCGCGATAGGTGTCCGTTTCACCTCAGGCGGAAATCGGGTGGTTGCAGCGTGGCGCATCGGCAATGGTCCCGCCGTAAACGCAATCGGACGGAGAAGAACCATGTCGAGACTGGAAGGTAAAATCGCGATCGTCACCGGCGCAAGCTCAGGTATCGGCCGCGCCGCGGCGCTGCTCTTTGCACGCGAGGGGGCAAAGGTCGTCGTTACCGCCCGCAACGGGAATGCACTTGCGGAGCTTACCGACGAGATCGCCGGAGAGGGCGGTGAGGCGGCAGCGCTTGCCGGCGACGTGGGCGACGAAGCCCTGCATGAGGCGCTGGTCGAACTGGCGGTGCGCCGCTTCGGCGGCCTCGATACCGCCTTCAACAATGCCGGGGCGCTCGGTGCGATGGGAGAGATCTCGTCGCTTAGCGTAGAAGGCTGGCGCGAGACGCTCGATACCAATCTGACGAGCGCCTTCCTGGCGGCGAAATATCAGGTTCCGGCAATTGCGGCACGGGGCGGCGGTTCGCTCACCGTCACTTCGAGCTTCGTCGGCCACACGGCCGGCTTTGCCGGGGTCGCCCCCTATGCGGCGAGCAAGGCGGGGCTGATCGGGCTGGTGCAGGCGCTGGCCGTCGAACTCGGCGCGCGCGGCATTCGCGTGAACGCGCTGCTGCCCGGCGGCACCGACACGCCTGCCAATTTCGCGAACCTGCCGGGAGCGGCGCCCGAGACGCGCGGTTTCGTGGAAGGGCTGCATGCATTGAAGCGCATCGCGCGACCCGAGGAAATCGCCGAAGCGGCGCTTTATCTCGCCTCGGACGGTGCTAGCTTCGTGACCGGCGCTGCGCTGCTGGCCGACGGCGGCGCTTCGGTGACGAAGGCGTGAGCGCAGAGCGTGAGCACAGGAGCTAGAGCATTTCACTGTTTCAGGGAAACACTGAAATGCTCTAACCGTTTGATCTAACGCACTTCCGGACGGAAAACCGTTACATACTTTTCCTGGAAGTGCTCTGAAGCGGGGAAGCATGAAGAAACCCGGGTCGATGAAATCGCTCGAAGACCTCGGGCGCGTACGCCTCTCGAAGAACTTTTTCCTGCGCGATTTTCTTCACTCCGAAATCGCGGAGTTCTACCGGATCCCGAATATCCCCGACGATCCGGAACTGGCGATCGAGGCCGGACGGAAACTCTGCGAGGAACTTCTGGAGCCGCTCGAGGCGACCTTCGGTCGGCTGCACATCCGCTCTGCCTACCGAAACCGCGCGGTGAACGCCTTCGGCAACGCCAACAGGCTCAACTGCTCGACCAATGCGGCAACGGCAGCCGACCATATCTGGGACATGCGCGATGCGGAGGGCTGCATTGGGGCCACCGCCTGCATCGCCATTCCCTGGGTCTGGGACCGGGAGCGTCACGAAGGCGGCTGGCAAAGCCTGGCGTGGTGGATTCACGACCACCTTCCCTACGCCTCGCTCTGTTTCTTTCCCAAGCTCTGGGCCTTCAACATCCAGTGGCACGAGAGGCCGCGGCGCAGAATCAGCAGCTATGCCGAGCCGCGCGGGCTGCTGACCAAGCCCGGCATGGCCAACCACGAAGGCAGCCATGCGCATCTTTACGAAGGCTTTCCGACGATTGCGTTCGGGGCACTCGCCTCTCCCCAACCCCTCCCCACAAGGGTCTCACAAGGGGGAGGGGCTTAGATGCCGCCCGGTCCGCCGGCCTAGCCCTCCCACCTGCGGGGAGGGGCCTTCCTCTTCGGGAAAATCGAGAACGTCCCTCTATTCGCTCACCTCGTTCAGCCGCCTTATCGCCTCTTCCGGCAACGCCAATTCCGCCGATCTCACCAGGCTTGCCAGCTGGTCGGGATTGGTGGCGCTGGCGATGGGTGCGGTGACGCCCTCGCGGGCGATGATCCAGGCGAGCGCGATCTCCGCCTGTTTCGCGCCGGTCTCCTCGGCGATTTCATCCAAGACGCCGAGAATCCGCATGCCGCGTCCGTCGAGATATTTTTTGACGCCGCCGCCGCGGGCGGAGCCCTCCAGATCCTTGTGCGAGCGGTACTTGCCGGAAAGAAAGCCTCTCGCAAGGCTGAAATAGGTGATGACGCCGATCTCCTCGGCGATGCAGAGATTGCGCAGCGGAACGTCATAGGAAGCGCGGTCGTAGAGATTGTATTCGGGCTGCAGCACGTCGTAGCGGGGCAGATCCTTCCCGGCCGCAACGTCGAGAGCATCGCGCATCTGCTGCGCGTCGAGATTCGATGCGCCGATCGCCCGCAGCTTGCCCTGGGAGAGAAGCGTATCGTAGGCGGCAAGCGTCTCGTCATAGGGTATGTCGGGGTCCGGCCAGTGGGAGAGATAGAGGTCGATATAGTCGGTCTGCAGGCGTCGCAGTGAATCCTCGACTGCCTGCATGATCCAGCGCCGCGAGAGGCCCTTGCGGTCCGGTCCGAGTTCCGAACCCACCTTGGTGACGATGACGGCGCTATCGCGCGAGCGTCCGGATTGCTTCAGCCATTTTCCGATGATCGCTTCCGATTCGCCGCCTCTGTTGCCCGGCGCCCAGGAGGAATAGACGTCGGCGGTGTCGACGGCATTGAAACCCGCATCGAAAAAGGCGTCGAGAAGCGAGAACGATGTTTTCTCATCCGCGGTCCAGCCGAAGACGTTGCCGCCGAAGACGAGCGGGGCAATCGAGAGGCCGGTACGGCCAAGTCTGCGCATTTCCATGGTTTCGCTCCATGTGGTTGGATGAAAACAAGCTGCGATTGGGAGGATTGCGGCAAAAACATAGGCCAGCTCGCCATCGAATGACACCTGCATTCGTGGTTTTTCTGACCTCGCCACGGCTTGCTAGGTACGTACCTCGGGGATAGTCTCGCGCAGCTTGTGCCCAGGGGAGTGTCGCGCGTCCTTCGCGCCGCGCACGAAAAGGAGTTTGCCTCATGCTGCGTTTCGGAATTTTGTCGACGGCCAAGATCGGCCGCGAGCTCGTCGTACCCGCGATCCAGGACGCCGAGAACTGCGTTGTCACGGCGATCGCGAGCCGCGATCTCGCCAAGGCGAGGGCCATGGCCGACCGTTTCTCCGTGCCGCATGCTTTCGGCTCCTATGAGGAGATGCTCGCCTCCGACACGGTCGACGCCGTCTATATCCCGCTGCCGACGTCGCAACATGTCGAATGGGCGATCAAGGCGGCGGATGCCGGCAAGCATGTACTTTGCGAGAAGCCGCTGGCGCTGAAGGCCGAAGAGATCGACGCCGTGATCGCGGCGCGCGAGCGCAACAAGGTGCTGATCTCGGAAGCCTATATGGTGACCTACAGCCCCGTCTGGCGGAAGGTGCGCTCGCTCATCGCGGAAGGTGCCATCGGGCGCCTCAGGCATGTCCAGGGCGCCTTCACCTATTACAACCGCGATCCCGGCAACATGCGCAACGTCCCGTCGCTCGGCGGCGGAGGTCTGCCGGATATCGGCGTCTATCCGGCAATCACGACCCGGTTTTCGACCGGCAAGGAGCCGCTGCGCGTGCAGGCCAATACCGAGCGCGATCCGGAATTCGGCACCGACGTCTATTCGAGCGTTCGTGCCGACTTCGGAGATTTCGAACTGAGCTTCTATATCTCGACACAGCTCGCCGCCCGCCAGGTCATGGTCTTCCACGGCGACAAGGGCTACATCGAGGTGAAGTCGCCCTTCAATGCCGATCGCTACGGCCGGGAAGAGGTGGAACTGACCAACCAGAACCACGGCCAGTCGCAGCTCTTCCGCTTCCAGGATGCGCGTCAGTACAAGCTCGAGGCCGAGGCCTTCGCACGTGCTGCGAAAGGTGAAGCGGAGGACGTGGTGACACTGGAAAACTCGCGCCTGAACCAGATGTTCATCGACGCGATCTATCGCGCCAGCGAAAAAGACGGCTGGGAGCCCGTCTGAAGCCGGCTGAAGGATAGGCCCGGCGCACGTTGCGCCGGGCCTATCCATTCATGCGGCCTGGAGCAGCCGCGCCTGAGACGCGCCCCGCATCTTGAAGAAGAGGAAGTCGGCGACACCGACCATGGCAACGACGATCAGCGCCATTCCTGCGACCGTCAAGGCGGAATAGGCAGACGCAAGAATGGCGAGGCTTCCGACCTGCCACAGGATGTCTCCGGTGATGCTGATCCGTGTTGCGAGGGCGCTCGGCCCTCCTTTTCTGGCCGTGGCGAGGTGGAAGGCGCCCCAGACGAGGAGCCCGGCGCCGAGCGCCATGATCACCGCAGGCGATAGGGCGGGGCTGACGACCGCCGCCAGCGGCTGCGCTGCCGCGAGGAGAGCCGAGCCGGCGATCAGCGAAAAGATGCCGTCGGCGAGAAACGTCTTGTTGAGAAGAGAGCGGGTGGAAAGATCGAACATGTCTGTCTCCATCGGTTGTCGATGGGCAGATGCTGGACCAGAGCGGTCATCAAACCAATTACCTCCGAGGTAATGGATTTTGTGCCGCGTTCGGGCGAGGCTGCCCCCCGCAACAGGGAAGATATCAATGGAATTCGGCAGCCGCCTGAAGGAATGGCGAGGACATCGCCGCATGAGCCAACTCGATCTCGCGATGGCGGCGGGCATTTCCGCGCGCCATCTATCGTTTCTGGAGACCGGCCGCTCCAAGCCGTCCGAGGGAATGATCCTGCGGCTCGCCTCGGTTCTCGACGTCCCCGCGCGCGAACAGGGCACGCTTTTCACCGCGGCGGGCTACCGGCCGCGCGTTGCGGCGCGGCCGGCAACGGGCCTCGATGCAATGCCTCCGGCCGTCGCCCATGCCATCCGGCTGATGCTCGACCGGCACGATCCCTATCCGGGCCTCGTTTTCGACCACCAGTATACGGTGCTGCTGACCAATCCGGCTTTCCAGGCGCTCGTCGACGCCACGGGCGTTCCGTTCAAGCCGGGGGAGAACTTCCTCGACGGCTTTCTCGGTGCAGAGAGCGTCCGCAGCCTCGTGGTCAATTGGGAAGCCGCCGCAGCCGATCTCGTTCAGCGGGTTCGCATGGAGGCGTGGCTGCAGGGGCCGCGCAGCCCCTTGCAGCGCAGGCTGAACAGGCTGGTTGCCGACCCGGCGGTGGCGGTGGCGATCGAGAACTTCCCGGCGACAGACCGCTTGCCGGTGCTGCCCATCGAGCTGCGCCTCGGTGACGCGGCGCTTAGCTTCATCACGACGCTCTCGACCTTCGGCTCGACTCAGGACGCGCTTGTTGAGGGCGTTCTGATCGAATCCTTCTTTCCGGCCGACGACGCGACCCGGCGCTTCTTCGGGCAGGGCGGGCGCGACGTCCAATAGATTTTCCGTCCGGAAGATCGTTTCGCTGGTTCGATGAAACAGTGAAACGATGCAGAAAATCCGCAGATAGCTACGCCTCGCTGCTGATCTTCGCCGCGGTGTCGGCTACAAGTGACGCATGACTTCGTTCTTTGATTCCGAATCTCCCTCCAACGTCGCCGAATATTCGGTGTCGGAATTGTCCGGCTCGATCAAGCGCACGGTCGAGCAGGCCTTCGAGCATGTCCGCGTGCGGGGCGAGATTTCCGGCTACCGCGGCCCGCATTCCTCGGGACACGCTTATTTCGCCCTGAAGGACGATCGCGCCCGCATCGATGCGGTCGTCTGGAAGACCACCTTCGCGCGGCTGAAGTTCCGGCCGGAGGAGGGGATGGAGGTCATCGCGACCGGCAGGGTCACGACCTTCCCCGGCTCGTCCAAATATCAGATCGTCATCGACTCGCTTGAGCCGGCCGGTGCCGGGGCGCTGATGGCGCTTATCGAGGAACGCAAGCGCAAGCTTGCGGCGGAGGGCCTTTTCGATGCGGGCCGCAAGCGGCCGCTGCCTTTCATGCCGAGGGTCGTCGGCGTCGTGACCTCGCCGACCGGAGCTGTGATCCGCGACATCCTGCACCGCATTGCCGACCGTTTCCCGGTCCATGTCATCGTCTGGCCGGTGCGCGTGCAGGGCGACGGCGCCTGCGATGAGATCGTGGCGGCGATCGAGGGTTTCAACGCGCTGCGGCCGGGCGGCTCCATTCCCCGGCCAGACGTGCTGATCGTCGCGCGCGGCGGCGGCAGCCTCGAGGATCTCTGGTGCTTCAACGACGAGGCGATGGTGCGCGCCGCGGCGGCTTCCGCCATCCCTCTGATCTCGGCCGTCGGTCACGAGACGGACTGGACGCTGATCGACCATGCGGCCGACCAGCGGGCGCCGACGCCGACCGGTGCGGCCGAAATGGCGGTGCCGGTGAAGGCCGATCTCGAGGCCCAACTCGCCAGTCTCGCAGCCCGGCTCAAGGGCGCCGCGGCGCGGCAGATGGACAATCGCCGCCAGACGCTGCGCTCGCTTGCGCGGGCGCTGCCCTCGCTGGACCAATTGCTCGCCTTGCCTCGGCGTCGCTTCGACGAGGCGGCCGCCGGACTCGGCCGCGGCCTGCAGATGAACACCGCCAACAAGCGGCGAAGCTTCGAACGCAATGCGGCCCATCTACGGCCGGAGCTCCTGACGGCAAGGATCGTCGATCGCCGTCAGCGCGTCTTGGATGCCGTCAACCGGGCCGAGCGCATCGTCGAGCGTAAGGTTCAACGTGGCGCTCAGCGCATTTCGTCTGCCGATGCCTCGCTCCGCGTTCTGCCGTCGCGGCTGATCGGCCAGATTCATCGCGCATCGGATCGCGTTTCCAGCCTGGGCAGGCGTGGGGATGCGGCGATCGCCGCCGATCTGCGCAGGATGAAAAGCGCGCTTGCAGCACAGGACCGCGTGCTGCAGTCGCTCTCCTATCACAGCGTCCTGCAGCGCGGCTTCGCGCTGGTGCGCGATGCCGCGGGCGAGCCGGTTAAACAGGCGGCTGCCGTGCATCCCGGGATGGCGCTTTCGCTGGAATTCGCCGATGGCCGCATCGCGGCGGTCGCCGGTGAGGACGGCACTGCGCCGCAGTCGCCGAAGAAGCGGCCTGCACGCTCCGGCGAGCCGACGAAGCAGGGCAGCCTCTTCTGATGCATATCCTGATGGTGCTCGCCCATCCGCTCGAGGAGAGCTTCGCTGCGAGTGTCGCCCGCATTGCCCGGGAAACGCTCGAGGCCAGGGGCCATACGGTCGATCTGCTCGACCTTTATCGCGAAGGCTTCGATCCGCGGCTGACCGTGGCCGAGCGGGGCAGTTATTTCGATAAAGATTACGACGCATCCGGGGTCTCCCCCTGGATCGAGCGGCTGAAGGCGGCGGACGGACTGGTGCTCGTCTTTCCGCAATGGTGGTTCAATTTCCCGGCGATCCTCAAGGGCTTCTTCGATCGCGTCTTCGCGCCCGGGGTCGCTTTCGACCATGATGCGGCAGGCGGCCGTATCGTTCCCCGCCTCCGCAACATCAGGCTATTCTGGGCGCTGACCAGTACCGGGTCCCCCTGGTGGGTCGTGCATCTCTACATGGGAAATCCGGTGCGGCGGCTGCTGAAGCGCGGCATCGCCGCCTTCTGTGGCAAGGGGCTCGACTTCCGCATGGTCACTCTGCACGACATGGATCGGGTGACGGAGGCGAAGCGGAAGCGTCATATCGAGCGTGTGAGGGCTCTGGTGAGCCGGATCTGACCGGCGACCTATTCGAAGACCGCGAGGAATTTCCTGAGCAGCGCGTCCAGAGCCTCCCGTTCATCGGGTTCGAGGCCCGCAACGAGGCGCTGCTGGTTGGCGACATGGGCAGTGACCGCCGCGTCCACGCGCTTGAGACCCTCCGGTGTCAGAGCGATGAGGACACCGCGCCGGTCTTCCGGATTGTCCAGGCGTTCGACCAGCCCGGCTTTCTCGAGCTGGTCGATGCGGTTGGTCATCGTGCCGGAGGTGACCATCGTCGTTCCCAGCAGATCGCCCGGCGAGAGCCGGAAGGGCGGACCGGAGCGCCGCAGCGTTGCGAGCACGTCGAAACTCGCCGAGTTCAAGCCGTGATCGGCAAGGGTGCTTTCTACCTCACGAGCGAGATGAGCCCGGAGCCGCGACAGTCGACCGAGCAGACCCATGGCTGTCGCATCGAGCTCCGGCCGCTCTCTGCGCCACTGCGCCAGGATTTTGTCAACGTGATCCATATCCGTCTGCATCAGCGGCCTGAGTGAACGTTTCGACCTTCCCGAAGTCGTAGCCTCCATGTATCTTGACGTCAAGATAAATTGGAGTAGAGTTATCTTGATCTAAAGATTCTTGAGGTGAAGAGATGGGTACGCGCAGCACCGATATTCTGCTCACGGCCATAGCGCCGGCCATATGGGGCAGTACCTATCTGGTCACAACGGAATTCCTGCCGGCCGGTTACCCGGTCACGGTCGCAATGCTGAGGGCGCTTCCGGCAGGACTGCTGCTGCTGCTGCTTGTCGTCCGGCAGATGCCGACGGGTGTGTGGTTGGCGCGCAGTTTCGTGCTCGGCGCGCTCAACTTCTCGTTCTTTCAAACGATGCTTTTCGTATCCGCCTACCGGCTGCCCGGCGGTGTAGCCGCAACCGTCGGAGCCATTCAGCCGCTGATCGTGATCGTCCTGTCGCGCATCGTTCTCGGCTCGCCGGCCCGGGCGTTGAGCGTCGTTGCCGGCATTGCCGGCATGGCGGGGGTCGCGCTCCTGGTGCTCACGCCAAAAGCGGCGCTGGATCCGGTGGGCGTCGCGGCCGGCTTGGCAGGCGCCGTCTCCATGGCTTTCGGCACCGTGCTGAGCCGACACTGGACGCCGCCGGTCTCGCCGCTCACCTTCACCGCCTGGCAATTGGCGGCCGGCGGGCTGCTTCTGGTGCCGGTCACCTTCCTGCTGGAACCCTCTTTGCCGCCGCTCACTACCACAAACATTATGGGCTTTACCTATCTCGGCCTGATCGGCACCGCCTTCACCTACCTTCTCTGGTTCCGGGGGCTGTCGCGGCTCGAACCCTCCCAGGTTTCGCCGCTCGGCTTCTTGAGCCCCGTCGTCGCGATCCTCATCGGCTGGGGCGTGCTCGATCAGCAGCTGACGGCGGTGCAGGTGCTTGGGATCGCAACCGTCTTCGCAAGCGTGTGGATGAGCCAGTACGCACAGACCGCTCGCCGCGCGGCAGCCGCCCCCTAACCCTCTCCCCCGAGCGAGCTAGTAGGGACATATACTCCTCTGGCGGGAACCGTTTCCACGCTTGGCGGCAACAAGCCGGCGTAACCAACACAAGGAAGCAAGAAGGGATATGCCGCGCCCGTTCGCTCCCTCGGGCGGGGCGGTGAGTACGGGGTTCAGTTGGGGCCGCTTGTCCCTTCTCCCCGCCTGCGGGGAGAAGGTTGCCGGCAGGCGGTTGAGGGGCTCATCGGGCCCGCAGTGTCAGGCCCACTCGCCTTTGCGCATGACGGGCACACGGGCGCCGTCCGCACGAACCCCGTCGATGTCCACCTCGCCCGAGCCGATCATCCAGTCGATATGGATCAGGCTCGAATTGCCGCCCTGGGCGCGGATCTGCTCCTGGCTGAGGCTCGCCCCGTCGAGGAAGCACTTCGAATAGCACTGGCCGAGCGCGATGTGGCAGGAGGCGTTCTCGTCGAAGAGGGTGTTGTAGAAGAGGACGCCGCTGGCCGAGATCGGAGAGGAATGGGGCACCAGCGCCACTTCGCCCAGCCTTCGGGCGCCCTCGTCGGTGTCGAGCACCTTGTTCAGCACCTCCTCGCCGCGTGACGCCCTGGCCTCGACGATGCGGCCGGCTTCGAAGCGCACCTGGATATTGTCGATCAGCGTGCCCTGATGGGAGAGCGGCTTCGTGCTCGACACATGGCCTTCGACGCGCAGCGCATGCGGCGTAGTGAAGACCTCTTCCGTCGGGATGTTCGGATTGCAGGTGATGCCGTTCTTGGCGACCGAGGCGCCGCCATGCCATTCGTGGCCGTCCGCCAGCCCGACGGTGAGGTCGGTGCCGGGGCCGGTGAAATGCAGCGCGGCGAAGCGCTCCTCGTTCAGCCAGGCCGAACGGCGGTGCAGATTGGCATTGTGCTCTTTCCAGGCGGCGATCGGATCGCCGACGTCGACGCGCGAGGCGGCGAAGATGGCATTTGCCAGCTTTTCCACGGCAACCGCCTCGGGATCGTCAGGGAACATCTGCTTCGCCCAGGAGGGGTTCGGATAGGAGACGATGTTCCAGTTGATGTCGAAGTTGGAGATCTTCTCGAGCGCCGGCTTGTAGGCGATCGAGTTCGCCTTGTTGGCGCGGGCGACCTTCGCCGGATCCTGAGCCGAAAGCAGCATCGGGTTGTCGCCGGCGATGGCGAGGCGCGCAGCACCTCCCGCATAGGCCTTGGCCATGCCCTCGTAAAGCCAGTCGCTGGCGCGGTCGAAACTCTCGTCCGGCGCATGGGCATAGCGGGCAAGCGTCGCTTCCTCGTCGGCATAGAAGGTCGTCACCAGTCCGGCGCCTGCCATATAGGCGTGCTTGGTGATGAGGCGCACGAGCGGCAGCGCCGCGATCGGCGCGGTCATCACCAGATCCTGGCCCTTCTGCAATTGCAGACCGACCTTGATGGCGACCTCGGCGAGCTTTTCGAGCTTGACCGGATCGATTGGATTCCTTGTGGATTGGAGGGGGGCGTTCATGGCTGCTCCTGCGCGTCTTCTTGCGGATGTCAGCGGTTTTAGACCGGTTCCGCCGAAAACAGAAGCTCCTTCAGGCAGCCACCCTTTCCGTCTTGAGCAGCGCTGCCTCGTGCTTCTCGAGGAAGGCCATCAGCCGCTGCGGGTAGTCCTCGCCGACCGCGGCTTTCACGCTCGGCCTCCCGGCCAGCGCCTCGCGCCAGGCGGTGACGCGCGGCAGGCCCTGAAAGACGCCGCTGTCGGAAATCGTGTCGAACACGTCGAAATAGCGGAAGATCGGCGCGAAGACGGCGTCGACAAGGCTGAAGGCGCTGCCTGCAAAATAGGGGCCGCTGCCGAGTTCCGCCTCGACGGTCGCGAACTTCGACTTGAGCACGTTGCGTTTGGCTTCGAGCGTGGCTCCGTCCTGCGTTGTTTCGTAGACCCAGAGGTCGGAGAGGATTGCGGAGCCGAACTCCATCCAGCCGCGATGGCGCGCCCGCATCAGCGGATCGGCGGGATGCAGCTTCGGTCCGGCCTGTGTTTCCTCCAGATATTCGCAGATGACGGTGCTCTCGAAGAGGATCGCTTCGCCGCCATCCTGTGAAATGCGGAGCAGCGGCACCTTGCCGAGCGGCGAGATCTTCAGGAACCAGTCGGGCTTGTTGGCGAGATCGATATCGACGCGCTCGAAGGGCACGCCTTTTTCGTGCAGCACAATCGCAGCGCGTTGCACATAGGGGCAGAGATGGTGGCTGATCAGGGTGAGCTGCGCCGTCATGGTCGTCTCCTGTCGGTATTTAGATGCGTCTGCATATAACGCGGCTTGCCAAACGCGTCAATATGGATGTAATTGCATCTATGGGCGTGAAGAGGACGGATAGCAGCGAGCCGACCGCTGCCGCGACAGAGGCATGGATCGGTCTGATGCGGGCGCAGCGACGCGCGCTTTCGGCCATCGAAAGGGACTTCAAGGCGGCGGGCCTGCCGCCGCTTGGCTGGTACGACGTGCTGTGGGAGCTCGTGAAGGCCGAAGGCGGCCGTTTGCGCCCCTTCGAGATCGAAGCCCGCACGCTGCTTGCCCAATACAACCTCTCCCGCCTGATCGACCGGCTGGAGAAGGAAGGCCTCGTGCAGCGAGAGGCATTCGACGAGGACGCGCGCGGCTGCTGGGTGGTCGTCACCGGGAAGGGCCGTGCGATGCGGGAGCGCATGTGGCAGACCTATGGGCCATCGATCGCGCGTCACGTCGGCGCAAAGCTCGGCGAAGAAGAGGCAGGCGCGCTTGCCTCTCTGCTTTCAAGGCTCGGCTGACACCTAGGACCTGTGGACACTTATGGATAGGGGTTTGATTTTGCACAAATCGGTCAATGCCAAGGATTTTTCCGCAGCAAAGGGTTGCCCCCTTTGCAAGGGAAAAGCCGCCGGCAGTGGGCGATTTGTGCAAAACCCTTCGGGCGGCCCATATTGCGGTGCCTTGTCGCGAAAAATCCGGCTTGCAGGCGGACGGCCTGCGGCGCCGGATTTTCCACGAAAGTCCCTCGCAATTTGGGCCGTCAAATCCCTAGCCATAAGTGTCCACAGGTCCCAGTCCTTTTAAAGAAATCAGGCGATCAGAGATGCGGCAACCGCACGCAATGCGGCTTGCGCATCCTTGGGCGCAAGCCGCACCTGCAGGCCGCGCTGCCCGCCATTGATGAAAACCAGCGCTTCGGCAAGGGCCGCTTCCTCTATCGCAGTCGGGACCGTCTTTCTTTGCCCGAAGGGGCTGATGCCGCCGACGTGATAGCCGGTGAGCCGCTCGGCGTCCGCCGGTTTCATCATGCTCGCCGACTTGCCGCCGAAGGCTGCGGCGAGCTTCTTCATGCTCACCTCCCGGTCCGAAGGCACGATGCAGCAGACCGGCTTGCCGTCCACCTCGGCCATCAGCGTCTTCAGCACACGGGAAGGGTCCTCGCCGAGCGCCTCCGCCGCCTGCAGTCCGACGCGTTCGGCGCCGGGATCGTAGTCATAGCTGTGAACGGTGAAAATGACGCCGGCCTTTGCGAGGGCCTGCGTCGCCCGGGTTGTCTTCGACATGGTCTACGCCCCGAATTCGGCTTCGTAGAGTTCCGGCTTGAAGCCGACGAGCAGCTTGCCGTGGGCCTCGAGCACCGGGCGCTTGATCATCGACGGCTGCTCGAGCATCAGCGCGATCGCCTTGTCGGCCGTCAGGTCCCGCTTGTCGGCCTCATCCAGCTTACGGAAGGTGGTGCCCGAGCGGTTGAGCAGCGTCTCCCAACCGAGTTCGGCGCACCAGCGCTCGAGTCGCGCACGATCGACGCCTTCCGCCTTGTAGTCGTGGAAATCGTAGGAAGTGCCGCGGCTGTCGAGCCAGTTCCGGGCCTTCTTCATCGTGTCGCAGTTCTTGATGCCGTAGATCGTAACCGTCATGCCGAATCTTCCCGCTCTTCCAGATGCGGGAAGACATAGCCGGGCGCCGCGCGTCGGAAAAGGCCTGGAGACAGGACAGGAGCGGGATGAGGAAAAGTGTGTGCGGTTTTCCGCCCGCATCCCGCTCGAACCTATCGGAACCGGTCACGTTCATGCTTTTAGGTCGACCCGGCCTAAAAGCATCGTGATCTAGAGATCAGAGACTGGTGAACTTGCCGGCAACCTCGGCGGCTTCCGCCGTCTTCAGCCCGGCGATGTTGATGCGGCCGGATGCCGGCATATAGATGCCGTGCTCGGTCCTGAGCCGCATTACCTCCGCTTCGGAAAGCGGCAGCATGGAGAACATGCCCTCCTGAACGGCGACTGCGCCGAGGCTCTGCCAGCGGGTGCGGAGTCCCTCGGCAAGCGACCGCCGGAGGCCCGTCATCCTGAGCCGCATCGTCTCGAGCTCCTCCGCCCAGTCGCGCCTGAGTTCCGGGTCGTTAAGGATCGTCCGCACGACGGCTGCGCCGTGATCCGGCGGCATGGAATAGCTGGTGCGGGCGAGGCCCGCGAGGTTTGAGCGCACCCTGTCCGCCGAGGCAGACGAGCTGGTCCGCGCGAAGATCGCGCCCGTGCGCTCGCGATAAAGCCCGAAGGACTTCGAGCAGGAAACCGCGACGAGCGCTTCCGGGACCACGCCGAGAAGATGCCGGAGGCCCGCGACATCCTGGTCGAGGCCGCGGCCGAACCCCTGATAGGCGAGATCGACGAGCGGCAGCAGGCCGCGCTCGGCCACCAGCGCGGCGATCTCCATCCATTGCGCTTCGCTCAGGACGCCGCCGGTCGGGTTGTGGCAGCTTGCATGCAGCAGCACCGCATCGCCAGATGCGGCGCCTTCCAGCGCGCTCACCAGGTTATCGAAGATGACCGACTGCGACGGAATGTCGAAGAAGTCGTAGGTGGCGATATCGAGCCCTGCCGCCTTGAAGATCGGCGCGTGGTTCGGCCAGCTCGGCAGCCCGAGCCAGAGGCCTCGGCCGCCCATGCGCGCGATGAGGTCCGCCGCCAAACGGAGCGCGCCGGAGCCGCCGGGCGTCTGGACGCCCGCAACATGGCTCCGCTCGATCGTGTCGCCGCCGACGAGTTCCCAGAGCCGATCGAGAAAGACGAGGTCCCCTTCGGGGCCGATATAGGCCTTGCTGTCCTGTGTTTCGAGAAGCCGCTTTTCCGCCGCCTTGACGGCCCGGAAGATCGGCGTGCGTCCGGTCTCGTCGCGATAGACTCCGACGCCGAGATCGACCTTTCCGGGGCGCTCATCGTTGCTGAACAGGCCGATCAGGGCCAGCAAGGGATCGTCGGCTTGGCGGGCGAGGGCGTCGAACATCCGGTATTCCTTGTGGAGCAGTGGATCGGATCATAGTCGTTTCCCCCAGCCGGAAAGGCAAGCGGGTTCCGCGCCGCGACCGGTCGAAACGACGGGTTCAGGCCTCCAGCGTCCCCGGCTTTCGCGCCGCACGCGAAGGCTCGGCGCAGGCGATCTTCATCAGGTCGGACCGGCGGCGGGCGAGACGGGTGGAGACGCGCGTGACGATGAGCCCATTCTGCGGCGCCCGGACCTCGACGGTGCCCCCCGGAACGCCGGGCCTGACCAGGATGGTCGCCAGCAGTTCCCCGGCCTCGACGCTGTCGCCGATATTGCGGTGGAAGAGGATCGCACCGGTCTCCGGTGCGCGGATCATCTCGATATTGTCGAGCGGCACGGTCTTGCCGGCGAAAGCCGGAAGGCCGGCGCCGGTGCTCGCAACGACTCCGCGGCCGGCAAGAAAGCGAAACATGCCTTCGGCGTCCTTGAGCGCAATGTCCGGATAGACGTCGCGCGTGCCGCGCAGTTCCACGGTCACCGACAGGCGGCCGGGCAGGGCGGTCCTGCGCTCGCCGTCGCTCTCGTGCTTCCATGCATGGGCGACCGCCTCCTCGAAGGCTGAGCTTTGCCCGTCGGAGAGGAACACCGCCTGCATGTCGAGGGCCGCGGCAAGATCGGCGGCCTCCGGCCAGAAGGCCTCGTCGATATAGGCATATTGCAGCCCCTCGTCGTCGCAATGAAGATCGAGCACCAGCTCGGCGCCGAGCGCCATGTCGAGAAGATGCCGCTTCAATCGATCGATGGCCGAATATCGGTCCGGCTCATCGAGCAGGCCGTCACCCTCGCCAAGGGAGAGCAGCGGGAAGTCGCGGTTGAAGTTGGTGCGCGAGCCGAGATCGAAGCGGCCCTGCAGCTCGCCGAAATGCGCTTGCGCGGCGCCGATCGGATTTGCCTGCGGAACGATGGTGATATCGCCGAGAATAGCGCCGTCCTCATCCGCCTGGCGGAGCTTCTCAAGCAGGAAATGCAGAAGCGCGGTGCCCGGCAGTTCGTTGGCGTGCAGCGCCGCCTGGATATAGGTGCGCGGCGCCGCAGCACTTGCCCCCTTGAACCGGAACACCGGCAGCCGCCATTCGACACCCGGCGTATCGCCGGCGATGATGATCTCGGAAATGTCCACTTCGTCTCGTCCTCAAATTCGGAAAACCGGTTATGAGGCTTGGCATCGTCGTCTTGCAAGCCCCGACAACGGCTGTAGGCCGTAGCTGTCGCCGATCTCAATCCTCTTCGACCGTCGGAAGGTCGAGAGCCGAGCGCAGCACGCCGACGCCGCGCTTGTAGAGCATCGCATATCGCGCCGGCGCCAGCAGATCGGCTCCGGGCGTGAATCCGGGGATGATCTGGTTGAAAGGAACCGCACCGCAACCGGGCGTGAAGCAATCGCGTTTGCCCTTGGGACACTCGTTGTAGCGGCAGAGGCGACCGAGATAGCGATCGCTTCCCGGCTCGAACAAAAAGGTATCGACCCTGTTGTCCGGAACACTCATACCGGCTCCGGCTTCGAATGCCTGGCGCAAGGAGCGGGCGCATGCCTTGCGCAGTTCGGCGAGCCGCTCTTGCGTGTCGAGCCAGAGCGCCATGTCGAGATCACCGCATTCGTGCCAGACCTCGATGCCGCTGCGGCGGAACTCCCTGAAGCGAGGGACCTCCTTCCAGAGCGGCTTTGCGACCGAGCCGATGACGGCGATCGCCTGAACTTCAGGGAACTCGGCCCACGCGCGGGCGACGATATCCGCCGCCAGGCGATAATCTTGCTGCAGCTTGAGAAGATATCGATTCTGGCTGTCTATCTCGGAGCGCCGCACGGTTTCACCCTAAGAGCTTCATGAAATTGGGCTTGCGGCCATAGCGCGTCTTCAGCGATTCCACATAGATGGTTTGCTCGGCCGCGCCACGCAAGCCGCCGATGCGCGCGAGCAATCGAGCGGCTTCCTGGTGACTTTCGCGAAAGCTGTACTTGCTGCCTCGCCACCTGCCAAAGATGTCGAGTGGGTAATTGAATTTCGTCGGGCGAATTTCCGGCAGCAGTCGCGGCTTGAGTGTCTCGGCGATGAACCGTTCGCATGCGGTGGCGATGTCGGCTTTGTCGTTATCGGATAGCGCTTTCACCCTCACCCATTTCCATTCCTGCTTTGCCATGGGCTCCTCTCCGGCGGCATCGGCGAAGCCAGACTATATAGTAGCGTTTCCGAGACAATGGCCGTCGCACGGATATCCTCAGCGAAGATCTGCTAAGAGCTGGATGAGGAAAAGTGCGCTGCTGGCAGCGGAAGTCCGCCTCGATCGCGGCGCGGGCGCGCTCAACGACTACGCCCGCACCAACGATCCCTTCACCAAGGTCGGCCAAGCAGCAGATCGCCGTGGACGTTACCAGCGTCATTCGCGCTTCGCCGATAATTCCGCGTCGCTGGCGGCGACATTCACTGGAATTCTTAAAGTCAGCACGCTATATGACTATCTACATGGTCAGGAGGGTGACGTGGACGCAGTCAATCTGGCGGATGCCAAGGCACATCTGAGTGAGCTTGTCGATCGGGTCGAGGCGGGGGATTCGATCGAAATCACCCGGCGCGGAAAGCCTGTCGCCCGGCTTACGGCCGTGGCCAGGCCGCGCAAGCGGATCGATGCAGCCCTGCTCCAGTCGCTTACGGCGACCATGCCGCTACAGTCCGGCAGCGCCGCCGATCTGGTGCGTTCGATGCGGGATGACGATCGCTACTGATGCTCTATCTGGACACGTCGATGATTGTCGCGGCCCTTTCCAACGAAGCGATGACGCCGCGTGTCCAGGGCTGGCTGGCGGAGCAGGATCCGGCTGAACTGCTGATAAGCGACTGGACCGTCACTGAGGTTTCCTCAGCCATGGCGATCAAGCTGCGGACCGGCCAGATCGACCTGGAGCAGCGCGCCGCGGCGCTTGCGATATTCAACAAGCTGGTCGCCGAGAGCTTGACCGTGCTGTCCGTGACGGGCGGACAGTTTCGGGCTGCCGCCAAGTTCGCCGATCAACACATGCTCGGGCTTCGCGCCGGCGATGCGCTGCATCTTGCCGTGGCGTCGGAGCATGGCGCTACGGTTCACACACTCGATCGTCGACTTGCCGAGGCGGGGCCAGCGCTCGGCGTTCCGACGCGACTTATGGTTTGATCGCGACTGACTGCCGGGAGCCTCTTATCTCACTCCCACTCGATCGTGCCCGGCGGCTTCGACGTGACGTCGTAGACGACGCGGTTGATGCCGCGGACCTCGTTGATGATGCGGGTGGCGGCGCGGCCGAGGAATTCCATGTCGTAGTGGTAGAAGTCGGCGGTCATGCCGTCGACGGAGGTGACGGCGCGCAGCGCGCAGACGAATTCGTAGGTGCGCCCGTCGCCCATGACGCCGACCGTCTGCACGGGAAGCAGCACGGCGAAGGCCTGCCAGATGGCGTCGTAGAGGCCGGCCTTGCGGATCTCGTCGAGATAGATCGCATCGGCTTCGCGCAGGATTTCCAGCTTCTCGCGCGTGATGCCGCCGGGGCAGCGGATCGCGAGGCCGGGGCCGGGGAAGGGATGGCGGCCGATGAAGCTTTCGGGCAGGCCGAGTTCGCGGCCGAGCACGCGGACTTCGTCCTTGAAGAGCTCGCGCAGCGGCTCGACGAGCTGCATGTTCATGCGCTCCGGCAGGCCGCCGACATTGTGGTGCGACTTGATCGTCACCGAGGGGCCGCCGGTGAAGGAGACGCTTTCGATGACGTCAGGATAGAGCGTGCCCTGGGCGAGGAAATCGGCGCCGCCGAGCTTCTTGGCCTCTTCCTCGAAGACCTCGATGAAGAGACGGCCGATGATCTTGCGTTTGGTCTCCGGATCGCTGACGCCTTCGAGCTCGCCGATGAAGCGATCGGAAGCGTCGATATGGAGCAGATGGAGGTTATAGTGCTCCTTGAACATGGCGACGACGTTCGCCGCCTCGTCCTTGCGCATCAGACCATGGTCGACGAGGATGCAGGTAAGCTGATCCCCGACCGCTTCGTGGATGAGGAGAGCTGCCACCGAGGAATCGACGCCGCCGGAAAGCGCGCAGATCACCTTCTTCTCGCCGACCTGCTTGCGGATCGCCTCGACCGCCTTAGCGCGATAGGCCGACATGGTCCAGTCGCCGGTAATGCCGGCGATCTTGTGGACGAAGTTGGCGATGAGCTTCGCGCCGTCAGGCGTATGCACCACTTCCGGGTGGAACTGGACGGCATAGTACTTGCGCGTTTCATCGGCGATGAAGGCGAAGGGCGCATTGGACGAGGTGGCGACGACTTCGAAGCCCTCGGGCAATGCGGTAACCCGGTCGCCATGCGACATCCACACTTGGTGGCGCGAACCGAGCGACCAGAGGCCGTCGAAGAGCGGGCAATCCTTTTCGACCTCGAGGAAGGCCCGGCCGAATTCCCGGTGATGGCCGCTCTCGACCTTGCCGCCGAGCTGGGCGCACATGGTCTGCTGGCCGTAGCAGATGCCGAAGACCGGCAGGCCGCTGTCGAAGATGACGGAAGGCGCGCGCGGCGAGCCGGTATCCAGCGTCGAAGCCGGGCTGCCGGACAGGATCACCGCCTTCGGCTTCAGACGATGGAAGCCTTCCTCGGCCGACTGGAACGGCACGATCTCGCAATAGACGCCGGATTCGCGCACGCGCCGGGCGATGAGCTGCGTCACCTGGCTGCCGAAATCGACGATGAGGACGGTATCGGGATGGGCTGTCTGGGTCATAGCGGGCCTTCAAGCAAGCTTGATCATGGCGAGCCTTTAATGAAAGCCCGCTGCCGGCGCAACGATAACATTGCACCCGGACAATCAAGCATCCGCTACAGAACGCTCAGAGCTGGATCTCGCCTTTCTCCAGCGCCGCCTCCAGCTGGTCGACGGCGGCCGCAAGCTTCTCGTCGATGACGTGCAGATACTCGGTCCAGTCGCCGACATGCTTCAGTTCCGCCTTGCCGTCCGAGATGCCGCGGAGCCCTATGAGCGGAACGCCGAAAGCCTGGCAGGCGCGCAGGACTGCGAAGGTCTCCATCTCGACCATGTCGGCGTCGATCTGCTCATAGGCGTTGCCGGAGACGATATCGGCGCCGGTCGAAAGCCGGGCCTTCCTAACGCCGGGAATGCTGAGCGGCAGTTTGACGACCGCCGGCAGATCGAGGAAGGGCGTTGCGCCCTTCTCGAAGCCGAGCGGAGAGGCATCCATGTCGCGATAGGCGACGGAGATCGCCTGGTAGACTTCGGTCTGTTCGAGCGTCGCGGAGCCGGCCGAGCCGAGCGACACGACGAGGTCCGGCAGGCTGCCTTTCGCGTCGAACTCCGCAAGCGCCCGGGTCAGGCTTACGGCCGCTTCGACCGGTCCGACGCCCGTCATCAGCGGCGCGATCCGGCCACGGAGGCAAGGGCCGTACTCCGCATCCACGGCCATCACATAGAGGATGTTTCTCCCCGCTACGGCTTTCAGCTCGAAACTCATCCTTCGATACCCTCGCGTCCGCGCACCACCATCATCGTTCCGGTCATCGAGGCGATGAGCTTGGCGGGTCCGTCGGACCTGACCGCATAGGCCCGCCCGTCGGAAACGATGATGGTCGTGCCGGGCTTCGTCACCTCCCCGCGAAACAGGAACCGCTCGCCGCGTCCGGGCGAGAGAAGATTGACCTTGAACTCGATCGTCAGCAGCGATGCCTCGGGGTCGATCACCGAATAGCCGGCATAGGTCCCCGCCGCATCGAGCGCGGCGGAAATCACACCGGCATGGAGAAGGCCGTGTTGCTGCGTCAGCTTGGCATCGAAGGGCAGCTCGATCTCGACCGTTCCCGGCTCGACGCGCGTGAGCTCGGCCCCGATCGTGCGCATGGCGGCCTGTCGCCTGAAGCTTTCCCGGATGCGCTTCTTGAAGTCGGGGGGATCGCTCTCATCCATCGGTCGGCCGGCCTTGATTTCCTCGGAGCACCACTGTGCGAGTTTTCCGGACACTGGCATGCCGGTTGCAGCGCGGCAAGCGTAATTCAAACGCACCGGGGACGATCATTTCCAGCCGTTCATGGTTTTGCGGCGAAGCGGCGACACCTATATGTTGCCTATGAAGAGCTTCCGGCGCATCGAAATCCGGCCGGCCGTTCCCGACGATCTCATGATGATCGCTTCGGTCCTGGTCAGCACCTGGCGTGCGACGTTTCGCGGCATCATCGCGGATGCCTATCTCGACGCCATGACCGTTGAAGATCAGGCCATCCGGCACGCGCGGCGCATGCGCTTTCCGGGCTCCTTCATGATGGCCGCCGCCGACATGGCCGAAGGGCGGGTGATCGGCTTCGCCAATTACGGCAAGGCCAGGGGCATGCCGCCCGCTTTCGATCGGGAACTCTACGAGCTCTATCTCCTGCCGGAGTTCCATGGCGCCGGGCTCGGTTCCGCCCTGGTGCGCAGCGTCGCCGCCCATTGCCGCGAGACGGGGGGCACGTCGCTCTTTGCCTGGGTGCTGAAAGACAACCCCAACAGGGCCTTCTACGAGCGGCTCGGTGCCCGCGCGGTGGGCGAGGGCCGGGTCGGCGTCGGCAGAGAAAGCCTGGATCAGGTTGCTTATCGCTGGGATGATCTCGTGACGCTCTCGGACTTCGGTGCGTCGACCTGATCGCCGAGCCGGACGATGTGCTGGTCCCAGGCGACGGCACTCACGCGCTTCTCGAACCGGCCGCCATAGGTGGAGACGGCAAAACCGTGCTTCGCCGCGGCAACGCCTGCTGCGTCCGTTACCTGTTCCTCCCTGAGGACGGCGCCCGTTTTCGCGTCCAGGGTGACGGCGACGTTGCCCTTGGGAGAGGTGAGGCCGACCAGTCCGTCGCGGCGGTTGACCGCGATGGCACCGACATAATTGGCGAGCGCCGCCGTGGTGCGTTCCGGCAGACCGACGAAGGTCAGGTCCTCGCCCTTGGCGAAGTGCCCGACCAGCGGCGGAAGGTCGTTGCGCGCGCCCTCGTATTGGCAGGCGAACCAGACACGTCCGTCAGCGCCGGTGTCGACATGGCGGGTCGAAAGGCGGTTGAGATCAGGCGGCAGCACATGCTTCTCGATGAGCGCCCCCGTCGCGGCGTCTACGAGGGCGAGGCTCGGCTCCATGCGGTCGAGATTGAGCTTGGTGCGGCCGAAATCCGGGTGGGTCTCGATGCCGCCATTGGCGATTGCGAGGGTGCGTCCGTCGGCGGCCAACGTCATGTCGTGGGGGCCGATACCGTAAGTCGGGAATTCGCCGATCCGGGCAAAACCCCGGCGGCCGTCATAGATGCCGACCATGCCGCGATTGGCGGAGAAGTCGTTTTCGGTCGCATAGAGCAGACGGCCGTCGGCCGAGAAGCAGCCGTGCCCGAAGAAGTGGCGGCCCTCGGCGGAGGTGATGACGACCGGCTCGGCGGTGCCGTCCGGCGCAAAGATCATGGCATAGGTGCCCGGCCGCCGGGCAAAGGCGACCGCCCGCCGGCTTGCCGGGGAGAAGGTCATGCCGTGCGCACGCGCCGGCAGCAGCCTGCGCTCCACGATCTCGCCCGCTTCCGTGAGCGTCGCGACCCCGTAGCTGCCATCCGGCGCCATGAAGGCCGAGGCGAAGACGGCATCGGCCCTTTCCAGGGCGAAGGCGCCCCGGGGGGAAAGCGCCGCCGCCCAGGCGGCACCCGCCATTTTAACGAAGCTGCGGCGGTCGATGAGGGTATTGGTCTTCATGCGATTTCCTGCAACGGGCGGAGACGAGGGAACCCCCAACCCCTCCCCACAAGGGCCACAAGGGGGAGGGGCTTTGCCCCGCGGCGACCCCAGCCATTTTCCCTCCTCGCGCTTGGCGCGACGGATTGGTGGATCGGGGCGGGGTGGCCTTGCCGGCCCCTCCCCCTTGTGGGGAGGGGTTGGGGAGGGGCCTTTTGACCTTAGGCTCGACCTCCACCTTACAGCCAACCTCGGCGTTTGAAATAGACATACGGCAACAGGGCCGAGGCGAGCATCAGTATCAGCGCATAGGGATAGCCGAACCGCCAGGTGAGTTCCGGCATCACCTCGAAGTTCATCCCGTAGATCGAGGCGACGAGCGTCGGCGGCAGGAACACGACGGCGGCGACCGAAAAGATCTTGATGATCTGGTTCTGCTCGAGGTTGATGAGCCCCAGCGTCGCGTCGAGCAGGAAATTGATCTTGTTCGACAGGAACAGCGCGTGGTCTCCAAGGGATGCCGCGTCGCGCTGAACGAGCTTTATCCGCTGCCGGCTCTCCTTGGCCGCCTTGCGGGGCGTGCTCCCTTCGATGGCGACGTGATAAGCGACGAGCCTGCCAATGCTGACGAGGCTTTCGCGGATGACGGTCAACAGGTCGCCCTTCTGGCCGATCTGCTCGATCAGCGACTGCAGGTCGCGCGTCTTCTTGGTGGCGCTGGCGTTCGACTTGCGGAAGACCTCCCGCGAGATCTGATCGACGTCGTTGCCGGCGCGCTCCAGGGCATCCGCCGTACGGTCGATCATCGCCTCCAGCAGGCCGAGCATCACGAGCTCTCCCGTCTCGCAAGCCGCGCCGTTCGGCTTCATGATGCGGTTGGCATAGACCTGGAAGGGCTTCGGTTCCGCGTGGCGGACGGTCACGAGTGTCGCGCCTTTGAGGATGAAGGTGACGGGCACCTTGGCCGGGTAATCGCTGTCGAGCTTGGCGGTCGCCGTCATCGTCATGAACTCGGCGCCGTCCTCCTGGTACAGTCGGTCGGAAAGTTCGATTTCCTGCATCTCGTCACGGGTCGGGATGGCAATGCCGAGGCGCTCCTCGACAAGGCGCGTTTCCTCGCTCGACGGATTGAAGAGATCGAACCAGATCACCGGTTCCTGGCATGCGAGGCCGTCGAGGGGGTCGACGAGCACAAGACGGCTGTTCTGGCTTTTGTAGATGCGCAGCATTTCAGGGCTCCATGGGGCCGAGTCATCCGACCGGCGGAGCCCTGATCAAATCAGGTCCGGACGGCCGTGAGCATGAAGGCTCGACTTCGACTGTCGGGGTTCATCTTGAGTTGATCCTTGTTGGTGAGACATGTCCGCGCGGGCGGCCATGGATGCGCTTTGCTCCGAAATGCCCTGCTTGTCAACCATCGGGTTCCGCAGCGTTTTCACGTTCCCGTGTCAGTCACCGTCGGCGAAGGAGAAACCGGCGCCAAGCCCGATCGAACCGCCGAATTCGCGATTGAGCCGGTCGAGCAGATCGGCCGTGTTGAGCGCGATGAAATCGAGCGTGGCGCGCTGCCTCTCATCGGCAAGCGCTGCGCCGACAGGCCCTTCGATCCGGTCGGCAGCGGCGATCAGAGCTTTGAAGAGGAAGTCGATCGAGCCCGCGATCGAACGGCTGTCAGCCGGCAGAAGGCGCTCCATGCCGGCCGTATCGAAGAGCCTGTGCAGGGCGCTGAAACTGGCGGAGATCGCCGGCATCGTGTTGGCCGAGCGCCAGTAGATCGCAAGCTTCGGATGGCCTTTATCGGGCTTCCCGTCGACCGTTCCGGCGTAGAAGGGCCGCAGCCTCTGATCCTTTATCATCTCGACGCTGTGGACGAGGACGCCCAGAAGCGCGGTCGCGGCTTCCTTGTTGTCGCGAAAGAGCGGATTGCCCGGGCCTGGCTCCTTCCAGGCGGCCTGGATGCCGTCCGGCTTTTCCCATTCCGCAAGGAACTCGCCTGCGATGCTCCTCAGGTTTTCCGAGACGGCAAGCCCATAGCGGCAGCGAAAGCCGCCGTTTTCGCCGGAGAGGGCTTCCGCACCGGTGCCGTAGAGCACGAATTCGAGCGCCCCGAGCCCCTGGACCGCGACGCTCTTCCCCTTGAGATTTTCCGCCCTGGCGGCGCTCTCGTCTTTATTGGCGAGGATTGCCTGCACCTGCTTCAAGCCCGTGCTTTTCCGGTCGGGATAGAAGAGGAAGCGTTCGAAACGATTCTGCTCGAGGGCCGGACCGAGGCGGATGATCTCGATTGTGGACCACGTTTCGACGACGTCGGAGAAGGCCGACCGCGCGGCTTCGAGCGCGGCCTCGGAAGGTGACTTGCAGAGCGCGGCGCTCGCTTCGGAGAGGGCGTTCGTCGCCTGCGCGAGATCGCGATAGCCGGGAATGATGAAGCCGTCCACGGCCTGCGTCATTACGCTCGGCACGGCCGCCTCCTCGACGACGCGCGGGGAAAGCGCACCGCCTTCCTGCGCCGCCGCGGGGGCACCCAGGAATATCAGGCCAAGGGCGAGGGGAAGGCTCGCGAAGGGAAGGCGCATCAGAGGGACTCCAGGAATGTGATCAGGGCTTTGCGGTCGTCCTTCGGCATGGCGGCGAAGGCATTGCGTGCATTCGCCGCTTCGCCGCCGTGCCAGAGTATGGCTTCGGCCAGATTTCGGGCGCGTCCGTCATGGAGAAGGAAGCTGTGCCCACTGACGGTCTTGGTCAAGCCTATGCCCCAAAGCGGGGGTGTGCGCCATTCGCGGCCACTGGCCTCGCCGACCTGCTGGCCGTCGGCGAGGCCTTCGCCCATGTCGTGCAGGAGGAAGTCGGAATAGGGCCAGATGAGCTGAAACGCCTGCGCCTGGTGCGTGGCGTCGCGGCGGGTCACGAATTTAGGTGCGTGGCAGGCGGCGCAGCCGGCGTCATGGAAGAGCCGTTTGCCCCTCAAGGTTTCCGGAAATCTCGCCTTGCGGCGAGCAGGCACGGCAAGATTGGAGGAATAGAACGTCACGAGGTCGAGCACCGGGTCGGGCGCTTCGACCGCTCCGAGCCGCGGCTGCACGCCGTCCGGCAGATCGAGGCAGCCCGTCTGGGCAGCCGTGCAATCGCCATGACTGCGGTCGAGATCGGAGGTGGAGATGCCGATATCGACGGCAAAGGCATCGGCGACCTGCTGGCGCACGGACGGGTTCTGCGCTTTCCAGCCGAAGCGGCCGAGGGTGACGAGGCCGGTCCGGCGCTCGCGTACGAGGGCCGGCTGTCCGCTGATGCCGTCGCCGTCGCGATCCTCCGGATCGGCGCGCGCCAGAATGTCGGCCTCGTGGATGGCCTCGATGAGCCCGATGCCGATCATCGGCGAGGCGACGCGCGGCGACAGCGTCGTGGCCGCATCGAGCGGTCCGTAACCGGGGTCGGCGATCGCGTAATGCGGCTTGCGGAGCGGGACCGTTTCGCCGCCGGCAAGCGTCACCGGTTCTTCCGTATAGGTGATGTCGAGGCGGCCCTCGGCAGCAAGCCCCGGCACGGCGCTGTCCTGAAGCTGAGCACCATAGACCGGGTCGGGAAAGTTGAGCCGTGCATGGGAGGCGATCTCCGCGCGCTCGGCATCGTCGCGCGGGGGACGGGCGAGCCGAAAGAGCATCGACGTCGCGTCGACGGCCCCCTCGGGCGGACGGCCGCGTCTGTCGCGGACATGACAGCTCTCGCAGGCCCTCGCATTGTAGAGCGGCCCAAGCCCGTCCGAGGCCTGCGTGGACGACGGCGAGGAGACCCAGAGTTTTTCGAAGAGCGCCTTGCCGAGGTGGAAATCCTGCTCGTCCTCGAAAGGGAGATTGGCGGAGGCGTGCGAAAAGGCCCTCCGGTCGGGAGGTGCAGGCGTCGTCGCAGCGCCGCCCGGCATCGACTCGAATGGCTCAGGTCTGGAAAAATCGGTGGTTGGGCGCGTGACCGTCAGGACGCGCTCGAGGTCATGGGCGGAAAGGTCGTCGCGAACAGGCGCGCACCCGACACCTGCCCTTTCCGCGATACCGCCATCGCGCGACGCCGCGGGGGCGAGGCCAATGAGCGCGGCAACGGTTAGCGCTAGAAAGCGGGCGATCGTTCTCATCGAGGGAGGCCGGGCCGCCACCTGTCCGTCGCGGCCCGCCTTTTCACCTTATTGGAAGACGGCGCCAGGATTATCCAGGCTGTCGGAACCTTCAAGTTCCACCGTGCCGAGATCGAGCGCGGCGATGACGCGTTCGACGGTCTTCGCCTGGGCGATCAGCCCGTCGATCGCCGCCTGAACCGTCGCATTGCCCTCCGCGTTGCCCTCGCCGATCATCTGGTCGTAGGCTTCGCCCGTTTCTGCGCGTTTGGCCATCACCTGCATCTTCTCGACCGTTGTGGCGAGACCATCCTTCATTTCCTTGTCGAGGGCCGCGTCCTTGGCCGCGACGAGCTCGGAAAGCGAAGGGCCGGTAAGCTTGCTGCCGTCGATGCGGGTATATTCGCCGCTATAGGCCGACTGGATGCCGATCGCGTCGTGCAGGTGCGAGTTGTGGGTATTGTCGGAGAAGCAGTCGTGCTCCTCTTCCGGATCGTGGAGGAGCAGGCCGAGCTTCATGCGCTCGCCCGCGAGTTCGCCATAGGAGAGCGAGCCCATGCCGGTAAGGATCGCCACGAGGCCGGCCTTCGGATCCGCCTCGACCGCCTTGGTCGCAGCGCCGTCCGGCGTCCAGTTCGCGACCATCTCCTCGAGGTCGGAGACGAGCAGGCTCGTCGCTGCCTTCAGATAGGCGGCGCGGCGGTCGCAATTGCCGTTGGTGCAGGCCTTGGTGTCGAAATCCGTATAGGGCCGGTTGCCGGCGCCCGGGCCCGTTCCGTTCAGATCCTGCCCCCACAACAGGAATTCGATCGCGTGATAGCCGGTCGCGACATTCGCCTCGATGCCGCCTGCCTCCTGCAGCGTGCCGGAGAGGAGCTCCGGCGTGATGTTCGTGGCATCGACATCCTGTCCGTCGACCTTGATCGTCTTGTTGGCGATCACATTGGCGGTGAAGAGGGCGTTCTCATCGCTCTCGCTGCCGTAGCTGGCGTCGACATAGTCGATGAGGCCCTCATCCAGCGGCCAGGCATTCACCTTGCCTTCCCATTCGTCGACGATCGTGTTGCCGAAGCGATAGACTTCGGTTTCCTGATAGGGGTTGCGTGCCCTCAGCCAGGCCTCCCGCGCGGCCTTCAAGGTCTCCTCGCTCGGGCCTGCGATCAGTGCATCCACGGCCTTTTCCAGCGCTTCTGCCGTGGCCAGTGCATCTTCGTATTTGGCGTGCGCAACGGCCGCGTAATGCTTGACGACCGCGGCTGCGTCCGTCGCCGCATTCGCCGGCTGCAACGCCAGCGCCGATGTCGCCGTCATGAGCGCCAGCGCCGCGGCGCGGATGAAATTCTTGGACATGACCCTCTCCTTGTTGCTCGTCGATAGAGCGTACAGCTCCAACCCCGTGAAAAGCGCAAGAGTCATGGACCAAAAGTAAACTGGTGTCAAAGTGTATAGTTTAGAACGGCTTGAAGTTGCCGCCCGCCGCGAACGGCCGGAATCCCCGGGCGGCCTAACGCTTCCTGCCCATGAGACAGAAGAAGAATCCGTCGGTTCCGGTCGATGCCGGTGTCAGCGTGACGGTCTTCATATCGGCGGACCAGGGCTGTGGCTTATCGGTGCCGAAGAGCGCCGCCCAGTTGTCGGCGGCCGAGAGGACCTCGAATTCCGGATTGTCCTCGCAGAAGCCGTAGACCTGAGCCTCGTTCTCCTCCGGAAGGACGGAACAGGTGACGTAGATCAGATGTCCGCCGGGGCGCACGAACTGGGCGGCACCGGCAAGCGCCTCCTCTTGCTGGGCCAGTCGTTCCTCGAGGTTCTTCTGCGTCAGGCGCCATTTCGTGTCGGGGCGGCGCCGCCAGGTTCCGGTCCCGGTGCATGGCGCATCGACAAGCACGCGATCGACCCGCCCGATGAGCGATGTGAGCGACTCGGTCGACTCGTGCACCTGCACGTTGCGGGTGCCGGCACGCTTCAGACGCTCGATAATGGGCGCCAGCCGTTTGCGGTCGGCGTCGTAAGCGTGGACCTGGCCCTTATTGTTCATCGCCGCCGCCATGGCCAATGTCTTGCCGCCGCCGCCGGCGCAGTAATCGAGGACCTGCTCGGCCTCGCCAGGCAAGGCGAGGTCTGCGACAATCTGCGAGCCCTCGTCCTGCACCTCGAACCAACCCTTCTGGAACGAGATTTCCGCCGTTACGTTCGGCAGGCGCGATGCGCCCTCGCCGGCGGGAATGCGCACACCGTGCCGGGCAATCGCCGCAGGCTCGGCGCCGCTGCGCTCCAGCGCCTTCAGCACCTTTTCGCGCGTCGCCTTCAGCGTGTTGACGCGCAGATCGAGAGTCGGCCGGCCGGCAAGAGCCTTCGCCTCGGCGAGCCAGTCGTCGGAGAAATTCTCTTCGAACGAGCCTTGCGTCCATTCCGGAATATCGCCCTGCACATGCAGGGGAGCATCTTCGAGCCGTCGCTGGGCGAAGGCCTTCATCATCGCTTCCGAAGGCGCTTCGGGCGCGAACCTGTCGTCGGCGAGTTCCGCCGCAAGCGTGTCGGCGCGAAAGCCCCATTGCCGGTACATGACCGCATGGCCGAGGGCTACCGGGGTGTCGCTGTCCATGAGGTAGGCGTGGGAGAGTTTCATCCGCAGGGCATCATAGACGATGTTGCCGATGGCGGCGCGATCGCCGGAGCCGGCGAAGCGGTGGGACAGGCCCCAATCCTTGAGGGCATCGGCGACGGGTCGCCTGCGCTTTTCGATATCGTCAAGAACCTCGATGGCTCCGGAGAGCCTTCCGCCCAATCGCATCTTCGATGAACTCCTTTTTCGCCGTGGTAGCGGCGATGACATCGAAGAGCAAGACGGCGGCCGCATTATGTAAGGGGCGCGACCGGCCCTTGCAGTCTGGCTCGCCCGAGATGAACCGGGCGAATCCTGCGCATCGTCAGGAATTGACGACCGTGTAACAGATGCTGGCGGTGCCGGAGCGGATCATGCCGATCTTGGAGGCGGCCGCCTTGGAGAGATCGATCACCCGGCCGCGAATGAACGGGCCGCGATCATTGATCCGGACGACGACGGACTTGCCGTTACGCTTGTTGGTCACCTGGACCTTCGTGCCGAATTTCAGTTTGCGATGCGCGGCGGTCAGGTGCGCGGCATTCATTCTTTCGCCGGAGGCCGTTTTGGAGGAAAGCGCGTACCAGGATGCTCCCCCGCAACCAGCGCCTGCTGCCTGACTTTCGGATGCCGAGACCAAGCCCATCCCGACGGTGAATAGTGCTGCCGCGGCAGCAGTCTTGATTTTCGCTGGCGTCAAGCGATGCCCCCTTCGGTTTGAAAAATTCGTCAGTTCCCTTTGTTGATCGAGCTAATTGAGGTGAAACATGGCAAAAACGTGCTTCAACCGTTAAGTTCTCATTAGGAATGTCTGAAGACCTGTTGATTTTAAAAATAAACAACAGATTGAATTAGTTTAGAATTGCGAGGGAAGTTCTTTGGAATCAGCAACTAAGCGCTGCTGGCGGCGCGCCGGCCCGCGCAGCGACGCCTCTCGCAAATAAAATCATTAAAATTTTCGCCTTGCATGAAAAATCGGGAATCGCGACCGTTGAATTCTTGCTACTAGCGTCAAGGTTGTGGAAAATGGCGAAGTATAGACCGAATAATGACAGCATAATCGTGTCAAGGCGATTCGCGTGAAATCAATACTTTCAAAACGGCGTTAGACTTGCTTGACATCCCGCGCGATATTCTGGTCGGCCTTGAGGAAATAGGTGCTTATTTCCGGTCCCAGGTTCCCGATGTCCACAGCTGTGCAAGCGACACGCGATAGTTCGGGAAGTCCGGATCGAAGCCCGCCTGGCGCAGTCGCGCATTGGAGACACGCTTGTTCTCGCCGTAGAAAGAACGCGCCATGGGGGACATATCTGCGGTTTCGAAGGGGATCTCGGGCGGCGGTTCGACGCCCATCAGCCGGGCGGCTTCCTGGACCACATCCTGTGGTGGCGCCGGCCCGTCGTCGGTCACGTTGAAGACGCCGCCCATGCCCCGCTTTGCGAGAAGGGCGGTCGCCGCGCCGATGTCTTCGACGCGGATACGGTTGAAGACCTGGTTCGGCTTGATGACGCGGCGCGCCGTGCCTTCGGAGAGATTGCGGAAGGCATTGCGGCCCGGACCGTAAATGCCTGCAAGCCGAAGCACCGCCACCGGAATGCCGCGCTGTGCGCCGTGCTCGAGCCAGGCGTTTTCGGCTTCCACACGCTCCAGCGAGCGCTGCGAGACCGGGTTGAGCGGCGTATCCTCGGTGACCCAGGCGCCGCCGTGATCGCCATAGACGCCGACCGTGGAAAGATAGCCCACCCACTCCAGACGCGGCAGAAGTTCGGCAAGCGGCGGCGTTCCGGCGCGAAACATAGGGTCGCCATCGCGGCCCGGCGCAATCGACTGAACGAGGTGGGTGGTCTCCCTCATCACATCCTTGAGCTCGTCCGATATTTCCGCGCCGTCGAAGAGGATCGGGCGGATACCGGCAGCCTGCAGGCGGCCGAGCTTTTCTGCCGACCGGGTGGTGCCGGACACGGACATCGCCAGGGGAGCGAGCGCGCTCGCGATCGCCGTGCCGGAATAGCCCGCACCAAGGATCAGGACATTCATCGGTTCACTCCCGCCATTTGCCATTCCGCAAGAACCTCGTCATCGGTTTCAGGCCCGCATTGCCGGGCGAAGACCGCCAGATCGGCGGATGAAATCAGTCGCAAAAGCGCCCAGACCGCCATCCCCCTGACGGTCGGCGATGCATCCGCCGCCAGCGCCTTGCAGACCTCTATCAGGCTCTTCTCACCGGAATTGCCGGCGGCGATCAAGGCATTTCGGACGAAACGATCACGCCCGATGCGCTTTACCGGTGATGCGGAAAAGAAGGCCCGGAAACCTGGGTCGTCGAGCGTCAGCAGGAAGGAGAGCTCCGGTTCCCTGAGATCGTCCCGCGCCTGGAGTTTCATTTCCGATGCCGAGCGCGCGAACTTGTTCCAGGGACAGGCGGCGAGACAGTCGTCGCAGCCATAGATGCGGTTACCGATCAGCGGCCGCAACTCAGGCGCAATCGATCCCTTGTGCTCGATCGTGAGATAGGAGATGCAGCGTCGCGCGTCGATGCGGTAGGGCGCCGGAAAGGCATCGGTCGGACAGGCGTCGAGGCAGGCCCGGCAGGAGCCGCAATGGTCGCGCTCGGGCTCGTCCAGATCCAGTTCGGCTGTCGTGAAGAGGCTGCCGAGAAAGAGCCAGGAGCCGAATTCGCGGCTGACCAGATTGGTGTGCTTGCCCTGCCAGCCGATGCCGGCCTTTTCCGCAAGCGGCTTCTCCATGACAGGGGCGGTGTCGACGAAGACCTTCACGTCCTCGCCCGCCCGGGCGGCAAAGCGCGTGGCGATCTCTTTCAGCCGGCCCTTGACCACGTCGTGATAGTCGCGATTGCGGGCATAGACGGAGATCGCGCCGCGATCGCGTCTGGCGAGGACCTCGCGCGGGTCGTCCTCGGGAGCGTAATTCATGCCGAAGAGGACGATCGAGCGCACTTCGCTCCAGAGGACGCGCGGATCGGACCGGCGCTCGGCTGTCTCGGCAAGCCAGTCCATCGTACCATGGGCGCCGGCAGCCAGGAACTGCCTCAGCCGCTCGGGCGCCTGGGGTATGGCGTCCGGATGGGTGATGCGACAGATGTCGAACCCCTTGGCCGCGGCTTCCTCTTTCAGGAAAGCGGTGAGGTTCCGTCGTTTCCTGCCCTGGTTCTCCGCTTTTGCAGCGTCGCCGGGCATGATCTGGTCCTTAAAAGTCGAGATCCGCATAATGTGAGACGGGGGTCACGCCGCGCACCCGCTCGGCGAGCAGCGGCCGGAAAGATGGGCGTGACTTCAGCCGCTGGTACCATTCCTTGGCGGTCGGCGCATCGGACCAGTCGATCTCTCCGAGATAGTCGAGCACGGAAATCGCCGCGGCTGCGGCGAGATCCCCATAGGAGATGCGATCGCCGGCAAGCCAGGGGCGCGATCCGGCGAGCCACGAGAGATACTTCATGTGCTGGCGGATATTGCTGCGCGAGGTTCGGAGAATTTTCGAATCCGGCGCACCGCCGCCCTGGTCCGGGGTCATCTGCAGCTTGAAGATGCGCTCGCGCACGAGCGGGCGCGTCACGTCGGCTTCCATCTTCTGCAGGAACCATTCGGTGAGCCTGCGGATTTCGGCGCGCTGAAACGGGTCCTCGGCAAGAAGACGGCGGTCGCGCTTCATGATGCCGCTGGTCTCGTCGAGATATTCGGAGATGATCGTCGCGCCGCAGAGCGCGCGCATGCTGTCATCGACATAGACGGGCAGAGTGCCGGCGGGATTCAGCGTCAGGAAGTCGCGCCGATTCTCCCATGGCTGTTCTTCGCTCAGTTCCGTCTGATAGCCATATTCTGAGAGAATAAGGCGTACGAACCGCGAAGCAGGGGACATGGGGTGATGATACAGTGTCGGCATCGATGATCAGATTGCAGCTGTTTTCGGGGATATCGGCGTCGCGGCATATGCAACTGGCCACGGCTCGTTACGACGAGCTATAGGTAGTTGCGGTGGCAAACACAAGAGAATCGACTTTCTCCTCCCACATCCAATTATATCAGGAATAGCTTTTACATGGCGGATCAATCGATCATAAGCGCGCTCGTCCTCGGGCTCATCGAAGGGCTGACGGAGTTCATCCCGGTCTCGTCGACGGCGCATGTGCTGCTTGCCGGACACTTCCTCGGATTCAAATCGCCGGGAAACACCTTTGCCGTTCTGATCCAGCTCGGCGCCATATTGGCGATCCTGCTCGTCTACTTCCAGAAGCTGCTGGCGATCGCGCTCGCCCTGCCGACGAGCGTCAAGGCCCGCCGCTTCGTCTTCTCGGTTCTCCTCGCCTTCCTGCCGGCGGCGCTTATCGGTGCTGCAGCGCATGGGTTCATCAAGTCGGTGCTTTTCGAGACGCCGATGCTCATATGCGTCGTGCTGATCGTCGGCGGCATCATTCTTTATGCGATCGACCGGCTCCCTCTAACGCCCCGCTACACCGACGTGTTCGACTATCCGCCTTCGCTCGCGCTGAAGATCGGCCTCTTCCAGTGCCTCGCCATGATCCCGGGGACGTCACGTTCCGGCGCGACCATCGCCGGGGCCCTGCTGATGGGGACCGACAAGCGCTCCGCCGCCGAGTTTTCCTTTTTCCTGGCCATGCCGACCATGGTCGGAGCCTTTGCGCTCGACCTCTACAAGAACCGGGATGCGCTCTCCTTCGACGATGTCGGACTGATCGCCGCCGGTTTCATCGCCGCATTCATCGCCGGAATTTTCGTGGTGCGTTCGCTGCTCGACTTCGTCGCGCATCGCGGCTTCACGCCCTTTGCGATCTGGCGCATCCTCGTCGGCACCGCCGGGCTGGTCGGTCTGTGGCTGCTCGGATAACGCAGTCCGGAAACATAAAGCCGGATGCGTCTCTTTCGAAACGCACCCGGCTCCTGGCCCCCGCCAAAACTCAACATGCCCGGCTCGAAGCCGAGGCGAAAATGTCCGGCTTACTCGCCGGCAAACCCGATCGACGCCGTCGTGCACGGGTTGACACCGTAGGCCGGCGTGCAGCCCTTGTTGCTGCTGGCCACGGTGCCGGGTGCCATGAACGAGCCCGCCAGAATGATCAGTGCCGCAGACGCAAAAAAGATTGCGATCGACTTGCCCATGGGACGTTATGCCTTTCGAGTGTGATGTCTGCACCGGCGGCGCTCGCCGAGCGGTCAGTGCGAGCGGTGTTTATTCTGCGATCATGTCATGATCAATATCAGGGCGGGCTGAATCTGCGGTAAACGGGATTCGGATTTGCAACTGCGGCAGAACTGCAACGCTGTTGCCGAGCGGGCACAGTGGGGGGCCGCAAAAAAGCCGCTGGCGGAGCCGGCGGCTTGAATGCGTACGGTAGTGATGCGACGGCTCAGGCGGCGCGGCCGCTGCGCGTATATTGCCCATGCGGGCGATAGCGTACGAGATAAGTCGGCAGGATCGACTCGAGCATCGTCGGCTCGATGCCGATACCTGCAAGCGTGCGGCCTTCCGCTTCGGCCTTTGCCGAGACGACATTGTCCGATTTCAGCAACACCACCTGGTCGGCGGTGAGCGGCGGCGTGATGAACGGCACGAGCGAGGCGACGCTGCCCATCAGCGAGGCGATGCCGAAGGGTAGCGACACGAAGGAGCGCTTGCGGTCGATCGTCTTCAGCATGATATCGAGACATTCGCGGAACGAGAGCACCTGCGGCCCGCCGAGTTCGTAGATCGTCCCACCGGTGAGCTTGCCGTCGACGGAGCGGGCCACGGCCTCGGCAACGTCGGTGACGTAAACCGGCTGAAACCTGGTATTGCCGCCGCCGATGAGCGGCAGGACCGGCGAGAACCGGGCCATTTCGGCAAACTTGTTGAAGAAGCCGTCTTCGGGGCCGAAGATGATCGACGGGCGGAGGATCACCGCGGCCGGAAGCGTTTCGAGGATCGCAGCCTCGGCGCGTCCCTTTGTCCGGGCATAGCTCGACTCGGAGTTTGCGTCGGCGCCGATCGCCGAGATATGGGTGAGCGTGGCGCCCGTCGCCCGGGCCGCCTCGGCGACCGCCCGAGCGCCGAAATCCTGGACCGCCTCGAAGGTGTTGCGGCCGCTTTCGAAGAGCACGCCGACGCAGTTGATCACATGGTCGGCGCCGTCGACAGCGCGATCGACCGACCTGCGGTAGCGCAGATTGGCCTGAGAGAAGGAGATTTGCCCGACATTGCCGAGCGGTTGCAGGTGGCCGGCGAGATCCGGACGGCGAACCGCGACGCGAATGCGGTAGCCGCGTTTGGCGAGCGCGCGCACCACATGACGGCCGACAAATCCGGATCCGCCGAAAATCGTCACCAGCGGCGGAAGGTTGGACAAGGTCATGAGAAACGCACTCCTGATGTCAATGGTAGAATTGCTTGCTACATAGCCCAAGCGTCGAGCGAGGTGAAGGCCAATCCGCGCGCTTCGGAAGCGTGCCCCGATGCGTCGCGGAACCTCGCCTCAAACACCCTCTACGACGACCATTTCGGCATCGGCGACTTCCTGGCGGATGGCCGCGGCAATCTGGTATTCGGGCGAATTGTAACAGTCGACGGCCGCCTGCAGCGAGGGGAATTCGATGACGACGTTGCGGGTACGAGCGGCACCTTCGAGCCGATGGAACTGCCCGCCGCGCGCGAGGAAGGTCGCTCCGTATTTTTCGAAGGCGGGCGTCGCCGCTATCACGTAGTCCTTATAGCGTTCGGGGTCCCTTATATCGACCCGAGCGATCCAGTATCCTTTGGCCATGATGAACTCCTCGTCTTTCACGAAACGCAGACGGGATGGTTACTTCCGGCAAAATGCGCCCCAGGTCAAGCAGGCCCGAACGTCGCCCGAGCGCTATACGGCGGATCAACGGGAGAGGGCGCTCTCCATTTCGGCCAGGATCGCGCGGCTTGCTGCGAGAGGGTCGGGCGCGGCAACGATCGGCCGCCCGACGACGAGGTGGCTCGAGCCGGCGCGAAGCGCGTCGGCCGGCGTCATCACCCGCTTCTGGTCGCCTTTTTCCGCACCGGCCGGGCGGATGCCCGGCGTCACCAGCGCCATGTCGCCGCCGATGATCTTTCGCACGGCGGCGGCCTCCTCCGCCGAGCAGACGATGCCCCCCATGCCTGCGGCGCGGGCCTGTTCGGCGCGGCGCAGGACCAGGCTGTGCGGATCATATTCATAACCGGCATCGATGACGTCCTGTTCGTCCATCGAGGTGAGCACCGTCACGCCAAGCAGGCAGAGGTTCGAGCCCCTGGCCGCTTCGACGGCCGACTTCATCGCCTTCGGATAGGCGTGCAGCGTCAACATCGACACGCCCATCTTGACGATGTTCTCCACGCCCTTGGCCACCGTGTTGTCGATGTCGAGCAGCTTCATGTCGAGGAAGACCTGCTTGCCGCTCGCGGCGAGATCGCGCGCGAAGTCGAGGCCGCCGGCAAAGGCCAGTTGATAGCCGATCTTATAGAAGAGGACTTCCTCGCCGAGCGTCGAGACGATTTTCTCGGCCTCGCTCACCGTCGGAAGATCAAGGCCGACGATCAGCCGGTCGCGCGCGCTTGTGCTCATATCGAGATCACCCCTGCCAGAACTCCATCGGCGTCCAGTCGCATGTGACGGCGCGATCCGCAAGACGGAAGGCGAAGAGATTGCCGCCGCCCGGCGGCTGATCGGTGCTGCGGGCGATCGCCGTGCCCGTCATCCGGCATTTGAGCAGCGTACCGACGCCGCCATGGCCGATGAAGGCGATGGGCACCGCCGGATCGTGCCGGTCGAGAACCTGGAAGACGGCCCTGGAGATTCGCGCCTGGGCGTCGACGGCACGCTCCCAGCCCTTGAAGCTCTCTCCAGGCCGGGCAAAGAACTGATCGGCCGCCTTCTCGAACTCCTCCGGCGGCAGGAAGCCGGTCGCGGAACGGTCGTTCTCGCCCATCTCTTCGTCCGTTTCGACCGGGATGCCGGCAGCGTCGGCCAGGAACCGCGCCGTTTCGATCGCCTTCTTCTCGCCACTGGCCAATATGCGTCCGAGCAAACGGACCCATGGCTGTTTCGCCGTGGCGCGCATGCGCTCTTCGCCCAGCTCGGACAGACCCCATTGGGGCACGGAGACGGCGGGATCGATTCTGACCTGCGGATGGGTGAGATAGATGCCGAACACCGGACTTGGCGCCGTCAGTGCGTCTTGCGGTAGATCCACAGCTGCGCCGGCGGAATGTTTCGCACGACGAAGTCGAAATGCTGGATTCGGTAGCGGTCCGGCATGGCGACCACCGGCGACATCGGACCGTAGGAGATCTGAACGACCGGGCGGCCGAAGGGAATGCGCGAGAGCAGGTCTTCTATGAGTTCGACGCGGCGATGCATCGGGAAATTCAACAACGGTACGGCGGAAACGACGCTGTCGAACTGCTGATCCTTGAAGGCCCCAAGCGTGCGGGAAAGATCGAAGGCGTCGCCGTTGATGAAATGCACGCCGTCGAAATGCGCCTTTAGCTGATTGTAGAAGTCGGTGGAGTATTCGATGGAAACCAGCTTTTCAGGCTCTATGCCGCGCTCGAGGATCGCCTTGGTGATCACCCCGGTGCCGGGGCCAAGCTCGAGGACCGGCAGACCGGATTCCGGATCGACTACGCTGGCCATGCGGCGTGCCGTGATGGCGGAAGTCGGGAGGATCGCGCCGACCGCGCGGGTATTGCTCATCCAGCCCTTGAAGAAGCGGATCTCTTCGTCGAATTTCCGACCGAATTTTTCCTTCACCCTCAAGCGCAAGCTCATCGAATCCCCTCGCAGTATGATTTGCAGTTGCGCTCTTATCGTGATTCGTGTGGCTGCGTGAGCGCTTATTCATAATGTGCTTCCATCTGCGGCAAAAACAAGTCCGACTGCGTCTAAAAGCGACAGATCATGAACGATGCGCGACGGGTACATATGAAAAAGCCCGCCGAACGGCGGGCCTTTATCGCAGTCTGCGGCATGCGTTACACGCGCATCGGCATCAGCACGTAGAGCGCATCCTCCGCGGCCAGATCGCGCACGAGCGTCGGCGAACCGGGATCGGCCAGCAGGAAGACCGCCTCGCTGCCGGTCAGTTGCCCGGTGATGTCGAGAAGATATTTGGCGTTGAACCCGATCTCGAGCGGATCGCTTTCGTAGCCGACCGGCAGTTCTTCGGTGGCGCTGCCGGAATCCGGGTTGTTCACGGTCAGCGTCATCTGGCCGTCGGCAAGCGCGAGCTTCACGGCGCGGCCGCGTTCGGAAGAGATCGTGGAGACACGGTCGACGGCCTGCGAGAAGGACTGGCAATCGACGCGCAGCTCCTTGTCGTTGCTGGCGGGGATCACGCGCTGATAGTCGGGGAAGGTTCCGTCGATCAGCTTCGACGTCATCACGATGGAGCCGATCGTCAGGCGGATCTTCGCGTCCGAGACCTCGACCGTCACCACCACGTCCGGGCTGTCGAGAAGTTTCTGCAGTTCGCTGACGGTCTTGCGCGGAATGATGATGCCGGGCATGCCCTCGGAGCCCGACGGCGCTTCGACATCCGCCCGGGCGAGCCGGTGGCCGTCGGTCGCGACGGCGCGCAGCTTCAGGTCGCCGTTGCTCTCGACCGTGTGCACGAAGATGCCGTTCAAATAGTAGCGTGTCTCTTCCGTCGAGATCGCGAACTGGGTGCGGTCGATCAGCATCTTCAGATCGGGCGCTTTCAGGCGGAAGGAGTGCGAGAACGTGCCGGCGGTCAGATCGGGAAAATCCGACTGCGGCAGGCACTGCAGCGAAAACTTGGAGCGGCCGGAGGCGACGGTCATCGCCGTGCCTTCCGCATTGGTGGCGAGCCGCACCTCCGAGCCGTCCGGCAGCTTGCGGACGATGTCGTAGAGCAGATGCGCCGGAACGGTGGTGGCGCCGGCCTGTTCCACCTGCGCCGGCGTCGCCTCGGTAATCTCCAGGTCGAGGTCGGTCGCCTTCATTTCGAGGCTGGCGCCGTCGGAGCGCAGGAGCACGTTCGAAAGGATGGGGATGGTGTTTCGCCGTTCGACCACGCGGTGGACATGGTTCAGCGATTTCAAAAGGTTGGACCGCTCGAGAGTAATACGCATGGATGCTACCGCTTTCAACCATTGCCGCGCGGGCGAGGGGACCGCCGCGGCGTCAACTGCGTGCCCCGGCCGCTCGGCCGGAAGGATGTGGACGGGCAAAATGGCAGAAAGAGAGCCGCAAAAGCAAGGGGTTTTGAGCCCTCTTCCCCAAATGCGAGACTGCAGGCGCGGCCCGCCCTTGCCCCGGGCTCCCCGCTCACTCATAAAGGGCGCGAACCCGGCTTGGCCGGAATGGTCGATCGGAATGATCGGGCCAGGAGTGATTGGGAAGGCGGCGTTGCAAAAGCAGCAATCGACGGATGCATCCGAAAAGGAACGGCAGCGCGGTTTTCGCCTGCACAATACGAACATTCCTGCGCGCCCGCTGGAGCCGTGCCTTTATCTCGTGGCAACGCCGATCGGCAATCTCGGCGACATCACGCTGAGAGCCCTAGAGACGCTTGCCGGGGCCGATGTGCTCGCTTGCGAGGACACGAGGGTGACGCGGGTGCTTTTGGACCGCTACGGCATCGTCAATCGGCCCACCGCCTATCACGAGCACAATGCCGCCGAGGCGGGGCCGCGACTGCTTGCAGCACTTGGCAATGGGAAATCGGTGGCGCTCGTCTCCGATGCCGGTACGCCGCTCGTCTCCGATCCGGGCTATCGCCTGGCGCAGCAGGCGGTCGAGGCGGGCTACCGGGTCGTTCCCATACCTGGCCCCTCGGCGCCGCTTGCGGCCCTCGTCGGCTCCGGCCTTCCGAGCGATGCCTTCCTCTTCGCAGGCTTTCTGCCGGTGAAGGACAAGGCGAAGCGCGACCGGCTCGCCGAACTCGCGGCCGTTCCCGCCACTCTCATCTTCTTCGAGTCCCCGCATCGCATTGCTGCGACCGTCACTGCTGCGGCCGAGGTCCTCGGCGCAGACAGGAGGGCGGCCGTCTGCCGCGAACTGACCAAGACCTTCGAGGAGTTCCGCCGCGGAACGCTCGGCGAACTCGCGGCGATTTACGACGAAAGCGCCAATGTGAGAGGCGAGATCGTCCTCGTGGTCGGTCCGCCAGAGGCAAAGCCCCAGCCGGAGGCGGCCGACGTCGACGCACTGCTCAAGGAACTCGCCCGCGACCTGCCGATGGGCAAGGCCGCGACCGAGGCGGCGCGCCGCACGGGGCTGGCGCGCAAGGAGCTTTACGACCGGCTCCTTCATCTCAAGGATGGCGATGAAGGCTGAGCGACCGGACACCCGCAAGCTGAAGGCGCTGAAGCGGGGCCACATCGCCGAATACCGCGCCGCGCTCTGCCTGATGCTGAAGGGCTATCGCATCGTTGCCATGCGCTATCGCACCAGGCTCGGCGAGATCGACATCATCGCCCGGCGCGGCGACCTGGTCGCCTGCGTCGAAGTAAAGGCCCGGGTGAGCCTGGAGGATGCGGTCTTCGCCGTCACAGACACGGCGCAACGGCGCATCCGGGCGGCAAGCGATCTCTGGCTGTCGCGCCAGGGCGATTTCCACCGCCTGTCGGTGCGCTACGATATCGTCGCCGTAACGCCGTGGCGCTGGCCGCGGCACCTGCCGGACGCCTTTTGATGACGCCTTTTGATAGGCGGGAGCGGCGGGAACCTTCTTGCCTAACCACGGTACGCATTCTACATCTTGCGGGCTTTTCTGCGGTGCCGCTCGTCGCGAAGACGAGGGGCGGAGCATCGCGTCGAATTGCCGTATAATTCGATTTCCGACCGGAGCCGGTCGAAGGAACTATGCGCATCGTGGATCCAGATCGGGAACGGGAAAATGGCAGGAATCGTCAATGTCGGGGTCCAGATGGACCATGTTTCGGGCATCACCATTGCGGGCGATTCGACCTTCGCGATGAGCCTTGAGGCGCAGGCCCGAGGCTATCGCCTGTTCCACTACACGCCCGACAAGCTGTCGCTCCGGGACGGCAGGGTCTATGCGACCGCGCAGCAGATGCAGTTGCGCGACGTCAGGGGCGACCACTTCACTCTCGGCGAAGACGAGCGGATCGATCTTTCGACCATGGACGTCATCCTGCTTCGCCAGGATCCGCCATTCGACATGGCCTATATCACCTCGACGCATCTGCTCGAGCGGCTGCACCCGAAGACGCTGGTCGTCAACGATCCGGCCTGGGTCAGGAACTCGCCCGAGAAGATCTTCGTGACCGAGTTTCCGGATCTGATGCCGAAGACCCTGATCACTCGCGACCCGGACGAGATCGCCCGCTTCCGTCAGGAGATGGGCGACATCATCCTGAAACCGCTCTACGGCAATGGCGGCGCCGGTGTGTTCCACTCCGCGCGTGACGACCGCAATTTCTCGTCGCTCCTCGAAATGTTCGCCCAGATGTTCCGCGAGCCTTATATCGCCCAGGAATATCTGCCGGCGGTCCGCAAGGGCGACAAGCGCATCCTGCTCGTCGACGGCGAGCCGGTCGGCGCGATCAATCGCGTTCCGGCCGAGCACGATTCTCGCTCCAACATGCATGTGGGCGGGCGCGCGGAGGCAACCGACCTGACGGCGCGCGAGCGGGAGATCTGCACCCGCATCGGCCCGGCGCTGAAGGAACGCGGCTTCCTCTTCGTCGGCATCGACGTGATCGGCGACTACCTGACCGAGATCAACGTCACGTCGCCGACCGGCATCCGCGAAGTGAAGAAGTTCGGCGGTGCCGACGTCGCTAGCCTGCTCTGGGACGCGATCGAGAAGAAGCGCGCCTGATCTTTACGGCGGACCGCCACTCTCGCTCTTGTGTTCTATCATTGTTCTTGTTTTCAAGCGTATTCCGTGCAAGATTTACCGTTGCAACCGGTTTTGGTTGTGACGGCGTGTGTGGGCCGCCGTGCTGGAGCGGGATTGCGGAAGGACGATGATCCTTCGCGCTCCGCTCGAAATCAGGGGGCAGTATGGTCGCGCGCGTCAGCACGGTTGCGTTTCAGGGTATCGAGGGCGTTCCGGTCGACGTCCAGGTGATGGTTGCACCCGGCAAGGTCGGTATGCAGATCGTCGGACTGCCGGACAAGGCGGTGGCCGAAAGCCGCGAGCGCGTCCAGGCGGCGCTTCATGCATCGGGGCTGGCGCTTCCCGCCAAGCGGGTGACCGTCAATCTGGCGCCGGCGGACCTTCCGAAAGAGGGAAGCCATTTCGATCTCGCCATCGCGCTCGGCCTGATGGCGGCGCTCGGCGCTGTCCCTGCGGACGCGCTGTCCGGTTATGTCGTCATCGGCGAGCTCAATCTCGACGGCACGATCGCAGCCGTCGCCGGCGCGCTGCCGGCGGCGATCGGCGCGAATGCGCTCGGCAAGGGGCTGATCTGCCCGGCGGAAAGCGGGCCCGAGGCGGCCTGGGCCGGATCGGAGATCGATATTCTCGCCCCGCGCAGCCTGATCGCGATCGCCAATCATTTCCGCGGCACGCAGGTGCTCTCCCGCCCCGAGCCGGCGGTCCGGGCGGCCGCCGGGGGCCTTCCCGATCTTGCCGACATCAAGGGCCAGGAAAGCGCCAAGCGGGCGCTGGAGGTCGCGGCGGCGGGCAACCATAATCTGCTGATGGTCGGCCCGCCCGGTTCCGGCAAGTCGATGCTTGCGGCGCGGCTCCCCTCCATCCTGCCGCCGCTTTCGCCCGCCGAACTGCTCGAAGTCTCGATGATCCATTCGATCGCCGGGCAATTGCCGGGCGGCAAGCTCTCGGACCGCCGGCCCTTCCGTGCGCCGCACCATTCCGCCACCATGGCGGCGCTGATCGGCGGCGGCTTCCGCGCGAAACCGGGAGAGGCGTCGCTCGCCCATAACGGCGTGCTCTTTCTCGACGAATTTCCGGAATTTGCGCCTCAGGCGCTCGACGCTCTGCGCCAGCCGCTCGAAACCGCCACCTGCATCATCGCGCGCGCCAATCATCGCGTCACCTATCCGGCGGCGATCCAGCTCATTGCCGCCATGAACCCCTGCCGCTGCGGCATGGCCGGCGAGCCGGGCCGGAGCTGCGCCCGCGGGCCGCGCTGCATGGCCGATTACCAGGCGCGGATCTCCGGCCCGCTGATGGACCGTATCGATATCCGCGTCGACGTCCCGGCCGTCAGCGCCGCCGACTTGATCCGCCCCGGCACCTCCGAGCCGAGCGCCGCCGTCGCCCGCCGCGTCGCCCGCGCCCGCGAGCTGCAGAGAGACCGCTTCGCCGGCCTCGGCCATCCCGAGCTGACGAGCAACGCCCGCTCATCGACGACGATGATCGAAAAGATCGCCGAGCCCGACGCCGCCGGCCTGCAGCTACTGCGCGATGCGGCGGAAAAGATGAAATTCTCGGCGCGCGGCTATCATCGGGTGCTGAAGGTCGCCCGCACCCTCGCCGATCTCGATGCGGCGCCGACGGTCGGTCGCATCCACCTCGCCGAAGCGATCTCCTACAGGGTGGCGGGAGAGAGACTGCCGGTCGCCGCGTAGGATCCGACTTCGATGAGGATGGGGCGCCCCTCATCCGGCTGCCGCCACCTTCTCCCCGTTCTGACGCTACGGCATGCACATATCTCTTGCGCGCCGGTGCGGCGGATACTGCTGATGAAAGGGACCCCTCGCGAACTCAACCGCCTCAACCCCGCTCGGTCGGGATTGCCCCTCAACCGGCTGCCGCCACCTTCTCCCCGCAGGCGGGGAGAAGGGATATGCCGCGCCCGCTCGCTCCCTCGGGCGGGCGGTGAATGCGGGGTTCAGTTGGCGCCGCTTGTCCCTTCTCCCCGCCTGCGGGGAGAAGCGCAACCATTAGACTAAGCGCAAGAATTTTGTTGTGGCGCGCTTTTCGTCCATGGGGTTTGGCGCTTGACGACGGTGTTGGCGAAGATGATGAGTTTGCGGACGCAGGCGATGAGCGCCGCTTTGTGGGATTTGCCTTTTGCGGTGAGACGATCGTAGAGCTCAACCAGCGTCTCGTTCCAGCGCTGCGACGCCGGTAAGGCGGCATTGAACAGGGCCCTGCGGACGCGCGCCCGTCCGCCGGCGATATGGCGCTCGCCTTCACGCTTGCCGCTCTGGTCGTCATAAGGCGCCACGCCGGTCAGCGCGGCGATCTCCTCACGGTCGACCCTGCCGAGTTCGGGCATCAGAATGACCAGGGTGAGTGCCGTACGGATGCCGATGCCGTCGATGCTTTCGATCAGATCAAGCTTCCGGGCGAGATCGTCATGCTCGCGGACAGCGGCCTGCAACAGCGCGAGCTGGGCTTTGCAACGGCTCTTGAGCTCACCGATGGAACGATCGATCTCCTCGAGGATCCGCCTGTCGGTGAAACGCTCGCGGCGGGTCTTGAGGCAGGCTATATCGGCTTCGATCTGCTCGATGAACAGCAGCCATTCGCCAAACGCGATCAGCCGGCTATCCGGCGCATGGCATCGCGCATCCGAACGGGCAGCGCACTCGGCGATCAGCGCGGCGTCGAGCTGGTCGTTCTTGGCTCGGCGCAGCTTATAGAGGCCGAAAGCGCGCACTTGCCGCGGCTGCAGCAGGACGACCTCAAAGCCTCTCTGATGCAGATACGCAATCACGTCGCGCTCATATCCGCCGGACGCTTCGATCCCGACCCGTCCGATCCCCTGCCGCTCGAGCCAGTCAGCCAGAGTCTGCCAGCCGTCGGCGTTGTTGGGCACTTTCTGTTTGTCGCTCACCGGGTAGGTGGCGACATCAAGCCATATCTTCCCGGTATCAATACCGGCCGCTTTCATGCTAATCTCGGTCATCCTTGTCGTCCCTGCCTTGCATACGAACCAGGTTGTTCCAGCAACCATTCGGGCCACGATGAGGAACCGACCGCGATCCTGCTTCTCCGTAACCCCCAAAGGTTCTGGTGCCGGCGATCCGACGGTCGGCGCCTTTGGCCGGGCGGCCGCCCGGCCAAAGGCATACCGAATCCTTTACAACATTTCTTATGCAAGGTGCCGGCAGGCGGATGAGGGGCGGGTGACCGCTAATGCCAATGTTAGCGCATACGGGTTTGATCCCAAGGATCCATCCGCAAGCCTCGGCACAGCAGGCCGGATGAGGGGGATGCCGCGACTGCCGGCGCTAGGCTCCCAATCCCTCGAACAGCACCGTCGAAAGATACCGCTCGGCAAAGGACGGAATGATCACGACGATATTCCTGCCGGCGTTTTCCTCGCGCTGTCCCACCTCTATCGCCGCCTGGAGCGCGGCACCGGCGGAGATGCCGACCGGCACGCCTTCGAGTCTCGCGACGAGCCGCGCCGCCTCTATGGCCTCGCCGGCATTTACCGTGACGACTTCGTCATAGACGCTCGTGTCGAGGATCGCCGGTGCGAAACCCGCGCCGATACCCTGGATCTTGTGCGGACCCGGGGCGCCGCCGGAAAGGATAGGGGATTCTTCGGGCTCGACGGCGATCACCCTGACCGATGGCTTACGGGCCTTGAGCACCTGGCCGGCACCGGTGATGGTGCCGCCGGTGCCGATGCCGGACACGAGGATGTCGACTGCGCCTTCCGTGTCGTTCCAGATCTCCTCGGCGGTCGTCGTGCGGTGGATTTCCGGATTGGCCGGGTTCTCGAACTGCTGCGGAATGATCGCGTCGGGCAGCGTCTCGGTGAGTTCCTGGGCCTTGGCGATTGCGCCCTTCATGCCCTTGGCGCCTTCCGTCAGCACCAGTTCGGCACCGAGAAGCGTCAGCATCTTGCGGCGTTCGACCGACATCGTCTCGGGCATGGTGAGGATCAGCCTGTAGCCCTTGGCGGCCGCGACGAAGGCGAGTGCTATGCCCGTATTGCCCGAAGTCGGCTCGACCAGCGTCGTGCGGCCGGGCGTGATCTTCCCTTGCGCCTCGAGCGATTCGATCATCGCGACGCCGATGCGGTCCTTGACGGAGCCGATCGGGTTGAAGAATTCGAGCTTGGCGAGCAGGTTCGCCTTCACGCCCTTTTCCTTGGCGAGCTTGTCCAGCCGCACGATGGGAGTGTCGCCGATCGTCTCGGTGATCGAGGAAAAGACGCGGCCGCGGCCGGGCTTGCGCGCTTCAGGCATATGGTTTCTCCCTTCGTTCTTGAAGTTGTCGCTGCGACAATAGGAGCTATGCGGGCTTCCTTCCAGAGCGGGAACGCCTTGGATCGATGGTGCTGAAGGAAAAAACCGTTGCGAAGCGGCCCGCAGGGAAATCTTTTTTCAGGTCGCGCGGGTCGCAATGTAAGCGGCCGTTCCGGCGAGAATGCCGGCCGCGGCCCGGTTCAGAACCTTCAGTGCCTGCGGCTCTTTCAGGAGCGAGCGGGCTCGGGCCGCAAGCAGCATATAGGGCAGCAGCACGGCAAGAAGCACGAGGAAAGTCGCCACAAGCAGCAGTCCGTAGTCGCGCATCCCGATCGAGGCGAGATCGATCAGCGTCGGAACCAGCGCCACATAGAAAAGCATCGTCTTCGGATTGCCGAGCGTGACCGTCAGACCCGAGAGGAAGGAGAGCGCCGCACTCGTCGACTTCCGCGCCTCGATGTTCTGCGACAGGAGCCCGGCCGTCCAGAGCTTCCAGGCGATATAGCCGAGATAGAGCGCGCCGGCGATCTTCACGACCAGGAACGCGGTCGTGAATGTCTGGGCGATGAAGGCGAGCCCGAGCACCACCGCCGTCAGATAGACCATGTCGCCGACGATGAGGCCGAGGCCCATGAAGAAGGTTTCCCGAAAGCCCGATCCCAGGGCTCGGGCAACGAGCGCCGTCACGCCCGGGCCGGGAATGATCCCGGCGATGAAGAGAGCGCCGCTATAGGCGAGAAGAGCCGCAAGTGTCACGATCGTTCCTCCTGATAGGGGCAGGTGTACCGCAATCTGCCGCAGAGGAAAATCCGGGTGGCATCCCCATTTAGGCGCGAAAATTGATCGGGTGACAAGAACGGCGTTGCCCTTCGCGGTAGAGCCGTACACCTTCCGGAAAACATCGGAGACCGGCGCCCCATGCCCGAAATTCAGAACCTCCTGGGCTTCGCACTGATCGCACTCGGCATGGTGCTGACGCCGGGGCCGAACATGATCTATCTGATCTCGCGCTCGATCTGCCAGGGACCGGGGGCGGGGCTGATCTCGCTTGGGGGAATAGCGCTCGGCTTCGTCTGTTACATGGTGTCTGCCGCGCTCGGCATTACCGCCCTGCTTCTTGCGGTCCCTTTTGCCTATGATGTCCTTCGTTTCGCAGGTGCGCTTTACCTGCTTTATCTCGCCTGGCAGGCGGTTCGTCCCGGCGGCCGCTCGATCTTTCAAGTACGCGACCTGCCGAAGGATCGCCCGCGCAAGCTCTTCGCGATGGGCCTCTTCACCAGCCTGCTCAACCCGAAGGTGGCCATCCTCTACCTGTCGCTGCTGCCGCAATTCATCCGCCCCGAGGCCGGCAACGTGCTCGCGCAGTCCCTCGTCTTCGGCAGCGTGCAGATCGCGATCAGCGTCAGCGTCAATGCGCTGATCGCGGTGACCGCCGGAGCGGTGGCCGCCTTCCTCTCTGGCCGCCCGTCCTTCATGCTGGTGCAGCGCTGGCTCATGAGCACGGCGCTCGCGGGTCTTGCCATCAGCATGGCCGCGGAGGCGCGGCGTTAGAGGCTTCCTTCCGCCGGACGCTTGGCGGACGGTGACGAAGGCTTAAGGGTCCAGCCGAGATTGGTGCCCGCGGCAGCAATGAGGATCGCGACCGAGCCCGCGATCTGCACCGGCTGCAGAGCGTGGCCGAACGCGATGCGGTCCACCAGGATCGCGGCTACCGGATAGATGAAGGAAAGGGCGCCTGTCATGTGGGTCGGCAGCTTCTGTATGGCGCCGTAAAGCAGAATATACATGATGCCGGTATGAACTACACCGACGGTCAGCAGCAGCGCCCACTGGACCATTCCCTGCGGCAGCGGCGCGACAAGGGCGAAGGGGGCGAGCATGGCCGCTCCGGTGATGACCTGCACCAGCGCGATCAGATGCGGCGGCGTGCCCTTGAGGAGCTTGGTGACGAGCGCCGCGATGGCGTAGAAGAAGGCGGCGCCGAGCGACAGTGCTATCCCGGCGAGATAGTCGCTGGGTTCATAAGTGCCCGCGGGCTTGGCGAGGACGATCGCGATCATGCCTGCGAAGGAGAGCGAGAGCCAGAGGAGCTTGCTGGCGGTGATCTTCTCACCGAGAAAAAGCGCACCGAGCCCGAGCAGCATGAAGGGCTGCGTGTTGTAGACCATGGTCGCGATGGAGATCGAGGCGCGGGGATAGGCGGCGAAGAGCAGGAGCCAGTTCACGACGATCGCGACCCCGCCCAGAGCGGAAAGAACGATGACCTTCATCCGCAAATGTCTCAGGTCGATGAGGCCGAAGACCGCCGCAAGCGCGGCGAGCGTTGCAGCCCCGAACACGCAACGCCAGAAGACGACGCCCGCGACGGGCTGGCCTGACATCAGCACGAACCAGCCGATCGTTCCCGAAATAAGCATCGCCGCCGTCATTTCCGCGCTTCCGCGCCGTATGTCCTTATCCATGGCCTTGGCTCCATCCATTGTGCTTCAAGAATAATGAGCCTGTTGGCGCAGGGATATGGATATTGAGAGGGAAATATAGGAAGACACCTAACGGATTAAGGTGGTAAGGCTAATTTGGCTTATGAGGGAATTACATGTTGGACGAGCTCGACCGCCGCATTCTCGAAATTTTGGCCGCCAACGCCCGGGTGTCGCTGAAGGAACTGGCGCAGGAGGCGGGCCTTTCCTCGCCGAGTGCGGCGGAGCGGCTGCGCAAGCTCGAGGAGCGCGGCGTGCTCGACGGCTTCACGATCTCGGTCAATCCGGCGCGTCTCGGCTATCCGCTGCAGGCGATCGTCCGCATCCGGCCGATGCCGGGCATGCTGCATATCGTTGAAAGGCTGATCCAGGAAACGCCCGAATTCATTGAATGCGACAAGGTCACGGGGGACGACTGCTTCATCGCCAAGATGCTGGTGCGCGACATGGCGGAACTCGACACGATCCTCGATCGCATCGCGGAAAAGGCGCAGACGAACACGTCGATCGTCAAATCCTCGCCGGTCAAGCGGCGCCTGCCACCGCTTATTTAGTTCCGGTCGAGCCGAAGCCGCCAGCCCCGCGCGCCGTCGTCGTCGCGCCATCCGCCTCGCGGATCGCCAGCTGGGTCACCGGGGCGATTACCATCTGGGCGATACGCATGCCGCGCTCGACCGCGAAATCCTCCGCACCGAGATTGACGAGCAGCACCTTCACCTCTCCGCGATAGTCGCTGTCGACGGTGCCCGGCGTGTTGAGGCAGGTGATGCCGTGCTTGAAGGCCAGCCCGGAGCGCGGCCGGATCTGTCCTTCATGACCGGCGGGGATCTCGAAGATAAAGCCCGTCGGGACCAATGCGCGCTCTCCCGGCCGGATCGTCATCGGTTCGTCGGCCGGCAGGGCCGCGCGCAGGTCCATGCCGGCGGCACCCGCGGTCTCGTAGGCCGGCAGGTCGAGACCCTCGCCATGAGGCAGACGGACGAGGGTGAGGCCAGGGGTCAGGGCAGGTCGATTTTCGGGCGTGTGCATGGTCATTCCGTCATAAGCACGGCCGGGCTTGCCGCAGTCAATTGCATATTGGCCCCCGAGCCTGTAAAGGACGCCGCAACTCACAGGATACTCAGATCATGGCCGAAAGCATTGCCGAGGCGGTCTCCCGCCGCCGCACATTTGCGATCATTTCGCACCCGGACGCCGGTAAGACGACGCTCACCGAGAAGCTTCTGCTCTTCGGCGGCGCGATCCAGCTCGCCGGCGAGGTCAAGGCCAAGAAGGACCGTATCCAGACCCGCTCGGACTGGATGAAGATCGAGCGCGAGCGCGGCATCTCGGTCGTCACCTCGGTGATGACCTTCGAATACAACGATACCGTTTTCAACCTGCTCGACACACCCGGTCACGAAGACTTTGCCGACGACACCTATCGCACGCTGACGGCGGTCGATGCAGCCGTCATGGTGATCGACGCGGCCAAGGGTATCGAGCCGCGCACGCTCAAGCTCTTCGAGGTCTGCCGCCTGCGCGATATCCCGATCATCACCTTCGTCAACAAGATGGACCGCGAAAGCCGCGACCCCTTCGAAATCCTCGACGAGGTCGAGCAGAAGCTGGCGCTCGACTGCGCGCCGGTCACCTGGCCGATCGGCCGCTCCAAGACCTTCTGCGGCACCTATCATCTTGCCACCGACGAGGTGCGCGGCGCCGACACGCAGGAGCGGCTGACCAAGGTCAACGATCCGGAAATGGCTTCGCACCGTCTGCCCGAGAACGAGCGCGACACCTTCATCGAGGAAACGTCCCTTGCGATCGAGGCGTGCAAGCCCTTCGACCGCAAGGCCTTTCTCGAGGGTCATCTGACGCCGGTGTTCTTCGGCTCGGCGCTGCGGAACTTCGGCGTGCGCGACCTGATCAATGCGCTCGCCGACTTCGCGCCGCCGCCGCGGGCCCAGGTTGCCGACATCCGCACCGTCGAGGCGACGGACGACAGGATGACCGCCTTCGTCTTCAAGATCCAGGCGAACATGGACCCGAACCACCGCGACCGCATCGCTTTCGTCCGCGTCTGCTCGGGCAAGCTCGAGCGCGGCATGAAGGCGCGGCTGTCGCGCACCGGCAAGCAGATGGGCCTGACGGCGCCGCAATTCTTCTTTGCCTCGCAGCGCCAGCTCGCCGATACGGCTTTCGCCGGCGACGTCGTCGGCATTCCGAACCACGGCACGCTGAGGATCGGCGATACGCTGACGGAGGGCGAGCCGCTCGTGTTCCAGGGCGTGCCGAACTTCGCACCGGAAATTCTCCGCCGCGTCCGGCTGGAAGATGCGATGAAGGCGAAGAAGCTGAAAGAGGCGCTGCAGCAGATGGCGGAGGAGGGCGTCGTGCAGCTCTTTTCTCCGGACGACGGTGCGCCTGCGATCGTCGGCGTCGTCGGCGCGCTTCAGCTCGACGTCCTCAGGGAACGCCTGCAGGCGGAATACAGCCTGCCGGTCTCCTTCGAGATGTCGCGCTTCTCCATCTGCCGCTGGATCTCCGCCGAGAGCCCGGCCGATCTCGAAAAGTTCATTGCGACCCACCGCGGCGACATCGCGCGAGACCTCGACGGCGACCCGGTATACCTGGCGCAGGACGGGTTCTCGCTGCACTACGAGTCGGAGCGCTATCCGGCGGTCAAGATGGTGGCGATCAAGGAGTATCACGTCGCCAAGGCGGCGTGATCGCGCCTTCGCCGGATTACGCCTCTCCGGCCCGCTCCGGACTGGCCCTGCGAAGGCCGAGGCTCAGCACGGCGACCAGCACGCATGCCATGCCGATCATCTGATTGGCGGTGATCGTCTCGCCGAGAACGGCGGCGGCGAGGAGCAGCGCGGAAACCGGTGCCAAGGCGGTGAAGACTGAGGCCTCCGTGCCGCTCACCTTCTGAAGTCCCGCATACCAGAGCACGAAGCCCCCGACCGTCGGCACGAGCGCGTAATAGGCCACCGCCGCCAGGGCCGGGGCGCCTGTCGCACCCATCGAAGGAAGCTCTGCAAGCGCGAACGGGAGCGCAATTGCACCGCCGAAGCCCGTCATCAGCGCCGACAGGCCAAGCGGCGGAATCGCGACGCTGACGCGCTTGTTGAGCAGAATGAACAGGCCTTCGCAGATGACCGCGCCGAAGATCAGCGCGCTGCCGGCAAGCGAATGCGCGGCGTTCGCATCCGGCCGGAAGACGATCGCGAGAACGCCGGCCGCCGCCAGGCAAGAGGCCGCGAGCACGGAGCGATGCGGACGCTCGCCGAGAACCATGATGGCGATCGCGGCGGAGACGACGGGAAGCGTTCCGATGATGACGCCGGCATCGGCCGCGGAGGTGAGCTTCAGGCCGGAAATGAGCAGAGTCGTATAGCCGACGCTGCCGGCGCCTGCCTGAAACAGGAGGATGAGCCAATCGCTCTTCGGCAGCTTGGGCCAGGACGCCCCGGTCGCTCGCATCAGGCCCAGGAAAAGAGGGAAGGCGATGGCAAAACGCAGCGCCGTTGCCGTGAACGGCGGCAGGCCGGCGGCGATGATCTTGCTCGCGATCACGGTGCTGCCGACGAGCACCATGGCGAGCGACAAAAAGACATATCCCTGAACCTGCTTCGACATCCTGCCACCGTTCCCGATTGATGATGGCGGCAGAAGAACCGATCGGCAGCGCGCGGTCTTGTACGGAATTGCAAGGCGTTGAATTCAGTTCACCGCTTGCGCATAGGCACCGGGCGAGAAGCCGTATTTGCGCACGAACACGCGTGTCATGTGGCTCTGGTCTACGAAGCCCCCGGCCGCTGCCGCTTCCGCGAGCGGCGTGCCCTCGGCGATCAGCCGCCGGACGATGTCTATCCGGCGTTGGAGGAGATAGGCATGGGGCGTAAGCCCCGTCGCCCTGGAAAAGCCGCGCACGAGCTGGAAGCGGCTCAGGCCGCTCTCGAGGGCGAGGTCCGCGAGCGTAAGCGACGCCAGCGGATCGTCCTCGATCAGGCTTATGGCCGAGGCGACCGACCTCGGCACGCCTGCCGGTGCATCCGTCGGGGCAAGCTGCATCGCCTCCGCGAACAGGGTGACGGCCAGTTCATCCCAGCGAAGCATCGTCTCGGTGCCGTCGGCGGCCCCGGCAGCCGCGAAGATCGCGCCGAAGCGGGCTGCCAGCCCGGTGCTTCTGATCACCGGGTCCGAGAATTCGCAACCCGACCTTTTCCCTTCGGTGACGTCATCGACGAGCGAGGCGACCAGCGGCGGATCGAGATAGAGCATCCGCCAGGACCGGCCCGCGTCGCCGATGGGGGCGCCGTCATGGACCTCACCGGGATTGACGGTGATCACGTCGCCCGCTTCCGCCTCGACGGTTCCGCGGCCGCTCAGCGACGTCTGCGCGCCCGCATGGATCAGGCCGATGCCGAACTGCTCGTGCGTATGGCGCGCGAAACTGTGGTTCGTCGTCGCTTCCACCACGTCGACGCCGGCGATGCGGCGCGGCAGCACCCTGAAATGCCCTTTCGCCATGCCCGGTTCGCCGTCTCCGTTCTTCCTTGTGCCTCGATGGTGGTATAGCGCTTCCGCCCCCTGTCGCAAAGCGCGGGCGGTTTGGTAGGCTTGGCAGCGAGGTAAAAGGAGCGACGCATGACGATATTGGTGACAGGAAGCGCCGGCCACCTGGGCGAAGCATTGATGCGGGTGTTGCGCGGGGCGGGCCGCGACGTTCGCGGCATCGACATCAAGGGCTCCCCTTTCACCGATGCGGTCGGGTCGATTGCCGACCGCCGCTTCGTCCGTCAGGCAATGAAGGACGTGCGCGCCGTCATCCATTCCGCGACCCTGCACAAGCCGCACGTGGCGACGCACGGTTATTGCGAATTCGTCGATACCAATGTCGCCGGCACGGTCAATCTGCTGGAAGAGGCGGCCGGAGCGGGCGTCGGCGCCTTTGTCTTCACCAGCACCACGAGCGCGTTCGGTTCGGCCCTGACACCGGCGCCCCGTGAGCCGGCAGCCTGGATCACAGAGGATGTCCAGCCGATCCCGCGCAACATCTACGGTGTGAGCAAAGTCGCAGCGGAAGGGTTCTGCGAGCTTTTCGCGCGGCGGCATGGTCTGCCGGCCGTCATTCTCCGGACCTCGCGCTTCTTTCCCGAGGCCGATGACGATGCGGAAATGCGCGGCCGCTTCGAAACGGCCAATGCGCAGGCGAACGAATTGCTCTACCGGCGCGCGGATATCGAGGACGTCGCGAGCGCCCATCTATCGGCCCTCGACCGGGCGAGGGAGATCGGCTTTGGCCGCTTCATCGTCTCGGCCCCGACGCCTTTCACGCGCGACGATCTCGCAACTCTTCGGGAGAATGCCCCATCCGTCGTCTTCAGCCGCTTTCCCGAATGCGAGGCGCTTTATGCGCAACGCGGGTGGCGGCTCTTTCCGACGATCGATCGGGTCTATGTGAGCGCGCGCGCGACGGCTTGCCTCGGCTGGCGGCCGAAATACGATTTTGCCCATGTGTTGAATTGCCTGCGCCGCGGCGAGGATTTTCGCAGCCCGCTCGCGATCGAGATCGGGTCCAAGGGCTACCACGACACGGTCTTTACGGATGGGCCCTATCCGGTCGCCTGAACCGTCAATCCCGAGGCAGCCCCGGCAGCTTGCCGATGTCGCCGGACCAGGGCAGGGCGGAGGAACACCAGATCTGCTTGCGTGGTGCAAGTTCACGCCGCTGGTTTACGGTGCCGACGCGGATGCCGATCTCCTCGGCGTCCTCGTCGGTGCCCGTCGTGTAGACCGGTGAGCCGCAATTGGGGCAGAAGAACTGCAGCCGCTTGCGTCCGTTTTCGCCGGTCTTGACATAAAGCTTCGGCTCGCCGCCGGTCAGCCGGAACGATGATCGAGGCGTGCTGGTGCTGACGCGGTAGGCGGTGCCGGTCAGCCGTTGGCAATCGGTGCAATGGCAGATCGTCACGTGCTCCGGATCGATCTCCGCCTCGTAGGTAACGAAGCCGCAATGGCACTGGCCGTCGATATGCATGAATCGCTCCTCGTCGCTTGCTTCGGCAAGATACGATAGGGCGAAGGCTCCATTCGTCCAGTGCGACCTCCGCCGGTTAAACGCCGGTGAACAGCCACTCGTGTTCCCTCGCATTGTGGAACTTCCAGATCCGCTTCGGCCCCGCCATGACGTTGAGATAATAGGAATCGTAGCCGTGGATCGCAGCGACTGGATGGTACCCCTTCGGTACCAGCGTTACGTCGCCATCCTCCACCGCCATGGTCTCGTCCAGCGAGCGGTCGTCGGTATAGACGCGCTGCATGGCAAAACCCTGCGGCGGGTTGAGGCGGTGATAATAGGTCTCCTCGAGATAGCTTTCGGCCGGGAGATTGTCCTCGTCGTGCTTGTGCGGCGGATAGGAGGAGGTGTGACCGCCCGGCGTGATCACCTCCACGACCAGCAGCGACTGCGCCGATCCGTCGTCCTCCGGCATGATGTTCGTGACGTAGCGTGTGTTGGTGCCCTTGCCGCGCGTCATCTGCGGATGCGTACCGGGGCGGATGACCTTCGCCTTGAAGCCTTCGCCGCCCGGCGCGGAGCAGACGGCGAGGTCGAGATCGGTGGCCGCTTCGGCCTGCCAGCTGCTGCCCTTCGGCACATAGACCGCATAGGGCCGGCCCTCGAAAGGCGTCATGCGCTCGCCGAGCTCGCCGAAGTCCTCGCCGCCGACGGAAATCTTCGCCTTGCCGCTGACGAGCACGAGGCAGAGCTCCTTCTCCCCCGCTTCGCCGCCGGCCGTTTCGCCGGGCCGCAGCCGATGAAGTGCGAAGCCGACATAGGTCCAGCCGGCACTCTCGGGCGTGATCTCCTGCATCAGGCCGGCCTGGACCTTGGGTTTGACGAGCAGTCTCGACATGTACGGTCTCCTGAACGCGGGTTTCTGTGGTCTGCCTCTCCCCGCAGGCGGGGGGAGAGACACGGGAGGCGGCGCGGCATATCCCTTCTCCCCGCGCGCGGGGAGAAGGTGGCGGCAGCCGGATGAGGGGCAATTACGCCCGATCGAGCCCGGCCTCCCTCGCAAACGTCTTCAGCGATTTCAGCCCGAGCGACTGGTACTCGAAGGGGTTGCGCACCGCCGAATCCTGTTCGGCTTCGATCACCAGCCAGCCGTCATAGCCGTGTTCGGCCGCAATTTTGAGAACAGGCAGGAAATCGACGCCGCCTTCCTCATCGCCCGGAACCGTAAAGACGCCGCGTCGCACACCCTCGAGGAAGGAGAGACCTTCGCCTTCGACCACCTTGCGGACCGCCGGGCGGACGTTCTTGCAATGAATGTGACGGACGCGGCCCATATATTTCCGCGCCACTTCCGCCGGGTCGGAACCGCCGAACCAGGCATGGCCGGTGTCGAGCAGCAGTTTGGTCGCCGGACCGGTGTTCCGCATCAGGAGGTCGATCTCCTCGCCGGTCTGGACGATCGTGCCCATGTGGTGGTGGTAGACGAGATCGATGCCCTGGCCTGCGCAAAATTCGGCGATCGCCTCGAGGTCGGCGCCGAATTGCTCCCACTTGTCCGCCGGCAGAACCGGCTTGTCCTTCACGAGCGACTTGGAATCGTCTCCGTGAATCGCGTTCGAGGTCTCGCAGACGATCGCCACCTTGCAACCATTGTGCTTCAGGAGGTCGAGATGCGGCTGGATAGCCTTCTTCTCCGCTTCGACATCATGGGTGAGGAGGTTGGTCGAGTGCCAGCCCGAGACGAAGACGAGATCATAACTTGAGAGCTTCTGCTTCAGCGCTTCGGGGTCGGACGGCATCTTGTGACCCTTTTCGATGCCGTCGAAGCCGATCTTCCGGCAATCGGAGAGGCAGTCCTCGAGCGTCAGATGCGCGCCGATCGAATGGTCGTCGTCATTGCTCCAGGCGATCGGGTTGGTTCCGTAACGGATCATGTGTTTTGCTTTCTGCTGTCGTATCTTAAGGCGGATGCTTCGCTCTGTTGCGTGCCGATATGCCCCTCATCCGGCTGCCGCCACCTTCCCCCGCTGTGCGGGGAGAAGGGACTCCCGAGGACTAGTCCTCGGGTACACCCGAGGAGAGGGGCCGCTGGCCGGATTCCAATGTCAACCAAACCGCCGCGCCTGGAGGGCCTTTTCGTAGCCTTCGCGGGCGGCCTTCACCTGATCGCGGTCGGAAACCTCCGGCACCGCGACGTCCCACCAGTGCCCGCCGGCCTCCGTTGTGATCAGCGGATCGGTATCGATGACGATGACGGTCGTGCGCACCTCGTCGGCGGTCTCCGCGAGCGCAGCTTCGAGCTCGGGGATCGAGCCGACCTTGCGGGTCACGGCGCCCATGGCGGCGGCGTGCGCGGCGAAGTCGATCTGAGGCAGCTCCACATGATGCGTGTCCTTCAACAGATTGTTGAAATTGGCGCCGCCCGTTTCCATCTGCAGCCGGTTGATGCAGCCATAGCCGGCATTGTCGAGCAGCACGACGGTGAATTTGGCGCCGAGCATGATCGAAGAGGCGATCTCCGAGTTCAGCATCATGTAGCTGCCGTCGCCCACCATGACGATCACGTCGCTATCGGGCTTGGCAAGCTTCACGCCCAGGCCGCCGGCGACTTCGTAGCCCATGGTCGAAAAGCCGTATTCCATGTGATAGCCGCCTGGCTCTTCGGCCTGCCACAGCTTGTGCAGCTCGCCCGGAAGCCCCCCGGCGGCGCAGACGAGCGTCGTTTTTCTGCCGCCGCGGGCGCGCTGGACGGCGCCGATGACCTGGGCATCGGAGGGAAGCGCCGCATTGGTGGTGGCGGTCGCCCTCTCGGCCGCAGCAAGCCATTCGGCCTTGCCCGCTTTTGCCCTCTCGGTCCAGGCACTATCGGCCTTGTAGCTGCCGAGTCCGCCGGAGATGCGGTTGAGGCCGGCCCGCGCGTCGGAAATCAGCGGCTGTCCCTCGTGCTTGCCGGCGTCGAAGGCCTGGACATTGAGGCCGATGATCTTCAGTGCCTCGTTTTTGAAAAGCGCCCAGGACCCGGTGGTGAAATCCTGCAGCCGTGAGCCGACGGCAAGCACCACATCGGCCTCTTCCGCCAATGCGTTGGAGGCGGACGTGCCGGTGACGCCGACGGAACCCATATTCAGCGGATGCGAATGCGGCAGAGCGGACTTGCCGGCCTGCGTCTCGACGACCGGAATGCCGTGTTTCTCGGCGAAGGCGGCGAGTTCGGCGCTCGCTTCCGAATAAAGCACGCCGCCGCCGGCGATGATGATCGGCTTCTTCGCGGATCTGAGCGCCTCGATTGCCGATGCCAGCTCGTCGAGATCAGGCTCGATTCGACGCGGCACCCAGACCTTCTCGTCGAAGAAGGATTCCGGATAGTCATAGGCTTCCGCCTGCACGTCCTGGCAGAGCGATAGCGTCACCGGGCCGCAATCGGCAGGATCCGTCAGCACCTGCATGGCGCGGCGAAGCGCCGGGATAATCTGCTCGGGCCGGGTGATGCGATCGAAATAGCGCGAGACGGGCTTGAAGCAGTCATTCGCCGAGATCGTGCCGTCCCCGAAACTCTCCACCTGCTGCAGCACCGGATCGGGCCTGCGGTTGGCGAAGACGTCGCCGGGAAGGAGCAGGACCGGCAGCCGGTTGACATGCGCCAGCGCGGCCGAGGTCACCATGTTGAGCGCGCCCGGGCCGATCGAGGTGGTGCAGGCCATGAAGCGGCGGCGGAAGCTCGCCTTGGCGAAGGCGATCGCCGCATTCGCCATGCCCTGTTCGTTCTGGGCACGGTAGGTCGGGAGCGTTTCGCGAACGCCGTAAAGCGCTTCGCCGACGCCGGCGACGTTGCCATGGCCGAAGATGGCGAAGACGCCGCCGAAGATCGGCACGCGCTCGCCGTCGATGATCGTCATCTGCCGGGTCAGGAACCGCGCCACGGCCTGTGCCATGGTCAGGCGCACGGTTTTCTGGCTCATTTGTTTCCTCCTCGCGGCCGCATCCTTGCGCCGCCTTTTCATTTGACCGCTACGCCGCCTTGGTCTCACCCAATTGCAGCCAGAGATCGACGAGCGCCTTGAACTTCGCCGCCATGTCGGAGACTGCCTGCTCGTCGGTCATCCTGCCGGCGAGCCAGGCCTTGGCGGCGTCGGCGAAGATCGTCCGGCCGACGGCAAATCCCTTGACCGTCTTCGACGTTCTGGCGGCGGCGAATCCGTCCTTCAGCACCTCGTAGGGTGCTTCCAGGCCGAGGAGCACCACGCCCCGGCAAAGCGGATCGCGCGTCTCGATCACGGCGTCGATCGCAGCCCAGGCGGCGCGGCTCGCTTGCGGCTCGAGCTTCCACCAGTCCGGCTTCAGGCCGGCATCATAGAGCTCCTCCAGCGCCCGCGGAATGGTCCGGTCGTCGAGTTTTCCGTGCTTGCCGGCGATAATCTCGATCAGGATCTCGCGCCCGACCTTGCGCGCCGCCTCGAAGGCCGAACGCAACTTTGCGACCTGAGCGGCCTTGAGTTCGGCCGGATCGTCGGGATGGTAGAAGGAAAGCACCTTGATGCAATGGTCGACCGGCCAGTCGACAAGGCGGCTGCCGAGGTCCTGGCTGAATTCGAAGGTGAGCGGCCGCGAGCCCGGAAGCTCGATCGGCTTGCCGATCCAGAAGTCGCGATGGGCACCGGCGGCATAGAGCGCATCGCGGCCGTATTTGTCGTCGATCAGCATGCCGAAGCCGGAGCGGCCTTGAGCCACCTCTGCCGCCGCCTTGACGGCGAGCACCTTGAAGGCCGGGATGCGCGAGAGCAGTTCGGGATTTCCCTCGGCAATGTCCTCGAGCTGACTGCGATGGTCGACGGCGAGCGCCATCAGGAGCGGGATGTCGCGCCGGCGCGTCGTCGCCCAGTGCACGTGGTTGATCGCCTCGTCCTTGCGCAGCGCCTTCTCCTTGCTGCCGTGTTCGAGGAAATATTGAAGTTCGGTCCAGGTCGGGATTTCCGGCGCGCAGAGCAGGCGCGAAACCGCGAAGGCGCCGCAGGCGTTGGCCCAGGTGGCGGAAGTCGCGTGCGGCTCGCCGGTGAGCCAGCCGCGCAGAAAGCCCGACATGAAGGCGTCGCCGGCGCCGAGAACGTTATAGACCTCGATTGGAAAACCCTTGCCGACGATACCGTCTTCGAGATCGTCCGAGATCGGTCCATCATAGACGATGCAGCCCATCGGCCCGCGTTTGAGCACGATCGTGGCTTTGGAGAGTGAGCGAATGGTCTTGAGCGCCGCGAGGAGGTCGCTTTCGCCGGAGGCGATCAGCACCTCTTCCTCGGTGCCGACGATCAGGTCGCAATCGCCGAGCACGGTCTTCAGATGCGCCGAAACGCGGTCCGAGGCGATGTAGCGGCTCTCGCCCGCATCGTGGCCCGCAAGACCCCATAGATTAGGGCGGTAATCGATGTCGAAGACGATCCTGGCGCCGCTTTCCTTGGCGATCCTTATCGCCTTGCGCTGGGCGGCGTCCGCATTCGGCTTGGCGAAATGCGTGCCGGTGACGAGGACCGCGCGCGCGGAACGGATGAAATCCTCGGAAATATCGTCCTCACAAAGCGCGTTGTCGGCGCAATTGTCGCGATAGAAAAGGAGCGGGAAGGATTTGTCGTTCTCGACGGAGAGGATCGCAAGTGCGGTCAGCCGCTCCGGGTCGGTGACGATGCCGCGCGTCTCGACGCCTTCGCGCTGAAGCTGCTCGCGGATGAAGCGGCCCATCTGTTCGTCGCCGACGCGTGTCAGGAGCGCCGATTTCAGGCCGAGGCGCGCTGTGCCCACGGAAATGTTGCAGGGGCAGCCGCCGACCGATTTGGCGAAGCTCGCCACGTCCTCGAGCCGCGTGCCGATCTGCTGCCCGTAGAGGTCGACCGAAGCTCTGCCGATCGTGATGAGGTCGAGGGGCTTGGCACCCGCACCTGATGGAACTTGGGCCGATGGAATCTGGCTCACTGCTTCCTCCCCGCGGACGCCGGACCGGCGCCGACAAATATGCCTATGCCATGGGTGACGAGCATATGAAACATAAATTCCGTTGTTTCGTCAATATGGAATTTCCATTCTATATTGTCTCACTCGCCCTCGGCGAGGCGACGCCGTTTCTCGGCGATTGCGACGGTCAGCGCCATGGCGAAGGCCATGCTGGCGGAGAGCGAACGAAAGCCGGCATGATCGGCCTCGACCAGTTCGAACCAGACCCTGGAGGATTCGGCGAGCGGCGAGAAGGCGGAGTCGGTCAGCGAGACCACGGGTACCTTGCGGTTGGCGAGCAAGCGCGCCTGGCTGGCGCTTTCCGACGCGTAGGGCGAGAAGCTTACGGCGAAGGCGGCATCCTCCTTCGTGGCCATGGCCAGCATGTCCTCGTCGATCCCGGCGGCGGTCCCGACATGCTGGTACTTCACCTTCAGCTTGCCGAAAGCGTAGGCCATATAGCTGGAGATCGGATAGGAGCGCCGCTTGGCGATGAGGTAGATCGTGTTCGCCTTGGCGAGAATGCCGACGGCGCGCTCGAACGCCTCCGGATCGACCGAGGTCGCGATATTGTCGAGCGAGCGATGGGCGGCCGCGACGAAGCCGTTGAAGATCGATCCGCTTTCGAGCCTGCTGTGATCGTTCTGGCGCAGCGCCTTCAGCCGTTCCTCGTAGCCGGGCGTGCGCTCCCGCAGGCGTGCGCGAAAAATCTGCTGCAGGCTCGAAAAGCCTTCGAAGCCGAAGTGCTGGGCGAAACGCACGAGCGTGGAGGGCTGGACGTCGGCCGAAGTCGCAATGCTCGCCGCAGTCCCGAAGGCGATCTCGTCCGGATTGTCGAGCGAGTAGGCTGCCACCTGTTTCAGCCGCTTCGGCAGCTGCGCCTTGCGCTCGAGGATAACCGCCTTCAGCGTTTCGAAATCCTGCGGGACATCGGCAATCGTTTCAGGCGTGGGCATCGTTCGGGCCTCCGGGCTCGCTCTTGTCGTTTGCCTCAGTCTAATCGACTAGCCATTGCGGGGATAGAACGGATGTTCCATTTTGGCTTCCTTATCCCAGGCGAAGTTCGCAGGCCCGCATCGCCTCAGCCTGCCCCTCATCCGGCCTGCCGGCCACCTTCTCCCCGCAGGCGGGGCGAAGGAAACGCGCGGCGCCACCTTCGCCACCATGCACCGACCGGCCGCGAACCATCCGGGCACGTCCTCGGGTTAAACCCGAGGAGAGGGGCAAAGACGACAGCGAGTCGGGCCACCAAGATCAGCCAATCTCCACCCACTCGTTCGTCCTTGCGGAGTGATAGGTCGCGGAGAGGACCTTCTGCACTTCGTAGCCCTCTCGGAAATCGGTCGAGGTTTTGCTGCCTTTGGCAATCGCTTCCAGGAACTCGTTGGCCTCGATCGCCTTCAGCTCGTTGAAGCCGATCTGGTGGCCCGGTGCCACGCAGAAGGCTCCGTAGGGCGGATGCTCCGGTCCCGCCCAGATCGTACGGAAGCCGCGGCTCCTGATGTCGTCGCCGGCGTAGTAAACCCTGATCTCGTTCAGGCGCTCCTGAGTGAAGACGATGCTTCCCTTGGAGCCGTAAATCTCGAAATCGTGCTGCATCTTGCGGCCGGTCGCGATCCAGCTCGCTTCGAAGCTTCCGCTCGCGCCGCTCTCGAAACGGACGAAGGCCCGCGTGACGTCGTCGACCTCGACCGTCCGGGTCGCTGTGGCGCCGCGCGCGACAGGGCGCTGCGGAATGTGGATGACGGTCTCTGCCAGCACGGACCGGATCGGCCCGACGAGATGGCGCATGCAGGCGATCATGTGGCTGCCGATGTCGGCGAGCGCACCGCCGCCGCTGCGCGGGTCCAGCCGCCAACCCCACGGAACGCTCTCATCCGCCATGAAATCTTCCGCGTGAATGCCGCGAAACGACCGTATTTCGCCGATCTCGCCGCTTTCGATAATGTCGCTCGCGAGAAAAATGAGCGGGTTCTTGAGATAGTTGAAGCCGACCTGGGTGACGACGCCGGCCTTTTCCGCGGCGGCGACCATCTCGGCGCAGTCGGCGACCGTCGGTGCCAGCGGCTTTTCGCAATAGACGTGCTTGCCGTGGGCAAACGCAGCGAGCGCCATCTCCTTGTGCAGGAGGTTCGGCGTGGTGATGTCGATGATGTCGATCTCGGGGTCGGTCAGAAGTTCGCGCCAGTCGGCGGTCGCCTTGCGGAAGCCGAGCCGTCCGCGGGCCGCCTCCGCGCCCTCCTGCGTCACGTCCGCGACGGACACGAGATCCAGCTCGAAGGGCAGGTCGAAGACTCGTGCCGCAATCGTGAAGCCAAGGGCATGCGCCTTGCCCATGAAACCCGTCCCGATCAGGCCAATGCCCAGCCTGCGCTTGCCGCTCATCTCGTTTCTCCCGGGCCAGGCCCTCGTCTGTGCTCGGCGAAATGAAATGAAATGCGCGGGAATTGTCAATATGGAATATTTGTTCGAAAATCTGGTCCGCGTGCCTGATGGAACAGAGCGTACCCGCTCGGCCCGCTATGCTTGGGGAAGAATGTGTTAACGCATTTTTACCATGTTGCGTTGAAACATCACTGGTGACGGTGGTGGACGAATCGCTTTCATATGGTGGGGCGAAATCGGAGTGATCGAGCATGTGCCGTTGGGCAGCCTATCGCGGAGAGCCGCTTTATCTCGAAGAACTCGTGACGTCGCCCAAGCATTCCCTGATCGAGCAATCCCATTGCGCCGTCAGGGCGAAAACGGCGACCAATGGCGACGGCTTCGGAATAGCGTGGTATGGCGACCGCCCGGAGCCGGGCCGCTACCGGGACATCCTGCCCGCCTGGTCCGACTGCAATCTCAAGAGCATTGCGAGGCAGATTCGCTCGCCGCTGTTCCTCGCCCATGTGCGCGCGGCCACCGGCGGCGGCACGCGCCGCGACAATTGCCATCCCTTCGTCTTCGGCCGCTGGTCCTTCATGCATAATGGACAGATCGGCGATTTCGAGCATTTGCGGCGGCCGATGGAGACCATGCTCGACAACGAGCTCTATTCGGCGCGCAGCGGCACGACGGATTCGGAGCTGCTTTTCCTGCTTGCCCTGCAGTTCGGTCTCGACCGTGATCCCCTCGGTGCCGTGGCCGAGGCGCTCGCCTTCGTCGAGCGGCTTGCCGAACGCCTGGGACGCCTGGCACTCGTGCGCTTCACGGCGGCCTTCTCCGACGGCCGCGATCTTTATGCGATCCGCTATGCTACGGATTGGAAAGCTCCCACGCTCTATGCAGGTCCGATGGGGTCGAACGGCGGCTATTGCCTCGTCTCCGAGCCGCTCAACGACGACGACAGCGCCTGGGTGGAGGTTCCGGACGGATCCGCGATCATCGTCGGGGAAAACGGCGTCGACGTTCGCCTTTTCGGGACGGCCGATGTGGCAATGGCGCCCGCCTCCCGTCTGTTTTCAGGATGAAAGCTTCGCCACGATCAGCGCTGCGAGCTTCGCCGCGACATCGTCCTTGCCCATTTCCGGCCATTCCTCGGTGCCGTCACGGCCGATAAGCTTCACGCGATTGCGGTCGCCGCCCATGATGCCGGTTGCGGGCGAAACGTCGTTGGCCAGAATGTAATCGGCGCCCTTCTTCTGGAGCTTGGCGCGGCCGTTCTCGGCGACGTTCTCGGTCTCGGCGGCAAAGCCGATCACGAGCTTCGGCCGCGATGCGTGGTGGCCGACGGTCTTCAGGATATCGGGATTCTCGGCAAGCTGCAGCGGAGGAGGGGCTTCTCCCGGCCGCTTCTTGATCTTGTTGCCGGCTGTCGATGCGACGCGCCAGTCGGCAACGGCTGCCACCATGACGGCCACATCGGCCGGCAGCGCGGCCAACACCGCATCACGCATCTCCTCGGCGCGCTCGACCCGGACGACGCGGACGCCGGCGGGGTCCGCGATCGTCACCGTCCCGGAAACGAGCGTGACCTCGGCGCCGAGCCGTGCCAGTGCTGCGGCGATCGCGTGGCCCTGCTTCCCGGACGAGCGGTTGGCGATGTAGCGCACCGGATCGATCGGCTCGTGCGTCGGTCCGGATGTGACGATAGCCTTGCGCCCGGCGAGCGGCCTTGCTTCGCTGAACAATTCCTCGACCGCCGCGACGATCTCCAGAGGTTCGGCCATGCGGCCTTCCCCTGCCTCGCCGCTCTCGGCCATTTCGCCGGTGGCAGGCCCGACGAAGCGGACGCCGTCGCCGGCGAGCGTCGCGCGGTTGCGGAGCGTGGCAGGGTGCGACCACATCCTCGGGTTCATCGCCGGCGCGAGCAGCACCGGCCGGTCGGTCGCCAGGAGCACCGTCGAGGCGAGGTCGTCGGCGTGACCGTGCGCCATCTTTGCCATCAGGTCGGCCGTTGCCGGTGCCACGACCACGAGATCGCAATGGCGCGCCAGCCGGATGTGACCGACATCCTGCTCGTCCTCGCGCGAGAAAAGCTCCGTGAAAACGTGGGAGGCCGAGAGCGCGCCGACGGTCAGCGGCGTCACGAAACGCTGCGCCGCCGCCGTCATCACCGGGCGCACGTCGGCGCCGCGCTCGCGCAGGCGGCGGATCAGATCGAGGCTCTTATAGGCCGCGATGCCGCCGGAGATGATGAGAAGAATGCGCTTGCCCGACAGTGTCATTCCGTTCCGGCTTGAGCCGCTCCCGTCCGTTTCCGGCGACCCTACTCGACCGCCTTGCCGCGCGCAATTGCGCGCCTGATTTCGAGTGCAGACCAGATTTGGAAGCTTGACTTTCCCGGTGTCACGTAACACATTGAGTTACATGAAGCGCGATAGCAGACTCTCCATTACCCTGCATGCGCTCCTCCACATGGCGGAGCGTGAAACCATCACCTCGGAGGAGCTGGCAGCCTGCCTCTCCACCAATCCCGTCGTGGTCCGACGCACCATGGCGGGTTTACGGGAAGCGGGTCTCGTCCGCTCCGAAAGGGGGCATGGGGGAGGCTGGTCGCTCGTGCGCGATCTCGCAACGATCAGCCTTGCGGACGTGCATGCCGCGCTCGGTGAACCGGCCGTATTTGCGATCGGCAACCGAACCGAGGCTCCCGGCTGCGTAGTGGAACAGGCGGTCAATGCCGCGATGGACGGGGCGCTCCGGGATGCCGAGGCGCTTCTCATGCAGCGATTGGAACGAATAAGCCTGGCGGATCTTTCAAACGATTTCCAGCGACGAATGACGACCCGTCGCCAGCAGATGAAGGAGCAGAACCATGGCGGTTGATGTGATGCCGGTAGATGTGGCGATCGTGGGTGGAAGCTATGCGGGGCTGTCGGCGGCACTCCAATTGGCCAGAGCCAGACGCTCCGTTGTCGTCGTCGATGCGGGCGCGCGCAGGAACCGCTTTGCCGAATCGTCGCATGGGTTCCTCAGCCGGGACGGCGAGGCGCCGGCGGCGATCGCGGCGCACGGCCGCGAACAGTTGCTGGCCTATCCCAATGTGCGTTTCGTCGAAGGAACGGCCGATACGGCGGGCCGCGACGGCGCCAATCTGGTCGTCTCGGTGCAGGGCGAAAATATCGCGGCGCGGCGGCTGATCCTGGCAACGGGCGTGGTCGATGAATTGCCGTCGATACCGGGACTTCAGGAACGCTGGGGCCGCGCCGTCTTTCACTGCCCCTATTGCCATGGCTATGAGCTCGGGCAGGGCCGCATCGGCGTTCTCGCAACCGGTGAGCACAGTTTTCACCAGGCCATGATGCTGCCGGACTGGGGGCCGACCATCCTGTTCGCCAATGAAGCGTTCGAGCCCGACGCCGCTCAGGCCGCCATGCTGGAAGCGCGCGGTGTGGAGATCGAAAGGGAGAGGGTCGTCGCTGTTGACGGCGCGAAGGCGAGCGTGGTTCTGGATGGCGGCCGGTCCGTTTCCCTCGAAGGCCTGTTCGTCGCGTCGCGCACCCGCATGGCGAGCGATCTGCCTGCAGCGCTCGGCTGCGAATTCGAGGACGGACCGCTCGGACCTTATATCCGGACGAACGAGGCAAAGGAGACGAGCGTCGAGGGCATCTATGCCTGCGGCGATGCCGCGCGGGGCGCGGGCTCGGTCTCGCATGCGGTCGGCGATGGCGTCACGGCAGCCGTGGCCGCGCATAAGTCACTGATTTTCGACGTGCATTAGATCACGATGTTTTTAGGTCGGGTCGACCTGAAAACATGAATGTGATCGATTCCAAAAAGTTAGAGCGGGATGCGGGCGGAAAACCGTACACACTTTTCCTATCCCGCTCTAAGCCTTCATTCCGCCGTTTGATGAGCGCCGCCGGCGAGGAGGAGGCGCTCGATCTGCCGGAACCCTCGCCTTTTTGCATGGGCAAGGGGCGTAACGCCGTCGCCGTCTGCCAGATCGACATCGGCACCGGCCTCGATCAGCAGCCTGACGATCTCCGTATGGCTGTCGCCTCCGTTACCGAGGATGATCGCCTCGAGGAGCGCCGTCCAGCCGAGGCGGTTTCCATGATCGACGGCAACGCCGGCATCGATCAGCGTCTTCACGGTTTCGACATGGCCGCGCTCGGCGGCGGGAATGAGGGCGGTGCCGCCGTAGCGGTTGGTGCTCTCTAGATCGGCGCCATGCGCGAGCGTCATCTTCAGTATTTCGAGATGGCCGCGCGCGCCGGCATAGAGATAAGGGCTGTCCTCGATGCGGTCCTTGGCGTTGACGTGGGCGCCGGCCGCGATGAGGACCCTTGCGGCCTCGATATTGTTCTCATGAGTGGCGATGAGCAGGGCCGTCGCGCCTGTTTCGTCGCGCGCATCCACTTGTGCGCCGCGCTCTACGAGAGCGCTGATTTCGGCGGCATTGCCCAGCCGGGCGGCCGTGAGGAGTTCTTCATCCAGCATGGCGGCCCTCACGATCCCTGTTAGACTGAAAAGAATGACGAGAGCGACGACGGCGCAGCGCCGCAGGCCTCGTGCCGCCGGTCTCTGAAGCGGGATGAGCATGGTCAGAGCATCGAACGGCTGAGCCCGCCGTCGACAGGCAGCGCAATCCCGGTGATGTAGGCGGCCTGCCGGCTTGCGAGAAAGGCTGCGGCAGCACCGAACTCGGCCGGCGTCCCGTAGCGCCCGGCCGGAATTTCCGACTGGCTGCGCGCTGCAACGGTTTCGACGCTGACGCCTTCGGCCTCTGCATCCATGCGATCGAAGCCCAGGGTCCGGTCCGTCGCGAGCCTGCCGGGCAGGAGCATGTTGACGGTCACGCCGTCGGCTGCCACCTCGCGGGCGAGCGTCTTCATCCAGCCGGCAAGCGCGCTGCGCAGCGCATTGGACGCCGTCAGACCGGGGATCGGCTCGCGGATGCTGGTGGAGGCGACGGCGACGATGCGGCCGAAGCGGCGCTCCCGCATGGACGGCAGCAGGCGGTGGGCAATGCGCATGCCGGAAAGCACCATCGCCTCGAACTGAGCCCGCCAGAAGCCGGGATCGATGTCGGCAGCATTCGTCGGCGGCGGACCGCCACCGTTCAGTACCAGAATATCGACCTGTCCGAATGCGGAGGAGAGCCGATCGAGGAAGGGGTCGACGATTTCAGGCTTTGCAAGGTCGAGCGAAAAGCCGGCAGCGTCCGGGCCGATTTCCGCTGCGGCCTTGGCTGCGGTTTCTTCGTTCCGGCCGGTCAGCGCGACCGCAACGCCTTCCGCCGCGAGCGCTTCGGCGATACCGCGCCCGAGCCCCTTGCTGCCGCCGAGAACGAGCGCCCTTTTGCCGCTAATGCCGAGATCCATATTCTTTCCTCCTGCTTTGATCGTTGGCGCCTCTTGGCTGCCGGGCACTTCTCTCCGGCAGGCTGGCAAGGAGGCCCGCCGCTCCGCTCACGCAAGCTGCCAGGCGATGTAGACGAGCGCCGCCGCGATAACCCATAGTGCGATACGGCCCGAGCGCGTATGGCGCGCCTCGGACCTGCCGATCGCTTCCGCGGTCTCCGGATCGAAGCGCAGGCCGTTCTCGCTCATCGCCATGATTTCCCCGGAGAAGCGTTCCGTCCGCGCCGCAATCTCGGGCAGCGCTTCGGCAACCCGGAGCGCCGCATGAATGCCGTCGCGCAGATCGGCGACGATGCGTTTCGGCCCGAGATTGTCCCTTATCCACTTGCCGACCACCGGTTCGGACGCCTTCCACATGTTGAAGCGCGGGTTGAGCGTGCGGGCGACGCCCTCGACGACGACCATCGTCTTCTGCAGCATCACCAGTTCGGGACGGGTCTGCATGTCGAAAAGTTCGGTGACCTCGAACAGAAGCGTCAGCAGTTTCGCCATCGAGATCGTCTCGGCCGGCTGGCCGTGGATCGGCTCGCCGATGGCGCGGATCGCCTGGGCGAAGCTTGCGGCGTCGTGGTGCGAGGGAACGTAGCCGGCCTCGAAATGCACGTCCGCGACGCGCTGATAGTCGCGCATGATGAAGCCGTAGAGGATCTCGGCCAGGAAGCGGCGTTCCTTCCGGCCGAGACGGCCGACGATGCCCATGTCGACGGCGACGATATGGCCTGCCTCGTCGACGAACAGGTTGCCCTGGTGCATGTCCGCATGGAAGAAGCCGTCCCGGAGCGTGTGGCGCAGAAAGGACTGGATCAGCGTTTCGGCCAGGCGGTTCAGGTCATGGCCGGCCCGTTTCAGCCCTTCGATGTCCGACATCTTGATGCCGTCGATCCATTCCATCGTCACGACGTCGCGGCCGGTGCGCTCCCAATCGACCCTGGGCACGCGAAACCCGGAATCCTCCCTGGTGTTCTCGCCAAGTTCGGAAAGCGCCGCGGCCTCGAGCCTCAGGTCCATTTCGACCTTGGTCGTCTGCTCCAGCGTCTTCGTCACTTCGACCGGCCTCAGGCGGCGCGTATAGGGCAGGAATCGCTCCTGCATGCGCGAGACCAGATACATGGCCTCGATGTCGGCCACGAAGCGCTGGCGCACGCCCGGGCGGATGACCTTGACGGCCACCCTTTCGCGCGTGCCGTCGCGCATGACCACGGCGGGATGGACCTGGGCGATCGATGCGGCTGCGATCGGTTCGGAGAATTCGAGGAAGAGCTCACCGACGGAGCGCCCGAGAGACGCCTCTATCGCCGCCCTGGATGCGCTCTCAGGAAAGGTGGCCATGCGGTCCTGGAGCAGCGACAGGTCGGCGGCAAGTTCGGCGCCGACCACGTCCGGGCGCGTCGCCAGAAACTGGCCGATCTTGACATAGGAAGGGCCGAGCCGTTCCACCGCCCGGGCGAGGCGGCCGCTGCGCGCACCGAGCCGGGCCTCGCGGCTGGCAAGCAGGCCGGCGAGCTTCTGGACGAAGCGTGCGAGCGGGGGCAGGTGTTCGGAGGGGACCGCCGCAAACGCATTCTCGCGCGCAAGGACCCAGCCGATCCGTATGAGACGGAAATATGCTCCGGGAGTGCTCATGCGCTCAGATTTTCCAGCCGGAATGCAGCGCTGCGATGCCGCCGGTATAATTGGTGAAGGAGACGCGCGCGAAGCCGGCATCGCGGATCATGGCGGCGAAATCACGCTGGTTCGGAAACTTGCGGATCGATTCCACCAGATACTGGTAGGGCGCATCGTCGCCGGTGATGAGCTTTCCGAATTTCGGAATCGCATTGAAGGACCAGGCATCGTAAAAGCGGTCGAGCAGCGGCATTTCCACTTCGGAGAATTCGAGCACGAGCAGCCGGCCGCCGCGCTTCAGCACGCGGTAGGCCTCCTTGAGCGCGACCTCTATGCGCGGCACGTTGCGGATGCCGAAGGCGATCGTGTAGGCGTCGAAGGAATTCGCCGCGAAGGGCAGGTCTTCGGCATTGGCCTCGACGAAGTCGAGATTGGCTTCGATCCCCTTCTTGCGGGCGCGCTCGGCGCCGACCGAGAGCATCGAGCCGTTGATGTCGAGCACGGTCGCATGGGCCTTGCGCCCGGAGCGCTCGACGATGCGGAAGGCGATGTCACCGGTGCCGCCGGCGACGTCGAGAACCCGATAGTCCTCGCGGCCCGGCGGGTTGAGCGCCGCGATCATCGCATCCTTCCAGACTCGGTGCAGCCCGGCCGACATCACGTCGTTCATGATGTCGTAGCGTTTGGCGACCTTGTGGAAGACGTCGTTGACGAGCGGCTGCTTCTCGCCCGTGCCGACTTCGCGGAAACCGAAAGAGGTCTCCATTCCGCCCCTCGCCGATACGCGCTCATCCGCCATACGAAACTCCACTTCAACGAATTTTGCCGGCACCATAGCGAAATCGCTCCGTGCACGCTATCTGAGCGAGAGGCGACCGGCTGCCGCATGGAGCGGGATATAGGCTATCGGCGGCGTCATGGGAATGGCGTGCCGCTCACGCGGGCGGGTGCGATGAATAAAGGATGAAGGAACACGGCCGATGCCGGAATTGCCCGAGGTGGAAACGGTCAAGCGCGGACTGGCGCCGACGATGGAGGGTGCGCTTCTGGTGCGGGCGGAGTTGCGCCGGCCGGATTTGCGCTTTCCGTTCCCCGAGAATTTCGCGAACGCGGTCGCGGGCCGCCGGATCATCGCCCTCTCGCGGCGCGCCAAATATCTGATGATCGAGCTCGAGGGCGGCGACGTCATCATCGCCCATCTCGGCATGTCCGGGTCGTTCCGGATCGAGAAGGGCCCGATAGAGGCTGGTGCGGATCCGGCCACGCCCGGCGCTTTCCACCACCCGCGCGGCAAGGACGAGAAGCACGATCATGTCGTCTTCCATCTCGATGGCGGCTCCGGGCCGGCACGGGTGATCTATAACGATCCGCGCCGCTTCGGTTTCATGGATCTGGCACGGCGCTCTGCGCTCGCCGACCACGTCTTCCTCCGCGGCCTCGGCGAGGAGCCGACCGGCAATGCCCTCGATGCCGCCTATCTCGCCGCCCGTTTCGCCGGCAAGATCCAGCCGCTGAAAGCCGCTCTTCTCGACCAGAGGACGATCGCGGGGCTCGGGAATATCTATGTTTGCGAGGCGCTGTGGCGCTCGGGCCTCTCGCCGAAAAGGTCGGCAGGCACGCTCGTCGACAAGCGAGGCCGCCCGAAACAGGCGCTGATTGCGCTGACGGAAAGGATCCGCGCCGTGATTGCCGATGCGATCGCCGCCGGCGGCTCCTCGCTCAAGGATCACATTCAGGCGGACGGCAGTCTCGGCTATTTCCAGCACAGCTTCTCCGTCTATGACAGGGAAGGCGAGGCTTGCCGCACGCCCGGCTGCCACGGTACGGTCGCCCGCATAGTACAGGCGGGACGTTCGACTTTTTACTGTCCGCACTGCCAGAAATAGGGCGGCATGGCACATTCCGCTCTTCAATCTTCCGACAACGCGTGAAGGAGACGGGAATGAGTTACGAGACGCTGCTGGTCGAAACGCAGGGCCGCGTGGGCCTGATCACGCTCAACCGGCCGCAGGCGCTCAATGCGCTGAATGCGGTGCTGATGCGCGAGCTCGATGCCGCGCTGAAGGCCTTCGACGCCGACAGGGCCGTCGGCGCCATCGTCCTTGCCGGCTCCGAAAAGGCCTTTGCCGCCGGCGCCGACATCAAGGAGATGCAGGGGCTCGATTTCGTCGACGGTTACCTCGCCGATTTCCTTGGCGGCTGGGAGCATGTCGCGAACGCCCGCAAACCGATGATCGCCGCCGTATCCGGTTTCGCGCTCGGCGGTGGCTGCGAGCTCGCCATGATGTGCGACTTCATCATCGCCTCCGAAACGGCGAAGTTCGGCCAGCCGGAGATTACGCTTGGCGTCATTCCCGGCATGGGTGGATCGCAGCGCCTGACCCGCGCAGTCGGCAAGGCGAAGGCCATGGACCTCATTCTCACCGGCCGCATGATGGACGCGGCGGAGGCGGAGCGCTCCGGGCTCGTTTCGCGCGTGGTGGCTCCGGACAGGCTCCTGGAGGAGGCGCTCGGCGCCGCGGAGAAGATCGCGTCATTCTCGCTGCCGGCGGCGATGATGGCCAAGGAGGCCGTCAGCCGCTCTCTGGAACTGACGCTCGCCGAGGGCCTGCGCTTCGAGCGGCGGCTCTTCCAGTCGCTTTTCGCAGCGGAGGACCAGAAAGAGGGCATGGCCGCCTTCGTCGCCAAGCGCAAAGCCGAATTCAAACACAGATGAGCCATGGACAGGACTCGGTTTTCTCAAATTGCGCGTTGACGTGCGGGCGGTTTCCCTTTATACGCCGCCCTCAGTTTGGAACGCCCTCGTTCGAGGCTTTCCGATAATACTCCCGAATTGCTTGAATGACAGGTCGCAGTGACCCGGCACGGCGAGGCGGAGTCCATGTCAGTTTTCGAAGAGAGGCATCAATGGCCAATACAACTTCGGCGAAAAAGGCGACCCGCAAGATCGCACGCCGTACCGCAGTGAACAAGGCCCGTCGTTCGCGCATCCGCAGCTTCGTCCGCAAGGTCGAAGAGGCGATCGCTTCCGGCGATCAGGCACTCGCAGCCGCCGCCCTGAAGGCGGCACAGCCGGAGCTGATGCGCGCCGCCACGAAGGGCGTAATGCATTCCAACACGGCTTCGCGTAAGGTCTCGCGCCTGGCGCAGCGCGTGAAGAGCCTTTCGGCCTAACCCGGCTAAGAAAAAAGCTGTTGATGAAGTGCCCGGCGTTTTCGCCGGGCTTTTCCGATTCGTGCCGCCGCCAACGGCCTGCGCGATTGACCTTGCCACGCTCGTGTCAATCCCGTGACAAAAAAATTATAAGCTTTTCAGTGGCTTATGAGAGGTTGCGGCAAAAATGTGGTCTGGCGGGGCGGGCGGATTGAGTCCGAAGTGAGTCAAGCCATTTTTTATTTTTTTTCTTTTTCGCCAGCTAAGCAAGAACGCAAAAAACAAAACCCTTGATTCAACAGGGATTCTCGCCGGACTCGGGGAGCGGGATGCAAAACCCGGCACGAGAGTCAACTGTCGACGCTTACGGGCGGGTAAAAAACGCGATTGATCTTGCCGGACGATCCTGCCTAAATGCCTTCCACAGGGGACACAGATTACATCTGTACGAGGAAGTTTAAGGGTCATTCCAATCGGGGTGACTTTGGGCTTTCCGTCGCCTGTGGCGGGGTTAATTCCACGTCGATCAATCAAACAAATCGAGACGATAAAACCGGGCGAGCCTTCGCACCGGAGCGAGGACGTTTCGTCTTGTGGTTGCCGACAGGGCTTAGCCTTGTGAATGCGTTGGAGTAGGAAGAAGGAGGCTCGGGCTGTCCGCTACGTACGAGGGTGCGGTCAGCCGGCAACGAGGAAAAACGGTTCCGGTCGGCTTGAAAAGAGCCGTGCAGAATCGGTAAGGCGAAGTGCGAGGGGACATTTGCTTGAGGCGAAGGCAAGCGAATGAGCGCAGCGTGCCGTGACGGGATATGAGGAGCCCGGTTCGGTGCGTATCAGAGCGTCCGGCTGACGCGGCATGGCTTTTGAGCGGCCGTGGCGGGCGGGCATAAAAGATGAGGCCGCCAGAAATGACGGCATCGGAATAATGAAATTGGAAGGCGGCAAGATGCGGATGAATTTGGCGACGGCACCTGGAGGTTTTCAGGCCGGAAGCAATCAGTCTCAGGCGGCGGGGGAAAAACACGACATGCGGCATGACGCACTGTTTGAGCGGGTAAGTGCGCGCTTGAAAGCCCAGGTCGGTCCGGATGTCTTCGCAAGTTGGTTTGGACGCCTCAAGCTCCATTCAGTGTCGAAAAGCGTCGTGCGCCTCTCGGTCCCGACGACTTTTCTGAAGTCCTGGATCAATAATCGCTATCTCGATCTGATCACCACGCTCGTCCAGCAGGAGGACAGCGAGATACTGAAGGTGGAGATCCTCGTGCGCACCGCGACCCGCGGTCATCGCCCGACGGCTCCTGAAGAGAGCGTTGCCGCGGCTGCCGAAGCGGCGGTCGTCCCTCCCTCCCGCCGTTCGGCGGCCCCCACCGTGGCAATTGCCGCCGCTGCGGTTGCGGCAGCTCCGGCGAGACCCGTCCAGGCGCCGCTTTTCGGCTCGCCGCTCGATCAGCGCTACGGTTTCGATAGTTTCGTAGAGGGCTCGTCGAACCGGGTCGCGCTCGCGGCAGCGCGTACGATTGCCGAGGCCGGCGCCGGCGCCGTGCGCTTCAATCCGCTTTTCATCCATTCGAGCGTTGGTCTCGGGAAGACGCATCTTCTGCAGGCGATCGCTCTCGCGGCCCTCCAGAGTGCGCGCGCGCCACGCGTCGTCTATCTGACGGCCGAATATTTCATGTGGCGTTTCGCAACGGCGATCCGCGACAATGACGCGCTGTCGCTGAAGGAATCACTTCGCAACATCGACCTTCTCATTATCGACGACATGCAGTTCCTGCAGGGCAAGTCGATCCAGCACGAGTTCTGCCATCTGTTGAACATGCTGCTCGACTCCGCCAAGCAGGTGGTCGTCGCCGCAGACCGTGCACCCTGGGAGCTGGAATCGCTCGACAGCCGCGTTCGCTCGCGCCTGCAAGGCGGCGTGGCGATCGAGATGGAAGGGCCGGACTACGAGATGCGCCTGGAAATGCTGAAGCGTCGTCTCGAAGCGGCGCGCCAGGACGATGCCTCGCTCGAGATTCCGCTCGAGATACTGAGCCATGTCGCCCGCAACGTGACAGCCAGCGGCCGCGAACTCGAGGGCGCCTTCAATCAGCTTCTCTTCCGCCGCTCCTTCGAGCCGCAGCTTTCGATCGAGCGGGTCGACGAACTGCTCGGCCATCTCGTCAATGCCGGGGAACCGCGCCGCGTCCGCATCGAAGATATCCAGCGCGTCGTCGCCAAGCATTACAATGTCTCGCGTCAGGAGCTGGTCTCCAACCGCCGCACCCGCGTCATCGTCAAGCCGCGCCAGATCGCCATGTATCTGTCGAAGACACTGACCCCGCGCTCCTTCCCCGAGATCGGCCGCCGCTTCGGCGGGCGCGACCACACGACCGTGCTCCATGCGGTGCGCAAGATCGAGGAACTGATTTCTGCCGACACCAAGCTCAGCCACGAGATCGAGCTTTTGAAGCGACTGATCAACGAATAGAGGCAGGAAAGCCCGACGTTACGAAAGCCCGGTCCGCCGGGCTTTTTTGTTGAGCGTTTTTTTCGCCCCGCTTGTCGGCTATCAATAGCGCCATTCGTCTTCAGACCAGAGCGGAGATTTTCAATGCTTTACGCCGTGCTTTGCTACAACGATGAAAGCGTCACCAGTGCCTGGAGCAAGGAGGAGGACGAGAGGGTCATGCGTGATCTGAGCGCCGTCCAACGCAAATATGTCGAAGCGGGCAAGCTGGGGCCCGTCGCGCGCCTGGTGCCGACGACGGCGGCGGCGACGCTGCGCCACAGCGCCGGCGAGACGATCGTCATGGACGGCCCCTTCGCCGAGACCAAGGAACAGTTGCTCGGCTTCTATCTGATCGATTGCGCCTCGCTGGATGAGGCGCTCGACTTCGCGCGCGATCTGAGTAACGCCAATCCGAGCACGGGCTCCTACGAGGTCCGGCCGCTCGCGCTTTATAAACCCGGTGAGCTGCCCTCATGACCGACACAGGCTGGATCGATCTTGCTCTTATTTCCGCGCGGCCGCAGGCAATGGGTGCGCTGCTGCGTTACTTTCGCAATCTCGATCTGGCGGAGGAGGCGTTCCAGGAGGCCTGTATCCGGGCGCTGAAAAACTGGCCCCGTACCGGTCCGCCGCGCGATCCCGCCGCCTGGCTCATCTTCGTCGGCCGCAACAGCGGCATCGACAAGGTGCGGCGGCAGTCGCGCGAGACGGCACTGCCGCCGGAGGAACTGCTCTCCGATCTCGACGACCGGGAGAGTGAACTCGCCGATCGCCTCGACGGGGCGCATTACCGCGACGACATCCTGCGGCTGCTCTTCGTCTGCAGCAACCCGGCGCTTCCGGCAACCCAGCAGATCGCGCTTGCACTGCGCATCGTATCGGGGCTCTCCGTCAGGCAGATCGCCCGTGCCTTTCTCGTCAGCGAAGCGGCGATGGAGCAGCGCATCACCCGCGCCAAGGCCCGCGTCGCAGCCGCCGGCATCCCGTTCGAGACACCCGATGCCGTCGATCGCGCCGAGCGGCTCGCAGCGGTCGCGACGATGATCTACCTTGTCTTCAACGAGGGCTATTCGGCGATGAACGGCCCCGAGGGCGTCTCCGCCGATCTTTGCGACGAGGCGATCCGCCTGTCGCGGCTGCTGCTGCGGCTGTTTCCCGCCGAGCCGGAAATCATGGGGCTGACGGCGCTTCTGCTGCTCCAGCATTCGCGCGCCCGCGCGCGCTTCGATGCCAATGGTGCCGTCGTCCTGCTCGAAGATCAGGATCGGCGGCTCTGGAGCCGGCCGATGATCACCGAGGCGCTGGCGATGATCGACAAAGCAATGCGCCATCGCCGCCCCGGTCCCTACCAGATACAGGCAGCAATCGCGGCCCTGCATGCCCGCGCCGAACGTCCGGAGCAGACGGATTGGGAGGAGATCGACCTCCTCTACCAGGCGCTCGAGCGCCTGCAGCCCTCGCCGGTCGTCACGCTCAATCGCGCGGTCGCGGTCTCGAAACGCGAGGGACCGGAGGCCGCACTGGCGATGGTGGAGCCCCTTGGGGAGAGGCTTTCCGGCTATTTCTATTATCACGGCCTGCGCGGCGGCCTTTTGAAGCAGCTCGGCCGGGCATGCGAGGCGCGCACCGCCTTCGACCGGGCGATCGCACTGGCCACCAACGCGTCCGAAGCGGCCTATATCCGCATGCAGCTCGATCACCTCGCGGCCGAGCCGGCGACGGTCGCGGAAGAAGAAAAGCGATAAATTTTTTCTGGCCCCTGTCGGCAGGCGGCATCCTCCTTCGTCCTTGGAATGAACCAACATGGAGGATTTCGAAAATGACTGCAGCGACCGACACCGGCGGCGAACGCGAACTGGTTCTGACACGGCTGATCGATGCCCCGCGCGAGAAGGTCTACCGGGCCTTCACGGAAGCCGAGCTTCTGAAGCAGTGGTTCGCTCCTCTGCCGTGGACGATCACGGAAGCGGAGCTCGACGTCAGGGCGGGCGGCACCAACCGCTTTGTCATGCGTTCGCCCGAGGGCGAACTCTATCCTAATCAGGGCATCTATCTGGAAGTCGTGCCGAACGAGAAGATCGTCGTCACCGATGCCTTTACGGAAGCCTGGAAGCCGTCCGAGAAGCCGTTCATGACGGCGGTCATGACCTTCGAGAACGAGGGCGGCAAGACCCGCTATACGGCCCGCGCGCTCCATTGGAGCGTCGAGGACCGCGATGCCCATGAGAAGATGGGCTTCCACGAGGGCTGGGGCCAATGCGCCGATCAGCTTGCGACACTCGTTGCGAAACTCTGAGAGGAGGACCGGGTCATGACCATTACCGAGAGCAGGAGTGCGGCCGTTGCGGAGATCGAGGAGGTAATCGGGGACTGGGCGGAGGCGCTGCGCCGGAAGGATGCCGCCCGCGTCCTCGCCCACGGCACGGAAGATTGCCTCGTCTTTTCGCTGGCGCCCCCCCTCAAGGCTTCCGACGCAGATGCCGGCGGCCTTGAGCAGTGGTTTTCCACGTGGAAAGGGCCGCTCGGCTTCACCCTCGAGGAGCTCGACGTTTCGGTGAGCGGCGACGTCGCCTTCGCCACTGCGCTGACGCATCTTTCCGGCGAGAAGCACGATGGCCAGAAGGCGGCGCTCTGGTATCGCCTGACCTTGGGCCTGACACGCACCGACAGGGGATGGAAAATCGCCCATCAGCACGAATCCGTCCCCTTCTACATGGACGGAAGCTTCAAGGCGGCGATCGATCTCGATCCCCGGTCCGAGGTCGACTGGCAAGCGCCGTCGCGCCCGCCCATGCCCGGCGTCATCGCCTATCTCAACGTGGAGGATGCAGATGCGGCGGCGGCCTTCTATGTCCGCGCTTTCGGCGCCAAGGAGGAGGACCGCAAACATGCCCAGGATGGAAAGCGCCTCATCCACTGCCACCTGACGATCAATGGCGGCGCATTGATGCTGAACGATCCTTTCCCGGAATTCGGCCATCCCTGGAAGCCGCCGGAGGGCTTCGTGCTGCACCTCGTCGTCGATGACGCTGATTTCTGGTGGAATCGGGCGGTGGAGGCCGGCGCAGAGGTGACGATGCAGCTGGAGATCGCATTCTGGGGCGACCATTACGGCCAGCTCCGGGATCCCTTTGGAGTTACCTGGGGGATCGTCGCACCGGTGAAGGAAGGCGGCTGAGCCGCTCGGCCCGCGATCAGCAGGCGAGGTCGGCCACCACGGCGTCGAGGATCAGCATTCCGGCGGGCGTGCAGCGCAGCCGCGAATTGCCGATCCGTTCGATGAAACCATGCTCGATCAGGAATTCTTCCCGGGCCGGATCCGGATCGCGGCCCGAGAGGGTCTGCCAGCGGGCGAGATCGACGCCTTCGCGCAGCCTCAACCCCATCAGCAAAAGCTCATCGGCCTGCGCCTCGAAATCGAGCAGTTCCCGCTCGACCAGGCCTTCGCCGCACTCTTCGACGCGTTGCAGCCATGCCTCCGGGTTGCGCTCGGTTGCGGTCGCGATCTTGCCTGATCCGATCGCCAGCCGCCCGTGGGCGCCGGGGCCGATGCCCGCATAGTCGCCGTAGCGCCAATAGGTGAGGTTGTGCCGGCTCTCGGCCCCCGGCCGGGCATGATTGGAGACCTCATAGGCCGGCATGCCGATATCAGCGGTGATCTCCTGCGTGGCCTCGTAGAGAACCGCCGACTGCTCGCCATCCGGAACGACGAGTTTCCCTGCCTTGTGCAGGCCGTAGAAGGGCGTCCCTTCCTCGATGGTAAGCTGGTAGAGCGACAGATGATCGACGGCGTAGGAAACCGCCTCCTTCAGCTCCCGCTCCCATTCCTCGACCGTCTGGTTCGGCCGCGCATAGATAAGGTCGAAGGACATGCGCGGAAAGATCTCGCGCGCGAGCCGTATCGCCTTCAGCGCATTCTCGACATCGTGCAGCCGCCCGAGAAATTTGAGGTCACGGTCGTTGAGAGCCTGTACGCCGAGCGAGACGCGGTTGACGCCGGCCGCCCGATAGCCGCGGAAGCGCGTTGCCTCGACGCTGGACGGGTTCGCCTCCATGGTGATCTCGATGCCATCAGGCACGTGCCAATGCCGGGCAATGCCGTCGAGGATCGCCTCCACCGTCCGAGGGTCCATCAGCGACGGGGTACCCCCGCCCATGAAAATGCTGGTGACGGTTCTCGGACCGGAAAGCGCGCGCACCGCGGCCATTTCCTTCAGGAATGCGGCGACGAAGCGAGGCTGATCCACCGGCTGATGGCGCACATGGCTATTGAAGTCGCAATAGGGGCATTTCGCCGCGCAGAAGGGCCAGTGCACATAGACCCCGAAACCGGGGTCCATGCCGTCACCGATCGCTGAAAGCGGGGCTATCTGCATTGTCTTCCTACTCAGGCGCCGAGACAGGTTTCGGCGAACAGCTTGAATGCGCGGGCGCGGTGCGACAGGGCCTCGGAATCGCCCGGCTTCCAGCCATGCTTCTCCTCCGCACTCATTTCGCCGAATGTGGTGTCGTAGCCCTTCGGTTGGAAGACCGGATCGTAGCCGAAGCCACTGGTTCCGCGCGGCGGCCAGACGACATAACCCTCGACCTCGCCGCGAAAGAGCTCGACATGCCCGTCCGGCCAGGCAAGGCAGAGAACGGACACGAAGCGTGCGGTACGGCTTTCGGGCTTCGCCGCACCCTTGGCGCGGAGCGCCTCTTCGACCTTCTCCATGGCCATCCGGAAGTCGCGGCTGCCGTCCTCACGTTCGGCCCAGTTGGCCGTGTAGACGCCGGGGGCGCCGCCGAGCGCGTCGACGGCAAGACCGGAATCGTCCGAGAGCGCCGGCAGTCCCGAGGCCTTGGCCGAGGCGAGCGCCTTGATGGTCGCGTTCTCCTCGAAGGTCGTGCCGGTCTCATCCGGCTCGACGAAATTGAGATCGGCTGCCGATTTCGCTTCGAAGCCGAGCGGCCCGATGAGATCGCGGATCTCACGGATCTTGCCGGCATTATGGCTCGCGACGACGAGCGTCTTGTCGATCAGTCTGCGCATCTATTCCGTTCCGTTCAGGTATTACCGAAATCAATCCTTGGCCCAGAGGCCCGCTTCCGCGCATTCCAGGCTGTTGCCGGCCGGATCGCGGAAATAGAAGGAGCGGGCGCCGTTCGGCCAGCGGATATCCGCCTCGATCTCGACCCCGGCTGCCTCCAGTTTCGCCTTCCAGCCGTCGAGCGCCTCGGCGGCGACCCGGAAGCACATGTGCCCGTTGCCCTTCGTCCCGTGCGGAGGCACGGGAAGTGCGCCCGGTGCAGGCGGCTTCACCGTCTCCGCCGGATTGAAGATCAGGAGCACGCCTTCGCCGCAGCGGAAGAAGACATGGCGGCTGCCGGCGCGCGTGATCCTTTCAAGGCCGAGGACCGTTCCGTAGAAGGCCTCCGCCTGGTCGAGATCGTCCGCGTAAAGCGCGGTCTCCAGAATGCCTTCGAATGTCGGCACCGGACCTGTTCCTCTCAAGTGATCCAGAGCACTTCCGGTAAAGCCGTGACGGTGTTCCGTCCGGAAGTGCGTATTGTCGAAGCGTTAGATCATCTCACTGCTTCAGTGAAGCAGAGAGCGGTCTAGAGCGGGATTAGGAAAAGTGCGCGCGCTTTTCCGCCCGCATCCCGCTTCTCAACTTCTTGGTTCCGATCACGTTCATGTTTTAGGTCGACCCGACCTAAAAACATCGTGATCTAGCCTGCTATCGCCTGCTTCTGCATTTCGACGAGTTCGGCAATGCCGTTCTTGGCGAGCAGCATCAGGCTTGCGAATTCTTCTTCGCTGAAGGGCTTGCCTTCCGCCGTTCCCTGGATCTCGACCAGGCCGCCGCTGCCCGTCATCACGAAATTGGCATCCGTCTCCGCAGCCGAGTCTTCCAGATAATCGAGGTCGATAACCGGCTGATTGGCGAAGATGCCGCAGGAAATGGCGGCCACATGATCTTTCAAGACCTTCTCCAGCTTGACCATGTTGCGCGCTTCCATCCACTTCAAACAGTCGTGGAGGGCGATCCAGGCGCCGGTGATCGACGCGGTGCGCGTGCCGCCGTCGGCCTGAATCACGTCGCAGTCGATCGAGATCTGACGTTCGCCGAGCGCCGGAAGATCGACGACGGCTCTGAGCGACCGCCCGATCAGCCTCTGGATCTCCTGCGTGCGGCCGCTCTGCTTGCCGGTCGCCGCCTCGCGCCTCATGCGCTCGCCGGTCGCCCGCGGCAGCATGCCATATTCCGCGGTGATCCAGCCTTTGCCGCCGTTGCGCAGCCAAGCCGGAACTTTTTCCTCCAGGCTCGCGGTGCACAGAACATGCGTGTCGCCGAAGCGTACCAGGCAGGATCCTTCCGCATGCTTGGAGAAACTGCGCTCGAACGAGACCTTGCGCATTTGGTCGGTTTTTCTACCGGATGGCCGCATCGTCAACTCCTGTCGATCCCGACTGCATGCTTCCTTGGGTCCTGTTCGGTTCAAGGACAAGAACATGCAGAATTCAAAGTGCTCCAGCGGCCTTTGCGCGTCTGAAGACGCGCGGCGCTTTCGTGAGCCTTCTAGATCATGGCGTAGGCAAAGGGAACCGCTTGATGTCGAAGCTTCGCAGTGATTTTTCCCTTTTGCCATTCCCCGCGCGGATCACTATATTCTTTCCGGACACAGAATACTGATCACGGAGTGACATGGTACTGCGCAACCCTGGAACGAAGGGGATCGCATCGGCGCTGGACGAGCGCTCCGGCGAGATCTTCCGCCGCATTGTCGAGAGCTATCTGGAAAGCGGGGAGCCGCTGGGCTCGCGCAATCTCTCGCGGCTGTTGCCGGTGTCGCTGTCGCCGGCCTCGGTTCGCAACGTGATGAGCGATCTCGAGGATCTGGGCCTGATCTATTCCCCCCATGTCAGCGCCGGCCGGCTTCCGACGCAGCTGGGCCTGCGCTTCTTCGTGGACGCCTTCATGCAGGTGGGCAATCTCTCGCCGGAGGAACGCGCCTCGATCGAAAGGCAGGTTCACCCGGGAAATCGGGACAGGTCGGTCGAAAACCTTCTTACCGAGGCGAGCCAGATGCTGTCCGGCATGTCGCGCGGCGCAGGTCTCGTAATCACCACCAAGAGCGATCCCGTCCTCAAGCATGTCGAGTTTATCCGGCTGGCGCCGACCAAGGCGCTGGCGGTGCTCGTCGGCGAGCACGATCAGGTGGAGAACCGCATCATCGAGCTGCCCGCCGGGATCACCAGCGCCCAGCTCACCGAAGCGGCGAACTTCGTCAACGCTCACCTTGCCGGTCAGACGATTCCCGAATTGCGGACGCAACTGGAAAAGGTCAAGGAGACGGTGCGCGGCGAGCTCGACGCGCTCTCGCAGGACCTGGTCGAGCGTGGGCTGGCGATCTGGTCCGGAAGCGAGGGCGACGGCCAGCCGGCGCGGCTGATCGTCAGGGGCCGCGCCAATCTGCTCGAAGGATTGGAAGGGACGGACGACATCGAGCGGCTGCGTATGCTCTTCGATGACCTCGAAAAGAAGGACAGCCTGATCGAGATCCTCAACCTCGCCGAGAGCGGCCCGGGCGTGCGCATCTTCATCGGTTCCGAAAACAAGCTGTTTTCGCTTTCCGGTTCCTCGCTGATCGTCGCTCCCTACCGCGACAGCGACGACCGCATCGTCGGCGCGGTCGGTGTAATCGGGCCGACCCGGCTCAACTATTCCCGCATCGTTCCCATGGTCGATTACACCGCCCAGCTCATGTCGCGGCTGTCGCGCTGAGCGAATCCTTTTGATCGATGAAGCAATCGACCCTTGATTTTTTGGGCCCAAACATCGATATCGGGCTTCAAATCCAGGCAACAGTACGTTCAAGCAAAGCGACTTCCGCTGGTTTGATGATGCCGAACACAGCAAAAGACAGAAATTCGGAGAACGTCATGACCGACGAAACGAACAAGAACGGACCCGAGGCCGCGGCGCCTGAAGAATTCGAAACAGCCGCTGAGCCGCAAGCCGCGGAAAAGCCGGAGGCGGATGCTTCCACGACCGCGCCGGATCCGCTTGAGCTTGCCAGGGCCGAGAGTGCGGAACTGCGCGACAAATATCTTCGCCTTGCTGCGGAGATGGACAATCTGCGCCGGCGCACCGAACGTGATGTCAAGGACGCGAAGTCCTATTCCGTCGCGGGCTTCGCGCGCGACATGCTGGCGGTCTCCGATAACCTGCGCCGCGCGCTGGATGCGATTCCGGCCGACGCCAGGGAGGCGGGCGATGCCGGCCTGAAAGCACTCATCGAGGGCGTGGAAATGACCGAGCGGTCGATGCTTGCGGCGCTCGAGCGTCACGGCGTGAAGCAGTTGGACCCCACCGGCCAGAAGTTCGATCCGAATTTCCACCAGGCCATGTTCGAGGTCCCGAACACCGAGGTTCCGAACAACACGGTCGTCCAGGTGGTCCAGGCGGGATACACGATCGGCGAGCGCGTCCTGCGCCCGGCGATGGTCGGCGTTGCCAAGGGCGGCCCGAAAGCAGCCACCTCTGAAAGCGAGACGCCTGCTGCTTAGAGCGGGATGAGGAAAGGTGTGTGCGGTTTTCCGCCCGCATCCCGCGTCTCAACTTCTTGGAATCGATCACGTTCATGTTTTTACAGCGCCGCGCGTCTTATCAGACGCGCAAAGGTCGCTGTAACACTTTGATCTGCTGCATGTTTTTGTCCTTTAATCGGATACGATTAAAGGAAACATGCAGTAGGTCGACCCGACCTAGAAACATCGTGATCTGACGGCGCATGAATGCGATTTGCGAAGGGCCGCGCACTCTGCAAGGTGCGCGGCCCTTCGGCGTTGTTCGAATTGCCGCATGCTCTTCCAACCGGCTCCGGTAGGCGGCAGGCAGAAGATATTCAGGCAGCGTGCGAGGTCGTGTCGTCGCTAAGCAGCGTGTAGATCGCGCTTGCCGAGTCGCTCGCTCGGATACGCGACACCATGTCATGGTCGCGCAGCACGCGCGCGATGCGCGAGAGCGCCTTCAGGTGGTCGGCGCCGGCACCTTCCGGTGCAAGCAGCAGAAAGACGAGGTCGACCGGCTGGTCGTCCAATGCCTCGAAATCGACCGGCGCATCGAGCCGCGCAAAGATGCCGACGATCGACGGAAGATTGCTGAGCTTGCCGTGCGGGATGGCGATGCCGTTGCCCACACCGGTCGAGCCGAGTCGTTCTCGCTGCAGGATGACGTCGAAAATCTCCCGCTCCGGCAGACCGGTGAGCTTCGATGCTTTTGCCGCCAATTCCTGAAGGAGTTGCTTCTTCGAGTTGGCCCTCATGGCCGGGATGATCGCATTTTGATGCAGCAAGCCTGCCAATGCCATTCTTTTATCCTCGTTCGCCGGTTAGAGCCTGGCAATCTCATCACAAATGCGCCGTGATGGCTCTACCCATCTTTGTCTTGGCGGTTCGAATGCACAGAAAAGTCGAGCCTTTCCGCCGTCCCGCTGATCGGAAAGACGGGGGACGCCAGTCCGGCTGGCTTCCCCCATCCCCACTCATGCCTTGATATTGGCGGCGTCGATCCAGCCAATATTCCCATCGTTGCGCCGATAGACGATGTTCAGGTCATCCTTGCCGGGGCTGCGGAACATCAGCACCGGTTCATCCGTCATGTCCAAGGCCATAACGGCGTTGGCGACGGACATTGTTCTCAACTGTTTCGTAGTTTCGGCAACGATCGTCGGTGCATAATCGTCGGGAACTTCCTCGTCCTCGAAGGGCACCGAGTCCATCACTCGATAGGCCACCTCGGTGGAATTCTGCCCGTTGCCGTTGTGATGGTCCTTGAGCTTGCGTTTGTAGCGCCGGAGCCGCTTCTCGATGCGCTCCGAAGCCGCGTCGAAGGCTGACTGTGGTTCGTTCGCCTGGCCGTTTGCCTGCAATACCACGCCCGTATCGAGATGAAGCTTGCAGTCGGCGCTGAATCGCGACCCTGACTTTTCCACAGTGACCTGGCTCGAATATCCTCCGTCGAAATATTTGGTTACGGCCTGCTCGATCTGCTCGCCGATGCGGACGCGAAACGAATCGCCGATTTCCATATGTTTACCGGATACACGCACACTCATGGAGTTTCCTCTCTTGTTCGTGAATTGCGTGCCCAGTCTATTCCAAGCGCTCCCGTCATCCAAGCACTTCAGCGACCGGAGTCCTGAAACGACCGAAATCGTGAGCGCGCGCTGCCTCGCGGAGTTCTATCTCAGGCAAGCGCGGCGGCCTCATATCCGCTGTACCGCGGAGAGTCAATTGCGCGTCGTGGAATTAAACGTTCATCAGGCCCCGGCGGTTCCGCCGGCCAGAGCCCAAAGCGCAACCCGGCTTACGCGCTTGCGGCCTGCCGGCAGCGCTCAGAATCCCGCGGCCTTGGCCAGCGCCCGCTTCTCGCGGCGGCGCTGGACGGAGGAGGGGATGCTCATCGCCTCGCGATATTTTGCGACGGTGCGTCTGGCGATATCGACGCCGGCCTGCTTGAGGACGTCGACGATGTCGTCGTCCGAGAGCACGGCATCGGCGCTTTCCTGATTGATCATCGTGCGGATGCGATGGCGCACGGACTCGGCCGAATGTGCATCGCCGTTTTCCGCCGAGCCGATCGAGACCGTGAAGAAATATTTCAATTCGAAGAGCCCGCGCGGGGTCAGCATGTATTTGTTGGAGGTGACCCGGCTCACCGTCGACTCGTGCATCTTGATCGCGTCCGCGACGATCCTGAGGTTCAGCGGGCGCAGGTGGCCGACGCCGTGGATGAGGAAGGCGTCCTGCTGCCGGACGATTTCGCTCGCCACCTTCATGATCGTCCTGGCGCGCTGATCGAGGCTGCGCGTCAGCCAGTTGGCATTCTGCAGGCACTCGTTGAGGAAGGCCTGTTCGCCGCTGTTCTTCCGGCTGGAGCGCGATATTTCTGTGAAATAGTCGTGGTTGACGAGAACCCGGGGCAGGGCATCCGGATTGAGCTCGACAAGCCAGCCGCCATCGGGTGCGGCGCGCACGACGACGTCGGGAATGATGGCCTCGAACACACCGGTTTCGAAGCTGGTGCCCGGTTTCGGATCGAGCTTGCGGATCTCGGCGAGCATATCGATCAGGTCTTCCTCGTCGACGCCGCAGATCTTCTTGAGGCTTGCGAAATCGCGCCGTGCCAGGAGCTCGAGATTGGCCACGAGCGCTTCCATCGCCGGGTCGAGACGATTGCGGGCGCGCAGCTGAATGGCAAGACATTCGCCAAGCGTGCGCGCGAAGACGCCCGGCGGATCGAACTGCTGAAGCACGTGCAGCACGCGCGCCACGTCCTCGCCTGCCGCGCCCAGCGTCTCCGCGGTCTCGGCGAGGTCGGCGTGCAGGTAGCCGGCATCATCGAGCTGGTCGATGAAATACCGGGCGATCAGCCGATCGGAGACAGCGCTGAGTGCGAAGGGCAGCTGCTCGGCGAGCGCCTCCCTCAATGTCTTGCGGCTGGCCACGAAATCGTCGAGATCGTATCCCTCTGCGTCGCCGGCACCCGGCATGGATTTCCATTGGCCGAGAAGCTCTGGCGCATCCGCCCGCTGCGGCGCCGTATCGTCCGGGAAGACGTTGGCGAAGTCGGCGTCAAGGCCCTCGCTGAGCCTCTCGCCGGATCTCGACATGGCGCTGTCGTAAAGGTCGCTCTGACCTGCCGCCTCGTCGGTTTCGCCGCCGGTCTCCGCCGGATGCGGACCGGCATCCTCGCGATCCGATATCGTTGGCTCATCGGCCGGCTGGACCTCCAGCAGCGGGTTCTTCTCGACTTCCTGCGCGATGAAATGGCTGAGCTCCAGATGGTTCATCTGAAGCAGCTGGATCGACTGCATCAGCTGCGGCGTCATGACCAGCGACTGCGACTGTCTCAGATGAAGGCTGGCGGACAAGGCCATGCTGGCGTGAAACTCCCGTCGAGTTCTCCGAGCCGTGTCCGCTTGGACGGGCCCATTTTCTTAGTTGGCCCAAAAATTGCTTATTACTGGAATTTGGTCAAGCGTGGACGGCGGCGGAGGTGCCGATTCAGCCGGCGGTCGTCCGTTCTGCCGGAATGCACGTCGCCGGCAGGCATCAGAGGCTGAAATTGTCGCCGAGATAGAGCCTGCGCACGTCCGGATTGGTGACGATGTCGTTGGCGCGGCCATGCGTCAGCACTTCGCCGGCATGGATGATATAGGCCCGATCGATCAGCCCCAGCGTCTCGCGCACATTGTGGTCGGTGATGAGGACGCCGATGCCGCGCGAAGTGAGGTGGCGCACGAGCGCCTGGATATCGGCGACGGAGATCGGGTCGACGCCCGCAAAGGGTTCGTCGAGCAGCATGAAGGTCGGGTCGGTCGCAAGCGCACGGGCGATTTCGAGGCGCCGACGTTCGCCGCCCGAAAGCGCAATGGCCGGCGATTTGCGCAGGTGGGTGATCGAAAATTCACCAAGCAGATCGTTGAGCTTGCTCTCGCGGCGGTCGACGTTCTCGTCGTGAACCTCCAGCACCGCACGGATGTTATCCTCGACCGTCAGCCCGCGAAAGATCGAGGCCTCCTGCGGCAGGTAGCCGACGCCCAGGCGCGCCCGGCGATACATGGGCATCGTCGTGACGTCGTTGCCGTTGATCTCGATCGAGCCCTCGTCCACCGGCACCAGGCCGGTGATCATATAGAAACAGGTCGTCTTGCCTGCGCCGTTCGGGCCAAGCAGGCCGACAGCCTCACCACGGCGCACGACGAGCGAGACACCGTTGACGACGCGGCGCGAGCGGTAGGACTTCGTCAGGCCCCGGGCAATCAGCGTGCCGTCGTAGCGCGCCTTGTCGACCGCGCGGGCAGCTGCCGCTGCCGCCGACGGCTTTTTGCCCCGTTTGCGTTTGTGGAGGAAAGGAATCTGCACGAGCGGGTCTATGTCAGTTCGTCTTGCGGGACTGCGGATCGAGTTGGATCTGTACGCGGCCGCCGCAGGCGTCGAGCTGCGCTTCGCCGGTGTCCATCTGGACGTTCAACTGGCAGCCCACGAAGACGTTCTTGCCTTCCGACAGCACGACCTTCTTGCCCTTGAGCACGATCGTCTGGTTGGTCAGGTTGACGATGCCGCTTTCGCCCGTCGCCTGCTGCGCACCGGAGCTGAGGAACACCTTGTTGCTGACCTCGATCCGATCGATATCGGCGTTGCCGCTGGTGACCGAGCCGCCGCCCGCCTTGTAGAAGACGGTCATGTTGCCGGCCTGCAGCGTCGTCGTACCCTGGACGACCTTCACATTGCCGGTGAAGATTGCCTTGCTCTCCGGATCCTTGATCTCCAGCTTGTCGCTCTCGATCTGGATCGGCTGGTCGTTCGAAAGCTGAAGGCCCTGCATGCGACTGGAGGTTGCCTGCGCGAGGGCGGCGGAAGCAATCAGCGAAGCGCCGAGCCCGGCCACGGCCAGAGCGGCTGAAATCCTAAAGAGAGCGGCAGGTTTGACCGACATGGCTGCAGGGGATCCTGTTCTTGGGGTCCTGTTATTTGGCGTTTTTGCGAATGGCGCTGGGTTCGATATTGACCCTTACCATGCCTTCGAATGTTACGACACGTCCCTTATCTGTCATTCGCAGCTTCTGCGCAATGATCGATCCGCCCTTCATGCTGATGGCAATCGGGTGTTTCGTCTCCATTTCGCCGGCATTGATATCCAGATAGGCAGACTGGAAGTCGGCATTGACCCCATTATTCATGGAAATCGTGAACGGTGCGTTCATGTCGAGCGTATTCGCGCCTCGGTCGTAAATGCCGCTCGTCGCATCGACGGTGGCGATCAGCGTATCGTTGACCGGCATCTCGGCGTGAATGGTCTCGAGCGTGATCAGGTTCGGATTGGCGATATCCTGAAGCGCCCGCTGGGCCTTCATCGAATAGCTGATATCCTGCTTGTTGCGGCCGGAGATCGCGGGGTTCTGCATGACGATCTTGCCGTTCTCGATCGTCGCCGTCTCGAGCTGCAGCTCTTCGGGCAGGAAAGCGCGCACGAAGGAAACGGCGACGAAGATCAGCGCAACCGCGCCGGCGATGAGCGGCAGCATGACTTTCAGGCGCCTTACGCGCGCCGAATGCCGCGCCGCCGAAGCATAGGCATCGGCAGAGCTCGTACCCACATCGGCAAAGATTGCGGGGGATCGGGCTTCGTTCAGCATCAAGAGCCTGTCAGTTTCGTCTGACCTCGGGCATCCGAGGGACACATATACATACATCGGCGTAAGCCACGGCGAATATGGTTATCTTGCCGCCGCCCGGCAATGGAGCGGCGCAAACTTTGCGTTGTAAGACAATCCGGCCGCAATATTCCATTCCGCCGGGCATGCTCTACTCCATGCCGCGTCAAACCCCAAGGGGTTTCATGCAGCAACTCGCGTCGGCCCGGCGCCTATTCCCGTGCGCCGCGTTGCAGACTACCCTAGCTTGCCGCGGCTGAGGCAGATAGCATGTTCCGTGGGAAACTGACAGAACCCCCTTACCAAAAATCGGAGACACCCATGGACGAACTCGCCATTGCCGACCGCCGCAGCCTGCGCAGAAAGCTGAGCTTCTGGCGTTGGGCGGCGGTGGCCGTCCTCGTCGCCGGCGGCCTCGCGCTGTTTGCCTTCTCGGGCTGGGGCGACGTAACGGAGCGTGCGCGCGATCACGTCGCGCGCGTCGCCGTCACAGGCCTTATTCAGGACGACCGGGAGCTGGTGGAGCGGCTGGAGCGGATCGCCGACAACCAGTCCGTCAAGGCGCTGATCGTGACGATCTCGTCACCGGGCGGCACCACCTATGGCGGCGAAGTCATCTACAAGGCCATCCGCAAGGTTGCCGAGAAGAAGCCGGTGGTCTCGGATGTGCGCACGCTTGCCGCGTCGGCCGGCTATCTGATCGCCCTTGCCGGCGATCGGATCGTTGCCGGGGAGACCTCGATCACCGGCTCCATCGGTGTCATTTTCCAATATCCGCAGGTCAAGACACTCATGGACAAGCTCGGCGTGTCGCTCGAATCGATAAAATCGAGGCCTCTCAAAGCCGAACCGTCGCCGTTTCATCCTCCGAGCGACGAGGCGAGAGCAATGATTCAGGCAATGATCGACGACAGCTACGGATGGTTCGTCGATCTGGTGGCCGAGCGGCGCAAACTGCCGCGGCCGGAAGCGCTCGCCCTTGCGGATGGTCGGATCTTCACCGGGCGGCAGGCGCTGGAAGGCAAACTCGTCGACGAGCTCGGCGGCGACGATGAAATCAGGGCGTTCCTGGCCGAACGGAAGGTCTCGAAGGACCTTCCCGTCCTCGACTGGGAAGCACCGAGCGGCACGCTGTCCTTCGGCCTCGGATCGCTCCTGGCCGAATCGGTCAAGGCGTTGGGATATGAGGCTTTTCCGACGATGAAGAGCCTCGAAAAGACCGGCCTGGACAAGTTGTTTCTTGACGGTCTTGTTTCGGTTTGGCAGGTTGAAGGGCAATGAGGAAAGCACGTGTGCTAGCCGCGTCACGAGGCCGTAGCTCCAGGCGAGCCTTCCCGAATGCACAAACGCAGACAAAACAAGCAAAAAAACCGAGGGGGCGAACGTGATCAAGTCAGAGCTGGTGCAGATTGTGGCGGCGCGCAATCCGCATCTCTATCACCGCGATGTCGAGAATATCGTCAATGCGGTACTCGATGAGATCACGGACGCGCTTGCTGCCGGCAACCGGGTGGAGCTGCGCGGTTTCGGCGCATTCTCGGTCAAGAACCGGCCATCACGGTCAGGCCGCAACCCACGCACCGGCGATTCCGTCTTCGTCGAAGAAAAGTGGGTGCCCTTCTTCAAGACCGGCAAGGAACTGCGTGAGCGGCTCAATCCGGGCATGAACGACAACAATAACGGCGAAGACGACTGACGAACGAGGCGCACAGGAATCGGCGCCTCTCGCGCGGGCGCCGAGATCCGCCGTCGTGCGGCTCTCCGCTTCGAAACAGGGCGGCCCGCTTTATGTCATTATTCCTATGCATGTCGTTGTCGCGAAGCCGCCCCAGATTCCCGGGCGACATGCATTAACATTCTGGTCGGAGCGGGTGCATGCTCAAGAAACTCATCAATATCGTCGTCTTCGTGCCGCTCGGAGTCCTGCTGATCGTCCTGAGCGTAGCCAACCGGCAGACGGCAACCCTTGCGTTGAACCCGTTCAATCCCGCCGACAGTGTGCTTTCGATCTCGGCTCCGTTTTTCGTATTTCTCTTTCTCGCCGTCATTATCGGTCTCGTGCTCGGCGCCGCCGTGACCTGGTTCACCCAGGGAAAATATCGGCGTCGGGCGCGCAACGAGGCCAACGAGGCGCTGAAATGGCATCGCGAGGCAGAAAAGCAGCGCGGCCAGGCGGAGAAACTGGCGACGCAAGCGAGCCTGCCTGCGCCGCAAGGCTGAGATCGCTGCTGAACGCGTTGCGAGACCTCAGCTCGCCGCCTCGGCCTCGCCGCTGACGGCCAGGTTGAAATCCGCGAAGAATTGCTGGGCGAGCTTGCGCGCCGTCGAATCGACGAGGCGCGAGCCGAGCTGGGCAAGCTTGCCGCCGATCTCCGCCTTGACGTCGTAGCGCAGCACGGTTTCCGCGCCCTCGTCCAGTAGCGTGACGTCGGCGCCGCCCTTGGCAAAGCCTGCTATTCCGCCCTTGCCCTCGCCGGATATGGTGTAGCTCGCGGGGGGATTGAGGTTCGACAGAACGACCGTGCCGTTGAAGGATGCGGAAACGGGGCCGATCTTGATCTTGACCACGGCCGCAAGCTCGGTCGGCGATATCAATTCAAGAGACTGGCAGCCGGGAATGCATCGCTTCAGAATGTCCGCATCGTTCAGGCCACGCCAAACCGCGTCGCGGTCAGCCGCGATACGTTCCTCTCCGCTCATATTCATGCCGGTCCTCCCGTCCACTCTTGCCGGCGATCTTCGCAATCGGAAACGGCTTTGCCAAGAGCACCGGCGATGCTATTTGCAGGCTGAACATGCTACGGACGTGGCGAAGGCGCGGGAAAACCGGTCGAGAGTGGCTGCGCCGAATGGTTGAACGAAGTCCAAGGATCAGCGCGTGAAGGAAAAAGAGCGGCGATCGAAGAACGCATCGGTGACGGCGGCTAAAAGCCGGGGCGCCGAGGCGCGCGGCGGCCGCCACGAGCAAGGGCTGCCGCCGGCAAAGGGCGCCAGACCCGGGACGAAGACCGGGAAGACCGGGCCCAAGGCAGCGGCAGGAGGGCCGCCGCCGAAAGCGGCGCCGCGGAAGAGCGAGCGTCCGTCCGTCCAGGAGAGTGCTCCGACGCGGCGCATCGAGCCGAGAAGCGGCGAGAAGCCGGCCGAGAGGGTGCCGCTGATCCTCGAGACCGCCGCTACTGCCGGTTATCACCTGGTCGACAGCGGTGATGGGGAGAAGCTCGAACAATACGGTCCCTATCGCATCGTTCGCCCCGAGGCCCAGGCGCTTTGGCCGAAGGCCCTGCCGGCATGGATATGGGAGCGGGCCGATGCCGTCTTTACCGGCGATACCGAAGAGGACGGCATGGGCCGTTGGCGTTTCCCGGGCGAGGTGCTCGGCGAGACCTGGCCGATGCAGCTCCTCGATACGGATTTCCTTGGCCGGTTCACCTCCTTCCGCCATGTCGGCGTCTTTCCCGAACAGCTCGCCCACTGGTCGTGGATGCGCGACCAGGTGGCCGCAGCCGGACGGCCTCTGAAGGTACTCAATCTCTTCGGCTATACCGGCGTCGCGTCGCTGATCGCCGCCAAGGCGGGCGCCGAGGTCACCCATGTCGATGCCTCGAAAAAGGCGATCGGCTGGGCGCGCGAGAACCAGGTCCTGGCGCGCGCCGAGAAATTGCCGATCCGCTGGATCTGCGACGACGCCATGAAGTTCATCCAACGCGAGGAGCGGCGCGGCAGCCGTTACGACATCATCCTCACCGACCCGCCGAAGTTCGGCCGCGGTCCGAACGGCGAAGTATGGCAATTGTTCGATCACCTGGCAGCGATGCTGGACATCTGCCGCGAGATCCTGTCGCCGGACGCCCGGGGCCTCGTGCTCACCGCCTATTCGATCCGGGCGAGCTTCTATTCGATCCACGAGCTCATGCGCGAGACCATGCGCGGGCGCGGCGGCCGGGTGGAATCGGGCGAGCTCATCATCCGCGAGGGCGGCCTCGACGGCACTGCACCGGGCCGCGCACTCTCCACCTCCCTTTTCAGCCGCTGGGTACCGAAATGATCAACGACAGAAGCGACCACGGCACGGGCACGGCACGCGTCGGGCAGGTGAAGGAGGTCACCAGCCTCACCAATCCGATCGTCAAGGATATCCGGGCGCTGACGCAGAAGAAGCATCGCGACGAGACGCGCTCCTTCATGGCCGAGGGGCTGAAGCTCGTCATCGACGCGCTCGATCTCGGCTGGAAGATCAAGACGCTCGTCTATGCCAAGGCGGCGAAGGGCAAGCCTCAGGTCGAGCAGGTGGCGGCGAAAACGGTCGCCAGAGGCGGGCTCGTCCTCGAAGTCAACGAAAAGGTGATCTCCACCATCACACGGCGCGACAATCCGCAGATGGTCGTCGGCATCTTCGAGCAGCGCTACTCACCGCTCAGGGATATTCATCCGCAGGAGGGCGAGACCTATGTGGCGCTCGACCGCGTGCGCGACCCGGGCAATCTCGGCACCATCATCCGCACCGCCGACGCGGCCGGCGCTTCCGGGATCATCCTGGTCGGCGAAACCACCGATCCCTTTTCGCTCGAGACCGTGCGGGCAACCATGGGTTCCGTTTTCGCCATACCGATCGCGCGGGCGAATACGGAGGACTTCATCCGCTGGCAGAGAGCGGCCGGCGTTCAGGTGGTCGCGACCCATCTGGCGGGTTCCGTCGACTATCGCACGATCGACTACAAATCGAAGCCGGTCGTGCTTCTGATGGGCAATGAACAGGCGGGCCTGCCGGTGGAACTCGCGCGCGAGGCCGGCGCACTCGCCCGCATTCCGCAGGCGGGGCGTGCCGATTCGCTCAATCTCGCCATCGCGACCGGCATCATGCTGTTCGAGGCGCGGCGCCATCTCCTGTCTCTGGATGGCGGCCGATGAGGCAGGAGCAGACACTTTTCTCGCGGCCGCTCCCGATCGCGCTCTTCATTCTGGTCGCGCTCGCCGCCGACCAGTTCATCAAATATCTGGTGGAGGCGTATCTGCCCTTCCAGCAGGGGGTGCCGGTCATGCCGATGCTCGCCCTCTACCGAACCTACAATTACGGCGTTGCCTTCTCGATGCTCTCGGGCATGGAGGGGTGGTTCATCGTCGGCATCCGGCTGGCGGTCGTCACCTTCGTGCTCTGGCTGTGGCGCCGCACGCCGAAGGACCGTTTCTTCGCTCATCTGGGCTATGCGATGATCATTGCCGGGGCGCTCGGCAATCTCGTCGACCGGCTGCTCTTCGGCTACGTCATCGACTATATCCTGTTCTACACGGCCACCTGGTCCTTTGCCGTCTTCAATCTCGCGGACAGTTTCATCACCGTCGGCGCCGGCGCGATCATTCTCGATGAACTGCTGCAGGCGAAAAAGGAGCGTTCGCTAAAACTTTAGGCGTCGGCTGAAGGCATTCGGAAGGCTTGCCGTGCTAGGACCTGTGGACACTTATGGATAGGGGTTTGATTTTGCACAAATCGGTCAATGCCAAGGATTTTTCCGCAGCAAAGGGTTGCCCCCTTTGCAAGGGAAAAGCCGCCGGCAGTGGGCGATTTGTGCAAAACCCTTCGGACGGCCCATATTGCGGTGCCTTGTCGCGAAAAATCCGGCTTGCAGGCGGACGGCCTGCGGCGCCGGATTTTCCACGAAAGTCCCTCGCAATATGGGCCGTCAAACCCCTATCCATAAGTGTCCACAGGTCCTAGGCCGCGGGCATGAGCGAGCGGATGTTTCGAGAGCGTATGAGGGCTGGCGCGGGCACGGGGTCGGGGGTCGGCAGGACCGCATCAGCGGCGCCCGCGGTGAAGCTCGGTGCCGCCGTCATCCGGCAGCGGCGGCCGTTGGGCGACCCTTCGGCAGGGGGCGCGCGCGTCGCCTATGCTCTCGCCGGCATCGTTGCGGCAATGCTGCTCCTTGCCGTCGGTGCGGGCGCGGGTCTGCACCTGCTGCCGGCGATCATCGCGGCTGGGGGCCTGGCCGGCGCCTTCCTGCTATTGTCCGGCCGCGACGAGGCGTCCGGGAAGCGGGTTGCCGGCGCCGGCGAGACTGCGCAGGACCCCGCACGGCATGGCATTGAAACCGCGGCGCTCCTTGCGACGATCCATGACGCCATGGGCGACCTCGCCATCGTCCGCGACCTTGACGGCAAGATCATGCAGGCCAATGGCGCCTTCCATGAGCTTTGCGGATGCGCGGACGCGCGGGGGCTGACCTGCGCGGAGCTGGGATTGCGCTTCGAGCCGAAGACGGGCCCAGACCGCTACTTTGTCCATATCTATACGCCCTCGGGCACGCGGCTCTACGATTGGCACGACGTGCTTGTCCGCGACCCGGCGCGCGGCCGACCGATGCGCCACAGCATCGCTCGCGATGTTACGGAGGAAATGCTGGCGGCAAGCCAGAGGGAGGAGGCGCGGCGCCGCGCCGAGGAGACGAGCCGGGCGAAGTCCCGTCTGCTCGCCACCGTCAGTCACGAAATCCGTACCCCGCTTTCCGGCATCCTCGGCATGAGCCGGCTCCTTGCCGAGACGCGGTTGTCGGAAGAGCAAAAGAACTATCTCGCCGGCATGCAGCAGTCCGGCCACACCCTGGTTCAATTGGTCGAGGATCTGATCGATTTTTCGTCGCTTGCCGTCGGACGGTTCCAGCTGCGCCCGTCGCAGGAGGATCTGCGCCAGACAGTCGAGAACGTGGTCGAGATGCTGTCGCCCCGCGCACACGAGAAGAACATCGAGATCGGTGCGACGGTCGCCATCGAGGTACCCGAGCGGATGCTTTTCGACGCGGCGCGCCTGCGCCAGGTGCTGTTCAACGTGGTCGGCAACGCGGTGAAATTCACGGAGAAGGGCGGCGTCTTCGTCTCCGTCGATATCGAGAACGGCTCCGTGCGCATCCGGATCGACGATAGCGGTCCCGGCATGTCCGCCGATGAGCTCGCGCGCGTTTTCGAAGAGTTCGAGCAGGCAGGCGACGACGCCCAGCGTGCCAAAGGCACCGGCCTCGGCCTCGCGATATCCCGGCGGATCATGGAGGCCTTCGGCGGCAGCCTGACCGCCACGAGCATGTCCGGCAAGGGAAGCCGGTTCGAGATCCGGTTCCCGATGGCTGGCGCCGGTCTCTCGGGCGTTCCCGTCCGGCGCGGCATTCTGGCGGGCGCACAGGTGCTTGTCATGGCGCCCGAGGGGCCCTCCTCGGCCGCGCTTGCCGCCACGATCGAGACGCTGGGCGGTACGTGCCATCGGGCTTCGACACTTGCCGTCGCGGGACGGGTCGTCGCCGGCGCGCTCGGCAATCGGCTGCCGCTGACGGATGTCATCGTCGATCACCGCCATGCGGCGCAGTTTCGCGAGCTTCTTGCTCTCGAGCCGGCGATCGCCGGCCTGCGTTTGCGCAGAACCTATCTCATCAGCCCCGAGGAGCGCACAAGCCATCCGGTGAGCCGGCTCGGCGGCTATGAGGCCTGGCTGATCCGCCCTCTTCGCGAGAGATCGCTGGTCGAGGTGCTGCTCGGGCGGCTCAGAGGAATGGAGAAACGCGACGCGATCAACGACAACAGACCGGTGCTGCGGGAAGAGCCGACAGCGACGGTGATGACGGCGGATGTTCGCGGCATCCTGCTTGCCGAGGACGACCCTGTGAATGCACTCGTCCTGCGGTCGCTTCTCAGCCGTGCCGGGCGTGCCGTCGATCATGTCGGTGACTTCAAGGCGCTCGAAGCCGCACTCCGCTCGGCCGGTTCCGCCCCGCCGCCGCTGATCGTCACCGACCTCAACATGCCGGGCGGCGATGGTCTCGACGTGCTCCGGCGTCTACGTGAAGCGGAGGCGGCCGGAGGCAGGCGGCGGGTGCCGGTGCTCGTCCTGACCGCGGATGCGCGCGGCGATCTCGATGAGCGCCTTCGAGCCGCGGGAGCGGACGCCGTGCTGGCGAAGCCCGCCGACCCGCAGCGGCTCCTTGCCGAAGTCACCCGCCTCATGGACCCCGTTGCAAAATAGAATCCCACGCTTCGGGGCACCGGGCCGGGGTCGGGGTTGTATACTGCCCTGGTGTCACTATGTTGTTGCAGAAACGTGGTCTAAGCCCGGCAGCAATGACGGTTCGGGATGACACGATATGACGATCGAACTTCTGGATTCGATGGGCGTGGTTGACACCTCCAATGCTTACATCCGCAAGGCAGTTGCGGCTCCGGCGAGCGATGTTCTCGGACGGATCGCCAATCTCGAGACCCGCCTTGCCCGATCGGCAGCCGAAATCGATGCCGCGCAGGCGGTGCGCTACAGGGTGTTCGTCGAGGAGATGAAGGCGCAGGTGGCCCCCGAAGCCGGCCGACGCAAGCGCGACGTCGACAGCTGGGATGCGATCTGCGACCACCTGCTGGTGCTCGATACCTCGATCGAGGGCGATGCGGAGGAGCAGATCGTCGGAACCTACCGCCTGCTGCGCCAGGACGTTGCCGAGCGGACCGGCGGCTTCTACTCGGCTTCGGAGTTTGCAATAGGCGAACTTCTCTCGCGTCATCCCGGCAAGCGCTTCATGGAACTCGGACGTTCCTGCGTGTTGCCGGAATATCGCACCAAGCGCACGGTGGAGCTGCTGTGGCAGGGCAATTGGGCCTATGCGCTGAAGCACGGGATCGATGCGATGTTCGGCTGCGGTTCGTTTCCGGGCGTGGTTCCCGAAGAGCACGCGCTCGCGCTCTCCTTCCTGCATCATAACGTCCGGGTCCGGGACGAGTGGGCGGTTTCCGCCCGGCCGGAGCTTTACCGGACGATGGACCTGATGCCTCCGGAGGCGATCAACCCGAAGAAGGCGCTCGCGGCGCTGCCGCCGCTGATCAAGGGCTATATGCGGCTCGGTGCAATGGTCGGCGACGGGGCTGTGGTCGATCAAGCGTTCCGCACCACCGACGTGCTGATCGTCCTGCCGATCGGCAAAATTTCCGGCCGTTATCTGAACTATTACGGCGCCGATGCGGGGCGCTTTTCCTCGCCGGTGTCCTGATTGTCTATCGCTGCACCTCGAATTTTCATGACGGAAGCATATTGAACCATAAAGGAGAACATTCGCCGCTCTGCCTGCGAGGGTAGGCTCCGCGAGCAAATCTCGAATTTTCATCACGAACGAAATTGGTCAGCCATGATAGATTGAGCCCGCCTCCGTTCCCGGGAAGCGGGCTCTTGTTTTATGAGCGCTCGCGCGATCTTGAGGCTTGCTTCAATCGTCTGGCGACGCGGCAACAGACGAGGTGCCGGCAGTTTTCCGGCTTTCCGCCGACCCGCGTCACGTCCCCGCGTTATAGGCCGCGATGGCGGCCAGGTTGACGAGGTCGGAGTCCTTTGCCGACATCGAGGCGATCTGGACCGACTTGTCGAGGCCGACCAGCAGCGGGCCGATCACGGTCGAGCCGCCCAGCTCCTGGAGCATCTTCGTCGAGATCGACGCCGAGTGGAAAGCCGGCATGACGAGCACGTTCGCGGTGCCGGAAAGCCTGCAGAACGGATATTGCTCCATCACCCGGGCATTGAGTGCCACGTCGGCGGCCATTTCGCCGTCATACTCGAAATCCACACGGCGCCGGTCGAGGATCTTTACCGCCTCGCGTACCCGCTCCGAGCGTTCGCCGGAAGGGTGGCCGAAGGTCGAATAGGCGAGCATCGCCACCCGCGGCACGTAGCCCAGCCGCTTGGCGAGGCCGGCCGCTTCCTCGGCGATATCCGCCAGCTCCTCGGAGGTCGGCATGTCGTGCACAGCGGTATCGGCGACGAGCACCGTACGGCCGCGGCAGAGCGCAATGGACACGCCGATCACCCGGTGGCCGGGCTTTGGATCGATGCAGCGGCGCACGTCTTCGAGCGCGGTCGAATAGTTGCGCGTAAGGCCCGTCACCATGCCGTCGGCATCGCCGAGCGCCACCATCGAGGCGGCGAAATGGTTGCGGTCGGTATTGATCAGACGCTGAACGTCGCGGAAGAGATAGCCCTTTCGCTGCAGGCGCGAATAGAGGAAATCGGTATAGGCGCCGACGCGCTTCGACAGGCGCGCATTGACGATCTGGATGCCGGCGCGGTCGAGGTCGATGCCTTCGCGCTCGGCGGTTTCGCGCATCACTTCCTCGCGCCCGAGCAGGAGCGCCGTGCCGAGCTGCTGGTTGGCATAGGCGATCGCCGAACGCATCATCTGCACTTCCTCGCCTTCCGCGAAGACGATCCGCTTCGGCTGGCGGCGAACGCGCTCGACGATGCGCTGCAGCGTCGAGGCGATCGGGTCGCGCCGCGCCGAAAGCTGCTGCCCATAGGCCTTGAGGTCCTCGATCGGCTTGCGGGCGACGCCGGTCTCCATAGCTGCCTTTGCGACGGCCATCGGGATCGCCGAGATGAGGCGCGGATCGAAGGGGACGGGAATGATATATTGCGGCCCGAAGCGCGGCCGGTTGCCCTGATAGGCAGCGGCGACGTCGTCCGGAACGTCTTCCTTGGCGAGATTGGCGAGCGCTTCCGCCGCGGCGATCTTCATCGCGTCGTTGATGGTCGAGGCGCGCACGTCGAGCGCTCCGCGGAAGATATAGGGAAAGCCGAGAACGTTGTTGACCTGGTTCGGATAGTCCGAGCGGCCGGTCGCGACGATCGCGTCGTCGCGGATCAGGGCCACTTCTTCGGGCGTGATTTCCGGATCGGGATTGGCCATGGCGAAGATGATCGGCCGTGCGCCCATGGAGCGGACCATGTCCGCGGAAAGTGCGCCCTTCGCCGAAAGGCCGAAGAACACGTCGGCGCCGTCAAGTGCCTCGGCGAGCGTCCTGCGGTCGGTCTCGACCGCATGCGCCGACTTCCACTGGTTCATGCCGTCGGTACGGCCCTTGTAGATGACCCCCTTGGTATCGCAGAGGATGATGTTTTCCGGGTTGAAGCCCATCGCCTTGATGAGCTCGATGCAGGCGATCGCCGCCGCGCCCGCGCCGTTGCAGACGAGCTTGGCCGTCTTGAAGTCGCGGCCGGTCAGGGTCAGCGCGTTGACGAGGCCTGCCGCGGCGATGATCGCGGTGCCGTGCTGGTCGTCATGGAAGACGGGAATGTCCATGACTTCGCGCAGCCGCTGCTCGATGATGAAGCAGTCCGGGGCCTTGATGTCCTCGAGATTGATTCCGCCGAAGGAAGGGCCGAGAAAGCGGACGCAGTTGACGAATTCGTCGACGTTTTCGGTATCCACCTCGAGGTCGATCGAATCGACGTCGGCGAAGCGCTTGAAGAGGACGGCCTTGCCCTCCATGACGGGCTTCGAGGCGAGTGCGCCTAGATTGCCGAGGCCGAGGATTGCCGTACCGTTGGAAATCACCGCAACCATGTTGCCGCGCGCCGTGTAGTCGTACGCCGTTGCCGGATCGTCGGCGATCGCCTTCACCGGAACGGCGACGCCGGGCGAATAGGCGAGCGAAAGGTCGCGCTGCGTCGCCATCGGCTTGGTCGGCGAGATTTCCAGTTTTCCGGGGCGACCTTGAGAATGAAAATCGAGCGCTTCCTGCGCCGTGACGCTGGTCATTGCGCGGTCGGTCTTGTCGATACCCGGCATGTTTCCTCAACCTCCTGTGGGCGACCCTCCTGGTCAGCCTCTTTGTTGTTGTCGTCTATAAATGCTTGCGGATAGTGTGACATCTCTTTTTTTGGAACAATCATGAATTTCCTGATGGATGCATCGAACCGTTCGGGCGACGTCCTTTCCGTGTCCGATCTCGCAAGCGAGGAGAGCCGCTCCACTGCCACGCCGATGATGGAGCAGTTCATCGAGATCAAGGCGAACAATCCGGATTCGCTCCTGTTCTACCGCATGGGCGATTTCTACGAGCTGTTTTTCCAGGATGCGGTCGAGGCCTCGCGCGCGCTCGGTATCACGCTGACGAAACGCGGCCAGCACATGGGACAGGAGATTCCGATGTGCGGCGTGCCGGTGCATGCGGCCGACGATTACCTGCAGAAGCTGATCGCATCCGGCTACCGTGTCGCCGTCTGCGAACAGGTGGAGGACCCGGCCGAAGCGAAGAAGCGCGGCAGCAAATCGGTCGTGCGCCGCGATGTCGTGCGCCTGGTGACGCCGGGGACGATCACCGAGGACAAGCTGCTCTCGCCTTCGGAATCGAACTATCTGATGGCGCTGGCGCGCATCAGGAGCGGCTCGGAGCCGGCCTATGCTCTTGCCTGGATCGACATTTCGACGGGCATCTTCCGCCTCGCCGAGACGGCGGAGAGCCGCCTGCTTGCCGACATATTGCGGATCGAACCGCGCGAGCTGATCCTGCCCGACACCGTCTTTCACGATCCGGATCTCAGGGCCGTCTTCGACGTGCTCGGGCGCGTCGCGGTGCCGCAGCCGGCCGTCCTCTTCGACAGCGCGACGGCGGAGGGCCGCATTTCACGCTACTACGGCGTGGGCACGCTCGATGGGTTCGGCAGCTTCTCGCGCGCGGAGCTCGCGGCCGCTTCGGCGGCGGTCTCCTATGTCGAGAAGACCCAGCTCCAGGAGCGCCCGGCGCTCGGCATTCCGGAAAGGGAAAGCGCCGCCTCTACACTCTTCATCGATCCGGCGACCCGCGCCAATCTGGAACTCGCCAAGACGCTTTCCGGCTCCCGCGACGGCAGCCTGCTCAAGTCGCTCGATCGTACGATGACGAGCGGGGGCGCCAGGCTGCTCGCCGAAAGGCTGATGTCGCCCCTGACCGACCCGGAGCGGATCAACCAGCGGCTCGATTCGATCGAGGTGCTGGCCGATCAGCCGCGCTTTACGACGGATGTTCGCGACGCGCTTCGCAGGGCGCCGGACATGCCGCGGGCCCTGTCGCGGCTCGCGCTCGGCCGCGGCGGCCCTCGCGATCTCGGTGCCATCCAGGCGGGCATGCGGGCCGCGGCGGCGATATCGGCGCTCCTCTCGGGCGCCGAGCTCTCGGCGGAACTGACCGAAGCGCGCGACGCGATCGCGGCCTTGCCGGGGGAATTGCTCGCGCGCCTCGACGCGACCCTTGCCGAGGAACTGCCGCTTCTGAAGCGCGACGGCGGCTTCGTCCGCGAGGGCGCGAGCGCCGAGCTCGACGAGATGCGGGCGCTGCGCGATCAGTCGCGCCGCGTGATCGCGGGGCTGCAGCTGCAATATTGCGAAGAGACGGGCATCAAGTCGCTGAAGATCAAGCACAACAACGTGCTCGGCTACTTCATCGAGGTGACCGCCGGCAATGCCGGATCGATGACCGACACCGACGCCGGTCGCGCCCGCTTCATTCATCGCCAGACCATGGCGAATGCCATGCGCTTCACCACGACCGAGCTTGCCGAGCTCGAAACGAAGATCGCCAATGCCGCGGACCGGGCGCTGGCGATCGAGCTCGAGACCTTCGAGGCCATGGTGCGCGAGGTGGTCGCCGAGGCCGAGGCGATCAAGGCGGCAGCGCTGGCGCTCGCGACGATCGACGTCTCGGCCGGGCTCGCAGTGCTTGCGGAGGAGCAGAATTATACGCGCCCTACGGTCGACCGCTCGCGAATGTTCGCGATCGACGGAGGACGCCACCCCGTCGTGGAGCAGGCCCTGCGGCGCCAGGCTGCCAATCCCTTCGTCGCCAACGGCTGCGATCTTTCTCCGCCGAACGGCGAGCAGGGCGGCGCGATCTGGCTCCTCACCGGGCCCAACATGGGCGGCAAGTCGACCTTCCTGCGCCAGAACGCGCTGATCGCGATCATGGCCCAGACGGGATCCTTCGTGCCCGCGGCCGCCGCGCATATCGGCGTGGTCGACCGGCTCTTCTCGCGCGTCGGCGCTTCGGACGATCTCGCCCGCGGGCGGTCGACCTTCATGGTCGAGATGGTCGAGACGGCGGCGATCCTCAATCAGGCGACGGACCGCTCGCTGGTGATCCTCGACGAGATCGGCCGCGGCACCGCGACCTTCGACGGCCTGTCGATCGCCTGGGCGGCGGTCGAGCATCTGCACGAGGTCAATCGCTGCCGCGGGCTCTTCGCGACCCATTTCCACGAGCTGACGGTTCTCTCCGAAAAGCTCGTGCGGCTGTCGAACGCGACCATGCGCGTCAAGGAGTGGGACGGCGACGTCATCTTCCTGCACGAGGTAGGCCCGGGCGCCGCCGACCGTTCCTACGGCATCCAGGTCGCCCGCCTTGCGGGCTTGCCGGCGTCGGTCGTCGCCCGCGCGAGGGATGTGCTTGCCAAGCTCGAGGATGCCGACCGCAAGAATCCGGCGAGCCAGCTGATCGACGACCTGCCGCTGTTCCAGGTTGCCGTCCGGCGAGAGGAGGCGGCGAGGGCATCGTCGGGTCCTTCGAAGGTCGAAGAGGCCCTGAAGGCGCTCAACCCGGACGACATGACGCCGCGAGAGGCGCTCGACGCGCTTTACGCGCTCAAGAAGGAGCTTTCCAACCGCTGATTTCGCCCGGCTATTTCCCCTGTCATTCGGCCGGCAAAAGGGCTATACAGCGGCGCTTGCAACGAATGATCTAAGTCGGACAGGACGCCCCTCGGCACTTCATGGCCAGACACGAAACCTCCTTTCCCGAAATCCTGGACGTGGCGGCGCTTCGGGCCAGGTGCGACTTCATCGCCTCCGCTCATGCCGAACAGCGCGAACCGATGCGCCGGGCCTTGCTTGCGGCCTTCAAGGAGGCAAATGTCGCGGGCCGCGCCAAGGCGCGCGAGTTGCTCGCCGCAGACGGCGCAGGAATAAAATGCGCAGAGCGCATCTCCTGGCTTCAGGACCAGCTGATTACCCTTTTGCACGACTTCGTGCTGAACCAGGTGTTCGACGCCGCGAAGGCCCCCGAGGCTTCGCGCATCGCGGTCACCGCCGTCGGCGGCTACGGCCGCGGAACGCTCGCGCCCGGCTCGGACATCGACCTCCTCTTCCTCCTGCCCGCCAAGAAGGCGGTTTGGGCGGAGCCGGCGATCGAATTCATGCTCTATATTCTGTGGGACCTCGGCTTCAAGGTCGGCCACGCAACGCGAACGATCGAGGAATGCATCCGCCTGTCGCGTGCGGACATGACTATCCGCACCGCGATCCTCGAATGCCGCTATGTCTGCGGGTCCGCGGCCCTGGCAAACGAACTCGAAACGCGCTTCGACCACGAGATCGTCCGCAATACCGGTCCGGAATTCATTGCCGCCAAGCTCGCCGAACGGGACGAGCGCCATCGCAAGGCGGGCGACACGCGCTACCTCGTCGAGCCGAACGTCAAGGAAGGCAAGGGCGGCTTGCGCGACCTGCACACGCTCTTCTGGATTTCGAAGTATTTCTACCGGGTCAAGGACTCTGCCGATCTCGTCAAGCTCGGCGTGCTTTCGAAGCAGGAATACAAGCTCTTCCAGAAGGCCGAGGATTTTCTCTGGGCGGTGCGCTGCCACATGCATTTCCTGACCGGCAAGGCGGAGGAGCGCCTCTCATTCGACATCCAGCGCGAGATCGCCGAGGCGCTCGGCTATCACGACCACCCCGGGCTCTCGGCGGTGGAACGCTTCATGAAGCACTACTTCCTGGTGGCCAAGGACGTCGGCGACCTGACCCGCATCTTCTGCTCGGCGCTGGAGGACCAGCAGGCCAAGGACACGCCCGGGATCACGGGCGTCATAAGCCGCTTCCGCAATCGCGTCCGCAAGATCGCGGGCACGCTCGATTTCGTCGATGACGGCGGGCGCATCGCACTTGCGGGCACCGATGTGTTCAAGCGCGACCCGGTAAACCTCATGCGCCTGTTCCACATCGCCGACATCAACGGGCTCGAATTCCACCCGGCGGCGCTGAAGCAGGTGACCCGTTCCCTGGGCCTGATCACGCCGCACTTGCGTGAAAACGAAGAGGCCAACCGGCTTTTCCTGTCTATACTCACCTCGCGGCGCAATCCGGAACTGATCCTTCGCCGGATGAACGAAGCGGGGGTGCTCGGCCGCTTCATCCCGGAATTCGGGAAGATCGTCTCGATGATGCAGTTCAACATGTACCACCACTATACGGTGGACGAGCATCTCCTGCGCTCGGTCGACGTTCTCTCCCGCATCGAGCGGGGCCTGGAGGAGGAGGCGCATCCCCTGACGGCGATGCTGATGCCTGGCATCGAGGACCGCGAAGCCCTCTACGTCGCCGTTCTGCTGCACGACATCGCCAAGGGGCGCCCCGAAGATCATTCGGTGGCCGGCGCCAAGGTCGCGCGAAAGCTTTGCCCGCGCTTCAGGCTGACCCCGAAACAGACCGAAATGGTCGTCTGGCTGGTCGAGGAACATCTGACCATGTCGATGGTCGCGCAGACCCGCGACCTTAACGACCGCAAGACCATCGTCGATTTCGCCGAACGGGTCCAATCCCTCGAACGGCTGAAGATGCTGCTCATCCTCACCGTCTGCGACATCCGCGCCGTCGGGCCCGGCGTCTGGAACGGCTGGAAGGGCCAGCTCCTGCGCACGCTCTACTACGAGACCGAGCTTCTGCTCTCGGGAGGTTTTTCGGAACTGTCGCGCAAGGAGCGGGCGAAGCACGCCGCCCACATGCTGGAGGAGGCGCTCGCCGACTGGCCCAAGAAGGAGCGCCAGGCCTATGTGCGGCTGCATTACCAGCCCTATCTCCTGACCGTGGCGCTCGAGGAGCAGGTGCGCCATGCAGGCTTCATCCGCGAAGCCGACCGCGCGGGCAGGACGCTCGCGACCATGGTTCGCACCCATGATTTCCACGCCATCACCGAAATCACGGTGCTGTCGCCGGACCATCCGCGCCTGCTGACCGTCATCGCCGGCGCTTGCGCCGCAGCGGGCGCCAACATCGTCGGCGCGCAGATCCACACGACGTCGGACGGCCGGGCGCTCGATACCATTCTCGTCAACCGCGAATTCTCGGTCGCCGAGGACGAAACGCGCCGGGCGGCGAGTATCGGCAAGCTGATCGAGGACGTCCTCTCCGGCCGCAAGAGGCTGCCCGAGGTGATCGCCAGCCGGACGCGTGTGAAGAAGCGCAGCAGGGCCTTCACCGTGACGCCGGAGGTGACGATCAGCAATACGCTGTCGAACAAGTTCACGGTCATCGAGGTTGAGGGCCTCGACCGGACCGGTCTGCTTTCCGAAGTGACCGCCGTGCTGTCAGACCTGTCGCTCGACATCGCGTCGGCCCACATCACCACCTTCGGCGAAAAGGTGATCGACACCTTCTACGTCACCGACCTGGTCGGCTCGAAGATCACCAGCGAGAACCGGCAGATGAACATCGCAGCGCGCCTCAAGGCGGTGCTGGCGGGCGAGGTGGACGAAGCGCGCGAGCGCATGCCCTCCGGCATCATTGCGCCGACCCCTGTGTCCCGTGTACCCCACGGTTCCAAAACGACAAAAGCCGAAACATGAGTCTGGTCAAGAAATTCGCTACCGTCGGCGGCGCAACGCTCGGAAGCCGGCTCTTCGGCTTCATCCGGGAAACCTTCATGGCGGCCGCACTCGGCACCGGCCCGGTCGCCGATGCCTTCAACACCGCCTTCCGGCTGCCGAACACCTTCCGCAGGCTTTTTGCCGAAGGGGCGTTCAATTCGGCCTTCGTGCCGCTTTTCGCCAAGGAGATCGAGGCGCACGGCATGGACGGCGCCCGGCGCTTTTCCGAGGAGGTCTTCGGCGTCCTCTTCACCTTTCTTCTTCTGCTGACGATCGCCATGGAACTGTCGATGCCTTTCATCGTCGGGCAATTGATCGCTCCCGGATTTGCCGACGATCCCGCGAAATTCACAAGCACCGTCACCTTCGCGACGATCATGTTTCCCTATCTCGCCTGCATGTCGCTGGCGGCGATGATGGCGGGCATGCTCAATTCGCTGCACCGCTATTTCGCCGCAGCCATCGCGCCGGTCTTCCTGAACTTCATCCTGATCGCCGTGCTGGCCTACGCCTGGTACAGCGGCCAGGATGCGGTCGCGGTGGGCTACGACCTCTCCTGGGGGGTGCTGGCCGCGGGCCTCGTGCAACTGGCGATCGTCTGGGTCGCGGTGCGCAATGCCGGGATCCGGATCGGCTTTCGCCGGCCCCGGCTGACGCCGAACGTCAAGCGCCTGCTGGTGCTGGCACTTCCCGCGGCGATCACCGGCGGCATCACCCAGATCAACCTCCTGATCAACACCAATATCGCTTCTGCAAAGGAAGGCGCCGTCTCGTCGCTCGTCTATGCCGACCGCATCTATCAGCTGCCGCTCGGCGTCGTCGGCATTGCCGTTGCGACCGTGCTCCTGCCCGAGCTTGCACGCGCTCTGCGCGGCGGCAACCTCAACGAGGCTGCGAACCTGCAGAACCGTTCCGTCGAATTCACGCTGTTCCTCACGCTCCCCGCCGCCGCGGCGCTGCTCGTCATGTCGGAGCCGATCGTCCGGCTCCTCTTCGAGCGCGGCCAGTTCTCGCCGGAATCCACCGTCGTCGTCGGGCATATCCTGGCGATCTACGGCCTCGGCCTGCCGGCTTTCGTGCTGATCAAGGCTTTCATTCCCGGTTTCTTCGCCCGCGAGGACACCCGCACGCCGATGATCTTCGCCGGGATTTCCGTGGCAGTGAACGTCTCCCTGGCGCTGACGCTTTTTCCGTCGCTTGCCGCAAGCGGCATCGCGACGGCCGAAATCGTCGCCGGCTGGGTGAACGCCTTGCTTCTTTTCGCGACGCTCGTCTGGCGCGGGCACTGGGGGCGCGATATCCCCTTGCTGACGAGGATTCCCCGGCTGGTGATCGCCGCTGCGGTCATGGCGGCCGCCTTATACGTTGCCGTGGATTGGCTCGCCTTCCCGCTATCTTCCGCCGCACCGCTTGCGACCCGCGCCCTCACCCTCTGCGGCCTGATCGCCGCCGCGATGGCGATCTATTTCGCGGTCGCGTTCGGGATCGGCGGCGCGAGCCTCTCGATGATCCGCCGCAGCGTCAAACGGGGGGCATCGGCCTCGTCCGTCGAGCGGGCGAGCGAAGGGGCGGATCGGCAATGAGACAGTCGATTGCCCGTGTCGCCATCGTCGTGCCCGGCTACGACGAGGGCATCGCCTTTTACTGCGGCAAGCTCGGCTTCGACCTCCTCGATGATAGCGACCTCGGCGGCGGCAAGCGCTGGGTCGTCGTGCGGCCGAAAGGTGCGGCGGAGACCGCTCTCCTGCTCGCCCGGGCCGAGGGCGAAAGGCAGCGCGCCGCAATCGGCAATCAGGCCGGCGGGCGGGTCGGCTTCTTTCTCTTTACCGACGACTTCGGCCGCGATCACGCCGCCATGCTTTCCGCAGGCGTCACGTTCCTCGAGGCGCCCCGCCATGAGGTCTACGGAACCGTTGCCGTCTTCGTCGATCCCTTCGGCAATAGGTGGGATCTCCTCCAGCCCGCGTGACCATGCCTCTTGATTGCGCCCGGCCCGCCGTGCATAAGCGCGGCGGATATCAACTGGAGCCGGGCCCTCCACAAGCCCGATTGGGGACGACATGAACGAATTCAAGCCGCTCGTATTTTCCGGTGTTCAGCCGACCGGCAACCTGCATCTCGGCAATTATCTCGGCGCGATCCGCAAATTTGTCGCCCTTCAGGAAAACAACGATTGCATCTATTGCGTCGTCGACCTGCACTCGATCACGGCGCAGCTCGTGCATGACGACCTGCCGGGCCAGATCCGCTCGATCGCGGCCGCTTTCATCGCCTCGGGCATCGACCCCGAAAAGCACATCGTCTTCAACCAGTCGGCCGTGCCGCAGCATGCCGAGCTCGCCTGGATATTCAACTGCGTCGCCCGCATCGGCTGGATGAACCGGATGACCCAGTTCAAGGACAAGGCCGGCAAGGACCGTGAAAACGCTTCGCTCGGCCTGCTCGCCTATCCGAGCCTGATGGCGGCCGACATCCTCGTTTATCGCGCCACCCACGTGCCGGTCGGCGACGACCAGAAACAGCATCTGGAGCTCACCCGCGACATCGCCCAGAAATTCAACATCGACTTCATGGAGCATATCCGCCGCGGTGGTTACGGCGTCGACATCGTGGTCGGCGAAGAGCCGATCCATGCCTATTTCCCGCCGGTCGAACCCCTGATCGGCGGCCCGGCGCCGCGCGTCATGTCGCTGCGCGACGGCACCAAGAAGATGTCGAAGTCGGATCCATCCGATCTGTCGCGCATCAATCTGATGGACGATGCCGACACGATCCTGAAGAAGATCCGCAAGGCCAAGACCGATCCGGACGCGCTTCCGAGCGAAGCGGACGGTCTTAAGGATCGGCCGGAGGCCGAAAATCTCGTCGGCATTTACGCAGCGCTCGCCGACAGGTCGAAAGAAGAGGTGCTTGCCGAATTCGGCGGCCAGCAATTCTCGACCTTCAAGCCAGCTCTGGCCGACCTTGCCGTCAGCGTACTTTCGCCGATCACGGGCGAGATGCGCCGGTTGATGGGCGATACCGCGCATATCGACGCTATCCTGCGCAAGGGCGGGGAGCGCGCCCGGGAACGCGCCGAGACGACCATGCGCGAGGTCCGCGAAATCATCGGCTTTTTGCAGTAGTTCACGAAAATGAGACCTTGCGGGCGCCGCGCGGCGTTGTAATGTTCAGCGCATGGTTTCAACCCGACTCTCACGAATGGAAGGCCATCGCCGCAAATTCATGGCGGTGATCGATGATACGCCCGAATGCGGCCGCGCGGTGCATTATGCCGGCATGCGCGCGAAGAACTCCAATGGCGGTCTCGTGCTGCTCTACGTGATCGCCGACGGCGACTTCCAGCAATGGCTGGGCGTCGAGGAGATCATGCGTGCCGAAGCGCGGGATGAGGCCGAGGCGACGCTGGCCAAGATCGCGCAGACGGTACGCGAACGGATCGGCATCGAGCCGGAAATCGTCATTCGCGAGGGCATCGCCACGGAACAGATTCACGCCGCCATCGAGGAGGACCGTGACATCGCGATCCTGGTGCTGGCGGCCGGATCGGCGAAGGAAGGCCCGGGCCCGCTCGTTTCGTCCATTGCCGGGAAAGCCGCGGCCTTTCCGATACCTGTCACGGTCATTCCCGACCTGCTGACGGATGAGGAAATCGACGCGTTGACCTGACCTCCACAGAGCCCGCGCGTCATATCGGACGCGCAAAGGTCGTTGTAGCACTTTGAATCACGCTATTACGCCTTGCGGGCTCCGCTTGAGGCTCCTATATTTTGGAACAATTCTAAAAAGGCCGGTCGAGGAGCGCTCCCGGCAGAATGGAGTGAGACATGTTCATCCAGACCGAAGCCACACCGAATCCCGCCACTTTGAAGTTCCTGCCGGGCAAGGTGGTGATGGAGAACGGCACCGCCGAATTCCGGAGCGAAGAAGAGGCCCTTGCGGGATCGCCCCTTGCGGCTCGGCTCTTTTCGATCCCCGGCGTTACCGGTGTCTATTTCGGCTATGACTTCATCACCGTGAGCAAGGAAGCGCAGGAGTGGCAGCACCTGAAGCCCGCGATTCTCGGCTCGATCATGGAGCATTTCATGTCGGGGCAGCCGATCATGTCGGGCGCCGGCCGTGCCGAGCAGACGGATGAAGAGGACGAGTTCTTCGACGAGGGCGACGAGGCGATCGTCGCCACGATCAAGGAACTGCTCGAGACGCGGGTTCGGCCCGCCGTTGCCCAGGACGGCGGCGACATCACCTTCCGCGGCTTCAAGGACGGAACGGTGTTCCTGAACATGAAAGGCGCATGCTCCGGCTGCCCCTCCTCGACAGCGACCTTGAGGCACGGCGTGCAGAACCTGTTGCGCCACTTCGTACCGGAAGTCGAAGCGGTCGAATCCGTCTGATCCGAAGTGGATCGGGGCGCGGGAACCTGCATGCAGGCCCGCGCATCGTTTGCTTACTGTTTGGCTTCATTTTCCTTACATCGTCTTTCCATATTCCTTATCCCGGTGTGGTTTTTGGGATAGAATCGCAAGTGTGATTCCGAAGGGCCGCAGCGACTTGGACATGCGGTAACTGCGGCTGCGCACCCTCGCAGCCGCACCGCTCGCAGGCGCAGGGGAGGAGACCGCGGCTGAAATGCTAGTTCTTGCCATTGATACATCCGGGTCCGGTTGTTTCGCTGCCGTCTACGACGGCGGCGCCGGAGAACTTCTGGCATGCGCGGGCGCGGATATCGGACGTGGCCACGCGGAGCGCCTCATGGAATTCGTGGATGAGGCCTTGAGCGCCTCGGGCCGGGAACTCGGCGAGATCGATCGGATTGCCGTGACGATAGGTCCAGGATCGTTCACCGGGATCCGTGTCGGCGTTGCCGCTGCGCGCGGCCTCGCGCTGGCGCTCGGAAAGCCCGCGGTCGGGATCACCACGCTTCACGTCGTCGCCGAAAGCGCGAGGCTGAAACAGGCTGGCCAGCCGGTGCTCGTCGTCCTCGACGCCAAACGGGACGAGGTTTACCTCCAGGCCTTCGATGCTTCGGGACGGCCGCAGGGGGAGGCGGAAATCCTGCCCGCCGAGGAAGCGCGCCTGCGCTTTTCCGGTTTCGCCGGCATCGCCTGCGGCTCCGGTGCCCTTGTCGTCACCGGCGCGGCGGGCGGCAAGCCGGACGAGATCGACATGGTGGCCCTCGCCCGGCTGGGGGCTGCGGCCGATCCGGCTTCAGCGCGTCCTAAGCCGCTTTATCTGCGCGGACCGGACGCCAAGCCCCAGGCCGGATTCGCCGTGACCCGCGCCTGACCGGAAGACGCCATTCGCCCGTATATTCTCCAGAACGTCCAAGAAACGCCCCCGATGAGCCTTACCGACTACTTCACCCGCCGCACCGAATTCGACATTTTCGCGCTTGAAGAGGCCGATCTCGGCGCCGCGGCCGCGCTGCATCGCCAGCGCTTCGCCGCCGCCTGGAGCGACGGCGAAATCCATGGGCTCCTGAGTCAGGAGACGGTATTCGGATTCGTCGCGCGCCAGACCAATGCCAACGGCATGTTCCGGCCGGCCTTCGGCGGCTTCGTCCTGTCGCGGGCGGTCGCGGGCGAAGCCGAGATACTGACGATCGGGGTCGACGCCCGCTACGCGCGCTCCGGTCTCGGCTGGCGCCTCATGCAGGCGGCCATGCGGGAGGCCGCCGTCAAAGGGGCCGAGGCACTGTTCCTGGAAGTCGACGAGACGAACCAGGCCGCAATCGGCCTCTACGGAAAGCTCGGCTTCCGCAAGGTCGGCGAGCGCAAGGCCTATTATCAGGCGCGGCCCGGCGAGCGCAGCGCGGCGCTTGTCATGCGGCTCGATCTTCGCTAGAGCGGGATGAGGAAAGTGCGGGCGGTTTTCCGCCCGCATCCCGCGTCTCAACCTATTGGAATAGATCACGTTCACTGTTTCACGCAAACGGTGAAGCGCAGTTTGGAAGGTGCCCGCGGATGATCAATTGGGTGCGGGTCGCTCTTTGCGGCATGCTGCTCGTCATGGTCTCGCTGGTGCTGATGCCGGTCCAGATTCTTTGCCTCTGGCTCGATCTGAAACCGCGGCGCTGGCTGCCGCGTCACTGGCATCGCGTCGCCTGTCTGCTGCTCGGCCTGCGCGTCCGCGTCCATGGCGAGCTCGACCGCCGGCGTCCCTTGCTCCTGAGCGCCAATCACGTCTCCTGGAAGGATATCCTGGTGCTTTCCTCGGTGGCGGACGTCGTTTTCGTTGCCAAGTCGGACGTCAAGAGCTGGCCGATATTCGGGCTTCTCGCCCGCCTTCAGGCATCGGTTTTCGTGGAACGCGAGCAGAAGCGCACCACCGGTCACCAGGTCAATGACATCGGGCGGCGGCTCGCCGATGGGGAAATCGTCGTGCTCTTCCCGGAAGGAACGACCTCCGACGGCAACCGGCTGCTCGACATCAAGACCTCGCTGTTCGGCGCGGCCGCTTCGGCGGTCCCGCAGTCGCCGACCGGCGTGGTCCACGTCCAGCCGCTGGCGATTTCCTACACCGGCATCCACGGCATGCCGATGGGGCGCTATCATCGGCCGATCGCCGCATGGCCGGGGGACATCGGCCTGGTGCCGCACCTTCTCGGGGTGCTCAGAGAGGGAGCCCTGGAGGTCGATGTCGATTTCGGCGAGGCGGTGGACTATGACCGGCACGCGAACCGCAAGGAAGTAAGCCGCCTCATCGGTCAGCGGATCCGCAAGATGCTGTCGGATCGGCTGCGAGGGCGCTCCCGATCCGCCGCGAAGGGCGAGCCGGCCCCCGCGTGCTCTGCAGCGCCGGACATCCCGTCAGACGCGCAAAGGTCGCGGCTCGCGCCGTGACGGCCCGAAAATGCTTCAACTTTGGGGCGCTATGCACTAAAGAACCCGCATGACCCAGGAAACCGCTCTTCTGTCGACGTCGCCCGAGGCGGGCGACCTGAACGTTCCGGCGCGCAAGGTCTTCGTCAAGACCTATGGCTGTCAGATGAACGTCTATGACTCCGACCGCATGTCGGATGCGCTCTCGCGCGACGGCTATGTTGCGACCGATGTCCTGGAAGACGCCGATTTCGTCCTGCTCAACACCTGTCATATCCGCGAAAAGGCTGCGGAGAAGGTCTATTCCGAGCTCGGTCGCCTGCGCGAACTGAAAAAGGCCAAGGCGCGCGAGGGCCGCGAGATGCTGATCGGCGTCGCCGGCTGCGTGGCCCAGGCGGAGGGCGACGAGATTCTCCGCCGCGTCCCGGCGGTCGATCTCGTCATAGGTCCTCAGACCTATCATCGCCTTCCCGACGCGCTGAAGCGGGCTCGCGCCGGCCAGCGTATCGTGGAAACGGAATATGCCATCGAGGACAAGTTCGTCCATCTGCCGGCGCCCGATAAAGCCAAGACCCGTGCGCGGGGCGTCACGGCTTTCCTGACCGTCCAGGAAGGCTGCGACAAGTTCTGCACTTTCTGCGTGGTACCCTACACGCGCGGCTCGGAAGTCTCGCGCCCGGTGGCACAGATCGTGGCGGAGGCGGAGAAGCTCGTCGAAGGCGGCGTGCGCGAAATCACCCTGCTCGGACAGAATGTCAACGCCTGGCACGGCGAGGGTCCGCATGGGCGCGAATGGAGCCTTGGCGACCTCCTGCGACGCCTCGGCGAAATCGACGGCCTTGCGCGCCTGCGCTATACCACCAGCCATCCGCGCGACATGGACGACAGCCTCATAGAGGCGCACCGGTCGATGGCGAAGCTGATGCCCTATCTGCACCTGCCGGTCCAGTCGGGCTCCGACCGTATCCTGAAGGCGATGAACCGGCGCCACACGGCAGCCGAATATCTGGCGCTCGTCGAGCGCATTCGTGCGGCGCAGCCCGACCTTGCGCTTTCGGGCGATTTCATCGTCGGCTTCCCCGGCGAGACCGATCAGGACTTCGAGGATACCCTTCGCCTTGTGGAAGAAGTGAACTATGCACAGGCTTTCTCGTTTAAGTATTCGACGCGTCCCGGCACGCCGGGCGCCGAGCTCAAGGAACAGGTTCCCGAGGACGTGAAGGCCAAGCGCTTGGAAATATTGCAGGCTTTGCTCGTAAAGCAGCAGCGCGGTTTCGCCGAGGCCTGTGTGGGTCGGGAGATCGACCTGCTCCTGGAGAAGCCGGGCCGCATGCCGGGGCAGCTCGTCGGCCGGTCGCCGTGGCTGCAGCCCGTGAATGTTGATGCAAAAGCATCGCAAATCGGTGACATTATCAGAGTGCGAATCACCAAGGCCGGGCCGAACAGCCTGTTTGCCGAGATGATCGGGGAATCGGACGCGAGGAGCTGACCGCTTGAACGGACACGAACTGATTTCTTCCTCATCTCGCCAGTCGAAGACATCCGCGACGGACGCCAATCACTTCGTGCTCACCTTCGAGAACAACCGCTTCGCGAGCGAGCTCTTCGGTCAGTTCGACCAGAATCTGAAATTGCTGGAAGAGCGATTGCGCATCGAGGCCCGGCCTCGGGGCAACTCGGTCGCCATCTCCGGTGACGTCGTCGCAACCAATCAGGCGCGCCGTGCCCTCGACTATCTCTACGGAAGGCTGCAGAGTGGCGCTTCGATCGATACATCCGATGTCGAAGGTGCGATCCGCATGGCGGTCGCCGCCGACGATCAGCTACAGTTGCCGACGATGGAGCGCAAAGCCAAATTGACAATGGCGCAGATTTCGACGCGCAAGAAGACAATCGCTGCGCGCACGCCGATGCAGGATTCCTATATCCGCGCCATGGAGCGGGCCGAACTCGTCTTCGGCGTCGGTCCTGCCGGCACGGGCAAGACCTATCTCGCCGTCGCCCATGCCGCCCAGCTCCTGGAGCGTGGCGCTGTCGACCGGATCATCCTCTCGCGTCCGGCTGTCGAAGCGGGCGAGCGTCTCGGCTTCCTGCCGGGCGACATGAAGGAGAAGGTCGATCCCTATCTGCGTCCGCTCTATGACGCGCTGTACGACATGATGCCGGGCGACAAGGTCGAGCGGGCAATCACCGCCGGCGTCATCGAGATCGCGCCGCTCGCCTTCATGCGCGGGCGAACGCTTGCCAACGCCGCCGTGATCCTCGACGAGGCGCAGAACACGACGTCGATGCAGATGAAGATGTTCCTGACCCGTCTCGGCGAGAACGGCCGGATGATCGTCACGGGCGATCCGAGTCAGGTCGACCTGCCGCGCGGCGTGAAATCCGGGCTGGTGGAGGCGTTGCAGATACTCAAGGGCGTGGAGGGCGTCTCGGTGATCCGCTTCAAGGACGCCGACGTCGTCCGTCATCCTCTGGTGGCGCGGATCGTCAGGGCCTATGACAGCCAGACGGCGGTTCACGACGAGAGCGAGCAGAGCGATCGCTGAGGCGGCCGCGTTTATCATGACGGCATTGGACATTCAGATCAGCGTCGAGGCGGGAGACTGGCCGCCCGAAGGCGAGCTTCAGTCCTTTTGCGAGCGTGTTCTCGAGGCTGCGGCCGATTTTCTCGCGCGTGAGGAGAAGCAGCCGCTGCCGGCACAGGCGGCGGAACTGTCGCTGGTCTTCACCGACGACCAGTCGATCAGGGCGATCAACGCGGAGTGGCGAGGCCAGGACAAGGCGACGAATGTTCTGTCCTTTCCCGCCTTTCCGGTGACGCCGGGCAGGATGCCCGGGCCTATGCTCGGCGACATCGTGGTCGCCCATGAGACGCTCAGGCGGGAGGCGGCGGAGCTCGATAAGCCCTTCGACGCGCATTTGACGCATCTTCTCGTGCATGGATTCCTGCATCTTTTCGGGTATGATCATATCGAAGACGACGAAGCGGAGAGAATGGAGGGGTTGGAGACTCGCATTTTGGCGCGTCTTGGCCTATCTGATCCCTACGGGGACCAACCCCCGCATTAACAGTTTGGAACGATGAGCGACTTCAAGACACAGCCGGCCGCTGTCGCGACCGAGGAGGCGGAAGCCTCCGGCGACACCGAGGCCGGTAGTAGTACCGCCGCCCGATTCGAGGGCAGCAAATCCACATCATCATTTTGGAGCCGTGCCGCGCGTCTGTTACGCGGTGTGAGCCCGTCGAGCCTGCGCGAGGATCTTGCCGACGCGCTCATGACGGACGCCGACGGCAATGCGGCTTTCTCGCCCGAAGAGCGGGCGATGCTCAACAACATCCTCCGCTTCCGCGAGGTTCGGGTCGAGGACGTGATGGTTCCGCGAGCCGACATCGAAGCGGTAGACCAGAATATCACCATCGGCGAGCTCATGGTGCTCTTCGAGGAGTCGGGACGCTCGCGCATGCCGGTCTACAGCGAGGGGCTCGACGACCCTCGCGGCATGGTGCACATCCGTGACCTTCTTGCCTATGTGACCAAGCAGGCGCGCAACCGCCGCCGCAACGGCAAAGCTCAGGGGGCGACGACGACGAATGGCGACAAGCCCGAAAGGGCGCCCCGGCAGCAGAAGGCAGGCTTCGATCTTTCCCGCGTCGATCTCGACAAGACGGTGGAGGAGGCGGGGATCGTCCGGCAGCTCCTGTTCGTGCCGCCGTCGATGCTCGCCTCGGATCTCATGCAGCGCATGCAGGCTGCGCGCATCCAGATGGCACTCGTCATCGATGAATACGGCGGAACGGACGGTCTCGTATCGCTCGAAGACATCGTCGAGATGGTGGTCGGCGACATCGAGGACGAGCATGACGACGAGGAAGTGATGTTCGCGCGCAGCTCGGACGACGTCTTCATCGCCGACGCCCGGGTGGAGCTCGAGGAGATCGCCGAGGCGGTCGGGCCGGACTTCGACGTACGCGAGCAACTCGAGGATGTCGACACGCTGGGCGGACTCGTCTTCGCATCGCTCGGCCGGATTCCTGTCCGCGGCGAAGTGGTGCAGGCGATTCCCGGTTTCGAATTCCAGATTCTCGATGCCGATCCGCGTCGCGTCAAACGCGTCAGGATCATGCGCAAGCGTCCGCCGTCACGCCGCCGCCTGCCGAAGGTTGAGAAGGAGCCGTTGCCCGATGCGTTTACCACGCCCGGCGCCACAGGGGCGGGTGCCCAGCCCCCGTCCTCGTTCGAATAGGGCCGGCTCGGCGTCGCCAGGAGACGGGACAAGCAGCCACTTTTTTGGAAGACTGCCGCCGATTGATTCGGTCGTGCTGCGTGTGTCCTTGAATCCTCGAGGACAGGGTCCCGCGCAAGGTCTCCCCCACGTCCGGCGCCGACTGGAGGTTCAATGGAAAGACTGGCAGGCAGAATCATACTTCTCTCGGGGGTTTCCCGGACATTCGTCGGCTTTCTCGCCGGCCTCCTGGCGGTGCTTGCCCAGCCGCCTTTCGGCATTTTCGCGGCGGCTTTCGTCTCCTTTCCCGTCCTCGTCTGGCTGATCGACGGGGTGGCGCCCGATCCCGGCGACGGCGTGCTGCGGCGGCTGATGCCGCCCGCTGCGATCGGCTGGTCCTTCGGTTTCGGTTATTTCCTGGGTGGTCTCTGGTGGCTGGGTAATGCGCTTCTGGTCGAGGCGGACGCGTTCGCCTGGGCGCTGCCGCTCACCGTCGTCGGCCTCCCGGCCGTTCTCGGGCTCTTTTACGCGCTGGCGGTCGTCATTGCCCGCAGCCTCTGGTCGGATGGCTGGGGCCGGATCGCCGCCCTTGCGCTCGGCTTCGGCATCGCCGAATGGCTGCGCGGTTTTCTCTTTACCGGCTTCCCTTGGAATGCCATCGGCTATGCGGCCATGCCGATGCCGTTGATGATGCAGTCGGCCAGCGTCGTCAATCTTTCGACGATCAACATGCTGGCCGTTTTCGTCTTCGCCGCGCCGGCTCTGATCTGGACGGGCAAGGGCGCGCGCGCCGGTCTCGCCATCGCCGCAGCGCTCTTCACGGCGCATGTCGCTTTCGGCTTTTACCGGCTCGCCCAGCCGGCACCGGCGCCGCTCCAGCCGGAGATGACCGTCCGAGTTGTCCAACCGGTGATCGACCAGGCCAAGAAGCTCGACGACCGCGAGCGCGCGTCGATCTTCGAGGACCATCTCTCGCTGACGGCCGCCCCGGTCCAGGATGGCGCCAAACGGCCGGACATCGTCGTCTGGCCGGAAACGTCGATCCCTTTCATCCTCACCGACAATCCCGACGCCCTGGCGCGGATCGCCGATGTTCTCCAGGACGGGCAAGTTCTCGTCGCCGGCGCCGTCAGGGTCGAGGATGCCGGTGCCGGACTGCCGCCGCGCTATTACAATTCGGTTTATGTCATCGACGATCGAGGGCAGATCGTCGGTGCGGCGGACAAGGTGCATCTGGTGCCTTTCGGTGAATACCTCCCGTTCGAGGATCTGCTGACCTCCTGGGGCCTGAGTTCCGTCGCGGCTTCGATGCCGGGCGGCTTCTCGGCGGCCAGCACCCGCCCGGTGCTGACCTTGCCGGGCGGCCGAAGGATCTATCCGATGATCTGTTACGAGGCGATCTTCGCCGACGAGGTGGACGGCAATGCCCGTCTCGCAGACGCGCTCCTCAACATCACCAATGACGCCTGGTTCGGCGACACCCCCGGGCCACGCCAGCATTTCCATCAGGCGCAGCTTCGCGCGGTCGAGGCCGGAACTCCGATGATCCGTGCGGCGAATACTGGTATTTCAGCAGTTGTTGATGCACGTGGTGTTTTAGTGGTAGTATTGGGCTACAATTACAGGGGGGTTATAGACACAATTCTGCCGGGAAAACTGCCTACGCTCACAAATATCGCAACGCGCAGCCAGATTTTTTGGCTGACGACGGGGATTCTATTTCTGGTTGCAGCAATATCGCGCTTAGGTTTTAATATTAGGAAGAATTGACGTAAAACCCCTAAAATTGCATAGTGGATTTCGCCATCAACCTTTGCCTGCCGCCGAAGCGTGACAGGGTTGCCGCAGCGCAGGTTTTTGCAATGCGGGGTTGCTGGTAACGAAAACAGGGTGTTTAGGAAGGCGAATATGATCGAGAACAAGAAGAAACCGAACCCGATCGACATTCATGTCGGTAGCAGGATTCGCCTTCGTCGGACGATGCTTGGCATGAGCCAGGAGAAGCTCGGCGAGAGTCTGGGGATTACCTTCCAGCAGATCCAGAAGTACGAAAAAGGCACGAACCGCGTCGGCGCGAGCCGGCTGCAGAACATTTCGCAGATACTCAACGTGCCGGTGTCGTTCTTCTTCGAGGATGCTCCGGGCGATGGCGGCGGCACCGGGCCGGGGATGGCCGAGGCGTCGAGCTCCAACTACGTCGTCGATTTCCTGTCTTCCTCGGAAGGGCTGCAGCTCAACCGTGCCTTCGTGAAGATTTCCGACCCGAAGGTTCGGCGCAAGCTGGTAGACCTCGTGAAAGCACTGGCCGCCGAGGCGGAGAGCGAATAGGCGGCAAGTCGTCCGGCACGAAAGAAGCGGCATCAAGCCGCTTTTTTCGTCTATTGGGTACTGCGCGAGCTCCAACCCTACCGATAAACGACGAAGGCGGCAGCGCTTCGACGCTGCATGCGACAAGAGGCGGGTCGCTCCGGATGGGATTCCGGGCTGAGCGCGTCACGGCTCCCGCCCGAGCGCGAAGATTTTCCACAAAACGCGCATTTTCCGGAAAGCGGAACGTCGCTGCGATGCCGATATAAAGATATATTTATGTCGTTGTGTGCTTGTTTTTCACCGGCAAAACCACTAAACGTTTGGACCGCTTCTTTCATTGAGGGGACTTCCCGCATGCGCGCAAACTACCTGTTCACAAGTGAATCCGTAGCCGAAGGTCATCCGGACAAAGTGTGTGACCGAATCTCCGACGAAATCGTGGATCTGGTCTACCGCGAAGCCGCAAAGACCGGCGTCGATCCGTGGACTGTGCGCATCGCCTGTGAAACGCTGGCAACGACCAATCGTGTGGTCATCGCCGGAGAGGTCCGGCTGCCGCCGAGCCTTCTCAAGAAAGACAAGAACGGCAACGACGTCATCAACCCCTCGAAGTTCAAGTCGGCGGCCCGCAAGGCGATCCGCGACATAGGCTATGAGCAGGACGGCTTCCATTGGAAGACTGCGAAGATCGACGTTCTTCTGCACTTCCAGTCCGCGCACATCGCGCAGGGCGTGGACAATGCCGCCGACAAGCAGGGCGAAGAAGGCGCGGGCGACCAGGGCATCATGTTCGGCTATGCCTGCCGCGAGACCGCCGAGCTCATGCCGGCGCCGATCTACTATTCGCACCGCATCCTCAATCTGCTCGCTGCGGCCCGCAAGAAGGGGGAAGGCGAAGTCGCCAAGCTCGGTCCGGACGCCAAGAGCCAGGTGACCGTGCGGTACGTCGACGGCAAGCCGGCCGAGGCCACCTCGATCGTTCTGTCCACCCAGCACCTCGACGAGAGCTGGGATTCCACCAAGGTTCGCTCCGTGGTCGAACCCTATATCCGTGAGGCGCTCGGGGACCTGAAGATCGCCGACGACTGCACCTGGTACATCAATCCTACCGGCAAGTTCGTCATCGGCGGACCGGACGGCGATGCGGGCCTTACCGGCCGCAAGATCATCGTCGACACCTATGGCGGCGCAGCTCCGCATGGCGGCGGTGCCTTCTCCGGCAAGGACACGACCAAGGTCGACCGCTCGGCCGCCTATGCGGCCCGCTACCTTGCCAAGAACGTCGTAGCGGCGGGCCTTGCCGAACGCTGCACCATCCAGCTTTCCTACGCGATCGGCGTAGCCCAGCCGCTGTCGATCTATGTCGATCTGCACGGCACGGGAAAAGTCTCGGAAGATCAGGTGGAGAGCGCCATCCGCAAGACGATGGACCTGTCGCCGACCGGCATCCGCCGCCATCTGGACCTCAACCGGCCGATCTATGCCAAGACCTCTGCCTACGGCCATTTCGGCCGCAAGGCGGGCCGCGACGGTTCCTTCTCCTGGGAAAAGCTCGACCTGGTCAAGCCTCTGAAAGAAGCGATCGACAGCGATTCGTCGTCCGTCAACGGAAGAGCGGCGAGCCGCGCGGCCTAAGCGGGGCAGCTTCAAAAGAAGCCGCATATTGAAGATATCGCAGCGGCCTGTTATCAGCCGTGGCAACAATCAGGCGGGCGCTCCGGAGAGGAGCGTCCGCCTCGTTCATTGTGATTTCGGGCTCGGCTCGATCCGAAATCATGGATGCGGAACCGGATGCGGAAAACGGTGTGCGCCTTCCACCCGCAGCCTGCTTCATCTATGGGAAAACGACATGACCGAAACGCGCGGTGCCAGGGCAACGGAAGCTTTCTTCGGCCGCCGCAAGGGCAAGCCCTTGCGGGAGCGCCAGGCGGCGCATCTCGAACACCTGCTGCCTCTTTTGAAGCTCGATCTCGAAGCGCCGGCTCCGGCCGATCTGACAGCGCTTTTCCCCGAGCCCGTCGAAAGAATCCGCCTGGAGATCGGCTTCGGCGGCGGAGAGCACATGATCCACCGTGCCGCGGAAGACCCGGCGACCGGCTTCATCGGGGTGGAACCCTTCGTCAATTCGATGGCGAAGCTGCTCGGGCAGATCGAGGCGAAGGCGATCAGGAACATCCGCCTCTACGACGACGACGCGACGCAGGTGCTGGATTGGCTGCCGGCGGCATCCGTCGACCAGATCGACCTGCTTTATCCCGATCCATGGCCGAAGCGAAAGCACTGGAAGCGGCGTTTCGTCTCCCAGATCAACCTCGACCGCTTCGCCCGCATCCTGAAGCCGGGCGGCCTCTTCTGCTTTGCCTCTGATATCGACAGCTACATCAACTGGACGCTCATCCACTGCCGCGACCACGCGGCTTTCGAATGGACGGCGGAAAGAGCGGCCGACTGGCTGACGCCTTTTGCCGGATGGCCGAGCACGCGCTACGAAGCCAAGGCCCGCCGGGAGGGGCGCAGTTCGGCTTATCTGACGTTTCGACGGGCTTAAAAATCCCCCCTCTCGCAGGTGGAGAGGGGACTTGAACGGTCCGCCGCGAGTCTCCTTCGCCCTGTTTACGGGGAGAAGGTGGCCGGCAGGCCGGATGAGGGGCCAATTCAATTCCGATGGCTTGCGTCAACCGCTCAATGCAAACTGACCGTGCGAAGGTCGTCTTCGGCCGCCTTGAAGAAGGTGCTGGAGCGGTTGTCGGTCAGCAGGATAGGCGTTCCATCGGCGCCGAACAGGGCCCATAGATCGATCCCAGGTCCCATCTCGGGCGCTTCCGGAAAGCAACGGGAGACCTCCTCAGAACGCATCTTGCGGATATAGCCGACCTCGCCTGCGCCAAGATGCGCAAGGTCGTTCTTCGACAGCGATGTGTTGATGGCTTTCAGTCCCATGGTCATGCTCCGTGGTCGCCGACGCAGGAAAAAATCTCGCCGGTTATCCTATTCTGGGACCGAAATATTAATTTTCTTTACCATACGGGCGGGCTCGGGGCGCACCAGGTCCACCGCAAGGAGGCCGTTGCGCAATTCCGCGCCGAGAACCTGCATTCCATCGGCCAGCACGAAGGTCCGCTGGAACTGCCGGGCGGCGATGCCCCGATGCAGATATTCCCTTTCGCCGGTTTCGATCTGACGGCCACGGATGACGAGCTGGTTTTCCTCGGTCGTCACGTCGAGGTCTTCCTCCGAGAAGCCCGCGACCGCGAGCGTTATCCGCAGGCGTTCCGGCGCGCCGGCGGCAGAATCGCCGCGAATTCGCTCTATATTGTAGGGAGGATAGCCGTCATTGCCCTTCGCGATGCGCTCAAGGGTCTTTTCCATGCTGTCGAAACCCACCAGAAGCGGGCTCGTAAAAGGCGTTATTCTGCTCATTATCCAAGCCCTTGCAGCTCAAGCGACCATGTGTCGGACCTGCCAAGCAGCATCCTGCCTGCAATATGGTGGCTGTGTGCAATGAGTGCAAGCGGCTTGCCTCGGCAGGCCGCGCAAATCATAGTCTCTGACCTGAGAGCGACGGTCCTGCAGGGAGATGAAAAGTGTCAAGCGCAAGAAAAATCATCATCGACACGGATCCGGGCCAGGACGACGCGGCGGCAATCATGCTGGCCCTCGGCAGCCCGGAGGAAATCGAGGTCCTCGGCATCACCGCGGTTGCCGGCAATGTCCCGCTGACACTGACGGCCCGCAACGCGCGCATCGTCTGCGAGCTCTGCAACAGGACCGACGTCAAGATCTTCGCAGGTGCCGAGCGGCCGGTCGCACGCCCGCTCGTCACGGCCGAGCACGTGCACGGGAAGACGGGGCTCGATGGCCCTGCGCTCGACGAGCCGACGATGCCGCTTCAAGAGCAGCACGCCGTCGACTTCATCGTCGAAACGCTGCGCGCGGAGGCGCCGGGTGCCGTGACGCTTTGTACGCTCGGACCGCTGACAAATATCGCGCTGGCCCTGACGAAGGCTCCGGAAATCGCACCTTCGGTACGCGAGCTCGTGATGATGGGCGGCGGCTTCTTCGAGGGCGGCAACATAACGCCTGCGGCGGAATTCAACATCTATGTCGATCCGGAGGCAGCCGAGATCGTCTTCCGCTCCGGCATCCCGATCGTAATGATGCCCCTCGACGTCACCCATCGCGTTCTGACACGGAAGACTCGCGTGGAGAAAATCCGTGCGATCGGCAGTCCGGCGGCAGTGGCCCTTGCTGAGATGCTGGAATTCTTCGAGCGTTTCGACATCGAGAAATACGGTACCGACGGCGGGCCGCTGCACGATCCGACCGTCATCGCCTATATCTTGCGGCCGGAGCTCTTCACAGGGCGGGACTGCAACGTCGAGATCGAAACGGCGTCTCCGCTCACCACGGGTATGACCGTGGTCGACTGGTGGCAGGTCACCGGCCGTGCGCACAACGCCAAGGTCATGCGGCACATCGACGACGAGGGCTTCTTCGAGCTTTTGGCCGAGCGCCTTGCGCGGATCTGAGAGACCCCCCGCATCTCACTGACACCCCTCCCCACCCTCCCCCTTGTGAGGAGAGGTTTGGGGAGGGGCAATGTCTGGAGCAGAACGTTTCAGGTCAAAATTCTTCCCAATTGTCCTGCGCGAGCGCATTGGCGCCGGATGTCTTGGCAAGCACTCTTTGAGTCGAATTGGAGTAGGCGGCGCTGCGCGGCGCCTGTGCCGGACGATTTTCCGCGGGAGCAGCCGCACGCATCCGCTCGGCGGTACCGCGCAGCATTTCGGCCGAGGCTTGGGCCTGGGCAGCCTGCGGGGCGATCTGGAAACGGGCGACCAGCGCGCTGAGGGCGCGGGCCTCGTCGTTCAGCGCCATGCTGGCGGCAGTCGTCTCTTCCACCATGGCGGCGTTCTGCTGTGTCACCTGGTCCATCTGATTGACGGCGGAATTGATCTCCTTGAGGCCGACCGCCTGTTCCGAGGCGGAGCTGGAGATCTGGCGGATGAGCCCGTTGATCTGCACCACCTGCTCGGCGATCTTCTCGAGCGCGCCGCCGGCCTTGCCGACGAGGTCGACGCCCTCGCGAACCTGGCCCGCCGATGTATTGATCAGCGTCTTGATTTCCTTTGCGGCATTGGCGGAGCGCTGCGCGAGTTCGCGGACTTCCTGTGCGACGACCGCGAAGCCCTTGCCGGCGTCGCCGGCGCGGGCGGCTTCGACCCCGGCATTGAGCGCCAGAAGGTTGGTCTGAAAGGCGATTTCATCGATGACGCCGATGATCCGGCTGACTTCATGCGACGACTGCTCGATACCCTGCATGGCGGCGATCGCCTTCTGCACCACCTCGCCGGACTGTTCCGCGTCGCTGCTTGCGACCTCGACGGACTTCGCGGCGACCTTGGCGTTTTCGGCGCTGGCGTTCACCTGCGAGGTCAGTTCGTCAAGGGCGGCCGCGGTCTCCTCGAGGCTTGCTGCCTGCTGTTCAGTCCGATGCGACAGGTCGTTGGCGGCGCCCGAGATCTCGCTGGTGCCGCTGCCGATATTGACGACGGAGTGGTTGACGGTGCGGATCGTCTCTTCGAGGCTCTCCATCGTCGCGTTGAAATCGCGCTTCAGCTGCGCGTATTCGCCGGGGAAGTCGCCGGTAAGGCGGAAGGCGAGGTCACCGGCGGAGAGATGCGACAGGGCCTTGCCAAGGCGTGCGACGATGTCGCGCTGCAGCGCGCTGGCCTCGGTGCGTTCGTTTTCCGAACGTCCGCGTTCCAGTTCGGCCTGTTCTCTCTCGTGGCGGGCCTCGCTTTCGAGCCGCCTGTTGTCGGCAAGCTGGTGACGGAAGCCCTCGAGCGACCTGGCGACGGCGCCTGTCTCGTCGGAGCGTTCCTGACCGGAAATCGGCCGGGTATATTCTCCGTTGCTGAGCGTCTCGACGTCGCCCACGAGGCCGGCAAGCGGCTTCTGGACGAAGCGGCGAACGGCGAAATAGAGGCCGGCGAGCACCGCGCCGAGGACCACCAGGCCGCCGACGATCATCATATAGGTCTGATCGCGGACCGGCGCATTGATGGCTGAGCGCGGAACATCGACCAGCACCAGCCACTGCGCGTTCACGTCGGGCAGGCTGAAAGGATAGACGACCCGGTCGAAAGGTTCGTTGCCGTCGTAAGTCAGGTTCTCGATCATGCGGGGCGTGCCGGTGGAAAGGGCATCCTTCACCAATTCGGCGCCCTCGCCGTCATATTCCTTCATCAGCAGCTCGGGGATAGGTGCGGCGAGCCACTTGCCGCTCTGCGAAAGAAGGTAGACCCGGCCGGAGCCGAAAGGCTTGACCGCCGAGAGACGGTCGGCGAGTGCGGCGAGCGAGATATCGACACCCGAGACTCCGATCATCCTGCCGTTCGACATGACGGGGTAGGCGATCGACGTCATCGTGGTCGGGACGTCGGTGCCCTCGGCGAGATATGGCTGGGTGATGGCGCCCTTGCCGCTCTTCGCGGCGAGGCCGTACCACTCGGCCGCATAATCGGCCTTGAAGGTCGAGAGCTGGATATTTCCGTTGCGGTCCTTGGACCAATAGGGCGTGAACGCACCGTCGGCATTGCCGCCAAGTTCCGTGTTGTCGATGACGTCCTTTCCGTCATAGGCCTTGGGCTCTTCGGCGAACCAGCTGCCGAAGGCAAAGCCATGCTGCTCCAGGTTGGCCTTCAGGAGATTGATGGCGCCTGCGCGGTCGGTGGACTGCCCGGCATGGCCGCGCCCCAGAACGCCCGACATGGTCCGCGCGGCGGCGGCAAGTTCGCCGACGCTTCCCGCGATGTCGGACGCGATCGCCCGCGCTTCCGTCTTCGCGCCGTCGAAGACCAGCGTTTCCACACGGTCCTGCGTCTGGGAGATGAGCACGTAATTCGACGCGAGCAGCACGAGGGCGATCGTGCCTCCCGTCACCGCGATCAACTTTGTCGCCAGCGATCTGGCTTGGAACTTGAACATGAAATCCTCACGCACTGAGAGGTCCGCAGGTATTGAGCCCGCGGCGCGACATATTCGGAACTGTGGGTGAAGCTCCCTCATGGAGCGCCAGATGCCGACCGGCATGGAGGAGCGGCCGAACCGGAGTTGGCCTTCTCGCTGACCTGATTAGACGATCAAAGATTAAAATACGGCCAACGCCGAAGCTGATTCCGGTTCAGGCGGCAGGATTTGCGCGTCGGCGTTGCTGGCGGACGCTTATCTCTCCGTCGTCTAGAGCGTTTCAATATTTCATGGAAACACTGAAATACTCCAAGACTCCGAAACTAGGCACTTCCGGACGGAAAACCGCTACACACTTTTCCTGGAAGTGCCCTAGAGCCGGGCGGCGACCTCGGCGGCAAGCGGTATCGAGGGCTGCGCGCCGGGCTTGAGGCAGGCGAGCGATCCCGCAATCGCGGCGCGGCGGAGCGCCTCGGAGAATGCGAGACCGGCGTCGAGGCCGGCGGCGAGATAGCCGCAGAACGTATCTCCGGCACCGACCGTATCGACGGGCTCGATCGTGAGCCCTTTCGCGCGGTGGAGTTCGCCTTCGTGAATCGCCACCACGCCCTCAGCACCAAGGGTTACGATCACGGTCTGGCGGGTCTCGGCGTGAAGCCCGTTCATAGCCTCTTCCCGCTCGGCGCCGGCGATGCCCGCTTTGCCGGCGAGCAGCTCGAACTCGGTCTCGTTGGCAATGACGATATCGGCCATGCGGCCGAGGCGCGCCGCATCCGGCGTCAGCGGCGCGATGTTGATGATCGATCGGATGCCCCGCCGTTTTGCTTCGGAGAGTGCCTTTTCCACCGAGGCGGAGGGAATTTCGAGCTGCAGCATCAGCGTGTCGCCGGCCGACATCTGCGCAACCACGTTCGCGGCGTCGTCCCCGCTTACGCGTGCATTGGCGCTGGCGACCACGACGATGACGTTTTCGCCGTCGCCGCCGACGATGATGTGCGCCGTTCCGGTCGGCTCGCCGACGGTCTTCGTCAGATCGAGATCGGTGCCGGCCTCCTTGAGCAGCGCCAGCGCGCCCTCGGCAAAGGCGTCGGAGCCGACGGCACCTGCCATGCGCACCGAGGCGCCGGCGCGGCGCGCCGCGAGCGCCTGGTTTGCGCCCTTGCCGCCCGCCGCAGTGGAAAAGTCCGTTCCGGCAACCGTTTCGCCGGGCTTCGGAAGGCGTGCGGTGGTGGCAATCAGGTCCATGTTGATGGACCCAAAAACAGTGATCATGTGGAGGCGTCCCGTCGGCTTGCTCTTTAGATTTTCGCCTGTCGTCATCCCAAAACCGCTGCACGGTTTCGGGCGACACGCATTTGCCGGAGAGTGCCCGACGCCGTCAGTCCTCGTCAACCACTCTCAGCTTTAATTGCCCCATGCGCCCGTCCACCGGGCGCCCGCTGCCGTCGCCCGGCTTTTCGCCCTGTCTCGGATCGGCCTCGGCCTGCAGCTCGAGCGCCTCGATCTTGGCGCCCCGACGGGTCAGCTTGTCCGAGGAGATCAGGATGTCCTCGACATCCTTCTGGGTCATGGCGAAATGGCCCTGGAGCTTGCGTACGCGCTCGTCGAGACGCGAGAGGTCTTCCATCAGCCGTACGACTTCGCCCTGTATCAGGTGGGCCTGCTCGCGCATGCGGGCATCTTTCAGGATCGCCTGGATGACCTGGATCGAGAGAAGCAGAAGCGACGGAGAGACGATGACGATCCGCTGGCGGTGCGCCTTCTGGACGACCGCTTCGAAATGCTCGTGGATTTCGGCGAAGATCGATTCGGAGGGAACGAAGAGGAAGGCCGTATCCTGCGTGTCGCCCGGTAGAAGATATTTGCCGGCGATATCGCGGATATGCACCTCCATGTCGCGGCGGAAGGCCTGCGCGGCCTGTTGCCGCCGTTCGGCGCTCGCCGCGTCCCTCATGGAATTCCAGGCCTCGAGCGGAAATTTCGCATCGATGACCAGCGGCGGCTGGCCGTTCGGCATGCGGATGGTGCAGTCCGGCCGGGCGCCGTTGGAAAGCGTCGCCTGGAAGGCGAAGGCGCCCATAGGCAGTCCGTCCGCGACGATCGCCTCCATGCGCGACTGTCCGAAGGCGCCGCGCGTCTGCTTGTTGGCGAGGATGCTCTGCAGCCCGGCCATGTCCTTGGCGAGCGACTGGATGTTGTTCTGCGCGTTGTCGATCACCGCGAGCCGCTCCTGGAGCCGCCGCAGATTTTCGTGCGTCGCCTTCGTCTGCTCGCTGATCGAGGCGCCAATGCGGTGCGTCATTCCGTCGATGCGCTGGCTGAGCGACTGGTTCAGTTCCGCCTGCCGGGCGCCCAAGACCTCGGTCATGGCGGCGATGCGTCCCTGCATCTCCGTCTGCGCTGCAATGAGCGCCGACATTTGCTCTTCGCGGCCGGTCGCGCGAGCCGAACGGGCGCGCCGCACCATGATGGCCGAGAACAGCACCACGAGAAGGGCGGCGGTTGTGACGAGGTGGCCGGCCGTGACGGGCAGGGTGCCGATGAGGAACAGCGGCTGATCGAAGGAAAAGGGGATGGGCTCCATGGCCGCAGACTAACAGATTCGCGTGCGAAAACCAGATCAAAACGAGAACATACATTTCCGCTCCCCGGTCGCCCCCGTTTGGAGCACAACGGGTTTCTCGATGGCAATTTTCTTGCGCGTCGACGGAAAGATCGGCTATGGGGATCGACATGACGATCAAGCCGCTCATCATTCTTCCCGATCCGGTTCTGCGCCAGGTGTCGACACCGGTGGAGACCATTGACGCCGATATTCGCCGGCTCGCCGACGATATGCTGGAAACCATGTACGACGCGCCGGGCATCGGTCTCGCCGCGATACAGATCGGCGTGCCGAAGCGCCTCCTGGTTCTCGACGTGACGAAGGAGGGCGAGGAGAAGCAGCCGCTCGTCTTCATCAATCCGAAGGTCGTCCGCTCGTCCGAGGAGCGTTCGGTCTATGAGGAAGGCTGCCTTTCGATCCCCGACTACTACGCCGAGGTCGAGCGGCCCGCCGCGATCACGGTCGAGTATGTCGATCGCGAGGGCAAGGAACAGGCGGTCGAGGCCGAGGGCCTGCTCGCCACCTGCCTGCAGCACGAGATCGACCATCTGAACGGCGTCCTGTTCATCGATTACATCTCGAAGCTCAAGCGCGATATGGTGATTCGCAGGTTCACCAAGGCGGCCAAGACGCGCGGCGCAAAGGCGATCTAGCGTCGCGCCGCATTCAAGCTGGAGCCGCCGCCCGCTTACGGGCAATCGAGAGAGACGGAGGCCGCCACTTGCCGCTTCGCATGATCTTCATGGGCACACCGGAATTTTCCGTGCCGACGCTCCTGGCGCTCGCCGGGGCGGGTCACGAGATCGCCGCCGTTTACACGCAGCCGCCGCGGCCGGGCGGCCGGCGCGGCCTCGACCTGCAGAAGTCCCCCGTGCATCAGGCTGCCGAGCGGCTGGGCATACCGGTGTTGACGCCCGCCAATTTCAAGGATGCCGCGGACCGCCAGACCTTTCGGGGTTTCGGTGCGGACGTGGCGGTCGTCGTCGCCTACGGGCTGCTGCTGCCGGAGGAAATACTCTCCGGCACCCGCTACGGCTGCTATAACGGCCATGCCTCGCTCCTGCCGCGCTGGCGGGGGGCGGCGCCGATCCAGCGGGCGATCATGGCCGGCGACCGCGAGACCGGCATGATGGTGATGAAAATGGACAAGGGGCTCGATACCGGTCCCGTCGCTCTCGCGCAGTCGGTTCCGATCGATGAGATGGTGACGGCCGGCGAATTGCACGACCGGCTGATGCAGGTCGGAGCTGTGCTGATGACGGAGGCGATGGCCAGGCTCGAGGCCGGTGAGCTTCCGCTCGCGCCGCAGGCGCAAGAGGGCGTCGCCTATGCCGCCAAGATATCGAAGGAAGAGACCCGGATCGATTTCTCCCGGCCGGCGGCCGAGGTGCACAACCATATCCGCGGCCTCTCGCCCTTTCCCGGCGCCTGGTTCGAACTCGATATTGCCGGCCGTCGCGAACGCGTCAAGGTGCTGGCCTCCGAGATGTCGGAAGGGGAAGGTGCTCCCGGAGAAGTGCTTGATCACACTCTCAGGATCGCTTGCGGAGAGGGCGCGGTGCGGCTGACGAGATTGCAGCGCGCGGGCGGCAAAGCGCTCGACGCGGCCGATTTCCTGCGCGGCACGCCCATCGCTGCCGGCGCGAGGATCGCCTGATGCCCCGCTATCGCCTGACCGTCGAATATGACGGTTCCGATTACGTCGGCTGGCAGAGGCAGGAGAACGGTCCCTCGGTCCAGGGCGCAATCGAGAAGGCGGTCCTGTCGCTGACCCGCGAGACGGTCTCGATCCGCGGCGCCGGGCGCACCGATTCCGGCGTTCATGCCAGAGGGCAGGTGGCGCATCTCGATCTCACGCGCGAGTGGAAGTCGTACACGCTGCAAAACGCCCTCAACGCGCATCTGGCGCTTGCCGGCGAGCGGGTCTCGATCCTCGATGTCGCGGAAGCCCCCGGCGATTTCGACGCCCGTTTCTCGGCAATCCGCAGGCATTATCTCTATCGGATCATTTCCCGCCGTTCGCCGCTGGCGCTGGAGGCGCGGCGCGCCTGGTGGGTGCCGAAGCCGCTCGATCACGACGCCATGCACGAGGCGGCGCAGCGCCTCGTCGGCCATCACGATTTCACCACCTTCCGCTCGGCCCACTGTCAGGCGACGAGCCCCTTGCGCACGCTCGACCGGCTGGACGTGACCCGTGCGGGCGAGCTCATCGAAATCCGCGCCACGGCGCAAAGCTTTCTTCACAACCAGATCCGTTCCTTCGCAGGCTCCCTGAAGCTCGTTGGCGAGGGCAAATGGACGCCGGACGACCTGCAGGCGGCACTGGAGGCGCGGGACCGCAAGGCGTGCGGCCCTGTCGCCCCGCCGGACGGGCTTTATTTCATGCGGGTGGATTACTGAGCTGGAAACAGCAGCCCCTCATCCGGCCTGCCGGCCACCTTCTCCCCGCACGCGGGGCGAAGGAGACTCGCGGCGCTCGCTCGATTCATGCCGCTTGTCCCTTCTCCCCGCTTGCGGGGAGAAGGTGCCGGCAGGCGGATGAGGGGCTGCCGCAGATCCGCCGCCATTCAGCCCGGCATCAGGCCGAGCAGGCGCTGCAGGAACTGCATGATCATCAGCGGTGACAGCAGAAAGATCGCGGCAAGGGCGGCGGCGAGCAGGTTCTGCTTGGCGGTAACGGTCCGCAAAAGGCGGAAGAGCAGCGCGGAGCTGGCGACGAGCAGCAGAAGCCACAGCAGGGCTGCCATCCCGGCGCTGCCGGGTATGACCAGCAGCAACGCGGCCGGCACTGCCATGGCATACGTCAGCGGGACCTGGAGCCAATTGGTCGTGACGATCACCGGCACCACCAGGACGGAAAAGCCGAGCGGGCGCGAGAGGACGGCGATCAGCACGATCGGCAGCAGCCAGCTTACGAGATCGACGGCGAGAAGCTTCCCGAAGAAGCCGATGCCGACTGTCGTACCGGTCGGCATCACCGAGAGATAATAGAGCCGCCACGAGGCCCAGCCCACGGCCAGCGCCGGCAGCGTCCAGAGGATCGCCGTGAAGGAGCGCCACAACCCGCTCTCGCTGATATCCAGCCAGCGATAGCCTTCAAGGTTGCCCTGGATCAGCAGCCACAGCCCCTTGATATAGACAAGGACTTCCTCAAGCAGCGGCATGACCGAACCAGCGGGCGATGAAGGTTTCGTATATCCCGGTCAGGATTTCGAGATCGGCAAGGGCGACGCGTTCGTCGACCATGTGCATGGTCTTGCCGACGAGGCCGAATTCGACGACCGGGCAATAGTCCTTGATGAAGCGCGCGTCCGATGTACCGCCGGTGGTCGACAGCTGCGGCTGCCGCCCGGTGACGGCCTCCACGGCACCCGAAAGCGAATCGATGAGCGCGTTGTTGCGCGTCAGGAAGACGTGGCTCGGACGCTCGTTCCAGACGATCTCGTATCTGGCCGGAGCCCGGCCGGGCCTCAGCGCGCTACCGGCTGCTGCGCGGTCGAGACGCGCGACGATCTCCGCCATCAGGCTTTCGGCCGTCCAGCGGTCGTTGAAACGGATGTTGAAGGCGGCGCTCGCCTTGGCGGGAATGACGTTTACTGCGGTATTGCCGACATCGATCGTCGTGACTTCGAGGTTCGAAGGCTGGAAATTTTCGGTGCCGTCGTCGAAGGGCGGGTCCATCAGGGCCTGTGCGAGCTGCAGGATGCTGCGCACCGGATTGTCCGCAAGATGCGGATAGGCGGCGTGGCCCTGGACGCCATGAACGGTGATCCGGCCGGAGAGCGACCCGCGCCGGCCGATCTTGATCATGTCGCCGATGCAGTCCGGATTGGTCGGCTCGCCGACGAGACAGGCGTCCCAGCGCTCGCCCCTTGCCGCCGCCCATTCGAGGAGCTTCACCGTGCCGTTGATCGCCGGGCCTTCCTCGTCGCCGGTGATGAGGAAGGAGATCGAGCCCTTGGGCGCGCCATGCTTCTCGACGTGACGGGCGACCGCCGCCACGAAACAGGCGATGCCGCCCTTCATGTCGACGGCGCCGCGTCCGTACATTTCGCCTTCGGCGATCGCGGCGGAGAAGGGCGGTCGGCTCCAGGCGGCCTCGTCGCCGACCGGCACCACATCGGTGTGGCCGGCGAACATCAGATGCGGTCCTTCGCCCCCGATCCGGGCGTAAAGGTTCTCGATATCGGGCGTTCCGGGTTCCTTCGCCACGACCCGGTCGACCTTGAAGCCGACCGGAGCAAGCATGGCTTCAAGAGCCGCAAGCGCACCTCCCTCGGCGGGTGTGACGGAGGGGCAGCGAATGAGGGCAGCGAGATTGGAGACGGGATCGGTCGGGAACATGGAAGGTATGCCTGCGAAGCCGGTGGGCCAAGAAACGGTAGTCCGGTAACAGAGATTGCCGGTTTATCCGATCAGCCACCCGCTGTCACGTCCGATGAACCGGGCGGATTTCGCAGGGCGGCTGGAAAGAGAACGGGCCGGACAGATGTCCGGCCCGCCATCGACCCCGTTCGGGGGCAGGGAAGGCTACTCGCCGGGGGCGAGATGCGGGGCTTCGATATGCGCTCCGGTGTGCTTCAGCGGCTTCTCGCCGGAAAGCTTGCGGATGAGCACATAGAAGACCGGCGTCATGAAGATGCCGAAGGCCGTGACGCCGATCATGCCGGCAAAGACCGCCACGCCCATGGCGGAGCGCATTTCCGCGCCGGCGCCGGTGGAGGTGACGAGCGGCACGACACCCATGATGAAGGCCATCGAGGTCATCAGGATCGGCCTGAGCCGGAGCCGGCTCGCCTCGATCGCCGCACTGACGGCATTGCTGCCGGACAGTTCCAGTTCGCGGGCGAATTCGACGATCAGGATCGCGTTCTTTGCCGACAGACCCACCAGAACGATTAGGCCGATCTGGGTGAAGACATTGTTGTCGCCGCCGGTCAGCCAGACGCCCGTCAGCGCCGCCATGATGCCCATCGGCACGATCAGGATGATCGCGATCGGCAGCAGCAGGCTCTCATACTGGGCCGCAAGCACGAGGTAGACGAGCAGCAGCGCCAGCGGGAAGACGAGGATGCCCGAATTTCCGGCGAGGATTTGCTGGTAGGTCAGGTCCGTCCACTCGTATGAAATGCCGGGCGGCAGCGTCTCGGCCGCAATCCGCTCGATGGCCGCCTGCGCCTGACCGGAGGAGAAGCCGGGTGCCGGTCCGCCATTGATATCGGCGGCGAGGAAGCCGTTGTAGCGGATGGCCCGCTCGGCGCCGACCGTCTGCTCGACGTTGAGCAGGGCCGACAGCGGGATCATCTCGCCCGTCTGCGAACGCACCTTCAGCTTGCCGATGTCGTCGGCGTGGCTGCGATAGCTCGCATCGGCCTGGATGCGCACGCTGTAGGTGCGGCCGAAAGCGTTGAAGTCGTTGACGTAGAGCGAGCCCAGATAGATCTGCAGCGTCTCGAACACGTCCGTGACCGCGACGCCGAGCTGACGGGCCTTGGTGCGGTCGAGGTCGGCATAGAGCTGCGGCACGTTGATCTGGAAGCTCGAATAGAGCCCGGCGAGTTCCGGTGCCGCCATCGCCTTGGCGAGGACGGCCTTGGTCGCATCGTCCAGCGTCCGGTAGCCGAGGCCGTTCCTGTCCTCGATCTGCAGCTTGAAGCCGCCGGTCGTGCCGAGACCCTGGACGGGCGGTGGCGGGAACATGGCGATGAAGGCATCCTGTATCGCCCCGAACTCCTGGTTCAACTGCATGGCGATGGCGCCGCCCGAAAGTTCGGGCGTCGTACGCTCCTCGAACGGCTTCAGCGACACGAAGACGATGCCGGAGTTGGACGAATTGGTGAAGCCGTTGATCGACAGGCCCGGGAAGGCGATGGCGTGTTCGACGCCCGGGTGCTTGAGGGCGATCTCGCTCATGCGCCGGATGACATCTTCCGAGCGATCGAGCGTCGCCGCGTCCGGCAGCTGCGCAAAGCCGATGAGGTATTGCTTGTCCTGCGCCGGCACGAAGCCGCCGGGCACCGCGCGGAAGAGCACGAAGGTGACGCCGAGGAGGACGACATAGACGCCCATGACTAGCGACTTGCGGGTGAGGATGCCGCCGACGCCGCGGCCATAGGCCTCCGAACTCGCTCCGAAGAAGCGGTTGAAGCCGCGGAAGAACCAGCCGAACAACCCATCCATGACCCGCGTCAGCCGGTCCTTCGGGGCGTGGTGGTCCTTCAGGAGAAGGGCGGCGAGCGCCGGCGAGAGCGTCAGCGAGTTGAGGGCCGAAATCACCGTCGAGATCGCGATGGTCAGCGCGAACTGGCGGTAGAACTGGCCGGTGAGCCCGGTGATGAAGGCGAGCGGCACGAAGACCGCGACGAGGACCAGCGCGATCGCGATGATCGGCCCAGAGACCTCCTGCATGGCGCGATAGGTCGCCTGCACTGGTGAGAGACCTTGGGAGATATTGCGTTCGACGTTCTCCACGACGACGATGGCGTCGTCGACGACGATGCCGATCGCCAGCACCAGGCCGAAGAGGCTGAGCGCGTTGATCGAGAAGCCGAAGACATACATCACCGCGAAGGTGCCGACGATCGAGACGGGCACGGCAACGAGCGGGATGATCGAGGCGCGCCAGGTCTGCAGGAAGACGATGACGACGACGACCACGAGCGCAATGGCTTCGAGCAGCGTGTGGATGACCGATTCGATCGAAGCCCGGACGAACTGCGTCGTGTCGTAGACGATCTCGTAATCGACGCCATCAGGCATGGTCTGCTTCAGCTCGGCCATGACCTTGTGGACGTTTTCGGAGATCTGGATGGCGTTCGAGCCGGGCGCCTGGAACACGCCCATGCCGACGGCGGCCTTGTTGTCGAGAAGCGAGCGCAGCGAGTAGTCAGCGGCTCCCATTTCGACGCGGGCGACGTCGCCCAGGCGCGTGATCTCCCCGCTCTCGCCCGATTTGACGACGATGTCGGCAAAATCCTCGGGTGTCTTGAGGCGGCCCTGAGCGTTGACGGAGAGTTGCAGGTCCAGGCCGGGAACCGACGGCGAAGCGCCGATGACGCCGGCGGCTGCCTGGACGTTCTGCCCGCGGACGGCATTGGCGATGTCGCTCGCGGCAAGCCCGCGCTCTGCGGCCTTCTCGGGGTCGATCCAGACGCGCATGGAATAGTCGCCGCCGCCGAAGATCTGCACCTGGCCGACACCATCTACGCGCGCCAGCCGGTCCTTGACGTTCAGGACGCCGTAGTTGCGCAGATAGTTGATGTCGTATTGCCCGTTGGGTGAAATCAGGTGCACGACGAGCGTCAGGTCGGGCGAGCTCTTGACGGTGGTGACGCCGAGCCGGCGCACCTCTTCCGGCAGCCGCGGCTCGGCCTGCGAGACGCGGTTCTGCACCAGCTGCTGGGCCTGATCCGGATCGGTTCCGAGCTCGAAGGTGACGGTCAGCGTCATCAGGCCATCGGCGGTCGCCTGGCTCTGCATGTAGAGCATGCCCTCGACGCCGTTGATCTGCTCTTCGAGCGGTGTGGCGACGGTTTCGGCGATGACGGCCGGGTTGGCGCCCGGATATTGCGCCCTGACGACGATCTGCGGCGGCACGACTTCCGGATATTCGGAAATCGGCAGGCCGGTCATGCCGATCAGGCCCGCGACGAAGATGATCACGGAAAGAACGCCCGCGAAGACCGGGCGGTCGACGAAGAAGCGTGAGAAATTCATGGCATCCCCCTTGGGAACTTCAGGCAAGCGGAGCGCGTCTGCGGCGAAGACTTATCGCCGCGAGCACCGATGCATGCCGTTGAATGTCTTTTCGGCGCCCTGCTATGGTCCGTCAGGGCGCAGCTTGGCTATGGCTTGGCGATCGAAGCGGTCGCTTGCTCGGCCTGCGGGGCGACGACGACGCCGGGGCGTACGCGCTGCAGACCGTTGACGATGATGCTCTCGCCGGGCTTCAGCCCGTTTTCCACGATCCGGAGACCATCGGCGACGGGCCCGAGAGTGACCTGGCGGTACTCCACCTTGTTGTCTGCCCCGACGACCAGGACGAATTTCTTGTCCTGATCCGAACTGACCGCACGGTCGCTGATCACCAGCTTTTCCTCAGGCTGCGGATCGCCGATCCGAATGCGCACGAACTGACCCGGGATCAGGCGCCCATCGGCATTGGTGAGTTCCGCCCGCACGCGAATGGTGCCGGTTGCCGCGTCCACCTCGTTGTTGATGAGCTGGATATGGCCGGTGATCGGCGTCCCCTCGTCGGCGGAGGTTCCGATTTCGACGGGGATGCGTTCGATCGCATCGATGCTGCCGGCCGAGGCCGAGAGCTTTGCGAGCGCGGCGGCGACGACCTCCTCGCTGACGTTGAAGCTCGCATAGATCGGGTCCACGGACACGAGCGTCGTCAGGACCGGCGAGGCGGTGCCGGCGGTAACGAGATTGCCCGCCGTCACGTTGAGCCTGCCGACGCGACCGCTGATCGGCGCGCGCACTTCGGTGTATTCCAAGTCGAGTTTGGCGGTGTGCAGCGCGGCCTTCGCCGAGCGGAGGTTCGCCCGCGCCTCGTCGTAGACGCTGAGCCTTTGATCGACTCCGCTCTGCGGGATAGCGCTGGTGGTCACCAGCTTGCGGCCGCGTTCGAGCTCGGTTCTGGCGAGCGCGACGCGCGCTTCGGCTGCGGCAACCTGCGCTTCGGCGCGCTCGACTGCCGCGGCGAAGGGCTCGGGATCGATGGTGACGAGCAGGTCGCCCTTTTCGACCAGCGCCCCTTCGCGGAAGTGGGCGCTCAGGATCGCGCCGCCGACGCGAGGACGGATCTCGACGCGCTCGATCGCTTCGAGACGGCCGGAGAAGCTCTCCCACGTGGTGATCCGACGCGATTCGGCCTTGGCGACGGAGACCGGCACGGCCGGCGGCGCCGCTGCGGCGGGCGCTTCGGTCGCGGCATCCGCCTGGAAGCGCTGAGGCAGTCCGAAGAAGACGGCTGCGCCGCCGCCGACGGACAAAAGAATGCTCAAGCCGGCGCCCCACAGGACCCGGCGGGTTACTGTCGATGTCATGTTTTCTCCTCGCCGGTTGGGAGCCCGGCTCTGTGCTTACTGTTTTATTTGTTACTCTTTGGCCGGCTTCGCTCCCGCCTGCTTGAAGAAGCGGGAGAAGATGCCGGATATGATTTCTTCATGCGATGGCCAGGTCTCCTGCGCCGCGCCGCCGACAGGCAGCCATGAGGCGCGCCCGGGCAGCACATGGGTTTCCACCGGAACGCCGGCCTTGCGGAGACGCTCGGCATAGGCTTCCGCCTCGTCGCGCATCGGGCACTCCTCGCTGGTGACGACGAGGGCCGGAACGAGACCGCCGAGACGGCTGCAATGGCCCGGCGCCGCATAGGGATGCGTGAGCCCGCTGCGCTCGCCGAGATATTGTTGCCAGCCTTCGGCGATGGATTGCACCGAACTCTGCGGACAGAACTTGCGAAACGAAGCCGTTGCCAGGCACGGGTCGAGCAGGGGCGACAGCAGGATCTGGCCTTTGAGGTCGGTCAGGAACTGATCGCGCGCCATCAGCGCCAGGCCGGCCGCAAGATTGCCGCCCGCCTCTTCGCCGGCGACGAACAGCATCGACTTCTTGTGCGCGAACTGCGGACAGCGGCTGCGCATGGATGAAAGCATCGCATAGGCGCAGTCGAGTGCCGCCGGAAACGGGTTCATGCACGCGGAAGGATATTCCGGCGAGATGACGACCGCGCCCGCGGCCGCCAAGGCATTGGCCACTTTTTCGCCCGCCGCGACCGAATCGCCGACGAAGCCGCCACCATGGAGATGCAGCACGATCGGCGGCGGCGCGAGCAGCGATGCGCCGCGGTAGACACGCGCGCGGCACGAGCCTTTGCTCGTCTGCATCGTCTCTTCCGTAAATTGCGCGTTCATCTCTCTTGTCTCCGCCACGGGTGAATCCCTAGATGAGGGACAACTCGCGATGTTTGCAGCATATCATTGTCTTTCGTCTGGAATAGTCCGCGGGTTGTGATTACACTATTCGGTATTTCGAACAATTCGGTTATTGAAAATGGACCAACTCACGGCCATGCGCGCCTTTCTTCGGGTTGTGGAGACCGGCAATTTTACCCGCGCCTCCGCCTCCCTCAACATGCCGAAGGCGACCGTCACCAATCTCATCCAGGGGCTGGAGGCGCATTTGCGCACGAAGCTGCTCAATCGTACCACGCGGCGCGTCCTGGTGACGCCGGACGGTGCGCTTTATTACGAGCGCGCCGCACGGCTGCTTTCCGACCTCGACGAACTGGACGGCAGCCTTTCGACGGCCCAGAGCCTGCCGAAGGGCCGACTGAGAGTCGAGACGGCAAGTGCCTTCGCCAATCTGGTAATCATTCCGGCGCTGCCCGAGTTCCACAAGAAGTACCCCGATATCCAGATCGATCTCGGGGTTTCCGACCGAACGATCGACTATCTCGCGGAGAACGTCGATTGCGCCATCCGCGCCGGTACCCTGACGGATCAGTCGCTGATCGCCCGGCGCATCACCGAGATGAAGTTCGTCGCCTGCGCTTCGCGGGATTTTCTCGAGCGACACCCGGTGCCGCAGCACCCTTCCGATCTGGAGAAGAATTGCTATGTGGTCGGCTATTTCCTGCCGAAGACCGGTCAGCAGATGCCGTTCCATTTCCGGCGCGGCAACGAGGAGATCGAGGTGAGTGGACGCTATACGGTGGCTGCGAACGAATCGACCACCTATCTTGCCGCCGCCCGGGCGGGACTGGGCGTCATCCAGGCGCCGCTCTTCATGGTGCGCGAGGACCTTCGCAACGGGACGATGGTTCCGGTTCTGCCCGACTGGCAGGTCGAGCCGATGCCGATCTATCTCGTCTATCCGCCGAACCGTCACTTGAGCAGCCGTTTGCGCGTTTTCGCCGATTGGGTCGTGAAGGTCATGGCGCAGTCGCAGAACGGCGAGTGACGACCCGTTCTCACCTGTTCGTCTGCGCGTCATAGCGTTCGCGCGCGGCGTCGAGCGTGCCGAAATGGGTCTCCGCCCAGCGGTCGAGCACGACCAGCGCTTCACTCAGCGAGCGGCCCACCTCGCTCAGGCGATATTCGACATGCGGCGGCACGGTCCTGGAGACTTGATCTGCGGGGATTCACCTCAAGTTTTCCCGCCGCGATGCCGATCGCCGGCGGGAAATGCCATCTCAAGGCTGGCGCTTCTTGGCGTTGTTGCGCTTGGCACCGGCCTTGAAGTCGCCGGTTTTCTGCGCTTCGGGCTTGCCCTTCTTCTTGCTCCAGGGCTTGTCGCCCCGGCTGTCCGAATGCGCATCCTGCGCGATGGGAGGCTGCTTGTCGAACTTGCGCTTCGGCTTGAAGTCCTTGTGTTCGCGCTCCGCTGCGATCGCCGGCGGCCGCTTCTTCTCGAAGTCCGGCTTGTCCTGCCGCGGCCTGGAGCTGTCCGGGGCACCCGGAAGGGTTTTGACGCGAATGCCCTTTTCCAGCATCCGGTTCGGGCCGATCGCGGCAAGGAGGCGTTCTGCGCCGTCGGCCGTCATCTCGACATAGGTTTCCTCGGGCTGCATGCGGATCGCGCCGATATCGCGCTTGCTCAGCTTGCCGTAACGGCAAAGCATCGGGATCAGCCAGCGGGGCTCGGCGTTCTGCTTGCGCCCGACGGAGAGGGAAAACCACTGGCCGTCGGCGAAGTCCGCGCGCGGAGCCGGCTCGCTGTCACCCGTGAAAGCCGGGCCGTCGCGACGGGGTTTCCTGCGATCGTCGTAGACGGCGACATCCACGAGTTCCTCCGGAGCGGAACGGTTCGAGCGGAATTGCCGGACGAAGGCCGCGGCGATCTTTTCCGCCCCGTAGCGGCTGATCAGCGTCTCGACGATCGCCTGTTCATCCTCGCGCGGAGCTTCGGCAAGGGCCGGATCGGCGGCGATGCGCTCGTCGTCGCGACGTGCCACCTCGTCGGCCGACGGGGGCTTTGCCCAGGCGGCGGTAATCCGTGCGTTTTCAAGCAGCCGCTCGGCCTTGCGGCGGGCGTTCACGGGCACGATCAGTGCGCTCACGCCTTTCTGGCCGGCGCGGCCCGTCCGGCCGCTGCGATGCAGCAGCGTGTCGGAGTTGGTCGGCAGGTCGGCATGGATCACGAGCTCGAGGCCCGGAAGGTCGATCCCGCGCGCCGCAACGTCGGTCGCGATGCACACGCGGGCGCGGCCGTCGCGCATGGCCTGCAGTGCGTGGGTGCGTTCGTTCTGGCTGAGCTCGCCTGAGAGCGCCACGACGGAGAAGCCGCGATTGTTGAAGCGGGCGGTCAGATGATTGACCGCGGCGCGCGTCGAGCAGAAGACGATCGCGTTCCTCGCTTCGTAAAAGCGCAGCACGTTGATGATGGCATTCTCACGGTCGCTCGGCGCCACGAGCAGCGAGCGGTACTCGATGTCGCCGTGCTGCTTCTGCTCGGAGGTGACGCCGATGCGGACTGCATCACGCTGGTAATTCTTGGCGAGCGTCGCGATCGAGCGCGGTACGGTGGCGGAGAACATCAGCGTGCGGCGATCCGCCGGCGACGCCTCGAGAATGAACTCCAGATCCTCGCGGAAGCCGAGGTCCAGCATCTCGTCGGCCTCATCGAGCACGACGGCCTTCAGTCCCGATATATCGAGCGATCCACGGCGGATATGGTCGCAAAGCCGGCCCGGCGTCCCGACGACGATATGGGCGCCGCGTTCCAGCGTGCGCCGTTCGCTGCGCATGTCCATGCCGCCGACGCAGGAGGCGATGGTGGCCCCCGCCATCTCGTAGAGCCAGTCGAGCTCGCGCATGACCTGCAGCGCCAATTCGCGCGTCGGCGCGATGACGAGTGCAAGCGGTGCGCCGGCCTGCGCGAATTTCCTTGCCGAACCGATGAGCGTCGGCGCCAGTGCCAGGCCGAAGGCCACGGTCTTGCCGGAGCCGGTCTGGGCGGAGACCAGCGCGTCGGCGGTGCCGAGCGACGGATCCAGCATGGCCTGCTGAACCGGCGTCAGCGTCTCGTAACCGCGTTTTGCCAACGCCTCGGCGATCGCCGGCGCGATCCCTGCGAATTCTGTCATGTCTCTTCTTTCGGATTTCGGTTGTCGTCGGCGGAAGAGCGGACCTCGGTGCAGGTCGTCATCAGGCGTCGATTGCCGCGGCCAACGTGGTCGCGGCCCTATTCAGTTGCCGCGCTACATACTTGGTGAGCGTTGAAATGTACAGGGCGGAATCAATCTCCGGCCGGCGCATCGCGGCGGCTGCCATATTCGTTTGCCCTGTTTGCGCCCGGCCAGAGGCAGAGACCGATAAAAACGATCGGGCTCAGAACCGGGATGAAGAGGCAGAGCGCCAGCGGGCCGGGATAGCCGATATCATGCAGGCGCTTGATCGCCAGCATGGCGATGGAGAGCGTCGAAAGCACGCCGGAGACGATCAGAGCCAGCGTCCAGAGCGCGAGCGCCGCGTCGTCCACCTCGTTCTTCATCATCTGCACCAGAAAGATGGAGCCGACGGCGAACCAGAAGAGCCAGGCGAGGAGAAAGGGCAGGCGGCCGATACGGCCGGAGGGGCTGAAGAACAGCCACATCATGCTCGGCTGCCGCCCCTCCTTGGCCATCGTCAGTCCCGGAGCAGTTCGTTGATGCCGGTCTTGGAGCGGGTCTTCTCGTCGACCCGCTTGACGATCACGGCGCAATAGAGGTTCGGCGCCGGCTGGCCATTGGCCATGGTGGAGCCGGAAGCCATGGAGCCGGCGACGACGACGGAGTAGGGCGGCACTTCGCCATACATCACCTCGCCCGTCGCGCGGTCGACGATCTTCGTCGACTTGCCGATGAAGACACCCATGCCGAGCACCGAACCCTCGCGGACGATGCAGCCTTCGACCACCTCGGAGCGGGCGCCGATGAAGCAATTGTCCTCGATGATGGTCGGGCCGGCCTGCATCGGTTCCAACACGCCGCCGATGCCGACGCCGCCGGAAAGATGCACGTTCTTGCCGATCTGCGCGCAGGAGCCGACGGTCGCCCAGGTGTCGACCATCGTCCCCTCGCCGACATAGGCGCCGAGATTGACGAAGGAGGGCATCAGCACCGCATTCGGTGCGATATAGGCGGAGCGGCGGACCACGCAGTTCGGAACGGCGCGGAACCCGGCCTTCTCGAACTCGTTGACGCTCCAGCCGTCGAATTTGGAGGCAACCTTGTCCCACCAGACGGCTTCGCCCGGTCCGCCTCTGACGAGTTCCATCGGATTGAGGCGGAAGGAGAGGAGCACCGCCTTCTTGAGCCACTGGTTGACCGTCCAGGTGCCGTCCTCACTGCGTTCAGCGACGCGTACCTTGCCGCTGTCGAGCAGGTTCAGCGCCGTTTCCACGGCGTCGCGAACCGCGCCGCGGGTGCCGGTGTTGACGGCGTCGCGCCCTTCGAAAGCGGTCTCGATCGTCTGCGACAGGGAGGCGAGGTCGTGGTTCGTCATCGGAAATCCTTCGAGTTCGGCGTTGTGCTGCAAGCTCTACTGCATAATTCCCCGAATCGGAACCGGCTTCACGGATTATGCAGCGATTCAAGATGTCGCGCGGCTTCACCGAAACCTGGCGCCCATGGAGCATGATCCTCAAAAAGTTGAAGGCCTTTTCGGTTCGCGCTCCTCAACGGGACTTGGCAAGTCTCAACTAATCCGGCAGTAGGGACGCCTCTATGGCCGAGAAAGATCCGAAGGGACGCGTCCGGACGAGGTCTCCGGTGTTCGAAACGCGACGGGAAACGAAACATGGCACGCATGAAGAAGCGGACTCTGCGCCGCAAGGATGGGGTTTGGGATCCGCTGGCAGACAGCTCCCAGAGCAGGCAACGCGCATCGAGCGTGCCTTTGACGCCGCAATCGGCTTCGCCCACCTATCGTCTCGCCTATATCGACGACGATTTCCTGTGCCGTGAGGAACTGAGGCCCGTCCGCCTGCAGCTCGAGCTCCTGAAGACCGAGATGATGCTCGAGGAGCGCGGCATCAACTCCACCGTGGTGATGTTCGGCGGAGCGCGCATTCCGGAGCCGGGCGGCGAGGCCTGGGCCGCCAAGAACGACATCCAGCGCAAGAATCTCGAGGCTGCCTCGATCTATTATGACGAGGCGCGCAAGTTCGCGCGATTGTGCTCGGAGCAGTCGGCAAAGCTCGGTTACAAGGAATATGTGGTCGTCACGGGCGGCGGCCCCGGCGTCATGGAGGCGGGCAATCGCGGCGCAGCCGACGTCGGCGCACCTTCGATCGGCCTGAACATCGTGCTTCCGCACGAGCAGGCGCCGAACCAGTTCGTGACGCCGGACCTGTCCTTCAATTTCCACTATTTCGCCATCCGCAAGATGCACTTCCTGCTGCGTGCCAAGGCGGTCACTGTCTTCCCGGGCGGCTTCGGCACGCTCGACGAACTGTTCGAAACCATGACGCTGATGCAGACCGGCCGGCTTGCTCTGGTGCCGCTCATCCTCTTCGGCGAGAAATTCTGGCGCAGCATCATCAATTTCGAGGCACTGGCCGAGTTCGGAACCATCGCGCCGGACGACGTCGACCTGTTGCATTTCGTGGAGACGGCCGAAGAGGCATGGGAAATCATCGCCGGGTTTTACGAGAAGGTCGACCCCCGGTCGGTCCCGATGGCGTCCGGACGGCGGTAGTTCACAAAAAAAGCCCCTCCCGAACCCCTCCCCCTGTAGGGCCTGTGGGGAGGGGCCTTTGACTTTTGGGCTAAACAATCACACTGCGCAGGAAACCCGCCAGGTCTTCCGTGACGTAGTCGATCTGATCGTCCGCGTCGCTCGACGTTTCCCAGGCCTCGGCGAACTCGTATTCGAGATTGCGCGGCACGAGCAGCACCGTCTTCATGCCGAGCGCCTTAGGGACGACCAGGTTGCGCGGCAGATCCTCGAACATGACCGCATTCGCCGTGTCGATGCGGTGAAGGCCCATGAACTTGTCGTAGGTGTCGCCGGCGGGCTTCGGTATGAAGCCGGCGGCGACGATGTCGAAGATGTCGTTGAAATGCTCGAGAATGCCGAGCGCCCGCGCGGTCATCTCCGCATGGGCGACGCTGCCGTTGGTGAAGATGAACTTGCGTCCGGGCAGCGCCTTGATCGCCTCGCCGAGTGCCGGGTCGGCCGGCACCACGCTATAGTCGATGGCGTGGGCTCTTTCGAGGAAATCATTGGGATCGATGCCGTGATGAAGCATCAGGCCCTGAAGCGTGGTGCCGTGGTCGCGGTAGTACTCCTTCTGCAGCTTCTTCGCCTCCGCAGGATCCAGCGACAGGAGTTCGGCAACATAGGCCGTCATGTTGCGGTCGATCTGTGAGAACAGATTGACGTGATGCGGATAGAGCGTGTTGTCGAGGTCGAAGACCCAGTCGGTGACATGGGCGAATTCGGCGTGGGTCGGCATGCGGTCGAGCTTCTTCATGGGCGGGTTTATGACACGGGCGGCCTTGCGAAGCAAAACGGTTTGTTCACCTGCGACCCGATTGGCCATGGATTGTTTTCGGCCTGCGTGTTAGCGGGCAAATATGGAAACCTGGGTTCTCATCACCGTCGCCGCGGCCTTCCTTCAGAATGTCCGCTCCGCCATGCAGAAGCACCTGAAGGGCGTCATGGGCACCACCGGCGCGACTTTCGTCCGCTTCGGCTTCGGGCTGCCTTTCGCGCTCCTCTACCTCGTCCTGCTCTGGCGCGTCGGCGGGCATCAGCTGCCGGTGCCGAACGGCACTTTCTATCTCTGGGCGGTGGTCGGCGGATTGGCGCAGATCGCTGCGACCTTCCTGCTCGTCCATCTCTTCTCCTTCCGCAACTTCGCGGTGGGCACCGCCTATTCCCGCACCGAGCCCGCCCAGGCGGCGCTCTTCGGACTGATCTTCCTCGGCGAAAAGGCAAGCCAGGGAGCGCTGGTTGCGATCGCCATTTCGGTGGTCGGCGTCATGCTGATCTCCGTCGCCCGAACGACGCTCAGCGCGCGGTCGCTGCTGACATCGATCTTCGGTCGCACGGCGGGAATCGGGCTGCTCTCCGGTACCTTCTTCGGTCTCTCGGCGGTGTCCTACCGCTCGGCCTCGCTGGCGCTGGAGCCGAGTCTCCCTCAGCCGGACTATGTGATCCAGGCGAGCTTCACGCTCGGCTTCGTCATCCTGCTTCAGACGATCGTCATGCTTCTCTGGATCGTCGCGCGTGAACGCGACGAACTGAAACGCATAGGTGCTGCCTGGAAGCCCGCTTTCGTCGTGGGCTTCGTCGGCGCCTCGGCCTCCTTCGGCTGGTTCGCGGCGATGACGCTGCAGCAGGCGGCGATCGTCAAGGTGGTCGCTCAGGTGGAGATGCTGTTCACCTTCGCCTCCTCCTTCTTCATCTTCCGGGAGTGGATCAACCGGCTCGAACTGGTCGGCTGCCTGCTTATCGTGCTCGGCGTGGTCATGCTGCTCGTCATGTGAGGGATCGGCGAACAGCACGAATAGATGCCCGAAATTCGGCGGACGGCGCGTGTGGCTGATGCTACAAAGCAATATGCTTTTCGATCTGCCTGATGACGATATCCTTTACGATGCGCTGCTGGCCCGCAGTTCCGATTATGAGGGCCAGGCCTTCGTCTGCGTCAAGAGCACCGGCATCTTCTGCCGGCTCTCATGTCCTGCCCGCAAGCCGAAGCGGGAGAACACCTTGTTCTTCGACAGTATTTCCGCCTGCGTCAATTCCGGCTTCCGGCCGTGCCAACGTTGCCGCCCGCTGGAAGGTGCATCCGGGAAAGATCCGCTCGTCAAGGAGCTTATCGAGCTGCTCGACCGCCGGCCGGAACATCGCTGGACGGAGGGCGATCTCGTGCGGCGCGGCTTCGATCCGTCGACCGTGCGGCGCGCCTTCAAGCGATCCCTCGGCGTCACCTTTCTCGATCTCGCCCGCCAGCGGCGAATGGGCGAAGCCGCGCGGCAGCTCTCCGGCGGCGCCAGTGTCATCGAGGCGCAGATCGACGCGGGCTATGAATCTCCGAGCGGTTTTCGCGCCGCCTTCGGGCGGCTGATCGGACAGGCTCCTGCTAAATCGCAAGGGCGCGTGCTGCTCTTTGCCGACTGGATAGAGACGCCGCTAGGCCCCATGGTGGCGGTGGCCGACCAGACGCATCTTCATCTCATCGAGTTCCACGACCGCAAGGCCCTCCCGGCCGAAGTGGAAAATCTCAAGCGAAAGACGCACTCTGCGGTGGTGCCCGGCAGAACGCCGCCCATCGATCAGGTGGAGCGCGAGCTCAACGACTATTTCGCCGGGCGCTCGGCCGATTTTCGGACACCGCTCGCCCTCGACGGCAGTGCCTTCGAGCGCCAGGTATGGGCAGAACTCGTTGCGATACCCGTGGGCGAGACACGCTCCTACAGCGACATCGCGCGGAAGGTCGCAACCCCGCAGGCGGTGCGTGCCGTGGCCAGGGCCAACGGCTCCAACTGCCTCGCAATCATCGTGCCATGCCACCGCTGCATCGGCGCTGACGGATCGTTGACGGGCTATGGGGGCGGGCTCCGGCGCAAGCAATGGCTGCTTCGCCACGAGGGCAGAATGCGTCCTGTCGGGCTTTTCAGAGGGTGGGACGGGGAGAAGCCTGTGCAGGCCGCCACTCCAACGATGTAACGGGATCGATCAACCTGACGGACTGGGAGAAGATACGATGAGCCAGGAAGAAAGAGCGCTTGCCTTCGGGGCACTGCACCGGAAAGGCGATCCGGTGGTTCTGTACAACATCTGGGATGCAGGCAGCGCCCAGTGCGTGGCCGAGGCCGGCGCCAAGGCGCTCGCCACCGGGAGCTGGTCGGTCGCGGCGGCACATGGATATGGGGACGGGCAGAAACTGCCGCTGCCTCTGCTGCTCGAGACCGTGCGCGAGATCGTCGCGGCTACGGACCTGCCGCTCTCGGTGGACTTCGAAGGCGCCTATTCGGAGGACCCGGCCCAGGCCGCGGCCAATGTCGCGCAAGTGATCGATGCCGGCGGGATCGGCATCAATTTCGAGGACCAGATGGTTGGCAGAGGCGGCGTCCATCCGATCGACAAGCAGGCGGCCCGCATCCGCGCGATCCGAGAGATGGCGGAGCGACAGGGCATTGCACTGTTCATCAACGCCCGCACCGACCTCTTCCTGCAGGAGAGCGACGCGGCGCGCCACGCGGCCCTGATGGAGGATGCGATCGCCCGCGCCGAGGCCTATGCGGATGCGGGCGCGAGCGGCTTCTTCGCACCGGGCCTCGCCGATCGAGACCTGATCGCCAGGCTCTGCGCGGCATCTCCCTTGCCGGTCAACGTAATGATGAAGCCGGGGGCGCCGGACATCGCCACGCTTGCGGCCGCCGGCGTCGGGCGGGTGAGCTACGGGCCGTTCCCATACCGGGAGATGATCGCCCGGCTGCGCGGCGAGGCGGAGAAGGTTTATAGGGCGAGTTAAGAGATTCGCCCCTCATCCCGCTGCCGCGACCTTCTCCCCGTCATGACGGGGAGAAGGGACTCGTGGCGCCGCCTAGCCGCACTATCGAGAGGCGTCTTGCAGGGCACGTCCCCTCTCCCCGTCAGAACGGGGAGAGGGTTAGGGTGAGGGGCAAATCACGGCAAACAAGGAGCGCCTCACGGCACGATCAGCGTGCCTGCGCCGTGCTCGGTGAAGATTTCGAGCAGCACCGAATGTGCCGTTTTGCCGTTGAGGATGACGACGCCCTGGACGCCCGCCTTGATCGCCTCGATGCAGGTCTCCACCTTCGGGATCATGCCGCCCGAAATGGTGCCGTCGGCGATCAGCGCCCGCGCCTCGGCGACGGAGAGCTGCTTGATGAGTTCGCCCTTCTTGTTGAGGACGCCCGGAACGTCGGTGAGGAAGAGCAGGCGCGTCGCATTGAGCGCGCCGGCGATGGCGCCGGCGAAGGTGTCCGCGTTGATGTTGTAGGTGTGGCCGTCCCGTCCCGGCGCCACAGGCGCGATCACCGGTATCATCTCGGAGCGGGCGAGCAGATCGAGAAGGGTGCGGTCGATTTCGACCACATCGCCGACGAAGCCGAGATCGAGCACGCGCTCGATGTTGGAATCCGGGTCGCGGATGGTCTTCTTCGCCTTTTCCGCAAAGACCATGTTGCCGTCCTTGCCGCAAAGGCCGATCGCCCATTCGCCCGTCTGATTTATGAGCGCGACGATCTCCTTGTTGATCGACCCGGCAAGCACCATTTCGACGATCTCGACGGTCTTTTCGTCGGTGACGCGGAGCCCGCCCTCGAATTTGGACTCGATGCCCATCCGGTTGAGCATTGCGCCGATCTGAGGGCCGCCGCCGTGAACGACGATCGGGTTGACGCCGGACTGCTTCAGAAGCGCGATGTCGCTGGCAAAGGCGCGCCCGAGTTCGGCATTGCCCATGGCGTGACCGCCGTATTTGACGACGATCGTCTTATGCTCGTAGCGCTGCATATAGGGCAGGGCCTGGGCGAGCAGGCGGGCCTGAATTTCACTTTCTGATGCGGACATGGCGGATCCTCGAAAAATACCGGCTGCTGTTTAGCGCAACTCTCTGGCGGATGGAATGATCCGGACGCAACATAAAGCCATTGTGACGGCGGTCGCTCGGCTGTGCCGAAGTGCTTGCGGCGTGCGCGGCATGGCCGACAAGCCGATTGACGGCGCTGGCGATTTGACTGATCCTGCATTGATCCGGAAAGGACCGCCGCAGTCCCGAGGGCAGGCGCATCGAAGCTTGCCTGGAAGAGATCGAAGGGAATCGTGCCGGCCCTCTGAAGCTGAGAGAGTGCAGGGAGCCATGACGACGCAGAAGCCCGAAAGCGGAGATTCCCGCCGCGACGAGGTGATCGCGGGAGAGTACGTGCTCGGCGCGCTGTCTGCCGATGACCGCCGGAAGGCCGAGGCGCGCATGGCAACGGACCGCAACTTCGCCGCCATGGTCATCCGCTGGCAGAACAATCTTGCGGCCTTCGGCGACGAATATGAGTCGGCCGCGCCGCGCCGCAGGTTTCGCTCCTCCGAGCGCGCGGTCTTCGAAGCGGGCCGGGGCGCAGACGACCCCCGCGGTGTCTGGGGCTCGCTTCCCCTCTGGCGCAGCGCAGCCCTCGTATCGCTTTCGGCGGTCGTCGTGATGGCAGGCGCGCTGGCAGGACTTTTCAGCGATCGCCGAGGCGGTACGCCACTCGTTGTGAGCCTCGAAGCGCATGGCAGCGCCATCAACCTCGTCACGCACTTCGAACCGGCCACAGGGCGCCTGAGACTGTCGCCGGCCGCCGCCGGACAGATGGAGGAGAAATCGCTCGAACTCTGGCTGATCAATGGTGACGATCCGCCGGTCTCGCTCGGCGTGCTGCCGCCGTCCGGCGAGGGGGAAATCGTGCTTGAGCCGGGAATGCGAAGCCAGATTGTCGCGGGCTCCAGGCTCTCCGTCAGCGTCGAGCCCAAGGGTGGCTCGGCGACCGGCTCGCCCACCGGTGCGGTCATCGCGCAAGGCACGGCGCGCGCCTTCTAAGTCTGGTTCCACGGCGGCCACTCAGTCACGCCGGTTTGATCGGCCTTGTTTTGGCAGGAGTGCCGCGGCCGCATAAGTTACGACATCAGGCCCCGATGGAGGTTCCGATGATCAGCCGGCGCGACTTGCTGATGGCGGGCGCGGCCCTGGCCGCGGTGGTCGCCCTGCGCGGTCTCGTATGGCCCGTACGCGCCGTCGCCGGCGAAGCCTTTGAAATCACCAGGACCGACGCGGAGTGGCGGGCGCTGCTCGGCGAGGATCGCTATCGCGTTTTGCGCGAGGAGGGCACGGAGCCGCCGTTCAGCAGCGCGCTCGACAACGAAAAGCGAAACGGAGTCTTTCACTGCGCGGGATGCGAGTTGCCCGTCTATTCCTCTGACGCGAAATACGACAGCGGTACCGGCTGGCCGAGCTTCTGGCAGGCGCTTCCCGACGCGATCGGCACGCGCGAGGACGACACCCTGTTCGTGACGAGGACCGAATGCCACTGCCGCCGCTGTGGCGGTCATCTCGGCCACATCTTCGACGACGGCCCGCCGCCGACCGGCAAGCGGCACTGCATCAACGGGCTCGCCCTGTCATTCGTACCGGAGACGGCCTGAGCGTGGCTGTCTTCTCGCCGGCTCCGGCGAGAAGATCGTTGTGCGATGAGGGCCGATCGCCTTCAGCAACCGATCAGAATGTCCCCGCCTGCGGCGACGGCGTCTGCGCCTCGGAAATGGCAGCCTGAAGCTTCTGTTCCTGCTCCGGGGAGAGCGACGTCTTCAGCACGCGGCCGCGCAGGCCGGAGAATTCGGCCAGCACCTTTTCCGGCTGCACCTTGCGCACCAGGACGAAGAGCGCCGAGGAATTGTTCGGGATCGTGTTGCCGAGCGACTTGATGAAGTCGTCGTCGATGCCGTAATCGACGAGCGATCCGGAAAGCGCACCCGCACCGGCGCCGATAGCGCCGCCGAGGGCGAAACCCGCGAGCGGATTAAGGAAGAGCAGCCCGACGAGCCCGCCCCAGAGGGAGCCGGAAAGAAGGCCGGACGTGGCGCCGACGGTGGTCAGATTCATGCTCTGCTTCAGATGCACCTTGCCGTCGGCGTCGCGCACGACGACGACCGCATCTTCCAGATCGATCAGATATTCCTTCCTCAGGCTGTTGAGCTTCAAGAGGACCTTGTCGGCCTCACCCGTCGAATCGAATCCCACGACAATCAAATCGGACATGTCTCTCTCCTGATCCTTCGGGCAGACAATCTGCCGCCGCGAAGCAGAGATAGAGCGCTTTTCATGTCAGGGTAGTGACGGAGACCGAAGACGAGGGGGCTCGCCCTTCAGCGGCGCCGTTTCGCGCCTCAGCGCGTCACGGCGAGCTCGATCGCCGCGCGGAGGTCCTCGATGCCTTCGCCCTTTTCCGACGATGTCGATAGCACTTCCGGAAAGGCCGCCGGCCGCTTCTTGATCTTTTCGAGCGTTTCCGCGACGAGGCGCGGTACGCCGGCCGCCTTGATCTTGTCCGTCTTGGTCAGCACGATCTGGTAGGAAACCGCAGCCTTGTCTAGGAGTGCCAGCACGTCTTCGTCGTTCTTCTTGATGCCGTGGCGCGCGTCGATCAGCACATAGACGCGCTTCAGCGTCGAGCGGCCGCGCAGATAGTCGAAGACCAGCTTCGTCCAGGCGTCGACCTGTTCCTTGGGAGCCTGTGCGTAGCCGTAGCCCGGCATGTCGACGAGCGCCATCGGCGGCAGGTCGCCGGCCTCGCCGGAATAGCCGTCCGGCACGAAATAGTTGAGTTCCTGGGTGCGGCCGGGCGTGTTCGAGGTGCGCGCCAGGCCTTTATGGCCCACGAGTGCGTTGATCAGCGACGACTTGCCCACGTTGGAGCGGCCGGCAAAGGCGATCTCCGTCGGTCCCTCAGGTGGCAGGAACTTCATCGACGGCACGCCGCGGATGAAGATCCACGGCCGGCCGAAGACGCTTGCGGCATTCTGCTTGTTCGTCGCGGACATGTTCTGGCGTTTCCTCTTTGCCTCGTCGGCATCAGGCTTTTGGGGTGGCTTGTCAAGCTTTAGAGCGCCTGCCGGTACCGGCGGCGGATCCCTACAGCGCCGCGCGTCTTATCAGACGCGCAAAGGTCGCTGTAGCGCTTTGATCTGCTGCATGTTTTTGTCCTTTAATCGGATAGGATTAAAGGAAACATGCAGCAGGACCTAAAAGAAAAGCCCCGGAACGCGTCGCTCCGAGGCTTCCATGCGAGAGGACCTGCCGATCGGAGCGTTTCACCGATTCAATGAAACGCTCCAACGCATTCACTGCGCGCTTCCGGACGAAAACCGTTACACGCTTGTCCCGGAAGTGCTCTATTCCGCCGGTTTCGGTTTCTTCGAAAAGAGCGACTTCAGATTGTCGAAGAGTTCGACCTTGACGCCCTGACGCTTCATGATGATGCCCTGCTGCAGGATCGACAGCGTGTTGTTCCAGGCCCAGTAGATCACGAGACCGGCCGGGAACGACGCCAGCATGAAGGTGAAGACCACCGGCATCCAGGTGAAAAGCATCGCCTGGGTCGGGTCCGGCGGCGTCGGGTTCATGCGCATCTGCAGGAACATGGTGACACCCATGATGATCGGCCAGATGCCAAGATGAAGGAAGGCAGGCCCCTCGAACGGCAGGAGACCGAAGAGGTTGATGATCGTCGTCGGATCCGGGGCCGAGAGATCCTGAATCCAGCCGAAGAAGGGCGCATGCCGCATCTCGATGGTGACGTAGATCACCTTGTAGAGCGCGAAGAACACCGGGATCTGGATGAGGATCGGCCAGCAGCCCGCCAGCGGGTTGATCTTCTCTTCCTTGTAGAGCTGCATCATCGCCTGCTGCAGCCCCATTCTGTCGTCGCCGAATTTCTTCTTCAGTTCCTCCATCTTCGGCTGAACCTTCTTCATGTTCGCCATCGATGCGTATTGCTTGTTGGCGAGCGGGAAGAAGATGAGCTTGACGACGATCGTGGTGATCAGGACCGCGATGCCGAAATTGCCGAAGAGACGGAAGAAGAAATCCATCATTTTGAACATCGGCTTGGTGATGAAGTAGAACCAGCCCCAGTCGATCAGCTTGTCGAAGTTGGGGATCGAATAGGCCACTTCGTAATTGTCGACGACCGGGACTTCCTTGGCACCGGCGAAGACGAGGTTCTTCAGCTCCACGGATTGGCCCGGGGCAACCGTAACCGCATCGCTCTTGTAGTCGCTCTGGTAACGGGGGCGCCCGTCGGCGAAATGCGAGAAGCGGATGTCGAAGGGCGTCGCCTGCGGCGGCACGATCGTCGCGGCCCAGTATTTATCGGTGATGCCCAGCCACCCGCCGGTCGACTTACCCGGTTCGACGGGCTCGTCGTCTTCGACCTTGGAATAGCCGACTTCCTGCAGGCCATGCTCTCCCGCGACGCCGACGAAGCCCTCGTGGAGCACGTAGATGCTCGGAGTCCTCGGCTTGTTGAAGCGCGTGACGCGGCCGTAGGAAGACAGGGAAACCGGCGCCGCGGTCTCGTTCTTGATGCTGTCGACCACCTGGAACATGTAGCGGTCGTCAACCGAGATGGTCCGGGCAAAGGTGATGCCCTTGTCGTTCGTGTAGCTGAGCGTCACCGGCGTCGAGGGGGTGAGCTTGTCGCCGCCCGAAAGCGTCCATGTGGTCTGCGGACCCGGAACCGACCCGGTCGCATCCGATCCGATATAGCCGATTTCCGTGAAATAGCCGTCGGCGGTCTCCGCCGGGCTGAAGAGCGTGATGACCGGGCTCTTCGGGTCGACGGTTTCGCGGTAGCCCTTGAGCTTCAGGTCGTCGAAGCGTGCGCCGGTCAGGTTGATGGAGCCGGAAAGCGCCGGCGTGTCGATCGCGACGCGGGCCGATTTCCCGATTGCCTGATCGCGGCTTTCGCCTGCGCTCGGGATCGCACCGCCGGGCAGCGCCTGTCCAGGTGCAGCCGGCTGGGCGCCTGGCTGTTGCTGGGTCTGTTGCGCCTGCTGCGCCTGTTCCGCGGCAATGCGGTCCTTCTCCATCTTCGGGCTGACATAGAAGAACTGCCAGGCGATGAGGATCAGCACGGAAAGGGCGATCGCCACGAAATAATTGCGGTTGTTTTCCATCATGATTTCCTGGAACCGGCCGGTGGCCGCTTCTGTTTCGGCTTGTTTTCGATGCGATCCCGAAGCGCCCGAGTCAATGCGTCGAAAGGGGCATTCAGGAGATCGCGCCGGGCGACAATCACATAGTCGTGTCCGGGTTTCATTGCAAACCCGGCCGAAAGCCGCACGGCTTCCTTGAGTCGTCGGCGCATTCGGTTTCGCTCGACGGCATTGCCGTGTTTCTTGGTAACGGTGAAGCCGACGCGGGCTTCTCCCTCCGGATCGTTCCGGTCGAGAACTTCGAGGAGAAATAGCGGGCCCCTGCGGCTTTCTCCAGCCCGGACCGCCAAAAACTGCGGACGGCTTTTCAGCCGCCCGACAGCCATCTTGTCTTTATCTGTCGTCATTTGCCCGGACATAAGGTTTCGGGCAGATCCGGCTTACGCCGAAAGACGCTTGCGGCCACGAGCCCGGCGGGCTGTGAGGACCTTGCGCCCACCCTTGGTGGACATACGTGCACGGAAGCCGTGACGGCGCTTGCGAACAAGCTTGGACGGTTGGTAGGTACGCTTCATTTATTTAAATACCGCGGTGTGCGGTCCTTCTTGGGTTTGCATGATGCAAGAGCGTTTACGCGCCGGGCATGGCTCCGCCTACGGGCGGCTCCACCGGACGTGCGCGGCTTATAGGGACAAAAACCCGATAAAGTCAATTCCCGGGCGCCGGCGGCGTGCTCATGAATCGCCGCATGACACCCTAAATCGAGTGGGTCCGATGGGTGCTTTGTTAACCACGCGCATTTTAGCATTTGCTCAGTAGCGTGTAAGCCGTGAGTTACTTTCCCGTTTTAGGCGAGTATGCGGCTGGGGACAGGGACAGGACATGAAAATTCGCGGAAAGATAAACCTCATCGTCGGCATCATGAGTCTGCTGGCGATAGCGATCACCGGTATGTCGTTGCTGATCGTGAGCGAGTACAACCAACGGCTCGGTGAATACCAGAACGCCTCCGACCGGGCTTTCAAGGGCGAGCGGCTCAATCGCCTGGTAACGGCGGTGGTGATGGAGGCGCGCGGCATCTATGCGGCGCCAACGGTCGAGAAGGCAAAGCCTTTTGCCGAGGGAATTCTCAAGAACCTCGACAAGATCGACGCGCTGCTCACCGAGTGGCGGCCGCTGGTGCCGGCCGACGTCCTGCCCGCCTTCGATACCCTCGTCGAACGCGCGGAGGAATTCAAGACGTTCCGAAGCGAGACGGCTCGCCTCGGCACGCAGGTTGCGCCGAAAGCTGCCAACGAGCAGGGCAACAACGAAGCGAACCGGGCCAACCGCAAGGCGTTCCAGGCTGAAATCGACGTGGTCGTCGACGAGAACCTTGCCTCGCTTCAGACGATCACCGCGGATCTGGCCGACTACAAGCGCTCGATCGTGCTGATCGTCCTTGCAACAGCTGCCCTGGGCATGCTGGCCGGGATCGGTGCCGCCTTCTATATTGCGACCAATCACCTCAGCCGCCCGATTCTCGATCTGACGGGCAAGATGAAGCTGCTTGCCGGCGGCGATCTCTCGGTTGACGTGCCCTTCGCCGGGCGCAAGGACGAGATCGGCGACATGGCGGCGGCGGTCGAAGTCTTCAAGCAGAACAGCCTCGCCGTGCGCGAGCTCAACGCGCAGGAAGAGATCCTGCGCGAAAAGAGCGCGGACCTGCAGTCGAGCATCGCCACGGTCGTCGCGGCGGCTGCGGCAGGGGATTTCACCAGGCGCATCAGCAAGGACTACGACAACGACGATCTCAACCGCTTTGCGGCGAGCGTCAACGAACTGGTCAACAGTGTCGACACGGGCATCGCCGAGACCCGGAGGGTCATTGCGAGCCTGGCGACGGGCGACCTCACGCAAAGCATGAAGGGCCAGTTCCAGGGTGCCTTCGCCGAGTTGCAGACGAACGTCAACGATACTTTGCAGACCCTGCAGAAGACCTTGCGCGAGGTCCGCATGACGACGGACTCGATCAACGGGAACTCTACGGAGTTGCGCAGTGCCGCCGACGACCTGTCCAAGCGGACGGAGCAGCAGGCCGCAGCTCTGGAGGAAACCTCGGCGGCGCTCGACGAGATAACCGCCGCGGTTCGCAATTCGACGGAGCGGGCCCAGGAAGCGACCGTCATGGTCACGGAGGCGAAGGACAGCGCAGCGGAGTCGGCATCGGTCGTCCGCAACGCCATCGATGCCATGGGCCGGATCGAACAGGCATCGAGCGAGATCGGCCAGATCACCAACGTCATCGACGAGATCGCCTTCCAGACGAACCTGCTGGCCCTCAATGCCGGCGTCGAGGCGGCGCGCGCCGGTGATGCCGGCAAGGGTTTTGCCGTCGTTGCGCAGGAGGTCCGCGAGCTCGCCCAGCGTGCAGCCAGCGCCGCCAAGGATATCAAGTCGCTGATTTCAAAATCGGGCGGCGAGGTGGCCACCGGCGTCAAGCTCGTCCAGGCGACGGGAGCGGCGCTCGGCCAGATCGAGACGCGGGTCCTCAAGATCAACGATCACATCCATTCGATCGCGACGGCCGCACGCGAGCAGTCCACGGGCCTCGGGGAGGTCAGCACCGCCGTCAACCAGATGGATCAGGTCACCCAGCGCAACGCCGCCATGGTGGAGGAGGCGAATGCCGCCACGCACAAGCTGTCCGCCGAGGCCGACAATCTCGCCAACCTCATCGCCTACTTCAAGGTCGAGCGCGAGGCGGTGCGGACGGTCGCGCCGGCAAGGGATGCGAGCCGGCCGGTGGCCTCGCCCGCCCGCCGCATGATGGGCACGGTCGCGCGCGCATTCGGCAACGGCTCCGCTGCGGTCGCCCGCGACGATTGGGAGGAGTTCTGAGGGGGCCTGCTGCAGCGCTGCAGTCGCCCGATTTCCAGCTTCGCTCGCGGTGATCTGCCGGTCGCCGCGAGCGGCACTTCCGAGATGAGCTTCCCTCGGGAGACGCCGCCGGCACTTTCACGCCGGCGTGACTTGCCGCCGCGGCCCGGTCACGCCGTCGTTTGTCGACGCGACGATTCGTTATTGGTTCGGGGGGTGAATTCCTTCTAATTCAGGGGCAGAATCTCACCGAAGGCAGATCGCATGAGCCATGGTATCAGCAACGGGGCAGAAGAAGGTCCGGCTCTCGAACCCTCGTCGAGCCGGCGAGACCTTCGGCTTGTTCCGCATCGCTCTCCCTGGCGCTTCCTGCCGATTTCGCTTCTGCTTGCGGGCGGCGTCCTGGGCTATGCCTACGGCCTGCAGGACTATGTCTCGCTGTCTGCGCTCGCCGACCAGCGCGAGACGCTCGCCGCCCATGTCGCCGCCCATCCGGTCAGTTCGGCTCTCGTCTTCTTCGCGATCTATGTCGCGGTGGTGGTCTTCTCCATACCGGCGGCATCGGTGCTGACGATCTCCGCCGGATTCCTTTTCGGCTGCCTTGCCGGCGCGGCTATCACGGTTCTTGCCGCCACACTCGGGGCTTGCCTGCTGTTCATCGCCGCGCGCGGCGCCTTCAGCGACATCCTGAGGCGCCGTGCCGGCGGCGTCCTGGAGCGCCTTGCCGATGGATTTCGGGACAACGCCTTCCTCTATCTCCTGATCCTGCGGCTCGCGCCGATCTTTCCTTTCTTCCTGATCAACATCGCGCCCGCCTTCTTCGAGGTGAAGCTGCGCACCTATGCGCTCGCGACGCTGATCGGCATTATTCCGGGCACTCTCGCCTATACCTGGCTCGGCCGCGGCCTCGGCGACGTGATCGCTCTTGCTGCCGCAAGCGGCCGTGAATTCACCGTTGCCGATTTCGCCACCAGGGATATCTCGCTGGCGCTCGTCGCCCTTGCATCGATTGCTGCATTGCCTCTGGCATTCAGGCTAATACAGTCGCGCCGCAAAGGTGCATGACCGAGGCGGAGGGCCTAGCCGCGTGGCGAAAATACTGACACCCGACATCTGCGTGATCGGCGGCGGTGCCGCCGGGCTCTCCGTGGCCGCCGGGGCGGCCGCTTTCGGCGTGCCCGTCGTTCTGGTCGAGCACGGCCGGATGGGCGGCGATTGCCTGAATTACGGCTGCGTGCCGTCAAAGGCTCTGATCGCAGCGGCCAAACATGCGGACGCGATCCGCAAGGCTGCGGAATTCGGCATTGCCTCGGCGGAACCGATCGTCGACCATGAGCATCTGACGGCACGCATCCAATCCGTGATCGAAGCCATTGCACCGCACGATTCCGCGGAGCGCTTCACGAGCCTCGGCGTCGAGGTGATCAAGGAAACGGCCCGCTTCGTAGACGACCGCACGGTCGCTGCCGGCGACCGCCTGATCCGCGCCCGCCGCTTCGTGATCGCCACCGGCTCCTCCCCCGCCATCCCCCCGATCCCCGGACTTGCGGAGACGCCGTTCCTCACCAACGAAACGCTCTTCGGCCTGAAACGCTTGCCGCGACATCTCCTCGTCATCGGCGCAGGCGCGGTCGGCCTCGAGATGGCCGGGGCTCACCGGCGGTTGGGCGCCGATGTGACGGTCGTGGACGGTGCCGCGGCTCTCTCCGGTCAGGATCCGGAGCTGGCGGCGATCGTGCTCGACGGGCTGCGTGCGGAAGGCATGCTCCTGCACGAGCGTACGGCGATCCGCTCGGCGGAGCAAACGGAGACGGGGCTCCGGCTCCTCTGCGAGAACGAGAGCGGCCCTTTCGAGATCGAAGGGAGCGACCTGCTGGTGGCTGCCGGTCGTGCTCCCAATCACGGATCGCTCGACCTCGATGCGGCCGGCATCCGCCATTGCCCGAAACACGTAGAGGTCGGGGCTGACCTGAGGACGAGCAACCGTCGCGTCTATGCGGTCGGAGACGCGGCGGGCGGCCTCTTCACGCATCAGGCGAGCTATCACGCCCGCCTGGTGCTGCAGCAGATCCTTTTCCGCCTGCCGGGGCGCGAAAGGACGACCATCGTTCCGCAGGTGATCTTCACCGCGCCCGAACTGGCGCAAGTGGGGCTGACGGAGGAGCGCGCGCGGGAGAGCGCCCGGGGGGCAAGAACCGTTCGGCTGGACTTTTCCGCGAGTGATCGCGCCCGCACCGACGGGTTGGATCGAGGGCTGATCAAGATCGTCGTCGGCAGGCGCGGGCGGGTTCTCGGCGCCGGCATTGCCGGCCCTGGAGCGGGGGAGATGATCGGTCTCTGGGCCTTCGCCGTCGCCAACCGCCTGACGCTCAGGCATTTCCAGACTTATGTCGCACCCTATCCGACGCTCTCGGAGATTGGAAAACAGGCGGCGATCTCCTATTATTCCCCCATGGCGCGAAATCGCCTTCTGCGGACCGCGATCCGGTTCCTGCGGAACTTCGGCTGAATTAGAGCAAATCCAGGAAAAGTGCGCAGCGGTTTTCCGTCCGGAGTTGCGGCAAAACAAAGGAATCGATCACGATGACCTTAGGTCTGGTCATCGTGATCCAGGGAATCTTTATGGTAGAAGACGCGCGTCCGGCCAATGCGAGTGCGGCACCCCGAGCGGCGGTAGGCTTTCTTGGCGGGCTTTCCGGCAAATTGCTGCTGCTGACGGTCGCCTTCGTGATGTTGGCCGAAGTGCTGATCTTCGTGCCTTCCGTCGCCAATATGCGCATTCGCTGGCTGCAGGACCGCCTGAACACCGTGGCGGCGGCGGCCGTCGTGGTCGACGGACTTCAAAATGTCGAGCTGCCCCGCGCCGTGCAGCGCGAGACGCTGATGGCGACCGGGACGAAGGCCATCGTCATCCGCCGCAAGGATGCCTCCCGGATGATCGCCAGCGTCGACATGCCCCCCGCGATCGACGGCGAATACGACATAGCCAACTTCACGGCTCTCGGCGCGATCCGGGACGCCTTCGACACGCTCATCTTCGGCGGCAACCGGGTGGTGCGCGTCTATGGCCCGCTGGGCGAAGGCGATGCGACGATCGAGCTGGTGATGAAGGACGCCAAGCTGCGCACGGCCATGCTCGTCTATTCGCGCAACGTCTTCCTCCTGTCGATCGCCATCTCGCTGATCACCGCGGCGCTGATCTTCCTCGCCATCAATCGCATGCTGATCCTCCCGATCAGGCGGCTGACCAAGAGCATGCAGGAATTTTCGGGCGAGCCGTCGAGCCCCGAGCGCGTGCTGGTGCCGCCGGAAGGCAAGGACGAACTGGCGGTCGCCGGTCAGCATCTGGCGAGTATGCAGCGCGAATTGCAGCGAACCCTGAAGCAGCAGAAGAGCCTTGCCGAGCTCGGCCTTGCCGTTTCCAAGATCAATCACGACATGCGCAACATCCTGTCCTCCGCACAGCTCATTTCCGATCGCCTGGCCGATGTCGACGATCCCGTGGTCAAGCGCTTCGCGCCGACATTGCTCCGCACCATCGACCGCGCCGTCGGCTATACGCGCGAAGTCCTTTCCTACGGCCGCACGACGGAGGCCGAGCCGCACCGCCGTTTCCTGGCGCTGCGGCCGCTGGTCGAGGACGTGGCCGAACTGCTCGCCGTCGATCGCCAGGACGGTATCGATTTCGAGATACAGGTCCGCGATGACATCGAGGTCGATGCGGACAGCGAGCAGCTGTTCCGCGTCGTCCACAATATCTGCCGCAACGCGGTCGAGGCGCTGGCCAATTACAAGCCGGAGGATGGCTCCGAGCGGCGGATCTCGGTTTCCGCGGTGCGTACCGGCAGCGTGGTGACCATTTCGATCGACGACACCGGCCCCGGCATGCCGGCGAAGGCACGCGAAAATCTCTTCGCCGCCTTCCGCGGCTCGGCGCGCTCCGGCGGGACGGGCCTGGGCCTGGCGATCGCCCGCGAACTGGTGCTCGCCCATGGCGGAACGATCGCCCTTGTCAAAAAGCCCACTCCCGGCACGCTGTTTCGCATAGAACTGCCGGACCGCCCGGTGCGGCTCGATGCCTTCCGCGCCAAGGGACGTTCCTGAGATTCCGTCCCCTCCCGGCATCGTCGTAAAAATGAAATTTTTTCCCGAAGGCGCTTGCAATCGCCGAAAGGACGCTTTAGAGGATCGCCACGCAAGCGGTGGTCACCGCTTCCAGGCACGCACCCGTAGCTCAGCTGGATAGAGCACCAGACTACGAATCTGGGGGTCAGGAGTTCGAATCTCTTCGGGTGCGCCATTTCCTTTCAAATGGTTTCGTTATTGCCCCATTACGGGATGCGGAAACCGCGCACACTTTTCCTCATCCACGCTTTGGGGCTATCCCTTGAGGAAACAGCTTCAACCTGCCTTCTTCAATCCGGCAGCCTTTCTAAGGTCGTCATTCATCCGGCTCTGCCAGCCTTTGCCGGTTGCCTTGTAGTGCTCGATGACATCCGGATCGAGGCGAATGGATATCTGCTGCCTAGGGTTCTCAACGGCTGGACGGCCCCTGGCGCGCTTGATGCTCTCGGCCAGGTCTGGGAAGGCTTCGGCGAATGGCTTAGCTTTGGCTAGTTGTTCGTCGGTGGCCTCAGGAGCGTCTGGGTCACTAGCTATCTTGCGTTGGATAGCTGCCTCCTCCTTGTCGGAGATATGGCGGATGCGGCGGGATAGGCTGGTCATAATAAGCTCCTTTCCTTCCTGCTGGCGTCACGCATGGAGATAATCGAAATGCCTTCCGAGCCAAGCCGGGCGAAGACTACGGCGATAACGCCATTGCGCAAAACGCCGATAGCCATGAAGCGGCCTTCCTTGGCTGGGACCACCACAGACGAAGCGAAGAACTCCATGTCGAGTTCGGCGATATCATAGCCGTGCTTTCCTATGTTGATCTGGCGCTTTGTTTCGTCATAGGTGACCTTCATACATTTTTTGTATCACTTTTAATCCCAATTGCAAGAATAAAAGTGATACGGAAAGGTGAGGAATTTGGATGCCCGACGGGTCTCGAAATTACGGCGAGAAATCGGACAAGCCGATTCGCCGAGTTGAGCATCAGTTCAAATCTGGCATCCGGCACGTTCGAAGCGGCTCGCGGCTCGCGGAGGCTTCTTCTCTCGACCGTTGCGGCCTAGGCCGATCGCACGGAAAGTTCCGGTGCCGGCGCCCCGAAGAGGGCATCAAAGCTTGTGACGAATCAGCAGGCCCGCTAATTTCTGCAGCACAGGCTTGGCCCACGCCTCCTCCCTCCTTTCGGGGAAGTATCGCACATACGGGGTAACGACATCGTCATCGAACCATCTGTTCGAGCATCGCATAAGGAGGGATTGCGTTTCTGGCTCGGAGTGGAGGTCCTTTGATGAAACTTTCTGCCCCCATTTTCCAATTGAAACGCCGAGCCAAGCTCGTGGCCCGGAATAATAATGTCCCCCTGCACGAAGCACTGGACCAAATCGCGCGTGAGGAAGGGTTCGCAAGATGGAGCCTACTTTCGTCTCAAGTCGCAGCGGCGTCACTGTCCAGATCAATCCTAGCTCGGCTGGATGAAGGTGATTTGCTCTTGGTGGCCGGCCGCCCAGGACATGGCAAGACCACGCTCGGCCTTCAGCTGTTGCTTGACGCTGCCCGAGACGGGAGAAAAGCGGTCTTCTTCACGCTGGAATTTACAGAACAGCAGGCGAGGCGGCACCTTCGGTCTTTGGACGAGGGGCCTCATGGTCTCTGCGAAAAGCTGCAAATCTTGACGTCTGATGAAATCAGCGCGGACTACATCATCCGTCATTTATCCGGGTCGGAGCGGGGGACGGTTGCCGTTATCGACTATCTGCAGATACTGGATCAGCAGCGAAGCAAGCCAGCACTCTCGGATCAGGTTCTGGCTCTTGCAGATTTCGCCAGGAAAGCCGGGGTTGTGGTTGCGTTCATTTCGCAGGTAGATCGGTCGTTTGATCCGGAAAGCAAGCGCCTGCCGGACATTCGGGACATTCGTCTCCCTAATCTCGTTGATTTGGGACTCTTCAACAAAGCCTGCTTCCTGCACAATGGTGAGGCCCAGCTTCGAGACGTGGCCTAAACGCTTGGCGCTTTTCACTGTTCATTGAAACAGTGAAAAGCTCTAATGCTTTGAGACTGCATACCTGCCGGACGGGAAACCGTTACAAACTTTTCCGGACGTGCTCTGGTCTACCTCGCTCGCCTGCCGTGATGTTGGAGAAGCGCCGGAGGTCCGGCACCGTCTCGTCAGGAAGATGACGAGCGCTCATTGTCTCGGCGCGAGGCCATCGAGCAGGAAGTCGAGGCCTTTCCGGAAGGCGCCGTCCCAATCGTTGTCCAGCAGCAGGCGGGAGCGTTCGATCGTCGGGTAGTGTTCGCTGAGACGTGTGAGGCGCTGCTGTGCCGCGGCCCTGTCTTCGTCCGAGAGGCCGAAGCTCGCCCGGGTGATGGTGGCGCCCATCACATAGTTCCAGAGCGACCATATCGCGGCGTTCAGATCTGCGTCGGCTACACCGGCTCCGGACAAGGTCCTGCTCAGCAGTTCCAGGCGGCTGAGGATGTTCGGGCCGAGTGCCCGGCGCGGCAGCAACGATGCCGACCAGGGATGGCGCAGCATGCCGGCGCGCCAGTCTTCGAGCATATGAACGACTTTTCCGCGCCAATCTCGAGACTCGACCATTTGCGGCGGCCCGCGGTATTCGAGCACCGAGTCGAGCGCCAGATCAAAGACATCCTCCTTGTTGTCGACGTGCCAATACAGGCTCATCACGCCCGAGCCGAGGCGATCGGCCAGGCGACGCATCGTCAATCCGTCTATTCCCTGGGCGTCCAGCAGTTCTACCGCGGTCGCCACGATGCGCTCCCGGGAGAGAGACGGCTCACTGCGCGCCTCCGGCACCCGGGGCGATACACCTGTCCGTTGAGGCCGTTTGCTCGGGGCGCCGCTGCGTTTGGCCGTCATCCGTCTTCCTTGCTGATCAGAATGCCGATCTAACCCGACGAACCTGCGAATGTCGATCCTGAACGGTTGACTCGTACAATGTACGATGGCACGGATAGTACACCGTACGAGGCGGATCATACGGCAGTAGAAGTTCAATCCCGGAGGCGGCGAGGCTCTATTGCCCGCAGTTCCGGAACCAAGAGAAAAACATGTCACGCGCAATCACGCATCTGCTTATCGGAGGGCTGATCATCATGACCATGGGCGTTCCCGCTGCGACGACAGCGAATGAGAATGATCTCAAGCTGACCATCGTCAATCCGAAAAACCTCTACGACCCGACGCCGAACGGCTACAGCACGGCAGTGATCGTGCCCCGCGAGGGCCGGGTGGCCTATATCTCGGGACAGGGCGGCCAGGACAGCAGCGGAGCCTTGTCGCCCGACTTCGCTGTCCAGGTCCAGCAGGCCTATGCAAACCTGCGCACTGCCCTCGATGCGCTCGGTGCCAGGCCGGATCAGGTCGCCAAGCTCACGGTCTTCGTCGTCGATCACGACATGTCCAAGCTTGAGGTGCTGACCAGGAACGTGAAGGAAATGTTCGGCGCGGCGCTGCCGGCGCAGACTTTGATTCCCGTTCCCAAGCTTGCAATCGACCCGATGCTCTTCGAAGTCGATGCCGTCGTAATGCTGGAATAGTGGCGGCGGCGTATCAGGCGCGATTGCCAACGGGGAGGGCGAGTACCGAGGGGCTGCCCTGGGGCCGGCCGACCGCAACCAGCCTTCGCAGGATCGCGATCCCTTCGAGGGCTGGAAGGAATGAGCCTGTGGATGCTCGATACCAAAGCTATCCTCGTCTCCTCTGCCGCCGATTGCAGTTATCATGGCAGCGCCCTAAAACAGGCGAATGAACCGGATCGAGAAGCTACCGCCTGCCTTCGAGCGCTTCGATGAAATGCTGGGCGTGCTCGATTTCGCGATCTTCGAGAATGCAGGCGGTACGGAGGAGGAGATCCTTTCGGCAGTGCCGCAGGCGTTGCGTCACTTCCATAGATTCGACGCCGGGAAGCTGCGCGCTCTGGGAAGCCGGCGCATCTGCGAAAAGGCATTCTTCGGCGACTGGTACGACCCGGACAGCGGCAGCCTGCTGAGGCTCGGCTCCTATAAAACCGCCGACGGATCGCAGTTGACGGATCCGGTCTTGAGTTCGCTCGACGATGTGAGGATCATGTCGGGTGCGAGCTCTTGCCCTGAGCCTGGAGGGCAGTTCGCCTACGCCTTCTCGCATCCACCCTATCCACTGAACGCCAGGCCTGGCGAAGTGCAGGCGGTGTTCGAGGAGATCAGGGATTTTATCTTGCCGCCGCTCCACCGAAGCGAAATTCTCGACTGGTCCGACGCGCGGCTGCCGGAGGTTTCCGACTATTTCGAAGACGGCGCCGAATGGTGGGGCGTCTTCCTGTTCAGTGTCCACATACCATCCATGCGGCGCCTCACCATCATTGCGGGCTCGACGACGGACTGAGCGCTGGATTCCCGCCGCGGCTTGATTTCCTCATCCCGCCTTATCGAAAAAGTGCTATTGATTCGGCCGTTCGGGTTCGAGGGGCAGATGCGTCTGAAAGATTGTTACAATTTCCACGATTTCCGTCTGATGGCAAAACGGCGCCTGCCGTCGCCGATCTTCAACTATATCGATGGCGCGGCCGATGACGAGGTCACCTACCGGCGCAACACGGCCGCGTTCGAGGGCTGCGATCTGGTTCCGAATGTCCTGCGCGGCGTCGGCGACGTCGACATGTCGGTGACGGTCATGGGGCAAAGGCTGGCGATGCCCGTCTATTGCTCGCCGACGGCGCTTCAGCGTCTGTTCCACCATCAGGGCGAACGTGCGGTGGCGGCAGCGGCTGCGAAGTTCGGCACCATGTTCGGTGTCTCCTCGCTCGGCACCGTCAGTCTGGAAGAGGCCCGGCGGATTTGCGACGGTCCGCAGGTCTACCAGTTTTACTTCCACAAGGATCGTGGATTGAACCGCGAGATGATGGCGCGCGCCAAGCAGGCCGGCATCGAGGTGATGATGCTGACGGTCGACAGCATCACCGGGGGCAATCGCGAGCGCGACAAGCGAACGGGGTTTGCCATTCCTTTCAAGCTCAATCTCGCCGGTATCACGCAATTTGCGATCAAGCCCTCCTGGGCGGTCAACTATGTTCGCCATGAGCCTTTCAGGCTGCCCCAGCTGGAAAACCATGTCGATATGGGCCGCGGCGCGATGTCGATAAGCCGCTATTTCACCGAGATGCTCGATCCGTCCATGTCCTGGGACGACGTCGCCGAGATGGTGCAGCACTGGGGCGGCCAGTTTTGCCTGAAAGGCGTGATTTCGGTCGAGGATGCCAAGCGCGCGGTCGAGATCGGCTGCACCGGAATCGTGCTCTCCAATCACGGCGGGCGCCAGCTTGACGGTTCACGCACCGCATTCGACCAGCTTGACGAGATCGTCCAGGCCGTCGGGGACAGGATAGATGTGATGATGGACGGCGGCGTGCAGCGCGGCACCCATGTGCTCAAGGCGCTCTCGCTGGGAGCGAAGGCGGTCGGGCTTGGCCGTTACTATCTCTTCCCGCTCGCTGCGGCAGGACAGGCTGGCGTCGAACGGGCGCTCGAACTGATGCGTGTCGAGATCGAACGCGGCATGAAGCTGATGGGCTGCTCATCGGTCGACGAGCTTACAAAAGAAAACCTGCGTTTCCGGTGAGGAAGCACTTCGCGTTGCCGCTAGGGCATATGCACTTCTGATCCTCTCGCGGGACCATTGCCTTGGGGGCAGATGGTAAACGGTTTGACGTTCGCATGCCCAAACGATGCCACGGGCAGAACGCAGAAGTGGAAACGAGAGCCCGCCGCAAATATTCTCCCCCACAAGGGGGGAGACGACAAGCGGCTTGACCTTCACCTACCCGAACGATGGCGTCCCCGACTGAAGCGCGCCTCGCAGGCATTTTCCGAATCACCCCACGCCTTCAAGGGCAAAGCAGCTTTTTCCGTTGCTCGCGAGAACACCGCGCCAGCGATGATATGCGATCTTCATCGCACGCGTTTTCTTCCTGTGGTTGTAAACAAAACAGCTGGTTGCCGGCAGTCGGGCCCGGATTCGGCAGGGCCCCGCATGTTGGCGACGGCAGCGTCGAGCCGAAATTTCCCCTAAAATTGTTTTGGTTATTTGCATATAAGTGGGCATCTCCTGCAACTCCCGTTCGAAATCAGTCACGGGAAGGCGAGTTATGCGAGCGAATTCTAGCGTCTTGGAAGCAGGCTACCGGCAGACAAATCGGTGGCGCAGGAAATTGTCGGCGCATCTTTTGGTTGCGTCTGCGAGTATAATGGCATTCGCGTCTTCGGCGCTTGCGGCGCCGCCTGCGGCCGGTACAGTCATCGGCAATCAGGCGGTTGCGACCTTCGAGTCTGGCGGGCAGACCTTCTCGGTCACCTCCAACCTGGTCCAGACGACGATCAACACCATCGCCGGCGTTCAGATCGAGACCGATACGACAAAATCCGCCGTCGCCGGCGGCAAGGTGCTCTTTCCGCACACCATCACCAATGTCGGCAACGCGGCGGACAGGTACAACCTGACAACGACATTCGTACCCGACTCCGGCCTTTCCGAGGCCGGCATCTATGCCGATGGCGATTGCGACGGCGTGCCCGATACGCTGACATCGATCGACCAGACCGGCTCGCTCAACGCGGGCGAAAGCGCCTGCGTCGTCGTAGAGGTCAATGTCGCGGCCGGGGCGACCGGCAGTCCCACCTTCAAGATCACCGCGGCGAGCACGCTGACAACGGCCGGCAATTTCACCGCGGGCACGGCGAACCAGCCGAACCAGCCGAACGACACCAACACGGATACCGTGAGCGTCACGACCGGTGCCGTTTTCGAGTTCACCAAGACCATGAGCCTGCTCGACGACGGGGACGGGTCAGGTTCGCTCACCCCCGGCGACACCGTGCGCGTCCGCTTCAACTACAGCAATACCGGTGGAGCGGATGCGACGGATGTGATCATCACGGACCTGCTGCCAGGCGAACTGACATATGTGGCGGGAACGGGTCGGTGGTCCGACGGCAGCGTGATGACGGACGCCCGCGAGGATGATGGAGACCACACCAACGGCCAGGGCCACAAGATCTTCTATTCGTATTCGCTTGATGACCGCACGGTGAAAGCGACGCTGTCCGCCGTGCCTGTCGGCAAGAGCGGCTATATCGAGTTCGTCGGTACGGTCGCCACTGGCGCAGCCGGCACGATTTCCAACACCGGTACGATCGACTCGGACCAGACCGACCTGCAAACCTCGAACGAAGCGCGGCTCGTCATCAACGACGGCCAGGCAACGGCTGTCACGCTGGCGGATAGAGCGGCCGATCCTTCCTATGCAGGCCGATTCGGTGGCGATCTGCCGGACGTGAACTATACCGACGGCGGACTGGCATCCAGCACCGATGACGACAACGCTGCGAACGATACCATTGCCTATACAGAGGGCTATCTGTCCTCAAGTATCCCTGTGCCTTTTGACGTGATCATTACCAATCACTCGAACACCACGCAGAGGTTCAATCTCTCCGTCGAACCGAGCAACAGTTTTCCCGCCGGCACGTTTCCCGCCGGCACGACGTTCAGCTTTACCACCACCGAGGGCACGCCGCTCCTTGATACGAACTCCGACGGCCGGCCGGACATACAGCTGGGCGCGAACTCGGTGTCGAACTTTCTTGTGCATGCCAATTTGCCGGACGGAGCGGCGCGCGAGGAGGGTTCGCAAGCTTGGGAGGCGACGATGACGGCGTCCTCCATCAGCAACACGGCGGTGCTGAACAAGACAAGGCTGCGGATCGCAAGTAAGGTCGGCGGCGGTACCGTCGATCTGCAGAACGCGGGCGAACTGGCGGCAGGTCTCAATGTCGCCAATGAGAACGGCGACCCGTGGACGACCGTCAAAACCAATCCGGGCGAGGCCGCCGAATTCACCCTCGTGGTCAAAAACAATCGTTCGGTTTCCGACAGCTTCAATCTGTCCTTCAGCGGCTCGAATTTCGCGCCCGGCTCCATGCCGGCCGGCTGGCAGGTGGTGTTCAGGAATGCCGACGGCACGGTCACCAATACGGGCGTGATCGCACCGGGCGCGTCCGCGACGTTCACCGCCGTCGTAACCCCGCCGGACACGGCTGCGCCCGGCAACACGGATGTTTACTTCCGCGCCGCTTCGGCGAGCAGTGCGGCGGTCGTCGATACCAAACTGGACGAAGTCACTGTCGTTCAGGTCGTCGACCTCGCCATTCGCACCGACCAGACCGCTCAGGCGGCGCCCGGCGGCGTCGTGGTGATGACCCACACGCTGGAGAACCTCGGCAACGTCGCGATCACCAACGGTACCATCGGCTACGACCCGGATTTTCCGAGCTTCGCGGAAACGCTTCGCGTGGACGCGAACGGCAACGGCGTGCTGGACTCCACCGACGCTACGGTGACCAGCATTGCCAATATCCTGACCGCGCTCGACAAGACGGAACTCGCCCCCGGGGACCGGGTGCTGCTGTTTTCGCGGGTCCAGGCACCCGCCAGCGCCGTGGGAGGACTTTCCGAGAGCGCGAGAATCGTCGTGAACAGCACCCTCACTGCGCCAGGCGAGGCAACGGTGGAGGATCAAAATCCGAGCAACAACACGGTCACCGAAACCGTCACCATCGTTTCCGGTAATGTCGTCGTGGTCAAGGAGCAGGCGGTCGACGCCAAATGCGACGGAACTGCCGACGGCAGCTTCACCCAGGCGGGGCAGGCGGCCAATCCGGGCGAATGCATCGTCTACCGCATCACGGCGACCAATATGGGCACGGCGGACGCGACGGAGCTGCAAATCGACGACGCAACGCCGGCCTACACCACCTATGTCGGATCGTCCGGCACGGCGACAACCGGCGATACTGAGGCGGAGCTGACGCTTCAGCCGGCCGATGGCGCGACGGGTGCCATCCGCTCCGAGCATGGCACCGTGCCCTCGGGGCAGGTCGCGCGGCTCACCTTCCGGGTGAGGATCGACCAGTAGCCCTCCTCGGTCGGCGGGCGGGCAGGGGCGTCCCCTGCCCGCGCCGCAGTCGGGCACTTCCAGGCGAGCACAATCGGGAAAATAATGCGGGGAATACGCAGGATAGTTGGCAGGGTCATGGCTTGTCTGGCGGCGTTCGCCGCCCTGTGCCCGGCCGTCGCCCTTGCCGTTCCCGCTCCCGCCGGCGCGCTCATCGAAAGCCAGGCCGTCGTCTCGTATTTCAATACCGAACTCGGCATCTACGAGTCCGTATCGACCAATGTCGTGGTCACCCGCGTCAATTCGGTGAAAGCCATCGAGGTGGTTTCCGACCAGACCGTTTTCATGGCGCCGGCTTCGGTCGGCCAGTTCGCATTCTTCATCCGCAACACGGGCAACGCTCCCCTCAGTCCGTCGGCCACCCTCGAGCAGGTCGCCGGCCACCATGCCAATCTCGTCGATATCCGCGCCGTCATAGATCAGAATCGCAACGGAACCGCCGATCCCGGCGAGTGGGAACTGACGCCGGACATGGCGATCGAGCTGCCGGTGGGTGGCGAGCTTCCCGTCATCGTGCAATTCGCAACGCCGGCGTCCTCGCATGATGGCCAGCTCGCGGCTCTCCGGCTGAGTGCGAAGGACGGAAGTGTTGCGGATGCAGCCACCGGCACGGTCATCATGTCCTCCACGGGCCTCGTTCTCGAAAAATCCGCCACGGAGAATGAAGTCCAGGCAGGCGGCAAGCTGCGTTATGGACTGCGGCTGCGCAACAACGGCGCGAATGCCGTGGCAGCCTACGCGCAGCTCGACGGAAGCTCCATTCTCATCGACGGGGCTGCGGCCTCCGGCATCCTCGTGCGCGACGCGCGGCCGCTCGATACGCGCGTCGTCAACGCGGAATCCGCCGCCGGCTTCGTAGGCCTGTATCATGTCGCCGGACAGCCTACGCACACATATGTGACGACCCTTCCGCAGGATCCGTCGGCGGTCGATGCCGTCGCCTTCTTCAGGGCAGGCGATTATCCGGGCGGCTTCTCGGCCAACCTCGCTTTCGAGGTCGCCGTCGCCGGCAATGCCCAGGAAGGCTTCATCCTCAACGAGGCCTCTACATGGCAGCAGTCGGGGGAGGATCTGGTCGAGGTCCGGTCCAATCTCGTTCGTACGCCCGTAGAGGGCGGCGAGGCGGCGCTGACCTATGCGGCGCCGGACGGCCGGCCGATCTCGACCGCAGCCCTCAACAGCAACGTTCGCCTCCATCTGAGCGCGGCCGCGTGCAACACGACCCCGGGTGCGGACAGCGTCCGGATCCGGATCGCGACCGATCCGGAGGCGGATCTGGAGACGGCCGTCGCGACGGAAACCGGACCCAATACCGGCCTCTTCACGACCGCGCTCATTCCCATTCAGCGGGTTCTGCCGGTGGTGCAGGGCGACAGCGTCGTGTCCGGGGACCGGAACACGAAAGTCTCCGCGAGCGCCACATGCGGCGGTCAGACCGTGTCCGCCATTCTCACCGTCAATCCGGGCGGGTTCGTCTTCCATTCCGCCAGCAATGTCGCGATACCGGGTGCAACGGTCATCCTTTACGATGCATCCGGAGCGGAGATCGAGCGCATCGTGTCCGATGCCGACGGCTTCTATGTCGTGAGCGCGGCGCAGAACGCGGGCGCGTACCGGATCGAAGTGCTGCCGCCCGAAGGCTTTTCATTCCCTTCCGATCGCAAGGTGTTCCCCGCTTTGGGCCGCAACGTGGAGGGAAGCAGCGCTTTTGGTGAAGTGTCCGTCAGTATCGGCAGCGCAAGCCGGGCCGACGGCGACGAATCGGTCAGCATCGGCCTCGCCAACAACGCCAGGCTTGTAGGGTTTGAAGGGAATGACCGAATCAAAGGCGGGCAAACCTCTGTCAGCCTGGGAGCCTTCAATCAGTCGCCGGGCATCGAGGCCATTGCTATCGGTGCCAGAAACGAAGCCAATGCGGATCGGTCGATTGCCATCGGCTCGAGTGCGAAAACGAAGGCCGCCGATCCGGCGCAGGCGGACGGCGGTGCGCGCGACGCCGTCGCTATAGGCACGGATGCGCTGGCCAACGACGACCGGTCCATCAGCATAGGCTGGAATAGCAGTACCTCCCTGAACGATTCCATCAGCATCGGTACCCGAGCCACGTCGGGATCGGCGGGCGATATCATGATCGGCACAGTTTCAGGGACTGGTTCCACCTCCGGTCAGAACAATGTCGCCCTCGGCGTTGCGGCCAGTCAGAAGGTGAAGGGGTCGTCAAACATAGCGATCGGCGATTCGGCGGGCGGTTACCGGGAAGGCGATAACAACGTCGCCATAGGCACCAATGCGGGAATCCAGTTTTCCGAGAGCGAACATGAGACCGCCGTGCGCGCCGACCTCGTGGTCAGTGACGCGGTGAGCATCGGCAATGAGGCGCTGGCGAGCGCCGATGAAGCCATCGCAATCGGCACCGGCGCCGTGGCTTCCGGTTTGAAGTCCATCAGCATCGGCGTCGGAAATACCGTCAGCGGCGCTTCGAGCGGCGCCATCGGCGATCCGACCGATATCACCGGTACCGGCTCCTACTCGCTGGGCAACGACAACACCATCGCCGCCGACAACGCCGGCACCTTCGGCAACGACAACACATTGGCGGATGCCGCCGATGGCAGCCGCGTCATCGGCAACGGCAACAATATCGATGTGTCCGATGCCTTCGTGCTCGGCAACGGTGCCGACGTCACCGAAGTCGGCGGCGTGGCGCTGGGTTCCGGCTCGGTTTTCGGATACGGGTGCCGACGTGGCGGGCTATGTGCCGGGCGGGGCCTCGACGGCCGACCAAAACGCCATCGAGGCGACGCAGAGCACGCGCGGCGCGGTCGCCGTCGGCAATCCGGACGCCGAAACCGGCGTCTACCGCCAGATCACAGGTGTCGCCGCCGGCACGGCCGACTCCGATGCCGCCAACGTGGCCCAGCTCAAATCGGTCGAGACGATCGCCAAGACAGGCTGGAAGCTCACGACGGACAGCGGCAGCATCGACGGCATCGGGCCGGGCGACGAGTTGGTCCTCAAAGGCGGCGACGGCAATATCGTGATCAGCAATCAGATCTTGAGCAACGACGTGAGCATCAATCTGGCCGATGAGATCGAGGTGAACAGGGTGACGGCGAGAGATCCCGACACGGGTGCATCCACGGTGCTGGACGAGAACGGCCTGAGCTTCACGACGCAGGACGCGAACGGGGAGGACACGGCGCTCGGCCCGCGCGTGACGGCGGCGGGCATCCAAGCGGCCGGCAAAATCACCAATGTCGCTGCGGGCGAGGCCGACACCGACGCGGTGAACTTTTCCCAGCTCAGGCAAGTCGAAACCGCATCGGGCAATACCGACCAGCGGGCGGTCAAATACGACTGGACCGACGCCAATACGAACGGCGTGATCGATGAGGGCGAACTCAACCTCGATAGCGTGACCCTCGCCGGAGGCATGGGCGGCACCAGGATCTCCAATCTTGCGCCCGGCGCCTTGAGCGCGGCATCGACCGATGCCGTCAACGGCAGCCAGCTCTTCGGGCTTCGCAGCCGCGTATCCAACGTGGCCGTCGCCCTGGGCGGGGGAGCCGCCTATGACCCTGTCAAGGATGAGTGGATCGCCCCGAAATACACGATCGGCGGCACCGACTACAGCAATGTCGGCGACGCGCTGGCGGCGGTGGGCGGCACGGCCGGTGCCGGCTGGAGCCTCTCGGCGCAGGGTGCGAACGCGTCCAATGTCGCGCCGGGCGAGACGGTGGATCTTCGCAGCGGCGACGGCAATATCGTCGTCAGCAAGGCGGAGACCGGCGACACCGTGAGCTTCGACCTGGCCGACGATCTGGACGTCTCCGAAAGCATCACGGTGGGTGCCGATCCCGCCGATCCAAATGCGCCGACCACTGTTATCACCGGCGGTTCGATCGTGATCGGCAGCACCATGCTCGGCAGCAACGGCCTGGTCATCACCGGGGGGCCGAGCGTCACGACCGATGGCATCGATGCCGGCGGCATGAAGGTCACGAATGTGGCAAACGGTACGGTGGCGAAGGATTCGAAGGATGCCGTCAACGGCGGCCAGCTCTTCGACGTCGTTGCGAATGCCACTGCGAATGGCGTCGGCTATGACGACAAAAGCAAGGGCACCCTGACGCTGGAGGGGGCTAACGGCACCAAGATCACCAATGTCGCCGCGGGCGACCTGAACGCGAACTCGACCGACGCGGTCAACGGCAGCCAGCTTTACGCCACGAACGTGAAGGTCGATCGGCTCGATACCGAAGTGAAAGAGATCGACAGCCGCGTAACCTATATCGAGAGCTTCCAGGGCGATCTGGAGAACGCTGCCGTCTATGATACCGACGCTGCCGGCAAGAGGCTCAACACGCTGACGCTCGAGGGAGGAGATCCCAACAAGCCGGCGCTCATCGCCAATGTGGCCAAGGGCGTGAAGGCGACCGACGCCGTCAATGTCGGCCAGCTCGACGAAAGCGTCGCGGAAAGCAAGAGCTACACGGACGAAAAGACCGAGTGGGCAATCGACCAGGCGGCCATCTACACCGACCAGGTCATCGAGACCAAGGTGAGCGCGGTGAACAATTATGCGCAACAACGGTTCGCGCAGCTCTCGGGCGAGATCGGCCAGGTTCGGGGCGAAGCGCGGCAAGCCGCCGCCATCGGGCTTGCGGCGGCCTCGCTGCGCTTCGACAATGAGCCGGGCAAGCTGAGCGTGGCGCTCGGCGGCGGCTTCTGGAGAAGCGAAGGGGCGCTCGCCTTCGGTGCCGGCTACACCAGCGAAGACGGACGCGTCCGGGCGAACCTGACCGGTGCTGCGGCCGGGGGGAACGTCGGTGTCGGTGCCGGCCTCAGCATCACGCTCAACTGAGCCGGACGATGGGGCGCCTCACCGGCGGCCTGGCGGCCGTCACCGGTTTCATCCTGTCTGCCGGCGCCTCCGTCGGACAGGAGGGGGAGACGGCCCCCCGCTACCGGATAAAGCCCTCCGAGGTGGCCGTTCCGCCCGATGTGCCGATCGGAATGTATCGCCGCGTCATCCATCCTTTCGGAAACTGGACGCTCATTTGCGACGAGAATTTCAAGACGAAGCAGAAGATCTGCAACATCACGCAAAACGTCGCCGACGAGTCCGGAAAAAGCATTTTCAGCTGGTCGCTCGCCGCAACCGCGGAAGGCAGGCCGATAATGATCCTGAGGGTGCCTCCGGCCGCCGGCAAGGGGTCGAGAGTGAGCCTTTCGTTCCCCGACCGCAAGAAGCCGGTCGAGGTGGAGGTGGAAAGCTGCGACCGCGGCGTCTGCCTGGCGACGGTGCCGGTAGGCCCCATCCTGCGTGACAACATCGCCCGGGAGGCGACGGTCGGGGTCTCCTACGGCACGGGCGACGGAACCATCAGCATCAACCTGCCTCTGAAGGGCCTGAACCCGGCATTGGAGGCCATAGAGTAGAAGTGCAGACCTCATGACCGAGACAGATGCAAACGACCGGCTCCGCCGGCCGCAGACCGGCGGAGCTTCATTCCCACAGACTCCTGCCGGGGAGCACCTCTGGCGCAGAATGTTCTTCGGTGCCCTGGGCACCCTCGTTCTCGGCTTCGCCGCCGTCGCTCTCTTGTATTTTCAGGGCGTGATCGGTCTGGCTCAATCCGCCGATGGCTCGGTCCGGGCCGCGGAGACGCCGGCCAAGGTGCCGAGCAACGTTTTCGCCGATCACATAAGGCAGGCCGGCATGAAAAGATGCACGACGGCATTTCCGCTGCTGGGCGAAATGCTGGTGACCGGGTCGCAATATGCCGTCCGCTCCCATTGGAACGCCGAAAAGGCGGACGAGCATATGATCCAGGCGATCGTCGGCCTCAGCTACAAGACCCCCGGCTACGAAGGTCCGGCGGGCGGTTTCGTCTTCGCGGCTCCCTTGCCGAATGGCGGATGCGAAGGCGCAATGCTGCGCGTGGCGCCCTTCCCCAGGGCATGCAAGGATGTCCTTCCGCTCCTGCCCCCGGGCAGCACCGCGGCGGATACGCTCTCGGGCGTCCAGACCTACAACCTCGGCAAGGGCCAGGGGCAGGGGATGCTCATTCCCGCGGGAAGCGCGTCCTGCATCGCCATATCCACGACGGCGATCGCCCAGTGAGCCCCGATCGGGCCCGCCGCCGATAAGCGGCCCGGCTTACGACGGATGGCTGAACCGGGCGACCCGCGCATCCTTCGTGAGGTTGCGGAAATTGGTGCCGCTCATATGCACGAGCGTCCTGTGGTCGCCGCCCTCGAAATAGATGTCGTTTGCCCTGTCGAGGCTTTCGTCGAGGATGACCGGCACGCCATAGGCCTCGCCGATGGGCGGGACGGCTCCGGTCTCGCAATCGTTGAAGAGCTCGCTGACCTCCTCCTCCGAGGCGAGGCCGAGACGGCGGTTCATGACGTCCTGCAGGGTGGAGAGCTCGACCCGATGCGTGGCCGGAACGACGGCGAGCGCATAGCCCATCTCGTGGTGAACGACCACGGATTTGGCGAGCCTGTTGCCCGGCACATGGGCGGCTTCGGCAGTCTGACTGGTGGTTGCGGTACGGTGATGGGCGAGGGTGTCGTAGGTGATCCCTTCGCTGTCGATATAGTCCTGAAGTCTCCTGGCGATCGTCATCGTAGGCGCCTCTTCTATCCTGCTGCAGTCTCCCCAAGCCGTTGCGACTCACGAAAAAAATGCAGCGCTTCAAAGTGCTACAGCGGCTTTTGGGCGTCCGGCAGGACGCGGGGCACTGTAGTGACGCGGAAGATGACATTCTCCTCTCATCATCGGAGGAGTCAACGGCGAACGGCCGGGCCGGCTACCACACGTAGGGCACGAGCCGGTAGCGCACGCGTTCCGCATAGGCATCGTAGCCGGCGAGCCCGGTGCGAAGCGCCTTCTCCTCTATGCCGATCCGGATCGCGAGCAATGCCGCCAGTCCGAGTGCCACGAGCAGCCCCCACCAGGAGCCCAGGAACAAGGAGGTCGCGGCGACGAAGAGAAGGCTGCCCGTATAGAAGGGATGACGGACATAACGATAGGGTCCCGTGGTGATCACGCTTTGCGCACGCTCCGTCTGCACCTTGACGACCGGCGATGCGAAGCTGTTTTCGCGCAATGTCCGATAGCTGAATCCGATGGAAAGGACGACGAGCAGCGCGCCCAGAGCCTGCACCCAGACCGGCATGGAAGACCATTTGAATCTCGCGGCATCGAGCGCCATGAAGGCGAAGCCGGCGACGAGGAACAGGAGGATCACCGAAAGGAGCACCTTGTCGGCCAGGGGCTGGCCCTCCTGGATGGGGGCAGCCAGTCTTTCCTAGAGCAGCGCGGGATCGTGCCGGGCAAGGAGGAGCCCGACGAGGAACGAAAGCGCAATCATGAGGAACAGATAGGTCCACGCCGCCGGCCAGGCGAGTGTTCCGGCCGAGAGGAAGAGGACGGCTCCGATGAACCCGAACCAGACGATCGTCTGTACGGTCAGCCTGACAAGCATGAGCAAGCTCCTGCATGGTTTGTGCGATGAAGGGCGCTTTAGCGCGGGACGGAAAACTCTATGCGGCTTTCCGCCCGCGTCCCGGCGCGACGAACTCCTGAGATAGTGTTTCGACCAGCGATCGCAACGGTTGGGTGAGGCGGGATGAACAGGCGCGCCTGCGAGGCTCCATCGGTTGCCTGAAGCGTTCACACTCTTGTGCTTCGCGCGGAACTTAAAGCCGCATAACCGGATTCCCATATTAGACCCGCTGCATCTTCGCTTGGGCCCTGACCGGTTCAAGGATCAAAGAATGCAGCAATGCGAAGCGCGACAGCGACCTTTGCACGCCGAATAGGACGTGCGGTGCTGGAGCAGCACTCGCCGTCCGCAAAGGAGGGACGCGATGTATCGCTATATGATGAAGGAACTGATGCTCATCATCGCCGGCCTGACGGTCTGTGCGGTGCTGTTCCTGCTCGTCCTGTCGCAGGGAGCGGCCGCGTCCTTTTGAGCGCGGTTCAGCTCTTGCCGAGAATCTCGATCGTCCTCGGGTCCCGAACGCCGGCGCAGTAACGGTCGAGCGCCCGGGTGAAGGTGTCGACATCAGGCGCCGCCGCTTCGAAGAGCGTCATCGATGAGCAGAACTTCAGATCGTCCGGCCGACCGAAGATCTCAAGAGCGCTGCGCCCCCCGACCCCATTGACCGCTTCCGTGCATTCGAGAATGCGCCGGCCGAGGACCCGGTGTGCGAGATAGGCCTGCGCCTCGCCAAGGCCCGACAGCGCATAATGTTGCGCCGTCGGCGAATGGCCGAGGCCCGCGATCTGCGGAAAGATGAACCACATCCAATGCGTCCGCTTGGCGCCCGCGCGCAGCTCCGCGAGCGCGGCCGGATAGATGCCTTCCTGCGCCGCGACGAAGCGTTCGAGATCGAATGCCTCCCTCGTCATCAGCCTCTCACCGGTTCATCTGTCACCAGCGCTGATGAACATGAACCTTGATGAGCCGCTCGTAAAGCGCTGCGATTGCCGCGAGCGTCGCGCCGTCGATCGGCGCAAGGGCGCTGGCGGCGGCGTTCGATTGCGCCTGCGCGGCGTTGCGGGCGCCGGGAATGACGACGGAAACCGCGTCCTGCGCGAGGATCCAGCGCAAGGCGAATTGCGCCATCGGCACATTGGCGGGCGCCAGCGTGCGAAGCTCGTCGACCGCCTGCAGCGCCACGTCGAACGGCACGCCGGCAAAGGTCTCCCCGACGTCGAAGGCTTCGCCGTGACGGTTGAAGTTGCGATGGTCGTCGGCGGCAAAGACGGTGTCCTTGCTGATCTTGCCCGAAAGAAGGCCGGAGGCGAGCGGTACGCGCACGATGACGCCGACATCCTTCTTCTTCGCCTCGGCGAAGAATAGGTCCTGCGGCCGCTGGCGGAAGATGTTGTAGATGATTTGGACCGTGGCGACGCCTGGATATTCGATAGCCTTCAGGGCCTCTTCGACTTTCTCGACCGAGACGCCGTAATGGCGGATCTTGCCCATGGTCACCAGCCGGTCGAGCGCGCCGAAGACCTCGGGCCGGTAGTAGACCTCCGTCGGTGGGCAGTGGAGTTGGACGAGATCAAGCGTTTCGACGCCGAGATTTGCGAGGCTGCGGTCGATGAAGGCCTCGATATTGGCGCCCGTATAGCCCTCCGCCAGGTGCGGATTGAGCCGGCGGCCCGCCTTCGTGGCGACGAATGGTTTCTCTCCGCCCCGTTCCTGCAGCACCGCGGCGATGATTTTTTCGGAACGCCCGTCGCCATAGACGTCCGCCGTGTCGATGAAGGTGATGCCGCTGTCGAGGGCGGCGTTGAGCGCGCGCTTGCCATCCTCCTCGCTGACGTCGCCCCAGGAGCCGCCGATCTGCCAGGCGCCGAAACCGATCTCCGAAATCGTGGCGCCCGTTCGCCCCAAGATCCTTGTTTTCATCGAATGTATCCTCTCCATCTTGATGCCGGAACCTCAGCTCCGTGTCGTCCGCATAACTATGACGATAGTGGCGCAGATGAAAGCTCCCGTCAGTCGCAGAGTGTCACCAGCGCCTTGCCGCGAGTGAGATCGCTCACGAGGGTGAGCACGTCGTCCACCGCGTCTTGCCGTATCTCGGCCGACAGCACTGCGCCGGTGCCGGTGAAGGTCTCGGAGGCGATCGACACGCCGCGCGCTGCCAGCCGCGCCTTGATGAGCGCGAGATCGGCGAAGTCGCAGGCGATCTCGGCACGCTGTCGTTCGATGAGCTCGATCTTTTCCGCCGCCCGCAGGCAAAGCGCCGCAGTGCCGCCATAGGCACGGACCAGTCCGCCGCTGCCGAGCAGGATGCCGCCGAACCAGCGTGTCACGACCACGGCGACGCGATCCAGCGACTGACCGTCGATCGCTGCAAGGATCGGCTTGCCCGCCGTCCCGCTTGGCTCGCCGTCGTCGCTGAAGCGATAGCTCTGGCCGGCCCGCCAGGCCCAGCAATTGTGGTTGGCCGCAGGATCCGAGCGGGCGGCAATGAAGGTTTTGGCCGACAGTTCGTCCTCGATCGGCCCGGCAATCGCCAGGAAGCGGCTCTTCTTGATTTCCTGTGCCGAGGTCTCGATGCGTTGGAGCGTGAACATCCGCTTTGTCCGTTTCGAGCTTGATAGCGGATTCCCGATCGTTAGGCCAAGGGGGCAGCCGGCGTCTGCCCCTCAACCCGCTGCCGCGACCTTCTCCCCGCAGGCGGGGAGAAGGGACACGCGGCGCCCTCCAGCGCACCATTTTATCGAACGCGCGCGGCCTACTCGTCCCCTCTCCCTGCCTGCGGGGGAGGGTTAGTCCTCGGGTTAAACCCGAGGAGAGGGGCAGCCCTTTGTTCAATCGGCGCGCTCAGCCGATCGCCATCAGGCTGGCATTGCCGCCGGCTGCAGCCGTGTTGATCGAGGCGGAAACCTCTTCCACGAGCCAGTTCAGGCAATAGGCGTCCGGGTTGCGGGCGATCTCCTCGCTCGATGCGGCCTGCACGAGCAGCAGCGGGCCGGGCAGGGCGGCGATAGCCTTGTTGACCGCGCGGATGCGCTCGGCGTCACCTTCGACCAGCGCACCGGCGAACGGGCCGTCGGCGGCCCAGTCCTTGGACCAGGAGACACGCAGGCCGACGGTCTGCGGCAGGTTCTTCAGCGAAGCCTGCAGACCGGAGGCGGCATCGATCGCGACGCTGTTGCCGGTCGCGAGCGCAGCGGCGAGCTGGTGGTATAGACCGCTCTCCGTCGCCGGCACGAGGAGGATGCGGCCGCGCGCATGGAGCGTATAGAGATTGCGTTCGCCGACGGGGCCGGGGAGTTCCAGATCCAGGCCAAGTGCCGAGCTGCTGCCGGCGTTGCGGGCCGCTTCGGCCTCCGCGCGCGCGCCTTTGCCGTCGAGCCATTTGGCGAAGTCGAGAAGGACCGGGTCCGTGTGCACCGAGCTGTGCTGCGGCGGCACCGGTGCGGTCGTAACCAGGCGGCCGAGATAAAGCGGACCGCCGGCCTTGGGACCGGTACCGGAAAGACCGCGGCCGCCGAAGGGCTGGACGCCCACGACCGCGCCAATGATGTTGCGGTTGATGTAGAGGTTGCCCGCCTTGATACGGCTCGTCACATGCGCGATCGTCTCGTCGAGGCGCGTGTGGAGCCCGAAGGTCAGGCCGTAGCCGGTGGCGTTGACGTCGTCCACCAGCCGGTCGAGATCGTCGCGCCGGTAGCGGATGACGTGCAGCACCGGCCCGAAGACCTCGCGTCGAAGATCGGAAAGCTTCTCGAGTTCGATGATCGTCGGCGGGACGAAGGTGCCCGCTCCGGTCTCCGAGGCGAGCCCGATCTGCTCGACCTTGCGGCCGAGCCCGTGCATCCGCTCTATGTGCTTCTCGATGTTGTCCTTCGCCTCTGACGTGATGACCGGGCCGACATCCACGGAAAGACGATCGGTGCGGCCGATATGCAATTCGTGCAGCGCGCCCTTCAGCATCGTCAGGATGCGGTCGGCCACATCCTCCTGCAGGCACAGCACACGCAGTGCCGAGCAGCGCTGGCCGGCACTGTCGAAGGCGGAGGTGATCACGTCGCCGACCACCTGCTCGGCAAGAGCCGAGGAGTCGACGATCATCGCATTCTGGCCTCCGGTTTCGGCGATCAGCGGGATCGGCCGGCCGGCGGGCGAAAGGCGGTCGGCAAGCTGTGCCTGGATCAGCCGCGCGACTTCCGTCGATCCGGTGAACATCACGCCCGCGGTCTCGGCTGCGGCGACCAGCGCCGCACCGACGCGTCCGTCGCCCGGAAGAAGCTGCAGCGCGCTTGCCGGAATGCCGGCCTCATGCAGGATGCGCACGCCCTCGGCGGCGATCAGCGGCGTCTCTTCCGCGGGTTTGGCGAGCACGGGATTGCCGGCGACGAGCGCGGCGGCGATCTGCCCGGTGAAGATTGCCAGCGGGAAATTCCATGGGCTGATGCAGACGATCGGGCCGAGCGGCCCGTGGCCGGGGCCGAGCGTGCGGCGCGTCTGTTCGGCATAGTAGCGCAGGAAATCGATCGCCTCGCGCACCTCGGCAATGGCGTTCAGCGCCGATTTGCCTGCCTCGCGGATGATCAGCCCGAGAAGCGTGGGCATGCGGGCCTGCATCAGCTCGGCGGCGCGGTCGAGGCAGGCGGCCCGCTCGGAGGGCGGCACGGCCGCCCAATCCGGCGCCGCGTCGGCGGCAAGGCGCACGGCGCGCCGTTCGTCCTCTTCCGAGGTCTCGGTCACAGAGCCGACGACGTCACGATGGTCGCCGGGGTTCAGAACCGTCCGCGTCTCGCCGGCAGCGGGGCCGGTTGCGAGCTGCGGCAGGGCGGTCCACTTCATTGCCGCGCTTTCCCTCAGCGCTTCCGTAAGCGACGCAAGCGTTTCCTCGTTGGAAAGATCGAGCCCGGCGGAATTGGTCCGCGCATCGCCGAAGAGTTCGGCCGGCAAGGCGATCCTGTCGTGCTTGGCGCCGACGACCGGCATGGCGCGGACGACTTCGACGGGGTCGGCGATCAGTTCGTCGATCGAAACCTTCGGGTCGTTGATGCGATGCACGAAGGAGGAGTTGGCGCCGTTTTCGAGGAGGCGCCGGACCAGATAGGCAAGCAGCGTCTCATGGGTGCCGACAGGCGCATAGATGCGGCAGGGGCGATCGAGCTTGCCGCGGCCGACGACCTCTTCATAAAGCGGCTCGCCCATGCCGTGCAGGCACTGGAATTCGTATTTGCCCACGTGAAAGTCCTTGCCGGCCATGTGGTAGATGGCGGCGAGCGTCTGGGCATTGTGTGTCGCGAATTGCGGGAACACCACATCGGTCGCGGCAAGCAGCTTGGCTGCGCAGGCGATATAGGAGACGTCGGTGTGGATCTTGCGCGTGAAGACCGGGAAATCCGCGAGCCCGTCGAGCTGCGCCCGCTTGATCTCGGCATCCCAATAGGCACCCTTCACCAGCCGCACCATGATGCGCCGGCCGGAGCGCCGGGCAAGATCGATGATGAAGTCGAGAACGAAGGGGCAGCGTTTGCCATAGGCCTGCACGACGAAGCCCATGCCGTTCCAGCCGGAGAGATCGCCGTCGAGGCAGAGCACCTCGAGGAGATCGAGCGACAGTTCCAGCCGGTCGGCTTCCTCGGCGTCGATGTTGAGGCCGATATCGTAATTCTTGGCGAGGAGAGCGAGCGCCTTCACCCTCGGCAACAATTCGCCCATGACGCGCGCGGCTTGCGCGCGGCTATAGCGGGGATGCAGCGCCGAGAGCTTGATGGAGATGCCCGGGCCCTCATAGATGCCGCGGCCGGCGGAGGCTTTGCCGATTGCGTGAATGGCGCTCTCATAGTCCCTGTAATAGCGTTCGGCGTCGGCGGCCGTGGTCGCCGCTTCGCCGAGCATGTCGTAGGAGTAGCTGAAGCCTTTCTCCTCGAGCTCCTTAGAACGTTTCAGCGCTTCGCGGATCGTCTCGCCGGTGACGAACTGTTCGCCCATCATCCGCATGGCCATGTCGACGCCGCGCCGGATCACCGGCTCGCCGCAACGCGAGATGAGACGCGTGAGCGCCGCCGCGAGGCTGCGGTCGTTGACCGTCGAGGTCAGCTTGCCGGTGACCACAAGTCCCCAGGTCGCGGCATTGACGAAGAGCGAACGGCTGCCGCCGAGATGCGATTTCCAGTTGCCGTCGGCAATCTTGTCGCGGATCAGCGCGTCGCGCGTCGCCGTATCGGGAATGCGCAGCAGCGCTTCCGCAAGGCACATGAGTGCCACGCCTTCCTGGCTCGAAAGCGAATATTCCTGCACCAGTCCCTCGACGCCGGAACCACTATGCTTGCCGCGCAGCGCCTCGATCAGCTTGCGGGCGGTGCTTGCGGCGGCGTCCCGTATTTCCTTCGATTGCGTGGCCGCCTCGACGAGAGGCGGCAGGCATTCCGTTTCCGGGCGGCGGTAAGCGGCCGTGATCGCCCGGCGCAGCGTGCTTTGCGGCCGGACTGGCGGTGCGAAGTCGGCGAAGGGCGCAGGTGCGGCGTCGATCGCGGGTTTCTGAAGCGGGTTCGGGCTCATTGAACGCTGTCCTCCACGGAACGGTAGCGGGCGCTTTCGACGCCCTGATGTCGTGGCAGAAAATACGCGTGCCATCGCCGAACATCCATCCGGCAAATTAGCCTGATGGCCGAATGTTTCTCCACGACAGGCCGGACAAAAGGAGAACTATACGGAGCGCAAGCGAATGTTCCGGATGATCATAGGTCAGCATGCCGCCCCGAAAAGTTGCTCCCGCGCCATCAGGCACTCGTCGTCCCCCGGCATGCAGGTGCGACAGACGATGGGGCGTATGTCGTAGACCTTGCAGGCGACGGAACGGCCGAGCTTGCCTTCAAGCGCCGTGCAGCGGCCGCTCTCGCAGCGCATGCCGCCGAGATCCGCAGCCACATAGTCCGCCGGAATGCGCTCGAGCTCCTCCTCCGTCTCCAGCGAAAAGCGCGGCCAGTCGGCCGAATACGCGCAGCAGGCGCCGCAGCTCTGGCAGTCGAAATTCTGATGGGCGGGAACGGATTGGCTCATGGCGCCAGCCTATCACGAAGCGGGTGGCGCCGGAATGCCTGCCTCTTGCGCCGGAAGGTCACGCTCCCACCGCGTCGCGCCTTGCTATCTCGTAGTCTTCCGTATGCACGAGCACGCCGTCGCCGGTCACCAGCGCTATGCCGTAGGCCGCCGGCTCGTCCACCGAAAGGGACGCGTCCGCGGTGTCGAAGGGCATCGGCTGCTGGTGCACCGGACTTTTGAAGATCGAGAAGGGAATGCCGCGACTGGAGCCGCTGATGGTGCGGTGGACGTGGCCGGCGAAGATATGACGAACATTTCCGTGCCGCTTCACCAGGGCGTAGAAGTCGTCTTCGTTGACGAGGCGGATCATATCGATGCCGGCAAAGCCGCTGATATGCGGCGGGTGGTGCATGAAGATCAGCGCCGGCCGGCCGCCGGCCTCCTCGAGTTGCCGGTCGAGCCAGGCAAGGCGCCTGTCGCATAGGTGGCCGGCGTGACTCACCGGATAGTCGTAGGGCGGTGCAAACAGCGTATCGAGCAGGATCGCGCGGCAATCGGCGAAATCGAGCACCTGCTGGACGAAGCCGTTTGCGTCGGTCGTCGCTTCCGCGAAGACGTCGAGAAACACATCGCGCCGGTCGTGATTGCCGATCATGAGCGCCGCCGGTGGGGTGAGTTCGCCGAGAAGCGCCTTCAGCCGCTCGTAGGAAGCGCGGTCCGCCCGATGCGTCAGATCGCCGGCGAAGATCACCCGGTCGGCATCCGCATGGTAGCGGTTTACGTGGGCGATGCCGTTTGCGAGCCGCCGGTACGGGTCCAGCCCGATGATCGTCTCGCCTTCGGGCACCATGTGGAGGTCGGAGAAAATGATGAGCTTCGTCATGTGCGTCCCGCGTTGATGTCTCGCGGGTCACGCTCCTGCGCCTGCTCGCAGGCGTCAAGCGGCATTTTCGGGCGGGTCGGACCTATGCGGAAGACCGGTCCGCCGCCCTCATCACTGCAATCCGTCCGTGGTCGCCTGCGCGAAGCGCCGGGCCGTCAGCAAATCGCCGGAGGACGTACCGGCCATGCCGCGCTCGGCAAGGAGATCGGCATAGCTGGCCATTGCCAGAGCATGGCCATTCCCAGCGGCTTCGGCGAGAATTCGTGCCGACTGCAGCTTCTGTCCAGCCCTGTCGAGAACGCGCGCGAGCTGGAACTGCGTCCGGGCGCCGCCGTTCTGATTATAGGCTTCCCGACAGGCGGAAAGTGCCACCCCGATGCGGATGTCCTCCGTCGCAACGGCGGGGAAAGCCCTGTTGCGTTCGAGATCGAATTCGCTACCGGCCTCGCGGTCGCATTGCTCGGCGGCGGTGAGATCGCTTGCACGCGCCGCGGAAGGCGCGGTCGCGACCAGAGGCAAGACCACGGCGGCCGCGAGCAGGTGATACAGGCTCGATCCAACGTGTTTCTTCATGGTGCTCTCCCTCTAACCGACACCATCCTAGGGCCGCCCCGACCCGTCATCTGTTCCGCGGGAAACAGCGGTGAAGGCGATGAAACGGTGAGTTGAAGCAGCCCCCAAGATGCGTCTTGCATCGGGCACGCCTCGGTCTATCCTCGTAAGGAGCCGGAGGCCGAACAGGGAGCGCTGCGAAACTCAGCGGAGAAGCCGATGCGGCAGTTCGAGATGAGGAGACGGATCTTTCTTGGCGGCCTGCTGCTTGCCACCGTATCGGGCGGCCGTTCGACGGCAGCAGCTCCGGTCGTGGGCAAGGCTGCGAAAATCCGCGGCAATGTCCGCCGCCGGCAGGGCGGGGACGAGGAACGGCTGGCGATCGGCGGCGCGGTTCTCGACAAGGATTATGTCCTGACGAGCAGCAACAGCTTCGCCGATCTCGCGCTCAGCGAAACGCGTATCCTGCTGGGGCCGCAAACGGAACTCCTGATCGACAGCTACATCGCCGGCCAGGGCGGAACCCTGGAGCTGGGCCTCGGCCGGATGGTTTTCGACCGGCCCGAAGGTTTGCCCAAGACGGACGTCGCGGTGCGCACCGCCTTCGGCATGATCGGCGTTCGGGGAACGAAATTCTTCTGCGGCCCGAGCCGAGCGGCTTTCGCGGTGTTCGTGGAACATGGCGTGGTGTCCGTTCAGGGCGGCGGCGTTACACGGACAGTCGCCGCCGGCCAGGGCGTGGATATCAACCGCCCGGGTGCTGCACCCAGCGAACCGACGCGCTGGGGCCAGGCGCGGATTCGCCAGGCCTATGCGAGCGTCGGGTTGAGGTAGGGGCGATAGCTGGCATCCCGCGATGCGGTTGCTGTCGATGTGTGCCCCTCATCCGCCTGCCGGCCCCTTCTCCCCGCAGGCGGGGCGAAGGGGCAAGCAGCGCACGCTCGCTCCCTCTCACGCTGCGGTCCACAAGAGGAGAGGCGACTTGAGCGGGTGCCGCGGGGTCTCCTTCGCCCCGCTTGCGTGGAGAAGGTCGCGGCAGCGGGATGAGGAGCGGCGTTCCCTCATTCCGCTCCAAGGTGCTTGTTCAGCCCATCGCCCGCTACCGTAAATAGCTCCATCGATCCGAAGCCCCTGATGTCATGCCGGCCAAGGGATCTGAGCGCCGCCTTCGACTGCGCAGCCGCCGCCGGGCCGATGCAGATGGCGGTGCCGAGGAACTTGTTCGCCTCCTGAAGGCGAGCGGCGAGGTTCACCGCATCGCCATGGGCGGTGTAGTCGAGCTTCCCGCCGGCGCCCACCTCTCCCAGTACCGCCGGCCCGGTTTCGATGCCGATGCGGGTCCTGCCGAAACCGTGTTCGGCAAATTGCGGACGTCTGCGCATCTCCTCGGTCAGAGCATGGATCGCTGCGGCGCAGCCGATCGCCTTGTCTACGTGGCCGGGCAGGTCCTCGGGCGCGTTGAAGAGAGCATGGACGGCATCGCCGACGACCTTGTCGACCATGCCGCCATGCCCGGAGACGAGCGCGTTCACCTCGGCGAAATAGACGTCGAGCAGGTCCACGACTTCGCGGGGACCAAGCTTTTGCGAAACTGTCGAGAAACCCTCGATATCGGTGAAAAGCGCCGTCACCGGGCGTTCCTCACCGGCCATGCGCCCGCGATCGGGCTCGTCTATGTAGCGCGCCACCACGGACTGCGGCAGATATTGCGAGAATTTCCGCCGGGCGATCGCCTCTGCGCGCCGCGTGCGCGCGAGCTGCAATGCGCTGGTGACGACGAGGACCGCAGCCAGTGCCAAGGATGTGCCGACCGCGTCGAAGAGCCAACCGGTAGAGGCATAGATCGCACCGGCAAAGGCGATTGTTGCGAGCACCGCCGCAGCGCCCAACATAAGGGATGCCATCGGGCGAAGCCTGGTTGCTGCATAGGCTGCAGCGACTCCCGCTGCGAAGGCGAAGACCGCCTCGATCAATGGCAGATTGCTGCCACGGTAAGGCACGAACCCCGTCATGATCGCATTGGCGATATCCGCGTGGATCTGAACCGATGGCTGGAGCGGCATGGAGGCGGTGGGCCGAAGGCCGCCAAGGCTCGGCATGCTGCTGCCGATCAAGACGAGCCTTCCCGCCAGACGGCTTTTCTCCAGGCGACCGGCGAGGATGTCGGCGGCAGAGATCGTGCGGGCGGCGATCGCCTCCCCGGAACTTGCGGGGAAACGCAGGTTGCCGCTCTCGTCGAGAGGGATGATCGCGTGATCGAGCCTCAGCCAGGCGGGTTCTCCGCCGAGAACGGGCGTGCTGCTGTCGGCGGCAAGCCGCCCCGCTTCGATGCCGAGCGCCGGGTAGGCATCGTTGCCGAGTATGGCGTAAGCCTGAACACGCCGGACCCGCGCATCCTCGTCGCCGACGAGAAAAGCGGCCGTCGCGGCCTTCGCCCGGTCCATGAAAGCCGGGCAGGAGGTCTCCGCACCTTCGATAAACCACTGCGCGGGGACGGCCAGCTGGCGCCTGAGGGCCAGAGGCGGCACGGGGCGCGGCCGTTCGAGAACGCGGTCGGCCGCCAAGAAGCCGAGGGCCACCGGGGCCCTGCCGATCGCCGCAGCGAGCGCGGCGTTTGCGGGCGAAGCCGGGTCGCAGGCGGAACTGAAAACGAAATCGACGGCGATCGTCTTCGGCCCGGCCGCGGCAAGGCGTGAGATCAGATCTGCGGTTGCGGCCCTGTCCCAGCTGCCGCCATGCGCCTCATAGGCCTTACGATCGACGTCGACGACGGTGATGTCCGGCGACCTCGGCGAGGGGACCCATTGGGTGAGACTGTCGAAAAAGAGTTCACGCTGGGTGTCGAGGATGGTTCCGGCATAGAGATAGAGCAGCAGCGCCGCGGCGAGGCTGGCGATGATCCCTCCGGAAAGCGGGGTTATGCGGTGATGCATCCTCGGCCTTACGCTCAACCGCTCCAAGTCTTTGAAACCGCCCGCTTTTGGGCAAGCGGCATCAATCCTCCTCCGGATCGGCGATGCTCAGCAGGCGACCGACATTGCAGCAGATGATGCCGTCGGCGCGCTTGATCGCACCGCTCTCCTCCAGCGACAGGATCGCGCGGTTCACCTTCGGCCGGCTCGCTCCGAGGATCGAAGCAATGTCCGTCTGGCTGAGCGTCAGGCGGAGATTGGCGCTTTGCGGCATCTCGCTACCGTGGATCTGGCGGAGCGTCGCCAGGAAGAAGCGGGCGACGCGGGCGTTGAGATCGTAGAGCGCAATGGTTTCCAGCCGGTCCGTCGTGTCGCGCAATTGCGCGCAGAGGAAGCGGATCACCGCCTCGGCGGTCTTCGGTCTCTGCGTGATGAGGGCAAGAAAATCCTTCTTGCCGATCACATAGCCCTCGGCGGCGGTGACGGCGGTCGCATCCGCCGATCGCGGCTGTCCGTCGAGCAGCGCCATCTCGCCGAACAGCGCCCCTGCCTCGTGCTGCCGCAACATGAGTTCGCGGCCCTGCGGCGTGAACAGCGAAAGCTTGATGCGTCCGGAAACCACCACGATCATGTAGTCGCCCTGGTCGCCGCGTTGGAAGATGACCGTGCCCGCGGACCATTTCCGGTAGCTGGCGATGCCCGATAGCTCGCACAGGGTTTCGCTGTCGAACTCTTCGAATATAGGGAAGGACCGCCAGAAGGCGGAACTCCGGATGACTTCAGCCATTGCGATTACCCCTGCGTTCCCCTTTACGCGTCGGGGAGTTTTGACTCTGTCGCCTCATCTTGCAACAGAAAAGCGCTTGTTTGGCCGACCGAGGCCAAAGCGGCAAGGCATCAGTTGACGACGAATCGATTCCGTCTCTAGATTGTGAACGATCTGTCGCCGGGCGGGCGGCTAGAGGATTTCGAAAAGCTTGTTATCTCTGCTGCCAACACGTTTTCCAACAGGAGCCTCGCGCATGTCCCAGAATGTCATCGTGCTCATCGGGCGCATTCTTCTCTCGATCATCTTCATAACCTCCGGCTTCGGCAAGCTCACCGACCCGTCGGCGACGGCCGGTATGATCACCGGTGCCGGTTGGCCTGCCGCAACGGCGCTCGCCTATCTCGCCGGTCTCTTCGAACTCGTTGCCGGTCTTGCGATCCTCGTCGGGTTTCAGACCCGTATCGCATCCTATCTGCTCGCCGCCTTCTGCGTGGTCACCGCTTTCGTCTTCCATAGCGGCGCAATCAACGTCCCGGACTTCCCGCCGGCTGCAAACGGGCTGCTCACGGTCTTCAACCAGATCATGATGATGAAGAACGTCACGATCGCCGGCGCCTTCCTGGTGCTGGCAGGCTTCGGCCCGGGCGCGCTTTCGCTCGATGCCCGCACCGGAAGGGCCGTTGCTGCCTGACCCAAGCATTGCTGATCGAGAAAGAACCCGCCGGCTCGCCGGCGGGTTCTTTGTTGCGTCACGATCTCAAGGGTAGATGACGCCCTTGCGCAGGATGACGTTGCCGTATAGCCGCGGTTCGCTGGTCTGCACCACCGCATGGGCCGCCTTCACCCGCTGATAGAAATCGGCTCCGAGCAAAGGAACGACCGGCTGTGCCGGCTCATGTTTCCGACAGCAGGCAATGATGTCCCGATGCACGGGGTCGAGGGCATCGCGGTCCTGTTTCACGGTTGCCCGGAAGATCGCCTCCGGCACGAAATCGTCGATCGGCAGGATGCTCAATACAGCGTCGAGCACGGGGACAAGCGGGTGCCCGTCCAACCGGATGAGCCGGCGCGCGTGCTCCAACCCGGGATAGTTTCCGTCGACGAGCGCAATCTCGTCGCCGTGCCCCATCGCTCTCAATGTGGAGAGAAGCTCCGGGCTCAGAATGGGGCTTATTCCTTTCAGCAACGGCTTAAAGCTCCTTGAAGAGGACATTGGTGTCCAGCAGATAGCGGGAGAAGAGCGGCAGGCTTGCGCCGCCGATCGCGCGGGCGTGGCTCCCGACGGTGCCTTCGACGAGGTCCGGAACCGTGACGCCCTGCAGGTCGAGCGTCTGGAGGGCCTTTCGCGTCGCGGCAAGAAGGCGCGCACGCACCCAGGGCGGAAAGCCGCCGTCGATCACGGCCGCCGAAAAATCGACGACGGAAACCGCGGAGACGACGGCTTGCGCAAGCGCTGCCGCCGCATCCTGAATCCATATTTCGAGCGGTTCGCCGAAATCGATCCAGTCGTCGGCGGAGTACCAGAGCGGCTCCGGGTCGATGCCGCGTTCGCGCAGGAGCTTTTCCAGGACGAAGACCGAGGCGATTTTCAGCAACTGCGTCGACTTGCCGTCCTTGCCGGCGACAGGCAGCGGGCCGACGGCGCCGGCGGTGCCGGTTCGTCCGGAAAAGAGGGCGGAGTTGATCACGACGCCGCCGCCGATAAAGGAGCCGATATAGAAATAGACGAAATCCGGATAACTGGCGCCCACACCAAAGGCGAGTTCGGCACCGCAGGCGCTGGTTCCGTCGTTCTGAAGGAAAACCGGATGCCGGATGCGCGAGGCGACCGCCGCCTGCAGGTCGAAATCGCGCCACCTGTCCATCTCTTCGCGCGGCGCGCCGACTTCCTCCGACCAGTTCCACAACTCGAACGGCGTGGCGATGCCGACGCCGGCAATGCGGCCGCGCTCGCCGGGGCCAAGCTGTCCCTCGAGCTTGCCGATGCCCCCGACGATGAAGCTGACGATCTCCTCGGGCAGCGGATAGGTATGGATCTGATGCAGGTGCAGCCGGATGGTGCCGAGAAAATCCATCAGCACCAGATCGGCGCTGCGCCGGCCGATCTTCACGCCGAAGGAATAGACCGCATCCGGATTGAGCCGCATGGGGATGGAGGGCTGTCCGACCCGGCCGCGCACCGGCGCGCCGCGGACGAGCAGCCCGTCGGCTTCGAGCGACCGCATGATGACGGAGGCGGTCTGCGCCGATAGACCGGATCGGCGCGCGATCTCGGCCTTGGACAAGCTGCCGTGACGGCGCACCAGCGACATGACCAGCCGTTCGTTATAGGCGCGCACGCGCGTTTGATTGGCCCCGCCGCTCGGGTCGACCACATCCGGCTGGGGCGGCCCCGTATAGGGGCCATCTGTCAGTGACATGCCACCGTTTCCTCCCATTGGTACCGTACGGTTCCTCCCCGATCCGGGTACGGCCATGCAGTACCTTAAAGCTTTACCGCGATCGCACTCCGATCACGGCACCCGCTCGCTTCGCGTGGGGCTGTCCGCATCCGGCCCACGATCGTCGAATGCCCAAATCCTCCCGCTCGGACCGAGGCGATACTACGTGCAGAATGCCACAACGAGATAATAATTCAATTTGATTTATTTATTGACACGGTGGATTTTTGATGCTTGATTGACCATCGGAAGCGCCGTCTGCAGCTGAGGAGAATGCTGCAGCGGGTCCTGAAGCCGGCGCGCCGGCATTTTTCATCCTTGGGAGGATTTAATGAAGAAGACAGTTCTTTCTGCCGCATTCGGCGCGCTCGCCATGGGCGTGGCTTTCGCATCGCCCTCGCAGGCAGCCGAGGTGTCGGCATGCCTCATCACCAAAACCGACACCAATCCCTTTTTCGTGAAAATGAAGGAAGGCGCGGCCGCCAAGGCCAAGGAACTGGGCGTCACCCTGAAGTCCTATGCCGGCAAGATCGACGGGGATTCCGAGAGCCAAGTCGCTGCGATCGAGACCTGCATCGCCGATGGCGCCAAGGGTATCCTGATTGCCGCCTCCGATACCCAGGGTATCGTGCCGCAGGTCCAGAAGGCGCGGGATGCGGGTCTTCTGGTCATCGCGCTCGACACGCCGCTCGAACCCCTCGATGCCGCCGACGCCACTTTTGCGACGGACAACCTGCTTGCCGGCAAACTCATCGGCCAGTGGGCGGCCGCAACGCTCGGCGATGCCGCCAAGGAAGCCAAGGTGGCCTTCCTCGACCTGACGCCGTCGCAGCCCTCCGTCGATGTGCTGCGCGACCAGGGCTTCATGATCGGTTTCGGCATCGACCCCAAGGACCCGAACAAGATCGGCGACGAGGATGATCCTCGCATCGTCGGCCATGACATCACCAACGGCAACGAAGAGGGCGGCCGGACCGCGATGGAGAACCTCCTCCAGAAGGACCCGACCATCAACGTCGTCCACACGATCAACGAGCCGGCCGCCGCCGGCGCCTATGAGGCGCTGAAGTCGGTCGGCCGCGAGAAGGACGTGCTGATCGTGTCCGTCGACGGCGGCTGCCCGGGCGTCAAGAATGTCGCCGAGGGCGTGATCGGCGCGACGTCGCAGCAGTATCCGCTGATGATGGCGGCGCTCGGCATCGAGGCGATCAAGAAGTTCGCCGATACGGGCGAGAAGCCTACGCCGACCGAAGGCAAGGACTTCGTCGACACCGGCGTTTCGCTCGTCACCGACAAGCCGGTATCCGGCGTCGAGTCGATCGATACCAAGACCGGCATGGAGAAGTGCTGGGGCTGATCGGCCACGCACACAGGCGTTGAAGGGAAGGGCGGCCCCGGCCGCCCTTCCCGCAAGTGCCGAGGTCTTTGACAAGGCATCGAAAACCTGCGCAATTTTCAGGGCGGGGCGAGGAAGGCGCGAGGTGCTTCTTGCCCGCGTTCCGCTCTGGCTTCTCAGAACCGATCGCGGCGCAGGCCGGATTTCGTGGAGCGTTCTGAGGCTCGCCGCTTCGACCGGTGGGCCGCGCATCCTGCAGCAATGCACCCCCTTCTTGAGCGGGGTTCACGGGAGGAGTCCCCATGGGCGAAACAAACACAGCCGCACAGCCATCCCAGGAATTCGAAAAGGTCCTGGCCGACAGTTCGACGGACGTAGCGTCATTCGACGCGCATGATAAGACGCTGCTTCAGAAGCTGCAGCACTTCCTGCATTCGAGCCCGGCCGCGGTGCCGCTGATCGTGCTGGTCCTGTCGCTGATCGCCTTCGGGGTCATTCTCGGCGGCAAGTTCTTTTCCGCCTTCACCATGACGCTGATCCTGCAGCAGGTGGCGATCGTCGGTATCGTCGGTGCCGCTCAGACGCTCGTGATCCTGACCGCCGGTATCGATCTTTCGGTCGGCGCCATCATGGTGCTCTCGTCCGTCATCATGGGGCAGTTCACCTTCCGCTACGGCTTCCCGCCGGCGCTCTCCGTCATCTGCGGCCTTGGGGTGGGGGCGCTTTGCGGCTACATCAACGGAACGCTCGTCGCGCGCATGAAGCTGCCGCCCTTTATCGTCACGCTCGGCATGTGGCAGATCGTGCTCGCCTCCAACTTCCTCTATTCCGCCAATGAGACGATCCGGGCTCAGGACATTTCCGCGAATGCCTCGATCCTGCAGTTCTTCGGCCAGAACTTCCGCATCGGCAATGCCGTCTTCACCTACGGCGTCGTGGTGATGGTGCTCCTCGTCTGCCTTCTTTGGTATGTCCTGAACCGCACCGCCTGGGGGCGCTATGTCTATGCCGTCGGCGACGACCCCGAGGCTGCCAAGCTCGCCGGCGTCAACGTCACGCGCATGCTCATCTCCATCTATACGCTCTCCGGCCTCATCTGCGCCCTTGCCGGCTGGGCCCTCATCGGCCGCATCGGCTCCGTCTCCCCGACAGCGGGCCAGTTTGCGAATATCGAATCGATCACTGCCGTGGTGATCGGCGGCATCTCGCTCTTCGGCGGCCGCGGCTCCATCATGGGCATGCTCTTCGGCGCGCTGATCGTCGGCGTCTTCTCGCTCGGCCTGCGCCTCATGGGCACCGACCCGCAATGGACCTATCTCCTGATCGGCTTGCTGATCATCATCGCCGTTGCAATCGACCAGTGGATCAGAAAGGTAGCAGCCTGATGGCACAGGAACCCATTCTCACCGCTCGCGGCCTCGTCAAGCGCTATGGCCGCGTGACCGCCCTCGACCGCGCCGATTTCGACCTCTATCCCGGCGAAATCCTGGCCGTGATCGGCGACAACGGCGCCGGCAAGTCCTCGATGATCAAGGCGATATCGGGCGCCGTCACGCCGGACGAAGGCGAGATCCGGCTGGAAGGCAAGCCCATCCAGTTCCGCTCGCCGATGGAGGCGAGGCAAGCCGGCATCGAAACGGTCTATCAGAACCTCGCCCTGTCGCCGGCACTCTCGATCGCCGACAACATGTTCCTCGGCCGGGAGATCCGCAAGCCGGGCATCATGGGCAAGTGGTTCCGCTCGCTCGACCGCGCCGCCATGGAAAAGCAGGCGCGGGCGAAGCTCTCCGAGCTCGGTCTGATGACCATCCAGAACATCAACCAGGCGGTCGAGACGCTCTCCGGCGGACAACGCCAGGGCGTTGCGGTGGCGCGCGCCGCCGCCTTCGGTTCCAAGGTCGTCATCATGGACGAGCCGACGGCGGCGCTCGGGGTGAAGGAAAGCCGGCGCGTGCTGGAGCTGATCCTCGACGTGCGTCGCCGCGGCTTGCCGATCGTGCTGATCTCGCACAACATGCCGCATGTCTTCGAAGTCGCGGACCGGATCCACATCCATCGTCTCGGCCGCCGCCTCTGCGTCATCAATCCCAAGGATTACACCATGTCCGATGCGGTGGCCTTCATGACCGGTGCGAAGGAGCCGCCGCGCGAGGCGATCGCGGCATGAGCGTCAAATCCCTTGCGGATGAAATCCTGAAGCGGGCGGTCAATTCCGGCCGCTTCATCGTCGCCATCGCCGGTCCGCCCGGCGCCGGTAAGTCCACGCTTTCCGAAACGCTTGCGGAGGCGATCACGCAGGCGGGCGAAAAGGCGGCGGTGTTGCCCATGGACGGGTTTCACATGGACAATGCCGTTCTCGAGGAAAAAGGGCTGCTTGCCCGCAAGGGGGCACCCGAGACCTTCGACGTCCGATCCTTTCTCGCAACGCTTGCCGCCGTCCGCGCCGATGACGGCGAGGTTCTCGTCCCGGTCTTCGACCGCTCCCGGGAACTGGCGATTGCCTCGGCGAGGATCATCGCGCCCGAGACGCGTATCGTGCTTGCCGAGGGCAACTACCTGCTGCTCGACGAAGCGCCCTGGAACGGCCTCGACGGCGCTTTCGATTATTCGATCTTCATCGATCCGGGTCTGGAGGTGCTCGAGCGGCGGCTCCTGCAGCGCTGGTACGACCACGGCTATGACGAAGACGCGGCGCGCAGCAAGGCCTATGGCAACGACATACCCAATGCCCGCCGGGTCGTCGACAGCCGCAGGCCGGCGGATGTCGTGATCAGGGACTTTTAGAGTGCTCGGCATTCGTCCCGCAGTTTCCGGCCGCGGACTGCGGTGAGCTTTCGAATGGCCATTGTCTTCGGCGGCGCAATGGTGTTATCGAGGCGCGGTTTCACCACATGAGTTGCCGCCCTTCGAGCGCACCGGTACGCCCTGATGCCGGCCGCGCGGATCGGGCGCGAGCATCGGGAGAACGCTGATATGCAAGACCTCGTTATACGCCGCCCTGATGATTGGCATCTTCACCTGCGCGACGGCGGCATGCTGCGCGGCGTGATTGCCGATACGAGCCGCCATTTCGCGCGCGCCATCATCATGCCCAATCTGGTGCCGCCCGTGGTGACCTCCGCCGATGCGGCCGCCTATCGCGAGCGCATCCTCGCCGCCATTCCCGCAGGGGACCGGTTCGAGCCGCTGATGACGCTGTATCTTACCGAGGGCACCGATCCGGGAGATGTGGAAGCCGGGTTCAGGAGCGGTCTCGTCAAGGCCGTCAAGCTCTATCCGGCCGGCGCCACAACCAATTCGTCGAGCGGCGTCCGCGATATCGACAAGGCCATGCCGGTGCTCGAGCGCATGGCCGAGATCGGCCTGCCGCTCTGCGTCCATGGCGAGGTGACGACGGCCGAGGTCGACATTTTCGACCGCGAGGCGGTCTTCATCGAAACCGTTCTCGACCCGCTCCGCCGGCGCCTGCCCGATCTCAGGATCACCATGGAGCATGTGACGACGAAGGACGGCGTCGACTACATCCGCGAGCATGCGGCCAATCTTGCCGGCTCCATCACCACCCATCACCTGATCATCAACCGCAACGCCATCCTCGTCGGCGGCATCAAGCCGCATTACTACTGTCTGCCGGTGGCGAAGCGCGAGGCGCATCGGCTGGCGCTTCGCCAGGCGGCGATCTCGGGCGACGTCCGCTTCTTCCTGGGCACGGACTCTGCCCCGCATGTCGACCCGCTCAAGGAGTGCGCCTGCGGCTGTGCCGGCATCTACACATCGATCAACACCTTGAGCTGCCTCGCTCACGTCTTCGAGGAAGAGGGTGCGCTCGACCGGCTGGAAGCCTTCACCTCGCTGAACGGCCCCGCCTGGTACGGCCTGCCGGCAAACGAGGAGACGATCACGCTGCGCAAGCAGGAGGAGCCGGTCAGCTACCCTGCCAGGATCGAGACCGAAGCCGGTCCGGTCACGGTTTTCGACCCGATGTTCCCGCTCCACTGGGCCGTGACACAGGCCTGATAGCCGAAGGAGAGTTCATGTTTTCGAACGCATTCACCGACAAGGCCCTGATGGCCGAGCTGGTCGCGAAGATGCTCTGGGAAATCAAGGCCGTGCATTTTCGCGCCGACGAGCCCTACAGGCTCGCCTCCGGCATGGCGAGCCCGGTCTATATCGACTGCCGCAAGCTGATCTCCTATCCGCGCATCCGCTCGGCGGTCATGGATTTCGCTGCCGCCACGATCCTCCGCGAAGCCGGTTTCGAGCAGTTCGACGTGGTGGCCGGCGGCGAGACCGCCGGTATTCCCTTCGCGGCAATGCTTGCCGAGCGTCTTGGCCTGCCGATGATCTATGTGCGCAAGGCGCCGAAGGGGCACGGCCGCAACGCCCAGATAGAGGGCCATATGCCTGAGGGTGCGCGTGTCCTTGTCATCGAGGATCTGACGACCGCCGGCGGCTCGATGTTCAAGTTCATCGATGCGATCCGCGCGGCCGGCGGCGTGGTCGAGCACGGCATCGCCCTCTTCTACTACGACATCTTCCCGGAGGCGCGCGGCAACATGAAGTCGAAGGGCGTCGACCTGCACTACATCGCCACCTGGCGCAACGTGCTTGCCGTCGCGCGCGAACTGGCGCTGTTCGACGAGAAGACACTGAACGAGGTCGAAGCCTTCCTCAATGCTCCGCTCGACTGGTCGGGCCGAAACGGGGGCGTCAGCGCGCTCGCGGTCCAGTAACGAAGGGCCTGGTGCGATTTGGCGGATCGATTGAATATGTTTGGGGAGGAATGGACATGATCGTTTGCTGCGGAGAGGCCCTGATCGACATGCTGCCGCGGGAGACGACGGCGGGCGAGAGCGCCTTTGCGCCCTATGCGGGCGGCGCGATCTTCAACACGGCCGTCGCGCTCGGCCGGCTCGGCGTCCCCACAGGCTTTTTCACCGGCCTTTCGGACGATATGTTCGGAGACATCCTGCGCGCGACGCTCAAGGCCGCGAATGTCGATTTCGCTCCCTGCGCCACGCTGCCGCTGCACACGACGCTCGCCTTCGTGAAGCTCGTCGAGGGGCATGCGAGCTACGCTTTCTTCGACGAGAACACGGCCGGCAGGATGATCACCACGGAGCACCTCCCGGCGCTCGGAGATTTCTGCGAGGCGCTGCATTTCGGCGCGATCAGCCTCATTCCCGAGCCCTGCGGCTCCACCTATGAGGCGCTGATGGCGCGGGAGCACGAAAAACGGGTGATCTCCTTCGATCCGAATATCCGCCCCGGTTTCATCAAAGACCGGGAGGCGCATGTCGGACGCATGAACCGAATGGCGGCCATGTCGGATATCGTCAAGTTCTCCGACGAGGACCTCGCCTGGTTCGGCATGGAGGGCAGCCACGACGCGCTCGCAGCCGAATGGCTGAAGCGCGGCCCGAAACTGGTGCTGATCACCCGCGGCGCGGACGGCGCCGTCGGTTATGCGAACGGCCACAAGGTCGAGGTCGCGAGCGAACGGGTCGAGGTCGTCGATACGGTCGGCGCGGGCGACACTTTCGACGCCGGGGTGCTGGCCTCGCTGAAGTTCAACAACCTCCTGACCAAGGAGAAGGTGGCAAGCCTGACCGACGAGGCGATCCGCCAGGCCCTGACGCTCGGAGCGAAGGCTGCGGCCGTCACTGTTTCGCGCGCGGGCGCCAATCCGCCCTGGCGGCACGAACTCGGGCTCTGACGTTGGTGCGACTACGCCGTATCGGCGGGTCCACGCAGCACGCGCGGCCGTGATGCCCCTCCGGCTGCCGCCATCTCCCCCACAAGGGGGAGAATCCGCGCGGCTGACCGATCACTCCGATCGGCTGTCGATCAGCGTGCTGCCTTCAGCAGCGCAGCGACGAGGCCGGCGGTCGAGGAATCGTGGCCCTCGGCGCTTTCCTTGCCTTCTATGACGGGCAGCAGGCCGGTCGCCAGTTCCTTGCCGAGCTCGACGCCCCACTGGTCGAAGGAATTGATGTTGAAGAGCGCGCCTTCGACAAAGACGCGATGTTCGTAAAGCGCGATCAGACGGCCGAGCGCGAAGGGGTCGAGCTGGTCGTAGACCATGGTCAGCGACGGCCGGTTTCCGGTGAAGACGCGGTGCGGTGCGATCTTGTCGGCCTTAGCATCGTCCATGCCCTTGGAGGTCAGCTGCGCCTTGGCTTCCGCCAGCGTACGCCCCTTCATCAGCGCTTCCGACTGCGCCAGGCAGTTCGCCATCAGGAGCTGGTGCTGGTGGCGCAGGTCTTTTTCATGGCCATTCGCCGCGATCATGAACTCGGCGGGAATGACATCGGTTCCCTGGTGGATGAGCTGATAGAAGGCATGCTGGCCGTTGGTGCCGGGCTCGCCCCAGACGACGGGACCGGTCGAGAATTCGACCGGCTGGCTGTCGAGCGTCACGCCCTTGCCGTTCGATTCCATGTCGAGCTGCTGCAGATAGGCCGGAAAGCGCGTCAGCCGCTGGTCGTAGGGCAGGATCGCCCGCGACGGATAGCCGAGAACGTTGCGATTGTAGAAGCCGATGAGCCCAAGCAGCATGGGGATGTTCTGACGAAGCGGCGCGCTGCGGAAATGCTCGTCGATCGCATGGCCGCCGTCTAGGAAGCGGCCGAAATTCTCCTTGCCGATCGCGATCATCAACGGCAGTCCGATCGCCGACCAGATGGAATAGCGTCCGCCGACCCAGTCCCAGAAGCCGAAGACGCGGGCGGCATCGATGCCGAAGGCGCCGACCTTGTCGAGGGCGGTGGAGACGGCTGCGAAGTGATGGCCTACCGCCGCCTCGCCGAGCTTGCCGGCGATGAAGGCGCGGGCGGTCGCCGCATTGGTCATCGTCTCGATCGTGGTGAAGGTCTTCGAGGCGACGATGAAGAGAGAGGTCTCGGGATCGAGCAGCGTCAGCGTGTCGGCGATGTGGGCGCCGTCGACGTTGGAAACGAAGTGCAGCCGCGGCCCGTCGTGGAAGGGGGCAAGCGCCAGCGTCGCCATGACCGGGCCGAGATCCGAACCGCCGATGCCGATATTGACGACATCGGTGATCTTCTTGCCCGTGGCTCCTTTCAAGGCACCGGAGCGGACATCGTCAGCGAACTTGCCCATAGCCTCGAGCACGGCATTGACGTCCGGCATGACGTCCTTCCCGTCCACGAGGACCGGCCGGTTCGACCTGTTCCGGAGAGCCGTATGCAGAACCGCGCGCTCCTCGGTGATGTTGATGATATCGCCGCGGAACATGGCATCGCGCTTTTCCTCGACCTTCGCCGACTTGGCGAGCGCTTCGAGACCGTCGATGATCCTGTCGTTCACCGCGCATTTGGAATAGTCGAAGAGGAGGTCGTCGAACGCCGTGCTGAAGCGCGAGAAACGGTTCGGATCGGCCGCGAAGGCGGCGCGGATATCGGTCGCATCGGTCTCGCGTGCAGTGGCTTTCAGGTTTTCGACAAGCGCTTTCATCGCAGGGCTCCTTGCATCGCAACTAGGGCATGGGAATGGGGGCATCGGAATTTGGCTGCGATAGCTAGTCGGTTTAACCGCGGCAAATCAAGGGCAGGTGTGCGCTGCAGCGAAAAAAGGCGGGCGCATTGCTCCATGGGTAGGGCGGCGAAGACTGCCCCTCACCCTAGCCCTCTCCCCGCAGGCGGGGAGAGGGGACTCGGACGCGCACTCTGCGGCAAAATGGAAAGAGCCGGTGCCGCTTGTCCCCTTCTCCCCGTCCAAACGGGGAGAAGGTGGCCGGCAGGCCGGATGAGGGGCATTTCCGCGCCCAAACCGCTATCCGCGCAGGTCCTTGCGCAGGATCTTGCCGACGTTCGACTTGGGCAGTTCGGTGCGGAATTCCACGTATCGCGGCCGCTTGTAGTTGGTGAGGCTGGCGGCGCAGTGGCGCTTGACCTCTTCTTCGGTGAGGTTCGGGTCCTTGCGCACGACGAAGAGCTTGACCGCCTCGCCGGAATGCGGGTCGGCAATGCCGATTGCGGCGCATTCGAGGATGCCCGGATGGGTCGCCGCCACCTCCTCGATCTCGTTGGGGAACACGTTGAATCCCGAGACGAGGATCATGTCCTTCTTCCGATCGACGATCTTCGTCAGTCCCTCGGCGTTCATGAAGCCGACATCCCCGGTGCGGAAGAAGCCGTCCGGCGAAATGGCCCTGGCCGTTTCCTCGGGGCGCTGCCAGTAACCCGCCATCACCTGCGGCCCGCGAATGCAGATCTCACCGATTTCGCCGACGGGAAGCGTGCGCCCGTCCTCGTCGCGGATCTCGACCTCCGTCGAGGGCAGCGGTATGCCGATCGTGCCGGTGAAATCGTCGGTGTCGAGGCGGTTGGCGGTGGCGACCGGCGACGTCTCGGAAAGTCCGTAGCCCTCATGGATCGGGCAGCCGGTCAGCTCCAGCCAGCGCTCGGCGACCGGCCGCTGCACCGCCATGCCGCCGCCGAAGGTCAGGATCAGGGAAGAGAAGTCGAGTTTGCGGAATTCGGAATTGTTCATCAACGCGTTGAAGAGCGTGTTCAGCCCCGGAAAGATGTTCGTCCTGTACCTGCCGAGCTCCTTGACGAAGGCGGGGATGTCGCGCGGGTTCGGTATCAGGATGTTGTTGCCGCCGGTTGCCAGCCCCATCAGCGAATTCACCGTGAGCGCGAAGATATGGTAGAGCGGAAGCGCGCACATGAAGGTGAGGCTCTCCGGGCGCGGCTTGCGCAGGAAGGCCGTGTTCAGCCACAGCTCCATCTGGGCCATGTTGGATAGGAGATTGGCGTGCGTCAGCGTTGCGCCCTTGGAAACACCGGTGGTGCCGCCGGTATATTGCAGGAAGGCGACATCTCCCGGCGCTACGTTCGGGCGCTTGAAGCCGAGCGTCGCGCCCTTGGCAAGAACCGTCTTGAACGAAAGGTGACCTGGAATCGACCAGGCGGGGACGAGCTTCTTGACGCGGCGCACCACCAGATTGACGATTGCCCCCTTCGCACCAAGCATGTCGCCCATGCTGGCGACCACGACATGCTTGACCTCCGTGCGGGCCAGCACCTGCTCGACCGTATGAGCGAAATTCTCAAGCACGAAGATCGCCTTGGCGCCGGCATCCACCAACTGGTGCTCCAGTTCGCGCGGCGTATAGAGCGGATTGACGTTGACGACGGTGAAGCCGGCTCGCAGGATCCCATAGACGATGACCGGATTTTGAAGGATGTTGGGCATCATCACCGCAACCCGATCGCCCTTCGCGAGCCCCAGCGACTGCAGCCAGGCGCCGATTTTCGCCGAATGCGTATTGAGATCGGAGAAGGTCAGTGCCTTGCCCATGCAGGTGAATGCGGGGCGCCAGGAATATTGCGCAACCGCGTGATCGAAGAATTCGCCGATGGATCGATAGGTGAGCGGGCCGATTTCGGCCGGCACGCCCGGCGGGTAGGATCCAAGCCAAATCTTCGCCGTGCTGGAGCCCGCCTGTTGCGTGCTTGCTTCCGCCATGACCTTCCTCCCTCTGGTCGCCAATGAACGGCCGTCATCACGGCGAAGAAAAATCCCTCCCGATCTTCCTCTCCGTCGAAGATGCTGCTTTTAGCTCGCCTCTTCAAGCCGTAATCCGAATTATATAACTTTGACGTAAACGTCAACAATCGGCAGCTATGCACCGGCTTGTGAAATTTTGATGTGCGCTGCAGCACAGTTCTTGCAGGTGCAGCCGGCTCGCCTATACTGCACTGCAGTATAAACCTGCCACGACATCGGCTGCGCCGAGGTCCCCAAAGATATTCACCAAATTCCTCCCAAGCGGCGGCCGACGGGCCGCGAGCCAAGGCCACGCATGTCCGAAGATGTCCTTTCCGCCGATATCGGCCCCACGAATATTGGCCCCGCGAACGTGGGCAAATCCCGTAACAGGGTTTCCGCGACGGAAATCGCGCTGGCAGTCGGTGGTTTCGGTATCGGTACCGGCGAATTCGCCATCATGGGCCTGTTGCCTCAGGTCGCAGACGACGTCGCCGTCTCGGTGCCGGCGGCGGGCGCCGTCATCAGCGCCTACGCGCTCGGCGTGGTCGTCGGCGCGCCGTTGATCGCGGTACTTGCGGCGCGGTTCGCCCGCTTTCATGTGCTGCTGGTATTGATGGCCGTCTTTGCATTGGGCAATTTCGCGTCCGCCGTTGCGCCAAGTTTCCACCCGCTCGTCGCCGCGCGCTTCTTCGCGGGCCTGCCGCACGGCGCCTATTTCGGCGTGGCGGCACTGGTCGCGGCAGGACTTGCGGCACCGAACCAGCGGGCGCGCGCAGTCGGTCGGGTCATGATGGGCCTGACGATCGCCACTCTTTTCGGCACGCCGCTCGTCGCCTGGTTCGGCCAGGCGCTCGGATGGCGCAGCGCCTTCGCGATCGTCGGCGGCATCAGCCTCATGACGATGGCCCTGATCTGGCTCCACGTGCCGCGGGACAGGGGCGATCCGCAGGCGACGCCGCTGCGGGAACTGAGCGCGCTGGGGAGCCTCCAGGTCTGGTTGCTGCTCGGTATCTGTGCGATCGGTTGCGGCGGAATGTTCGCCGTCTTCACCTATATCGCACCGGCGCTGACCCAGGTCGCGGGCGTTTCCGTCGCCAATGTGCCCGTCATGCTGTCGGTCTTCGGCGCCGGCATGATCCTCGGCAATATCGTGGGTTCGCGGCTCGCCGACTGGTCGCTCACGCGCGCCATCGGCATCGCGCTCGTCTTCAACGTCTTCGCCTACATCCTCTTCTATTTCACCATGACGAGCCCCTGGATGGCGATCGTCAACGTGCTTTTCATCGGCGGCGGCTTCGCCGTCGTTCCGGGCGTCCAGACCCGCCTGATGGACGTCGCCGGAAAGGCGCAGACGCTCGCGGCAGCCCTCAGTCATTCCGCCTTCAATCTCGCCAATGCTCTTGGCGCCTGGCTCGGCGGCATTGCCATCGCCGCCGGTTACGGCTGGACTTCGCCAGGGCTCGTCGGCGCCGTGCTCGGCATAGGCGGTTTCGCCATCTTCCTCGCTTCGGTGCTCGTGGATCGCCGGCGGACGGGGCGCGTACCCTGACGGCTCGCGATTTTCCTCATCCGCTCCAATCTCCTGTCACGTGCGCTTGCTAGGTGAAAATGCGCGCGTTCTCGCGTAAAGCGCCGATTCGGAGCCGGCCGCCATCATTGCGCCGGAAACCGCGTCCAGCGGAGCGGAACGGGCTGGCAAGGTTGCGGGTTTGTTGTAAGGTTCGAAGAGACGGAGGAGAATTGGTGCAATTGGGCAATCGCGATCGAGAGAACCTTCCCGTGGAGCCGCGGCTTTTCGGGCAGCCGGCCCATTCACGCTCCGCCCTCGTCGTGCCGATTTCGGCGGCCCGGTGGCTGCTCGTTCTCATTCTGCTTTGCGGCGTCTATTTCTTTCATGGTTTCCTCGTGCCGGTGCTTGCGGCGGTGGTCATCGGCTTTGCGAGCTGGCCCATCTATTGGCGGCTGCTTCAGGGCCTGAACGGAAACCGCACGCTTGCCGCGACGATCGCCATCATTTCTGTCGTCGCCTTTATCGTCGTGCCGATCTCGCTCGCCGCGATCTATGCCGTGGACGAGGTGCGCGATTGGCTCGTCTGGGCGGTTGCGACCAATGCGAACGGCGCGCCGGCGCCTGCCTGGCTGGCGACGATCCCGGCCGTGGGCGCCTGGCTCGGCGAACAATGGGTCAAATATGTCGGTCACCCCGGCGCTCTCGGGGAATTGGTGCAACTCGTCAGCGGCTCCAATATCGGCAATATCTATCGCGGCGTGCTCGTGGTCGGCGCCTCCGCCTTCCAGTCCTTCCTGACGCTCCTTTTCATGCTGATCACGCTCTTCTTCGTCTATCGCGACGGCCAGTCCTTTTCGAAGCAGCTCGACCATCTCGGCGAACGGATCTTCCCGATGCGCTGGGAGAGGCTGTCGCGCGTGGTGCCCCTTACGATCAGCTCGACCGTCACCGGCATGGGCATCATCGCGATCGGCGAAGGCATCGTGCTCGGTGTCGCCTATTGGCTCGCCGGCGTGCCGTCGCCGGTCACGCTCGGCATCCTCACCGGCATCATGGCGCTCATTCCGGGCGGCGCCCCACTCTGTTTCACCCTGGTCTCGGTCTATCTCGTCGCAAGCGGCTCGCCCGTCCATGGCATCGCGCTCTTCACCTGGGGTACGACGGAGCTCTTCATCGTAGACAAGACATTGCGGCCGAGGCTCGTCGGCGGCCCGATCAAGCTGCCCTTCCTGCCGACGTTTTTCGGCCTGATCGGCGGCGTCAAGACGATGGGATTTCTCGGTCTCTTCGTCGGTCCGGTACTGATGGCGCTGCTCGTTGCCATCTGGCGCGAATGGCTGCGCGAGGTGACGAGCCAGCCGGAGCCGCCCGTCAACGGGATATCCAGGGTGAATATTTCCGCCAAGTGAGACGGAACCGGGGGCAACGCGGCCGTATGGCATTTGCATGGAAGTTGTTTTAAGACAGACTGCAATCCTTAATTTGTAGGCCGTACCTCTCGAACATGAGTGTCGCACCTGACGGCGAAGACGCAGACGGGCCGGCCGCGGATCGGCGCCCTATCGCAGCGCGCGACAGCGGCTTCGCGCGGCGCCTGACGGCGTTGCTTCTGAAGACTTCGGTCACGCCCAACCAGATCTCGCTCGCGAGCGTCGTGTTTGCCGCATTGGGGGCGGCGGCCCTCCTTTCTGCAGCCCGCTGGCCGTTCCTTTATCCCGTGGCGCTCGCCGCCATCCAGTTGCGCCTCCTGTGCAATCTTCTCGACGGCATGGTGGCGGTCGAGGGCGGGCGCGGTTCCCCGGTCGGAGCGCTCTACAACGAGTTTCCCGACCGGGTCGCCGACACCCTGCTCATCGTTGCACTCGGCTATGCCGCCGGCGCGGGATGGCTCGGCTGGGCGGGGGCGCTTGCGGCCGCCTTGACGGCCTATGTGCGCGTCTTCGGCGGATCGCTCCGCCAGGCTCAGGACTTCCGCGGTCCCATGGCGAAGCAGCACCGCATGGCGTTGATGAGTCTCGCCTGCGTGCTGGCATTCGGGGAAGCATTTCTGATGACAGAGCGTCTCGTGCTTTACGCCACGGCGTGGATCATCCTTGCCGGCGCGCTTCTCACATGCGCGACCCGCACCAGGGCCATCGTCTCGCGCATTCGGGAAGGCGCGAATCCGTGATCGACCTGGCACTGATCGGCCTCACGCGGTTCATCGTCGGCGGACAGGCGCACTGGATGGGCTCGCGGCCGGAAATGCGCCAGCGCATCTATTTCGCCAATCACTCGAGCCATCTCGACACGCTGCTGATCTGGTCGGCGCTGCCGCGTGCGTTGCGCGCATCGACGCATCCGATCGCCGCGGCGGACTATTGGGGCAGGGGGGCCGTGAGGCGTCATATCGGGCTCAAAGTGCTGAATGGCGTGCTCGTCGAGCGCTCGACGCAGGGGCCGCCCGGAGCGGCTCTGGCACCCTTGCGCAACGTGCTCTGCGAGGGCGAGTCGCTCATTCTTTTCCCGGAGGGCACGCGCGGCAGCGAGCGATTGCCGGGGCCGTTCAAGAGCGGGCTCTACTGGCTATCGCAGGAATTTCCCGACGTGGAACTGATCCCGACCTATCTCGACAATCCCTCGCGCGCCTTTCCCAAGGGAACCTTTCTGCCCGTCCCGATCAGCTGCACGGTGCGTTTCGGACCGCCGGTCGCGCACCACGCCGGCGAAGAGAAAGAGGCTTTTCTGGAACGCGCCCGCGCAGCGGTCGCCGCACTTGCGCCGGAGCCCATCGGATGAGGCCGCCATGTCCTTGAACGACAAACTCTTTATCCTCTTTGCCGGCATAGCCGCTCTTCTCGGAGCGGCATCGCTGATCGGCTTCGTGCTGGCGCGCCGCGCGACGTCCGAAACGGGGCGGGCGACGATCGACAATCTCAATGCCCGTATCAGGGCATGGTGGGTGATGATCGCCATCTTCGCGGTGAGTTTCACTCTCGGTCGCGGCGTCACGCTCGTGCTCTTTGCTCTCACCTCCTTCTACACGCTGCGCGAGTTCGTCTCGCTGACGCCGACGCGTGCCGCCGATCACCTGCCGCTCGTTGCTTCCTTTTACGTTCTGCTGCCGCTGCAATACTGGCTGATCTCGATCGACTGGTATGCGCTTTTCACCATTCTGATACCGGTCTACGGCTTCCTCCTCCTGCCGAGCCTTTCCGCGCTCAAGGGCGACACGGAACAGTTCCTGTTGCGCGTCTCGCGAATCCAGTGGGGCCTGATGCTGACCGTCTATTGCATCAGCCACGCACCGGCCCTGCTGACGCTCGACATCCCCGGCCGGCCGGGCGAAGGCTTCCTGCTGCTCTTCTTCTTCATCACCATCGCGCAGTTCAGCGATGTCATGCAGTATGTCTTCGGCAAGCTTTTCGGCCGGACGAAGGTCTTACCGGTCGTCAGCCCCTCGAAAACGGTCGAGGGACTTGCCGGAGGCGGGCTTTCGGCCGTGGCTGCCGGCGCGGCCTTGTGGTGGATAACGCCCTTCACGCCGCTGGAGGCGGCCGCGATGGCCTTCGCCATCGTCGCCATGGGCTTCCTCGGCGGCTTGGCGCTCTCGGCGGTGAAGCGCTCGATGGGCGTAAAGGACTGGGGCTCGATGATCAGCGGCCATGGCGGCGTGCTCGACCGCATGGATTCGCTGAGCTTCGCGGCGCCGGTTTTTTTCCACCTGACGCGGTATTTTTATACGTGAGACGGTGAAATGCCGCTCTGGTATGACGGCGGATCACGGTTTCGTGTTCCTCCTTGAGGGAAGAATTGCGCCCTTCGAACAGTCGTTTCTCCTGCCGCTTCAGCCCATTGAATGATGTGGCGGTCAACTACGGACAACAAGGAGAAGCCCGTGCGAATTGCAGTTCTGATTGTTCTGACGACTGTCCTTGCCATGCCTGCTTCGGCGCAGGATACCGCACTCCATGACCCTTCGATCAGCCGCGATGCACAGGACGGGGTGATCCGTCTTTACGGTGCGGGCGGTCCGCACACCGCCATCCGGAAAGTCGCGGATGTCTGGACGAAGGAGACGGGCCGCAAGGTCGAAATCACCGCCGGACCGGAGAAGACATGGTCGAAAAAGGCGCAGGGCGATGCGGATGTCATCTGGGGCACGTCCGAACAGGCGATGACCGCTTTTCTCGAAACCTATAAGGGCTTCTCATCGGATCAGGTCGAGCCGATATACCTTCGTCCGGCAGTCATTACGGTGAAAGCGGGCAATCCCAAGGGGATCATGAAATTCGAGGACCTTCTGGCGGAAGGGACGAAAATCGTCGTAACCGAAGGAGCCGGCGTCGCCAACACGTCGGGGACGGGTGTGTGGGAGGATATCGCGGGGCGTCTTGGCCGGCTGGAGGATGTCGCGGCCTTCCGCAGCAACATCGTCGCTTTCGAACAGGGCTCCGGCGCAAGCCTCAAGGCGTTCAAAGCATTGGATGCAGACGCCTGGATCACCTGGCCGAATTGGCCGCTTTCGAACCCCGACACCCTGGAGGCGGTGCCGCTGTCGAGCGATCGCGCAATATGGCGCGACCTCAGCGTGGCCCTGGCCCCCGATGCCGATCCCGAGGCAAAGGCGTTTCTGGATTATCTGATCTCCGATGAGGCGCAGAAGATCATGTCCCGTGAAGGTTGGGTACGCTGACCCTATATCTGGGGGAATACGATCATCGAAACAGCGAAGTGATCGAGCTTCCGAAAACGCCCGGCGGCACGCGCCGTCGGGATTACTGCCCAGCCAACATCGGCGAATTGCCGAGTCTTCCGATTCCTCGGGCTGCGAGTTCCAGAAAAATGGTGCCGCTTACGTGACTCGAACACGTGACCCCATCATTACGAATGATGTGCTCTACCGACTGAGCTAAAGCGGCCCTTGGGGCGGTTCCGCGAAAGCCGCGGAACGAATGTGAGGCGCTGATAAACGCAAAGCGGCGAGATTTCAAGCCATCAGTTTCGAGAACTTGAAAATTCCTGGGCCGGCCGCCCTTCGGCACTGGAAGCGAAGCCGAGGCGTGCGCGTGCGGCGTCGTATTCCTGTTCCAGCCGGTCGACAAGGCGGGCGACGGTGCCGACTTCGCGCACGGCGCCTATCCCCTGGCCGCAGCCCCAGATGTCCTTCCATGCCTTGGCGCCTTCCGTTGCCGTGCCGAAGTCCATCTTGGAGGGGTCGGCTTCCGGCAGGTTGGCCGGGTCAATTCCGGCGGCAAGGATCGACGCTCTAAGGTAATTGCCGTGAATGCCGGTGAAGTAATTGGAATAGACGATATCGGCGGCGTTGCTGTCGACGATCATCTGCTTGTAGGCGGCGCTCGCGCGGGCCTCTTCCGTGGCGATGAAGGGGGAACCGATATAGGCCATGTCGGCGCCCATCGCTTGCGCCGCGAGGATTGCGTCGCCGGTGGCGATCGCGCCCGAGAGCAGAAGCGGCCCGTCGAACCAGGCGCGTATTTCCTGGACGAGCGCGAAGGGCGAGAGGGTTCCCGCATGGCCGCCTGCGCCTGCCGCGACTGCGATCAGCCCGTCTGCGCCCTTGCGGATCGCGGAATTCGCATGGCGGTTGTTGATGACGTCGTGGAGAACGACACCGCCATAGGAATGGATGGCGGCATTCACCTCCGGCACGGCCCCGAGCGAGGAGATGACGATCGGAACCTTGTACTTGACGCAAAGCATCAGGTCCTGTTCGAGCCGGGCGTTCGATTTGTGTACGATCTGGTTCACCGCGAAGGGTGCCGCCGGGCGCTCGGGGTGTCTGGCATCGTGATCGGCCAGCGTCTCGGTGATTTCCGCCAGCCATTCGTCGAGCTGCGATTGCGGGCGGGCGTTGAGCGCCGGAAAGGCGCCGATGATGCCGGCCTTGCATTGTGCGATCGTCAGCCGGGGATGCGAGACGATGAAAAGCGGCGCCCCTATGACCGGCAGCCTCGTTTTCCCGGAAAGGATTGGCGGCAACGACATCGAAAAAATCTCCATCCCAACTTTGACGTTCTCGTAAACGTCAAAACTGATAGCAGCAACGGACGCGCTTGCCTACTGCATGCTTCCTGAAGTCCATCGGTTCGGAAAGACACGCAGCAACCCGAAGACAACGGCGACCTTTGCGCCTCCGATAAGACGCCGCGATACCGCAAAGCGGTGCGTGCTCCGGCAATTCGGCCACGCTCGCCCATGTTTTCCCTGGGGAACACCGGCCGAAGTCGCGGCTGCACTTGCAGATTCGCAATGCAGCGGTTACCCAATCCTTAATAAAACCAACGGCGTGTGACGGGAAGAGGCGGGGCTCGTCGCGAGAAAGGCACATCCGGCCACGCATTGCGGCAACCGGAAGACTTCGCGCAGAAGGATTTGACGTGAGCGGACTTGAGACAGCGATCAGGAATGCGCTGGAAAGATCGGATCGAAGCAATGCGGAGATCCGGGCGCGCATCTATCAGTCGGCGCGTCAGGCGCTGGAAAACGGTCTGCAGAAGCAGCAGATCGAAGATCCGGAGGTCATCTCCGTGCAACGTCAGCGGCTCGAAGCGGTCATTCGCGCGATCGAGATGGAAGAGCGCGCCGCCCTGAAGGAGCGCGCTCAGACTCCGGTGGTGAGCCTTGGCGAGGTGAAGGCAAGGGGCGATAGGGTAGAGCGCGCTCCCGAAGCGCCAGCACCCGCCGCGCCACGGAGCGAGCCGGCGTCGAAGCCGGAGGGAAGCCCGCCTGCACAGGCGGATGGCGGGCTCGGCGCTTTGCGTCCCGAACGCGACGGTCCGCCGGCGGCTTTCAGAGCGGCGGCGGACGAGGGAAGAATAGAAACCGTGCGCAAGCCTGCCCCGTCTGCCCCCGAAGTGGGCGTCGCCGGCCAGCGTCCGCGCAAGCGCAGGCGCAGCCGGTTCTTCTCCTATGCGATGATCGTCGCGACGCTTGCCGCGGCGGCCGGGGTCGCCGTCTGGTGGGTTCAGACGAACGACCTGCTCCGGCCGCCGACGGACACCGGCGTCGCCAATCCGCCCGCGACGGTGAATGCGGAGGATTTCGACGGCGCGGCCGGCCTGCAGACCCTCGGCGCCCAGGAAGGCTTCTCCGGCGATTGGATAGAGGTCTTTGCTCCCGGAGAAACTGCGGCGGTAACGCCGGGGCCGCGCGCCAGCGCGGAACCATTCGACGGTGATGCAGGCGAGCGCCTGCGGTTGATTTCAGCAGCGGCCGCCAAGGAGGGCGATGTCGCGATCGAAATTCCCACGGATGTCCTTGCCCAGCTGTCGGGCAAGTCGTCGACACTCGCCCTGACGGTTCAGGCGGCCCCCGGCAAGGCGACCGAATTCTCGGTCGAATGCGATTTCTCAACTCTCGGCGACTGCGGCCGGCACCGCTTCACCGTGCACGACGAGCGGGTCGACATGCTGTTGAAGGTCAATTTCGAGCGCGGCTCGGCACCCAGCAGCCCTGGAAAACTGGTGATCAACAGCGATCTCAGCGGCGGCGGCAACAGCCTCGATCTCTTTGCGATCCGGGTGCAGCCGGGCGGCTGATCGTCAGCGCGTCGGAATCACCTGAGAAAACCGGGGCCGGAGCCGAGGATCTTTTCGTCGACCTCTCCGATCGCCGCCTCGTCCTTGCCGTCATAGTCGAGCTTCGTCAGCATGTGGCGGATCACGTTGATCCGGGAGCGGCGCTTGTCGTTGCCGCGGATGACCGCCCATGGCCCGTGCTTCGTGTGCGTTTCCTTCAGCATACGGTCGCGTTTTCCGGTGTAGTCGTCCCACTTGCTCAGCGCCGCGATGTCCATCGGCGAAAGCTTCCAGATCTTCAACGGATCGTGGCGCCGGTCATGGAAGCGCTTCAGTTGCATTTCCCGGCCGATATTGATCCAGAACTTGAAGAGATGGATGCCTTCGTTCGCGATCATCTCCTCGAAGCGGGGCGCCTCTTTAAGGAATTGCTCGTACTGGTCGGGGGTGCAAAAGCCCATGACCGGTTCGACGCCGGCGCGGTTGTACCAGGAGCGGTCGAATAGGACGAACTCGCCGGCGGTCGGGAAGGTTGCGACATAGCGCTGGAAGTACCACTGGCCCCGTTCGGTCTCCGTCGGTTTCGTCAGTGCGACGACGCGCGCGGAGCGGGGGTTCATATTGGCCGTCGTCGCGTGGATCGCACCACCCTTGCCGGCAGCGTCGCGTCCCTCGAAGACCGCCATCACGCGCTTGCCGGTCGCCTGCATCCAGAACTGGACCTTGACCAGTTCGATCTGCAGCTTCGTCAACGTTTCTTCGTATTCCTCCCGATCGAGCTTTTTCTTGTAGGGATAATCGTCGGAGCGGAAGGCCTCCTCGTCGATCCATTTCGGCAGGTCCGGATCGTCGATGTCGAAGATGCGGCTTCTGCCGTCGATCTCCAGTTCGACCGCCCGGCTCCCCCGCCTTGCTTCGGCCGGTGCGTCGTCGAGTGCCATCTGCTTCCTCCCGCTCGCTCGATTTCTCCGGAGGAGGCCATAATTACATTGCGGATTCAAGCATGTCGTGAAAATCATGTCATGAAGCAACGCTATCTCTGCGCCCTTATGGCCGGATTCGGAAGGAGGCTTTGAGGCGGTTGTCCTCACTTCTGCGACATCCGAGCCGCTGGCTGGATCAGCAGCAGTCGTCGAGGTGCAGGAGGCAGCGAATTGAGGAACGAGGATATCGTGTTGGATGGCGCGAAGGTGTTCTGGCGCAGCCTGCTGCCGAGGTTGAAGGCGGAGCGCGGGCTTCTCGGCCTGTCCGTCGTGCTCGCCTTCCTCGCCGCACTCGCGGGCATCCATCCGCTGGCCGTCCTGCCCTTCTGGATCGTGCTCGTCGCGGCCATCCTCAACCGGGGAGCGCCGCCCGTCCAGACAGCGCCGGCGAGCGTCGGCGCTGCCGTGGAAACCAAGACCGACCCGCTTGCTCCCCTGCTCGACGCGCTCGACATGCCGGTGCTCGTCGTGGCGGCCGACGAGACCGTCGTCTTCCAGAACGCCGCCGCAGAGAAGGCCTTCGGGACTATCCCCCAGGACAGCTACCTTTCCGCCCGCGTCCGTTCGCCCGGCATTCTCGACATGGTGCGCGAGACGATCGCGACAGGCAAGGTCAACCAGATCGAGCATGCGGAAAGGCTGCCTTCGGAGGCGGTCTACGTGGTTCGCGTCGCGCCCGTGGACATCGGCTCCGACGTTTCCGGCCGACGCATCTTCCTGCTGACCTATCGCGATATCTCGCAGGCCCGCCGCATCGACCGGATGCGCTCCGACTTCGTCGCCAATGCCAGCCATGAGCTGCGCACGCCGCTCGCATCGCTGCGCGGCTTCATCGAGACACTGCAAGGCCCTGCCCGCGACGACCGGAAGGCCCAGGAAAAATTCTTCGGCATCATGCACGAGCAGGTCACACGCATGAGCCGGCTCGTGGACGACCTCCTGTCGCTGTCGCGCCTCGAGTTGAAGTCGCACATCGCGCCGGACGATGCCGTCGATCTCGGGCCGCTGCTCGGACACGTGCGTGACAGCCTGGCGCCGCTTGCGGGCGAACTCGACGTGACGATCGCGCTGGAGGTTCCGGAGACTCCGGTTTTCGTCCAGGGGGATCGGGACGAATTGGTGGAGGTCTTCGAAAACCTGATCGAAAACGCCTGCAAATACGGGCAGGAAGGCAAGCAGGTGGATGTGCGGCTGACCGGCGGGAATGGTCACCAGGCGGAGGTGACGGTCACCGACCACGGCCCGGGAATACCTGCCGAGCACGTCCCGCGCATCACCGAGCGTTTCTACCGGGTCAATGTCGAGGCGAGCCGGTCGAAGAAAGGCACCGGCCTGGGCCTTGCGATCGTCAAGCATATCCTCACGCGTCACCGCGCCCGCCTGCTCATCCATTCGGAGGTGGGGAAGGGCACGGTCTTCAAGGTCCGCTTCTGACACACGACGCCGCGCTGAAATGTTGCGCCGAGAAAATCACGCCGCATTTTCAGCATGTTAGGCTGTCATAAATGTTTCACCGAACTGACATAAAAGCTGTAGCCATCGGCGGCTAACTAGGGGCGGCCGATGAAACGGCGAAGAGAGCGCTGAACCCTGGCGCACCAACACAAGCCCATTCCGGGAGAACATTCATGAAATCTCTTAAACTCACTGTAGCGGCGCTGGTTGCATCCGCCGCCTTCGCGGGCGTTGCAGCGGCTCGCGACCAGATTCAGGTCGCCGGCTCCTCGACCGTTCTTCCCTATGCCAAGATCGTTGCCGAGAACTTCGGCGAGACGTTCCCCGACTTCAAGACGCCGGTTGTCGAGTCCGGCGGCTCCTCTGCCGGCCTGAAGGAATTCTGCAAGGGCGTCGGTGAAGACACGATCGATATCGCCAACTCTTCCCGCAAGATCAAGGACAGCGAAGTCGAGGCCTGCAAGGCTGCCGGCGTGACCGAGATCCAGGAAGTGAAGATCGGCTACGACGGCATCGTCTTCGCCACCGACGCCGGCAATGCCGACCTCACCCTGAAGCCGGAGCACCTCTACAAGGCGCTCGCCGCCGAAATCGTCGTCGACGGCAAGCTCGTCGCCAATCCTTACAAGAAGTGGTCGGAAGTCGACGCTTCGCTGCCGGACGCCGAAATCGCCGCCTATATTCCGGGCGAGAAGCACGGCACGCGCGAAGTCTTCGAAGAGAAGATCCTTGCTGCCGGCTGCAAGGACTCCGGCGCTCAGGACGTCATCAAGGCTGCCGTCAGCGATGAAAAACAGCAGTTCAGCAAGTGCGTGGCCGTACGCAAGGACGGCATGGCCGTCGACATCGACGGCGACTACACCGAAACGCTGGCGCGCATCGCTTCGAACAAGAACGGCATCGGCGTCTTCGGCCTCTCTTTCTACGAAAACAACGCCGACAAGCTGAAGGTCGCGACCGTCAACGGCATCGTCCCCTCGACCGAGACGATCGCTTCCGGCGAGTATCCGGTTTCCCGCCCGCTGTTCTTCTACGTCAAGAAGGCTCACATCGGCGTAATTCCGGGTCTCAAGGAATATGTCGAATTCTTCGTTGACGATCAGATGATCGGCCCCGACAGCCCGCTCGCCGAATACGGCCTCGTCGCCGCTCCGGACGCCGAGCGTGAGGAAATCCGCACGTCCTTCGAGGCAGGCAACCTGCTCTGATCATGACAGGCTCCGGCGCTTCGCAGCGCCGGAGCCGCATTCTTTTCGAATTTGCCGGGGCTTACGACAAGCCTGTCGCGGAGACGTGCCGATGAGTACTTCGCTCCTTCTCCTGATCATCGCTTTGATCGGTTTCATTGCGTTTCTTGCCGGCCGCGCCCGCTCGTTCGCCCGGTCCGGAGGCAAGCTCGCCAGCCTGCATTCCCTGCCCGGATATCACGGCAGCTACGTCGCCATCTGGGCGATGCTGCCGGCTCTTCTTCTGCTTGCGGTATGGCTCATCGCCGCTCCGATCTATATCGATTACACCGTTCGTTCGTCTCTTCCGGAGCCGGTCCAGAACCAGGGGGCAGCCACCGTTCAACTCGCGCTCGGTCAGGTCAAGTCCGTGGCCGCGGGCTTCGAGCGCCTGAGTGCGGACGAACTCGCTGCTATCGAGAACCGTTCGACCAACATGCGGGAAGTCCTGGCCTCCAAGGGCGTGGCGCTTGCCGGCGAGGGCGAGCCCTACATGGTCCAGTCCGCCCAGCAGTTCAATGCGATGCGGCAATACAGCCGCTGGCTGATGAGTGCCGTCGTGCTGCTCGTTTCCGTTGCCGGCGGACTCTATGCGATCCGCAATATCGACGTCCGTTTCCGTGCCCGCAATCGGGTGGAGCGCGTCATGCTCGGCTCGCTCATCGTCGCCTCGTCCATAGCCATTCTCACGACGGTCGGCATCGTCGCCTCGATGCTCTCGGAGGCGGGCCGCTTCTTCACCATGGTGTCGCCCTTTGAGTTCTTCTTCGGCACGGTCTGGGACCCGCGCTTCGCTGCGGCCGGAAGCGGTGGCGCCTCCGGCCAGTTCGGCCTGCTGCCGCTGCTTGCCGGCACCCTGTATATCGCCTTCGTGGCGATGCTGTTCGCGGTGCCGATCGGGCTCTTCGCCGCCATCTACATGGCCGAGTATGCAAGCCCGCGGCTGCGTTCCACGGCCAAGCCTCTCCTGGAAGTGCTCGCCGGCATCCCGACGATCGTCTACGGCTTCTTCGCGCTGGTCACTGTGGGACCTTTCCTGCGCGACATCTCCGCGCAACTGAACGGTCTCGTCACCGGCAACTACCAGAACTTCATTCAGGCCCAGAGCGTCATCACCGCCGGCATCGTCATGGGCATCATGCTCATCCCGTTCGTTTCTTCATTGTCCGACGACATCATCACCCAGGTGCCGCGGGCGCTGCGTGACGGCTCGCTCGGCCTCGGTGCGACGCGCTCGGAAACGGTGAAGAAGGTGATCCTGCCGGCAGCACTTCCCGGCATTGTCGGCGCGCTGCTTTTGACGGCCTCGCGCGCGGTGGGCGAGACGATGATCGTCGTGCTCGCTGCCGGTGTCGCGGCGCGCATGCAATTGAACCCCCTAGAGCCGATGACCACGGTGACGGTCAAGATCGTGAATCAGCTGACGGGCGACCTCGAATTCACCTCGCCGCAGACACTGGTCGCCTTTGCGCTCGGCATCACGCTCTTCGTCATCACGCTCGGCCTCAACATCTACGCGCTCTACATTGTGCGCAAATATCGGGAACAGTACGAATGACCGAATTTGCCTCCCCGACGGTAAGGGTCTCCACCCGACCTGCCGCAAGCCGACGCGATATCGGCATCAAGCGCCGCTATGCGGCGGAGCGCCGCTTCCGTGCCTTCGGAATGAGCGCCATCGCCATCGGTCTGTTCTTCCTCGCGGTTCTCCTCTGGAGCGTCGTTTCGAAGGGCTATACCGCCTTCCAGCAGACGACGATCACGTTGCCGATCGAGTTTTCCGAGAAGGTGATCGATCCGAAGAACGAACGGGCGACCGATCCGAAGCAACTCTATACCGCCAACTATCCGCTGCTCGTGCGCGAGGCCCTGGTAAAGCAGCTCGGCCTCGATCCGTCGAAGCGGCCGCTGGTGAAGCAGGCGGCCGATATGGTCTCCGCCAGCGCCCGGACGCAGCTGCGTGACATCGTCGTCGCCGATCCGTCGGTCATCGGCAGGACGATCCCCGTCACGCTGCTTGCCGAGGCGAACATCGATTCCGCGTTCAAGGGGCAGATCGACCTGTCGGTCGACGAAACCAAACGCAAGGTGAAGGATGAGCAGGTCGCATGGATGAACCAACTTGCCGAGGCCGGCGTGCTCAAGAAGAGCTTCAACACCGGCATCTTCACCTTCGGCGCGTCGAGCCGGCCTGAAGCGGCGGGTGTCGGCGTCGCCCTTCTCGGCTCGCTCTACATGATGCTGATCGTGCTCGTTCTGTCGCTGCCGATCGGCGTCGCCGCCTCCATCTATCTCGAGGAGTTTGCGCCGAAAAACCGGCTGACGGACCTGATCGAGGTGAACATCAACAACCTGGCGGCCGTACCGTCCATCGTCTACGGCCTCCTCGGGCTTGCTGTCTTCGTCAACTTCGCTGGCATGCCGCGCTCGGCAGCACTCGTCGGTGCCTTCGTGCTGACGCTGATGACGCTTCCGACGATCATCATCGCTACCAGGGCGGCCCTGAAGGCAGTGCCTCCGTCGATCCGCTCCGCCGCACTCGGCCTCGGCGCATCGAAGATGCAGACCATCTTCCATCACGTGCTGCCGCTTGCCATGCCCGGCATCCTGACCGGCACGATCATCGGCCTCGCCCATGCGCTGGGCGAAACGGCGCCGCTGCTTCTGATCGGCATGGTCGCCTTCGTGGTCGACTTTCCGGGGTCGCCGCTGGAGCCCTCCACGGCGCTGCCGGTGCAGATCTACATGTGGGCGAACGAGGCAGAGCGTGCCTTCGTCGAGCGTACGTCCGGAGCGATCATCATCCTCCTGATCTTTCTCATCTTCATGAATCTCGGGGCAATTCTCTTGCGGCGTCGCTTTGAGCGTCGCTGGTAGTGGGGTAAGGACTATGAACATCATGTCGGAAGCTGCAGTCGAAAAGGCTCTTGACCAGAAAATGAATACGGTGCCTTACAAGATGATCGGCAATGATGTGTCGGTCTATTACGGCGAAAAGCGCGCGCTCTTCGACGTCAACCTCAACATCCGCGAGAACACGGTCACGGCGCTGATCGGTCCCTCAGGGTGCGGCAAATCGACGTTTCTGCGCACTTTGAACCGCATGAACGACACGATCGAGAACTGCCGCGTGACCGGCAAGATCACGCTCGACGAGGACGATATCTATGATCCGTCGATCGACGTGGTGGAGCTGCGCGCCCGGGTCGGCATGGTGTTCCAAAAACCCAATCCGTTCCCGAAGTCGATCTACGACAATGTCTCCTACGGGCCGCGCATCCATGGCCTGGCACGCACCAAGGCCGAACTCGACGAGGTCGTGGAAACGAGCCTGCAGAAGGCCGGGCTCTGGAACGAGGTGAAGGATCGGCTGCAGGAGCCGGGCACCGGACTTTCCGGCGGTCAGCAGCAGCGCCTCTGCATCGCCCGCGCCGTCGCGGTCAGCCCGGAAGTCATCCTGATGGACGAGCCCTGCTCGGCGCTCGATCCCATCGCGACCGCGAAAGTCGAGGAACTCATCCACGAACTGCGGGCGAATTTCACGATCGTGATCGTCACCCACTCGATGCAGCAGGCGGCGCGCGTGTCGCAGCGCACGGCCATGTTCCATCTCGGCAATCTCGTCGAGGAGAACGATACCGACAAAATGTTCACCAACCCGGACGATCAGCGCACCCAGGACTACATCATGGGCCGCTTCGGCTGATGGCGAGAGGGGCGGCGCTTTTCCGTCCCTCCCGGTTTAAGATCGACCGAGCCATTCAGAACAGCGGGTCTCCCGAGGAAACGAATATGTCTCACGCACACATCATGTCCGCCTTCGACGAAGAGTTGAAGTATCTCACGCGCCGCATCTCCGAGATGGGCGGTCTTGCCGAGCAGATGGTCGCGGACTCCGTCCGTGCGCTCGTCAATTCCGATCTTGCTCTCGCCCAGAAGGTTATCTCCGACGACACCATTCTGGACGACGCGGAACGGCAGATCGGCGAAAAGGCGATCGTCACCATTGCCAAACGCCAGCCCATGGCCTCGGATCTACGGGAGATCATGGGTTCGATCCGTATCGCCGCGGACCTGGAGCGCGTCGGCGATCTCGGCAAGAACACCGCCAAGCGCGTGATTGCCGTCGCCGGTTCGGGCATACCGCGCAAGCTTGCGCGCGGCCTCGAACACCTGGCCGAGCTCGCGCTCGTTCAGTTGAAGGAAGTCCTGGACGTCTACGCCTCCCGTTCGCCGGAAAAGGCGAACAGCATTCGCGAACGCGATGAAGAGATCGACGCGATCTACACTTCTCTGTTCCGGGAACTGCTGACCTACATGATGGAAGATCCGCGCAACATCACGCCCTGCACGCATCTTCTTTTCTGCGCCAAGAACATCGAGCGTATCGGCGATCACGCGACCAACATTGCCGAAACGATCTACTACATGGCGACAGGCGCCCAGCCGCAGGGCGAACGGCCGAAGGACGACATGACGTCGACATTGGGTTCCGTGACGGACTGAGATCGCCCGGCATCCGGGCCTATGCAGAATTTGTTCCGGCCGCTTTGGCGCGGCCTACCACCGTGCGCGGCGGCATGACGGCTGTCGTGCGTAGGAAGGAGTCCTACTGAATGTTGCCGAAGATTGCCGTAGTCGAAGATGAGGAAGCCCTAAGCGTTCTCCTGCGCTACAATCTCGAGGCAGAAGGCTTCGAGGTCGATACGATCCTTCGCGGCGACGAGGCGGAGATCCGCCTGCAGGAGCGCCTGCCCGACCTTCTCATCCTCGATTGGATGCTGCCCGGGGTTTCCGGCATCGAGCTCTGCCGCAGGCTGCGCCAGCGGCCGGAAACGGAGCGCCTGCCGATCATCATGCTGACGGCGCGCGGCGAGGAGAGCGAGCGCGTGCGGGGCCTTGCCACCGGGGCCGACGATTACGTCGTCAAGCCCTTCTCGACGCCGGAACTGATGGCGAGGGTCAAGGCTATGCTCAGGCGCGCCAAGCCCGAGGTTCTGTCGACGCTCCTGCGCTGCGGCGATATCGAGCTCGACCGGGAGACGCACCGCGTCCACCGCCGCAGCCGCGAAGTGCGCCTCGGCCCGACGGAGTTCCGGCTGCTGGAATTTCTCATGTCCTCACCGGGGCGCGTCTTCTCCCGTTCACAGCTCCTGGACGGTGTCTGGGGGCACGACATCTATGTCGACGAACGGACCGTGGACGTCCATGTCGGACGTCTGCGCAAGGCACTGAACTTCTCCAACATGCCCGACGTCATCCGGACGGTGCGCGGCGCGGGCTATTCGCTGGAGAGCTGAGACCGAAGGTGCCGGCTTACGGCATGGCAAAGAAAAAAGGGGCCTTTCCGGCCCCATTTTTCGTCGTGCATCCAGAGCGGAATGAGCAAGGCGCCTCAGCGCATGCGCCGGCGCTCGGCAGAGGGCTGGTAGGCCAGCCGGGCATGAAAGGTGCAATAGGGAGAGGCTTCCGGGGAGTCGTTGCCGCAGAAGTGGAACTCTTCCTTGAGCGGGTCGCCGATCGGCCACTTGCAAGTGCGTTCGGTAAGCTCCGTGAGCTCCAGCCGCCGCGACATCGGCAGGACGATATTCCTGTCGATCTGCAGCTCCTGGTCGATCGTCAGGTCGACTGCGAGCTCTTCCTTGAGCGCGGTCGCGCCGGCCGTGCGGGTCACGGTGCGGGTTACGGAACGCGCAGCGTAGTTCGGTGCGCGCGGGGCAGACGTCGCCCGTTTGGGGCGGGCTGCAGCGGCCGTGCTTCCGCCGGCCTTGGCGCGCCCGGGCAGGCTCAGCCGATGAACCTTGCCGATGACCGCGTTGCGGCTGACGCCGCCCAACTGCGCCGCGATCTGGCTGGCGCTCAGGCCCTCCGACCACAGCTTCTTCAGTTTCTCGACCCGCTCGTCAGTCCAGTTCATCTCTGCACTCCCCGTTCTCGGCGTTGGGATGGCGGAATCCGTCACCGCTCTCCGGGAAAAACCCGAAGATTCAACGCGATAATACTTTTGGTGACTAGGTCCGCCGCATGCGTCTAGTAATTGAATGTTAACCTACCGGCAGGGTGACTCCGTGGCAAGAGTCGCCGGAATCGCGCCGAATCGATTTCGCGGTTTTCCCCAACTTGCTGTCGGAGCGTTGCATTTTTGCAAGTCCCAGAGTGCGATTTTTTCGCGCTTCGGAATCGGTATCCGCAAAGCGCCTGCAAACCTTGGTTTTGTTGACATCGCGGTGCGAAATGGGAATAGTGCCTGTCGCCGCCGCAAGGCGGCATTTTTGATTTTTATCGGGCCGAACGGTCCGATGCCGCCGCCGGAATGAAGGAGAGCTCGACATGGCCGCAACCACGCCGCTTTACGACACCTATCTGCGCGCGCCGTTGCGTTTCGAGCGAGGTGAAGGCGTTTGGCTGATCGCCGAAGACGGCACGCGCTATCTCGATTTCGCTGCCGGTGTCGCCGTGAACTCGCTCGGCCATGCCCATCCTCATCTCGTCGAGGCGCTGAAGGCGCAGGCCGACAAGGTCTGGCATCTGTCCAATCTCTACGAGATTGCGGGGCAGGAAAGCCTTGCGCGGCGGCTGACCCATGTGACCTTCGCCGATCGGGTGTTCTTCACCAATTCGGGTGCGGAAGCGCTCGAATGTGCGATCAAGACGGCGCGGCGCTATCATTTCGCCAAGGGGCACGTCGAGAAGTTCCACGTCATCACCTTCGAAGGTGCTTTCCACGGCCGCACGCTCGCGACGATCGCCGCCGGCGGACAGCAGAAATACATCGAGGGCTTCGGGCCGAAGGCGCCGGGCTTCTATCAGGTCCCCTTCGGCGATATCGGCGCGGTCAAGAACGCGATCAATGAAGAAACCGCGGCGATCCTTGTCGAGCCGATCCAGGGCGAGGGCGGCATTCGGACGGCATCGAAGGAGTTCATGCAAGGGCTGCGCGAACTCTGCGACGAGTTCGGCCTGCTTCTGATCCTTGACGAGGTCCAGTCCGGTGTAGGCCGGACCGGCAAGCTCTTCGCCCATGAATGGGCGGGCATCAAACCCGATATCATGGCCGTCGCCAAAGGCATCGGCGGCGGCTTCCCGCTCGGCGCCTGCCTTGCGACGGAGGCGGCGGCCGCCGGCATGGTGGCGGGCACGCACGGCTCGACCTATGGCGGCAACCCGCTCGCAATGGCGGTCGGAAATGCCGTGCTCGACGTCGTTCTCGCCGAAGGCTTCCTCGATCAGGTGCGCGAGGTGGCTCTCGTCTTCCGTCAGGGGCTCGCCTCGTTGAAGGATCGTTTTCCGGACGTGATCGAGGAAATCCGCGGCGACGGGCTGATGCTCGGCATCAAGGCGAAGGTGCCCTCCGCGGACCTTTTGAAGGCGATCCGCGCCGAGAAACTGCTCGTCGTCCCGGCCGGCGAAAACGTTCTGCGCCTGTTGCCGCCGCTGATCACCACCCCGGCCGAGGCGCGCGAAGGACTGGCACGGCTCGAACGCGCCGCGGAGGCGGTGAGCGGCAAGAGCGGCAACGCCGCGGCCTGAGCGCCCGAAGGTTTCGGATCGAACCGGCCCGGGCGGGGTCGACAAACGGATTCTACGACAGGAAACAAGGCAGTATGACCAGACACTTCCTCGATCTCTCGGCCATGACGGCCACCGACCTCAGGACCATCATCGACGATGCCCGCGTCCGCAAGTCGGCGACCAAGGCAGGGACTGCCGAGAAGCCGCTTGCCGGCAAGATGCTCGCGATGATCTTCGAGAAGCCGTCCACCCGCACGCGTGTTTCTTTCGATGTCGGCATGCGCCAGCTCGGCGGCGAGACGCTGTTTCTGTCGGGTACCGAAATGCAGCTCGGCCGGGCGGAGACGATCGGCGATACGGCGAAGGTCCTGTCGCGCTACGTCGACGCGATCATGATCCGCACGACCGACCACCGCCGGCTTCTGGAGATGGCGGAGCATGCGACCGTGCCCGTCATCAACGGGCTCACCGACGATACGCACCCGTGCCAGATCATGGCCGATATCATGACCTTCGAGGAGCACCGGGGACCGGTCAAGGGCAAGACGATCGCCTGGACCGGCGACGGCAACAACGTGCTTCACTCGCTGATCGAAGGCTCGGCGCGCTTCGGCTACCGCATGAACATGGCCGTGCCGCTCGGCTCCGAACCGCATGACAAGTTCCTGAACTGGGCGCGCAACAACGGGGCCGAGGTCCTGCTCAGCCACGAGGCGGAGCAGGCGGTTGCCGGTGCCCATTGCGTCGTCACCGACACCTGGATCTCGATGAACCAGGAACATCGCGCCCGCGGTCACAACGTCTTCCAGCCCTACCAGGTCAACGGCGCGCTGATGAAGCATGCAGCGCCGGACGCGCTGTTCATGCATTGCCTGCCGGCGCACCGCGGCGAGGAAGTGACCGATGAGGTCATCGACGGCCCGCAGTCGGTGGTATTCGACGAAGCCGAGAACCGGCTGCACGCGCAGAAATCGATCCTCGCCTGGTGCATGGGCGCGGTCTGACGGCTGGAGGCGGGCGCGAGGCGTTCTCTTGAAATCTGCACGGTGCAACACGATCTAGGGCGGTGAGCGGGGGCTCCGATCATCAAATCGGCCAGTCGCCCCACGCCGGCTATCACGTGCTTGGCGCCCAAGGGGTGCTTCGACGCAGAGCAAATGCCGGCGGAGAAATTCGTCCATGACGGGATCAAATGGAATGGCGGACGGTTGTACCGGTGCGCGCCGGTGCACTCGATGCAAGCCGTATCGGACATGAAGAGGAAGCGAGCGGTTTCCGTCCGCATCCCGCATGCAGTTTTTGGAATGGGTCATGGCCACGTCCCGGATTGAATCGATCCGCGTGATCATGGTCGAGGCAAGGAGCAAGCGATGACAGAAACAGCGCCGGGACTTGGCGAGTTCGATTTTGCCGGTGACGATCAGGTTGTGCCCTTTCAGGTCGAGGGACTCGACGTGCGCGGCCGCGCCGTCCAGCTTGGCCCGATGCTCGATGCCATTCTTGAACGGCACAATTACCCGCTCCCTGTCGCGCGGCTCGTCGCGGAAACAGTGGTGCTGACGGTCCTGCTCGGCACGTCCCTGAAATTCGAAGGCAAGCTGATCGTGCAGACACAGGGCGATGGGCCGGTCGATCTCGTGGTCGCGGATTTCTCGACGCCGGACCGCGTCCGCGCCTATGCCCGCTATGATAAGGAGGCGCTCGCCGACGCCGAAAAGAGCGGGCGCGTCCAGCCTCATGAATTGTTGGGCAACGGCGTCCTCGCCTTCACGATCGACCAGGGTGCGCACACGCAGCGCTATCAGGGCATCGTCGCGCTTGACGGGGCGACGCTCGAGGAGATCGCCGGCGCCTATTTCCGCCAGTCAGAGCAGATACCGACCAGGGTGCGCCTCGCCGTTGCCGAGCTTCTCGACAAGGACGAGAACGGCAAGCCGCGGCACCGCTGGCGCGCCGGCGGCATGGTCGCGCAGTTCCTCCCCGACGCGCCGGACCGGATGCGCCAGGCGGATCTGCCGGGCGGCGGTGGTGACGAGGGCGACGAGGATTTCTTCGACGAGGACGACCTCTGGGCGGAAGCCAAGGTGATGGTCGAGACGATCGACACCGATGAACTCACCGATCCGACGGTCGGTACCGAGCGATTGCTGTACCGTCTGTTCCATGAGCGCGGCGTGCGCGTCTATGAGCCGCAGGCGGTCTACGATCGATGCAGCTGCTCGCGCGAGAAGATCAGGGACGTCCTGGTGGGGCTCGGCAACGAGGATATCGAAGCCAGCGTCGAGGACGGCCTGATCAAAGTCACCTGCGAGTTCTGCTCGACGACCTACCGCTTCGAGGCGAGCGAGGTCCGTCCGCAATAGCGGCAGCCGCGCTGAATCAATTAAGCGTGCGGACGAGGCCCGGCGAATCGAGCGAGAAGGCGGGGATGGCGACATCGAAAGTCTCCCCGCCTTCCGCCTCCATGCTGTAATGGCCGAACATCACGCCGGAGGGTGTATCCAGCGGGCAGCCGGAGGAGTACTCGTAGGTATCGCCGGGATTGAGCAGCGGCTGCTCGCCGATCACGCCGGGGCCGCTCACCTCGTCCACCTGACCGTTCTCGTCGGTAATGTGCCAGTAGCGGGTCATCAGCCGGACCGCGAGTCCGGAATGGTTCGCTATGATGATGCGATAGCCCCAGACATAGCGGCTGTCGTCGGGATCCGACTGTTCTTCCAGGTAGTACGGCTCGACCGTCACTTCGATGTCGCGTGTCAGCGCGCGGTACATGTGCAACACCCTGTTTCAAATCCGTACGCGTATTCTACAGCAATATGGTTTCGTCAAGAATAACGGCGAGATTGTGCGAGTGGTATCAAATTCCCTGGAGCGGGATGAGGAAAGGTGTGCGCGGTTTTCGCCCGCATCCCGCTCCAACTTCTTGGAATCGATCACATCGTGATCTAGGAGGCAACGGCTATGCTTGACGGCGCGCTTCGCAGGCGGCTCGATCCGGTTCTGGACAGGCTCGGCGCCGCACTGGCCGGCCGCGGGGTCAGTGCCGATGCCGTCACGATCCTCGGCCTTTGCCTTGGCCTTGCGGCAGCCCTGCTCATCGGTCTCGGCGCTTATCTGCCTGCCGCCGCCCTGATCCTTGTGAGCCGGCTCTGCGACGGCCTTGACGGAGCCGTCGCCCGCGCGAGCCGGAAAACGGATTTCGGCGGCTTTCTCGACATCGTTCTCGATTTCACCTTTTACGGCGCCGTTCCACTTGGTTTCATCATCGCAGATCCGGCCGCAAACGGTCTTGCCGGCGGGTTTTTGCTCTTCGCCTTCTATGTCAACGGCGCGAGCTTCCTCGCCTATGCCGTGATGGCCGAGAAGCGCGCCCTGACGACCGCGGTGCGCGGTGCGAAGTCGCTCTACTTCACGACGGGGCTCGCAGAGGCGACGGAGACGATCGTCTTTTTTCTGCTCTCGTGCCTTTTCCCTGGGTGGTTCCCGTTATTCGCAACGGTCTTCGCGCTCGTCTGCCTCTATACCGCGCTGTCGCGGATCGTTCTCGCAAGACTGACTTTTCGGCAAGACTGACGAGCCCGCTGACGCGGGCTTCGTCATGGTGCCGGTCAGGCGTTTACGCCCTTCAGCGCCCTTGCGAAATCCTCGATGAGGTCTTCGCTGTCCTCGATACCGGCCGAGAAGCGCACCGTTCCGGCGGAGATGCCGAGTTCGGCGCGGGCTTCGTCGGTGAGGTTCTTGTGGGTGGTCGTCGCCGGATGGGTGATCAGACTCTTGGAATCGCCGAGATTGTTGGAGATCCGGATGATTTCAAGGGCGTTCTGCAGGGCGAAGGCTGCTTCCTTGCCACCCTTGAGCTCGAAGGCGACCAGCGTCGAGCCGCCGCTCATCTGCTTGGCAATGACGTCGGCCTGCGGGTGATCCTTGCGGCCCGGATAGATGACGCGGGCGACCTGCGGCTGCTCCGCGAGGAAATCGGCTACGCGGCGGGCGCTTTCGGTCTGCTGCTTGACGCGGAGCGGCAGGGTCTCGATGCCCTTCAGCAGCGTCCAGGCGTTGAAGGGCGACATGGCCGGGCCGGTGTGACGGAAATAGTCGTGCAGGTTCTCGTCTACCCACTGCTTGTCGGAGAGGACCACGCCGCCGAGGCAGCGGCCCTGGCCGTCGATATGCTTCGTCGCGGAATAGACGACGACATGGGCGCCAAGCTCCAGCGGCTTCTGGAACAGCGGCGTGGCGAAGACGTTGTCGACCACCACCTTGGCGCCGATCTGATCGGCGAGCCTGGCAACGCCGGCGATGTCGATCACTTCGAGCGTCGGGTTCGTCGGGCTCTCGAGGAAGAAGACCTTGGTGTTCGGGCGCACCGCGTCTTCCCAGTTCTTGAGATCGCGACCGTCCACCAGGGTGCACTCGACGCCGTATTTCGGCGCCAGCGTTTCCACGACCCAGCGGCAGGAGCCGAAGAGCGCCCGGGCGGCGACGATGTGGTCACCCGCCTTCACCTGGCAAAGGATTGCCGCAGAAACCGCCGCCATGCCGGAGGCGGTGGCGCGCGCGTCTTCCGCCCCTTCGAGCATGCACATGCGCTTCTCGAACATGTCGTTGGTCGGGCTGCCGTAGCGTGCATAGATGAAACCGTCGGTCTCGCCCTTGAAGCGGGCCTCCGCCGCTTCGGAGCTGTCGTAGACGAAGCCCTGCGTCAGGAAGATCGCTTCCGAGGTCTCGCCATACTGGGAGCGGAGCGTTCCGCCGTGGACGAGCTGGGTTGCCGGGCGCCAATTCTTGCTCATGAGAACGTCACTTTCAAAAACAAAAAAACCGGCCGCGAAACGACCGGTTTGACACCCGGCCTTTTTAGCTACTTGTTTAACGTGGCTGCAAGCCGACCGGCCAAATCACCACGGGATAAAGCTCCAATACTGCCTGGCCGCGCTTGCGTCAATTCCCGGAGTTTGGTTTTGTCTGGCAACTGTAAATGAGGATCGGAATGGGGCGCGACACAGGGATTTTGGCCGACCGCGCAATTGCAGCGCTGTATGCCTCGGGACGGCTGAAGAGCGAAAAGGTGCTGGATGATGACCAGATCCAGCCGGCCAGCCTCGATCTTCGCCTTGGATCCAAGGCGTTCCGCGTCCGGGCGAGCTTCATGCCCGGCCCGTCTCATCTGGTCGCCGACAAGCTCGACCGGCTCAAGCTGCATGTCGTCGATCTGAGCGAAGGCGCCGTGCTCGAGACCGGCTGCGTCTACATCGTGCCGCTGATGGAAAGCCTCTCGCTGCCGGCAGACATGTCGGCCTCCGCCAATCCGAAGAGCTCCACCGGCCGACTGGATATCTTCACGCGCGTGATTACCGACAGGGCGCAGGAGTTCGACAAGATTCCGGCGGGCTACAGCGGACCGCTCTATCTCGAAATCAGCCCGCGGACCTTTCCGATCGTAGTCAGGCGTGGTTCGCGGCTTTCGCAGATACGCTTCCGCATCGGCCACTCGGTTCTTTCCGAGCAGGAACTGCTGGCTCTGCACGAAAGCGACGTCCTCGTCGCCAGCGACCGGCCGAACGTTTCCGGCGGCGGCATCGCCCTTTCCATCGACCTCAAGGGCACCGGGCCGGACGGCCTGATCGGCTACCGCGGCAAGCATCACACATCGGTGGTCGATGTGGACAAGAAAGCCCAGCATGCCGTTTTCGACTTCTGGGAGCCGCTCTACAGCCGCGGCCGCGACGATCTCGTGCTCGATCCGGACGAGTTCTACATCCTCGTGTCCCGCGAAGCCGTCCATGTGCCGCCGCGCTATGCGGCCGAAATGACGCCCTTCGACCCGCTCGTGGGCGAGTTCCGCGTCCACTATGCCGGCTTCTTCGACCCCGGCTTCGGCCATGCGTCCGCCGGCGGCAGCGGCAGCCGGGCGGTGCTCGAGGTCCGCAGCCACGAAGTGCCGTTCATTCTGGAGCACGGGCAGATCGTCGGCCGTCTCGTCTACGAGCACATGCTGGAACGTCCGGAGGGACTTTACGGCCTCGATCTCGGCTCCAATTATCAGGCGCAGGGGCTCAAGCTCTCCAAGCATTTTCGCGCCGAGTGAGCATTGTGCTTGACAGATCACGGCTGTTGAGGAAATTTCCGGTTCTGTCGCGGGTGTAGTTCAGTGGTAGAACGCCAGCTTCCCAAGCTTGATGTCGTCGGTTCGATCCCGATCACCCGCTCCAATTCCTCCTTTCATAGAGGCGCCATAGCGCTGCGGATTCTCTGGATATTCGTACTGTCGGCCGTTCTCGCCCCGGGGTTGGCTTTGGCGCAGCCGAAGGAACTGCCCCGGCTGTTCGATGCCCGCGAACGGATTGCCAAGCCGGACCTCAGCGGCCTTGCCAGGCTTCGTTTCCTGACGACCGTCGACTTCCCGCCCTTCAACTTCATCGACCAGTCGGGCAAGCTGTCGGGCTTCCATGTCGACCTCGCCCGCGAGATATGCCGTGAGCTGGAGATCGAAGCCAAGTGCCAGATCCAGGCAGTGACCTATCCGGAGCTCATGCCGGCCCTCGAGCAGGGGCAAGGGGAAGCGATTGCCGCCGGCATTGCCGTGACTTCGGAGCTGAGGCAGCGTTTCGCCTTTTCCCGCGCCTTCATGCAACTGCCCGCCCGCTTCGTCGTCAACACCAAGGCCGCCGGGGCGATCGCCGGTCCTGCCGATCTTGCCGGAAAGCCCGTCGGCGTCGTCTCCGGCACCACGCATGAGGCAATGCTGAAGGCATTTTTCCCGAAGCTCGAAGCCAAAGGCTTTCCGGACCGGGATGCATTGCTCTCCGCGCTTCGCGGGGGCACCGTCGCGGCCGCGTTCTCCGATGGCATGCAATTGTCCTTCTGGGTCTCCGGCAACCTCGCCGGGGGATGCTGCGCCATGTTGGAGGGCTCCTATTTTTCCCAGCGCTTCCTGGGCGAGGGACTGACGATCATGAACCGCAAGGCCGAGCCGGCCCTGACCCAGGCGATCGACCACGCTTTGCTGGCGCTCTCACGCAGCGGCAGGCTCGAGGAGATCTATCTTCGCTATTTCCCGGACGGGATTTATTGAGGCGGCTCCACTCGCGGCTATCCCGTCATTTCGCTCTACCCACGCCGGAACGGCAGCACGAGCGACCACAGGAGCTTTATCGGCTCGATGCGCCCGTAGGCTTTCAGCCCGGTCTCGATCCCATCGTCGCCGCGCGATGGATGGGCGACGTAGGTTGAGAACAACCGATCCCAGACCGAAAGATTGAAGCCGTAGTTTGAATCGGTCTCCCGCTTTTCCACGGAATGGTGGATGCGGTGCATGTCGGGCGTGACGATGACGTGGCGCAACAGCCCGTCGGCGGCTTTCGGCAGCCGCAGATTGGCGTGGTTGAACATCGCCCCGGCATTGAGCACGATCTCGAACAGGAGAACGGCGAGTGCGGGCGCGCCGAGCAGAATGATGACCGCGCTCTTCCAGATCATCGACAGCAGAATTTCGAGGGGATGAAAGCGAAGGGCTGTGGTGACGTCGACCCCGGGATCGGCATGGTGGACGCGGTGGATGCGCCACAGGACAGGTATCTTGTGAAACACGACGTGTTCGAGCCAGATGGCGAAGTCCAGCGCGATAAAGGCGATCAGGCCGGCAAGCGGTGGGGCGACGCTGAGAGCCGGGAGCACGCCGTATCCGCGTCCCTGAGCCCAGATAGCAACGCCGGTGGCGGCAGCGGGAAAGGCGACGCGAAGCAGGAGGGAGGATAGGACGAGAATAGACAGGTTGGTGATCCAGCGGCGTGCCTTCAGAGCCCGCATCAGCTCCGGCCTCTCCAGCCGCGGATGAAAAAGTTCGAGCGCTGCCAGTGCGGCGAAGGCGGCGGCAAAGGCCGCGAGCCGCCAGACCGGTTCGGCGAGACCGAAATAGAGCATGCATCGATCCCCGTTGCATCAAATCCGGCCCAGCATATTGTTCCGTGCCGGGAACGGGCAAGGACCTGTTTCTGAAGCCTACTTGCGGAAGCGCGCGATGGCTCCGCGCTCGATTGCTGCGCAGGCGAGCTTGTCGAGGCCCAAACGGTCGCGCAGCAGCTGCAACAACCGGATTTCCTCGTTGCGGATACGCTGATCCGCGGCAGCGATCTCGACCGCAAGGGCATAGGCCGTCTCATAGAGCCGCTGCGGCAACGCCTCGCGAACCATTTCGAGCGCCACGTCGAGGCCCTCCGGTGCCGCAAGCTGGGCGGCGCATTCGCGGCCGATATGGATCAGGTGATCTTCGTCGAAACCGTTGAAGGCCGGGAGGAACCGCACGAGCACGCCGATGCGTGCAATCTCGTCGTCGGTCATGTTCCGGTCGACGGCGGACATCATGACCATGACGTGGACAAGGGCTTCGTGCTGGCTGAGACTTGCGGACATCCTGCCTCTCGATCCTTTCGTTGTTCCCATTGGAGCCGCGATACACGACGGGTGCATAACGGGTTCGGCGGACCTGCAATGATGGGTGACAGTTAAGGACTTGCTCCAAGCCTTACAAGTCCGGCGCGGCGTCTTCCGGGGCGATGCTCGCAGCCGGATCGTCGAGCGCGAGAGGCGCTCGGGCAAGATCGCGCGGGTCGTCCCCGAAGAAGCCGAGCCTGGCGCCCCGAGCGGCCTCGGCCTTCGGCTCGAGCGCCGTGCCCGGCAGCGGCGTCGCCCAGCCGTTGCCGACGAGCCATTCGGCCACGTCCTGGCCGCCGACGCTGCACCGCGCGTTCAAGGTTTGCGAGGAGCCATCCGCCCCGTCGCAGACGAGCGCGCGCCCCCGCAGGAAGTTGCGGAACGCCGTACGCGCGACCATGCCGCAAGGCCAGCTCTTGCCGTTCGCTTCGCAGACCTTCTCCGCCTTTTCGGGTTCGATATCCTTGAGCTGCAGGGTCGTCTCGCCGGACCGGACAAGCCCGGCGGCAAGCGCAACCGGGCGCGGGAAGACGGCGGAAGCGGGTTTTTCCTTTTCCCCGGTCTTCGAAAGCGGCGGCCTCGGTGCGATCCGTTCCAGCGGTTTGGCGATGCCGTCCTCCGGCTGGGCAAAGAGGCCCGGCTCGACGGGCCTGACCGCCACGCGCGAGCCTTTGCCCGGCATGGTATCCGGTTCGGGGGCAGGGGGAGCGGCTTCGGTCTCGGCGGGAGGCTCCTCCGAAACCGGCTCGTCGATCGCTGCTTCCGGCGTTTCGAGCACGAACTCAGGCGCTGCGGCGCTGTCGCGGTTGCGGATGACCGCGGCCCCGGTCATCAGAATGCCGGCATAGAGGGCGAGGGCGGCAAGCCCGCCGGCGATGGTGAAGAGCCTCGGCCGCATCGAAGGATCCTATTGGCTGGCCCAGATGATCCGGGCGATCCATTCCACGTCGTTCATCTCGAAATTGCGGTTGGGATGGTCGGGGTTGAGCGAAACGAGCTCGATGCCGCGGGGCGTCTGCCGGGCCAGCACCTTCGCCATCACCTCGCCCCCGCGCGTCTTGACCACGACGCGGTCGTTGCGGCGCACCTGCGCGCTCGGGTCGACGATCAGGACATCGCCGTCGCGATAAAGCGGCAGCATGCTGTCGCCCTGAACCTCCAGAGCGTAGGTACCGCCCTGCCGCCGCTCGGGCGTGGGGAATTCGATCGTGTCCCAGCCCTGGCCGACCGGAAAGCCGCCGTCGTCGAAAAAACCACCGGCGCCGGCCTGCGCGAAACCGATCAGCGGAATGCCCGGCGCTGCCGATGCATCTTCCCTTTCGCTGCCGGCGGCATTGGGCTCCATCAGCGCCAGGAACTGATCGACGCTCGCTCCCGTCGCATGCAATATCTTCGCGATCGACTCAGTGGAGGGCCACCGGTCGCGCCCGTCGGTGGACTGGCGCTTCGACTTGTTGAAGGAGGTGGGGTCCAGGCCGGCCCGCCGCGCAAGGCCCGACGGCGAAAGCCGGTGGCGCTCTGCCAATGCGTCGATCGCGCGCCAGATGCTGTCATGTGAGAGCATGTCGACCCATCTTCGGAAGGAGAAGCGAATGCGGGCTGCACAGCCAGCCGCTCCGCGTCTGCGAATACATTAGCCAAGCGCCTTGCGACCGTAAAGCACAGCGAGGAAAATAGTCCTTCCTATCCGGTCAAAGTACGGCATACGGCAGACGCAGCGGTCTTCAGGGGTGAACTCCTGCGCAGCTGTGCTAAATAAAACAGCTTCACTCCGGGCCAAGAGGCGTGCTTGCTTGCAAAACTGAGATCGGAACGGCATCTCGTTGCCGCTTTTCTCGCTGCTCTTGCCGGCGTCGCGGTCGAGCATCATCTGCTCGAGGCCGGTCGCGCCGCATCGCTCATCGGTGCCGCCCTGATGGTGGCGGCGATCGTGCTTGCTTCCATGCGGGTCGCCCATCATGCCGAGGTGCTTGCCGCAAAGGTGGGCGATCCCTACGGCACGATGATCCTGACGCTTTCGGCGGTGCTGGTCGAGGTCGTCATCCTCGCCATCATGATGACCGGCGAGACTTCGCCGACGCTGGTGCGCGATACGATCTATTCGGCAGTGATGCTTGATATCAACGGGATTCTGGGGCTTGCGGCGCTGCTCGGCGGCCTCAAACATGGCGAGCAGCCCTATAACGACGATTCCGCCCGCACTTACAGCGTCATGATCCTCACGGCCATGGGCATTTCCATGCTCGTTCCCGAATTCGTGCCGCAGTCGAAATGGCATTATTATTCCGCCTTCACCATCGGCGCGATGATCGTGCTCTATACGTTGTTCCTGCGCATGCAGGTTGGCGTGCACAGCTACTTCTTCAGTTACAGCTATCCGCGCGCCAAAGCGGGAACTGCGGCAAGCCGGCTGGAAGGCGAGCCGGTGCTTCCTTCCGTCGTCGTGCTCATCCTGGGCGTGGTGGTGATCGGCTTTCTGGCCGAAATCATGTCCGGGCTGCTGTCGGCCGGGATCAAGGGTACGGCGGCGCCGCCGGCCCTGGCCGCGATCGTCGTCGCGGCGATCTCCGCTTCGCCCGAGGTCATGACGGCAATGCGCGCCGCGCTCGCCAACCGCATGCAGGCAGTGGTGAACATCGCGCTCGGCGCTTCGCTTTCGACCGTGATTCTGACCGTACCCGTCATGGAGGCGATTGCCCTTTATACGGGCCAGCCCTTCATCATGGCCATGTCGCCCGTGCAGACGGTGATGGTTGCGGTGACGCTCATCGCCGCCGCGATCAATCTCAATGACGGCCAGACCAATGCCATCGAAGGCATGACGCATTTCGTGCTGTTCGCGACCTTCATCATGCTGTCCGCCCTCGGACTTTAGATCACGGTCATGTTTTTAGGTCTGGTCGACCTAAAAACATGACCGTGATCGATTCCAAGACGTTGAGACGCGGGATGCGGGCGGAAAACCGCGCACACTTTTCCTCATCCCGCTCTAATGTTCAGGCCGGTTGCTCTTCCATCGCCTTGCGCGCCACCACGCGGTCATAGGCGGCTTGCAGCGTTTGCCGCACGGAGGGTCCTTCCGGCAGGGGATCGCCGAGGTGTTCGGCGCGCAATTCCCGCATGAAACGCTCCCAGAGCTCGGGGCCGCCCTCCTCCATCAGTTGCGCGCGAATGCTGAGTTCCTCGGTGACCGGCAGGTAGCGCCGGCCCCAGGCGCCGAGATGGGCCATGATCGGCACCAGCGCGATCGCCATTTCCGTCAGGCTGTAGATCGCCTTCTGCTTGTGGCTCGGATCGTCCGCTTTCGTCAGCATGCCGATCTCGACAAGCGTTTTCAGCCGGTCGGCGAGGATGTTGGTGGAAATCCCTTCCTGCGAGCGCAGGAGCTCGCGGAAGTGGCGTTTGCCGCCGAAAATCATGTCGCGAATGATCAGGAGGCTCCATTTGTCGCCGAACACTTCGAGCGAGAGATTGATCGGGCAACCCGAGCGATGGTCATCGGTCATTCTGGTCTCTGAAATACGGGAGCGGAGCATCCGCTCTAAAACTGCTTGCATTATTGCATCGGTGGAGCTAATCTGCAACCGCTTTCATTTAGCAACCAGTTGCACGGACAAGGAGGAGAAGATCATGACCAAAGCTTCTGTCGAACATGCGGACTTCACGATTGAACGCGTTTTCAATTCACCCCCGGAACAGGTCTTCGAGGCCTTTGCCGACCCTGCCGCGCATGACCGCTGGTTCGTCAAGGCCGACAACTGGCCCGTCGCTGAATATAGCCACGACTTCCGCATCGGCGGCCGGGAAAGCGGCCGGTTCAGCCAGGACGGGAAGACTTTCTATTTCAATGAAACGGTCTATCTCGACATCGTCGAGAACAAACGGATCGTGTCGGCCTATACCATGGCGAAGGACGAGCAGCGGCTTTCCGCGTCGATCGCGACCGTCGACCTCATACCGGAGGGCACCGGCACACGCGTCGTCTTCACGGAGCAGGGGGCATTCCTGGATGGGCTCGACAAGGTGGAATATCGCCGCGAGGGATGGGAGCAACTGATCGGATTTCTGGCGGCCGAGCTCGGTGAGAAGGCTGAACCGGCCTGAAACCTTGAACAGGTTCCTCTCCCGGTCATTCGCGGCTGCCGAGAATGACCGGAAGAGGCAATGTTTGCGGCGTGCGGCTGGCCTGGCGGCTTATGCCGCCTTCTGCCCCGCGCCATACGGGTCGAAGCGCCCGTAGAAGGTTTCGCCCTTTTCCGCCATCTCCTTCAAAAGCGGCGTCGGCCGGAAGTGGTCGCCATGGTCCGCGGCGAGCTTTTCGCAAAGCTCGACGAATGCTTTCGCACCCATGCCGTCGATGTAGGAGAGCGTGCCGCCGGTGTAGGGCGCAAAGCCGAAGCCGAGGATCGAGCCGACATCGGCTTCGCGCGGGTCGGTGACGATGCCCTCCTCGATCGTACGCGCGGCTTCGAGTGCGATCGTCACGAGCAGGCGCTGCTTGAGCACACCGACCTCGATCTCGCCGGCATCCTTCTGCGGGTAGAGCTCCTTCAGGCCCGGCCAGAGATATTTCCTGGCCGGCTTTGCCGGATACTCGTAGAAGCCCTTGCCGTTCTTGCGGCCGCGCCGGTCGAGCTCGTCGACCATCTTGTCGATCAGCGCCATGTGCCTGGGATCGACGGCCTTGTCGCCGAGATCGGCAACGGCCGCCTTCAGGATCTTCTGGCTGAGGTCGATCGCCACCTCGTCGTTGAGCGACAGCGGTCCGACCGGCATGCCGGCCATCTTGGCGGCGTTCTCGATCATCGCCGGCGGTACGCCCTCGATCAGCATGTCATAGGCTTCGTGGATATAGCGGAAGACGCAGCGATTGACATAGAAGCCGCGCGTGTCGTTGACGACGATCGGCGTCTTCCTGATCGCCGCGACATAGTCGAGCGCGGCCGCGAGCGCACGGTCTCCGGTCTCCTTGCCGAGGATCACCTCGGTCAGCATCATTTTCTCGACCGGCGAGAAGAAATGAATGCCGATGAACCGGTCCGGGCGTTTGGAATTCCTGGCGAGGCCGGTGATCGGCAGCGTCGAGGTGTTGGAGGCGAAGATCGCGTCCTCGGCGATCACCGCTTCGACCTTCTCGATCACGTCCTTCTTGACCTGCCGGTCCTCGAAGACCGCCTCGATGACGAGGCCGGCATCCCTGAGATCGCCATAGTCCGCCGAAGGTGTGATGCGCGAAAGCAGCGCTTCGCCTTCCTCCTTGGTCAAGCGTCCCTTACCGATCGCGTCCTTGACCAGGCCTTCCGAATGCGTCTTGCCCTTTTCGGCAGCTTCCATGTCGCGGTCGACGAGGGTGACCGGGATGCCGCCCGCCGCGGTTACATAGGCGATCGAGGCGCCCATGAAACCGGCGCCGACGACGCCGGCTTTCTTGAGCTCGGTCTTCGGTACACCGGCCGGCCGGCGCGCGCCCTTACCGAGTTCCTGCATCGAGACGAACAGCGACCGGATCATCGAGAAGGCTTCGGTCGTCTGCAGGATTTCGGTGAAATAGCGCTGCTCGATCTTCAAAGCCGTATCGAAGGGAACCTGCAGCCCCTCATAGACGCATTTCAGGATCGCGATCGCGCCGGGGTAATTGCCGTAGGTCTCGCGGCGCAGGATGCCGGAGGCGGCCGGCCAGAGCTGCGCGGAGGCGGGCGTCCAGATGCCGCCGCCCGGCAGCTTGAAGCCCTTCTCGTCCCAGGGCTGAACCGGCTTCAGGCCGTTCTTGATCATCGCCTTGGCAGCCTCGATCAGCTTGTCCGGATCGACCACCTCGTGGACGAGCCCCATGGCCTTTGCCCGCGCCGGCGTGAGCGAGGAGCCGGTCGTCATCATCTGCAGCGCGTCCTGCGTATTGGTCAGCCGCGGAACGCGCTGGGTGCCGCCGGCGCCCGGGAAAATGCCGACCTTGACCTCGGGAAGCGCGATCTTCACCGATTTTGCATTGGAGGCGACACGGCCGTGGCAGGCGAGCGACATCTCGAAGGCGCCGCCCATGCAGGTGCCGTTGATGGCCGACACCCAGGGCTTGCCCGAGGTTTCGAGCTTGCGGAAGAGACCCGTCATCCGGCCCACGAGGTCGAAAAGTTTCCGGGCCGCGTTGTCCGGGTCCTTCTTCTTTTCCTCGGCCTGGAAGGTGAACATCGACTTGATCATCGAAAGGTCGGCACCCCCGGAGAAGGAGGATTTGCCGGAGGTGATGACCACGCCCTTGACGGCAGGATCTGCGGTCGTCTGATCGATAATGGCGTCGAGTTCCTTCATCACCTCTTCGGTGAAGACGTTCATCGACTTGTCGGGCATGTCCCAGGTGACCAGCGCAATGCCGTCGGCGTCGGTTTCGATCTTGAAGTTTGTGTAAGACATATTCTCTCTCCCGGGATCGGATCAGACGCGTTCGATGATCGTGGCGGTGCCCATGCCGGCGCCGATGCAGAGCGTCACCAGCGCCGTGTTGAGGTCGCGGCGCTCCAGCTCGTCGAGCACGGTGCCGAGGATCATCGCCCCGGTCGCGCCGAGCGGATGGCCCATGGCGATCGCGCCGCCATTGACGTTGATCTTATCGTGCGGGATGTCGAAAGCCTGGCAGTAGCGCAGCACGACGGCCGCGAAGGCCTCATTGAGCTCGAACAGGTCGATGTCGGAGAGCTTCATGTCGGCCCGCTTCAGGAGCTTCTCGGTGACGTCGACCGGCCCGGTCAGCATCAGGGCCGGGTCGGAGCCGATATTGGCGAAGGCGCGGATGCGGGCGCGGGGTTTGAGCCCCATGGCTTCGCCGCCGGCCTTGGAGCCGATGAGCACGGCAGCGGCGCCATCGACGATGCCGGAGGAATTGCCGGCGTGGTGGACATAGTTTATGCGCTCGATCTCCGGATGCGCCTGGATGCCGACGGCCTCGAAGCCGCCCATCTCGCCGGGCATCTGGAAGGAAGGGTTGAGCGAGGCCAGTGCCTGCATGTCGGTGCCGGGGCGCATATGCTCGTCGCGGTCGAGAATGACCAGGCCGTTCTGGTCCTTGACCGGGACGACCGAGTTCTTGAAATAGCCCTTCTCCCAGGCATTGGCGGCGCGCTTCTGGCTTTCCACCGCATAGGCGTCGACGTCGTCGCGCGAGAAACCGTATTTCGTGGCGATCAGGTCGGCCGAAACGCCCTGCGGCATGAAATAGGCGGGCAGGTTGACCGAGGGGTCCATGAACCAGGCGCCGCCCGACATGCCCAGGCCGACGCGGGACATCGACTCGACGCCGCCGGCGATCACGATGTCGTCCGCTCCTTGGGCGATCTTCGCAGCGCCGAAATTGACCGCGTCGAGGCCGGAGGCGCAGAAGCGGGAGATCTGCATGCCGGGCGCACGCGTCGAATAGCCGGCCTCGAAGGCTGCAGCTTTCGGGATGACCGCACCCGCATCCATGACCGGGTCGACGCAACCCATGATGACGTCGTCGACCGTCGAAGTGTCGAGCCCGTTGCGATCGCGCACGGCCTCGAGCACCTTGGCGGCGAGCCGCACGGAGGGCACCTCGTGCAGCGCGCCGTCCTTCTTGCCACGGCCGCGCGGCGTGCGCACGTGGTCGTAAACGAAGACTTTCGTCATCTCTTGATCTCCCTTTCGGCGGCGTTTCCTCGGGCCGCGCATTATCAATCGGAGCGGGATTCGGGCGGAAGCCGCTTCTCGCTTTCGATCCGGCTCCAGTCTGAAATCAGAACGCGGCCGCGTCCAGCGCCATCATCGTGTCGGCGCCGGTTTCGATACGGATCTTGCGCAACTCCGTTTCAGGCAGGATGCGCTCCATGAAGAACCTCGCCGTGATCAGCTTGTTCTTGAGATAGTCCGCGCGTTGCGTTTCGCCAGCGGCAAGCTTCTCCTCCGCCGTCTTCGCCATCCGCGCCCACATATAGCCGAGGACGACGAGGCCGAAGAGATGCATATAGTCGGTAGAGCCGGCTCCGGCATTGTCGGGCTTGGCCATGGCATTCTGCATGAACCACATCGTCGCGGCCTGCAGGTCGTTCAGCCCTTTCTTCAAGGCTTTGGTGTAGCCCGAGAGCTTTTCGTCGCCGCGGTTCTCCTCGCAGAAGTCGCCGATCTCCTTGAACAGAGCCATGACGGCGCGGCCGCCGTTCATCGCGAGCTTGCGGCCGACAAGGTCGAGCGCCTGGATGCCGTTGGCACCCTCGTAGATCATGGCGATGCGGGCGTCGCGCACATACTGGCTCATACCGTGCTCTTCGATATAGCCGTGGCCGCCGAAGACCTGCTGCGCCATCACCGCATGATCGAAGCCCTTGTCCGTCAGCACGCCCTTGAGGATCGGCGTCATCAGGCTGAGGATGTCGTCCGCCGTCTGGCGCTCCTCTTCGCTGTCTGAACGATGGGCGATGTCCGACTTCAGCGCCGTCCAGAGCGTGAAGGCGCGGCCGCCTTCGTTGAAGGCCCTGATCGTCATCAGCGTGCGGCGGATGTCCGGATGGACGATTATCGGATCGGCCTTCTTGTCCGGCGCCTTGGGGCCGGAGAGGGAGCGGCCCTGGATGCGTTCGCGCGCGTAGCTCGCAGCATTCTGATAGGCGACTTCGGCGATCGAAAGCCCCTGCATGCCGACGGCAAGCCTGGCCTCGTTCATCATCACGAACATGGCGCTGAGGCCCTTGTTCTCCGTGCCGATCAGATAGCCGGTCGCCTCGTCATAATTCATGACGCAGGTCGCGTTGCCGTGGATGCCCATCTTGTGTTCGATCGCGCCGCAGGAAACGCCGTTGCGTTCGCCCGGCTCGCCGCTGGCGTCGAGCCTGAATTTCGGCACGATGAAGAGCGAGATGCCCTTTACACCATCAGGCGCGCCCTCGATGCGCGCCAGCACCAGGTGGACGACATTCTCCGCCATGTCGTGCTCGCCGGCGGAGATGAAGATCTTCTGGCCGGAGATACTGTAGGAGCCGTCGCCGTTCGGAGCGGCCTTGGTGCGCAGCAGGCCCAGGTCGGTGCCGCAATGGGGCTCCGTGAGGTTCATCGTGCCGGTCCAGGTGCCGTCGACCATTTTGGGCAGATAGGCCCGCTTCTGTTCCTCGGAACCATGCACCAGGATCGCCGCGATCGCCCCCTGCGTCAGGCCCGGATACATCATAAGCGACATGTTGGCCGCGGACATGAATTCGCCGACGGCGGTGTGGAGCGTGTAGGGCAGGCCCTGGCCGCCGAATTCTTCCGGGGCGGCAAGGCCAAGCCAGCCGCCTTCGCGATAAAGGTCGTAGGCTTCCTTGAAGCCCTTGGGTACGGTGACGGAGCCGTCCCCGTGACGCTTGCAGCCCTCCTGGTCGCCGGAAAGATTGATCGGGAAGAGGACCTCTTCTGCGACCTTTGCGGCCTCGCCGAGGATCGCGGCCGTCATGTCCGGCGTCACATCCGCAAAGCCGGGGAGATTGTGGTAGCGCTCGATGCCGAGCACGTCGTTGAGGATGAACAGGGTGTCGTCGACCGGAGCCTTGTAGATGGGCATGCTTTTCCTCGCCTTGATGTCCTTTCGGGCCGCGCCGCACGGCAGACCCGCTTCCCACTGTGTCGAGCGCGCACCCGTGGCGGTGTGCGACTTGGACGGATGCTATCGAATTTTGACGTTTGCGTAAACGTCAAAATTCCCGCGAAGCGAAAGTTTCGCTCCTGCCTCCCGCCGCCCCAAGTGACCATCGGGCAGGGAGATGGCGGCGGACCGGGCGACAATAAATCGTTAAAAATCGGATCGGTTAACGGCTTATTTACCACGTTTAATGAATTGTGCGCTTTGAGATGGTCAAAGCTGCAACCGGTCCCGTCTTTGCATTGTTGCGGCTTTGCCCACATCGGCGGTGCCGCCGAAGTTGGGGCGATAGCCGGGGAAGCCCGGGCTCCTTCGGCGGCTTCGGTGACGGTCGAATTTATAGGGCCAAAGCGACACAGGGGCGAAGAGGCAATGAACGGATCGCGATCCACTTCTCAGCGCATGGGCAGCCCGTCCTATGGCGACCGGCCGTCGCTCGATGCCCTGAACCGCACCATCGAAGGGCTCGAAGCGCGCATCGAGGGGCTCATGAGCAGCGTCAGCCGCGAGACGCGGCAGCCCGAGCGGCCGCGTCCGGCCCCGAGCGAAGCGGTCTCCGAGATCATCGACCGCCAGCGGGCGCTCAATGCGGCGCGCGAGCGGTCGCCGCTGCGCGAACGCGCTGCGCCGAGCGAATCCGACCGCCTCGCTCCGACCCGCCTCGCGGCAGAGGCACGCTACCAGCCTCCTCAGGCAGCAGCCGCGCCATCGGGACGCTCTTCGGCTGCAGCGGATATCGCCGAGGCGCTGGTCGGTCTGAGGCATGAGCTGAAGCGCGACCTCGATGACGGCCTCTCCCGCGAGATGCATGCGCTGCGGTCGGAAATTCGGGGCATCAAGGCCGAAGCCGCCCAGGACCGCCGTTTCGCCGAGGACGTGCGGCACGATATCGAGCGGCTTTCGGCCGGCATCAAGGAACTTGGCCGGCAGGCTTCGCCCGCAGAGGCCGATGCGCTCAGGATCGAATTCGATGACCTGAGGTCAATGCTCGAAGGCCTCGCTCGCGAAGACAGCATGCGCCGCATGGAAAACCGCTGGACCGGCGTCGAGGACCGGCTGAACGCCTTCGACCAGAACCGCGACGATGAGCTGGTCGCGCTCGCCTACCGGCTCGACGAGATCAAGGCGCAGATCAATTCCCTGGACAGGGGCGCCGGAGTCGAGGTCCTCGAGAGCAAGCTTGTCGCGGTCGCCCAGGCGATCGAGATGCTCGGACGCCAGATCCAGCCGGACGAGAGGCGCCTGGCCCCGCAATTCGCCGATCTCGACAGGCGGCTCGATGAGATCAGCCGGGCGATCGCCGCCGGCAGCCGTAATGTGGCCGGCACCGACGGTTCATTCGTTGATCGTCTGGAGAACAGGCTCGGCGATCTGTCCCGGCAGATCGACACCCTCTCCAATCCCGTCGATTCCGGCCTCGGCGCGCGGATCGAGGCGCTGGCAGCTCGCGTAGAGGACCTTGCCGGCGAGAAGGCGGCGGCCCGATTGGAAGAGCGCCTGGACCAGCTTTCCGCGGTGCTGGAGCACAACCGGCCAGGCGCGGAGCCGGATCTTACAGATCGTCTTGCCGACATTTCCCGGAAGATCGAAGCCCTCTCGGGCGACAGCATCACCGATGCATTGGCTGAGCGCCTCGACGATCTCGCCCGCCGTATCGATGGGCTTGCGGGCAATGTCGAGCCCTCGGCGGACACGCGCTTCGATCGCCTCGAGGATCGCTTGGCAGGTATCGCCCAGCGCCTGGAGGAGACGCATGCCGCGCCCTTCGACGACCGGCAGGCGCTGCGCAATCTCGAAGCTCAGATCGGAAATCTCTCGACGCTGATCAGCCAGTCCCACGGTGAGACGGCAGGCGTGCCCGCGGAATTCGAGAGCCGCATGAATACGCTGGAAGACTATCTCGCGACCAGCGACGAGTATATTATCGAGGCTGCCCGGCAGGCCGCGGAAGCGGTGATGGAGGCATATTCCAGAAACACCGCACCGCAGATGGCGGCGAGTACCGACATGGCGGCCATCTCGGCGCTCGCCGAGGATCTGCGTACATTGGAGGAACTCAGCCGTTCGAGCGACGAACGGACCGCGCGCACCTTCGAGGCGCTGCATGAAACGCTCGTCCATATCGCCGAGAAACTGGAGCGGCTGGAAGAGCGGGAGCCTCCGGCTTCTCATGCTCCGATGCCCAAGGCTGCACCCCTCGAAGCCGCGGGCACTTTGACGAAGGCGGAACGCGACGAGGACGTGGAACGCGCGGCACACGCGCTCGCGGCCGAAAGCGAAACCTCCATCCACGCACCGGTGGCGGCCGCGGCTGAGGCGAATGATGCCGCCGAAGTCGCAATGGTCGAAGACGGCGAGATCAAGGTGGAGGCCCGTGCGGCGAAGACGGGCCTGCTTGCCGGTCTGACCCGGCGCTTCGCGCCGAAGCAGAACGAGGGAATGCCGATCCAGGCGCGGCAGATGGTCGAGCCCGCCCCCTCGATCGACCCCTCCGAAATGCTCGCTCCCGAGGATGCCAATCAGCTCCTCGAGCCCGGCTCCGGCGTGCCGGACGTCAAGAAGATCCTCGAGCGCGTCCGTGCCGGTCAGATTGCCCGTGGCGCGCAGGAGGCGAACGAGGGCGAAAAGGCGGACTTCATCGCTGCCGCGCGGCGCGCGGCGCAGCTGGCCGTCGAGGAATCCGATACGCTCAACCGCGTCAAGGAAAGCAAGGCGCCATCCGCCGTCGGCGGCGCGCTCGCCCGCCACCGCCGTCCGATCCTGATTGCGGTCGGCGCCGTGCTGCTCGCGATCATGTCCTATCCGCTCGTCAGCACGGTGCTGAAAGGCAAGGAGGCCCCGAGCGCTCCGCCGGTTGCAGCGATCGAGCGCAGGGCAGAGGTTGCGGAGCCGAAGGCCGCCGTCGACCGCGTCGTCCAAACGGCAGCTACCGCGAAGATTGGGGAAGAGCCTAGGGCTCCTGCCGGTGCGGAGAAGACGGATGCGCCGGCGATAGCGGCAAAACAACCGCCAACGCAGCCAGCCGCCGCCGAGGCCGGCAAGATTGACGAGGCCATTGGTGGCGTTGGCGACGGCCAGGCGGCCTTGATGCGGCCGGCGGAGGCGCAAACGCCTGGACCCATCTCGACCTTGCAGCCGTCTTCAGAAAGTTCAGCCGCTGAGCCGGCCAAGATGAGCGAGATCGTTCTGCCGGAGGGCTTCGGACCGCCCGCGCTCGTAACCGCGGCCAAGGGCGGCGACCCTCTCGCCTTCTACGAAATAGGCGCCCGCTTCACGGAAGGGCGGGGTGTCGGGGAAGATCGGGCGGAAGCCGTCAAATGGTATCAGCGCGCCGCCGACGCCGGCGTGGTACCGGCCGAGTACCGGCTCGCCAACCTTTATGAGAAGGGCGCGGGCGTTCAGCGCGACGCAGCAAAGGCCAAGGCGCTCTATCTCAAGGCGGCTGCGGCCGGCAACGCCAGTGCGATCCATAATCTCGCCGTCATGCTCGCCGGCGGCCGGGACGGCGCGCCGGATCTCGCCGAAGCGGCCAAATGGTTCGAGAAAGCCGCCAATCTCGGCGTTCGCGACAGCCAGTTCAACCTCGCCGTCCTCTATGCGCGGGGCGACGGTCTGGCCCGAAATCTGGAAGATTCCTACAAATGGTTTGCTATCGCGGCCCGCGACGGTGACAAGGATGCGGCAGAAAAGCGCGACGAGATCGCCAAGGCGCTGAAGCCCGAGGAGCTTTCGAGTGCCAAGGCAAAAGTCGACGCCTGGAAGGCTCAGCCTCTCGACGCCGAGGCGAACACGGTGGAGGTTCCGGATGCCTGGGTCGGTCCACCGACCAAGACGGCCACCGTCGATATGACCAGAGCCGTTCGCAACATCCAGGCGATCCTCAACAATAACGGCTTCGATGCCGGCAAGCCGGACGGCCAGGTAGGCCAGAAGACGACTGCCGCCATCAAGGCCTTTCAGAAATCGGTCGGCCAGGAGCCGACCGGTGAGATCACCGATGGGCTGGTCCGGGAGCTTTTGAAGCGGAACAGCTGAACCGTTTCAGCGGTTCCGCGCATGTCGTGGTGCCATAAGGCCGCAGGCGTGCCTGCGGGGCCGCGCATGTCCCTGAAAAGGTTGACAGCTCTGGCCCGGGAGCGCATGAGAGAAAGTGTCGCCCGTTTCTCCCTCAGGGGCGCGAACGGTCCACCAATACATCCCCGTCCGTGGTTGATCATGTACCACTTCGAAGGATAGCGCCGTGCGCCTCTTCGGGCGCGTGAAGCTTGAGAATAGTGAAACATTGCACAATTCCTCAATTGTTTGCGGTTAGGAATTGTGGAGGAGCAATTTCCGCCCGCACTGCGGGCCGCTGGCATATCGAGGTGCGGCCGTGACGGTCTATCTGCCCATTGCTGAGTTGTCGGTGAACATCTTCATCATTCTCGGCATGGGCGCGGCCGTCGGTTTTCTGTCCGGCATGTTCGGCGTCGGCGGCGGGTTTCTGATCACGCCGCTCCTGATCTTCTACAATATTCCTCCCGTCGTGGCGGTGGCGACCGGCGCCAACCAGGTGGTCGCCTCGTCGATATCAGGGGCGATCGCCCATTTCCGCCGCGGCACCATCGATATCAAGCTCGGCACGGTGCTCCTGTGCGGCGGCCTTGTGGGCGCGACCGTCGGCGTCTGGCTGTTCTCGCTGCTCAGGAGCATCGGCCAGCTCGATCTGGTGATCTCGCTGCTTTACGTGGTACTTCTCGGCTCGGTCGGCGCGCTGATGCTGTGGGAAAGCATCGGCGCCATGCGCAAGGCGGCGAAGAACCAGCCGGCGCAGCTCAGGCGGCCCGGGCAGCACAATTGGATCCACGGCCTGCCGCTGAAGATGCGCTTCAAGAAGTCGAAGATCTATCTGAGTGTCATCCCCGTGGCGACGCTCGGCTTTTCCATCGGCGTGCTGACCTCGGTGATGGGCGTCGGCGGCGGCTTCATCATGGTGCCTGCCATGATCTATCTGTTGCGCATCCCGACCAGCGTCGTCGTGGGCACCTCGCTCTTCCAGATCGTCTTCGTCTCCGCCTATACGGTGATCGTCCAGGCCTCGACCAACTACACCGTCGACATCGTGCTGGCCTTCGTGCTGATGATCGCCGGCGTCATCGGTGCGCAATATGGCGTGCGCGTCGGCCAGCGGCTGCGCGGCGAGCAGCTCAGGGCACTGCTGGCGCTGCTCGTTCTCGCCGTCGGCATCCGCCTGGCGGTCGAGCTCGTCATACCGCCGAAGGACATTTACTCGGTCGTATCCGCGGCGGCAGGCTTCTGATGCGCTCGCTTCTCCTTCCCTCGCTCGTCGCCCTGGTTCTAGCCGTCGCCGCCCCGGCCGCAGCGCAGGTTCTGGAGCGCCAGGTCACCGACTTCACCGAGAAGCTCGAGATCGGCATCTCGACGGAAGAGATTGCCATCACCTCCGATTTCCGCGGCGCCGACCTGACGATCTTCGGCGCCATCGATGGTTTCGACGCCAGCCTCCTGGCGCAGGGCAAATACAATATCATCGTCGTGCTGGAAGGGCCGAAGGACAATGCGACGGTGCGAAAGAAGGAGCGGGTATTCGGTATCTGGGTCAATACCCAGTCGATGACCTTCGAGCTCGTGCCGGAGGCCTACTCGCTTTCGAGTACCCGCGCCATCGAGACGATCGCGCCGCGGCGCGACATCGCCAATATGGGCATCGGCGTCGACCACATGCGGCTGGTGCCGCTCGGCTTCGTCGGCGACGGCAGCACGCTCGGCGAGTTCCGCAACGCCTTCCGGAGGATTCGCGAGACGAGCGGCGTCTATCAGCGGGATCCGGGCGGGGTGCAGTTCATCAGTTCGAGCCTGTTCAAGGCCTCGGTGCGGCTGCCGGCCAACGTCCCGAACGGCATCCATGTCGTACGCGCCTATCTCTTCCGCGATGGCGTCTTCGTCGCCGCCAAGGCTCTTCCGCTCAGGGTGGTGAAGACCGGCCTCGAACAGGCGATTACCCGCGCCGCCCACGACCAGCCGGTGATCTACGGCCTCCTCGCCGTAACCCTCGCCGTCGTCACCGGCTGGGGTGCCAGCCTGCTCTTCCGCAAGGAGTGAGGGAGCCGGCAAATGGAGTTGGCGTTCCATTTTGCGTTATGGCGGTTTAAGGAAGCACGGGCATCGGCGGCGAACGATGCGAAACTTGAGGAAACCCCATGAAACCGATTTTCGTGCAACTGCAATGCGCCCCCGGCAAGACCTATGAGGTGGCCGACGAGATTTACCGCAAGGAGATCGTCTCGGAGATGTATTCGACCAGCGGTGACTATGATCTGCTTCTGAAGGTCTACGTCGAGGAAGGCCAGGACATCGGAAAGTTCATCAACGACAATATCGCCACGGTTCCCGGCATCTCTCGCTCGCTGACGACGCTGACTTTCAACGCGTTCTAGAGAGCGGGGTGAGGAAAAGTGTGGGCGGTTTTCCGCCCGCACCCCGCTCCAACCCTTTTCGAAACTACGCACTTCCGGACGGAAAACCGTTACACACTTTCCCTGGAAGTGCTCCAACCTCACCCGAGAAGGTTGGCGAAGCGCACCGAATAGATCCGGTCGCGGCCGAGCATGTGGGCGACGAGCTGCTGCCGGTCGAAGAGGCCGCTCATCTCACGGTGCCTGAGGTCGAGACCTCCCGTCGTGACCCCGAAAGCAGGCATGACGAGGCGCTTGCCGTCGGTCGCGAAGCAGGCGCGCCTCACCGATCTTTCCCGCCGCCTCACCGTCGCCGAGGGATGCAGGTGGCCGGCGATCTCGCCGATCCCGTCGCGTCTCGAAGGTTCGTGCCGGAAGACCAGGCCCGCGTGGCGGAGCTCGTCCATGGAGGCGCCGGGCAGCCCCTGTGCGCCGTCCGGATCATGATTGCCGTTGATCCATATCCATTCGCGGCCACAGGCCATGGCCGCGATCATCTGGCGGAAGGTTTCCGGCATTGCAGCCGATCCCTTCCGGTCGTGGAAATTGTCGCCGAGGCTGATGACCGTCGCGGGGTCGTGGCGGGCGATGACCGCATCCAATATCCGGAGCGTCGCAAGCGTATCGTAGGGAGGCAGCATCATGCCGCGTCGGGCAAAGGCGGAGCCTTTTTCGAGATGGAGGTCGGATACGACGAGCGTCCGGCTTTCGGGAAAGTAGAGACCGCCGAGCGGATCGCAGATCGCGGCGACTCCATTGATGGACGTGCGCGCGTGCAGGGATGGGTTGACGGCAGGTGATGTCGCGTAGATGAGCCGATGCATGGTCATTGCGGTGTTCTTGTGAGTGGGCGAGAAAGGCTTCTTTCCTCGGGTTTGCCCCTCACCCTAACCCTCTCCCCGCATGCGGGGAGAGGGGACGTGCCCCACGATACGCCGGTGAAAACGGTAGTGGCGGCGCTTGCCGCGGGTCCCTTCTCCCCGCCTGCGGGGAGAAGGTGCCGGCAGGCGGATGAGGGGCGCCGCGGAGGGGTCCGACAGGGATCAGAGGATTTTCGCTCTCTCATAGTTCTCTCATCCATCCGTACCGTGACCGCCCATCGCCTCGTTGATCAGATCGTCGGCCGCTTCCGTGAGCAGGAAGTCCTGTGCTTCTCCATGCACCGATTCCCGCCCGATCTCCAGCATGACTGGTATGGCAAGCGGCGAGATCTGATCGAGCCTGCGGTGGGTGATATGGCCCTTGATCCGCTTGAGCATGGAGCCGAGGCGGCCGATGTCCAAAAGTCCCGTGGCCGCATCATTGCGCGTCGCCTCGAGGAGAATGTGATCCGGCTCGTGCGCGCGCAATACGTCGTAAATGAGGTCGGCGGAAACGGTTATCTGCCGCCCGGTCTTCTCCCTGCCGGGGTGGCGCTGCTCGATTAGTCCGGCGATGACCGCGCAATTGCGGAAGGTACGTTTCAGGAGGAAGGATTCGTTCAGCCACGCCTCCAGATCGTCGCCCAGCATATCCTCGTCGAAGAGCTGGCCGAGCGACGGCGCCCGCGCCCGGAACGCCGCGCCCATGTCGTCGAGCGCCCAGACGGCGAGCGAATAGTCGGTCGCGACGAAGCCGAGCGGCTTCAGGCCGGCACGGTCGAGACGGCGGGTAAGGAGCATGCCGAGCGTCTGGTGGGCGAGCCTGCCTTCGAAGGCGTAGATGACCATGTAGTGCCGGCTGCCCCGCGGGAAGGTCTCGATCAGGAGTTCGTCGTCGCGCGGAAGCATCGACACGTCGCCCTGCAGCGCCAGCCAGTCCCTGACCTGGTCGGGCAGACCGGCGCGGCGCGCCGGATCGGCGAGCATCTTTCTTACCTGTGCTGCGAGATAGGTGGAGAGCGGAAACTTGCCGCCGGCATAACTCGGCACCTTGGGATCGAAGGAAAAGGCCTGCGAAACCAGGCACTCGTTCTCGCGGATGCCTTCGAAGCGCAGCACCTTGCCGGAAAAGAGGAAGGTGTCGCCCGGTGAAAGCATTTCGAGGAACGATTCCTCGACTTTGCCGAGCGACATGCCGCCGCGGCCAAGCGAACCGCGCTGGTTGCGCTTGACCATGCGGATGTTCAGCATCGGCGACTCGACGATCGTTCCGACATTGAGGCGGTATTGCTGCGCAACCATCGGGTTGGAGACCCGCCAGAGCCCGTCCTTCGTCTTTCGGATGCGGGCATAGCGCTCATAGGTGCGGAGGGCATAGCCGCCTGTGGCGACGAGATCGACGGCCCGCTCGAAGGTTTCCCAGGCAAGCCGGGCATAGGGCGCGGCGCTGATCACCTCTTCATAGAGTTCCAGCGCATCGAAAGGCTGCGCGCAGGCCATGCCGAGGATGTGCTGCGCCAGCACGTCGAGCGCACCCTTGCCGATCGACGGCGTGTCCTGAGCGCCGACGTAATTGGCGTCGAGCGCCGCCTGGCACTCCATGACCTCGAAACGGTTGGCCGGAACCAGGATGGCGCGGCTCGGTTCGTCCATGCGGTGGTTGGCGCGGCCGATGCGTTGCGCAAGCCGGCTTGCTCCCTTCGGCGCTCCGACATGGACGACCAGATCGACGTCGCCCCAGTCGATGCCGAGATCTAGGGTCGACGTGGCGACGACGGCGCGCAGACGGTTTTCGGCCATTGCCGCCTCGACCCTGCGGCGCTGGGCGACATCGAGAGAGCCGTGGTGCAGAGCGATCGGCAGATCGTCGTCGTTGATCTTCCAGAGTTCCTGGAACAGCATCTCGGCCTGGCTGCGGGTGTTGACGAAGAGCAGCGTCGTTCGGTGTTCCTTGATGGCGGCGTAGACGTCCGGGATTGCATAACGCGCCGAATGCCCGGCCCAAGGCACCTGGTTCTCGGTCCGCAGGATGGAGATCTCGGGCTTTGCGCCCCCGGAAACGGTGATCAGCCCCGCATGGTTCTCCTTGGCGAGAAATTGAGCGACCAGCCAGCGCTGCAGATCCATCGGATCGGCGACCGTAGCCGAAAGCCCCATCGTCTGGAGACGGGGCGCCAGGCGGCGCAGCCGCGCGAGGCCGAGCGATAGGAGATGGCCGCGCTTCGACATCACCAGCGAGTGCAGCTCGTCCAGAACCACATAGCGCAGGTCCTTGAAGAAGCGCTCCGCCTCGCCATTGGCCAGAAGCAGCGCGAGCTGCTCCGGTGTCGTGAGCAGTATGTCGGGCGGGTTGAGCTTCTGCCTCTGCCGCTTGCCCTGCGGCGTGTCGCCGGTACGGTTTTCGATACTCACCGGCAGCCCCATCTCGCCGACCGGTTTCATGAGGTTGCGCTCGATGTCGACGGCAAGCGCCTTGAGCGGCGAGATGTAGAGCGTGTGGATGCCGGTGAAGGGCGCGCCGGGCGGGATCCTGCCGCGCCTGGTGATGTCGACGAGCGAAGGCAGAAAGCCGGCGAGCGTTTTGCCGGCCCCGGTCGGCGCGATCAGAAGCGTGCTCTCGCCCGCCTCGGCGCGTGACAGAAGTTCGAGCTGATGGGCGCGCGGACGCCAACCCTTTTCGGCGAACCACCGGAGAAAGGGTGCCGGCAACGTCAGGGCGTCGCCTTCCGGCGACGGAGAATCGATCCTGTCCACGGAGAACAAAGGTAGATCAAACGCGGCAAAAGAGAAGCCGGCATTCTTCGTGCTGTTGCAAGGATTGACTCGAAACGCAAATCATGGATAAATTTTATCTACGATAGGAGGCGCAAATGAAACTCGGCGACGGCGTCGAACAGGCTATTCACAGCGTGACGATGCTGAGCTGTCTTCAGCCTGGCAGTACCCTGTCGGCCGCAGCGCTCGCCGAGTTCCACGGCGTCTCGACCAGTTACCTGCTGAAGCATCTGCAGGCGATGTCTGGGGCCGGACTGCTCGAGGCCGTGCCGGGGCCGAAGGGCGGCTACCGGCTTGCACGCGCGCCCGAGAAGATCACCCTGCTCGATATCGTCCTCGCGGTGGAGGGGCCGGAGCCGGCCTTTCGCTGCAACGAAATCCGCCTTCGCGGCCCCAATCCCTATTCCTGCAAGCCGGCCGCGCCGTGCACGATCAATGTCGCGATGCTCAGGGCCGAGCAGGCCTATCGCGCCGAACTCCGGCGCGTGACCATCGCCGCCATCATGGCCGACCTGAAAGCTATCGACCGCGACGGGGCGATCGCGGCGCGAACGAACGGTTTTCTCGCCCTTCATGAACGGAAATCGGGCAACGCCGCCTGATGTGAATCACCATCCAATCAGCCAAACAGGAGAAGATCATGCAGTCACGTGTGAATTTTGCGAAAGCCGCTCCGGACGCCTACAAGGCGGTCGCCGCGCTCGACAGCTATGTCAAAGGCTCGGGAATCGAGCCTCGCCTTATCCACCTGATCAAGCTGCGCGCATCGCAGATCAATGGCTGCGCCTATTGCGTGGACATGCACACCAAGGAGGCGCGCCACAGCGGCCTCAGTCAGCAATGGATCAACCTCGTCTGTGTCTGGCGCGAATCGCCGCATTTCGATGAGCGCGAACGGGCGGTCCTCGGCTGGACCGAGGCGCTGACCAATGTGGCGGAGACACGCGCGCCCGACGACGCCTATGAGGCGCTCAAGGCGCATTTCAACGAGGAGGAAATGACCAAGATCACCGTCGCGATCGGCGCCATCAACGTGTGGAACCGGCTGTGCGTCGGCTTCCGCGCCTTGCCCCCGATCGACGCGCCGGCCGTGGCGGCTTAGAGCGGGATGTTTTCCTGAAGCTCTGGGCGTTACAGCGCGATATAGCGGTCGGCGCGGTGGTTGATCGCCACGAAAAGGTTGAGGACGACTGCGCCGAGCACCGACCAGATGACGACCGTCGGCGTCGTCACGAAGAATGCTGCCGCGAGAACGACCAAGTCGATCGCGAGTTGCACCAGACCGGCGCGAATGCCGAAGCGCTCCTGCAGGTAGATGCCCAATACGCCGACGCCGCCGAGGCTCGCGCGGTGGCGGTAGAGCGCCAGGAGACCGTATCCGAGGAGAAGGCCGCCGATGAGAGCGGCCCAGCCGGGGTGGATCTGCCCGATCTCGAAGAGACGCGATTGCATGTCGGTCAGGAACGAGGTGAGCGCAATGGCAATGAAGGTCTTGAGCGTGAAGGCCGGACCGAGCCGCTTCAGCGACAAGTAGAAGAACGGCAGATTGAGCAGGAAGAAGGTGAGACCGAAATTCACGCCCGTGGCGTAATGCAAAAGAAAGGCGACGCCTGCGGTGCTGCCGGTCAGAAGTCCGGCACTCGCCAGGAAATAGAGACCGAGGGCGGCGACAAGGCTGCCCGAAAAGACGCCTTGAACGTCCTCCACGGGCGTGTGCCGTGTGGGACTTGTATTCCAGAGACCGAAAACGCTGCTTGCCTGTGCCATGGCTGACCCTCAGATCGCGATGGCATCACCATTGCTGCAGCGCACAAAAAATACAAGCAAAATATGTAAGCAATGCTGACCTATTTTCGCCGCCCGGTGGGGGCTGCATCAAGCCGGCTTGCAGGCGAGGAACAATATCCCGGCGACGGGCTCGCCGGCATCCCTGCGGATGATCGTGCGCTCGGTCGCGATCATGGACAGGCCGCTCTCTTCGCAGAGGGAGGCGATATAGGCTTCCGAATGCGCGTAGCGCAGCGACGGACGCAGCACGAAGCCGTCGGCGCCGCATGCATCCTCGACGGAAAACGCGAAGAGCCCGCCCGGTGCGAGCAGGCGGTCGGCGATGACGAAGACACCTTCGAGATTGCCGAGATACATCAGCACGTCCGCCGCGCTCACGAGATCGGCACGCCGCTGCTCCAGCGCGCCGAACACGCCCGAATCCTCCGGAGCCAATGAAAGGTCCGCCTGGGCGAGGCGGTCATAGACACCCTTGGCTTCGGCCTTGGCGAGCATATTGGCGGAAAGATCGAAACCCTCGAGGAAATCGGCGCGATCGCGGATACGCTCGCCGAAGAGCCCGGTGCCGCAGCCGAGATCGGTGACGTGCCGAAACCGCCCGCCGCCGTTCACCCGGCCGATCACGGCCGCAAGCTTCTCCGGGACGCTGTAGCCGAGCTTTTCGACGAGCGCGTGGTCGAAGCGCTCGGCATAGTCGTCGAAAAGGCGCTCGACGTAAACGCTCGGCGGCTGTTCGGGCGTCTCGGTAGCGCCGAGCAAAGCGAGCTTGAGGCTGGCGCCGAAGATGTCTTCCGGATTGAGCCGAAGCGTATTGCGCAGCGCGTCGACGGCTGCCTCTATTCGGCCCGATTTCTCTTCATAGTCCGCCAGCCGGAACCAGCCGGCCGCCCAATCCGGGGCAAGCTCCAGCGCCTGGGCCATGAGTTCCGCCGCACCTGGCGCATCGCCCGCTTCCGCAAGCATCTTCGCGTAGTCGGCGCGGCGGTCGGCGATCAGGTCGCCGGAGGAGAGCTGGTTGAAGGTCATGGAGATGCGGCTTGGTTGCGATGGACGCTTCTGACGCCGGAAAAGGCAAAATACAAGCGGATTCTGGAAGCGGCACCTCGGACCGTCATGCCTTGCACGCTTGGGAATGGCGGCTTATGTGAAGGGAAACAGGAGAAGTTCTCGCAGATGTCGGACGGAATAAACAAATTTTTGGGGGACTCGCCGCTACGCGTGCTCGTCAAGCTGCTGGTGGTGTCGATCCTGGTCGGCTTCGTGATGACGGTCTTCGACTGGTATCCGGCCGATATCTATTACGGTATCCGCAACTTCCTCCTCGATCTCTGGCGGACCGGATTCGCGGCTCTCGGACGGGTGGGCGACTACCTGCTTCTCGGCGCGGTCGTGGTCATTCCGCTCTTCATCATTCTGCGTCTCTTCAGCTATCGACGGTAAGCATGCACGACCAGACCTTTGTCGCCCGCAGACGGCTGCTTCTGCGTGCCGGTGCCGTGGTTTCCCTCGGCTTGATCACCGGCTGCACCACCTCGAACCTCCTTTCTCCGGACGGCGGTACGGGCAGCGATCAGACCGACGCGACGCTCGGCTACGTCAACACGCTGCGCAAGGGCAGGGGCCTTCCTGCGCTTTCCGGCGATCCGGTCGCTTCCGTTGCGGCCATGCATCAGGCGGCACGCATGGCGAGCGCGGGCAAGATGCGGCACAATATCGGCTGGCGGGACAGTTTCTATGATCGGATGAAGGGGCAGGGCGTCACGCTGCCGGCCGCCGAAAACATCGCCGTGGGTCAAAAGGACGCCGAGCGCGCCTACGATGCCTGGTTCAATTCTCCGAAGCATCTCGAAAACATGCTCGGCAATTACCGGGGGCTCGGCGTCGCCGTGGCGCAGAATTCCTCTTCCGGAAACCGCCCCTATTGGGCCATGGTGCTCTGCAGCTGAGCTGATTCCCGGGTGACCTACGGAATCGGACCGTAGGGACAGGATCATGACGGCCACGCAAAGCCTCGAGCGCGACAATCCGGAAGCCGGACCTTTCCTGGTCACCAACCGGCTTATCTTCTCGATCGCCCTGCCGATGACGCTCGGCTTCCTGACGACGCCGCTGCTCGGCCTCGTCGACACGGCCGTCGTCGGCCGGCTCGGTCAGGCGGAACTGCTCGCAGGTCTCGCGGTCGGCGCGGTGATGTTCGACCTCATCTTCACCACCTTCAATTTTCTGCGTGCCGCAACCACCGGTCTCGTCGCGCAGGCCTATGGACGTGGAGACCGGCGCGAGCAGCAGGCGGTCTTCTGGCGTTCGCTCATGATCGCGCTCGTTACCGGCGCCGCCATCGTGCTTATATCGCCCATCCTGCTTTCCGCCGGTCTCTGGCTCATGGGGCCCGGTCCGGAAGTTGCGGAGGTGACGCGCACCTATTTCCTCTATCGCATCCTCTCCGGCCCGGCCGCCCTCGCCAACTACGCCATCCTCGGATTCGTGCTGGGGCGCGGCGAGGGCACTCTCGGCCTGATGCTGCAGACGCTGATCAATGGCACCAATATCGTGCTTTCGATCCTGCTCGGCCTCTTCCTCGGCTGGGGCGTGGCCGGCGTCGCGATCGGCACCGTGGCGGGGGAGGTCATCGGCGCGCTTGCGGGTTTTGCAATCGTCTACGGCCGTTTCGACAGCAAGGACGCGCCCGGTTGGGCGATGATCTTTGCGCGCGACCGCCTCAAGAAATTATTCGGCCTCAACCGCGATATCATGATCCGCTCCTTCGCCCTTCTGGCCGCCTTCACGCTCGTGACCCGGATCGGTACGTCCTTCGGGCCCGTGACGCTTGCGGCGAACGCAGTGCTGATGACGATCTTCCTTGTGGCCGGCTATTATCTCGATGGGCTCGCCACCGCAGCCGAGCAACTGACGGGCCGGTCGATCGGCGCCGGCTATCGCCCCGCTTTCGACCGGGTTCTGCGGATGACTGCCCTTTGGTCGCTCGGCCTCGCCGCATTGACCACGCTCGCGCTGCTCGCTTTCGGCAACGCCGTGGTGAACATGCTGACGACTGCGCCGGACGTGCGCGCGCTCGCCTATGAATATATGCCGTGGGCGGCCGTGACGGCGCTGACCGGCGCACTCGCCTTCCTGATGGACGGCGTCTTCATCGGTGCCGGCTGGTCGCGCGATATGCGCAACATGATGCTGGCTGCCTTCATCGGCTACGTGGCGGCGCTTGCCGTGCTCGTCCCTGCCTTCGGCAATCACGGTCTCTGGGCCGGGCTCAACCTGTTCCTGCTGCTGCGCGGCGCTTTCCTGCTGCTGATGATACCGCGCCGGGCGGCTCAGACGTTCCGGCCGCTCCAGTAGTCGAGCCGGCTGTCGCGTATGTCGCGGATCGAGGCAAGTTTCTCGCGCTCGCAAAGGGCCGAGAGGCCGCGCACGATCCGGCCCGGCAATCCCGGTCCCTCATAGACCATGCAGGAGTAAAGCTGGACGAGATCGGCTCCGGCGCGGATCTTTTCCGCTGCGGTTTCCGCCGAGCACACGCCGCCGACCCCGATGATCGGCAAGTGCGGTCCCACCCGCTTGCGCATCCGGGCGAGCACCGCCGTCGATTTCTCGAAGAGCGGTTTTCCGGAAAGGCCGCCGGCTTCGTTGGCCTGACGCCGGTCTTTCAGACCCTCGCGCGAAAGCGTCGTGTTGGAAACGATCAGCCCGTCCAGACCATGCGCCAGCACCTCGGCTGCGATGTCGTCCATGCCCTCCTCGGTCAGGTCCGGAGCGATCTTGAGGAAGACCGGGACCTGCCGCCCGCCTTTTCGCGCCTCATCGTCCCGGGCGGCAAGCACGGCCGAAAGCAGCGCCGAGAGACTCTCGCGCGCCTGCAGGTCGCGCAGGCCCGGCGTGTTGGGCGAGGAGATGTTGGCGGTGAAATAGCGCGCGACCGCGTAGAAAGTTCGGATGCCTGTCACATAGTCGGCGATCCGGTCGGCGCTGTCCTTGTTGGCGCCGATATTGACGCCGATCAGCGCCTCGCGCGAGCATGCCTTGAGCCGCGCCAGCGCCGCCCCGTGCCCCTCGTTGTTGAAGCCGAGCCGGTTGATCACCGCCTCGTCCTCGACGAGCCGGAAGAGCCGCGGCTTGTCGTTGCCCGGCTGTGGCCTCGGCGTCACCGTGCCGATCTCGGTAAAGCCGAAGCCGATCTTCAGCAGCGCTTCCGGGACTTCGGCGTTCTTGTCGTAGCCGGCAGCCATGCCGATCGGGTTGGAAAAAACGAGGCCCGCCACGGTTTGCCCGAGCCGGGGGTCGGCCGGCGCGGCGCAGCTCGGCACCAGGCCGCTCTTCAGCGCCTTGATCGAAAGGCCGTGTGCAGCTTCCGGGTCGAAGAGGAAAAGGCCGCGCCGTGCGAGGTGCTCCAACTGGCCGATCATGGGGCGAGTTCCGGGAAGCTGTGCTGACCGTCCGGCCGCAGCGGCAGGGGCTTCTCCCACAATACGGCTTCAAGCGGAAGCGGAGCGTAAAGATGCGGAAACAGCGCGCCGCCGCGGGAGGGCTCATAAACGAGTTTGTCGCCCAGCGCCGTCGCGTCGACCGCAACGAGCAGCAGGTCGTCCTGACCCTCGAAATGCCTGGCGGCCGTTTCGACGACCTGGTCCCCGGTCGAAAAATGAATGAACCCGTCGGCGAGATCGACGGGGGCGCCTGCAAACGCGCCGGTCCGTCGCGCTTCCTGCCATAGAAGTGCCGGAACGATCTTGTATATGGTAGCGTTCATCTTTGTTCGCTTATCCGTCGTGAGCATGAGTGATGGCCTTGCCGCAAATATCGGCGCCTGTCCACCGCACAGCATGAGATCGAGGCGGATTTTCCGTAAGCATTCAACGGAGAGAACGTCATGAGACAGGCAGTCGCAATACTCGCAGTCGGGTTGGGCTTCGGTCTCATTGCCCCGGCGGCTGCGCAGGAAGCCTCGCCCGGCCGCTACAGCATGCAGAAGTCGGAAACCGGATTAGCCCGGCTCGACACCGAGACCGGCGAGGTCACCTTGTGCCAGGAAAAGGGCGGGGAGCTCATCTGCAGGATGGCGGCCGACGAGAGAGCCGCATTCGAGCGCGAACTCGATCTCCTCACCAGTCGCATCGAAGCGCTGGAAAAGGCCGTGGAAAGCGGTGAAACCGCGGCCGAACCGGCGCTTCCCAACGATGAAGAGATTGACCGGGCAATGAGCATCATGGAAAGAATGATGCGCAAGTTCATGGGAATCGTGAAGGAATTCGAGGACAAGGGCAGCGATTCCGCCGACGAGGGTGAGAATCTGCCGCAGAAGACCTGAGAACGAAGCCGTGGCGTGCCGGAGGACGCGCGTCGCGCATGTTTCCCTGAAACAGGGATCATTTGGGAATAAGATGATGCGGCGGATCCACAGCGCGAGGCTGCAGGATCGCGGCCGAGGCTCTTGGGAGGGAGCGTCATCATGCCGGAAATGACCATCATCATTGCCGACGACCACCCGCTCTTCCGCGGCGCAATGCGCCAGGCGCTGAGCGGCATGGCGGGCGCACCGGCCATCGTCGAGGCCGGCGATTTTGCCGCTGCGCGCAGGGCCGCGGCCGACAATCCGGACGCCGATCTGATGCTGCTCGATCTGACCATGCCCGGCGTCAGCGGGCTTTCGGGGCTGATCGCGCTGCGTGCCGAGTTTCCGAGCCTGCCCGTGATGATCGTCTCGGCCCATGACGATCCGGCGACCATTCATCGCGCGCTCGATCTGGGCGCCGCAGGGTTCCTGTCCAAATCGGCCGGTATCGAGGAAATCCGCGAAGGCATCGCAAAGGTGATGGCCGGCGAGGTGTTCGTCCCGCCCGGTTACGACCAGAACCAGGAATACGAGCCGGAAGTCGCCGACCTGCTGCATCGGCTGCAGACGCTGACGCCGCAGCAGTCCCGCGTCCTCTCGATGCTGGCCGAGGGGCTGCTCAACAAGCAGATCGCCTATGAACTCGGCGTCTCGGAGGCGACGATCAAGGCGCATGTCTCGGCGATCCTCCTGAAGCTCAACGTCGACAGCCGTACACAGGCGGTGATCCAGCTATCGAAGCTGGGGACGGTCGCGGCGGCCTGAGTCGGCCGCTCCTGGGATTTGCGATTTTTGCCCCTCATCCCGCTGCCTCGCAGACGGTTAGAGTGCGCCGGGAGTTCGCAGCTTGTCCCTTCGCCCCGCCTGCGGGGAGAAGGTGGCCGGCAGGCCGGATGAGGGGCAATCCCGAACGGTAAGCCACTTTATTCAGCCGCCGCGCGTCCCGCCGCGGCAAGCTGGGTGAGCCAGGCGCGCAGAGCCGCCGGGCGGACGGGCTTGTGCTGCAGCGAGACGCCGTCCCGTTCGGCGGCGCCGCGCACCTCGGGCGAACGGTCGGCCGTTACCATGAGGGCGGGGATACTCTCCTGCCAGAGGCCGCGGATCGCGGCGATCGCCTCGACACCGGTGCCATCGCCGAGGTGATAGTCGGCGATGATCGCGTCGGGACGCACGCCCAGCCTGCCGGGCGCCATTTCAGTGCAGGCGGCGAGCGACTCGGCGGTCGTCACGCTGCAGCCCCAACCGCCGAGCAGCAGGGCCATGCCTTCGAGGATCTTCGGCTCGTTGTCGATGCAGATGACGTTGAGCCCGGCCAGTGCTTCGCTCGTTTTCGCCGCTGCGACGGATTGCGGTTTCAGCCTGCCGCCGGCGCTCTTGTCGAGCGGCACGGTGACCTTGAAGCCGGTGCCCTTTCCCGGCTTCGATTGCAGGCCGACCGGGTGATTGAGAACCCGCGAGATGCGGTCGACGATGGAGAGACCGAGGCCGAGCCCCGACGCGGTTCGCGCACCTTCTTCAAGGCGCGCGAATTCCTTGAAGACGGTGCGGAATTTCGATGATGGAATGCCGATACCCGAATCGAGAACTTCGATCGTCGCCGTCTGCCCGTGCCGGCGCACGCCGACCAGCACCTTGCCCTGAAGTGTGTATTTTATGGCGTTCGATACGAGGTTCTGGACGAGGCGCCTGAGCAGGTTCGGATCGCTGCGCGCCGCGAGCGATGTCGGCATGATGACGAGTTCTATATCCTTCGCCCTCGCCATCGGCGCGAAATCCGTCTCGATCCGCCTGAGCAATTCGTCGAGCGGTACGGACTGCAGGCGCAGCTTCATCGCGCCGGTATCGAGCCGCGAAATGTCGAGCACGGCGCCGAGGATGGCTTCCACCGATTCGAGAGAGGAATCGATGTTCTGCACCAGCGCCCGGTTGTCGGAATCGCCCAGTCGCTCGACCAGCGACGAGGAGTAGAGCCGCGCCGCGTTCAAGGGCTGCAGGATGTCGTGACCGGCAGCGGCGAAGAAGCGGGTCTTGCCGATATTCGCCTCCTCGGCGGCCGCTCTTGCCTCGCCCAGTTCGCGGTTGACACGTGTGAGTTCTCCCGTCCGCTCGGCGACGCGCAATTCCAGCGTTTCATTCGCCTGTTTGAGCGCCATGTCGGCCGCGACGCGCTGGGTTATGTCGGTGTAGGTCGTGACGATGCCCTTGTCGGGCATGGCATTGCTTCTGACTTCGAGGATGCGGGCGCCGCCTGCAAGTTCGAGCAGGAAGGGCTTGTCGAGCGTCAGGAAGTTGGCGATCAGCGCCTTCTCCTCATCCTTGCGGACATCCCCGCGGCGGGCAAGGATGGCGACGATGTCGGCCAGCGGAAAGCCCACCTGTCCGGCGGCCTCGGGGAGGTCCATGAGCTCCCGGAAACGGCGGTTCCAAATGATGAGATTGTTGGCGTTGTCGAAGACGGCAATGCCCTGGTCCATCTGCGAGAGCGCCGTATGCAGCATGTCCTGGTTGTATTGGAGCGCCTCGCTCGCCTGGTCGAGCAGCCAGGCGGTGTCGGAGGAGGTGTCGTCCATGCGCTGCAGGACAAGCGAAAGGACGAGCCGGGCGGAGGACGAGCCGATTGCGCTTCCGAGCAATTGTTCCGAGAAGTGGACAAGCGCCATGTCGGCGGAGGCGTTGTCGTCGAGCCAGCGGCCGGATTGCTGTTCATAGGTATGGAAGGAGCGCTGCATGCGCTCCTCGCCCATGTAACGGCCGATCGTCGTCTTGAGGTCGCGCACCGTCACCTTGGTCTTGCGCCCGCGGAAGGTCCGCTCGGTGCGTGAGCGGCGGGTGATGAAGACGCCCGCCTGGAAGCGCTCCAGGGGTTTGGGCGCGCGCGTCAGCGAACCCACGATATAGGCCGCGACATTGACGAGCATGCTGAGAGCCGTCGCATTGACCAGCGGGTCTGACTGCGCGCCGGAGAAGAGATCGGTGAAGGGCAGCAGGAAGCTGAGCACCGTGGAGGCGATGTGAGAATTGTCCGGCCCGCCGAGGCTCGGCAGGAAAAGGACATAGGCCCAGACGAGAAAGCCGCTGACCATCCCCGCGATCGCGCCGCGGGCATTGGCCTGCCGCCAGACGAGACCGCCGAGGAGCGCCGGCGCCATCTGCGCGATGGCGGCGAAGGAGAGCAGCCCGAGCGAGGCGAGGCCGGCGCTGATGTCGGCGGCGCGATAATAGCCGTAGCCGAGGAAAAGAACGACGAAGATCGCCGTGCGGCGGATATTGAGGAGCGTACCGGCCATGTCCTCCTGGAGAGAACCGCGCGTGCCGAGCCTGCGGCGCAGGAATACCGGCATGACGATGTCGTTCGAAACCATGATCGAGAGCGCGACCGAAGCGACGATGACCATGGCGGTCGCTGCGGAGAAGCCGCCGATGAAGGTGAAGAGCGTGACGAGCGGCACGTCGCCGGCAAGCGGCAGTGCCAGAAGATAGAGATCCGCATTGCCGGAGCCGGAGAAGGTCAGGATGCCGGCGATCGCGATCGGCAGGACGAAGGCGTTGATTGCGATCAGATAAAGCGGGAAGAGGATGCCGGCCGTGCGCAGTTCGTTATCGGTGCGGTTTTCCACGACCGTCACGTGGAACTGCCGGGGAAGCATGATGATGCCGAAGGCGGAAAGCGCGATCATCAGAATCCAGCGCGCGACCGGCGTCTGGTATTCGAGCGCGGCGATCACGGTGGCGCTTTGCTGCGCTTCTGCCCATAGATTCGCAGGCCCGCCGAACAGGACGAAGACGATATAGACGCCCACCGTGAGCATAGCCACGAGCTTGACGACCGATTCCATCGCGATCGCGAGGATCAGGCCGTCCTGGTGTTCCGTCGCATCCGTATGGCGCGTACCGAAGACGATCGCAAAACAGGCGAGAAAGAGCGTGACCAGAAGCGGCAGGTCGACGAAGTTCTCGCCCGAGCCTATGCCGTAATCGCTGGTGTCGATCATCGTGGCGACAGAACTCGACACTGCCTTGAGCTGCAATGCGATATAGGGAATGGCCCCGACGAGCGAGATCAGCGCGACGATTGCCGCAACGGCCGGGTTCTTGCCGTAGCGCGCAGCCACGAAATCGGCGACGGAGGTGAGCTTTTCGGTCTTGGCGAGCCGAACGATGCGGCGGATCAGCGGCATGCCGAGCGTGAACATCAGGATCGGGCCGATATAGATGCCGGTGAATTCGAGTCCGCGCTCCGCGGCAAGGCCGACGCCGCCGAAATAGGTCCAGGATGTGCAGTAGATTGCCAGGCTCAGCGCATAGACGAGCGGCCTGCCCTTCGCGGCAATCTCGTTGCGTCTGGCTCGCCGGTCGCCATAGCTTGCAACTGCGAAGAGCAGCAGCAGGTAGGCGAAGGCCGAGGCAAAAATGACCGAACCCGAAAGCATGCCTCACTCCTCCGCGGCCAGCATAGGGCAAGTCCATTTGGTTGGAAATCGGCCGGCGCATCAGTCTTAAGTTCAAGATCACCCGCCGATATCCGCGGAGCTTGACCAAATGCAAGGAGTACGATTTCCTCACACGGGGCTTTGGTCTAGATTCCTACCGGCGGTTGCCGCGCAAGACAGGTGCGGGTGGCCCTTCGGGGGATTTCCACGGAGAGAGGCATGCTGAACGAATTCAAGGAGTTTATCGCCCGCGGCAACGTCATGGACCTTGCGGTCGGCGTGATCATCGGTGCGGCCTTTAGCAAGATTGTCGATTCGGTCGTCAATGACCTCGTTATGCCGGTCGTGGGAGCGATCACCGGCGGCGGCTTCGATTTCTCCAACTATTTCCTGCCACTCTCCGCCAGTGTCACTGCGCCGACGCTCGCCGCCGCACGCGAACAGGGCGCGGTCTTTGCCTATGGCAATTTCATCACCGTGCTCATCAACTTCCTGATCCTCGCCTGGATCATCTTCCTGCTGATCAAACTCGTGAATCGCGCGCGTGCTTCGGTCGAAAGGGACAAGGCGCCGGACCCGGCCGCACCGCCGCCGCAGGACATCCTGCTTCTCTCCGAAATTCGCGATCTTCTGAGGCAGCGCGCCTGAGGCGCCGGTCACTCGGCGGTCCGGGGCCGCCGGGTGATGGAAACATCACAGAATTCGATAAACAGGTCAGAGAAATTCGCGTGATCGCCGACGCCAAAGCGTCTAGAAACGGCGGGCAATCAGGAGCCCGCCGATGACGATCATGACCAGCCTCAGCCCCCGCGCGACGGCAGCGCCCGAAAGCGGCATCGTCGAAGTGGTCAACTATGCGCGCGGGCGTGAAGGACTGATCCCGCTCTGGGTCGGCGAAGGTGATCTGCCGACGCCGGATTTCGTCAGTCGCGCCGCGGCCGACGCGTTGATGGCAGGCGAGACCTTCTACACCTGGCAGCGCGGCATCCCGCCGCTGCGCGAGGCGCTGGTCCGCTATTACCAGCGCCGGTTCCAGAAGGCGCTGTCGCCCGAGAATTTCTATGTTACCGGTTCGGGAATGCAGGCGATCAAGCTTGCGATCGAGGCGGTAGGCTCTCCCGGCGACGAGGTGGTCCTGCTGACGCCCGCCTGGCCGAATTTCGCGGCTGCTGCGGACCTCTCCGGCGTTCGCCCGGTCGCCGTTCCGTTGCAGTTCGAAGGCGGCAAATGGCGGCTCGATCCCGAACGTCTTCAGGCGGCGATCGGGGAGAGGACGCGGGCGCTTTTCATCAACACGCCGTCCAACCCGACCGGCTGGACCGCCACCCGCGAGGATCTCAAGGCCATTCTGGCGCTCGCGCGCGAGCATGGCCTCTGGATCATCGCCGACGAGATCTACGCGCTTTACTATTATCCCGACGGCCGCGCGCCGTCCTTCCTCGACGTGATGGAGGAGGACGACCGCATCCTCTTCGTCAATTCCTTTTCCAAGAACTGGTCCATGACCGGCTGGCGTGTCGGGTGGATCGTGGCGCCGCCGGCGATGGGGCAGGTGCTCGAAAATCTCATCCAGTATTCGACCTCCGGTGTCGCGCAGTTCATGCAGCGCGGGGCAGTCGCCGCGCTCGACGAGGGCGACGGCTTCGTCGAAGAGAACATCGCCAAAGCGAAGCGCAACCGCGATACGCTCTGCGACGCGCTGATCGCGACCAACCGCGTCGAAACGCTGAAACCCGATGGCGCGCTCTACGCCTTCCTGAAGATCGACGGCGTCACCGACTCGCGGGCCGCGGCACTCGACATCGTCGACCGGACCGGCGTCGGTCTCGCGCCGGGGACGGCCTTCGGCGAGGGCGGAGCGCTGTTCATGCGCGCCTGCTTCCTGCGCGATCCGCTCCAGATCGCCGAGGCGGCGGAGCGCTTGCAGCGCTACATCCTCAGCCGCTGACGGAGCGTTTTCGACGACGGTACTGCCAATCGGTAAAATCCGAGCGATCGGTGCGGCGGACCCTTAACCACACAACCGAGAATAAGCGCTGCGGGCAGGCGAACAGCGCTGCGATTTACCATTTCTGAAACGCGAACTCGTCTTTTCTGATCCCGCATATGCAGGCGACGGGGGACGGGAAATGGCCGTATTGGTAACAGGCGGGGCAGGTTATATCGGCAGCCACATGGTCTGGTCGTTGCTCGACGGCGGCGAAGCGGTGGTGGTGCTCGACTCTCTGTCGACCGGATTTCGCTGGGCGGTCGCACCGGAGGCGCGCTTCTACTTCGGCGATGTCGGTGACCGGGCGCTGCTCCAGCGGGTGTTTGCCGAGAACGAAATCGACTCGGTCGTCCATTTCGCGGGCTCGGCCGTCGTACCGGAATCGGTCGCCAACCCGCTTGCCTATTATGAGAACAATACGGCCAATACCCGCACGCTCATTGCGGCAACCGTCGAGGCCGGTATTCGCCATTTCGTCTTTTCTTCGACCGCCGCCGTCTATGGAACCCAGGACACGCCCGACCCGGTCAGCGAGACGGCCGCCCTGCGGCCCCAGAGCCCTTACGGCCGCTCCAAGCTGATGTCGGAGATGATGCTGCAGGACGCTGCGGCCGCACATGATTTCCGCTTCGTCGCGTTGCGCTATTTCAACGTGGCCGGGGCCGACCCGCTCGGCCGCGCCGGCCAGTCGACGTTCGGCGCCACACATCTGATCAAGGTCGCCTGCGAGGCGGCGCTCGGGAGGCGCCGAAAGATCGATGTCTTGGGCACGGACTATCCGACGGCGGACGGTACCGGCGTCAGAGACTATATCCATGTGAGTGATCTCGTGGCGGCACACAGGAGCGCGCTCGCCTATCTAAGGGCTGGCGGTGAACCGTTGGTTGCGAATTGCGGCTATGGCCACGGCTTCTCGGTGCTGCAGGTGCTCGATACCGTGCGCCAGGTCTCCGGCCGCGATTTTATGGTGGACTACGCGCCGCGGCGCCCGGGCGATCCGGCGCAAATAGTCGCCGACCCGTCCGTAGCCCGGCTGAAGCTCGATTGGGTCCCGACCCATGCGAGCCTCGAGCATATCGTCCGGAGCGCCTTCGACTGGGAAAGCCATCTCAGCCGCAAGAACAGCTTCGACGAGGAACAGGACGAGCGGTTGATCGCCAACGGCTGAGCCCTTTGGCTGAAGCCTTCAGGCGTCGTCCTCTCCGAGCAGTTTCCGCTCATGCGCAATGGCACGCTCGACGAGTTGTCCCCAGAATCGTTCGTAGAAGTCCGGATCGAGGCCGAGCTCGACCGCATTCCGGCGCGCGTTTTCCTTCACCTCCGCCACCCGTGCCGGGATGTCCGCCTTCAGGTTGAGCGGGCGTTTAATCTCCGCGGCGCGCTCGATATAGCCCCACCGTTCGGCGAAAAGCGTCATCAAAGCGCGGTCGAGCCGATCGATCTCCACACGTATGTCGGCCATCGTCGTGCATTCTGCGGGTGTTTTCTGCATGTCGGGTCCTCGCGGAGCGGAGGCCGCTCCATTTGATCGCGCCGAACTGCTAGCAAAGGGGACGCCGGCTGAGAAGGGGTTAAACCGACACAGCATGGCAGCTCCGCTGCAACGGGGGTTTTCACGCGCCGAGAGCAAGCTTGATCGCAAGACCCACGATGCTGACCGCAGCGACGCCGGCGGCCCAGAGCCCCACGAACCAGAGAAGCTTGCGGACAGTCCCGCTGGAGCGCGTCAATGGTAGCCCTCCTCCGGATCGACCTTGCCGCGGAAGACCCAATAGGCATAGGCGGTATAGGCGAGAATCATCGGTACCAGAACAAGCGCGCCGACGAGCAGGAAGGCGAGGCTCTCGTCCGGCGCGGCGGCATCCCAGATCGTCAGCGAAGGCGGCACCATGAAGGGATAGAAGCTGATGCCGATGCCGATATAGCCGAGCACGAACAGGCCGAGCGCGGCGATGAAGGGCTGGACATCGTGCCGGTCGCGGATGCCTTTGAGAAGGAGGTAGAGGCAGCCGAGGACCAACAGCGGCACGATGACGCTGAAGATCGCCGTCGGCCAGCCGAACCAGCGCTCCAGGTAGACCGGCTCAAGAAACGGCGTCCAGAGGCTGACGATGCCCATTGCCGCGACCGTGGCGAGAGCGGTTCGAAGCGCGACGCCACGTGCGCGTTCGGCGAGCTCGCCACGGGTCTTCATCACCAGCCAGGTCGCTCCGAGAAGCGCATATCCGATCACGATCGCCAGCCCGGTTGCGATTGAAAACGGCGTCAGCCAGTCCCACCAGCCGCCGACATAGGCCCGGTTCTCGACCGGGATGCCCTGCACGAGGGCGCCGAGCGCCAGGCCTTGCGCGAAGGCAGCGAGCATCGACCCGCCCGCAAAGGCCCAGTTCCACAGGAATTCGCCGCGCTGCGTGCGCCAGCGGTACTCGAAAGCCACGCCGCGGAAGATGAGGCCGATCAGCATGGCGATGATGGGCGCGTAAAGCGCGGGCAGGATCGTCGCATAGGCGAGCGGAAACACGGCGAGCAGCCCTCCGCCGCCGAGCACGAGCCAGGTTTCATTGCCGTCCCATACGGGGGCAACGGAGTTCATCATGACGTCGCGGTCGTGCTTCTCGGGGAAAAACGGAAACAATATCCCGACGCCGAGGTCGAAACCGTCGAGAACGACATAGGCAAGCACCGCAAAGGCGATGATCGCGGCCCAGATCAGTGGCAGATCAATGGCCATGATGGCCTCCCTGGTTGGCTGTTGCCGGCCCGGGCGTCACTCCGGCCGTGCGCAAGGGTCCTTCGTCGAGTTCGGGCATCGTATCGCGCGGCAGACGTGCCATCAGCCGCAGGATGTAGAAGGTGCCGGCGCCGAAAACGAGGAAATAGACGATGATGAAGGCGACGAGCGAGGCGCCGACAGCCGGCGCTGCGATCGGGGAAATCGAGTCCGCCGTCAAAAGGTGCCCATAGATCGTGTAGGGCTGCCGCCCGACCTCCGTCGTGATCCAGCCGGCAAGCACTGCCACGAAGCCCGCCGGGCCCATGAGCACCGCCGCGCGGTGGAGCGCGGCATTCGTGTCGAGCGTGCCGCGCAGCCGACACCAGAGGCTCCAGAGCCCGAGACCGAGCATGGCGAAGCCGATCGCCACCATGACGCGGAACGACCAGAAGACGATGGCGACCGGCGGGTGCCGGTCCTCGGGTATGGTGTCGAGACCGGCAAGGGGCGCATCGAGCGAGTGCTTCAGGATCAGGCTCGAAAGCTTCGGGATTTCGAGCGCGTAGTCGACGCGCTTCTCGGCGGAGTTCGGCATGCCGAAGAGGATCAGCGGCGCGCCTTTCGGATGGCTTTGATAATGCCCTTCCATCGCCATCACCTTTGCCGGCTGATGTTCGAGCGTGTTGAGTCCGTGCTGGTCGCCGGCGAAGATCTGGATCGGCGCGACGATCGCCGCCATCCACATGGCCATCGAGAACATCGTGCGGGCGCGCCGCGGAGCGGTCTTGCGCAGGAGGTGCCACGCCCCGCAGGCGCCGACGACGAAGGCCGTCGTCAGATAGGCGGCAAGCACCATGTGCGTCAGCCGATACGGGAAAGACGGATTGAAGATCACCGCCCACCAGTCGTCGGGAATGAACTGCCCGGCCTCGTTGACGGAGAAGCCGGCGGGCGTCTGCATCCAGGAGTTCACCGCGAGGATCCAGGTGGCCGAGATCAGCGTGCCGAGCGCGACCATCGCGGTTGCGAAAAAATGCAGCTTCGGGCCGACCCGGTTGAGGCCGAAAAGCATGACGCCGAGAAAGCCCGCTTCGAGGAAGAAGGCGGTCAGCACCTCATAGCCCATCAGCGGCCCGATCACCGGCCCGGCCTTGTCGGAAAACACGCTCCAGTTGGTGCCGAACTGGTAGGACATGACGATGCCGGAGACGACGCCCATGCCGAAAGCGACGGCGAAGATCGTCTTCCAGAAGTTGAAGAGCTCCAGATAGACCTCGTCCTTCTTCAAGAGCCAGAGCGCTTCGAGGACGGCCAGATAGCTGGCAAGTCCGATGGAGAAGGCCGGGAAGATGATGTGGAAGGAGACGGTGAAGGCGAACTGTATGCGTGCAAGGACAGTTGCGTCAAAAGCTTCGAACACGGCGCTGATCCTTTCGGGCGGAAACCGCAAACTCAGACGCGAACGGCGTCTGATATCTGCGATCTGCATCGTGTGATTGAATCTGACGCAATATTGCCAAAGGTCAATGACGGGCGGATCGCCACGTTGTCACACTGCGGCAATCGTTCGCGCGCGGCATTTTGAACCGCATTGCAGGTCGAAGCAGTCGGGCGCCCGTCCCCAATCTCACCGGCGCGCGAGGTAGGCTTCGGCGAGTTCGGTCCAGAAGGCAGCGCCGATCGGCAGCAGATCGTCGTTGAAATCATAGCCGGGGTGGTGGAGCGATTTCTCCTCGCCCGTCACCCGCGAGCCCAGGAAGAAATAGCTGCCGGGCCTTTCCTTGAGCATATAGGCGAAGTCCTCGCTTCCCATGAACGGCCGGGCGAGATCGACGACCTTGTCGGCGCCGGCGAAGCGGATGGCGGCCTCTCGGAGGAAATCCGTCTCCGCCTTGTGGTTGATCGTGGCGTCGTAGCTCCGCTCGTAATCGACGGTTGCCCGCATGCCGAAGCTTGCCGCTTGAGCCTCGGCGATCATCCGGATGCGGCGTTCGAGCTCGTCGCGGACCGCGGGATCGAAGGAACGTATGCCGACGACGATCTCCGCGCGCTCCGGGATGATGTTGCTCGCCGAGCCCGCGTGAAATGCGCCGACGGTCACGACGGAGGGGTCCATCGGGTGGATGTTGCGTGCGACGATGGTCTGCAGCGCCATGACGATGCTGGCGCCGCAGACGATCGGATCGGCCGTCGCCTGCGGCTCGGCGCCGTGGCCGCCGCGGCCGTGAACGGTGATCCGTGCCTCGTCGACCGCCGCCATGATCGGGCCTTCGCGCAGAGCGAACTGGCCGAAGGGCAGGTTCGGTTCGTTGTGGAGCGCGAACACGGCGTCGCAGGGAAATCTGTCGAAGAGACCCTCGTCGACCATGATCTTCGCGCCACCGGCATTCTCCTCCGCCGGCTGAAAGATGAGGTGGATCGTGCCGTCGAAATTCCTTCGCTCGGCAAGCGCGCGGGCGGCGCCGAGCAGCATCGCCGTGTGGCCGTCATGACCGCAGGCATGCATCAGGCCCGGCTTCGTGCTTGCATAGGCGACCCCGGTTTCCTCCTGGATCGGCAGCGCATCGATATCGGCGCGGATGCCGATCGAGCGCGACCCGGTGCCATTCCTTAGCGTGCCGACCACGCCCGTTTTCGCGATGCCCGTCGCCACCTCATAGCCGAGCTCTTCGAGGTGGCGGGCGATGAAGGCGGATGTCCGCGTTTCTTCGAGCCCAAGCTCAGGATGGGCATGCAGATCGCGCCGGATGGCGACGAGTTCCGGCATGGCATTGTCGATGGCGGCGGAAAGCTTCATGTCAGGCACCACGGGTGGGTATGCGGTTTTCGAAGTAACGGAAGGCCACGACCAGGATTGCGGTCAGGCACATGTAGATGGCCGCGAGCAGCAGGAGCGGCTCATAGGTCAGGTAGGTTTCCTGCCGCACCTTCGAGATCACCGCATAGACGTCGACGACGGTGATCGTCGCGACGAGCGGCGTGGATTTCAGCTGCAGCACGGTCTCGCCATTGAGGGTGGGCAGCGCGCGGTGGATCGCCCGCGGCAGCCAGATGCGCCGGAACATCGTCCAGCGGCCCATGCCGTAGGCACGGGCGGCCTCCAATTCCCCGGACGGCACGCCGGCGAACGCGCCGCGCATGACCTCGCCCTCATAGGCGGCGAAGGATACCGTGAGCGCCGCCACCCCATAGGGCCAGGCCTCGCGCAGATACGGCCAGAGAAAGGATTGCCGGATGGCCGGGAACTGCGGAAACAGCGAGCCGAGCCCGTAATAGAGGAGCCATAGCTGCAGCAGCAGCGGCGTCCCGCGGATGACGGTACAGAAGATGCGGGCCGGAGCCTTGAAGAACCATGGCCCGGTCACCTGGGCGAGGCCAAGCGGCACTGCCAGGAGGAAGCCGAGGATCGCCGTGCTGAAGAGCATCGCCAGGCTCACGAGAATGCCGGAGCCGAGCCTCGGCAGGTAGCGCGGCAGCCAGTCCCAGCGCATGAAGACCGCGACCGCCACCACGAGCGCCGCGAGGAGAAGCATCAGCACGATGCGATGAGGCTTGAGGAAACTCTCCTTTCTCGGGAGGTCTTCCGGCGTGTATGCGAGCGCGTGGGTGGTTTCGTCGGTCATCGTTGCTCCGCGAAGCCGCGCCGCGCATGGCGCTCGAGCATGCCGATGAAGACGTTGGAAACGAGCGTCAGCGCCAGATAGAGCGCGCCGGCGGCGCAGAAGAAGAGGAGATAGGCCTTGGTGGCGCCTGCCGCCTGCCGCGTGACGAGCGTCAATTCGCTGAAACCGACGACAGCGAGCAACGCCGTGTCCTTGGTGGCGATCAGCCACAGATTGGCAAGGCCGGGGATGGCGTAGGGCAGCATCGCCGGAAGCGTGATGCGCCGCAGCACCAGGAGCGGCGACATGCCGTAGGCGCGTGCCGCCTCGATCTGGCCGGCGGGAACCGCCTTGATCGCGCCGCGAAGCACCTCCGTCGAATAGGCGCCCTGCACGACCCCGATCACGAAGATACCGGCCACGAGCCCGCTGATATCGACGGCTCCGACCCCGATGGCGCCAAGGAGCTGGTTCAGGAGATCGGTGCCGGCATAGTAGAGGAGCAGGATGAGCACGAGCTCGGGCACCGCGCGAACCACCGTCGTGTAGCACTCCAGGAGATCGCGAAGCATCGGCCCGCCATAGAGCTTGCCGAAGGCCCCGCCGATACCGAGTGCGAGCCCGAGCGCATAGCCGCCGACTGCGATCTCGATCGAGCTGAGGAAGCCCTGCAGCAGGACGCCGCCCCAGCCGGGCGCCGAGAGCGAAAGCAGGCTCCAGTTGATAAAGGAATCCCCGAGCAAGGCAGCCTCTTAAACAAGAGCGGGATCATGGGCGATGCCCGCAATCCGCATCCCGCTCGAACACGAATTCAAGGCCGGCGGTCGCCCGGACCGCCGGCAGGTCGCGGTTATCCGCCGTAGATGTCGAAGTCGAAGTATTTCTTCGAGAAGGCGTCGTAGGTACCGTTCTCGCGGATCGCCTTGATCGCCGCGTTGACCTTTTCCTTCAGTTCCGTCTCTCCCTTGCGCAACCCTACGCCGACGCCGGGCCCGATGACGTCGACGTCTTCGGCGACTTCGCCCTTGTAATCGCAGCACTGCTTGCCCTGGTCGCTTTTCAGGAAGGCATCGAGGGCGATCGCGTCAGCCTGGACGGCATCGACGCGGCCGGCGGCGAGATCCTGGTTTGCCTCGTCCTGCGTCTGATATTCCTTCACTTCGACGCCGGCCGGCGCAAAGTGTTTCATGGCATAGGCCTGGTGCACGGTAGACACCTGCACCCCGATCGTCTTGCCGGCGAGACCCTCCGGCGTCGGCTTGATGTCGTCGCCCTTGGCGCCGATGATGCCGGTCGGCGTGTTGTAGTACTTGTCGGAGAAGTCGATGGTCTTCAGCCGCTCCGCGGTGATCGACATGGAGCCGATGATCATGTCGATCTTCTTCGAGGTCAGCGCCGGAATGATGCCGTCCCAGGCGACCGGGGTGACGACGCAATCGAGCTTGGCCTCGGCGCACATGGCCTTCATGAACTCGATCTCCCAGCCTTCCCAGTTGCCGCTGGCGTCAGGTGAGGTGAAGGGCGGATAAGGCTCCGCCGCGATTCCCACCTTGACCTGTTGGGCCGAGGCGGCGGCCGCGCCTGTGATCGCAAGAGCGGCGGCGAGCGCCACGAGTTTCAATGTCTTCTTCATGCCGTTCCCTTTTTTGATTGTCGAGCATTGCGGAATTCAGTGAATGGAGCTGATGAACTTCTTGAGCCTTTCGGATTTAGGGGCGCCGAAGATCGCCTCGGGCGGCCCCTGTTCCTCGATCACGCCGTTGTGCAGGAAAACGATGTGGTTGGCGACGTCACGCGCGAATTTCATCTCATGGGTCACGAGCACCATCGTCCGCTCTTCCCGCGCCAGATCGCCGATGACCGAAAGCACTTCGCCGACGAGTTCAGGATCGAGCGCAGAAGTCGGCTCGTCGAAGAGCATGACCAGCGGCTGGATCGCAAGCGCCCGGGCAATGGCGGCGCGTTGCTGCTGACCGCCTGACAGGAAAGCTGGATAGGCATCCCGCTTCTCGTAAAGGCCGACCCGGCGGAGCAGCGCCTCGGCCGTCTCGACTGCTTCAGCCTTGGTTTTGCCGAGTACGTGCACCGGCGCCTCGATGACGTTCTGGAGAATTGTCATGTGCTGCCAGAGATTGAAGCTTTGGAAAACCATGCCGAGCTGGGTGCGGATCCGCTGGACCTGCTTGCGGTCGGCCGGCATCAATCCGCCGTGGCCGTCCGGCTTCATGCGGATCTCTTCTCCGTGCACGCTGATCTGGCCGGCCGAGGGCAGTTCCAGCATGTTGATGCAACGGAGAAGCGTGGATTTACCGGAACCGCTGCCGCCGATGATCGCGATAACGTCGCCCTGCCGCGCGCTCAGCGACACGCCCTTCAGCACTTCCAATGGCCCGAAACGCTTGTGGAGGTCGGTAACCGCGATTGCCTGGGCCGCATCCGTCATCGGCGCGCGGCTCCTCTCGTTCGCGGAACGCTCGTTGAAGCCATGAAAAACAGTTCCCCTGGTCTTTCTCTCGTGCAGCATCTTCGGCTTGTCACGCTGTTTCTGGATGGCATCGTTGCACTTGTGTCGCTATTATTCAAGCGTATAATAACCACCGGCGTCGATTTTCTGACGCTCCTCGCAACAACGGTCTTCCCCGGGAGCAACGCATGAGCCCAACCGGTTCGCAGGCAATGACGATCTGGCTGAACGGCACGGCGCGGGGCATGCGGTGAACCGGCGCAGCTTTTATCGCGCCCCCGAGGGCGAGCGGCGCCAGGAACTGATCGAGGCGACGCTGGACTGCATTTCGGAATTCGGCCTCAAGGGAGCGACCGTCCGCCAGATCGCCGTTCGCGCCGGCGTTACCGCAGGGCTCGTCCGCCATTATTTCGAATCCAAAGACCAGATGGTTGCGGAGGCTTACCGCGCCGTCATTGCCTCTCTCACGGAGAAGGCGAAGAACGTCGAGGGCGATCCGGCGACGCGTCTCAAGGACTTCATCGCCATCAATCTGACCGAACCGGTCGCCGACAGCCGCAGCATCTCTCTCTGGGCCGCCTTCATCAGTCAGGTCCGGGTCGATCCGGTGCTCGCGGAAATCCATCGCGACGGCTACCTCGCCTTCCGCAACGCGTTGCAGGAGTTGCTCAGCGATTTTCTTTCGGCCAAGGGCCGGCCTGCCGGTCCCGAGGAGTGCCGCCGCTACGCAATCGCGATCAACGGCCTCGTGGACGGGCTCTGGGTCGAAGGCTGCCTCGCCGGCGATCTTTTTCGCGAGGGCGAACTGGTCGGCATCGCCATGGCCTCGGTCGAAGCCCTGCTCGGCCTTCGGATCGAAAAATAGAAATCGAATGAGGGAGTGAATTCTTGCGCTACGCGTCGATCACATCACGTCTTGCCGAGCTCGGTTCCGGCAAATGGACGCTGCACACCCGCGCACGTCAGTTGAAGGCGAGTGGCGCCGAGCTCATCGAGCTGACCATCGGCGAACCGGATCTGCCGCCGGACCGCGCGCTTCTGGAAGAGTGCCAGCGGGCCATGAATGCGGGACGCTACCGCTATTCAAACGGCCGCGGGGAGCCGGCGGTCGTCGCGGCGCTTACCGAAAAGTACCGTCGCCGCCGTGCCGCCGTGACCGCGGAGAACATTCTTTGCTTCCCGGGAACGCAGACGGCGCTCTTCGCCGTCATGTTCGCGCTTGCCGAGGCGGGAGACGGCGTGCTCGTCGGAGACCCCCTCTACGCGACCTATGAAGGCGTCATCCGGTCCACGGGGGCCCATCCGGTATTCGTACCGCTGAACCCGGAAAACGGCTTCCACATGCGGGCGGAGGATCTGGAAAAGGCGGTCACGCCCGAATGCCGCGTGCTGCTCCTCAATACGCCGCACAACCCCACCGGCGCTGTTTTGACGGCGGAAGAGATTGCGGCGATCGGTGAAGTCGCGCGGCGGCACGATCTCTGGATCGTCTGCGACGAGGTATATGAGGAGCTCGTCTTCGATGCGCTCTTCGCCTCGCCATTCGACAATCCCGATCTTGCCGAACGCACGGTCGTCGTCTCGTCCATCTCGAAGTCGCATGCAGCACCCGGCTTTCGCAGCGGCTGGGCCGTCGGCCCGGCCGAGTTCACCGAGCGCCTGCTGCCGATTTCCGAGACCATGCTTTTCGGCCAGCAGCCGTTCATCGCCGATATGACCGCTTACGCGCTGACGCATGACATCGATACGGCGAGGCAGATGCGGGAATCCTACAGCCGGCGCGCCCGGCGGATCATCGACGGTCTTGCGGGGGCGTCCGGGGTTTCGGTGCTGCCGCCGGAGGCCGGTATGTTTGCGCTGATCGACGTCTCCGGCACGGGCCTCTCCGGCGAAGCCTTCGCCTGGGCACTCCTGGAAGAGGAGGGCGTTGCGGTGATGCCGGGGTCCTCCTTCGGCGACAAGGCACGCAACTTCCTGCGCGTGAGCCTGACCGTTCCGGATGCCGCCATCGAGGAGGCATGCCGCCGCATCGCCGCGCTCGCCGAACGCTGCACCATCCGCAAGGAGCGCCGCGCATGACCGTCGAATCGAAAACCGTCGGCGAGACCCTCGTCGATCTCCTGGAAGCCAACGGCGTGGAGGTCGTATTCGGCATTCCGGGCGTGCACACGGTCGAACTTTACCGCGGCCTTGCCACATCGAAAATTCGCCACGTCACTCCGCGCCACGAACAGGGTGCCGGCTTCATGGCCGACGGTTATGCGCGCGTCAGCGGCAAGCCCGGCGTGGTGCTCGTGATCACCGGTCCGGGCCTTACCAACACGATCACCGCCATGGCGCAGGCCCGGCAGGACTCGATCCCGATGCTGGTGATCTCCGGCGTCAACCGCCGGGATTCCCTCGGGCATGGCCGGGGGCTGCTGCACGAGCTGCCCGATCAGAATGGAATGATGAAGACGCTGGCGCTCTATTCGCACACGCTTCTCAACCCCGCCGATCTGCCGCTCGTCGTCGACCGCGCCTTTGCCGTTCTGCTTTCCGGCCGGCCAGGCCCGGTCCATATCGAAATTCCGACCGACGTGATGGCCCTGAAGATCGAGGGCCGGCCGGCAAAGCCGGCGGCGCCGACACGTCCGCGCTCCGACAGCGAAACGCTGCAGAAGGCGGCGATCCTCTGCGCGGAAGCCGCGCGGCCGGTCATCCTGTGCGGCGGCGGCGCCCTGACCGCGGAAGCGGAAGTGCGCGAACTCGCCGAGCGGATCGGCGCGCCGGTGGTCACGACGGTCAACGCCCGCGGCATGCTTGCCGGCCATCCGCTCCGGGTGCCGGCAAGCCCGAGCCTCAAGGCGGTCCGCGCGCTGCTGCGGGAGGCGGATCTCGTGCTGGCGCTCGGCACCGAGATGGGCCAGACCGATTACGATCTCTATGCGGACGGCGGCTTTCCGCTGCTGAAGAACCTTATTCGCACCGACATCGATGCGGCGCAGCTCGCGCGTGGGCCGCAAGCTGCGCTTTCGATCCTCTCCGGCGCGAAGGCTGCGACTGCGGGCATTCTCGGCTTCCTGCCGGACCATGCGGCGGCCAAGGATGGGAGCTTGCGGGCGGAGGCCGCGCGCAAGGCGGCGCTTAAGGAGCTGACAACGAAAATGCTTGCGGAAATCGGCGTCGTCGAGGCGATCTACCGGACGCTCCCCGACTGCACCATCGTCGGGGACTCGACCCAGGCCGTCTATGCCGGCAACCTCTATTGCGACGCGCCGCGGCAAAGGGCCTGGTTCAATTCGGCGACGGGCTACGGCTCGCTCGGCTATGCGCCTCCGGCTGCAGTGGGCGCTGCGGTCGCCGATCGGGGGCGGCCGGTCATATGCCTCGTCGGCGATGGCGGGTTCCAGTTTTCACTGGCCGAGATCGGCTCGGCGGTGGACGCGAATGCCAGGGTCGTCTTCCTCGTCTGGAACAATGACGGATACCGGGAAATCGAATCCTACATGGTCGAATCCGGGATCACGCCGGAGGGCGTCAAACCTTCCGCACCCGATTTCCTGCTGACCGCCGAAGCCTACGGCCTGCCCGCTGAGCGGCTGGCGACCGTGAAGGATCTGCCGCGCGCGCTCGCCGCTGCGGCGTCGCGCCCGGGGCCTTCGCTCATCGAAATCCATCAGGAAAGAACCGCCGGCGCCACTGCATGACGGCCCGGATTTGACTTTTCCGGCCCGGAGTGATGTTAAGAGCGCACATGCTCGAATCCGGCCACGTTCTTCGTTTAGTTTGGTGCTCGGGCTGAATTCGTCTCGCTTGCGTTCGATCGCGGATTGACCGGATGCAAAGAGAAAGGGACCGCGTCCTCGATGGACCTCATGGGTGGTGGCAGCAGGAGCATGCACGCCAGCCGGCTTCTCGCCGTGCTGTGGCTGTTCTGCGCCTCTCTTTCCATGCAGGTCATCGCGGTCGGCCAGGGTGCAGCAGGCCGCGCGGCCGGAGCGCCGGCCGGCAATGTCGCTCAACCCGATACAGGTTCCTCCGACCGGCCGGTCGCCCGCCAGATTTGCAGGGCGGTTGCACTGCCCGACCTCCGTTTCAGCGGCGAGCGCGCTGACGGCAAGTCGATGCCCGGCGGCGATCCGGCGCCATGCATCCAATTTCAACGCGTGGCGCTCGCTGCGCCCGTGGCTTCTCCTTCTCCATCTCTGCCGCGAGCCGAAATCGCACGTGGCGCGCCGTGCCAGAACGAGTGCATCCGCGCGCCGCCACCGGCGGCAGCCATCGTTTGAGTTCGGCAGGGCTTTCGATCCCGCCTCAGCCATTGATGAAAACCCAGCCCGGACGCTGCCCAAGGCGCGTTCAGGCGTTTATGGAATTCCCACATGCGTACATCCAGATGGGCGGTCCTCGCCTATGTCGCGATCATCATCTTCGGATGCCTTGCGGCGCTGCCGAGCGTTCTGACGCCGGCCATGAGGGAGCAGGTCGCTTCCGTTCTCCCGTTCGAGCCGGTCACGCTCGGCCTCGATCTGAGGGGCGGTTCGCACCTCGTTCTCGAGGTGGACGGGGCGGGGCTGCAGAAGGCTCGCCTCAACTCGCTTCTCGACGATACCCGTCGCGTCCTGCGCGGCGAGCGCGTTTCCGCTTCCTCGGCGCGCATCAGCGGCAACAGCGTGACCGTAAGCATCCCCGATGCTCAGGACCGGGACAAGGTTCTGCCGAAGCTGCAGGAACTGGCGACGCCCGTGAGCACGGTGGGTTTCGCCGCCCCGGCTCCTGAGGTCGAGGTAACGACGGCGGGCGATGTCATCACCCTGGCGATGACCGAGGCGGGTCTTGCCGACCGCATGACCAAGGCGGTCGAGCAGAGCCTGGAAATCATCCGCAACCGCGTCGACCAGGTCGGCGTCGCCGAACCGCTGATCCAGCGCATCGGTTCCAACCGCATTCTGGTCCAGCTGCCCGGCCTTCAGGATCCGACACGCCTGCGCGAGCTTCTGGGTTCGACGGCACAGATGAGCTTCCACATGCTCGATCAGAGCGTCGACGTCACACAGCCGGCGCCGCGTGGGGTCGACATTCTGCCGGGCGCCAATGACGGCAACCGCTATCCGGTCGAAAGCCGCGTCGCCATTTCCGGCGAGCGGCTGGACGACGCCAAGGTCGGCTTCGATCAGCGCACCAACCAGCCGGTCGTCGATTTCAGCTTCGACTCGCTCGGTGCCCGCCAGTTCGCCGACATCACACGCGAAAACGTCGGCCGGCCGTTTGCGATCGTGCTTGACGGCAAGGTGCTGACGGCGCCGGTCATCAACGAGCCCATTCTCGGTGGCCGCGGCCAGATCAGCGGCAGCTTCACGGTCGAGGAGGCGACGGTTCTTTCCGCACTCCTGCGCTCCGGTGCGCTGCCGGCACCGCTGACGATCATCGAAGAGCGCTCGGTCGGCCCGAATCTCGGCAGCGACTCGATTCGCATGGGCCTCTTTACCGGTCTCGCCGGTTTCGGCCTCGTCGTGGTCCTCATGGTCGTCCTCTACGGGGCCTGGGGTATGATCGCCAATGTCGGCCTGGTGTTGCACACGATCATGACGATCGGCGTACTCGGCCTCATAGGTTCGACGCTGACCTTGCCCGGTATCGCCGGTATCATTCTCGGCATCGGCATGGCCGTGGACGCGAACATCCTGATCAATGCGCGTATTCGCGAAGAGACCGAGGCGGGCGCCGGCGCGATGAAGGCGCTGGATATCGGCTTCAACAAGGCTTATGCGACGATCATCGACTCCAACGTCACGACGCTTGCGGGCACGGTGCTTCTCTTCTGGTTCGGCAGCGGGCCGGTGAAGGGCTTTGCCGTCACCATGATGCTGGGCATCGGCATTTCGATGTTCACATCGGTTACGGTCGTGCGCCTGCTGATGCGCGAAGTCGTCGTGCGCCGCAAGATGAAGAAGCTGGAAATCCCGTCGCTTTTTGGCAAGGTGCCGCAGCTGCCCACCTTCTCCTTCATGAAGGGCCGCTTCCTCGCGATCGGCTTTTCGGCATTCCTGTCGATCAGCTCCGTCATCCTGTTCTTCACGCCGGGTCTCAACTACGGCATCGATTTCATCGGTGGCATTCAGGTCGAGGCGGTTTCGAAGGAGAAGATCAATCTGCCGACACTGCGTCAAAGCCTCGAGGAGCTCAATCTCGGCGAGGTGGCGCTCCAGGACTTCGGCGGCGGCCAATCGGTGCTGATCCGCGTGCAGCGGCAGCCGGGCGGCGAGCAGGCGCAGACGGTGGCACTGAACAAGGTCAAGGATGCGGTGACGACCGCCCTCCCCGGTGCCAGCATGGAGCGGACCGAGGTCGTCGGTCCGACGGTCAGTGGCGAACTGGCGCGATCCGGCTTCCTCGCCGTCGCCCTCGCCATGTTGGCGATCCTGCTCTACATCTGGTTCCGCTTCGAATGGCACTTCGCCGTCGGCGCGATCGCCGTGCTCTTGCTCGACATCACCAAGACCGTCGGGTTCTTTGCACTCACGGGCATCGACTTCAACCTGACCGCGATCGCAGCGCTGCTGACGATGATCGGCTATTCGGTGAACGACAAGGTGGTGGTCTACGACCGCATGCGCGAAAACCTGCGCAAGTACAAGTCGATGCCGTTCTCCGATCTCATCGACATGAGCATCAACCAGGTGATCGCGCGATGCATCTTCACCTCGGCTGCAACGGCGCTTTCCCTTGTGCCGATGGCGATCTGGGGCGGCGAGGCGGTGCAGAGCTTCGCCTGGCCGATGATCTTCGGCGTCATCGTCGCGACGACCTCGTCCATCTATATCGGCGGTCCGATCCTCCTGTTCCTGAGCCGCTGGTGGAAGGAGCGGGAAGCCGCTCGTTCCGCCGGGCAGCAGGCGGAAACGCCGACGGCCTGACGGCCTCGCGCCGTTGACGGATGCGGGCGGAAAACCGTCCGCGCCTTTCCTGATCCCGCCGTGTCGATCGCGGCAAAGGGGCAGCCTCTACGAGGGCTGCCCCTTTTTCGTCGGAAATTCCTGCCTATATTCGACCCGTCCCTTGCACGGCGATTCGGCGCTACCTAGATAGCGAGATAGCCCGGACAGGCGAACGGATTTGCCGACGCGCCAGCTGCGGAAACGAGTAGTGAGAATTATTTTTCGCGTTTGCGTTTCTGAAGTTGACGAAATTGGTAGATTATTTTAGTTTGCCACTGTGGGAAGCGGAAGGAGTCCGCTTCGATTTGTTCATGAGCGCCTGGCGTCCTATGCCGGGCCAGCCAAAGGAGAGTGACATGTTCGAATTCTCGACCGCCGCTTTCTGCGGCTCACGTTCCCATTGTCGTGCAACGGTTAAAGGTGTCATTCGTCAACTTCGCCGAATGTGACCGTTCAAACTTACCGAGTTCATCCTTTGCCGAGAATTGAATTATCCGCGCCCGTGGGTGCGGAGGAGCGTTATTTACATGAGCAAGCAAGTTATCGAATATGGTGGTGAAGCCGTCGGAGTCGTCGTTCCCGACCAAGACCGTCTGAAGTTCCTGGCCGTCAAGTATCACGTCTGGGACCTGGACGCGCAACGCTTCCGTTCGGTCGATGAAGCACGCGCGGCCATTGGCCGGCTCCTTTCCGCCCAGGGCGGGCGGAACCTCACCAATCGGACGCCCGGCATTGCCGCCGCGTGACGTGCGAACCGTTCCAGGACAAGAAATTCTCTTCCAGGACAAGAAATTCTCTGGGGCGCGTCAGTGATACATTGAAACCCTGACGCGCTCCTGCACTCTTCCATCCTCGGTTACCGATCCTTCTCCGTTGTCGACTATATCAGTGTATTGGCAGCGCATTCTTGTGCTATGCCGGGACAAGACTGTTTCCGAGGTCGGATCCGGCGTTTCTGCGGGATCGGGGAGAATTGACTCGAATGCTGACGAAGAAGGGAAAATACGGACTGAAAGCATTGGTCGACCTGGCACGGCTTCCACCCGGGCAGACTGCCTTCATCACCGAAATCGCACAGCGCAACAACATTCCGAAAAAGTTTCTAGACACTATACTCCTGGAACTGCGCAACGCCGGCGTGTTGCGCTCGAAGAAAGGACCGGGCGGTGGTTATTCCCTGTCGCGACCGGCCTCCGAGATTCGCATCGGCCATGTCATAAGGACGCTCGACGGCCCGCTGGCGCCGATACGCTGCGCCAGCCGCACGGCTTATGAAATGTGCGACGACTGCACCGATCCGGAGACCTGCCGGGTGCGCATCTCGATGACATCGGTGCGTGACGCGATGTCCTCCATCCTCGATTCGATGACGCTCGCCGAATTCGCCGCCGGCGGGATCCTTCCTCCGGAGACCTCGGTCGAAAAGCGCGTCGGCTGAGCATGACGGTTCGAAACGTCGCCGGTTTGGTATAAATGGCCGCCGAAAGGCTTGGTTTGTCCATGAAAAGAGCCTATCTGGCGTCTATCTTGCTGCGGCCCGCTGACGAGGCCGTTTTTTGGCTACGCACTTCCGGCGGAAAACCGTGACGCAGTTTTCCCGGAGGTGCCCTAAAGGGGGTCGATGATGGGTGTGAGACACGCGACGGCGGATGCGCATGCCGGTGGCACCGTGCTGGAGTCGATCGGCAGGACGCTGACGACGGCGACGAACGGCATCAAGGCCCTTGCAGACCATCTGACCAGTGACCAGGACTTCGCGGGCGCCCTCGTCGATGCGGTCGAACTGATGGGCGACGGCGACGGCCGCGTCGTCGTTTCCGGGGTCGGCAAGAGCGGGCATATCGGCCGCAAGATTGCAGCCACCCTCGCATCGACCGGCACCTCGGCCTATTTCGTCCATCCGACCGAGGCAAGCCACGGCGACCTCGGCATGATCACCGCTCAGGATGCGCTGGTGCTGCTCTCCTGGTCGGGCGAAACGGCGGAACTCGCCAACATGCTGACCTACGCCAAGCGTTTCAAGGTGCCGATCGTCTCGATCTGCTCGAACCGCGAGAGCACGCTCGCACGGAATTCCGAGATCGCGCTCGTGCTGCCGAAGGTGCCGGAGGCCTGTCCGCACGGCCTGGCGCCGACGACCTCGGCCATGCTGCAGCTTGCCGTCGGCGATGCTCTGGCGATCGCGCTCCTGGAGCGGCGCGGCTTCTCGGCCGAGGATTTCAAGACCTTCCATCCGGGCGGCAAGCTGGGCGCGCAGCTGCGGCTGGTTCAGGAGCTGGCGCATGGCACCGGACAGATGCCGTTACTCTCCGTCGGCCGTCCGATGAGCGAGGCGGTCATCGAAATGTCGGCCAAGGGCTTCGGCGTCGTCGGCATAACAGATGAAAGCGGCAAGCTGATCGGCGTCATCACCGACGGCGACCTGCGCCGTCACATGGCGGGCGACCTGTTGGCACAACCGGTCCAGGAGGTGATGTCGCGCAACCCGCGGGTGATCAAGGGTGACGTCCTTGCCAGCGCCGCCATGGAATTCATGCAGGACCACAAGGTCACCGTGCTGTTCCTCGTCGACGAGGCCGGCGCCCCGGTCGGCATCCTGCACATTCACGATCTGCTGCGCGCCGGCGTCGCCTGATCTTCGCTGAGTTTCACCGGCTTTTGCCGGGGCGGCGGGTCGACGAAGGCGCCCGGTTCATTGACGTCGTTGCGGTGCAGCCGCTCGGCGATGGCCTTGGCGCCGGCATCCGTACCCGCACGGGAATAGAAGTTCCCGCGCACCTGGATCGAAGCGGCCATCAGCCTGAACATTGCCCCGCTCAGCACCGGATCCGGGGCCTCGGGCGCCGTCCAGAACGCGTCGAGCGGCTGCTGGTCGGTGAGACCGGCAATGTCGAAGACGGCCTTTCCCAGGACCTTCACGGGCTTGCCCTGCTTCAGAGCATGCAGTCCGGCGGTCGAGTTGACCGTTACCATTCCGCAACTGTGCTCCGTGAGCGAATCGAGATTGCCGCCGTCGAGATAGAGGACCCTGTCGCCGACACCGAGTGAGGCGGCCTTGTCCGCGACGATCCTGCGCCAGGAGATCAGGCTGTTGTCGAGCGGGTGCACCTTGACGGCGAGCCTGGTTCCTGCCGGCGCACGGTGCGCGAAAGAGGCAAGGATGCCGTCGATCGCTTCCCGCTGGCTGCCGAAGGGTGAATGCGCACGCAATTGATAGTCCGTTTCAAGTTGAAGCGGATAGACGAAGTACGGCGCATTTTTCGCCGAAAGCGAGCGGATCAACGCATCCGCGCGCCGCTGCTCGCGTTTGCCGGCCGCCAGCCGCCGGATCCACCCGGCATATTCGGCGAGCGGATGAAAGATGCCGTGCCGGCGGTAGCCGGGAAAGAGGAAGCAGAAAAACACGTTCGGCAGGTTGTAGAGGAGGTCGTATGCCGCCTCCGCAAGAAAGCTCTGCCGGTAGAGCCGTTGCCAGTCGGGCTCGGGCAGTCCCGTTGCCGCTCGCAGGATTTGCGCGGGATCGACCGGAAAGTGCGAGTTGGACGACATGCCGCCGCGCTCGAGCGTCAACCAGTCCGGCCTGAGATAGCCCATTTCGACCACAAAGACGCGGACGCCGGCTTTTCGCGCGGCCGCTGTGGCGATCCGGTGATAGGGGCGCTCTTCGCCGAGCAGGACGAGGTCGGTGACGGCGTGGCGGCGGATAAAGGCCTCCACATAGGCCGGCCACCGCGCCAACGAGCCACGGTAGTTATGGCCGCCCGGGCGCCGCCAGAATATCTGGTCGCCGGGATTGAGGTTGATGCGCAGACAGCAATGGCCCAGCACTTCGAGATGCCCGGCGACCTTGGCGAAGACCGGCGACGCCGGTCCCTGCAAGAACAGGAAGGTTCTTGGCGGCGCGGGATCTATGGTCGTATCTGCTGTCATCGGGCGGATTTCCGGAAGACGCTGCTATTGCAGCGCGTCCTTGTGCAGATTGGCGTGCTTCAGCATGGAGCCGAGCAGGTTCCAAGGATCCTCGTCCTTCGCCCGCTTCGGGCTGTGGGCCGCGGCGCGCGCCTTGGCGAGCGGCACGATGAAATAATCCGTGCGGGGATCCGGGAAGGGATCCGCGAAAGATTTCAGAAGGGGCGCGTGGTCGCCGTAAAAGACGAACCAGACCGGCCGGTCGAGCTTGTTGAGGCCGTCGATCAGCTGCTTCAACGCAGCGTCAGACTGCTCGAGGATGGCCAGGTAGATATCGACGGGATTGGTGAGCGTACCGACGCGCCCCGGTTCCCAGGGGCCGTGATTTGCCATCGAGGCGACGAAGAAAAAGCCGCTCTCCTCTTCCGGCAGCTTCTCGACTTCGGCGAGCACGCGGGCTGCCAGCGTGGCGTCGGAGACATAAAGCCCGTCCCGCTCCGGTTTATGGTCGAAGGCATCGAGCATGGTAAGCTTCTCGAAGCCGAGCAGGGGCATCGCCTTGTGCCGCAGGAAGAACGTCCGGTCATAGGGATGAATGAAATGCGTGCGCCAGCCGGCGCGCTTGAGCTTTCCGGGCCAGACGATATCGGCATAGTGCGCGGCACGGAGATAAGGATAGCTGGCATCGACGTGGATGTCGTCGGGCACAAGGCCGCTCAGGACGGCAAATTCGGTGCGCAGCGTGTAGCCGCCCTCGAAGACATTGCTCAAGCGCCCCCATTGCACCGCCTGCTTGCGCAACCGGTCGACCGTCGGAAGCTTGATCGAATCGACACCGAAATGCCGCATGTCGATGAAGGACTCCGACTGCCATACGATGATCAGCGGGGCCTCCTCGTGGCCGATGAGGTCGTGCACCGCGGCGCGCAGTATTTCCGACAATTCGGCGACGATCTTGTCGCGCTTGACGCCGAGCCAGATGATGAAATGGAAGACGACGGAAGCGAAGGTACCGAAACGCACCGTGTTCATCTTGACGTTGATCGCCTTCACCAGCCTCTGCACGAGAGCGGCCGTCGGGCGGTTCACGGGCCCGTAAAACAACAGTCCCCAGGGTCCGGCGGCGATCCCCACCATCACCAGAACCCAGAAGAGCCTGCTTCTTTCGGGCAGGATCGTCGGCTCGAAATACATGTAAAGTGCCGATACGCCGAACACGTAAAGGAAGGCGACGATCCAGAAGACGATGTTCAGCGAACTCGCATAGAAGATCGTCTTGTACTTGAAGACATCCGCGACCAGGGCGATATCGGAAAAGACCAGCGGCTCACGGATGAACTTGAACTTCGCGCGGGAAATGCCGGTGAAAATGATGAAGAAACTCATCGTGCCGGCGGCGGCATAGAGGGGCCGCCACGAGATCGCGAAGAAGCCGGCAAAGACGAGCGCGATGACCGGCAGCCGGGCGAGATGGTCGATCCTGTCCCGATTGCGCCCGTATTTCGGTGCGTTCTTCCTGCGTTCGCGCGCCGGAAGGGCGAACCGGTCCGTATAGAAGATCACCGCGCAGGACAGCAGGTAGCACCCGAGGGTCAAGGCTATCGGGTAGTCATGCAGGTTGAAGGGAATGAGCGCCAAGCCGATACCTTTGAGCCATTTCACCGTCGCCGCCTCGGCAGAAGGCTTCTCCCGACACTTAAAGCCTAATATTGGCTGGCACAAGCATGGCCGCGGGCGCCGCCGTCACAGTCCACTGTTGCGCGCGATCGCCCGGTCGAACCACCAATTGAGGAAAGGCCTGACCGCCGGCCCGAAGCGGCCGAGAAGATACAAGGCCGCGCCAAAATAAATCTCGAAGCGCCGCCGGTCGATGCCCTTGACGATCTTTCGCGCGACCGCCTCGGCCGTCCATGGGCGGACGGTTCCCATGATTACGCTTGCCTCCACTGGCCGGGCGGCAAGCTCCCTCTTGAATTGCGGCGTCTCCGTATCGGGTGGAAAGCAGATCGAAATGCCGACATTGTGGGCGTGCGCTTCGCTGCGCAGCGCCTGGGCGAAGCCGTTAAGCGCGAACTTCGAGGCGCAGTAGGCGGTATATCCGTAGATGCCGATCAGGCCGGCACCCGAAGAAACCATCAGAATATGGCCGCGGCGCCTGTTCTTCATGTCCGGATAAACTGCGCGCACGGCATGCACCGTGCCCGAAAAGTTCGTTTCCATCTGCCGGTGGAAGGCCGCTCCCTGCATCGCCTCGAATGGCGCCGGTTCGACGACGCCTGCCGAGGTCACGAGAACGTCGCAGGGTCCGAACGCATCCACACAGCGGAAGACCGCGGCCTCGATCTCCTCTCCTTTGGAGACATCGGCGGCCTCTATGCGGACCGCTCCGGCCTCGAGACCGTGTTCGGCTACCAGCTTCTGTGCTGCCTTCTCCAGAAGATCGCGCGAGCGTGCGACAAGAGAGAGCCGCGCTCCGCGGGCCGCGTAGATTGAGGCGACCGCGAGGCCAATTCCGCTCGAGCCGCCGGTGATGATCACATGTGTCATGGACGAACCCGTTGGCGGCCCGCCTGCGGCGGCTGGTGGTCAGCGCGCCGAGAGCGCACTCAGCATCTTCTCGATATCGACGCCGCCGAGGCCGAAATTGCGGTCGGTGAGATCCTTCAGGCGTTCAGCCGTCAATGTGACGGTGCGGCGGATCTGTTCCTCGGTGTGGTCGCAGGTGATGAAGAAGCGCAAGCGCGCCTGTCCTTCCGGCACCGCCGGGTGGATGATCGGCAGGACGTTGACGCCGGCGGCGAGCAGGTCGTTCGAAAGCTGGACGGCGCGCAGCGAATCCCCGACGATGACAGGCACGACCGAAAAGCCGCCGCTCAGCCCGGTATCGAGGCCGGCCTCCTTGGCAAGCTTCAGGAACAGGCTGCCGTTGCGTCTCACCGCCGCCGTGCGTTCCGGTTCGCTTGCCAGGATGTCGAGGCTGGCGACCGCGGATGCGGCAAGCACGGGCGCGAGGCCGACGCTATAGACGAAGCCGCCGGCAGATGCCTTTAGCACGGCCGCCAGGGCGGCGCTTCCTGCTATGTAGCCGCCGCAGCTCGACGTCGTCTTCGACAATGTTCCCATCCAGATGTCGACTTCGTGCGGATCGGCCCCGAAATGTTCGGCGAGGCCCCTGCCGTGCCGGCCGAGGACCCCGAGCGAATGCGCCTCGTCGACCATCAGCCAGAAGCCGTATTCGGCCCTGAGCTTCAGAAGCGCCGGCAGATTGGCGACGTCGCCGTCCATCGAGTAGATGCCCTCGACGATCACCAGGATGCGCCGGTAGTCACCGGCGACGGTGCGCAGGACATGCTCGAGATCCGCGGTGTCGTTGTGCTTGAAGAAGCGGCGTGTCGCACCTGAAAGCTTGATCCCGGCGAGCGCGCTGTTGTGGATGAACTCGTCGTGGATGACGAGGTCCTTCGGCCCCATCAGGCAGCTGATCGCGGCGACATTCGTCAGGTAGCCGCTTACGAAACAGACGGCGGCATCAACGCCGTAGAATTGCGCGATCTTTTCTTCGAGCTCCACATGCTGCGGCCGTTCGCCGGCAACGAGGCGGCTCGCCGACGCGGAAATCCCGAAGCCGGCGATCGTCTCGCGCGCCCGCTCGAGGACGTGAGCATGCCGGTTGAGCCCGAGATAGTCATAGGAGGCGAAGTTGATCAGCTTGCGGCCATCGATCATCGTCGTCGCACCGGCTGCCGTCTGATGCGGCCGGTAGAACGGGTTGGCGATGCCGAGCTGCTCGCTGGCGATCTTCTGCGTAAGGACCTGCTTATACTCGGGCAGATCCTCGAAACGCGCCTGCTGGCGACGCGGAGCCGGCGGCAACTCCCGCTCCGAGCGCGCCATCCGGTTGCGCTCGGACGATTGATGCGTGTTCCGCATCCTGTCCAACAGGCTCTCCTTGAGACTGCTGTTCATTTTCGGGAAGGTCTGGCCGTTTCCATCGTTGCTCATTGACTCAGTGCTTTTTCCTTGTCCGCTCCGACATGACGCTGCGTGAGTTCTGTTACAAGCTTGTCGTCACCGGCCTCGTTCTCGTTGCCCTGGTCACGCTTGCTTACTTTTTCATGGAGCTTGCGCGCGATGTCGCCGACCGTGGTATTGTCCGCGACGCCGCTCAAAGGCATGTCGAAGCCGGTGTTCTGCTGGAAACTCATGCCGAGTTCAACGGCCATGAGGCTGTCGAGGCCGATCTCCTTCAATATCTTTCCGCGAGTGACCGTATCCTTCGAGACACGAAGGATGGCAGCGATCTCGCCGGCCACCAGATCGAAGAGGATGTCCTCGGCCTCCTGCGGCGATTTGCCTTCGATCATGGCGACGAGATCCATCGTCGTGCCCTCGGCGCCTGCGGCATGCTGATCGGCGCTGCGCAGGATCACCTCGAAGAGCGCGTTGCGGGCGACCGGCAGGTTCCGCGCAGCCGTCCAGTCGATCTCCGAAATCATCACGACGGCCGCGTCGACCGTGCCCGGATCCGCGGCGACGTGGTTTTCCACCATGTCGAGCGCCACCTGGGCCTTCAGCGCCGTTTTGCCGATGCGCTTGGCGAGCAGGTCGTTGACATCGGCGTTCTGCGTCAGGTAGCCGGCATCGGCAATCGCGCCGAAGCCGATGGCGAGCCCTGCCAGGCCCTCCTGGCGCCGTGCACGGGCAAGGCCTTCGAGATAGCCGTTTGCGGCGACATAGTTCGCCTGGCCGGGATTGCCGACCAGCGTCGTCGCCGAGGAGAACAGGATGAAGTTGTCGAGCCTGTCACCACGGGTAAGGCGATCGAGAATTGCCGCGCCCTTGGCTTTCGTTTCGATGACCGGCCGGTTGCGTTCGCGGCTCAGATTGCTGATCAGCGCATCGTCGAGCACCATCGCCGCGTGAACGACGGAGCGAAGCGGTGCTTCCGAACGAAGCGTCGCCAGAAGCGTCTCCACGGCCGCGGCATCCGTGATGTCGCAAGCATGGACCGAAGCCGCAACGCCGCCATTCTGCCAGCGCTCGATCATCGCGCGCGTTTCCGCATCCGGCTGGCCTCGGCGGGAGCAAAGCGCAATACGGCGTGCGCCTTTCTCGACGAGCCAGTTGGCGGCGACGAGGCCGAAGCCGCCGATGCCGCCGACGACGAGATGGACGCCGTCCGGGTCGACCTTCATGCCCCTCACAGCCTTCGCCGTCACCTCGTGCCTGCCGGCAACGGGCGGCAGCACCACGATCTTGCCGATATGCCCGGCATTCTGCATCAGCCGGAAGGCATTGCCGATTTCATCGTAATCGAAGGCGCGATAGGGAAGCGGCGTGAGCTTGCCTTCCTCGAAGAGCGCTCCGATCTGCATGAAGATGCGCCTGGTCAGATCCGGCGCATTCACCAGCAACTGATCGGCGTCGATGCCGAAATAGCTGACATTGCGGCGGAACGGCCTGAGCCCGATCTTGCTGTCGGCGTAATAGTCGCGCTTGCCGAGTTCCAGGAACCGGCCAAAGGGTTTCACCAGCGAGAGGCTCTGCTCCATCGCTTCGGCGAAAAGCGAATTGAGCACGAGGTCGACGCCTTCCCCGCCGGTGACCGAACGGACATCCTCGACGAAGCCGAGCGAACGCGAATCGAAGACATGGTCGGCGCCGAGCATCGTCAGGAAGCGCCGCTTTTCGCGCGTTCCCGCCGTGGCGATGACCTTGGCGCCCTTGAGCTTTGCGACCTGGAGCGCGGCAAGGCCGACGCCGCCGGCAGCACCGTGGATCAAAATCGTCTCTCCAGCCTGAATGCGGCCGAGCTCGACAATGGCGTAGTAGGCGGTAAGGAAGGCGACCGGCAATGTGGCCGCGGCCACCGGGCTCAACGCTCGCGGCAGCTTGGCGATGCCGGCGCGCGCGACGACCGCATGGGTCGAGAAGGCGGCGGAGGCGATGGCCATCACCGCATCGCCGACCGCGAGATCGTCGATCTCTTCGCCGACCGCGACCACGTGGCCGGACAGTTCCATGCCGATGGTTGCCCCGGCGAAGCCGTCTTCCAACGCCTCTTCCGGCAACAGGCCCATGGCCCACATCACGTCGCGGAAATTCAAGCCGGTTGCCGCGACGGCAACGACGACCTCGTTGGGGCCCGGCTCCGGTACGCTCGCCTCTTCCCAGGCGATGCTTGCAACCTGCGAGCTGACGCGCTGGCGAATGGTCGCGGCCGCGAAGGCGTTGGTTTTCCCGTCAGCCTTGTTCGTTGCGCCGGGTACGGCCCGAAGCTCCGACAGCAGGCCCGTCTTACGGTCGAGCAGCCATTCCCGGTTCTGTCCCGAAACCGTCAGCAGGGGAAGCGCTGCGGCAAGCATATCCTTGCGGCCGATGTCGGCATCACCGGCAAGATCGAGCGTGTGAACGTCGATAAACTCATACTCGTTCTGAAGGACGCGGGCGAAGGCCCACAATCCGGAATTCAGCCCGGAGCCTGCCGAGGCTGATAAGGGAGCGCCGCCCGGGGCCACGAGCACAAGGCGCGGCCGGTCGTCGCCCTCCGGCTCGACGCCGGCGAGATGCTGTTTCAATGCCTCGGCAAAGGCGCTGAGCGCCAATACACGCGTCTGCAGCAGGGCCGAACCGTCGCCGACGGCGCGCTCCGCCTCGGACATGAAAACCGCGCGCAACGGTCTGTCGCCCATGGCTTCGAGGGCTGCGCGGAGCGTCGCCATATCTGCGGCAAGGTCGCCTGTCACACGGACGGGAGCGGCACTCCTTCCACCGGCCGCGACCGGTTTCTGGGCAGTGGCAGTCTCGATCAGCAGATATGGTGTTCCGGTTTCGCCCGGCTCGGCGCCCGCGCCTGCCGCCGCTGTGCCCCGGGCCTCGATCAGGATGGTGTTCCCATGCGGGCATTCGCGATCCGTCACGACCACGTCGCCGAGGTCGAGATCTGCGAGACACTTCTGCCAATGGGGTACGGCCGCGATCCTGCCGATCGGGAATTCTGCCGTCTGGCTGCGCTCGAACCATCCGCCCGAGAGACCCAGGGCGAAATCGGCGAAGATCGACGGCGCGCTGACGGCCGCGACGAGCCCGCTTCCGGGGGGCATGGAGCGAAGGGCCGTGCGGACGCCGCTCTCCTCTTCGATCAGCTGGTAGAGATTGTCCGAAGCACTGACGGCGAGGTCGAACGGCCCGATATCGGCGAATTCGCTCTTCTTCAGAACGCGCACATGCGCATCCTCCTCGAAGGCGATTTCCAGATTCCGTTGTGCATTGTCGCGCGGCTCGAAAATGGAAAGTGCTGCACCATTGCGCGCTGCCAGATCGGCCAGCCGGCGGCTGAAGCCGGCGGAGACGCTGCCGAGTTCGATGAGCCGCAGGCGGGCGCCTGCCGGCTGCGCAGCGAGAACGTGTTCGACCGTATGAAGCACCTGGTCCATGCGCGACCGGCTCGCCACGGAATGCACGGCCTGATGGTCGAGCGTCGCTTCGCTGATGAAACCGGCATTGAACGAAGCCGCGTCGTCGCCTGCACGCACCGGCCCAAGCAGCGCGTCGAGACGGCTGAGTGCTTCCGCATAGGCGTTGTTGACGAGCACCGCTTCCACCGCACGATCGGGGCGGTCGCCATAGAGCTCGCCAAGGATCTCCGGAACGGTCGGAAGCGAGAACTCCCGTGCGACCTTCCAGTTGCCGTTCTGGTGCTCGCAAAGGCCGGCATCCTCGAGCGTCAGCAGGCAGCTCGTCAGGAAGCACTGGAACGCGAAGTCCCCGGGCAGCGCGTCGCCTCGCACTGTGGCGGTCCCCCTGCCGAGCTTCAGGGCAATTTCCTGGCAGGCGCGGTAGATGGCGGCGTTGAAGAGCAGGGTCGCGTTGTCGACGCCATTGTCATCGATCGGCTCGGCCAGGGTCGCAGGCATGGCCGTCGCAACTTTCGTGCCGGGCATGACCACGTCGGACAGAACTGCCTCATAGTGGAAGGAAAGGCCTTCAAGCGTCTTGTGCTTGCGCAGATAGGTACGGCGGAAGCGGCAATCCTCGAAGTGTGCGATCGCGACGCCGGTCTCGTCGAAGAAATGGAACCGTGCCTTGATCGAGTTGGCGCTGACCCGCTCGATCTCGATCGTCGCGCGGGCGATCGGCCGGCCGGCATTGACGACGCGCACGGAGCCGAAACGGACAGGAATATAGGGGGCGCCGCCCCTGTCGCCGGTGAAGCGGTCGAAGAGTGCGACCAGGCCGTGGAAGGTCGCGTCGACCGAGATCGGATGAAGGGCGTAGGTGACGTGGGGGTGCCCCGATGCCTGGGGGTGCTTCAACTCGACGTCGATAAGCCGGTCGCCATAGGCCACGGCTTTGGAGAGAAGCTGGAATTGCGGGCCGTAGTCCAGCCCGAACTGCTTCGCCGTTTCATAGGCCTTGGCCGCCGTCACGGTCGCCGTCTTCGCCAAGCCTTTGGTGGACGGACAGTCGTTGCTCGTCGTCGGCAAGGGCTTGCGGCTTCGCGCGACGGCATGCACCGTCCAATCGTCTTCCGAGAGACGTTCGCGCGACCGGATCTCGATGTCGCCGGTCTCCGGCGACAGGATGGTCGAGAGTTCCATGATGCGGCTGTCGCTCAGTTCGAGCGGGCGGACGATCTCCAGATTGGTGATCTCGACCTCGTCGCTGCCGTGATATTGCTGGGCGGCGGAAACGGCGATTTCGATGAAACCGCTGCCCGGGAGGATCGCCTTGCCGTCGACCACGTGTTCGGCGAGATCCGGGAAGAGATGCGCGTCGACATGGTTTTTCCAGCTTCCCGCATTGGGGTCGCCGCGCCAGCCGTTGAGCCGATAGGGCTTTGCGGAACGTCCGAAGAGATCCGTCGCATCGGTCGTGGCCGCCGGCCGCAGTTCCACCGGCTCGAAGGGCAGCGCGGGGAGTTCGATGAATGCGTCCCGCTTGCCATAGACACGCGACCGGTCGACGGCGGCACCGTGGGCGACTGCGCGCGCCATCGACGCGGAGATCGGATCGTGGCCGTTCGCGCCGGCGTCGCGCAGCAATGTCGCCACCACCGAAGCCGGCACTGCCGCCTGCTTGATCGTCTCCTTGACGTAGGAGCCAAGGATCGGACGCGGCGAGATCTCGATGAACAGCATGCAGCCGAGATCGAGCGCGGCCTCGGCAGCGGCCTGGAAACGCACGGGCTCGCGAACGTTCTTCCACCAGTAGTCGGGATCGAGAGCAGTCCCGTCGAGCGCGGCACCCGTGACGGTCGACAGATAGGCCAGCTCCGTCCGGCGGGGGGCGATATCAGGGATATCGGAGAGGAACGCCTCTTTCGCCCGGTCGATGATCGGATGGTGGAACGGATAATTGATGTCGAGGATCTGAACCGGGATTTTCGCCTTGCGCGCAGCGTCGCGGAACGCCGAAATCTCGTTCGCCGGGCCGGAGATCGTCACCGAATTGTGAGCGTTGATTGCTGCGACGCAGACATCGTCGAGACCGCGCTCCGCCGCGAAGGCCTTGGCTGCCTCCTCGCCCAGCATAACGGCCGCCATCGTGCCCTGGCCGGCCAGAAGGTCCTGGTGCAGCGATCGTTTGGCGACGATCGACACGGCGTCGACGAGCGACAGCGCCCCCGCTGCATAAGCCGCAGCGATTTCGCCGACCGAATGACCGAAGACGGCGGTCGGCTTGATGCCCATGGCCACGAGCGAGTCGGAGAGCGCGGCCTGTATCGCGAAAAGCAGCGGCTGGGCCACCTTCGTATCCGCGAGCTTCCTGTCGAGTCCGGGGTCGGTCAGGAGATCGGTGAGGACGATATCCGAATGGAACCTGAAAAGGGCGCTGACCGAAGTGAACGACTGACGGAAGTGCAGATTCTCGCGGAAGGCCTCGACACCCATGCCGGCCCATTGCGAGCCGTTGCCGGAGAAGACGAAGGCGACCTTTGCTTCTTTCGCGGCCGCTTCGCCCGTCTCCCCGATATCGGAGCCGGGCTTTTCCAGGTGGTTGGCAATCGCCCGGACGATATCTTCGGGATGATCGCTGCGCGCCGCGAACCGATGGCGCATATGCGTCCGATTGGCGCCGGAGGCGGCGACGATCGCGCGCGTCTCTTCCTTCGTCGCGCCCGCAAAGGCGGCCTTATAGTCTCTGAGCAGGTTTTCGAGGCTCGACGCGGTATGGGCGCTTGCCAGAAACACGTGGCCCGCCGGCGAGGTCGCAGCCTTTTCCGCCTGTGCCGGATCCGGATCGCTGATGACGACATGGGCGTTGGCGCCGCCGAAGCCGAAGGAATTAATGCCGGCGAGCCGCGCCCGCTTGCCCTTCAGAAGCTCGATCGGATTGGCAGTCACACGGACATTGAGGCCGTCGAAGTCGATCTGCTCGTTCGGCGTCTCGAAATGCAGCGAGGCCGGCAGATAATTGTTCTCCAGAGCCAGAACCGCCTTCATCATCCCGAACAGGCCGGAGGCCGGCTCGGTATGGCCGATATTGGACTTTATCGAGCCGATCGGCACCGGAGCCCGGCGCTTCGCGCCGATCACCGTGCCGATGGACCAGACCTCCGCCGGGTCGCCGACCTTCGTGCCGGTACCATGGCCTTCTACGAAGGCAACCTGGTTGGCGTCGATGCCGTTGCCTTCGTAGATCATCCTCAGCAGATTGGCCTGCGCCTCGCGCGAGGGCAGCGAGATGCCGTTGGTGCGCCCGGCCGAATTGACGCCGGAGGCGACGATCCGGGCATAGCTCCGGTCGCGCTCGCGTTGCGCCCGGTCCGTGCGGCGCAGGACGAAGACGACGCCGCCCTCGGCGCGAACATAGCCGGCGCCGTCATTGTCATAGGCGCGGCAGAGCCCTTCGGGCGAGAGCATGCGCGCCTGGGCGAAGCCGACGAAGGGAAGCGGGTGGGCGAGGATATTGACGCCGCCGACGATGGCCGTGTCGATCTCTCCGGCGTTCAGCGCCCGCATCGCCTGATCGAGGGCCACGAGCGAAGAGGAACAGGCCGTGTCGACGGTCATGCTCGGGCCGCTCAGGCCGAAGACGTGGGAAATACGGTTGGAGACGATCGACAGCGTATTGCCCGTCATGAAGTAGGGCCCGGCGGCAGCCGGATCGTCGACCGTCAGATTGGCGTGGTCGAGGCTGGAGGCGCCGACATAGACGCCGACATTTTCACCGTGCAGCGACGCCACGGAAATATTGGCGTCCTCGAGCGCTCGCCAGGCGAGCTGCAACAGAACCCGCTGCTGCGGGTCCATATACATGGCCTCGCGCTGCGACATCCCGAAAACGGCGGGATCGAAATCGTAGATATGGTCGAGGACGCCGGCGGCAAACGAATAGGTCTTGCCGGGCGTGCCCATGACCGGGTGCCAGAAACGCGCAAGGTCCCAGCGGTCCGAAGGGACGCGGGTCACGGTGCACTTGCCCTGACGAAGGATTTTGAACAGCGCCTGCGGAGATTTCGCTCCCGGGGCAAGGCATGCACGCCCTATGATTTCAACCGTCATGTAAGATCGAACGCTCTGAACTGCCGTTAAAATTGTCTTAGCCCATTGCAAGGTCTAACGTAAATTGCAATCGGCGACATTCCTGCTCTGCGGGTATCCCCGGTTTTATCCCCTGCGCTGTATTAGTGAGCTTTTAACTCATAGTGCCTAGCTTTCAACCCCGAAGGGCTAGATATACGTCTCCTGCGATCCATCCAATACAATTACGGCGACGGTTCGTAACCAATATCGAGGCGGTATGGCCGGAAGAGCGCAGTCTCGATTATTTTGCCGGCTGTCGCGGCGAGGTGGCTTGTTGTGGGACGGCCTTTGTGCTTTTCAGAGACCGGCGGATTCCCTGCCGGGAAAATGCGGCGCAGATATCTGTATGGAATCATTGCTGTGCCGAACACGGAGTGTCGTAGTGAAACGAGTGACTGCCCTTCTGCTTTGTACCGCGCTTGCGGGATGCCAGGCCGTGCCGGGCGAGGGCCCTCTGACAACCGATATCGTTTCGGATGCCGGCCAGTCCGGCTCGGAGATCGGCAGAAGGAACGCGACGGTATTTGATATTGTAGATGTCGATGGCCAGTCGGCGCGGCTCGTTTCCGAATATGTTTCCACAACCCTCAGCCGCCGCTTCGGCATCGGCGGCGGCGTCGGTCAGGTGGTCATCGGCATTGGCGACCAGCTGAAGGTCACGATCTTCGAGGCGGGCAGCGACGGGCTGTTTTCCACAACTGAATCGAAGCAGACGAGCATCGATCTCGTCGTCCAGCCCGATGGCAAGGCGGCAATTCCTTATGTCGGATCGGTCCGTTTTGCCGGCCTGACGCTCGAGCAGGCGCGCCAGGCGATCCTCGATGCGTTGAAACAGAAGGCCGTCGAGCCGGACGTGATCGTGACGTCGACGTCGACGGCGTCGCGCATCGTCACGGTGTCCGGTGCCGTCGGCCGTCCTTCTGTCGTGCCTCTCAATCTCGTCAGCGAGACGATCAACGAGGTCATCGCGAAGGCGGGCGGCCCATCGGCGCAGCCCTACGAGACCTATGTGACGCTGGTGCGCGGCAAGAAGACCGGCACGGTCCTGCTGAAGTCGATCATCGAGAGCCCCTCGGAAAACATTCACGTAAAGCCGGGCGACCAGATATTCGTGACGCGCGATCCGCGCACCTTCACGGTGCTCGGCCAGGTGCGGGCAAATCAGCGCGTCGAGTTCGGCGCCAACGATCTCAACCTGCTCGAGGCCGTGGCGCTCGCCGGCGGCGGCTCGGATCGGACGGTGGATGCCAAAGGTTACTTCGTGTTCCGCTACGAGGAGCCGGATATCGTCATGAGCCTGCTCGGGCAGGAGCGTTTTCACAAGCTGCTGAGCAAGGGCATGAAGGCCGACCGCGTCGGGCGCTACCCGGTCGTCTACCGGTTCGACATGACGAAACCGGACAGCCTCATCGTCGGTCAGACCTTCCCGGTCAAGAATCGCGACGTCATCTACGCCTCGCGCCATCCCTCTGTCGACATCACGAAATTCCTCGATTTCGTCGCACGGCCGATCGGTATCGTGAATTCCGGCGTGAACGTCGCCGACAATCTCAACGATTTCAACAACTGACGTTGGAGTGGGCCGACACCAGGCGTGGGCGGTGTCGACGCGGTTGCCGGCGGAATGCTTTCGGCCGGCATGCATTAACGTCCTATAGTCAATCACCTTTATAAGGTTCGCAGGTTCGCCGGGATTCGCGTCGCGAGCGTCGAACATGCTTGCCGCCGCGCGCGTTCTATGGTTGATCTGGTTTAGAGCGGGATGAGGAAAAGTGTATGCGGTTTTCCGCCCGCATCCCGCTCTAACTTATTAGAATCGATCACGTTCATGACTTAGGTCGATCCGACCTGAATCATCGTGATCGGGATCGATTTGTTGATGGCCGATGCGGCTCGGCCGGATTTGCGAGAGGCAATGGCTGACGAAGCCCTGATCGTTATCGATATGCAGAACGACTTCTGCCCCGGCGGCGCTCTCGCGGTCGAGGGCGGCGATGAAATCGTACCCGCCGTCAATCGCCTCATCGACGCGTCGCCGCATGTCGTCCTGACGCAGGACTGGCACCCGGCCGGCCATTCCAGTTTCGCCTCGACGCATCCGGGCAAGGCTCCGTTTCAGACCGTGGCGATGCCTTACGGAGAGCAGACGCTCTGGCCCGAGCATTGCGTCCAGGGGAGCGCCGGTGCCGATTTTCATCCGTCCCTGCGATGGACCTCGGCGGAGCTCGTCATACGCAAGGGCTTCCGTCGCGAGATCGACAGTTATTCCGCCTTTTTCGAAAACGACCACCGGACCCCGACCGGGCTTGCCGGTTACCTGCGCGAGCGCGGCATAAGAAGCGTGACGCTTTGCGGCCTGGCTACCGATTTCTGCGTTGCCTTCTCGGCACTCGATGCGGTCGCCAAGGGTTTTTCGACGTCGGTGGTGCTCGGCGCCTGCCGTGGCATCGATCTGAACGGCTCGCTTGCGGCCATGACCCTGCGCATGCGCGATGCCGGCGTCCGGCTGATCTAGTCGCCCCCGGGACGGGGAAGCGCGGCGTCGGCCGCATCGCCGCTCGGACTTAGGATATCGACCACGATCGCCTCGCGTCAGAGCGGGTCATGACGGTCCAAGAGGAGCGTATTGCATGCCAAAGACCGATATCGCGCGACGGGTCTATAACCATACCTGGAAGCTCGATCCGATCGTCCGCAGTCTGCTCGATACGGATTTCTACAAGCTTTTGATGCTGCAGATGATCTGGCAGCTCTATCCGGACGTGGACGCGACCTTTTCGCTGATCAACCGCACGAAGACGGTGCGCCTTGCCGACGAGATCGACGAACAGGAACTGCGCGACCAGCTCGACCACGCGCGAGGCCTGCGCTTCACCAAGAAAGAAATGATATGGCTTGCGGGTAACAGCTTCTATGGCCGCACGCAGATCTTTTCGCCGGAATTTCTCGCCTGGCTCGCAAGATTCCGCCTTCCGGAATACGAGCTGTCGCGTCGTGACGGCCAATTCGAACTGACCTTTCGTGGCCGCTGGGCCGAGACGACGATGTGGGAAATCCCTGCACTCGCGATCATCAACGAGTTGCGCTCGCGCGCGGCGATGAAAGGGCTCGGCCCATTCACGCTGGACGTCCTCTATGCCCGCGCCAAGGCCAAGATGTGGTCGAAGGTCGAGCAGTTGCGGGAGCATCCGAACCTGCGCATTTCCGACTTCGGTACGCGCCGGCGGCACAGCTTCCTATGGCAGCGCTGGTGCGTCGAGGCGCTGAAGGAAGGCATCGGCTCGTCCTTCACAGGCTCGAGCAACGTGCTGCTGGCAATGGACAATGATCTGGAGGCGGTCGGCACCAATGCGCACGAGCTGCCGATGGTGGCTGCGGCGCTTGCCCGCAACGACCGCGAGCTTGCGGCCGCGCCCTACAAGGTTCTGCAGGACTGGAACCAGCTCTATGGCGGCAACCTCCTGATCGTGCTCCCGGACGCGTTCGGGACGGCCGCGTTCCTCAGGGATGCACCCGACTGGGTGGCGGACTGGACCGGCTTCCGGCCGGACAGTGCCCCGCCCATCGAGGGAGGCGAGAAGATCATCGCCTGGTGGAAGAAGATGGGCCGAGACCCGCGGGAGAAGCTTCTGATCTTCTCCGACGGCCTCGACGTCGACACGATCATCAGGACCTACTGCCATTTCGAAGGGCGCGTGCGCATGAGCTTCGGCTGGGGAACGAACCTGACGAATGATTTCGCCGGCTGCGCCCCGACCGAAATCAACGGCCTCAACCCGATCTCCATCGTATGCAAGGTCAGCGAGGCAAATGGCCGTCCGGCCGTCAAGCTCTCGGACAACCCGCGCAAGGCGACGGGGGATCCAGCCGAGGTCGAGCGCTATCTGAAATTTTTCGGCAGCGAGGATTTCGTGGAGCAATCCGTACGGGTGTGACGAGAGAAAAGAAACCGGCGGCTGCGGCTTCGAATCCCTCAATCATATGACTTATTGCGGTACCTCACTATTTCCTTGAATTTCCCCCCGATTGCCCCATGATGAGGTCGTTGAGGTACACCTTGGGAGGGGTTCGTGCGTCAGGCCTATTCTCCGGATGACGTGGACGTCATGCGCGGAGCGCTCGATATCTGGTGCGCTCTGCACAATGTCGGCAGGGATGGTGTGGAGGCCAACAGGGCCGCCAAGCGCATTCTCGACTTGATGGACACGAAGAAGTGCTCCTGCGACGAACTTCTGGCTCAGCTGGGAGATTTCGGCCCGGAACAGCGTCGCCGCGTTTCCTGACGCATATCCTCGCGCGATCTTTGTGCGCCTGACAAGGCGGCCTCTTTCATCGTGGTATCGATGAGGTGATTTCGTGCGACACGGCGGCATTCGCCGCCGGGCGGTAGCTGGACAGCGCAAAATGCAGGATGCCGCTGACTGTGATGGACAGGGCGAGAACCGCGACGGTGACGCCGAGACCCGATTTGATCATGTCCATCTTCTCCGACCTGTTGTTTTGCTTCCGCGTTCGAAAGAGCGCGGAATAGAGTTATTCCTGTGGCGCCGGCCGGGCTGTTCCCCGAGGAACGGAGAATATGGTTAACAATTTCCTGACCGTGGCGGGCATGCCACGGCACCTGAGACTTTCGACTTTTTTCTCGTCCCCGATTTTTTCCGATTGACCTTGCCATCGTTGTAAGCCCTAGAACTCGAAATCGGGCTGCAGCGGCGAAGTTCGCCCGTTGTAGTCGCGCCACACGTCGATGCGCCTTGCGTGTCGATGTGAGCTGAAGATTGACAATTTTGAGCCCGATGATAGGCATTGAGCATGGGCATGCTGCGAATCACGACGCAAAAGCTGTTGATTCTGTTCCGCTTGGTGATTTTCGTGTCACTGGCGGTATACGCATTGCCGAGTTCCTCCGCAGCCATGCACAGCGGCTGGTCCAAATCTGAAATCGCGCAGTCGAGCGACCATCACGATATGGCGAGCGGCGTGCATTCGCACGGCGATCAAGACTCCTCTGCCGAAGGCGACCAAAAGCCCGCGAAGCAGCAATGCTGCAAAGACTTCTGTGCCGGCATGGCGATTCTCGCGGCGACCGACGCTATTGGCGGACCCCGCGTATCCCCCGTCCGGGAATTCGTCGACGACGCCCGGACGACGGGCGAAATGCCGCTGCTGCACCGGCCCCCAAGCGCCTGAATAGGATGCACCCGTCCGATTGACGGGTCGAACGCGTGTTCGCGAGCAAGCCTTGCTCTCGAGCGCTGCCGCAATCTCCTATTCGGATAAATCCATGAAACATCTGTTTTTCGTGGCCGTCCTGCCGCTTCTTGCGAGCGGTTGCGCCGCCACTCTGCCTCCCGATGTGATCGCTTCGGGGGAGCTCCCGGCCAACGATGCCGACGTGCGCCCCGTTGCCTATACGAGTCCTGTCGCGGGCTATACGGACCGCAGGGCCGTCGATCCCAAACCATGGCGCGACCAGAATGATGCGCAGGCTCCGAAAGGAGGCGCATCATGATGAAAGCCAGGATGAAGCTGGCGGCGACGCTCGCACTGCCGCTGGTACTCGGCGGCTGCGTTACCGCTGGCGAGTACGCGGTTAAGAATGCCGGGTTTTCCCTGGTCGCGGCGACAACGGCCGAAGCCGCCGGCAAGCAGACCGTATGGGTGCAGAACCAGGAACAGGCCCGCTCCGTCTCCGAGCGGGTGAAGGCGCTGATGGCGAAGAAAGCCATCGACGTCGAGACGGCGGTCCAGGTCGCGCTGCTCAACAACAAGGGGCTGCAGGCGGCCTATGCCGATCTCGGCGAGTCGGCGGCCGACGCCTGGCAGGCGACAATGCTCGTCAACCCGACCGTCGGTGTCGGGCTTACGGGAATCGGCACGCCTGGACTTACGGCGTTCCGGACGGTCGAGGGCGCGATCGTCTCCAACATTCTCGCGCTCGTCACCCGCGACAGGAATATCGCGCTCGCCGACACCGAGTTCCGGAAGGCGCAGCTGGATGCCGCTTCGCGCACGTTGCAGCTTGCTTCCGAGACGCGGCGTGCCTGGATCAATGCCGTAGCGGCTTGGGAAACGGTGGGCCAGCTCAACCAGGCGCAGGCGGCGGCCGACGCGGCGTCCGAGCTTGCCGAAAAGCTCGGCGAGAGCGGGGCCATGACGAAGGGGTCGCAGGCCCGCGAGCATGTCTTCTACGCCGAACTGGCGGGAGAAGGGGCCAAGGCGCGGCTCGAGGCGCGTCTGGCCAAGGAGGAGCTGACGCGGCTGATGGGCCTCTGGGGTTCGGACGTCAAATTCCAGGTGCCGAACCGGCTGGCGTCCCTGCCGAAGGGCCTGATGAAGCGCGACCAGATCGAGGCGGAAGCCCTGCGGCGCCGTGTCGATCTCCAGATGGCGAAGCTCGACCTGGAGGCGACGGCCAGATCCTACAATCTGACCGAGGCCACCCGTTACGTCACCGACCTCAACCTCCTCGCCGGCTTCGAGACCGAGCGGGCAAAGGAGGACGGCGACATTTCGTCGGAGACGACCGGCCGGGTCGATCTCGAATTCGCCATTCCCATCTTCGACAGCGGCAAGGCGCGCATGCGCAAGGCCGAGCTCGCCTATATGCGGGCGGCGAACCTTCTCGCCGAGAAGGCCGTCAATGTCCGCTCGGAAGCACGCTCGGCCTATCAGGCCTACCGCGCCAACTACGACATCGCCCGGCACTACCGCAACAGCGTCGTGCCGCTGCGCACCAAGATCGAGGAGCAGTCCCTCCTCACCTATAACGGGATGATCACCAGCACCTTCGAACTGCTCGCCGACAGCCGCGAAAAGGTCAATTCGATCCTGCTCGCGATCAACGCCAAGCGCGACTTCTGGCTGGCCGAGGCGGATCTGGCTCCGGCGATTTACGGCGGGGGAGCCTCCGGCGAAACCGAGGTCGCGGCGGCCGCCGAAAGCGGCAACTGAGAAAGGAACCGAACATGTTCAACAGACGACAGTTACTCGGCGCGAGCGCCGCACTGGTATCCACCGCCGCCTGGGCGAAAACGTCGAATATGGGCCTGCCGGAAGCGGCAATCATGGAGACGGCGGAAACGCAAGCTCCCGTCCGTCCGGCCTCCGGCCCCGACTACAACCCGGTGGTGACCGTCAACGGCTGGACCGCGCCTCACCGGATGAACAGCGGTGTCAAGGAGTTCCATCTCGTCGCCGAGCCGGTCGAGCGCGAGATGGCCGAGGGCATGACCGCCTATCTCTGGGGCTATAACGGCCAGTCGCCGGGTCCGACGATCGAAGCGGTCGAGGGCGATCGGGTCCGCATCTTCGTCACCAACAAGCTGCCGGAGCCGACGACGATCCACTGGCACGGCATGATCCTGCCGTCCGGCATGGATGGGGTCGGCGGGCTGTCGCAGCCGCACATCCCGCCCGGAAAGACCTTCGTCTACGAGTTCGATCTCGTGAAATCCGGCACCTTCATGTACCACCCGCATTCCGACGAAATGGTGCAGATGGCGATGGGGATGATGGGCTTCTTCGTGATCCATCCCAAGGACCCGAAGTTCATGCCGGTCGACCGGGATTTCGTGTTCCTGCTCAACGCCTACGACATCGAGCCGGGCTCCTACGTGCCGCGCGTCATGGAAATGACCAACTTCAATATGTGGTGCTGGAACAGCCGCATATTCCCGGACATCAGCCCGCTCGTCGTTTCCAAGAACGACCGCGTGCGCGTACGGGTCGGCAACCTCACCATGACCAACCACCCGATCCACATGCACGGCTACGACTTCGAGGTCACATGCACCGACGGCGGCTGGGTCCGGCCGGAGGCGCGGTGGCCGGAGGTCAGCATCGACATTCCGGTCGGCGCCATGCGGGCCTACGAATTCGACGCCAAATACGCGGGTGATTGGGCGATCCATTGCCATAAGTCGCACCACACGATGAACGCCATGGGACACGACATCCCGACCTTCATCGGGGTCGACAAGAAGGAAGTCGCGCAAAAGATCCGGAAAGTCCGCCCGGAATACATGCCGATGGGCACGGCCGGCATGTCCGACATGGGCAAGATGGAAATGGAACTTCCCGAAAACACCATACCCATGATGACCGGCTGGGGACCGCACGGGCCGATCGAGATGGGCGGCATGTTCTCCGTCGTCAAGGTGCGCGAGGGCATCTCGGCGGACGATTACTCCGATCCCGGCTGGTACGAAAACCCGCCCGGAACGCAGGCCTGGGAGTGGACGGGCGAGCTTCCCGACTGGACCAGGGCCGACAACGCAAAGACCCAGATCACGCCGAAGCACTCCAAACACGGGTGATACCGCATGACCATCTTCAACCAACCAAAGGACAATACGATGAAAGCTGCAATCTTCGGACTTCTTGCCGCGGCGCTCGCGTCACCGGCGCTCGCTTCCGGCAGTCACGAGGGCGGTCATGACGAGGTCATGGCCGTCGGGGAACCCGGCAAGAAGGCCGACGTCACCCAGACGATCCGGGTGACCATGAAGGAGACGGATGACGGCCAGATGATCTTCGCGCCGTCGGACTTCCAGGTCCGCGAGGGCCAGACCGTCCGTTTCGCGATCAAGAACGCCGGCGAGCTCGAGCATGAATTCGTCCTCGACCAGCAGGACAAGGTCATGGAGCACAAGGCGGCGATGGAGAAATTCCCCGACATGGAGCACGAGGATCCGAATGCGATCCGTCTCACCCCCGGAAAGTCCGGCGAAATCGTCTGGAAATTCACCAATGCCGGCACGTTCAAGATCGCGTGCCTGGTGCCGGGTCACTACGACGCGGGCATGCACGGCGACGTGACCGTCGCACAGAAATAAATCCTCAGGAAAGGGTCTCACATGAAAACGATCGTACAGTCCACGCTGGCCTTCGCCCTCGCTCTCGGCACGGCCTATGGCGCTTTCGCCGCCGACTTCACCAAAGGCACCGTCAAGAAGGTCGATGCCAAGGCGAAGAAAGTCACACTGATGCACGAGGACCTGAAGGAGCTCGAAATGCCTGGAATGACGATGGTCTTCCGGGTCAAGGACGAAGCCCTGCTGTCGAAGCTGAAGGAAGGCGATCAGATCGAATTCGTCGCCGAACGCGTCGACGGCAAGCTGACCGTCACCGAGGTGAAGTAGTCCACCGGGGGGAGGCGGCGGGATTGCCGCCGCCTCCCCATCCGGCTTTGCCGGCTAACCGGTAAGCATCACCCCTGATCGGGTAGGACATGACGTCTACGCTTCACGCACGCTGGGACTTCGCAAAGGAAATCCGCTCGAGCGCACTGAGGTTCGTCGCCTTCGCGATCTTGATTGCAAACCTCCTGCTCGGTGGAAGCGAGGGAACCAGAGACACGCACTACGTCGTCGTCATCGCCTATTTCATCATCAGCATCGTTTCGGTCGCGACCGCACTGTTTCTCCCCGGCCGTTTCTGGCTCAAGACGCTGTTCGTCGTTCTGGACGGGCTGCTCGTCGCGGCGATCCTTTACGCCTATATCCTCGCTCCGGCCTCCGAGGACCATAACCTGACCACGACCAGCCTCGTGGTCGGTTTCGTCCTGCTCATCCACGCCGGCCCCAGCTCGATCGGCGCCTCGTTCTCACTTTTTCCGCGATCGTCCTCGTTTCCTGGGTGGTCATGCTGGCCATCTCGGCGGTGAGACACGGGGCCAGAGACGTCATGGCGCTGCTTTCTTCCTTCTTCAGTCAGGACTTCGGGCTGACGGTGAGCTTCGGCTTCACAGCCTTTGCCACCTACCTGCTTGCGAGGGATCACGACCGGACGCGCAACGAGGCGCTCGAAGCGGACCAGCGGCGTCGCAATCTCTCGCGGTTCTTCTCGCCGCTGATCGTGGCGGAACTGCAGAAAGGCGGCGATGCTTTCGGCCTCGGCCGGCGCAACGCGGCGATCATGTTCGTCGACCTGCGCGACTTCACGAGATTCGCCGAGACTGCCACCGCCGGCGATCTGGCCTCCGTTCTGGCGGAATACCGCCGGTTCGTCTCCCAGACGATCTTCGATCATGGGGGGACCGTCGACAAGTTCATCGGAGACGGTGTCATGGCCGTGTTCGGACAGCCGCGGCCCATGGAAAACGATGCCGACCGGGCACTCGCCTGTGCGCTGGATCTGGTCGATGCGCTCGACGACTGGAGGAACCACAACCTCTCGAACGGCTATCCCGCCCTCGATGCCGTCATCGGCCTGCACTACGGCACGGTCGTCGGAGGCGTTCTGGACAGCGGCGTCCACAGCGAGTTCACCGTGATAGGCGATGCGGTGAACGTGGCGCAGAGACTCGAAACCCTGGCCAAGTCGCTCGACGCTCCGCTTGTGATCTCGCTTGCGCTGATCGAGCGGCTGCAAGGCCCGATCCCGACAGCCGAGTGGATGTCCCTGAAATCAGCCGCCCTGGCGGGCCGGCGGCTCCCCGTCGACGTCTGGTACCTGCCGCGGCAAACGCAGGCGTAAGGCATCGGCCTTCATGGCTGGCAAATAACTGTTCTCTAGAGGAAAAATGGTGCTGCTAGAGAGATTTGAACTCTCGGCCTCTCCCTTACCAAGGGAGTGCTCTACCCCTGAGCTATAGCAGCATCCGGCGGCGCTTCGTGGCAAGCCGCATCAGGCGAGGGGCCTATTGCCATAGCTTGAGGGAGAGCGCAAGCCGCATTTCGAAGTTTTTGGGCGGGCCGCGCCGGGAAGATGGCGGGCTTACACGGTCCAGGGCGCTCAAGCTCTTCCATTGCAGCCTTTTGCGCCACGGACCGGCCCGGAAGCCGCTTCGCGGTTTTCCCCGATTTCGCTCTCACCTGGCCGGCTTGCCGCTTCCGAAGGCCCTGGTTTTGCGGTAATGGATGGCCATGCAGAGCGACGACCACAATAAGCATGCGCCGGGGCGGGGAAAAGGCGCAGGGCATTCGAGCGAGGCCGAGGCGAGGCGGCTGCGTCTGGCGAAGAACCTGCGCGACAATCTCCAGCGGCGCAAGCAGCAGATGCGCGCGCGCCGGGCGGGCGCTGCGGACGAGACATCCGGATTGCCTGCCGCAAAATCGGACGAATCGGAAGATTAGGTTCTGCAACCGGCGGCAGGCGGGGCCTTCCGGGTCCTCGCTTTCCCTGCACCCCCGCATTTCAAGGCACTTCTAATTTCACCGCATCTCCACTAAAGAGACGCCCTTCAACAATGCCGGATCGGCATCGATTTTCCAGAAAGGCGGGCAGCGCCCGTGCGAGAGGTCTCATGGATCGCATCAGGATTGTAGGCGGAAATGAACTCCACGGGGTGATCCCCATCTCCGGCGCGAAGAACGCCGCCTTGCCGCTGATGATCGCGTCGCTCTTGACCGACGACACGCTTACGCTCGAAAACGTCCCGCATCTGGCCGATGTCGAGCAATTGATCCGCATCCTCGGCAATCATGGTGCCGACATTTCCGTCAATGGCCGGCGCGAGCGCCAGGGCGAGAGCTATGCCCGCACGGTCCATTTCACCAGCCGCAACATCGTTTCGACGACGGCGCCTTATGAACTCGTCTCGAAGATGCGCGCGAGCTTCTGGGTTATCGGGCCGCTGCTCGCCCGCGAAGGCAAGGCGCGGGTGTCTCTGCCGGGCGGCTGCGCCATCGGAACGCGTCCGGTCGACCTCTTCATAGAGGGACTGGCAGCACTCGGCGCCAACATCGAGATCGATGGCGGCTACGTCAACGCCACGGCGCCGGCAGGCGGGCTCATCGGTGCGCGCTACGTGTTCCCGAAAGTTTCCGTCGGCGCGACGCATGTGCTGATGATGGCGGCAACGCTTGCCAACGGCACGACCGTGCTCGGCAATGCCGCACGCGAGCCCGAAGTCGTCGACCTCGCCAAATGCCTGAACGCCATGGGCGCGAAGATCAGCGGCCAGGGGACGAGCACTGTTACGATCGAGGGCGTGCGCTCGCTCTCGGGCGCCCGTCACCGCGTGCTGCCCGACCGTATCGAGACGGGAACCTATGCGATGGCGGTCGCCATGGCAGGCGGCGACGTCATTCTCGAAGACACCGAGGCGAGCCTCCTGGACACGGCGCTGGAGGCGATCCGCCGTGCCGGCGCGGAGATCAGCGAGACGAACAGCGGCGTCCGCATCGTTCGCAACGGCGCCGGCATCAAGCCGGTCGATATCGTCACCGATCCGTTCCCCGGCTTCCCCACCGACCTCCAGGCGCAGTTCATGGGGCTGATGACCCGGTCGAGCGGGGTTTCTCACATTACCGAGACGATCTTCGAAAACCGCTTCATGCATGTGCAGGAACTGGCGCGGCTCGGCGCCAAGATCTCGCTTTCCGGCCAGACGGCGAAAGTCGAGGGCGTGTCGCGGCTGAAGGGCGCACCGGTGATGGCGACGGATCTCAGGGCCTCCGTCTCGCTCGTCATCGCCGGCCTGGCGGCGGAGGGCGAGACAATGGTCTCGCGCGTCTACCATCTCGACCGCGGCTTCGAACGCCTCGAAGAGAAGCTCACGCGCTGCGGCGCCCATGTCGAGCGCGTCAGCGACTGACCCGGCCTGGCGCGTCCAATCAGGTGCGCGGAGCCGCTGTAGCCCTTTCGGTCACTTCCCGCGCCCGAGCCGTTGCGGTTTCGGGCGCAACGTCCTATGTCCTTGACGATCGCCCGCTAAAATGCGGGGCATGAAAACGGACGGGATGAATCGCATGGATGCTTTGAAACTGCTGGCACTCGACGAGGAAGACCTTGGTGTCGTCTCCGCCCATGTGCAGGACGCAGTCTTCAAGGTGGCGGGCACCGCCTACGACGCCCGGCGCCGGCAGTTCACCCTGGTGGTCAACCGCTTCGTCTGGGAGAAGGCGGAGGGCAAGCGCCGCAGCTTCGAGCGGCGCCGTGCCGTCCTTCTGTTCAAATGCGTCAGTGCCGTGCGGTCGCTCGGCTTCGATCGCACCGACATGGAAGCGGTGCTCGATCTTCTCGCCCTGCGTTTCGACGTCAAGGGGGAGGGGCCGGACGGCACGATCGAGCTCGTGCTCGCGGGCGAGGCATCGATCGCGCTCGATGTGGAGTGCATCGAGGTGCAGCTTGCCGATACCGGCGGCGCCTGGGAGACGGCATTCAAGCCGCGCCACCCCGAGGGCGCCTGAGCACTCGGATTGAGACCTCCCGCTTGAGCGTCCCCGCCGGCCACCACCAAAAGGATCATCGCATTGGCAATCAGGCTGAACTATCTCGATACGAGCTTTGAGCGCGATTTCGCCGCGTTCCTGACGACCAAACGGGAAGTTTCCGAAGACGTCAACGCCGTCGTGCGCGCCATCATCGACGATGTCCGCGCCCGCGGAGATGCGGCGCTCGCCGACTATTCCGCGCGTTTCGACGGGATCGACTTTACTGTAACCGGCATGGCGGTGACGTCGGCGGAAATAGACGCGGCGATCCACGCGGTCGCTCCGGAAGTACTCGGCGCATTGAAGGTCGCGGCGACCCGCATCGAGGCGCATCACCGGCGGCAATTGCCGAAGGACGACATTTACGAAGACCAGATGGGCGTCGGCCTGGGCTCGCGCTGGACGCCGATCGACGCAGTCGGTCTCTATGTGCCGGGCGGCACGGCGAGCTATCCGAGCTCGGTTCTGATGAACGCCCTGCCGGCCAAGGTCGCAGGCGTGCCGCGCATCGTCATGGTCGTGCCGGCCAGCGGCGGGGCTATCAATCCGGCGGTGCTCGCGGCTGCCCGCCTTGCCGGCGTCGAGGAGATCTACCGCATCGGCGGCGCGCAGGCCGTGGCGGCGCTCGCTTACGGCACCGAGACGATCGAGCCGGTGGCGAAGATCGTCGGCCCCGGAAATGCCTATGTCGCGGCCGCCAAGCGGCAGGTTTTCGGCACCGTCGGCATCGACATGATCGCGGGGCCGTCGGAAGTGCTGGTGATCGCGGACCGCGACAACGATCCGGATTGGATCGCCGCGGACCTGCTCGCCCAGGCCGAGCACGACGCCGGCGCGCAGGCAATCCTGATCACCGACGATGCCGCCTTCGGCGACGCGGTCGAAAAGGCGGTGGAGCGTCAGCTGAAGACGCTGCCGCGCGCCGAGACGGCGGCAGCGAGCTGGCGCGATTTCGGCGCCGTGATCCTGGTTCCGGATTTCGACAAGGCCGTGCCGCTCGCCAACCGCATCGCCCCGGAACATCTCGAACTGGCGACCGCCGATCCGGACGCGATGGTCCCCGCGATCCGCAATGCCGGTGCGATCTTCATCGGCAGGCACACACCCGAAGTCATCGGCGATTATGTGGGCGGTTCCAACCACGTGCTGCCGACGGCGCGTTCGGCGCGGTTCTCCTCCGGCCTCGGCGTGCTCGACTATGTGAAGCGAACTTCGATCCTGCGGCTCGGCCCGGATCAGTTGCGCATTCTCGGGCCCGCCGCGATCGCGCTGGCGAGATCGGAAGGCCTCGAGGCCCATGCCCGGTCGGTCGCCATCCGCCTCAATCTCGGGGAAGAGGGATGAAGGCCGATCGCAACCTGCGGCTCTGCGATGTCGTGCTGGACGAGACGATCGGCCGCTCGACGCCGGACGTGGAGCACGAGCGCGCGGTTGCGATCTTCGACCTGCTCGAAGAAAACCTGTTCGAGCCCGTCGGGCATCCCGGGGGCCCCTATCGGCTCAATCTGTCGCTGGTCGACACGAAGCTGGTCTTCCGGATTTCGACCGACGGCGGTACCGAGGTCGCCACCCACATCCTCTCGCTCACGCCCTTTCGCCGTATCGTGAAGGACTACTTCATGATCTGCGAAAGCTATTACCAGGCGATCCGGTCGGCTACGCCGAGCCAGATCGAGGCGATCGACATGGGGCGGCGCGGCATCCACAACGAGGGTTCGCAGACCCTGATGGACCGGCTGTCGGGCAAGATCAGGCTGGATTTCGATACGGCACGCCGGCTCTTCACGCTTGTCTGCGTGCTCTACTGGCGCGGCTGACGGGGAGGCGGAGATGATCGCGACCGCGACGCCGCAATCGAAAGCGCCCCGCTCGGTTCTCTTCATGTGCGGCATGAACGCCATCCGTTCGCCGATGGCCGAGGCGCTCGCCCGCGTGGCGCTTCCGAAAGGGACCTATGTCGCCTCCGCCGGCGTCCGGCAGGGCGAGCGGGATCCCTTCGTGGACGTGGTTCTCGAAGAGGTCGGGCTGACGATCGGCCGGCATCAGCCGCGCACGCTCGAAGAGCTCGAGGACGATTACTTCGACCTCATCGTGACGCTGGCGCCCGAAGCCCACCACATGGCGCTTGAATTGACCCGGTCCATGGCCGTGGATGTGGTATACTGGCCGACACCCGACCCGACCGTTGCGACCGGCACACGGGAGCAGATCGTGGCCGCCTACCGGGCGGTGCGCGATCATCTGGCGACGCTGATCGCAAGCCGTCTCGCCGTGGAAAGCCAGCAGAAAGGCAGTCCTCCGGCGGCATGATTCCGATCCTCGCGCCGTGATTCGATGCGCGATGATCGGGTACCCGAAAAAGCCTGATCAAAGCGGTTCACAAAGCCGCGGCGATTGTGTAGTTTCCGGCAACTTTTCGAGGATGCCTGTTGCATCCGCTATTGAACACGAGAAAGAACAGTCCTGCATGGCGAAAGAAGAAGTCCTAGAATTTCCAGGCGTGGTCACCGAATTGCTTCCCAACGCGACCTTTCGCGTGAAGCTTGAAAACGAGCACGAGATCATCGCCCACACGGCGGGCCGCATGCGCAAGAACCGTATCCGCGTTCTGGCCGGCGACAAGGTGCTCGTCGAGATGACGCCCTATGATCTGACGAAGGGCCGTATCACCTACCGCTTCAAGTAGGCCCCGGCCAAATGCACGTCGCCCAAAAGTGCTGAGCAGTTTTGGGCAGCGACATGCATGACCTTGGCACAAACTTCCGGGAATAACGGCTCGCAGCGATGGCAGTGACCAAGAAACTTATACTGGCGTCCGGATCGCCGCGTCGCGTCGAGCTCCTGGCGCAGGCGGGAATCGAGCCCGCGCGCCTCATGCCGATGGACCTGGACGAAACGCCGAAGCGTTCGGAGCACCCTCGCTCGCTTGCGCGGCGGCTCTCGGCCGAAAAGGCGAAGGCCGCGCTTTCTGCGATTACCGGCGACCCCGCCTGGGACGGCAGCTACATTCTCGCAGCCGATACCGTCGTTTGCGTCGGCCGCCGTATCCTGCCGAAGCCGGAGCTGGTGAGCGAGGCGTCGAGCGCATTGCATCTTCTGTCGGGCCGCAGTCACCGCGTCTATACGGGCATCTGCCTCGTCACGCCCGACCGCACGCTTCGCCAGAAGGTGATCGACACCAAGGTGCGCTTCAAGCGCCTTTCCACGCTCGATATCGAGAGCTATCTCGCTTCCGGCCAGTGGCGCGGCAAGGCCGGGGGCTATGGTATCCAGGGAATTGCCGGAGGGTTCGTCGTGAAGCTGGTCGGCTCCTACACCAATGTGGTAGGCTTGCCGCTCTATGAGACCGTCAATCTCCTCGTCGGCGAAGGGTACGACGTGCACGATCGTTGGCTGGAAGGCTGAGAAGATGCGCGGCGGAGGCAAGAAAAACGGATCGAACGTAGAACCCCTGCGCGCAACGCGTCCCTGTGCGGAGTGCGGACGCCCGTCCGTGCGCGAGCATTATCCCTTCTGCTCCAAGCGATGCCGTAACGTCGATCTCAATCGCTGGCTGTCCGGTTCCTATGCGATCCCGGTCGCCGACGACGAGTCGAAGGCCGACGACAGCGACGAACGGTAATTCTTCTCTCCACCGAAACGTTCGTTATTGTCGAGCGGCCCCGGGGAATTCGCGGGCGCCGGCGATCTCTCTGAATTTCTTCGACTTTCACCACTTTTCCGCGGGCAGCTAAATTCCTTCGAAAAAGAGTCATTTGGTGCTGGACACGGCCGAACAAGATGTTATAACCCCGCTCGCTTCCGGGGCGAACGACACGCCCCAGCGGTTTCCCAAAGGAAACTGCCGCCGTGAAGGCAGATGCCCGGATAGCTCAGTTGGTAGAGCAGCGGATTGAAAATCCGCGTGTCGGTGGTTCAAATCCGCCTCCGGGCACCATTAAACTCTCAAAATACGCTGGATGTTTGATACCAGACTTTGATGGGGCTCCTTGTCTTCCGAATCAAAGGATGCGCTATAGGCCAGGTTCTTCATGGGAGCGCCACGACGACAGAGGCAGCTTCCACTCGATGACTGCCTCTATGCGCTGCAGCCGGCAATTCCACATCTGACACGATCGTCGCTGCACCGTTGCCTGCAGCGCCAGCTACCATGTTTCTACGCTACATGCGGGTTGATATCCATCATCCGGTTGGACGAAGACGTGATCGCTAAGTTTCGGGCTGGTGGCAAAGGCTGGCAGAGCCGGATGAATGAGGCGCTGCGAAAAGCTGCAGGTATATAGCCGGCTTGCAAGTAGCGCATCTGGAGCGCATCCGCGACCGGTACTATACAAACCAATAGCTTAGCGGGTGCATCGGTCAATTGAAAATCCGCGTATCGGTGGTTCAAATCCGCTTATGGGCACCATTTTCTTTTTTGGGGGGAGCAGTTGTGATGGCACGGCATTTTAGCGCGGCGTCAGGTCGTCGCGGACAGCCTCATTCGCGTGGCGCAGTCAGTGTGCATCCCGCTTAGCTATTTCCCGGACACTGTCGCGCAACGACCCGCCGAATATTTTCTCTCTCGCGGCTGTCACCAGAAATGCGGAACGTGTCAAACCGGCGGAACTTGCGGCCTCGTCGATAGCCGCCAAGAGTCCGGCTTCCATCGAAATATTGGCCTTTACCGGGCGGCTATCCTCGACAATGGCGGGAACGACAACGAAGGCCGCTCCATCCGCGAGTTGTTCGGCGACCTCGGGGTCCTGACGCAGTTCGTCAATGCTTCGCGGCTCCGGGACCTCGCCGTCGTCGATCCAATCGGCGATCGCGGCCGCAGCATTGCGCAATGCCTCATCTACAGTCCTGCCCATCGCAGTCGCGCCCGGTGCATCAGGAAAGGCGACACCGTAAGCCCCATCATGTCCGTCCAGTAGAGCAAAAAACCTAGCCATTTCCGTCTCCGTCCGTTGGCCGGTCATTTCCAACCCGCCGCCTTAGCTATCGAGCGCGCCACGCCTTGCGTAACCACACGTTGGCGAGGCACCTGAATTTTCCTGTGGCCGGCCGAAATTATCATGTTCGCCGCCGCCGATATTGTGCCAGCCCTCACTTTCAAGGCGGGAAACTATCTTACGGCGATCATCTTCAAATTTCGGCATCAGCCCTCCATTATGCGCAAATATATGCGTAAAATATTGCGTAGCAAGAACGTGCACACAATAAATGCGCAAAAGCGATCGTTTGTGCGAGTTGGCCGTGCGCAGCCGTCACACCAACCCCGCGCGGGCAGTGCGAGGCCACGGCACTCATCGGCGCCCCTAGTCCAAGCTGCTTATTTCACCGCCGAAACATGTATCTTTAGCAGTATCCCATTGAATCCTCTGCCGTTGGCGCCTCATCGGGGCTGGCGGGATCGCGAATTTTCGACCACAAATACGAAAACATGCCGAGGCACGCGGCAGCGCGAGGGGAGTTGGAATGAAGTTCCGCGTCTCCGACGGGGCACGATTTTTTCTGCTTGGACAGCGCAAGACGATTTTCGTCGAAGCGTCGCAGCAGATCTTTGAGGTCGACGATCTTACGGCGTATCTCACCTGCCTTCTCGCCGAATCCATGTCGCAGCGCCGGCTGGAGGCCGATCTCGTGGCGCGTGGCGCCGGCCGGGCCGAAGCGCGCAGATCGGTGCGGGACTACCTCCTTTACATGTCCGGCGAGGGTCTGCTGGAGATTGCTTTCGACGCCGAGGAGGGGGAGCCGCTGCACACGCATGTGCTGGATCTGCAGGGAGCCGCCGTCTCGATAGCCTATCACGATAGAGGTCTCCTCGATCTGATCCTGCCCGTATTCGATCATCAGGCGTCGGAGGGCCTGAAGCCGTCGGCCTCCTACGCGGTGGCCAAGTTCGGCAACCGCGTGTGCGTCAGCCGCAGCCGTTCCCCCGGTATGATCGTCGCGGTCAACGAAGCGGTGCCGGCGCTGAAAGCGCTGCTGACGGAGGATGTGCTGGCAAGCCTCGGCACGAAGGTCGCGCTACATGCCGCCCTCCTGGTGAAGAACGGGAAGGGGCTTCTGATTTGCGGCGCGCCGGGCGCAGGCAAGTCGACCCTCGCCCTCGCGCTTCTCGAAGCAGGCTTTGCCTGCGGCGGCGACGATATCGCGCTGATGAGGTCGGACGGCCTGCTGCGGGGCGTTCCCTTCGCCCCTGCTCTGAAGCGCGGCTCATGGGGTCTCCTCGAAGGCATGCGCGGCACGATCGAAGCGGCGCCGGTTCATCGCCGCCTCGACAACCAATATGTCCGCTACCTTGCGTCGGTCCCCTTTGCGTCTGACGATGCGGTACCGCTCGGCACCATCGCGCTTCTGCGCCGCCGCAAAGGTCGGACCGCACTTGCCGCGGTCGAACCGGCGCGGGTTCTGTCGGAACTCTTTCTCGGCGCCTTTACGCCGACACGGCGCCTCGATCTGTCGCAGTTCGACGCCCTGCTGGGCGCTATCCGCGGCGCCAGTGCCATCGAGCTTTCCTATATGCGACTGGACGAGGCCGTAGAGATGCTGAGCTGGCACCATGACGGGTCGTAGCTACCGAAGCCTTCTTGCGCTCACATCCTGCCTCAAAGGCAATCCTCCGGCTGACGTGGACTGGGAGCACGTCATCGCGCTTGCGAATGAAAGCCTGACGGTTTCCTCGCTCGCTCTCGCGGCGAGGAAATATGCGGGGGACGTGCCCGAGGATGTCCGCCGATACCTCTCTCTGATTTACGACAGGAACGCGGAGCGCAACAGGAGACTGCTGGCGCAACTGACCGAGGCGGTACACTGCCTCAACCGCATCGGCGTGGAGCCGGTCCTCATGAAGGGTGCGGCAATCCTGGTCGGACAGAAGCCGGACGAGATCGGAGCGCGGATGCTGACCGACATCGATATTCTCGTCCGCCCCGCCGACATGGCCTCATCGATTGGAGCACTGCAGGACATCGGTTACGAGATCCGCCTTGCCGCCGGCAGCGGTTCATGGCCGGGAAACCCCAAATTCCATCTGCCTGCAGTCCTGGAGCGGCCGACGGATGCTGGGAGCATCGATCTTCAATGCCGGCCGAAAGGGCCGGCCTCCTTCAGCGACATCGAATGGCTGTATGGGCACAGCCGCAGGATAGCCCTCGATGGAGGAGACGTCTGCGTTCCGTCGCCCTTTGCCCAGATCGTCTTCCTGATCCTGCATGATCAGTTCCAGGATGGCGACTACTGGCGCGGCCTGATCGATCTGCGACACCTTCTCGATCTGTCGAAGCTCGCAGCCTCGGACAGCGTCGACTGGGAGCATTTGATGTCGCTTTTCGCCAGGGGCTACGAAAGACATGCGGTCGAGACGCAAATTCTGACGGCCGACACGCTGTTCGGGATAGGCGGGGCGTCCGGTTTGTCTGCCGGGAAGCTGCCGCGGCTTCAATTGCAACGGAGAAGGTGCCAGCTTGGAAGGGATTATCTCGTCGTCCCCCTCACCGTTTTCACGCTCTTGACCGAGATCGCCCACTACCCGTCCTGGGACCGGTACGGCGGTGCGCCATACCCATCGCGGCGCCAGGAGGCCAAGCGGAAAATCCGCGAGCTACGACGCATCTTTCGGTCGAGGCCGTCAGGAAAGATCTAGGACAGATATTGATAACTGAAGGTGCCGATTTCCCGTAACGTTCTTTAATGTAAGCGGAAATATATATTTGTAGCTATCTGTGATTAATTATAATTGATTATATAGTATTCTATATTCCGGGACGCACCCAAATGTAACACTATTGTCTGGAAAAATATTACTGTAAATTCGGCGAAACAGTCAACGCACAGGGGAGGCGTCCATGAGTTCCGAAATGCCAAACGGGCTGCCGTCGCGCAGCGACGAAGACCGGCGCGAGTTTCTGAAGAACTGTGGGCGCTTCGCGGTGGTGACGCCACCCGCCGTCACCATGCTGCTTTCCACGAGCCTCACCTCGAATGCGATCGCCAAGTCGGGCGGCGGTGGCGGTGGTGGTTCGAAGGGCAACAACGGTTACGGCAACGGGCCGGACGGACCAAATCCCGGTAGCGCGCATGGCGGCGGCGTGTCGCAGGGCGGCCCGGGAGGCGGGCAGTCGCAGGGCGGTTCGAAGACAGGCGGGGTCCTGCGTTAATCGCGCGCCAATGCGGGTCGCGGGGCGAAGCAAGCCGGATCACGCCCATGGAAGTGATTTGTTAACCAATTTCTTACAAAATTCTTGACGTCGATGATGACGGGCCGGCTGGCCCGTCGGTCCGGCGCAGGTGCGGCATTCGTCTTCCTGGGGAGTTGGGTAGGATGTACGAAATGACGGAACACATGATGAAGGTGCTGATGAGCATCATCGCCGTACTGTCGCTCGGGTCCTTCGTGTTCCTGATGGCGGTCCTTTAGACGAGATTGTGCGGCTCCCTCAGGGGTAAAGATAGAGCTGGTCCCAGTTCTCCCGCGGCACGCGTTCGCCGATCTTGTATTCGAAAGACAGCACTTCGAGGTGCTCGGAATCCGTCTTGCACCTGAATGCCAGCTTGTACCAGTCGCCATTGCTTCGGAATACCGCGCCCGTCGCCTTCATCTTGTCGCCTTTCATGACGGGATCGGCAAAGGTATAGGCGATGACCTTGTCCGGTTTGAACCGGTTCTTGTCTGCGCCGATACGCTCCATCGCTTCCGTGTCGCAACGCTGCTCCAGCCGCGTCTGGGGATCGAGCTTCTCGAATTGCCGGACGAGGGACCGGTCCATCGCTTGCGTCGGGCATGCCGCCATAATGGCGATGGTGAAGGCGCATGCGAGTGCTCTCATTCTCCGTACCGCTCCAGATCTACAGCGCGATGGCATTCCGACTCATCGGCCTGCTTCGCGGGGTGGGAGTGCCAGCATTCAGTTAAACTATGTGGCCATTCCAAGGCCGCTGTTCCGGGACCACTGCGTGCTGCGGCACGTAGACGCTACACCGCCGAGACATCGATCCATTTTGCACCGGTCAGCTCGGCCATCCGCTCCGGGCTGATATGGACGGCGGCGTTGGTCGCACCGGCGGCGGGAACGACGATGTCGAACGACTTGAGCGACTCGTCGCAATAGACGCTGTGGGGCTTGGCGAGGCCGAAGGGACAGACCCCGCCCACCGGATGGCCCGTTTCCGCCTCGACCTCGTCGAAGCCGAGCATGCGCGCCTTGGTTCCGAACCGCGCCTTGTATTTCTTGTTGTCGAGGCGCGCATCGCCGCGCGTGACGATGAGGATGATTTCGTCGCCGACCCGGAGCGCGAGGGTCTTGGCTATCTGCGCCGGTTCGACGCCATGACCCTCTGCCGCGAGCGCCACGGTTGCGGTGCTTTGCTCCAGCTCGATGACGTCGATGTCCGGCGCGTGCCGGGAAAAGAACTGTTTGACGGAAGCAAGACTCATTTCTGGCAATCTGTACTTTGGATGAAATCAGCGTGCAGGCCGCGCATGGCTAAAAACCGCCGTTCGGGCGCGGCACATTTCAGTCGTCATTCGAGGCATCGAGATCTTCGGGACGCATCCCTTCCTGCTGCGACGGCAGGTAGCCGTGGCTTGCGAACCAGGTTTCGAGAATCGTTGAGATCGCCTGTTCGCGCGTCAGGGTACCGGGGTGGTCCGCGATGTACGACTTGAGCGCGTCTTCGATCTTTTCCGCGTAGAGTTCGGTCATTTTCGCCTCCGCTCATTGGCTTGCGATGGCCGGTCCACGCCTGGCGCGGACCGTATGATGGTAAACGCGGATCAGGCCTGTTTGACGACGCGAATCAGCACCAGAAGGATCACGGCGCCGATCGTCGAGTGAATAATGGCAGAAAAGATGCCGGTGCCGATGCTGATCCCGATGGCCGGGAAGAGAAGGCCGGCGATGAAGGCGCCGACGATGCCGATCACGATATTCCCGAGCAGACCGAAGCCGCCTCCGCTGACGATCAAACCGGCAAGCCAGCCTGCAACCGCGCCGACGATCAGGAATACCAGAATGCTTTCAATGCCCATGAATCACCCTCTCGTTGTATCTGAAGAAGAGGATAAACCATGTTTCGGAATGAGATAGAAGGCAATTTGGTCGCGCGCTGAATTTTTGACCGCGGAATGCCTTCTGCGCCGCTGCCGCGACTTTCTACCGTTCTGGTTCGGAGAAAGTCGCTGCCGGTGCCGCTCAGACGGTGCCGTTCAGACGATGCCGCCGCCGCCGCCGGCGATTGCAGGACGCTCGGCCGCCACCCTGGCGCGGTAGCCGCTTGCCCGGTAGGCGGCAACCGGCGCGATTGCGCCGTCATTTTCCAGGCGGGCCATGGCGAGGATGGGCTCGACGTCGGTCCGGAAGGCAGTCTTCAGTGTTTCTGATGCCATCAGCGCATCGTTCTCCTCCTGATAGCCTGCAAGTGCCTTGCGATCGACGATAAGCGCCTGAGCATAGGCACGGCCGACCTCCATGGCGCTGGTCATCAGGCTTTCGATCGGGTCCGTCACGTTGTGGCTCTGGTCGAGCATATGGGCCGGATCGAAACCGTTCGCGGCGCGTGTCTCCGCATCGACGAGCTCGTTGAAGACAAGGAACAGGCGGTAGGGGTCGATCGATCCGGTATCGAGATCGTCGTCGCCGTATTTCGAATCGTTGAAATGGAAGCCCCCGAGCTTCTTGAACTGGATCAGCCGGGCGACGATCATCTCGATGTTGACGTTCGGCGCGTGGTGCCCGAGATCGACGAGGCAGAAGGCCTTGGGCCCGAGCTCCTGCGCGATCAGGTAGTTCGTGCCCCAATCCTGCACGACCGTAGAGTAGAAAGCCGGTTCGAACATCTTGTGCTCGGTGAAGATGCGCCAATCATCCGGAAGCGCCGCGTAAACTGCCTTCATCGAGTCGAGATAGCGTTCGAAGGCCCGGGTGAAATTGCTCTGGCCGGGGAAGTTGGAGCCGTCGCCGACCCAGACCGTCAATGCCTTGGAACCGAGCGCCTTGCCGATCTCGACGCATTCGAGATTATGCTCGATCGCCTGGCGCCGGGTCGCGGAATCGGTGTGCGAAAGGGAGCCGAACTTGTAGGAATGCGCCTGGCCGGGCGCGTCCGAGAAGGTGTTCGAGTTCATCGCGTCGAAGCTCAAGCCGAGCGCCGAGCCCTTCTCCTTCAGCGCCCCCAGATCGGACACCTTGTCCCAGGGGATGTGGAGCGACACGGCCGGCGTCGCCCGCGTCAATTGCTGGATGACGGCGCAGTCTTCAAGCTTGTCGAATATGTTGCGCGGCTCGCCGGGGCCGGGGAAACGGGCGAAGCGCGTGCCGCCGGTGCCGACGCCCCATGACGGGACCGCAACGCCGTAGGCCGCGACCTTGGCCTTCACCGCATCGATATCGATGCCGCGGCGGGCGAGGCGCTCGCCGAGGCTTTCATAGTCACGTGTCAGAGCGCCCCGGCGGCTTGCATTCTCGGCCTCCAGGACGGATGTGCTGATCATCAGGGTCATCGGAGCCTCCCTATCAGCGGGTGAAGGACTGGGCATTGCCCGCGTCGACATTGACGATATTGCCGGTGGACTTCGCCGACATGTCGGAAGCGAGGAAGTAGATCGCCTCGGCGATATCTTCCGGGAAGACGCTGAGCTTCAGCATCGAGCGTTCGCGGTAATGCGCCTCCAGCTCGTCGACGTCCATCTTGTAGGCAGCTGCGCGCTGTTCCTTCCATTCGCCGGTCCAGATCTTGGAGCCGCGCAGAACCGCGTCGGGATTGACCACGTTGACGCGGATCTGCGCCGACGCTCCTTCGAGCGCCAGGCAGCGGGCGAGATGGATTTCGGCCGCCTTGGCCGTGCAGTAGGCCGAAGCCCCGGGCGAGGCGGCAAGTCCGTTCTTGGAGGCGACGAAAACGACATTGCCGCCGGCCTTCTGGTTGCGGAAGATGCGGAAAGCCTCGCGCGAGACCAGGAAGTAGCCGGTCGCGAGAATGTCCATGTTCTTGTTCCAGAGCGCCAGCGTCGTGTCCTCCACGGCCGCCGAAGTGGCGAGGCCGGCATTGGAAACGAGAATATCGAGGCCGCCGAAGGCAAGAAGCGCGTCGCCGAAGCCCGATTCGACGGCTGCCTCGCTCGTGACGTTCATGTTGACGGAACGGACGAAGTCCTTGCCGTATCGGGTGGAAAGCTCCGTCTGAGCAGCTTCGAGCGCCGTCTCGTCGATATCGGCAAGCACCACGCAGGCGCCCTCCTGCATCAGCCGGTTGGCCGTCGCCTTGCCGATGCCGCCGGCGCCGCCGGTGACGAGCGCGATGCGCCCGGCAAGGCTCTTCGGCTTCGGCATACGCTGCAGCTTGGCTTCTTCGAGCAGCCAGTATTCGATATCGAAAGCTTCCTGCTCCGGCAGCCCGACATAGGTCGACACGCCGGACGCGCCGCGCATCACGTTGATCGCATTGACGTAGAACTCTGCCGAGATGCGCGCCGTCGCCTTGTCCTTGGCGAAGGTGATCATGCCGACGCCGGGCACCAGATAGACCACCGCGTTCGGATCACGCATGGCCGGGCTGTCGGCGCGCTTGCAGCGCTCGTAATAAGCGGCATAGTCGGCGCGATAGGTGGCGATCGCCTCGGGCAGGCCCGCAAGGGTATTGCCGACATCCGGCTGCGCCGGGTCGAAATCGACGACCAACGGCCGGATCTTGGTGCGCAGAAAGTGGTCGGGGCAGCTCGTGCCGAGCGCCGCCAGCGGCTCGAGGCTGGTCGAAGTCACGAAATCGAGCACCGCCTGACTGTCGTCGAAATGACCGACCTTGCTTTCCCCAGCGCTGACGAGACCGCGGATCACCGGCATCAGCTTCTTGGCGATGGCGGCGCGATCGGCGGCGGCGAGCACCGGTTTGGACCGGCCGCCGAAGGCGGGACCCGTGTTCTCGGTCTCGAACCAGGCGATGGCGCGGTTGATGATCTCGATCGTCGTCTCGTAAGCCTCCTTCGCCGTGTCGCCCCAGGTGAAGAGGCCGTGGCTTTCGAGCACGACGCCGCGCGCATCCGGGTTCTCCTGGCAGAATTTTTCAAGCCAGAGGCCGAGTTCGTAGCCAGGCCGCTTCCATGGCAGCCAGCCGATCTCGTCGCCGAAGATCTTGCTCGTCAGTTCCCTGCTGTTCTTCGAGGCGGCGATGGCGATGATCGCATCCGGATGCATGTGGTCGACATGCGGCTTCGGAACATAGGCGTGCAGCGGCGTATCGATCGAGGCGGCGCGCGGATTGAGGTTGAAAGTGCAATGCGGCAGGTAGCCGACCATCTCGTCTTCGAATTCGACGCCGCGATAGATGCCCTTCAGCGCGCGGAGCTTGTCCATGTAGAGGGTGGAGAAGCCATCCATCTTGATCGTGCCGACGTCGCCGCCGGAGCCCTTGACCCAGAGGACCTCGACCATTTCGCCGGTCAGCGGATCCTTTTCCATGACCTTGGCGGAGGTATTGCCGCCGCCGTAATTGGTGATCCGCTTGTCCGATCCGAGGAGGTTAGAGCGGTAGAGGAGCTTTTCCGGCTCGGTCATTCCTGCCGCCTTGCCGTCGTCCCAAAGATTGGCAAGGCGCGCGCCCTGGTGCTTGTCGAGCATGTCGAACTCCTCCCGCTGGTCTGGCTGCCGCCACATGGGCCGCAGCGATATGATTGGCATCAGATCACACGGCGATTACGCGGATGTCAATCAAAAACGATCAAAAACTTTCATGATGCGCCGCACAATGAAAAAACATGATTGATTGTGATTGACAATGCTCGGAAGGGATGGAAGCATGCGGAGCATCGGAGGAGCGCATGCACGAGAAAGAAAGACACAGGATCATCCTGTCGGCGGTGCAGGAAAAGCCGGTCGCAACCGTGCCCGAATTGGTCGATCTCACCGGCAGCTCGGAGGCGACGATCCGCCGCGACATCGCGGCGCTGCATGTGCAGAAGCGGCTGCGCCGCGTCAGGGGCGGTGCCGAAGCGATCAACCCTCCGCAGTTCGTAGGCCTTGCCGGCCGCCCCTTCCGGGTGAACGAAGGTCTGCATGCGCGGGAGAAGCAGGCGATCGCCCGGGAAGCGGTGGCGCTCTGTCAGGACGGCGAGCCGATCATCATCAATGGCGGCACCACGACCTTTCAGATGGTGCATTTCCTGGCCAATCGCCGGATGCAGGTCTTCACCAATTCCTTCCCGATCGCCGAACACCTGCTCAAGCATTCGAAGAACACCGTGATGCTGTCGGGCGGGACGATCTATCGCGAGCAGAACATCATATTGAGCCCCTTCGAGAACGACGTGACGCGCAACTTCTATGCGCGGCGCATGTTCATGGGGGCGCAGGGGCTGGGGCCTCTCGGGCTGATGGAGGCCGATCCGCTGCTGATCCAGGCCGAGCAGAAGCTGATCGACCAGGCCGACGACCTCGTCGTGCTCGTCGACTCCTCGAAATTTCACAGGCGCTCGAGCCTCATTCTGTGCGGCCTCAAGCGCATCGCCACCGTCATTACCGATTCAGGTATCGAGGACAGACATGCCTCGATGCTTGAGAATGCCGGCGTCAGCCTGATCGTCGCCGCTCAGAGCGCAAAGGCCGACGCCGAAAAGGCTTCGACATCCGCATGAAGCATGGGGAGAGGAGCTGATGTCCCGAGCTTCCGGATGAAGATCGGGAAATGATTGTTCGGGCAGGAAGACGCAGCCACTCCGGATGCGGGCCCATGGGAGGAGAAAAAAACGATGAAAGTCCTGAAATCATTGATGGTGACGGCCGCCGTCGCCGTGGCGCTGATGGCCAATGCCGCTCATGCGGAAAACAAGAAGATCGCGCTTGTCGTCAAGGCACTGGGCATCGGCTTCTTCGAAGCCGCCAACAAGGGCGCTCAGGAAGCGGCCAAGGAACTCGGCGACGTCGAGATCATCTATACCGGCCCGACCTCGACGACGGCCGAAGGCCAGATCGAAGTGATCAACTCGCTGATCGCGCAGAAAGTCGATGCGATCGCGGTTTCGGCCAACGACACGGACGCGCTCGTCCCGGCACTGAAGAAGGCGATGGATCGCGGCATCAAGGTCATCTCCTGGGATTCGGGTGTGGCCAAGGAAGGCCGGTTGATGCATCTCAACCCGTCCTCGAGCCCGCTGATCGGCAACATGATCATCAAGCTCGCCGCCGACAATCTGCCCGAAGGCGGCGACGTCGCAGTGCTCTCGGCCTCCGCAACGGCGACCAACCAGAATACGTGGATCGCCGAAATGAAGAAGGTCCAGGGCAACTACAAGGGCATCAATGTGGTCGCCACCGTCTATGGCGACGACTTGGCCGACAAGTCCTATCGCGAGACGCAAGGGCTCATCCAGTCCCATCCGAACCTGAAGGCCATCATAGCGCCGACCTCCGTCGGCATCGTCGCCGCGGCGCAGGCCGTGACCGACGCCGGCAAGATCGGCCAGATCAACGTCACCGGTCTGGGCCTTCCCTCTGAAATGGCCGGACACGTGAAGTCCGGCGCCTCGAAGTCCTTCGCCATCTGGAACCCGATCGACCTCGGCTATTCGGCAACGATGATCGCCTATGACCTCATCAACGGTGCCGAAGCCAAGCCCGGCGCGGAACTCAAGATGGGCCGCATGGGCACGGTCAAGCTCGACGAGAACAACGAAGGCGCCATGGCCGACCCGTTCGTCTATGATGCCTCGAACGTCGAGGAATTCGCGAAGATCTTCTGATCGTGCTGGGGTGTTTGCCCCTCATCCGGCCTGCCGGCCACCCTCTCCCCGCCTGCGGGGAGAGGGCTAGTCCTCAGGTCAAACCCGAGGAGAGGGGCAGCCTCATGTGATCGAGGGCTTGGCCGCCACCCAATTGAAACGACTGAACTGGTGGATCCACTCTTGTTGCAGGACACAACCACATCGCGGATGAAGCCCGCCATTGCGCTTGAAGGCATATCGAAGTCCTTTCCGGGCGTGCGCGCTCTTTCCGATGTCTCGCTCGCTCTCTATCCCGGCTCGGTGACGGCGCTCGTCGGCGAAAACGGCGCCGGCAAGTCGACGCTCGTCAAGATACTGACCGGCATCTATCAGCCTGATGCGGGCACCATCCGGCTCGGCGACACGGAGACCACCTTTCCGACCGCCCTTGCGGCGTCCCGCGCCGGGGTCACGGCGATTCATCAGGAGACGGTGCTCTTCGACGAGCTCTCCGTCGCGGAAAACATCTTTCTCGGCCACGCACCGCGCAACCGCTTCGGCCTCATCGACTGGAAGCAGCTCAACGCCGACGCTCAGGCCCTGTTACGCCGCGCGGGCGCCGATTTCGACCCGACGATCCGCCTGCGCGATCTCGGCATCGCCAAGAAGCATCTGGTCGCGATCGCCCGGGCGCTCTCGGTCGATGCGCGCGTCGTCATCATGGACGAGCCGACGGCCGCGCTGTCGCACAAGGAAATTCACGAGCTCTACGATCTGATCGAACGGCTCAAGGCCGACGGCAAGGCTGTCCTGTTCATCAGCCACAAATTCGATGAGATCTTCCGCATCGCAGACCGCTATACCGTCTTTCGCGACGGGGCGATGATCGGCGAAGGGCTGATCGCCGACGTCAGCCAGGACGATCTCGTCCGCATGATGGTCGGCCGCGCCGTCGGCTCCGTCTATCCGAAGAAGGAGGTGACCATCGGTCAGCCGGTGCTTACCGTTTCCGGTTATCGCCACCCGACCGAATTCGAGGACATCAACTTCGAACTCAGGCGCGGCGAGATCCTGGGTTTCTATGGCCTGGTCGGCGCCGGGCGTTCGGAATTCATGCAGTCGCTGATCGGCATCACCCGGCCGTCCGCCGGTGCCGTGAAGCTCGATGGCGAGGTGCTGGTCATCCGCAGCCCGGCGGAGGCGATCCGCGCAGGCATCGTCTATGTGCCGGAAGAGCGCGGACGGCAGGGGGCGATCATCGGCATGCCGATCTTCCAGAATGTGACGCTGCCCTCGCTTTCACACACCTCGCGCTCGGGCTTCCTGCGGCTTGCCGAGGAATTCGCGCTGGCGCGCGAATACACCTCCCGCCTCGATCTGCGGGCCGCCGCGCTCGATCAGGACGTCGGCACGCTTTCCGGCGGCAACCAGCAGAAGGTGGTCATCGCCAAGTGGCTCGCGACCCGGCCGAAGGTCATCATCCTCGACGAGCCGACCAAGGGCATCGACATCGGCTCCAAGGCCGCCGTTCATGCCTTCATGAGCGAGCTTGCGGCGCAAGGCTTGAGCGTCATCATGGTGTCCTCGGAAATTCCCGAGATCATGGGGATGTCTGACCGCGTCATCGTCATGCGCGAGGGGCGCGTCGCCGGAAGATACGAGCGGTCTGAACTGACCGCTGAGAAGCTGGTGCGGGCCGCCGCAGGCATCGAAACGCAAGCCGATGGGAGGGCCGCATGATGGCCAGGCTCCTCAAGAACCGAGAAATCCTGCTCGTCGTCGCGATTGCCGTGCTGCTTGCCCTGATCGCCTTGCGCTTTCCGGCTTTCGTGGCTCCGTCCAATCTCGCGCGCGTCTATAGCGACACCTCTATCCTCGTCATCCTGGCGCTCGGGCAGATGGCCGTCATTCTCACCCGCTGCATCGATTTGTCGATGGCGGCGAACCTCGCGCTCTGCGGCATGGTCGCGGCCATGTTGAACAACGCCTTTCCCGGCTTGCCGATACCGCTCATCATTGTCGCCGTCATGGCGCTGGGCGGCTTCCTCGGGGCGATCAACGGCACGTTGGTCTGGAAGCTCAATATTCCCCCGATCGTCGTCACGCTCGGGACGCTGACGATCTATCGCGGCCTCATCTTCGTGCTGACGAACGGCAAGTGGATCAATGCCCATGAGATGAGCGACGCCTTCAAGGCGCTGCCGCGGCTGGATGTGGCCGGCATGCCGGTGCTTTCCTGGCTCTCGCTCGTCATGGTCGCGCTGATGTTCCTGGTCATGGGTCGCACGCCGCTCGGGCGCGCCTTCTATGCCGTCGGCGGCAATCCGCACGCAGCCGTCTACACCGGCATCGATGTCGGACGTACGCGCTTCTTCGCCTATTGTCTCTCGGGCGCGCTTGCGGGTCTGTCGGGCTACCTCTGGGTATCGCGCTATGCGGTCGCCTATGTGGACATCGCGGCCGGCTTCGAGCTCGACATCATCGCGGCCTGCGTCATCGGCGGCATTTCGATTGCCGGCGGCATCGGCTCGGTGGCGGGCGCGGTCCTCGGAGCGCTCTTCCTCGGCGTGATCAAGAACGCTCTGCCGGTCATCAATATCTCGCCCTTCGCGCAACTGGCGATATCCGGAACGGTCATCATCATCGCGGTCGCCGTCAACGCCCGCGCCGAGCGGCGCAAGGGCAGGGTCATTCTCAAGAAAGCGGAGGCGGTCTGATGGCGGACGCGCAAATTTCTCCCCGCAACATTCCCGATCGCCTGCAAGGAGGCGGCGCTCGCCTTCTAAAGAGCTGGGAAGCGCTGCTCTTCGTGGTCGCCATCGTGATCTTCCTCGGCAATTCGCTGGCGTCGCCCTATTTCCTCGATCCGTGGAACCTCTCCGACGCTACGTTCAACTTCACCGAGAAGGCGATGATCGCCTTCGCCATGGCGCTGGTGATCATCTCCGGCGAGATCGACCTCTCGGTCGCTTCCATCATCGCCCTTGCCTCGACCGCCATGGGCTATGCCGTGCAACTCGGTTTCGACACGCCGGCGCTCGTCGCGATCGGCCTTGGCGTCGGTCTCCTCTGCGGTCTCGTCAACGGGCTCCTGATCACGGGCCTCGGCCTGCCGTCGATCGTGGTGACGATCGGCACCATGAGCCTGTTTCGCGGCCTGTCCTTCATCGTGCTCGGCGACCAGGCCTTTACCGGCTATCCCGAGAGCTTCGCCTGGTTCGGCCAGGGCTATGTCTGGTGGGTTTTCTCCTTCGAGTTCACGCTCTTCGTCGTGCTCGCCGTCATTTACGGAGTCCTGCTGCACAGGACGAATTTCGGCCGTGCCGTCTATGCCATCGGCAACAACCAGACGGCTGCACTCTTTTCCGGCGTTCGGGTCGGGCGGGTCAAGTTCACGCTCTTCCTGCTGACCGGCCTCATGGCCGGGCTCGCCTCCGTCTGCCTCACTTCGCGGCTCGGCTCCACACGGCCCTCGATCGCGCTCGGCTGGGAGCTCGAGGTCGTGACCATGGTGGTGCTCGGCGGCGTCAATATCCTCGGCGGCTCCGGCACGATACCCGGCGTCGTTCTGGCGGCGCTGATCATGGGCATGGTCACCTTCGGCTTCGGCCTCCTGAACGTGCCCGGCATCGTCATGTCGATCTTCATCGGCCTGCTCCTGATTTCGGTGATCGCGCTGCCGATCCTCTGGCAGCGCGCCCGCCGCCGTCCCGTTCATTGAGATGCAAGTCATGGAAAAATATGCCTTCCGCATGCGGCTCCATCCCGGCAAGGCCGCCGAATACCAGGCGCGTCACGACGCGATCTGGCCGGAGCTGGTCACGCTCCTGAAGGACGCCGGTGTCTCCGATTATTCGATCCACCTCGATGAGGAGAACTGCCTGCTTTTCGGCGTGCTCTGGCGGTCGGACGATCACAGGATGGGCGACCTGCCGTCGCATCCGGTGATGCGGAAATGGTGGGCCCATATGGCCGATATCATGGAGACCCGCGCCGACAACGAGCCGGTCGCCGTGCCGCTCAAAACCGTCTTCCACCTCAAATGATGATGAAAACCGTCGCCGTCATCGATATCGGCAAGACAAACGCCAAGGTCGCACTGGTCGATCTCGAGCGCTTCGAGGAAATCGCCGTGCGCAAGTCCGGCAATGGCGTGAGCGACGACGGGCCCTACCCGCATTTCGACACCGAGCGCCTTTGGCGTTTCGTTCTTGACAGTCTAGCGGCGCTTCACCGCGAGCACCCGGTGGATGCGATTTCGGTGACCACGCACGGCGCGACCGCCGTGCTGCTCGACGAAGCGGGCGAACTCGCCTTGCCGGTTCTGGACTATGAATTCACCGGGCCGGATGCGCTCGCGGAGGAATATGAGAAGGCGCGCCCTCCCTTCACGGAGACCGGTTCGGCTCGCCTGCCGATGGGGCTCAATGTCGGCGCTCAGCTCTTCTGGCAGCAGCGCATGTTTCCGGAGCATTTCGCCCGCGTCGCGACGATCCTCACCTATGCGCAATATTGGTCCTACCGCTTGACGGGGGTCAGGACGAACGAGTTGACCTCGCTCGGCTGCCACACCGATCTCTGGAACCCGAAGGCGGCAACCTTCTCGTCGATGGTCGACGAGCAGGGCTGGCGCCATCTCTTTGCGCCGGTGCGAAGGGCGGGCGACGTGCTTGGTCCCTTGCTTCGGCAGGTTGCGGATGAGACCGGTCTGCCACCGGAAACGCCGGTCCACTGCGGCATTCACGATTCCAACGCTTCGTTGCTGCCGCATCTCATTACGCGCCAGGCGCCATTCTCCGTAGCCTCGACCGGGACCTGGGTCGTGATGCTCGCGGTCGGCGCCGAGCCCGTGAAACTCGACGAGCGGCGCGACACGCTCATCAACGTCAACGCACTCGGCGATCCGGTGCCTTCGGCCCGCTTCATGGGCGGGCGCGCCTATTCCCTGCTGATCGGCGACGATCCGCCGACGGCCTCGCCGGAGGCGGAAGCGAGTGTCCTGGAGCAAGGGCATATGCTGCTGCCGTCGCTGCCGGGTGGTTCAGGGCCGTTTCCGGCTGCGAGGCCCCATTGGACGGCGGACGAAGACAAGCTCGCTCCCGCCGAACGGCTCGCGGTCGTCTCCTTTCATCTTGCACTGATGACGGCGACCTGCCTCGATCTGATCGGCGCAAGGGGCGAGATCCTGGTCGAGGGGCCGTTTGCCTTGAACGACGCCTATCTGAGGATGCTTGCGGCCGCCACCGGCCGGCCGGTGCTCGCCAACAGGCTGAACAGCACGGGAACGAGCCTCGGCGCCGCCTGCCTCGTCGCGGGCGCCCGCGTCAGGACGGGGGCCGAGGCGATACCGGCCGCCAAGCCGGACGCCTATGCGGCTTATGCCGAGGCATGGCGCCGGCGCACTGCCGCGCATGTCCGGAGCGATCCGTAAAGGAATCTCAGAAGACGGAAGTTCTGCTCGTTGCGCGGCCGTGCTCAAGATTGACGACGATCGATATCGCCGCCATTGCGAGCGTTGCGGTGATGATGGCGCCTATTCCAAGAACAATCATTGTTCACGTCCCGTGGTGCACCGTCATGATGCCGCCCTGTGCCTGAAGATGCTACTCAACGCGTATTTCGCGCCATTACACCTGCATGTTTTGAATCGCAGACGACACAAGAAACATGCAGCACTTCAAATGCTCTAGCGACCTCTGCCCGTCCGATGAGAGACGCATGGCGCTGTATGCTTCGATACTGAACGGCAAGTAGATCCGCAATTCTAAACTCTCATCATTGAAAACCTGTGGCTGCGTTCAAAGAAAACGTTGCATCGATAGTGGACGGCAAAGCTCCGGTTGAATTTTAGCGATTCCGGTTAAGAGGCAGGAGGCATTAACTTTCAAGCAAGGAATTAACCATAAACATGGTCCAACACGTCGGAATAGGAAGTCTCGACTTCTCCTCAAGGCATGATGCCGCACCGCCGTACCGGTTTCGGTCCGGTATCCACTTTCACTGAAATCACTGTGGGACGGACGATGGCGGGCGCTTCCGGGCGCGCTGCTCTCATCGGGTGGGCGTGACCGGCCGCCGGCGGCGACCCTTCCCCAGCGGATTTCGAATGCGGGACGCATCAGCAGCCGGGGACCAGCGTGAAACAGGAAGCGTCAGAACAGGCGAGAAAGGGCCAGGCGGGCAGCCTGCTGGAACGCCTGCGCTTTGCCGGTCTCGACGAGGATGCCTGCGCGCTGCTGCGCGATCACCGCCAGGCTCTTTCGCCACGCATCGAACTGGCGCTGCGAGCCCTCTCGCACCGCCTGCAGGCGAGCCCCGATGCGGCGCGCCACTTCGACAGCGACCGCCAGATCGACCGCCTGCACGATCTTCAGTCGTCGCACTGGAACGTGCTCACGGACGCCCGTTTCGACGGGCTCTATGCCGAGCGCGTGAAGGTGCTTGCCGATACCGAAAGTCGCATGGGTCTCGACCCGCGCTGGCAGATCGCCAGCCACGCGATCGTGCTCGAGCACCTTATCCTCGGTGCGATCGAGGATGCCTGGCCGAAATCGATCCTCTCTCTCGGCAAGGCACGCAGGAGGGAACTCCGCGACCTCGTCGCCGCTCTCGTGCGCGCCGCTTTCGTCGACACGGAAATTGCGGTTTCGCTGCGTTTCAACGCGCTGCGCCAGCAGCACCAGCGCCAGCTTTCGGAGCAGCGCCGGGACGACGAAAGCGAGTTGAAGACACTCTTCGCGGATTTTCTTCGGGCTCTGGGGGAGGGCGACCTGACCGCGCGTCTTCCGGAAGATGCGCCGGATACCTACCAGCCGATCGTGGCGGGCCTCAACACGGCATTGGGCCAGATCAGGGATGCGCTGCTCGCGGCCGACAAACGCGCCACGGCGGCCGAGGCCATCGTCTCGGACCTGCGCGGCAGTGCGGCCGAATTCTCAGGCAATGCCGGCGCAGAAGCGAAAGCCATCGACCAGCATCTCGTGAGCCTCGGCACCGTAACCGAGCGGATCCGCACCGGTTCGATCCGGATCGGCGAGACCGAGGCCCAGGCAAGCCGAACCCGCATCGCGGTGGAGCGCAGCGGCGAGATCGCCGGCCAGGCGATCTCGGCCATGGCCGACATCGAGGCTTCTGCCGAGAAAATCGGTCAGATCATCGGCGTGATCGACGAGATCGCCTTCCAGACCAATCTCCTGGCGCTCAATGCGGGCATCGAAGCCGCACGGGCCGGCGAAAGCGGCCGCGGTTTCGCGGTCGTCGCACAGGAGGTGCGTGCGCTCGCGCAACGCTCCGGCGAAGCGGCGCGCGAGATCAAGCAACTCGTGACCGGAACCAAGGGACAGGTCGTGGCCGGCGTCGAGATCGTCGGCCGGACCCAGCACGCGATCAGCAGCATCGCCGAACAGGTAGTCTCCATAAACGAGGCCGTCACCGGCATTGCCCGCGAGGCGGAATGTCAGGTGAACGATCTCGCCTCCGCAACCTCGGAGATCGGCGGGGTCGCGCAGGCGATGAACCGAAGCGCCGCACTCGCGGGCGCGGCCCTCGCGTCGACCGACGATCTTCACGGCGTCATCGTGGAACTGGGCGAGACCATCCGTCGCTTTCATCTCGACCGTCAGGCGAGATCGGCCGCGAGCTTCGCCCCGCGGATGAGGATAGAGGCGCCGGAAGACGAGACCACGAGCCCGTTCGGCGAAGTCACGTCCGAACGTCATCTGGCCGGATGGCGGCGCTAGGTAGAGCATTTCAAGCGAGGGAAAAATGGCCAGCAGAAACTCCGCACGAAACACGCTGATGCTCGCTCCGGTTTTGGACCTGAACGAGGCAACGGTGCTGCATGAAAGGCTCCTGGCACTGAAAGGCGGCGCCGTGGCGATCGACGCGTCCGCGGTCGAGCGCGTTGGGACGCTTTGTGTCCAGGTGCTCATGGCCGCCGCGAGAAGCTGGGAAGCGGATCGCCTGTCTTTCACCTTTGCCGAGGTGTCCGACGCTTTCATCAAGACGACACAGCTCATCGGGGCGGACATCGGTCCCCTGATGGCAAAGGAGATTTGAGCAATGAAGAAGAGAGTTCTGACTGTCGACGACTCCCGGACGATCCGGAACATGCTTCTCGTCACCCTCAACAATGCCGGATTCGAAACGATCCAGGCGGAGGATGGCGTCGAGGGCCTCGAGAAGCTCGATACGGCCAATCCCGACGTGATCGTAACGGACATCAACATGCCGCGCCTCGACGGCTTCGGCTTCATCGAGGGTGTGCGCAAGAACGATCGCTACCGTGCGGTGCCGATCCTCGTGCTGACCACCGAGAGCGATGCGGAGAAGAAGAACCGCGCGCGGCAGGCGGGCGCCACCGGCTGGATCGTCAAACCGTTCGACCCGACCAAGCTGATCGATGCCATCGAGCGCGTAACGGCCTGAAATCCGGGGACAGCCATCCAATGGATATGAACGAAATCAAAGAGATTTTCTTCCAGGAATGCGAGGAGCAACTCGCGGAACTGGAATCGGGTCTCCTCAAGCTCAATGACGGCGATCGCGATCCGGAAACGGTGAATGCCGTTTTCCGTGCGGTCCATTCCATCAAGGGCGGCGCCGGCGCCTTCGGGCTCGACGATCTCGTCTCCTTCGCGCATGTGTTCGAGACGACGCTCGACTGCGTTCGATCCAACAGGCTGGAACCCAATCAGGACGTCCTGAAAGTCATGCTGAGATCGGCGGACGTGCTTGCCGATCTCACCAACGCCGCCCGTGACGGCGGCGGCGTCGACGAGGCGCGCAGCCGGCAACTGATCAAGGAACTCGAAGCGCTCGCCAACGGCGAACTGCCGCAAGCCGCCGCCGAGTCCGCGCCGAAAACGACGCCGGCCGGCGTTGCCCCGGCTGCTCCGGTCGTCAACGAGGAAGGCTTCCAGCCCGTTGCCTTCTCCTTCGACGATTTCGAGACAGGCGACGAGCCGACGATCGAACCGTCCACCTATGAGATCGTCTTCAAGCCCAAGTCGGATCTTTATTCCAAGGGCAATGACGCCACGCTGCTCCTGCGCGATCTCTCGCGTCTCGGCGAAATGAGCATCCATTGCAATATGGACACTCTGCCGCCGCTGGACCGGATGAATCCGGAGGAGGCGTATTTCTCCTGGAAGATTTCGCTCAAAACCGACAAGGGCGAAGAGGCGATCCGCTCCGTGTTCGAATTCGCCGAGTGGGATTGCGAGCTCGACGTCGCGCTCGCCGGCGGTACGGTCGGGATGGACGAAGACCTGCCGATGCAGCCCGTCCCCTTCGATCTTTCGATCCTCGAGGACGAAGCCCAGGCGCCTGCCGGGGAAGAGGACCGGGCCGCCGCCAGCGAGGGCGACTCCCGGAATGCGGCCGTCGCGGCGGCGCAGACGGCGAGCAACGTCCTGCAAATGGCGCAGTCCACGGCTCGCGTCTCCCCGGAGAATGCCCGCAATTCCCAATCGGCATCGGCGGCACAGGCTGCCGCCCAGCAGGCCGCTTCCGCCGCGACCCCGACCATTCGTGTCGATCTCGATCGTGTCGACCGCCTGATCAACCTCGTCGGCGAACTCGTCATCAACCAGGCGATGCTGTCGCAGAGCGTGATCGAAAACGACACCAACGGCACGTCGTCGATCAATATGGGCCTGGAGGAACTGCAGCAGCTTACGCGCGAAATCCAGGACAGTGTCATGGCGATCCGCGCGCAGCCCGTCAAGCCGGTCTTCCAGCGCATGTCCCGCATCGTCCGCGAAATCGCCGACATGACCGGCAAGTCCGTCCGTCTCATCACCGAGGGTGAAAATACGGAAGTCGACAAGACGGTCATCGACAAGCTTGCCGAGCCGCTCACGCACATGATCCGCAACGCGGTCGATCACGGCCTCGAAACGCCCGAAAAGCGGGTTGCCGCGGGCAAGAACCCGGAAGGAACCGTGCGGCTCACGGCCAAGCACCGCTCCGGCCGCATCGTCATCGAGCTTGCCGACGACGGCGCCGGCATCAATCGCGAGAAGGTGCGCCAGAAGGCGATCGACAACGATCTCATTGCGGCGGACGCAAACCTTTCGGACGAGGAGGTCGACAACCTGATCTTCCACGCTGGTTTCTCCACAGCCGACAAGATCTCCGACATTTCCGGCCGTGGTGTCGGCATGGATGTCGTCAAGCGCTCCATCCAGGCACTCGGCGGCCGCATCAACATCTCTTCGAAGCCGGGCCAGGGCTCGATCTTCACCATGAGCCTGCCGCTGACGCTCGCCGTCCTCGACGGCATGGTGGTGACCGTCGCCAACCAGACGCTCGTCGTGCCGCTGACGGCAATCGTCGAGACGCTGCAGCCGGAGGCCTCTGCGATCCACAGCTTCGGTTCCAGCCAGCGGCTGATCTCGATCCGCGACTCCTTCTGCCCGCTCGTAGACGTGGGCCGCATCCTGAACTTCCGCGGGGCACAGGCCAACCCGGTCGAAGGCGTGGCGCTTCTCGTCGAATCCGAAGGCGGCGGCCAGCGCGCGTTGATGGTCGATGCCATCCAGGGCCAGCGGCAGGTGGTAATCAAGAGCCTCGAAGCCAACTACACGCATGTGCCCGGCATTGCGGCGGCCACAATTCTCGGCGACGGGCGCGTGGCACTCATCCTCGATGTAGACGCCATCGTCGCTGCGTCGCGCGGGCAATCCCTGAAACCTGAAATGTCTCTTGCTGCAGCCGGATAATTCCCATGACCAATGCCGCAAAACATCTGACCAATGGCGGACGGGAGCTGATCGCCTTCCGCGTCGGCGACCAGGAATTCTGCGTCAACATCATGGCGGTGCGCGAAATTCGCGGATGGACGCCGGCGACCCCGATGCCGCATGCGCCCGCCTACGTGCTCGGCGTCATCAATCTGCGCGGCGCCGTGCTGCCGATCGTCGATTTCTCCGCCCGGCTGGGCATGAAGGCGGCCGAGCCGACGGTTCGGCACGTGATCATCGTCGCGCAGGTCAAGAGCAGGGTGGTCGGCCTGCTGGTCGACGCCGTTTCCGACATTCTCACCGTCTCCGATCGCGATATTCAGCCGACGCCGGACATCGCGTCCGATTTCGAGCGGAGTTTCGCACGCGGCGTGTTGGCGATAGAGGGGCGCATGATCTGCCTCGTAGAGCTCGACTCGGTCTTCCCGAGCGAGGAAAGGGAGGCGGCATGAGGGTCCAGGCCAACATCGATCAGAGGCCGTATCCGGACGAATGTCTCGCGAGCGGAGAATATCCGCTGACCCGCCGCGATCTCACCGAGATCGCCGCGATGATCTACGCGGATGCCGGCATCTATCTCAACGAATCCAAGGCATCGCTCGTCTATTCGCGGCTTTCGAAGCATATCCGCAATCTCGGACTGAAGGGGTTCCGCGACTACTGCCAGCTCGTCGCTTCGCCTGCCGGTGCGGCGGCGCGCCGCGACATGCTTTCGCATCTCACGACGAATTTCACCCGCTTTTTCCGCGAGAACCATCATTTCGAGCACCTGAAAACAGACGTTCTGCCTGGTCTTATCGCCCGCGCGAAGAACGGCGGTCGCGTCCGCATCTGGTCTGCGGCGTGTTCGGATGGCCAGGAGCCCTATTCGATCGCGCTGACGGTGTTGTCTTTGCTGCCCAATGCTGCGGACTACGACTTCCGCATCCTCGCGACCGATATCGACCCGAAGATCCTGGCGCTGGCGCGGGCCGGCGCCTACGATGCGACGGCGCTCGAGACGGTGAACCCTGCCATGCGCAAGCAATGGTTCAGCGAGGTCGAAGCGGGCGGCCGCCGCAAGTGGCAGGTCGACGATCGCGTCAAGCGGCTGATCACCTTCAACGAACTCAACCTCATGGCGCAGTGGCCGATCAAGGGGCCGTTCGACGTGATCTTCTGCCGCAATGTCGTGATCTATTTCGACGAGCCGACGCAGATGAAGATCTGGTCGCGCTTCGCCGGCGTGCTGGACAATGGCGGGCACCTCTATATCGGCCACTCGGAACGTGTGTCGGGGGATGCCAAGGCGCTGTTCGACAATATCGGCATCACGACCTATCGCCATACCGGCAAGTTCCACGGGGGCCGGGCATGAGCGCTCCCGCACGTGTTCTCGTCGTCGACGACTCGGCCACCATGCGCGGCCTCATCTCCGCCGTGCTCAATGCCGACCCTGATATCTCCGTCGTCGGACAGGCTGCCGACGCGCTCGAGGCGCGTCAGGCGATCAAGCAGCTCGACCCCGATGTCGTGACCCTCGACATCGAGATGCCGAACATGAACGGCCTCGAATTCCTCGACAAGATCATGCGGCTGAGGCCCATGCCGGTGATCATGGTCTCGACGCTGACCCATAGGGGCGCCGAAGCGACGATCGCCGCGCTCGAGATCGGCGCCTTCGACTGCGTCGGCAAGCCCCAGCCGGGGGATACGCATCCGTTCCGCGATCTCGCCGAAAAGGTCAAGGCGGCCGCGCGTTCGCAGCGCAAGTCCATGATCACCAGCAACAGGGCGGCCGCGCCGGCGGTGACAGCCGTTTCCGACTACCGGGCAGGGCGCAAGATCGTCGCGATCGGAGCCTCGACCGGCGGGGTCGAGGCGCTGATCACGGTCTTGCAGAAGTTCCCGGCGAATTGCCCGCCGACGGTGATCACGCAGCACATGCCGCACACCTTCACCAAGAGCTTCGCCGAACGGCTGAACCGGCTTTGCGCCCCGACGGTCCAGGAGGCGACGGATGGCGCGCGGCTCGAGGTCGGCAGGGTCTATCTGGCGCCCGGCGGCGAACGCCATCTTGAGGTCCATAATGCCGCAGCACCCTGCTGCCGACTGGTGGATCATCCGCCGGTCAACGGACATCGTCCTTCGGTCGACGTGCTGTTCGATTCCGTCGCCGAACTGGCGGGCCGGAACGCCATCGGGGTGATTCTCACCGGAATGGGCCGCGATGGCGCCGCCGGTCTCCTGAAATTGCGGCATGCCGGAGCACGCACCTTCGGTCAGAACGAAAAGACCTGTGTCGTCTACGGCATGCCGCGCGTCGCCTATGAATTGGGCGCGGTCGAAACGCAGCTCCCCCTCGGATCGATCGGGGAGGAGATTTTGAAGACGGCGGCTGCCCGAAAAGAAGGAATCGAATAATGTCTCTCGCCGAAAAGATAAAAGTTCTGATCGTCGACGATCAGGTCACGAGCCGTCTGCTCCTGGGCGACGCACTGCAGCAGCTCGGCTTCAAGCAGATCACCGCGGCCGGTGACGGGGAGCAGGGCATGAAGATCATGGCTCAGAATCCCCATCATCTAGTGATCTCCGATTTCAACATGCCGAAAATGGATGGGTTGGGCCTGCTCCAGGCGGTGCGTGCAAACCCCGCCACCAAGAAGGCGGCCTTCATCATTCTGACGGCACAGGGCGACCGCGCGCTGGTGCAGAAGGCGGCTGCGCTCGGCGCCAACAACGTGCTGGCAAAGCCGTTCACGATCGAAAAGATGAAAGCCGCGATCGAGGCCGTGTTCGGGGCGCTGAAATGAACACCGAGGCTGCCGGGAGGCGCGTCCATGTCATTCAGGGCGAGTTCAAGGTCGTCAACGATCCGGATATCGTGCTTTCGACCATTCTCGGTTCCTGCGTGGCCGCCTGCATGCGCGATCCGGCGGCCGGCGTCGGCGGCATGAATCACTTCCTGCTGCCGGGTTCGGCGACGTCGCCGAGTTCCGGCGCGGACGCCACGCGCTACGGCGTGCACCTGATGGAGCTTCTCATCAACGGCCTTCTGAAGCAGGGGGCGCGCCGCGACCGGCTGGAGGCGAAAATCTTCGGCGGCGCCAGGACGATTGCGCGTTTCTCGAACGTCGGCGAGCAGAATGCCGCCTTCGCACGCCAGTTCCTGATGGACGAGGGTATCCGAATCGTCGGCGAAAGCACCGGCGGCGACCACGGGCGCAAGCTCGAATACTGGCCGTCGTCCGGGCGCGCGCGCCAATATGCCCTGACAGGCGTCGAGGCACAGCGGGCGCTTCAGATGGACCAGAGGCCCGCCGTGCCGAAGCCGGCCGAAAGCCCCATCGAATTCTTCTGATCATACCGGCCGAGGCCATGTGAGGAACAATGCAGAAAGACCACAACCAGCCTCACGCGGAAGAATCGCTGCCGGACGTGCTGATGCGCGTCGTCACGGAGCTCCACGACGTCGCCTATCTGATCGAGCGCATAGAGCCTCAACTCATGAGCGATGACGGCGCCGGCGCGGACAGGATCATGGTGCTGCAGGGCATCGACCTCGCGGTGCAGAAGACGCGCGGGCTCGCGGAGTTCATCGATACCATCACCGCCTCCATTCCCGACACCTGTCTGGTGGACGTCACCACCGCGGTGAACCTCGTCAAGCTTGCCGACATGAAGAAGGCGCTCGGCATCGGCATTCTCCGGCATGGGCATTCGCAACCGCTGACCAAGGCGGCTGGCGACTTCGAGGCCTTCTGAGGCGCTCGGCCGCACCTCACCGTAACACTCCCCGCAGGCAGGGAGAGCGGACATGTGGAGCATGCCTCTTGTCCCTTCGCCCCGCTTGCGGGGAGGGAGAAGGTGCCGGCAGGCGGATGAGGGGCGGCCGCGCGGCCGGAGCGGTGCGCTGCGCGACAGTTCGCCTATGCCTGCCCTTCGCCAAGTTCGCGCAAGTTTCGTGGCCTAGCTTCGCTTCCGGGGCTGGTAGATTCGCGGCTAATGCAGAACGGCTGAGCGCAGGCCGTTTTTCCAGCAAACCCGAATGTTGGATCTGCGCAGGGTACCGGCCGGATAATCGGAGCGGGTGCCTTGCGATACTGGGTGCGGAAACAGAATGAATCTGTTCGATCAATTCTCGACGTTCACGAAAAATCTGAGCAATCTCGGACAAGGAAAGCTCATTGCGCTTGCCGTGGCTGGCGTCGTGGCGATCGGCTTCGTCCTCGCTGCCGGTATCTATGTCAACCGGCCGTCCTTCGAGACGCTCTATGTCGGTCTCGAACGCAGCGACGTCACCCAGATCAGCATTGCGCTTGCGGAGGCCAATGTCGACTTCGAAGTCGGCACCGACGGCGGCAGCATCCAGGTGCCCGTCGGCATGACCGGCAAGGCCCGTCTGCTGCTTGCCGAGCGCGGCCTGCCGAGCAGCGCCAATGCCGGTTACGAGCTCTTCGACAATGTCGGTTCGCTCGGACTGACGTCCTTCATGCAGGAAGTGACCCGCGTTCGGGCGCTCGAGGGCGAAATCGCCCGCACGATCCAGCAGATTTCCGGCATTGCCGCCGCACGCGTCCACATCGTCATGCCGGAGCGCGGCAGCTTCCGCAAAGCAGAGCAGACGCCGACGGCCTCGGTCATGATACGGGCAAGCGCCACGGTCGGCCGTAGCGCCGCGTCCTCGATCCGGCATCTGGTCGCGTCTTCCGTGCCGGGCCTCGATGTCGACGACGTCACCGTCCTCGATTCGACCGGCCAGCTGCTCGCATCCGGCGACGACCCGTCGAACAGCGCGCTCAATCAGTCACTCGGCGTCGTCCAGAACGTCCAGTCCGATCTCGAAAAGAAGATCGACAATGCTCTCGCGCCATTCCTCGGGATGGACAATTTCCGCACCAGCGTCACCGCTAGGCTCAACACCGATGCGCAGCAGATTCAGGAGACGGTCTTCGATCCGGAATCGCGCGTCGAGCGCTCGACGCGCGTGATCAAGGAAGAGCAAAAGTCCAGCCAGCAGCAGCCGGACAATGCCGCCACGGTACAGCAGAACGTCCCCCAGGCGGCGCCGCGCGGCGGAGCCGGTCAGCAGTCGAGCGACGAGGCGGAGAAGAAGGAAGAGCAGACGAATTACGAGATCAACAGCAAGACGATCGCCACCGTCAAGAACAGCTATTCGATCGAGCGGCTGTCGATCGCGGTCGTCGTCAATCGCGGGCGCCTCGCGGCCATGGCCGGCGAACCGGCAGATCAGGCGAAAATCGATGCCTATCTCCAGGAGATGCAGAAGATCGTTTCCTCCGCCGCCGGGATAGATCCGGGCCGCGGCGACGTCGTGACGCTGAACGCCATGGATTTCGTGGAGACACAGCTCCTCGACCAGGCGGTGCCGGGCCCGGGGATCATGGAAATGCTGACGCGCAACCTCGGCGGCATCATCAACGCGCTCGCCTTCGTCGCGGTCGCCTTCCTGGTGGTATGGTTCGGGATGCGGCCGCTTGCCCGCCAGCTGGGCTTCGGCGGACAGGCGGGCAAGCTCGAAGGCGAAGCCGCCGGGCTCGAACTGCCGGACTTCTCGCCAGCCGGCGCCGGCGCAGGGGGCGCCCTCATGGAGGGCTTCGGCTCCGACTTCGGCTTCGACGGCGGCGACGACCTGCTCAATCTCGGCGACGAGGCCGGCTTCAACCGCCGCGTCAAGGAAGGGCCGGAGCGGCGCCTCGCCCGGATGGTCGAGATCAGCGAAGAGCGGGCAGCGAAGATACTGCGAAAATGGGCAGACGACCGAGCGGCGTGAAAGATGCCGGCGGAAACCTGAATTGGAACGAAGTCCCGCCCAACAGGCGGGACTTGCCCGTTGCGGGCGCGCCTCGATCCGGCCCGCGCCGGCGCAGCGGGCCTTCCGGGAGTATTGGCGAGTCTAGCTCCGGCTGGCGATGACGCGGAGGAGTCTGGCTAAAGAATCCGCCCCGCGTCCGGAATCACGTCCGATGGCCGTCGGCAAATTTAAACCAAATTTTAATTAATTTAGATTCACGCGGCGCTCTCCGTGCTGCGGCTTGCGCAGCCCGTTACTCCGCGTTGTTTGCTGGTTCCGGAGTTGCATTAAAATATATCTTCCAAAGAGCTGAATATAATTTGGTGAACAGACTTTCCGCATTTCCGGCGTTGCTATCAATGACCCCGGCAGGATTTGATGCATTCCGGCAACATTCCCCGGCTTTTGAGGCGTCCGGCGAGCAACTGATCTGCAACGAAAAGGCGAACTCCCGTCCGATGTCACGGATTTTCAACTGCACGGCCACGCACAGCGATCGCCGGATGCCGTTAATAATCAATGCCTTGATTAGCGAATTGGTCGGAAAAGAAGCGCGCCCGGCTGCCCGCCAGCTCACGCATACGTGAATGCGCAGGGCAAGGTTGCCAAGTAACCGCGCAACTGGACGCCCTGTCTTTTTGGGGGCGGCGATGTACAGTTTAGCAATTGATTCGCGTCCTGATACTCGCTTGGTGGCAAGAATACCGGCGAAGCCGGCTGTCGGGGACGACAGGGCAAGCGTGACATTTCAGGGCGTCGAATCCGGCACGGGGGCTGAAAGTCATGGAAATGTCGCGGTCGGACGCAGTCTGGTCTTCGGAGACCGCTGCGCCGCGGGTGTATGGACGCAAAATATCAAGGGAGCAACTGATCCGAAGGCTTGGGGAAGTGGCCTCGGGCGCGGGTCTCGGCAACGGATTGGCAGCGCTGACGGAGTATGTCGGCGCAACCCATTACCTTCTCGCCCGGCACGATGTCTCGCAGGACGGCGGACTTGATTTTGTCGTCTGTTCCGACTGGCCGTTCGACATCGTTCGGCGCCTTTCGGGCATCATCGCCGGGCTCCATGCGAAGATCACCGAACTGGAAAAGTGCCTCGCCCAACTGCAGCCGGCCTTCCATACGATGCCCGACGATATCGGCTTGCCGCGGGGGGTCAGCCGGAGCTATTGCGCCGTGACCTTCAGCGTGGGGCGCACGCGGTTCTCCTTGATGCTGCTCTTCCCCGAGGACGTGATCCTCTCCCAGGAGTCGCTGCGCGACATCGCGGTGCTTGCCGGCTATGTCGCCAGTCACAAGATCAAAGCCGATGTGCGTCACGATAGGGAATGCGAACTGACCGAGCGCGAGCTCGAATGTCTGTTCTGGATTGCCGAAGGCAAGACGAGCGATGAGATCGCCGTCATACTCGGGATCTCCCGCAACACGATCAACAATTACATCACCAGCGTAATGCGCAAGACGGCGACGCGAACGCGGTCGGAAGCGATCGCCCACGCCGTGCGCAACAATCTGGTTTAGGAGCGGTGACGATGGCTTATCTCGCGACCGAAGATCGCGACGACGCCGGCCGGTCGGGCCGCAACGCCCGCGCGGCGCGGGCAGCGACTCTGGTGACGCGCTTGCAGGCCATGCAACGGCAGATCAACGCGAAGAATTTCGCCGTTCTGCGAACGAATGGCAGGGGCCTTCCTGCAACGCGCAAGCTCACCTGCGTCCTCCACAACTGGGGAGCCTCTTGCGAGGAAAACGCGCGTGATCTGATAATGCTCTATGGCGACGAACTGCTCCAGCATCTCGATCTTTCGTTGCTGCCGGTCCTCTGGAACGGTCAGGGCGAGCATCAGACCGCCGAAGTCTCGGATTTCGGCCCGTTCACACGGCGGCTGAGGGAGCGCAAGCTTCCCTATTCGGGCATCGCCTTTCCGATACGGCTTGGCGCGCAGGGCAATGGCTATGTGATGTTCGCCGGAAGCTACATCGATGCTTCGGGCGAACAGATCGTGGAGCTTCACGGCCGCAGCGCGCAGATCATGGCAGACCTCCTGGCCGCCGACGAGAAGCGTCTGTTCAAGGCGGAGGCCTTGAGCGATCGCGAAATCGCCTGCCTGCAAATGGCCGGCGACGGACATATCAGCGAGGAGATCGCCGAGAAGATGGGTCTCTCGGTGCACACGGTGAATGCCTATCTGGGGGCAGCGACGACGAAGCTCGACTCCGTCAACCGGATCCAGGCGATCGCCAAGGCGATCCGCCTCGGCTATATCAGCTAGCCAGCTCCTCAGCTCGCCAGGGGCAGCGGATAGGTTTTGACGAACTTCGATTCTGCCAGGCTCTTGGCGAGAAAGGCGGTATTCTCGTCCGGATCGCCCGAGGGCTGTTGAAAGTTGATGTGGCTGATCTCGATGCCGGCCGTATCGCCCGCGAGCACGAGGCGCGCATAGACCGTGACGCCGCGGGGCTTCAGTTCGAGGTCGAGGATGACCTCCGGGCGACTGTCCCAGTCGAGATTATAGTTGCCGCCGAGGCCGAAGTTCACGGTGCCGGGCAGGAAGTAGAGCTCTGCCGCCGATTCCACCAAATCGGCGATGCTCGCATAGGACTCGAAGCGCAGGAGCGCGATGAAATCCGCAGCATCGATGAGGCGCAATTCGGTCGCAACCGGACGGATCGCCTCCGCAACTATCTGTTCTCGTTCTTCGGAGAATTGGCACTTTTTCAAGATCATGTCACCCGTCTTTGTTGCGGCTGAGCTGCATAAACCCGGTGAATCAGTTCGGCGACTGCCTTGTAAAACACCGGTGGAATGACACTATCCACCGAGACTTGTGCAAACATGGAGCGTGCAAGCGGCGGATCCTCGAAGACGGGGATGCCGTTCTTCTCCGCAATTTCGCGGATCTTCAGGGCCACCAGGTCCTTGCCCATAGCCACGACGACCGGCGCGTCACTCTCCTCGCGCACATAACGCAGCGCTACGGCATAGTGGGTCGGGTTGGCAATGATCAGGGTTGCGCGCGGAACCGAGGAGATCATCCGCTTGCGGGCGCGGTCGCGCTGCATCGATCTGAGCCGCGATTTGACGATCGGGTCGCCCTGCGATTGCTTCAGCTCGTCCTTGACCTCCTGCCTCGTCATCCTGAGCTCTGTGTACCAGTGATGGCGCGTCCAGAAGAGGTCGACGATGGCGAGCGTCGCGGTGGTGAAGAGAACGACGATGATGATCTGCTTGAGGTCGGAGATCATCGTCGTGAAGATCGTCACCGGATCGGAGAACATCATGTCGAGCGTGGCGAAATAATCGTTCCAGAGCACGAGGACGACGACGATCGAAACGACAATTATCTTGAACAGCGACTTGCCGAATTCCACCAGCCCCTGAACGCCGTAGATCCGCTTGAAACCGGCCGCGGGCGATACCCGGTTCCATTTCGGCTGGATGCGGTCGAGGACCGGCCGCGGCAGGTTCTGGAAGATCGACGATCCGACGCCGAAGAGGATGAGCAGGATGAAAACCGGCAGAACCAGCGCGGCGCATTTCAGAACGACATGCGAAATCAGGGCGACGGCGTCCGTTGCCGTATCGAGCCTCCAGGCTTCCGGCTGCTCGAAAATGTCCTTCAGCGCCTCGGCCATGTTTGCCGCGCCGTCCGAAAGGAAAAAGACGACGAAAATGTAGATTGCCAGCGTCGAGGCGAAAGCGGTCACCTCACGCGAGAAAGGGACGTTGCCTTTTTCGGTCGCGTCGGAAATCTTCTTTTCCGACGGCGCTTCTGTTTTACTGTCCTTGTCCTGCTCTTCCGCCATGAACCAGCAAGCTCCTCAGCAGGCGACAATCTGAACGACGCTTCCGGTTACCGCTCGACCCGAATTCGCGAGGGAATCGTGGCAGCAGACGCAAGCGCACGCTGTTGTGGTGAACCCGGACAGGTCCCTGCGCAAGGGTGGGTGTGCGGCAGCCCGCGCGGGTCAACAGAAATCGGAAACCAAACGCGATATACCGGCAGGCTGGAGGCGTCAGGCGGCCTCCGGCTCCTTTTCCTTGAGCTCGAGCTGCCCGCTTGCGGAGAGGCGAATCGCCTCCTGCGTGATCGAGCGCCTCGCGATCGCGATATCGCGGGGATTGATGCCGGCGTCCCCGGCGGCGAGGTCCGATTCGATCATGCGCCGCTGGCGGGCGCCGATGGAGGCGAGGATAGACTCGCGCAACTCCGCCGCAGAACCTCTGAGCGCCATGGTGATGACGTCGGTGGAGACGTCGTTGAAGAGCTGCACGCGGCTCCTCTGCGGCATGAAAAGGATGTCGTCGAAGAGGAAGATCTTCGGCCGGACCTTCTTGACCGAATCGGTGCTGATCGTTTCGAGCGAGGCGAGCAGCGTGTCGACCTGCGGCTTCTCGAGTTCGTTCATCACTTCGGCGATCTTCGCCGGGCCGGGCGAGTTGCGATCGGCCTCCATCTCTTCGATGATTTCGATCACCCGCGCCTCGATGATTGCCGCCGCCTTCGGGTTGACGTTCTTGATGTTGACGGCACGGTTGAGAATCTCGGGCCGCTGCTTGTCGGAAAGCTGCAGCAGCACCTTGGCGCCGAAGCTCGACGGCATCATCGACAGAACATAGGCGATCGTCTGCGGATGTTCCCGGGCGAGCAATTGCGCGATGATCACCGGATCGCAATCCATCAGCCGGTCCCAGATGCTCGCCTCGTAGGACTGGAAGGTGGCCCGGCGGCCGAGGAGGCCGTCCACCTCGTCCGGCGTCAGGCCCTCTTCGAGAATGCTCTCCATGGCCTTGGCATTGTCCATGAGGCCTGCACCTTCGGTGAAGAGATCCTCGAACTCGTTGACGAGGGCTTCGAGCTCGTGCGGCGGGACGGCTCTGAGCGACTGTGCCGCGGCGATGATGGCCTGCAGCTCGCTCTGGGTGAAGAATTTCAACAGCTTCCCGGCAATCGACTTGCCCATGGCGAGCAGCACCGCGGCCGCCTTTTCCGTCTGGCTCAACGGTTGTGCAAGCGCCTGAGCCTGTGCCTCGAAACTTCCGAAATCCGTCATGGATTCATCCCCGCCCGGTCATCGGGCTTCTAGTGAGTTGAAACGGGATGCGGGCGGAAAACCGCTTACACCTTTCCTCATCCCGCTCTATTTCTTAGTGCCCTTGATCTCCAGGAGCTTGACGCCGAAGCGGGTCACATCGCCCTCGAGAACGGTGATTTCTCCGCGGCCGATCACCCGGCCGTTGACCATGATCTCGACCGGTTCGCCGATCTTTCGGTCGAGCGCGATCGTTGCGCCCTCGGTAAGCGCCATGAGACCGGAGACCTGCATGCGGCTGGTCCCGAGCACGATCTGGACATCGATCGGGATGTCCATGATCAGGTCCATGTTGGCGGTCATTCCGCTGCCGGGCGCTGTTTCACCGGCAGTCGGTGCCGCGTCGAAATCCCCTCCGGCAAAACCGGAGTCCGCGTCGAAGCCGCTGGCTGCCCCGGTTTCCGCGAGGCCGCCGCCGAAGCCGGCAGCGAAATCGCCGCCGAATCCAGCACCGTCAGTGGAACCGAAGCCGCTGCCGAAATCCATGGGCTGTTCGAGCGGCCCGGCCGCGGCGAAATCTGCCCCGAAGTCAGCCTCGCCGTCCTTCTTGAGAACGCCGCGCAGGTCGTCGATCGCCTGGTCGAGCTCGGCATCTGCCGCGAATACGGCCGGTTCTGCGATGGGTGCTGCTTTCTTGGGTGCCATGTGCCGAATATTCCAGTTGAAGCTTGCCTCAGGCATTCTGCCGGGCGAGGGCGGATTAACTCATGATGTGGCGAAGGATGTCCTGCTCGGAGCCGTGGGTATCCTTGACCCGGACCGTGTATCGCGATCCGGAACGGCCGAACTCGCAGACATAGAGGTCGCGCCCGTTGGCGCTCACCTCCACGCGGACATCCTGCCCGTCGTGGAAAGGGATGACGTCCCCGGCCTGCAGGCGGCTGAGCGTGTCGAGCGTCAGGCTTTCCAGCCGGATGCGGGCCTCGAGCGCGACGGCCGATCGGCGGACCTGCTCCTCCAGCTGTTCCGTCCATTCGGTCTTCGCATTCCGGTCCTCGCCCGCACCCTTCCGAGAGACGATCCGGGTCTTGAGGAGCGTGCTTTGCGGGACGATGACCGAGAAGGTGGAGAGCACCGGCCCGAGGCCTATGGTCATGTCGATCGAGGCTGCGAAGACATCTTCGAGCACCGGATCGGGCTTTGCCCGTTCCGCGCTGTTGTACGGGCGGCCGACGACGGGCTCGAACCCGCCGGGCGCGTTCACCGCGGTGCGCAGGACCTCGGCGATGCCGTGAAATACCGGCAAGGCGACATCGATCTCGATCTTCGACAGAGAGCGCGGCGCAGGCTCCTCTATGCTCGTGGGTTCGGCCCCGAGCAGAGCCTCGACGAGTGCGATCAGAACCGGGCTGTCGCAGCCGACCTGGAAGTCCGCGCACCAGTTGCGCAGTGAAAAATCGCCGAGCAGGACTCCGTCTCCGAGAGCCGCGATGAGATCGTTGCGGAGGCCTGTCCGGAAGCCCGCATAGGCGATCGTGACGTCGCATCCGGTCTCCGATTGCAGGACACCGGGCAGGAGTTCATCGAAGACCTGCGCCAGCTCGAGAGCGGTTCGGCCGATGACCTTGTCATCGCCGAGCGCGCCGGTCATGCGCGCGATCAGCCTCCTGTCGAATGCATGGACGTTCGATGCGGTGCTTGTGTTCATGTCAGGCCGCCTTGCTTTCGCTGCCGCCGCCGGGATTCATCATTTCCTGTTCGACCGCATCGATGGACGGCCGCTCATAGGCGGAAATGGTCTTGCGGCCGTATTCGAGTGCGACCTGCGGAACCGAGCCGTTCATATAGGCAAGCAGCGTCTGCTTGACGATGACATAGAGACGGTTCTGCTTTTCCCGCACGGACTTGATGTTCGCGACGAGGGGTCCGACGATCGAATAGGAAAGAAACACGCCGAGCAGCGTTCCGACGAGCGCGGCGGCAATCTTGGCGCCCAGCACCTCCGGTGCCTCGCTGATCGCGCCCATTGCCTTGATGACGCCGAGAACGGCGGCGACGATGCCGATCGCAGGCAGAGCATCGCCCATGGTCGTCATCGCGTGGTAGCACTTCATCTTGTCGTGGGTGATCGTCTGGATTTCCTCGTCCATGAGCGCCTCGATCTCATGCGAGCGGGCGTTGCCGATGATGATCAGGCGCACATAGTCGCAGATGAAGGCGGTCAGCTCCTTGTTCTGCAGGACGGTGGGTGCGGACTGGAAGATCGAAGACTCTTCCGGATTGTCGATGTGGCTCTCGATCTCGTTGCGGGATTTTGTCCTCAGGTCGCGCATCAGGCTGTAGAGCACGCCGAGCGTGTCGAGGTATTCGCGTTCCTTCGGCACCTTGTGCCTGAAGGCCTCGCCGAGTGCCTTGCCGGTGTCTTTGACCACTTTCATCGAGTTGGCCATGATGAAGCCGCCGATGCCGGCCCCGCCGATGATCATCAGCTCGAAGGGCTGGTTGAGGACTTCCAGGTGGCCGCCCATCGCCATGTAGCCGCCGAGGATACAGCCGAAAGTCACAAGAAGCCCGATGATGATGTTCATGCCGATACCTGTCGCGATCGTGAATTTCCTCCGATGAAATAGGGTTCGATCCTTGCGTGAGGCTGGCCGCGGGGACCCCGCGTCCGGGACAGGTTCGCGCAAGCCAACGCCGGCAGGGTTGGCCAGGGTCGGACCGCAATCGCGTCCGGTCCGGACACATTTCCTCATCCCGCTTCATTGCGACAGGGCGAGCCGATCGTGACGACGACCTATACGAGCTACAGGCTGATCACTGCGGACCTGACGAAATCGCTGGAACGCGTTTCGGCGCAGCCGGACGTCGCCCGCGAGACGGAGTACTACCTGTCGAAGATCGGCAGCATCAAAACGCTCGACGATTTCTTCGCCGACAGCCGGCTCTACAACTACGCGATGAAGGCGCACGGCCTCGAGGACATGGCCTATGCCAAGGCCTTCATGCGCAAGGTGCTCGCCGAAGGCATCGACAGTGACGACGCCTTTGCCAACAAGCTGGCCGACGGGCGCTACAAGGCGCTGGTCGAGTCGTTGAATTTCGCCCGGCACGGCGAAGCCGCCACTGCCTTCGAGCGGGCGCAGAAGGGTGTGGCCGAAAAATATACGCGCCAGACGCTGGAGCAGAAGGCCGGCGAGGAAAACACCGGCGTGCGGCTGGCGCTCTATTTCCAGCGCATGGCGCCGACGATCGCCAATGGCTACGAAATCATCGCCGACGAGGCCCTCTCGAGTGTGGTCCGAACCGTCCTGCAGCTGCCGGCCGAATTCGCGGCCGCCGACGTGGATCGCCAGGCTGAGGCCTACGAGGCGGCGATCGATTTCAAGGATTTCCAGGACCCTCAGAAAATAGCCGAGTTCCTGGACCGCTTCACCGCTCTTTGGGAAATCGACAATTCCTCCGACGGCTACGATCCGCTTGCGGTTTTCGGTGCGTCGAGCGGCTACGGAATTTCTCCCGACCTGCTCCTGACCATCAACAATCTGAAACTCGGGGGACGCTGATTTGCAGACCGGTCTCTATGTCGCGCTTTCGTCGCAGATGGCGCTTGAAAAGCGCCTGAACACGCTTGCCGGCAATATTGCCAACTCCAACACGGTCGGCTTCCGCGCGACGGAAGTGAAGTTCAACCAGGTGCTGGGCGACACCAAGCCGACAAAGGTCTCCTATGTTTCGGAGGGCGAGGAATTCCTGAGCACCAAAACCGGCGCGCTCGCGCGCACCGGCTCCGCACTCGATTTCGCCATCAAGGGTGACGCCTGGTTCTCGATCGACACGCCCGGCGGCCCGGCGCTGACGCGCGACGGCCGGTTCACCCTGACGGAGACCGGCGAGCTCGTGACCATCAAGGGCTATCCGGTGCTCGACGCCGGTGGCGCGCCGATCCAGCTGAACGGCGGTGCCGGTGAAATTGTCGTCGGTGCCGATGGTGCCATTCACCAGAACGGCGTCCAGATCGCCCTGCTCGGGCTTTACGAGGCGGATTTCAGCAAGGGCTTCATGCGTTACGACAACAGTTCCGTTATGCCGGCCGCCCAGCCGGAACCGGTCGTTGACCGGTTCGATGTCGGCGTGATGCAGGGCTTCCTGGAGGAGTCGAACGTGAACGCCATACAGGAAATGTCGCAGCTGATCATGATCACCCGCGCCTTCGACAACGTCACCGCGCTTATGCGCGACAGTGAGGGATCGCTCGATAAGGCTATCGAGACGCTCGGCGGCAGCCGTTGACGGTTCTATCGACGGAATTTGGGGCGGGACGGGACGGAAAGCCGGATGGCACGTGAAGCCGCTGAAAAAACTGCAACATCGACGTCGCTCGCGGCGCTCGCCGGGCTGGTCGAGCGCTATGCAAATCCCGACTTTGCCATCGCACCGGGCGGTCATGTCCAGACGATTTCGCCGGGGCATTACACGGTCAGCGGCCTGTCGCGGCACGTCCGGCTCGGGGACTTCGTGGCGCACAAGAGCACGACCGGCACCCATCTCGGCGAAGTCGTCCGCGTCGAGCCCGAGCGGGTGGTCGTCTGCCCGATCGAACCGGGGGACCCGATCGGCATCCATGACGTCGTCATCCGCAAGGGCGCCTTCCGCATAGCGCCGACCGACAACTGGTGCGGCCGCACCATCAATGCGCTGGCCGAGCCGATCGACGGCCTGGGCGCGCTGCTGCAGGGCGACATCCGCCGCTCGATCGCGAACACCGCGCCGCCATCCATGACGCGCAAGCGGGTGGAGCAGGGCTTCAGGACGGGCGTGCGGGCGATAGACATCTTCTCCCCGCTCTGCCTCGGGCAGCGCCTCGGAATCTTCGCGGGCTCCGGCGTCGGCAAATCGACGCTGCTTTCCATGCTGGCCCGCGCCGACGCCTTCGACAAGGTGGTGATCGCCCTGGTCGGCGAGCGCGGCCGCGAAGTGCGCGAATTCATCGAGGACACGCTGGGCGACAATCTTTCGAAATCGGTCGCCGTCGTCGCCACCAGCGACGAGAGCCCGATGCTGAGAAAAATGGCGCCGCTGACGGCGGTCACGATTGCCGAACATTATCGCGACAAGGGCGACAACGTGCTGCTCATCGTCGACAGCGTCACCCGTTTCGCCCATGCGATCCGTGAGGTGGCGACGGCAGCGGGGGAGCCGCCGATCGCCCGCGGCTATCCGGCCTCGGTCTTCACCGAATTGCCGCGGCTGCTCGAGCGGGCCGGGCCCGGCGCCGAGGGAACGGGCACGATCACGGCGATCATTTCGATCCTGGTCGATGGCGACAATCACAACGACCCGGTCGCCGACTCGGCGCGCGGCATTCTCGACGGGCACATCGTCCTCGACCGAAGCCTTGCCGAAGAGGGGCGCTACCCACCGGTCAATCCGCTCGCCTCCATCTCGCGCTTGGCCAGAAAAGCCTGGACGCCGGACCAGGAGAAGCTGGTTGCCCGGCTGAAGTCCTTGATCCACCGCTTCGAGGAAACCCGGGACCTCAGGCTTATCGGCGGCTATAGGCCGGGCGGCGACGCCGATCTCGACATGGCGATCAAGCAGGTGCCGGTCATCTACGACGTCTTGAAGCAGATGCCCGGCGAACGGCCTGCCTTCGACGCTTTCACGGATCTCGCCAACGCGCTGAAGGCAGCCGCGATGGGCAATCAGCCGGGCGCCGCCGGCCTGCGCGGAAGGGGATGAAATTGACGGACTTCGATGCAGACGAGATCGTGCGCCAACGCCGCCGCGAAACCCGGATGCCGCTGATCGACAAGATACTCGGTGCGATCGGCCTGGCCATGGCTGCCTGTGCGACGTTCCTGCCGTGGTACGTCTACCTGCATCCGGAGAAATTCTCGATGCCTTCGCTCTGGCAGGGAACGACGCGCGATCTGCCGGAGCGCCCGGACCGGCAGATCCTGTCGGTGTCGCCGCTGGCAATGACGGACATGGACGAGGAGACCGCCGCCGCGGTCGATCGCCTGACGACGGCGACGGTGCCGGGGCTCGATCAGGATCCCGCCAAAGGCACGGACATGGGGGCTCCCGATCAGCCGTTCCCCGGAAAAGAGAGCTTCAAACTCATGCACGTCGCCAATGGCCGCGCGCTCATCGAGGACGCGAGCGGCATGTATATCGTCCGTATCGGTTCGGTGTTGCCGGACAACAGCCGGCTTGCGACCTTCGAGGAGCGCGACGGCCGCTGGGTGATGATCACGTCCAAGGGCGAGATCTTCGAGGCGAAGTAGCGCCTTTGCCGAGGTGTGGCGAAGTACGTCCAGACCCCTCCCCAACCCCTCCCCACAAGGGGGAGGGGCTAGGCGCCTGCGGCGAGCGCCTAGCATTTCGCAAGTTCGCGGATTACGCAAAGGCTGATTTTCTGGCCGCGAGGGTGCGGCAGAAGTAGCCCCTCCCCCTTGTGGGGAGGGGTTGGGGAGGGGCCTTATGAGACGCCCGAAATAGTTTCTTCCGCATCCCCGACAAGTCCCACGCAAGATTACCGGCCTAGGTTCGCCATCATCAGCAGGAGCTCTTGATGGAACCGATTCAGCTTTTCGAACTCGCGTCGCGGCAGGCCCAGTGGCTGACCGTTCGCCAGAACGTGGTGGCGGGCAACATCGCCAATGCCAACACGCCGCACTACAGGGCGAAAGACGTTCAGCCCTTCGAAAGCGTGCTCCAGAACACCGGCATCCAGATGGCCGCGACCCACCGCGCCCATTTCACCGAAAGCCCGGAAGCCGCGCATGTGACCGAAGTCAGCGCTCTCGACGATGTCGCCGTGCAGCAGTCCGGCAATACGGTCGCGCTCGAAGAGGAATTGATGAAGACCGGCGCGATCAAGCGCGACTACGAGCTCAATGCCGGGCTCGTGAAGTCCTTTCATCGGATGATTCTCATGACGGTACGGAAGTAAGCGACCATGGATCCATTGACCTCGGCACTGAAAGTTTCCGCCTCCGGTCTGCAGGCGGAATCGACGCGTTTGCGCATCGTCTCGGAAAACATCGCCAATGCCCGCTCGACCGGCGACGCCCCCGGCGCCGATCCTTTCCGCCGCAAGACGATCAGCTTCGCCGCGGAGGTCGACCGGGCAAGCGGTGCGTCCCTCGTCGAGGTCGAACGCCTCGGCACCGACGATTCGGATTTCAACATCGAGTTCGACCCGGGCAATCCGGCCGCCGACGAGAAAGGCATGGTGAAATTGCCGAACGTCAACATCCTCATCGAGATGGCGGACATGCGCGAGGCCAACCGTGCCTACGAGGCCAATCTGCAGACCATCAAGCAGTCTCGCGATCTCATCTCCCAGACAATCGACCTGTTGAGGGCTTCGCAATAATGATCGATGCAATTCAGTCCGTCGGCGCGTTTTCCACCATCAGGGAGACCGAAGGCGCCGGCCCGGCCTCTTCCGCCTCGCTCGTCATGCCGGGCGCCGGCACGGCCGCGCCTCAGGCGGGGAGCTTCGCCGAAGTCCTCGGCAACATGACCACGGACGCCATCCGCTCGATGAAGTCGGCGGAGGGCACTTCGCTGCAGGCGATCCGCGGAGAGGCGAACACCCGCGAAGTCGTAGATGCCGTCATGAGCGCCGAGCAGTCTCTCCAGACCGCAATCGCCATCCGCGACAAGGTGGTCACCGCCTATCTCGAAATCGCGCGCATGCAGATCTGAGGAAAAGAGACATGAAAGCCCTTTCCATCGCCGCCACGGGCATGAACGCCCAGCAATTGAATCTCGAAGTCATCGCGAACAACATCGCGAACATCAACACGACCGGCTACAAGCGGGCGCGCGCAGAATTTTCGGACCTGCTCTACCAGACCGAGCGAGCGCAGGGCGTCCCGAACCGCTCCAACCAGGCGATCGTGCCTGAAGGCGCGATCATCGGCCTGGGCGTCCAGACCTCCGCCGTGCGCAACCTTCATATCCAGGGCAGCCTCGTCAATACCGGCAACGATTACGACCTGGCGCTTGTCGGCCGCGGCTGGTTTCAGATCGAGACGCCGGATGGCGAGACGGTCTACACCCGCTCGGGGGCTTTCAACACCAATGCCACGGGCCAGCTCGTGACCATCGACGGCTATACCGTGGTTCCGGGCGTCACCGTGCCGCAGGACGCGACCGAGATCGTCTTCACCTCGTCGGGCCAGGTGATGGTGCGGATCGGCAACGATACGGAACTGCAGGAAATCGGCCAGCTGACGATCGCGAACTTCGTCAACGAAGCCGGTCTCGAGCCGATGGGCGAGAACCTGTTCCGTCAGACGCCGGCCTCCGGGGATCCGATCGTCGGCACGCCGGCCGATCCGGGCTTTGCGCAGGTCAAGCAGAATTACCTGGAATCCTCGAACGTCGATCCGGTCAAGGAGATTACCGACCTCATCTCGGCCCAGCGTGCCTATGAGATGAATTCGAAGATCATCCAGGCCGCGGACGAAATGGCCGCCACGGTGAGCAAGAACCTGAGGTAACAGGAAGAGGAGGCAAACATGATGTTTCGCCGATCCCCCGGAGGAAAAGCAGTTGCAGGCGGCCGCGCGCAGCCGGCACGTGCCGTTCTGTTTGCGGCCATGGCGAGTTGCCTGCTTTCGCCGGCAGCAGCTCTCGCGGAGCCGCCGACGGCCGTCATTCCGAAGCAGACGATCTATCCCGGCGAAAAGCTCGATGCGAGCATGCTGGAGGTGGTCGACGTGACCAACCCGGACCTGCGCGACGGTTATGTGCGCTCGATCGACGAGGTCGACGGCATGGTGACCAAGCGGACCCTTCTTCCCGGGCGTGTCATCCTGGCCTCGGCGCTGCGCGAGCAATATGCGGTCGAACGCGGCTCCACCGTTCGCCTCGTCTTCAACAATGGCGGTCTGACGATAACGGCCGCCGGCTCGCCGCTGCAGGACGCCGCGGTCGGCGATCTGATCCGCGTGCGCAACGTCGATACCGGCGTGATCGTCTCCGGGACGGTGATGGCGGACAGCACGATCCATGTGGTGGCGAAATGAAGATCAATGCATGCAACTGGCTGCTGACGCTCGCGGTGGTCTTCGCCGCGACCTTGACGTCCGCCTATGCGGCCTCGCGGATCAAGGACGTCGCGTCCCTGCAGTCGGGCAGGGACAACCAGCTCATCGGTTACGGCCTGGTCGTCGGCCTGCAGGGCACCGGTGACAGCCTGCGCTCCTCTCCGTTCACGGATCAGTCGATCCGCGCCATGCTGCAGAACCTCGGCATTTCCACGCAGGGCGGGGATTCGCGCACGCGCAATGTCGCGGCGGTGCTCGTCACCGCCACGCTGCCGCCTTTCGCGAGCCCAGGCAGCCGGCTCGACGTGACCGTCGGTTCGTTGGGCGATGCGACGTCGCTGCGCGGCGGTACGCTGGTCATGACCTCGCTGTCGGGCGCCGACGGCCAGATCTATGCCGTGGCGCAGGGCTCGGTGGTCGTCAGCGGTTTCAACGCGCAAGGTGAAGCCGCCCAATTGAGCCAGGGCGTGACCACGGCGGGACGTGTCCCGAACGGCGCCATCATCGAGCGGGAACTGCCGTCGAAATTCAAGGACGGCTTCAACCTGGTGCTGCAGCTGCGCAATCCGGACTTTTCGACCGCCGTCGGCATGGCCGCGGCGATCAACAGATATGCCGCGGCGCAATTTGGCGGCCGCATCGCCGAAGCCTTGGACTCGCAGTCCGTCCTGGTCCAGAAGCCGAAGATGGCTGATCTCGCGCGCTTGATGGCGGACGTGGAAAACCTGGTGATCGAGACCGACGCGCCGGCCCGGGTCGTCATCAACGAACGCACCGGCACGATCGTCATCGGCCAGGACGTCCGCGTCGCCGAAGTGGCCGTCAGCTACGGCACGCTGACGGTGCAGGTCAGCGAGACGCCGACGATCGTCCAGCCGGAGCCCTTCTCGCGCGGCGAGACGGCCTACGAGCCGAACACCACGATCGAAGCGCAGGCCGACGGCGGCACCGTCGCCATCCTCAACGGCTCGAGCCTGCGTTCGCTCGTGGCGGGCCTGAACAGCATCGGCGTCAAGCCGGACGGGATCATCGCGATCCTCCAGAGCATCAAATCGGCGGGAGCCCTACAGGCGGAGCTTGTTCTGCAATGACCGGAAACTTCGATCGTCTTTTCGGCAAGGCGCGCCGCGTTCTCCTCGGTTCGGCCGCCGCCGCGCTCATGCTTTCGATGCCCGGTGCTTTCGCGCAGGACGTCACGGCGCCGCCGGCCGACAGCGCGACGGCGAGCGAAATCGAAAAGTTCTGCACCAATATCGCCGACGCCGCGCGCGACCAGCGCTACGTTTTGCAGCGCCAGGACCTGGAGAAGCTGAGAGCGAATGTCGACGAGCGGATCGCGACGCTGGAGACGCGCCGGGCGGAATACGAGGACTGGCTTAAGCGCCGCAACGATTTCCTCAAACAGGCGGAGCTCGGCCTTGTCGACATCTACAAGACGATGAAGCCGGATGCCGCAGCCGGCAAACTCGAGATGGTGCGTCCGGAGATCGCGGCCGCGATCGTCATGCGCCTGCCGCCGCGCCAGTCGTCGCTGATCCTGAGCGAAATGAGCGACGAAAGGGCAGCGGTGCTGACCAACATCATTTCGAGCGCGAGCGATCCCAATACCTCCAAGGAGCCATCATGAGAACGCGCATCACGGCCGTACTGGCCGCAGGGCTCCTGGCGGGTTGCCAGAATCAGGCCTTCAACGAGATCGGGCGGGCGCCGGCCATGAGCCCGATCGGCAGCGGCCTGCAATACACGCAGACGCCGCAGCTTGCCATGTATCCGAAGCAGCCGCGCCACGTCACGAACGGGTACTCGCTTTGGAACGACCAGCAGGCGGCCCTCTTCAAGGATGCCCGCGCGATCAATATCGGCGACATACTGACGGTCGACATCCGTATCGACGACAAGGCCTCCTTTGAAAACGAGACGGACCGCAGCCGCAAGAATTCGAGCGGCTTCAATCTCGGCGCCAGCGGACAATCCCAGACGAGCGACTTCGCCTGGTCGGGCGATCTCGAATACGGCTCAAACACCAAGACGGAAGGCGACGGCAAGACCGAGCGTTCGGAGAAGCTCAGGCTGCTGGTCGCCGCGGTCGTGACCGGCGTCCTCGAAAACGGCAACCTGCTGATCAGCGGCTCGCAGGAAGTGCGCGTCAACCACGAGCTACGCATCCTCAATGTCGCAGGCATCGTCCGGCCGCGCGACGTGGATGCCGACAACGTCATCTCCTACGACCGCATCGCCGAGGCGCGCATCTCCTATGGCGGCCGCGGCCGCCTGACGGAGGTCCAGCAGCCGCCGTGGGGTCAGCAACTCGTCGATCTCGTCTCGCCCCTCTGACCGGCCGGAAGCACGATGGAAGAAATCGAGAGCAAAGAAACGAAGGCCCCCTCGCGGCTGATGACCATCGCCGCCGTGGCGGTGCTGACCCTCGTTGCCGGCGGCGGCGGCTGGCTCGCCGGCATGCTCCTGGCACCGCCGCCGGCGGAGAAGGCGGAAGCCGCGGCCGAACTGCCTGCGAACGCCACCGGCGAGGAGGACATACCGAAAATGTCAGAGGTGGCACACGGCATCGTGCAGCTCGATCCCATTACGACGAACCTGGCCTATCCGGCCGAAAACTGGGTTCGCCTCGAGGTCGCGCTCCAGTTCGATGGAGCTCCCGACGTTGCACTGGCGGAGACGATACACCAGGACATTGCAGCCTATCTGAAGACCGTGTCGCTGCAGCAGATTCAAGGTCCGCGCGGCTTCCAATATCTCCGGGATGACATCCAGGAGCGGGTTGACCTGCGCTCCGAGGGCCGCGTAACGAATGTGATGTTCCGCACCTTCGTCATCCAATGATTCGCTGATGCTCCGGTTTGCCACCTTCATAATCGCCATGATGGCGATGTCGGGAATTGCCGGGGCTCAGAGCTTCCCCGCCGATATCCTGAATACGCCGGTCGACGGCTCCGTCGCCTCGTGGATCATCCGCACCTTCGGCCTCCTGACCGTTCTTTCGGTGGCCCCGGGTATCCTGATCATGGTGACGAGCTTCCCGCGCTTCGTCATCGCCTTCGCGATCCTGCGCTCAGGCATGGGGCTCGCGACGACGCCCTCCAACATGATCATGGTGTCGCTCGCGCTCTTCATGACCTTCTACGTCATGGCGCCGACCTTCGACCGCGCCTGGCGCGACGGCATCGATCCGCTCCTGAAGAACGAGATCTCCGAGACGGATGCGATGCAGCGGATGTCGGAGCCTTTCCGCGAATTCATGCTGGCCAATACCCGCGACAAGGACCTGCAGCTCTTCATCGACATCGCCCGGGAGAAGGGCCAGACCGTCGTTGTCGACGAGAAGGTGGACCTGCGCGCCGTCGTTCCGGCCTTCATGATCTCGGAGATCCGCCGAGGCTTCGAGATCGGCTTCCTGATCATGCTGCCCTTCCTCGTGATCGACCTGATCGTCGCGACCATCACCATGGCGATGGGCATGATGATGCTTCCCCCGACGGCGATTTCGCTGCCCTTCAAGATCCTGTTCTTCGTGCTGATCGACGGCTGGAACCTGCTCGTCGGCAGCCTCGTGCGCTCGTTTATCTGAGGCCCCGCCGCCAGGCACGACGGCCCGGCAAGAATCCGTTAAGCATAGGATTTCACAGGCGATTAACCACCTTCGCGCCGCTCCCCGAACACATCTTCTCCGGTTAAACACTTGGCAATGAATGGCTGCGAATTTCGTCTTCACACGACGGGTTTGGTATCCATCACGAGTTGAGCGGAGCCGAGTGGCATGATGCCGGACCGTCGTGACCGGTAGCGATTTTTCAGTCCGGTATGTCCCCCCAATCAGTATTTCGTAGGGACAACGAATATGACGAGCATTCTCACCAACAACTCCGCAATGGCCGCGCTTTCGACGCTGCGCTCGATCTCTTCCAGCATGGAAGACACGCAGAGCCGCATCTCCTCCGGCCTTCGCGTCGGTTCGGCCTCCGACAACGCCGCCTACTGGTCGATTGCGACCACCATGCGCTCTGACAACCAGGCCCTTTCGGCCGTCCAGGACGCCCTCGGCCTCGGCGCCGCCAAGGTTGATACCGCCTATTCCGGTATGGAATCGGCGATCGAAGTCGTTAAGGAAATCAAGGCCAAGCTCGTAGCTGCCACCGAAGACGGCGTCGACAAGGCCAAGATCCAAGAAGAAATCACTCAGCTCAAGGACCAGCTGACGAGCATCGCCGACGCGGCTTCCTTCTCCGGTGAGAACTGGCTGCAGGCGGACCTCAGCGGCGGCGCCGTCACCAAGAGCGTCGTCGGCTCGTTCGTCCGTGACGCAAGCGGTTCCGTAGCCGTCAAGAAGGTCGATTACAGCCTCAATGCCAACTCGGTTCTCTTCGACACGGTCGGCGATACCGGCATTCTGGACAAGGTCTACAACGTCTCGCAGGCAAGCGTCACGCTGACGGTCAACACCAACGGCGTCGAATCGCAGCATACGGTTGCTGCCTATTCGCTGGAGTCCCTCACCGAAGCCGGTGCGGAGTTCCAGGGCAACTATGCTCTTCAGGGCGGTAACAGCTACGTCAAGGTCGAAAACGTCTGGGTTCGGGCTGAGACCGCTGCAACCGGCGCCACCGGTCAAGAAATCGCCGCCACCACGACGGCAGCTGGTACCATCACTGCAGACAGCTGGGTCGTCGATGTCGGCAACGCTCCTGCCGCCAACGTTTCGGCCGGCCAGTCGGTCGCGAACATCAACATCGTCGGAATGGGTGCAGCTGCGCTCGATGCCCTGATCAGCGGTGTCGACGCCGCTTTGACAGACATGACCAGCGCTGCCGCCTCGCTCGGCTCCATCTCCTCGCGCATCGACCTGCAGAGCGAATTCGTCAACAAGCTCTCGGACTCGATCGAGTCGGGCGTCGGCCGTCTCGTCGACGCGGACATGAACGAGGAGTCGACCCGCCTCAAGGCCCTGCAGACCCAGCAGCAGCTCGCCATCCAGGCCCTGTCGATCGCCAACTCGGACTCGCAGAACGTCCTGTCGCTCTTCCGCTAAGAAGATATGCAATAGCCGGATGCAGGCAAGCTTTTGCCTGCGTCCGCTTCCTTCGAACCGCGCCCGGAGATCGAGCGCGGTTTTTTGCATTGTCTCGTCGCGAAGTCGTGCTTCACCATTTCTTAAACATGCTATGGCACGCGCGCACGCGCATGGGTTGAAAAATTTACGCAAAATCTCTCTCGCGCTTAGTGCTTCATTAACCAACCTGAGATTATCTAGACCCATCGAAAGGACGGGCTAACTTCAGCAATAACAGCTGGTTAGCAAGCATGACGTTGACCGTCTTTCGCCGGTGGAACCGGAATGTCCCTTCTCATCAGCCATCAAGGGGCACTAAACCATGACGAGCATTCTCACTAACATTGCGGCAATGGCCGCTCTCCAGACCCTGCGCACCATCGGCTCCAACATGGAAGAGACGCAGGCGCATGTCTCCTCCGGTCTGCGCGTCGGCCAGGCCGCTGACAACGCCGCCTACTGGTCGATCGCGACCACCATGCGCTCCGATAACATGGCCCTTTCGGCCGTACAGGACGCCCTCGGCCTCGGCGCTGCCAAGGTTGATACCGCCTATTCCGGTATGGAATCGGCCATCGAAGTCGTGAAGGAAATCAAGAAAAAACTCGTTGCCGCTACCGAAGACGGCGTCGACAAGGCCAAGATCCAGGAAGAAATCGATCAGCTCAAGGATCAGCTGACGAGCATTTCCGAGGCCGCTTCGTTCTCGGGCGAAAACTGGCTGCAGGCGGACCTCAGCGGAGGCGCCGTCACCAAGAGCGTCGTCGGCTCGTTCGTCCGTGACGCAAGCGGCGCCGTGTCCGTGAAGAAGGTCGACTACAGCCTCAACACCAACTCGGTTCTGTTTGATACGGTGGGTAACACCGGCATCCTGGACAAGGTCTACAACGTCTCGCAGGCAAGCGTCACGCTGACGATCAACACGAACGGTGTCGCATCCCAGCACACGGTTGCTGCCTATTCGCTGGAATCCCTTACCCAGGCCGGCGCGGAATTCCAGGGCAACTACGCTCTTCAGGGCGGTAACAGCTACGTCAAGGTCGACAACGTCTGGGTTCGGGCTGAAACGGCCGCAACCGGTGCCACCGGTCAGGAGCTTGCCGCCACCACGACGGCAGCTGGTACCATCACCGCAGACAGCTGGGTCGTCGATGTCGGCAACGCCCCTGCCGCCAACGTTTCGGCCGGGCAGTCCGTTGCCGGAATCAACATCGTCGGAATGGGTGCAGCTGCGCTCGATGCCCTGATCAGCGGTGTCGACGCCGCGTTGACGGACATGACGAGCGCGGCCGCCGACCTGGGCTCGATCGCCATGCGTATCGACCTGCAGAGCGATTTCGTCAACAAGCTTTCGGACTCGATCGATTCGGGCGTCGGCCGTCTCGTCGACGCGGACATGAACGAAGAATCGACCCGCCTGAAGGCCCTGCAGACCCAGCAGCAGCTCGCCATCCAGTCGCTGTCGATCGCCAACTCGGCTTCGGAAAACGTCCTCACGCTCTTCCGCTAATCAGACTCGGAAAGGTGGTCGCGAATTGAGCGACTGCCACCCTGTTCGAACCTTCAAAGGGGCCGCGCTCATCAAGCGTGGCCCCTTCCTCGTTCCATCGGCGAATAGCCGTTTAACCTTTGTTAACCATAACCGCGCTAAGTGGGCTCAACGCAACGAACGGTTAACCAAGACGAAGAAGCGGTTAACGGCATGATGCCTCGCGTTCGTTTCCCCGGGGTGGCCGGGATGTCCCTTTCCAACTAGCCATTCAAAGGGGCCCGTAATGACCAGCATTCTCACCAATGTTGCAGCGATGGCTGCACTCCAGACGCTCCGCGGCATCGACTCCAACATGGAGGAAACGCAGGCTCGCGTTTCCTCGGGCCTCCGCGTCGGCACGGCCTCGGATAACGCCGCCTATTGGTCGATCGCCACCACGATGCGATCGGACAACATGGCGCTTTCCGCCGTTCAGGATGCCCTGGGTCTCGGTGCGGCCAAGGTCGACACGGCCTACGCCGGGATGGAGAATGCCGTCGAGGTGGTGAAGGAAATTCGCGCCAAGCTCGTCGCTGCCACCGAAGACGGTGTCGATAAGGCCAAGATTCAGGAAGAGATCGAACAGCTCAAGCAACAGCTGACGAGCATCGCAACGGCCGCTTCCTTCAGTGGCGAGAACTGGCTCCAGGCGGATCTAACTGCGCCCGTCACGAAGAGCGTTGTCGGTTCTTTCGTCCGCGATTCCTCGGGCGTCGTGTCCGTAAAGACGATCGACTATGTTCTCGACGGCAACTCCGTCCTCTTCGATACCGTTGGCAACAACGGGATTCTGGACAAGGTTTATGATGTCTCCGAGTCCAGCGTCACGCTTTCGATCAACACCGGCGGCGTCGTATCCGAGCATACGGTGGCGGCCTACACCGTTGACGACCTCATCGCCGGCGGCGCGGTATTCCAGGGCAACTACGCCCTTGCCGGAGGTGTGAACTATGTAAAGGTTGAGGGCGTTTGGGTCGAAGCGGTTGCATCATCCGGTGCACCGGGTCAGGAAGTCGCTGCTGTGACGACCGCTGCAGCTCCCATCACCGCCGATTCCTGGGCCGTAGACACGACCGCCGGCCCGGCTGCCAGCGTACCTGCACCTGCCTCGATCGAGAATATCGACATCACCAACGCCGCGCAGGCAGCAAACCTCGACGCGCTGATCAGGGGCGTCGACGAAGCGCTCGAGGATCTGATCAGCGCCACATCGGCGCTGGGCTCGATTTCCATGCGCATCGGCATGCAGGAAGAGTTCGTATCGAAGCTCACCGACTCGATCGACTCGGGCATCGGCCGCCTTGTCGACGCCGACATGAACGAAGAATCGACCAGGCTCAAGGCACTGCAGACACAGCAGCAGCTTGCCATCCAGTCGCTGTCGATCGCCAACACCAATTCGGAAAACATCCTCCAGCTCTTCCGTCAGTAAGCGGCGCCCCGGCTAGGGGGCGGCTTCGTCCCGCTCTGAAGGAGAACAACCCGCGGTCCTGGAAGGGGCTGCGGGTTTTCGTATAGAGCTTGCGCCAGGCTGGCCGCTTTAACGAATTCTTCACCTTGATTACCGACTCATTGACGCCGTTAACTTCTTCTTAACCATTTCCGTTAATGGTTCGTTAAGAACGGCGGTCTGTCACCCAGGGCAAAAAGGTGTCAGCGCGCATGACGCCTCACCGTCGTAGCCGGCTTTCCGGAATGGTCCGATTTCCCCAACCAGGGCAGCATAGCGCCCCAGGGTGACCACCAATGACCAGCATCATGACCAACCCCGCCGCCATGGCAGCGTTGCAGACATTGCGCGCGATCAACCATAATCTCGAGACGACTCAGGGCCGCATCTCCTCCGGCTTTCGTGTGGAAACCGCGGCCGACAATGCCGCCTATTGGTCCATCGCAACCACGATGCGGTCGGACAATGCCGCGTTGTCGACGGTCCACGACGCCTTGGGCCTCGGCGCCGCCAAGGTCGATACGTTCTATTCGGCGATGGATACGGTCATCGACGTGATGACCGAGATCAAGGCCAAGCTCGTCGCGGCAAGCGAGCCGGGCGTCGACAAGGATAAGATCAATAAGGAAGTGGCCGAGCTCAAGAGCCAGTTGAACTCGGCCGCGCAGTCCGCCTCCTTCTCCGGCGAGAACTGGCTCTATAACGGTGCTGCTGCAGCACTGGGCACCAAATCGATCGTCGCCTCCTTCAACCGCAGCGCCGACGGCAGCGTTACGGTGTCGACGCTCAATTACGACACCGCCAAGTCCGTTCTGATCGATGTTACCGATCCAAGCCGCGGCATGCTCACCAAGGCGGTGAATGCGGATGCGCTTCAGTCCACGCCGACCGGCACGGCCCGCAATTACTATCTCATCGATGCAGGCGCCGCCCCGGCAGGCGCGACCGAGATCGAGATCGACAACGCAACGACCGGTGCGCAGCTGGGCGACATGATCAGCGTCGTCGACGAGCTCATCAGTCAGCTGACCGATTCTGCCGCTACGCTCGGCGCGATCACCAGCCGCATCGAGATGCAGGAAAGCTTCGTCGCCAATCTGATGGATGTGATCGACAAGGGCGTCGGGCGTCTCGTCGATGCCGACATGAACGAGGAATCGACACGGCTGAAGGCGCTGCAGACGCAGCAGCAGCTCGGCATCCAGTCACTGTCGATCGCCAACACCACCTCCGAGAACATCCTCCGCCTGTTCCAGGAATAAGGGAAGGTTTGGGCGCGTGAGGGAGAGGACAACACCCCTCCCCAACCCCTCCCCACAAGGGGGAGGGACTTAACCTGCCGCTCCCTCGTCTCTTCTCGCCGCGCTACTGCTGGAAGAGAGGGTGAATGAACCGGACGCGGCGCGGCACACTCCTGCCCCTCCCCCCTGTGGGGAGGGGTCGGGGAGGGGTCTTGAATACGCCCCACCCCAAACCTGATTTCAAACCTTCCTTCCGCCGCGCCGCCGGTCATCGGCATGGCGGAAGCCGGTTGGACCGCGCTGTTGCCCTGGCGCGGTCCAACACCTTCATTTTCGCACAAGTTTGACCGGATAGCCTCCCTTCCGCAGTCATTCAAGCAGCGACCTTTGCGCGTCTGATGGGACGCGCGGTGCTGTAGTCCGACTGCCGGCCAAGAGGGTTTTGGCTGCCGCTTGCATCGGTGGGCTCCGCTTTTGGCGAACCGTTGCACATCGAGAATGCCGGTCCTGTCGCTGTCTCGGGCGAGGGGCCGAAGGAGACATTTAAGACGTGTCAGGCTCTATGGATTTTCGGGTGCTGGGGCAACCTCTGCCGGTAAGGCGTGGAGCATCGACGCTGGTGACGTGCGGGCAGGAGGCGTGCCGATGAGCGCGTCGCTGTCCCGCTATCTCAAGGACTTCAGCCCGCCCAGGATCGAGCTCGCGCGGATGCCGCCGAGATATTTTCCGGACCTCGACACCGGCCTTTCGGAGAACCGTGCCGGTGCGAGGCCGGCCACGCCCGAGATCGATATCGACGCCGAGCGCCGCGAAGCCTTTGCGCAGGGACGTGCCGAGGCCAGCGCCGAACTCGCTCTCGAGCATCAGAAAGAGATCGCCGATCTCAAGGCGCGCCATGCAGAAGAGACCGACGCCCTGAAGCAGCGCCTCGAGGAACAGGCAGCCGCCAGGGTCGCCGCCGGTTTCGGCGAAATGGCGGATCGGCTGGCGCTCGCGCTCGGCGACCAGGCGGCGCGCGTCCTTGCTCCGGTCATGGACGAGGCGCTCGCCAAGCGCGCGGTCGAGAACCTGGCCGGCATGGTCCGGCACGGCCTCGCTGCCGGCGAAGGGATCGCGATTACGGTGCGGGGGCCGCTTGCGCTTTTCGAAGCATTGAAAGCCCTCTTGCCCGAAACGGCCGCGTTCCGTCACGTCGAAAGCGGTGACGTCGACCTGACCGTCGAAATGGGCGAGGCGATACTGGTGACGCGAATGGCCGCGTGGTCCGATACTGTTCGCAAGGTTCTGGCATGAACGACGAGAGCAATCACAACGGCAAGAACGAAATCATCATCGTCCGGCGTTCGGCAGACAACCACGACGGCCATCACGGCGGCGGGTGGAAGATCGCCTATGCCGACTTCATGACGGCGATGATGGCCTTCTTCCTCGTCATGTGGCTGATCAACGCCGCGAACGAGGAGACCAAGGCGGCGATCGCCGCCTATTTCAATCCGGTGCAGTTGACCGATCAGAAGCCGGCCGAGAAGGGCCTCAAGGATCCTGCCAAGGATGCGCAGGGCGAACAGACGCAGCAGCGCTCCAAGGTCGACGGCGAACAGACGAAGTCGGGCGGTTCGGCCAAGACCGGCGATCAGCTGACGGCGACCTCGGGCGAAGAGACCAAATATTCCGACGCCGACTTCTTCGAAAATCCCTACTCGGTCCTGTCCGAAATCGCCCGCGAAGTGGGTCACGAGGCGAATATCAGCGTCAAGGGCGACGGCGGCGCGGCCCAGTCCGGGCCTTCAACCGGCGCCGCCGGCGGCGAAGCGTATCGCGATCCCTTCGACCCGGACTTCTGGACCAAGCAGGTGGAGGTGAAGGACGCAGGCAACACGGCCGAAAGCGATGTGGCGTCAGCGGCAAACAGCGCCCGCGAAGCGGCTTCCGCGCCTAACGTGCCGGATAAGGCAGAGGGCGCAAAGGCCGCGGATGCACCCGAGAACCAAGCTCCGGCTGAAAATCCGCAGAAAGAAGCCGAAGCCCTTAAGGCCGAAATCGAAAAGGAGCTCGGCGGCGAGGCCGGGCGGCTCCTTGAAGGCCTGGCGGTAACCCCGGCCGAGGGCGGACTGCTGGTGACGATCAGCGAGCAGACGGATGCGCCGATGTTCGCGGTCGGATCCGCCGTGCCGCAAAAGGAGCTGGTGCTCGCGATGGAGAAGATCGGCAGGCTGCTTGCCGAGCGCCCGGGCGCAGTGGCGGTTCGCGGTCATACCGATGGACGGCCGTTCAAGGATGGCACCTACGACAATTGGCGCCTTTCGGCGGCACGCGCCCAGAGCGCCTATTACATGCTCGTGCGCGGCGGCCTGGAGGAAGAGCGCGTGAAGCAGATCAGCGGTTTTGCCGACCGCCGGCTCCAGGTGCCGAACGATGCCTATGCGCCCGCGAACCGGCGCATCGAAATCCTGCTGCAGTCGGGCCAGGGCTGAGAAATGCTGAAGCGGCTCTGCACGATTCTTGCGGCATCGGCCCTTGCCGCTCCCCTCGCGCTCGGCATCGCCCGCGCGAACGGGACGGAAGAGCTCACGTCCTACAAGATGATAAGGTCGCTGCAATATGTGCAGGATTCGGTGGTGCTCGGCGACCATTCGGCGATCGAGATGCAGCGCTTCATGCTCGGCGCGATCGACGAGCGGCTGAGAGCCGCCGATCCTTCGGCGTTTCGCGATCCGCGCAATGTCGACGCGGCTCTCGTCTATGTCATGAGCGGCGGCAATCCGGCGACGCTCGACCTTCTGGCCGATCGCGACATCGAGGGCAATTTCGATTCCCGGGTAACCGATGCGCTCAGGCAATATCTGAACGGCAAGGGCCCTCTGATCGTCGAGAATCTCACCAAGGCTGCTCCGGAATACAAGAACTCACGCATCGGCCCGTATCTGTTCCTGATCCTCGGCAACGCCATGTCGCAGCAGGATCCGATCGAGGCGATGAAACATTACGATTGGGCGCGCCTGACGGCACCGGGCACCATAATCGAGGAGGCTGCCCTTCGCCGGTCGGTTTCGCTGGCGGCGCGGGCCGGCCTTCCGGAGAAGGGCTTTCGCTATGCGCTGAACTACGCGCGGCGCTACCTGACGTCACCCTATGCGAGCCAGTTTGCCGATGTCTTCGTCGAGCTGGCGGTCGCCCATTTCGACGAGGCGGCCGATGGGCGCGTCTCGGAGATACTCTCCTTCATGGACAGCGCGCGCCAGCGCGAGGTCTATCTCAGGGTGGCGCGCCGCGCCGCGATTGCCGGCAACCAGGCCCTGGCGCGGCTGGCGTCCAGGCGCGCCGAGGAACTGGCAGGGGATGACAGTTCCCGATCGCAGGTGCTTGCGAGCTTCTACGAGGGGCTGGCGGCCGTGCCGTCCGCGGATGTCTTTTCGGCCGCCGAAGCCCTCGAAGCGATCCCCGACGAAAAGCTGTCGCCGCGCGACCGCGCTCTGCGCGAGGCGGCCAAGGCCGTTGCCGATGCGGTGGTCCGGCCACCATTGGGAGAAAGCCCGGCGCAAGCACCCGCGCCTATAGCGGAAAGACCGGCCGGGGAGCAAAGCGAGTTGGCTGCGGAGGAAAGCGGAAGCGGCATGAGCCCATTCGGCCAGCCGGTCGAGGAGTCGCCCCGCAGGACATCCGAGATGACGGCCGAAGCCGATGCCGCCGCTCCAGGCGATCCGGCTTTCGACGGCTTTCTTGCCAGCGGTCGTTCGAAGATCGACGAGATCGATGCGCTGCTGAAGGGGGAAGGACAATGAGGCCTCTTGACGAGAGTTTGCGCGCGCCCGCCGCCAGCAGGCCGGCACAGGCGCTGAGCGTTCGGGGTCAGCCGGAGGCCGAGCCCGGAGCGTTTGGCGAGGCGATCGCCGATGCAGGCCGCCGCAGGACGCAGGGGCAAGGCGGCCAGACATCTGCGGGCGAAGCGCGAAGTGAGCCCGTCGCCAACGCCTCGGCGGTGCCGAAGGTCGACGGCTTTGGCGCGGACGTTCCGGCATCCATGGCGGATGCTGCATCGCCCGACGCTCGACCCGCCTCCGAGCGCGCGATCATTACGCGGGACCAGGCGGCGAAACGATTGCAGCACGGCCACCCTGCCGGCACGACGCCTCTGTCGCTCGGCCGCGATGATGCAGGCGAGGAAACGGCCGAGCCGGTGGAACCGGCGGCAGCCCACTCGCGCGAAGCAGTGCATGCCTTGCGCGACGCCATAGACGAAGCGTCGGGTATGACGGCGACGGAAGGTGACGAGAATGCCGAGCCTGTCGGCGGGACCGTCTCCGATCTCCTGTCGATGCTTACAGGCGCCGCACCGGCGGTGGCTGCGGTTTTGCAGCCGGAAGGCAGGGCAAAGCCCGCCTCGGCGGTTCGAGACGGCTCCGACGGTCCGGCAAAGGCTGTAGGCGGCATATCTCCGGACGTGGCGGACGGCGCGCATCCGCAGACCGGGGAGGGGACCGGCGGCAGCGAGCCGGATCGGCTTTTCCGCTTCGCCCGTGCCGACGGTAAGGGGCAGGCCGTTTCCATGAGCATTTCCCGGGATGGCGAGCGGGCCGTCGTGGAGAACAGCCGATCGTCGGTCAAACCCGGAGTGGAGACCGTAACCGTCCTGGAGGCGCGCCGCTATCTCGGCCTTGCGGTCAACGAGAACACCACGTCGGTGGCGACCGCGATCGCCGGCGATAGCGGATGGGCCGAGGCATTGCAGTCGAGCGCCGCGACGACGAAGCCGGAAGCCTGGAGCCAGACCGGCAAGACGCTCAATACTCTGAAGATCCAGATGCACCCGGTCGACCTCGGCATGGTGACGGCGACGCTGAGGCTGAAGGACGATGAGCTTCAGGTCGAACTGAAGGTCGAAACCGGTGAGGCCTTCCGCCAGTTGCGCGACGATCAGAGCGAAATGGTGAAGGCCCTGCGGGCGCAAGGATTTGCGGTCGACCAGGTGAACATCGTCTTCAACGGCGGCGGAGATTCCGCAAATGGCGGCGGCGGACAGTCTCAGGCCCAGGCTCAGGCACAGCTCGGTTACGAGGGCCGCGAGCGGGCAGGCGATGACGGCCAGGGGCGTCAGCCGCGGGATGGCGGCCGGGCGGCGACGGAAAGGTGGGCGGGCAATGATGCTACGGACGATGTGTCTGACGGTGCTGAGCGTTCTCGCGCTGGCCATGTCTACATGTAGCGCCCTTGCGAGCGCAGGCGTCTGCGAACGCGAGATCGCTTCCGCCGCCTCCAAATACGGCGTCCCGACCGGGATTCTCTATTCCGTCGGATTGACCGAGACGGGCCGAAAGGGGTCCCTGCAGCCCTATGCGATGAACATCGAAGGCAAGGCCTATTTCGGGCAAAGCGTGCAGGATGTCCTCACGCGTTTCGGCGCGGCGCGTGCCGAGGGCGCCAAGCTCATCGATCTCGGCTGCATGCAGATCAACTACCACTTTCACGGCGAACATTTCAGCTCTCCCGAGGAGATGCTCGACCCGCGCAGGAATGTCGAATATGCGGCCCGCTTCCTGTCCAATCTGCGCGCCCGGCACGAGAGTTGGACGATGGCGGTCGCTCGCTATCACGCCGGCCCCAACAACGACCCGGCGCAGAAGAAATACGTCTGCCGCGTCATCGCAAACCTGGTCGCGACCGGCTATGGCAAGTGGACGCCGAACGCGCAGCAGTTTTGCCGATGACCAACTTGCGGTTGCATTACCGCAGCGGCTGCCTCATTGTGGCAACAATGCGGACAGATTGTGATCGCAAGCGATTTCAGCATCTCGCGTTAACTTTTCAACATCATGTTAGTGGTAAGGTTAACGATCACCTACTAGATATAGGCCAAATCGGCACGTAATTCTTAATCAACTATTAAAATCCCCCATTAACTTCCTCTAGTTGTTCCCGATTCCCGGGATTCGTACCTCTGTATCAATGTGGCATCCATACTGATTCGGAGGCGGGCGAATGATCGTGGTGGTTGATGATAGAGCTCTTGTGAAGGACGGCTACGCGTCCCTGTTCGGCCGCGAGGGCATTCCCTCGACGGGCTTCGATCCGAGGGAGTTCGGCGAGTGGGTAAGCTCCGCCGCCGATTCCGATATCGACGCTGTCGAAGCCTTCCTGATCGGGCAGGGGGAGAGCACTTTGACCCTGCCGCGCGCGATTCGGGATCGCTCCCGTGCGCCGGTCATCGCCATGAGCGACACGCCGTCGCTGGAAAACACGCTTGCGCTCTTCGACTGCGGTGTCGACGACGTGGTCCGCAAGCCGGTGCATCCGAGGGAAATCCTCGCACGCGTCGCAGCGATCCGCCGGCGTTTGACGGCCATCGCCAACTTCACGGATATCGGTCCCATCCGCGTTTTTGCCGACGGGCGCGATCCGGAGATCAACGGCGAAGTCTTCGCGCTTCCCCGTCGCGAACGTCGTATCCTCGAATATCTCGTCGCCAACCGCGGGCGCCGGGTGTCCAAGTCGCAGATATTCAACGCGATCTACGGCATCTTCGACGAAGACGTCGAAGAGAATGTCGTCGAAAGCCACATCAGCAAGCTGCGCAAGAAACTGCGCAAGAAGCTCGGCTTCGACCCGATCGATTCCAAGCGTTTCCTTGGCTACTGCATCGACTGGAATTGAGCGTCGAGCGACAGGGCGAGGACAGCTCAAGACAGGTTCACGCAAGGCCCGGTCTCTAGTGTCGCCGCAACAAGGAAATGAGGATCCGATATGAGTCTCTACGGTACCATGAGAACGGGCGTGTCCGGCATGAACGCCCAGTCCAACCGGCTCAGCACAGTCGCCGAGAACATCGCGAACGCCAACACCACGGGCTACAAGCGCGCGTCGACGGAATTCTCATCGATGATCCTGCCGTCGGGTAACGGATCCTATAATTCCGGCGGCGTACAGACGGAGGTGCGCTACAGCATCTCGCAGCAGGGCGCGACCACCTTCACCACCTCGGCCAGCGATCTGGCGATCGACGGCGGCGGCTTCTTCATCGTCGAAGGCGCCAACGGCCAGGAATATCTGACCCGCGCCGGCTCCTTCGTTCCGGACAGCGAAGGCAATCTGGTCAATGCCGCCGGCTTCACGCTGATGGGCTACGAGTACGAGGCCGGCGTCGACCCGACGGTCGTCGTCAACGGCTTCGATGGCCTGACCAGGGTCAACCTCGCTTCGGATGGGCTTATCGCGACCGGTTCGACCAAGGGCTCCATGGGCGCGAACCTGCCCTCGGGCGCTGCCGTGGGCGATGTTTCCACCACTTCGCTCGTCGTCTATGACAGCCAGGGCAATACCCGCATTCTGGATTTCAACTACGAGAAAACTGGCGCGAATGCGTGGTCCGTCGAGGTGGTCGACCGGACGTCGTCAACGGTCCTCGGTACACAGACGCTGAATTTCAACGCGGACGGATCCCTTACCGCGACCCCTGCCACATTGACGACATCGGCGATGACGGCCCTTCCCGGCACTGGCGCGAACCTCTCGGCCCTGACTATCGATCTGACGAAGACGACGCAGCTCGGCTACGCCTTCAATGCCGACGGCGGCAATATCGACGGCAATGCGCCGAGCAAGGTTGCCGGTTACCAGATCGACTCCGACGGCATCGTCTACGTCAAATACGAGAACGGCAAGCTCGATCCGCGCTATCGCATCGCGCTCGCCAATGTCCAGAGCCCGGACAAGCTGAGGCCGGAATCGGGCAACGTCTATTCGCAGGGCGTCGACTCCGGCGTCATCATCACCGGTTTCGCCGGCTCGGGCGATTTCGGCGAAATCCTCTCCGGCGCGCTCGAAAGCTCGAATGTCGATATCGCCGAGGAACTGACGGCGATGATCGAGTCGCAGCGCAACTACACGGCAAACTCCAAGGTCTTCCAGACCGGTTCGGAGCTGCTCGAAGTTCTCGTCAATCTGAAGCGGTAATTCCAACTTCGAAATTATGCACTTCCGGACGTAAGGCCCATTACGGGCTCTTCCCGGGAGTGCACTGAGAAAACGGTCCCCGGCATGTCGCTGTCTTCTGCAATCGCCATCGCGCAATCCGCGTTTAGCACCACGGCGCAACAAACCGCCACGGTCTCGAAGAACATTGCCAATTCCGGCAATGCGGACTACTCGCGCCGCATGGCGATGCTCGGGACCACCCCGGGCGGCGCCCAGGTCGTATCGATCTATCGGGCGCAGAACGAGGCGCTCCTCAAGCAGAACCTGATCGGCATCTCGCAGTCCTCCGCGCAGAGCAGCCTCCTGTCCGGGCTTGAGATCATGAAATCGGCGCTCGGCGGCAATGACTACGAGTCGTCGCCCTCCACCTATCTCTCGGCCTTCCGCAACAGCCTGCAGACCTTCGCGTCGACGCCCGGCAATGCGACGATCGCCGCCACCGTGGTGTCGGATGCATCGGATCTTGCCAACTCGATCAGCAAGACGTCGGCCGCCGTTCAGGACCTTCGTCTCGACTCGGACAAGAAAATCGCCGAGGAGGTCGCCAATCTGAACCGCCTTCTCGCGCAGTTCGAGACGGCGAACAATGCCGTCAGACAGGCGACGGCTGCCGGAACGGACGCGACCGCTGCGCTCGACGATCGCGACAAGATCCTGAAGCAGGTATCGGAGCTTGTCGGTATCTCCACCGTCACGCGGGCGAACAACGATACCGTCATCTACACCTCGGGCGGCACCGTTCTCTTCGAGACGCTTCCGAGAGAGGTCACCTTTGCGCCGAAGAGCGCTTACGATGCTACCGTCACCGGCAACGGCATATTCATCGACGGCGTGCCGCTCGCTCCCGGCAGCGGTGCCGATACCAATGCTCAGGGCAAGCTCGCGGGCCTGCTTCAGCTGCGCGACGACATCGCTCCGACGTTCCAGTCGCAGCTCGACGAGATGGCGCGCGGCCTCGTCACCCTGTTCAAGGAAGGCGGCTTGCCGGGACTCTTCACCTGGTCGGGCGGAACCGTACCGGCCGCCGGCGCCGTCCAGCCGGGGCTCGCCGCGAGCCTTTCGGTCAATCCCGCGGCGAAGGCCAATCCCTTCCTCCTGCGCGACGGCGGCTTCAACGGCGTCGTTTCGAACCCGGACGGCAATGCCGGTTATACGGTCCTGCTCGACGGTTTCGTCACTGCGATGGACGGCGACATGGCGTTCGACGGCGCGACCGGGCTCGACGCCACGAGCTCGATCATGGAATTCGCCGCGTCTTCCATCGGCTGGTTCGAGCAGATACGCAGCGGCGCCTCCACGGCCGATGACAACAAGGCGGCGCTGCTGGCCCGCACGCAGGAGGCGCTCGGCAGCGTGACCGGGGTGAGCATCGACGAGGAACTGTCGCTGCTTCTCGACCTGGAGCAGTCCTACAAGGCCTCGGCCAAGTTGATCAGCACCGTCGACGCCATGATGGCGTCGCTTCTCGAAGCCGTGAGGTAATCATGAAGACGTCCTTCGTTTCGAACCTGGCCGTTCAGAACGCCATGCGGCTGACCATCCAGCAGGGGCAGGCTGAACTTCTGAAGCTGCAGACGGAGGTGACGACCGGCCGCCACGCCGATGTCGGGCTGGCGCTCGGTTCCTCGGCGGCGCGGTCCGTGAGCCTGCAGCGCGAGCTCGCGCGGCTCGGTACGCTCGTCGATACCAATTCCGTCGTCACCCAGCGGCTTGCCGCGTCGCAATCCGCTCTCTCCGCGATGGCCGAGGCGGCGCAGCAGGTGCGCAACACCCTCGTCACCTTCAAGGGCAATGATGCCGCCGATCAGCTCGCAATCCAGAAGACCGAAATACAGAGCGCCATGTCGGCCTTTTCGTCGGCGGCGAACCTGTCCTTCAACGGCGAATTTCTCTTCGCCGGCATCAACACCGACGTGAGGCCCTTCGACGACTATAACGCCGCGGCGAAGTCGACCTTCGACACCGCGCTCGCCACCTACATGTCGGCGAACGGCATTGCCTCCATGAGCGATTTCACGAAGGCGGAGATGGAGGACTTCATCACCAACACGCTCGAGCCGCTTTATGCAAGCGATGCGCAATGGGCTGCCGATTGGTCCAAGGCCTCGAGCCAGAACATGACGAGCCGCATCAGCACGACGGAAGTGGTGCAGAGCTCCACCAATGCGACGACGGAAGGCTTCCGGAAATTCGCTCTCGCCAGCGTGATCGCGCTGGAACTGATGGACGAAAATGTCAGTTCCGAAGTCCGTGCCTATATCGGCGAGGCCGCGCTCAGCTATGTCGAGCAGGCCAATACGCAGATCACGGCGGAGCGCAGCACTCTCGGTATTTCCGAAGCGCGCGTGAAAAAGGCGAATACCTCCCTTCAAGCCCAGATCAAGCTGATCAACACACATATTACCGATCTCGAAGGCGTCGACACCTACGAGGCTTCGACACGGATGAACACGCTGCTGACGCAGGTAGAGACCTCCTACACGCTGACGGCGCGGATCCAGCGGTTGAGTTTGATAGACTTCCTCTAATGACTAGAGGATGCGGACAAGCATGAGGGATGTCTGAATGTATCAGTTTGCATACGCCGAGATCATGGAGGAAGGCGTAGCCGTTTCCAAGGATCGGGAGAAGCAGGTTCTCGATCGTTCCATCGCGCTCTTGCAGGCGGCGAAAGAAAAGGACGGATACACCCGGGAAGCGATCGAAGCGGTCTACTTCACCCGGCGTCTCTGGATCCGGTTCATCGAAGATCTGCGCGCGCCGGACAACCAGCTCAACGAAGAGCTGCGCGCCAACCTCATCTCGATCGGAATCTGGATTCTGAACGAGACGGAGAAGATCCGCAAACGCGAGTCTTCCAACTTCCAGGGCATAATCGACATAACCACCATCATCAGGGATGGACTGAAATGAAGAGCACACTGCGTATTTCGCTGAAATCGGGCGAAAGGATCTTTGTAAACGGCGCAGTGCTGCGCGTCGACCGCAAGGTCGCGATCGAATTCCTGAACGACGTGACCTTCCTCCTGGAAAACCACGTCCTGCAGCCCGAAGATGCGACGACACCGCTGCGGCAGCTCTATTTCATCGCCCAGATGATCCTGATCAATCCGGAAGGCGCGGACCAGTCGACCGCGATGTTCCGCAAGTCGATCGTGATGCTGCTCAACTGCTTCAAGCACGACGAGGTGCTGGCCGAACTCAAGCGCATCGACGGGCTGGTCACGCAGGGCCGGGCCTTCGAGGCACTGAAGGCGATCCGGGGGCTTTATCCGATCGAGGACCAGATACTCAACGCGCAGGAACTGACGCCTGCGACGGTGGAACAGATACGCAAGGAGATCGCGCCATGGCGGTAAGCGGCGTCAACAACACGTCCAACAGCTACACGCCCACGGTTTCCGCCACGGATTCGGCGGGCGACGCCAGCGCGGCGACGCTCAACTACGAGAGCTTCCTCAAGCTGCTCGTGGCGCAGATGAAGAACCAGGATCCGACGCAGCCGATGGACGCGACGCAGCAGATCGCGCAGCTTGCGACCTTCTCGCAGGTGGAGCAGACGATCAAGACCAACAAGAACCTCGAGAGCCTGCTGCAGCGCACCGCGCTCAGCGAGGCGGACGCGGTGATCGGCAGGACGGTCACCAGCGCCGACGGCAAGACCACTGGCGTCGTCAAGGAGGTGAAACTATACTCCGATGGAATCATCGCGGTGCTCGATACGGGCAAGGAGCTCGTCATCGGTCCGGGCGTCATAATGAAGTGAGTTCCCATGAATGAGGCAGATGCCCTCGACATCGTACAGGCGGCGATCTGGACAGTGATCGTGGCCTCGGGCCCTGCCGTTCTCGCCGCAATGGTGGTCGGCGTCGGCATCGCCTTCATTCAGGCCCTGACCCAGGTCCAGGAGATGACGCTGACATTCGTGCCGAAGATTCTCGCGGTGATGATCACCGCCGCAATTTCCGCGCCCTTCGTCGGCGCGCAGATCTCGATCTTCACCGATATCGTGTTCTCGCGGATACAAAGCGGGTTTTAGCTTAGAGATCGGCGATAACGCCGCCTACCCCATACCACCTTCGCGCAAGCTTGGCCCTCTAGGACTCTGCCATACCCTTGGGCAGATCTTATGATCGCTGCCCGCCTCTCATGAAGAGACGGAAGAGACATGGCACAACAGGCGACGCTGACCATCCCGAAACTTGCACCCAAGAGCCGGGACGTCGGCTTTGCGCTCGGGATCGTGATGATCCTTTCGATCCTGTTCCTGCCTATTCCCCCCTTCCTGATCGATCTCGGGCTCGCCTTCTCCATTTCGTTCTCGGTGCTGATCCTGATGGTCGCGCTCTGGATCCAGCGGCCGCTCGACTTCTCGTCCTTCCCGACGATTCTGCTGATCTCGACCATGATCCGTCTGGCGCTGAACATCGCCACCACGCGCGTCATCCTTTCCCATGGGCATGAGGGCCATGGCGCCGCAGGCGGGGTCATCTCCGGTTTCGCCAGCCTCGTAATGTCCGGGGACTTCGTGATCGGCCTCATCGTCTTCCTGATCCTGATCACGGTGAACTTCATCGTCATCACCAAGGGTGCCACGCGTATCGCCGAGGTCGGCGCCCGCTTCACCCTCGATGCGATCCCCGGCAAGCAGATGTCGATCGATGCCGACCTCTCGGCCGGCCTGATCGACGAGAAGGAAGCGCAGCGCCGCCGCCGCGAGCTGGAGGAGGAGAGCTCCTTCTTCGGCGCGATGGACGGTGCGTCCAAATTCGTGCGCGGCGATGCGATCGCCGGCCTGATCATCACCGCGATCAACGTCTTCGGCGGCATCATCATCGGCTATCTGCGGCACGACATGGAGATTGGCGAGGCGGCCGATGTCTTCGTCAAGCTTTCCGTCGGCGACGGTCTCGTCTCCCAGATCCCGGCACTGATCGTCTCGCTCGCCGCCGGCCTGCTCGTCTCGCGCGGCGGCACCGCCGGTTCCACCGACCAGGCGGTCGTCGGCCAGCTCAGCGGTTATCCCCGGGCGCTGATGGTTGCCTCCGGGCTGATCGTCCTGCTCTCCGTCACGCCCGGCCTGCCTTTCCTCCCCTTTGCGGCGCTTGGCGGCGGCATGGCCTTCCTCAGCTGGTTCATTCCGAAGCAGATCGAGGCCGAGAAGGCGGCAAAGCGGGACGAGGAGGCGGCGAAGGCGCAGCAGAGCAAGGAAAGCGACAAGGATTCGGTCAAATCGGTGCTGAAGACCGCGGAGATCGAGCTGCTGCTCGGCAAGCAGGTCTCCACCAGGCTGCTGGGCGCCCATCAGGAGCTTGCCTTCCGCGTCGGCAAGATGCGCCGGAAGTTCGCCCTGCAATACGGCCTCGTCGTTCCGGAGATCAAGGTCTCCGACGACATCACCATCCCCGACAAGGCCTATCATGTCCGCATCCACGGCACCACGATCGCCTCCAACACGGTCCGCGTGGGCGAAGTGCTGGTGGTTACCGGCGGCGGGCGGCGGCCGAGCGTGCCTGGCGACGACATCCGGGAACCGGCATTCGGCATGCCGGCGGTGTCGATCCTCGAGACGTTCACGGAAGACCTGAAGCGCGAAGGCTTCCACCCGATCGACAACGTATCGGTGGTGCTGACGCATTTGAGCGAAGTGATCCGCAACAATCTTCCGCAGCTTCTCTCCTACAAGGACGTGAAGGTGCTGATCGAACGGCTCGACCCGGAATACCGCAAGCTCGCGGACGAGATCTGTACCTCGCACATGTCCTATTCCGGCCTGCAGGCGGTGCTGAAACTGCTGCTCGCCGAACGCGTCTCGATCCGCAATCTTCATCTGATCCTCGAAGCCGTGGCGGAGCTCGCCCCGCATGTGCGCAAGACCGAGCAGATCGTCGAACATGTGCGGGTGCGCATGTCGCAGCAGCTCTGCGGCGATCTCGCCGACAATGGCGTGCTGCGCGTGCTGAGGCTTGGGAACAAATGGGACATGGTCTTCCACCAGGCGCTCAAGCGCGACGCCAAGGGTGAGATCGTCGAGTTCGATATCGACCCGCGTCATCTCGAGGAGTTCAGCGAGCAGGCGACGAAGGTAATCCGTGAACATCTCGACCGCGGCATGCCCTTCGTACTGGTAAGTTCGCCCGAATCCCGGTCTTATGTGCGCATGATCATCGAACGCCTCTTCGCCACGTTGCCCGTGCTCTCGCATGTCGAGCTCGCCAAGGGACTCGAGATCAAGATCATCGGCTCGATTTCATGATCACCGACCCCGAGGGCACGGTTCTGGCGCTGTTTGCGGCCTTCTGCCGGATCGGGGGCTGCGTCATGATCATGCCGGGATTCTCGACCGCGCGCGTCCCCATGCAGATACGGCTGTTCATCGCGGTGGCGCTCTCCATGGCCATCCTGCCGATCATGTGGACGGACATCTATCCGCAGGTGACGGGCAAGGGTCACGACTATCTCTACCTCGTCGCGACCGAGACCGCCGTCGGCGCGGTGATCGGGCTCGTCGCGCGCTACTACGTGCTCGGGCTGCAGTTCGCCGGCACCGCGATCACCATGCTGATGGGGTTCGGCTCGCCGCCGGCGGCGGACGTGCTGGAGGATACGGCGGAAAACCAGCTCACCAGCATGATCGGTTTTGCCGGGCTGATGATTCTCTTCATGCTGGATTTCCACCACGTGATTTTCGAGGCGATCGCGCAGTCCTACCGGGTGATGCCGATCGGCGCCGGCTTCGATCCGCAGGGCACGCTGATCACGCTCACCAATTCGCTCGGTCAGACCTTCATGATCATGCTCCGGCTCGCCAGCCCCTTCGTGATCTACGGCCTGCTGTTCAACGTCGCGATCGGCATGGTCAACAAGCTGGCGCCGCAGATACCGGTCTACTTCATTTCCCAGCCCTACCTCATCATGGGGGGCCTGTTCCTTCTCTATCTCGGCATCGCCGCGATGCTGCGTCTCTTCGCCGACGGCTTCGCGCCCGTCATGCAGGGCGGCTAGCTCGATGAAGGCGCGGTCGGAAAAGCTGAAACGCCTGGTCGCCGTCCAGCGGCACCTGGAGCGGATGGCCGAAAGCGAAGTGGCCGAGACCGCCCGGCAGCGGACCGAACTTGCCGGAACGATCGACGTCGTGGTCGACGCCATGGGGTCGGCCCATCCGATGCATCGCGTGTTTTCAGGTCACTATGCCTCCCAACTCGGGCGACTCGTGCAGAAGGACCAGATGCTGCTCGGAATCCAGCAGGTGCATGAAGCCCGCATGATGAAGGAACGCGCCAAGGGCGACCGGCTCGAGGAACACATGAAGGACGCCCGGCTGTCGGAGGACCGCGAAGCCGCCGACAATTCGATCCTCGACCTGATCGACCAGCACGTCTCGGGCGGCGCGCCAGCTTCCGGTAAGGTTGACGGGCGATAGTACCTCAACCGGGGAGCCGGCAAGGGTGGCTTTCCGCTTCACGAACATCGCCTTGCCCGGCAAACGAGATGCCGGCTTCGGCTTTGAGAGGATCTGACATGGCTATTTCTCCGCCCAGCGATCTGGTGATGGACGTCGTCCGCGCGGCCGATCCGGCTGAGGTCCAGGAGGCCCAGGCGCGGCTCAAGGCCAATCGCGCCGCTTTCCAGGCGACCAGCCTCGCGGAAAACGGCGATGGCTTCGCGGCGCACGTTTCTTCGGTACTCAATTCTGCCGAGGGATCGAGCGGTCTTGGAGACATCAGCAACCGGGCCGAAGCGAAGAAGATCCCGGAGACCTATCGGAAATTCGAGGCGATGGTCCTGCAGAATTTCGTGAAATCCATGCTTCCGAGCGAAAGCGAAAACGTCTTCGGCAAGGGCACCTCCGGCGACATCTGGAAAAGCATGATGGCCGAGCAGATCGGCGACGTGCTCGCCAAGGGCGGCGGGATCGGCATCGCCGATCAGATGGTAGGCGACGATGCGACCGACCGGGTGAACGCCTCGCTCGACGGCGACAGCCGGAACCTCGCCGCCGGCATGGTCCAGGAATATGAGCGCAAGGCGCTCTCGTCCTTCCTGCCCAACGATGAAGAGAAGAAGCAGGCCTGATGCTTGTCGCCCGGACCGCGAAGCGGCTTGGCGAAGTACATTCATACCAATCGAAACAAGCGGGCGAAAGAATGCCTGGGCATCGTTCCGCCCGCGCCCTGCGATAGTGCATATGGGAGTTGATTATGGAAGCTGTGGCATCCAACGACCTGCGGATCCAAAACGTTCTCGGTCGACTGGAGATGATCATCGACAACGAGAACAGCCGCATCGGTGCGGACCCCGAATTCGACCTCAAGACGTCGAACGCCCACAAGAGCCGGTGCCTCTACGAGTTGACCATGCTTCATCGCGACGCCGGGCCGGGTGAGATCTCGCCGGCCTTCGCGGCGCAGACGCGCCATCTCAGGAGCAAGCTGCAGGTCAATGCGCAGAAGGTGGCGGCGCACCTGGAAGCGGTCCGCTCCGTCGTCGATCTCCTCAAGACCGCCGCCCAGGATGCGGATGCGGACGGCATCTATACCGAAGCGCAATTCCGCTACAGCGATTTCTGATGTTGAAGCTCGTCCTCACCGGAGTCTGGGTCTGCGCCGTCACGCTCGGGTCGGTTTATTTTTCGATGCAGCACGCGTCGGCGCCGGTGGTTTCGGATGCGGAGGCGGACCGGCGCGCGTCGCAGGAATATGTCCCCGGTGAGATGATAACGATTCCGTCCATAAAGGACGGCGCGGTGCAGGGCTATTTCCTTGCGAAGCTCTCCTTCTCGGCATCGCGGGAAGGTATCGCCAAGCTGCATGCGCCTCTGCGCCAGCTCGTCACCGACGAGCTCTACGACATGCTCGTGGGCTCGAGATTCATCGATGTCGCCGATACCGCTACGTTCGATCTGGCTGCCTTCAAGGTTGCGGTCAAGGATGGCCTCAACAGAAAGCTCGGAAGCGAGGTCATTTCCGAAGTTCTGGTCGAGCAGCTCGAGTATCTGACCAAAGAGGACGTGGAACGCGTCGCCAACAGCCAGAACCGCCCTTATCAGAAGCCTGTGCCGATTCTCGACAGGAACGGCCAGGGGGCCTCTGACCGGCTACCGGAGAGCGCGGTGCAGGCGACGAGCGCGCACTGACGCCTGCCGTGCCGCGCGTTTTGCCGGCGACTGCGTCAGTCCCTGTCGCGATTGCCGTCCCGCGTATCGTCCGCGTCTATCCTGGCGGTCAGCCGGCCGATCGCGACGTGGAGAGGATGGAGGCTGGCCGCGGCAAGGCCGGTCTCTCTCCAGAGCCTGAGCCCTACCGGCAGCGACGAGGCCAGCAGCCATAGGGACTTGCAGAGGGTTTTCAGTCGTCCGGAGAAGGTCGCGTCGCGCTGGTGCTCCATCAGCGTCGAAATCGCACCTTTCTCGAGGCTGCGGGCACGTGTCCACGAAGCCGTCGTGTGATGAGCCGGAACCGATTCCGCGACCCAGGCATCCGCAGCCCAGGCGAAGGAGAAGCCTTTCGCCTTGCACCGGTCGAAGAAATCCGCGTCGCCGATGCCGACGATATTGAGCGCCGGATCCATGAACGGCCGCGGCATGCCGTCGAGCACCCGTCGCGTGATCAGGATGTTGCCTGCGGAGTAAAGGACGGGCACGGGCCCGCTCCCATGGTAGGGAGGTGCGAAGACGGGGTGGCGCTTCCACTTCTGTTCCTGAGGATGCCCCAAGACCGGAAGCTGCGGACCGCCGACGATGTCCGCGTCATGGGCTTCCTGCACCGCCATCAGACAATCGAGCCATTCGGGAGCGGCTATCTCGTCATCATAGATGACGGCGACGAGGCCGATTCTCGGAAAGAGTTCGAGAGCGGCTGTCAATCCGGCATTGCAGGCATGGGCATATCCGTGGCGGCGTGCGACGACGACGGAGGAATCGAAGGAATGGCCGCTGAAGAAGTCTTTGGCCGCCTGCGCGCCGGCCAGCCCGTCCGCGTCGTTTTCGACGACAATGGTCGCGAGGGGGACATCGGGCCGTTGCGAGACGATGGTCCTCAGCGTCTTGACGAGATGATCCGGACGCCGGAACGTCGGCACGACGACGACGAGCTCGATATCCGACGCATCTTCCAGCTTCGTCTGAAAATGGATGAAACTGTCCTGGCCGTCCGACGTCATCGTCAAAGCCCGCGCCAATTCGATGCAATGAGTACAGCAAATCTTCCTAAACAGAGGTTGAATCCAAAACAGCCTTTCGAATGAGGATTTTACGCCCGGTCTCGGCAATGCAAAAGCCGGAATCGTCGATGCGTCCCAGGGAGCAAGGCGATCTCTCATCGGTACAACGAAATTGCCGCGTCGCACTGCGGATGGCGCTTCCATGCGCGCCGGGCACTTGCAATTATGCGTTTGGAACAGCATAGGGCGCATGCAGGCAATCGCCGGATGCGGCTTGATCTAGAGTGTGCCGCGTTCGGGACTAATCGGGAGATACGCCGTGACGACTGTGATTGATGGCAAGGACGTTGCTGCTTCGGTCATCGAAACCGTGAAATCCGCCACCGGCGCGCTGGAAAGCGAGACGGGCGTGCGCGCGGGTCTCGCGGTCGTCATCGTCGGGGACGATCCCGCAAGCCACACTTACGTGTCGGCGAAGAGCAGGATGGCGAAGGAATGCGGCTTCCTGTCGGTCCAGCACACGCTGCCCGAGGAGACCTCGCAGGAGGAGCTCGCGGCGCTGGTCGCCGAGCTCAATGCGGATCCGTCAATCCACGGCATTCTCGTGCAGCTGCCTTTGCCGAAACACCTCCGCTCGGAACCGATCATCCAGTCGATCCTTCCGGAAAAGGACGTCGACGGACTGCATGTCGTCAATGCCGGCAAGCTCGCGACCGGCGACCTCGAAGGCGGGCTCGTCTCCTGCACGCCGGCCGGCGCGATGGTCTTCGTGCGCCGGACTTACGGCGATGATCTTTCCGGGCTCAACGCCGTCGTCATCGGCCGCTCCAACCTCTTCGGCAAGCCGATGTCCGCCCTGCTTCTCGCGGCCAATGCGACGGTCACGACGGCGCATTCGCGCACCAAGGATCTGGCGGCCGTTTGCCGCAACGCGGACATCCTGGTAGCCGCGGTCGGGCGCCCCGAGATGGTCAAGGCGGACTGGGTCAAGCCAGGTGCCATGGTGGTCGACGTCGGCATCAACCGCGTCCCGGCGCCCGAACGCGGCGAGGGCAGGACGAAGCTCGTCGGCGATGTCGCCTTCGACGAGTGTGCGAAGGTTGCAGGCGTGATCACGCCTGTTCCGGGGGGCGTCGGGCCGATGACGATCGCCATGCTGATGGCGAACACGATCATCGCCGCCTGCCGCATGGCCGGCCGCAAGCCTCCGAAGTTCTGACTGCCGCCTGGGTCTAAGACAGCCCTCCCCCAACCCCTCCCCACAAGGGGGAGGGGCTTCGTTGCTGCGCCCGCTACATGCTTTTCGGCCGTCCACTCTGCTGGAACGGTCCGGAAAGGCGAGATCGATGCGGCGGGTTAAGCCCCTCCCACCTGTGGGGAGGGGTTGGGGAGGGGTGATCTGTCCGGTGCAGCCCCCGTCGAGGCACGCACGATCAGTTCGGCGCGCCAAAGCTCCTGCTCGGGATAGTCTCCCTGATTGAGTATGCCGCCGATCAGCCGCTTGGCGATGCGTGCACCTGCCGCGCGAAGCGAGGAGCGCGTCGTCGTCAGCGGTACGCTGAAGTTCTCGGGCTTCAGCATCGGCAGCACGTCGTCATGGGCGATGAGCGAGATGTCGGTGCCGATGGCGAGTCCGGCCTGGTTGATCGCCCGCACGGCGCCGAGCGCCAGCACTGTACTGGAACAAAGGACGGCGGTCGGCGGGGCCGGCCGTTTGAGGAAACGCTGCATGCTCCGATAGCCATGCTCGTCGGTCATCGCCGAGTGATGGACGAGCGCATCGTCGAGGTTGAGACCCTTCTCCGCGAGCGCGCGCACCAGCCCTTTCCTCCTGCGCATGGAGAAGGTGAGGTGTTCCGGCCCGTTGATCAGGGCGATGCGGTTGTGGCCGAGCTGGATGAGAAGCCTGGCGGCGTCGTAGAAGGCGCCGGTATTGTCCACGTCGAGGAACGGATAGTCCCGGGGACCGCCGATGGAGCGGCCATGCACCACGAAGGGAATGGAAAGTGCCTTCAGCATCTCGATGCGGGGATCGTTGGCGCGCATATAGGCGATGAAGACAGCGTCGACATTGCCGCTCGCTGCAAGCCGGCGGAATGTCGCCTCCTCGTCTTCGGGCGCACTGGGGTTCAACACGAAGTGGAAATCGTGCTCGACCGCTTCTTCCGCCAGCCCCGCCAGGAATTCACCGAAATGGATGTCCGAATCGATTCCGGCTGCGATCGGCATGACGAGCCCGATCGAATAGGCTTTCCCGGTCGCGAGGCGCTGTGCGGCACGGTTGGGCCTGTATCCCGTCTCGCGCACCGCCTCCAGCACCCGTGCCCGCGTTTCCGCATTGACCTCCGGATAGCCGTTCAGCGCCCGGCTGACCGTGGTCTGCGACAGGCCGAGCAGTTCCGCCAATTGCTTGAGATTGACCGGCATGGCGAGAATCCTTCCAAAGCGCTTTGAATATCTTTTTCATTTTTCTTGCTTCGGCAAGCACCTCTGATGACCTGTATCATCGGGATCGGCTTCAAAAAAGCGAAAAACCCGCATCTTGCGCCGCAAAACGTTGCCGCAAAGCAAAAATGCCGCACAATTCTGCAGGGGAAGGAAAGCTCTTGACTCTTTCTCTGCAGCGATGGAGTGTTAGCGAACTCAAAGCGCTTTGAATGCTCGGCATAAACGGAGCCATGAATTTTTGACATTCGCCCGAGGCGTCCGCCCGGGCTTCTTTTTGGGGGAGGACAAGAGGTGAAGAGATCATTGCTGATCGGCGTGGCCGCATTCGCATTGCTTGCAGGGACTGCTGGGCTTGCAGGGACTGCCGGCGCCGCCGACCTGAAATTCAAGCCGGGAGAGGATTCCAGGTTCAACTGGGCGAGCCTGGAGGAGTTCAAGAAGGGTCACGACCTCAAGGGTCAGACGCTCACCATCTTCGGTCCCTGGCGCGGCGAGGACGAGGCTCTGTTCAAGAGCGTCTACGCCTATTTCGTCGAGGCGACCGGCGTGGAGCTCAAATATTCCTCCTCGGAAAACTACGAGCAGCAGATCGTCATCGATACGCAGGCGGGAAGCCCGCCTGATGTCGCAATCCTGCCGCAGCCGGGTCTCATCGCCGATCTGGCCGCCAAGGGCCTTCTGACGCCGCTCGGCGACGAAACCAAGCAATGGCTCCTCGACAACTATGCTGCAGGCCAGTCCTGGGTCGACCTCTCCACCTATAACGGCAAGGACGGAACGTCCGCGCTTTACGCCTTCCCGTACAAGATCGACGTCAAGTCTCTCGTCTGGTACGTGCCGGAGAACTTCGAGGATGCCGGCTACGAAGTGCCCAAGACCATGGAAGAATTGAAAGCGCTGACGGAGAAGATCGCCGAAGACGGCGAAAAGCCGTGGTGCATCGGTCTCGGTTCGGGCGGCGCGACCGGTTGGCCGGCGACCGACTGGGTCGAGGACCTGATGCTGCGGACCCAGCCCGCCGAGACCTACGACAAATGGGTGAAGAACGAGATACCCTTCACGGATGCGGCGGTCACGGGTGCACTGGAGGAGTTCGGCTGGTTCGCGCGCAATGACGCCTTCGTCGACGGCGGCGCAGCGGCGGTGGCGTCGACCGACTTCCGGGACAGCCCGAAAGGCCTCTTCAGTTCTCCGCCGAAGTGCTACCTGCACCACCAGGCCTCGTTCATTCCGTCCTTCTTCCCGGAAGGCAAGGTCGTCGGAGAGGATGCCGACTTCTTCTACATGCCGCCTTATGAAAGCAAAAAGGAGCTCGGTAATCCGGTGCTCGGCGCAGGCACGCTTGCGATGATCACCAAGGACACGCCGGCGGCACGCGCCTTCATCGAGTTCCTGAAGACCCCGATCGCGCACGAGGTCTGGATGGCGCAGACGAGCTTCCTCACGCCTTACAAGAGCGTCAATGTCGACGTCTACGGAAATCCGCCGCTGAAGAAACAGGGTGAAATCCTGCTGAACGCCACGACGTTCCGCTTCGACGGCTCCGACCTGATGCCCGGCAAGATCGGCGCCGGCGCCTTCTGGACCGGCATGGTCGATTTCGTCGGGGGCAAGTCCTCGGCCGACGTCGCGGCCGGCGTACAGAAGGCATGGGACTCCATCAAGTAAGATCCGGTCGGTCGGACGGTGGGGGCATCGTCCGCCTGTTCCTGATTGGGCGGGCCTAGGGGGCCGCCAATAAAAGCAGCCGCCGTTATACAAGGCGCCTGAAGCAGGCGCCTGCGAAGGCGTGAGAGGGGAGGAATGTGTCATGGAACAGTTGATTGCTGCCATTCTGACGATGGTGGCCGGCGTTCTGGTCTGCGCGGCCTATTTCTGGAGCACGAATCTCGTTCTCGACTGGATCTTCCCCTCCAAGGGGAAGTTCGGGGCCGTCGCCTCGCGCAACCTGCGTATCGCCAACAGCATTCGTCCCTGGCTGTTTCTCGCCCCGGCCCTGCTGGCGCTGACGCTCTACCTCGTCTACCCCGTCGTCCAATCGGTCTGGCTGAGCCTTCACGGGCGCGGAGGCCAGAACTTCGTCGGCCTGAGCAACTATTCCTGGATGATCAATGACGGCGAATTCCGCCAGTCGATCTTCAACAATTTCCTCTGGCTCCTCGTCGTGCCGGCGCTTTCGACCTTCTTCGGCCTGATCATTGCGGCACTGACCGACCGCATCTGGTGGGGCAATATCGCCAAGACGCTGATCTTCATGCCGATGGCGATTTCCTTCGTCGGCGCAGCCGTCATCTGGAAATTCATCTATGATTACCGCGCCGCAGGCTCCGAACAGATCGGTCTCCTGAACGCCATCGTCGTCGCGCTTGGCGGCGAGCCGCAGGCCTGGATCACGCTGCCCTTCTGGAACAACTTCTTCCTGATGGTCATCCTCATCTGGATCCAGACCGGCTTTGCCATGGTCATCCTTTCGGCGGCGCTGCGCGGCATTCCGGAGGAGACGATCGAGGCGGCGGTCATCGACGGCGCCAATGGCTGGCAGATTTTCTTCAAGATCATGGTGCCGCAGATCTGGGGCACGATCGCCGTCGTGTGGACGACCATCACCATCCTGGTCCTCAAGGTTTTCGATATCGTGCTGGCGATGACGAACGGGCAATGGCAGAGCCAGGTGCTTGCCAATCTCATGTTCGACTGGATGTTCCGCGGCGGCGGCGACTTCGGCCGGGGCGCGGCAATCGCGGTGGTCATCATGATCCTGGTCGTCCCGATCATGATCTGGAACATCCGCAACGCGACCAGGGAATCGGGAGGCCACTGAGATGAATCCGTCAAGGCGTTCTCCGCTCACCTGGGCCGTGCATCTTTCCGTCCTGCTTCTGGTCCTGCTCTGGACCCTGCCGACGGCCGGCCTCTTGATTTCCTCCTTGCGCGACAAGGACCAGCTCGCCGTTTCCGGCTGGTGGACGGCTCTTTCCAGCTCGTCGCGCAATGCCGTCGTCCGCGCGCCCTCGGCCGAGGACCAGGTCGAGCGCGACGGCAAGTTCGTGATTTCCGGAAACCTGCTGGAGGGCCGGGGCGAGGTTTCCGCCTTCGGATTTTCCAGCCGCGAACCCACTAAATTCAAGCCCGGCGAAACGGCTGAGCTCAACGACGGCGAAAGGCTGACGGTACAATCCGACGGCAGCTTCGAAATCGTTTCGGATCAGCGGATGGAGGGTTCGCGCGGCCAGCGGATATTCTTTACGGCCACCACGCCACCGCGCTTCACGCTCGACAATTATGCCGAGGTCCTGAGTGCTGCGGGCATCGGCAGGTCCTTCCTGAATTCGCTGACCGTCGCCGTACCCTCAACCGTCATTCCCATCCTGATTGCGGCCTTCGCTGCCTACGCGCTCGCCTGGATGCCCTTTCCCGGCCGCGCGGTGCTGCTCGCCGTGGTCGTCGGCCTTCTGGTCGTGCCGCTGCAGATGTCGCTCATTCCGCTGCTGCAGCTTTATAATGGCGTCGGCGCCTTCTTCGGCGTCTCCGCCAAGACCTATATGGGCATCTGGCTCGCCCATACCGGCTTCGGCCTGCCGCTCGCCATCTATCTCCTGCGCAACTACATGGCCGGCCTGCCGCGCGAGATCATGGAATCCGCGCGCGTCGACGGCGCCAGCGATTTCGATATCTTCGTCAAGATCATTCTGCCCCTGTCGTTTCCGGCGCTCGCCTCCTTTGCCATCTTCCAGTTTCTCTGGACCTGGAACGACCTTCTCGTCGCCATCGTCTTCCTCGGCGCGGGGGACGACAAGCTGGTGCTGACCGGGCGACTGGTCAATCTCCTCGGCTCCCGCGGCGGCAATTGGGAAATTCTCACCGCTTCCGCCTTCATCACCATCGTCGTTCCGCTGATCGTCTTCTTCGCCCTGCAACGCTACCTGGTGCGCGGTCTGCTGGCTGGGTCGGTCAAGGGCGGCTGATCGATTTCAGACAAGGAACCCTGAACAGCATGACAATGAACGAAACGACGAGCTCACTCCTCGAGCCCGATAGGGATTGGTGGCGCGGCGCGGTGATCTATCAGATCTATCCGCGCTCCTTTCAGGACACCAATGGCGATGGCATCGGCGATCTGCAGGGGATAACGACCCGTCTGCCCCACATTGCAGGGCTCGGCGCGGATGCGATCTGGATATCGCCCTTCTTCACGTCGCCGATGCGGGACTTCGGCTACGACGTCTCAAACTATGTCGATGTCGACCCGATCTTCGGGACGCTCGAAGACTTCGATGCGCTGATCGCAGAGGCCCACCGGCTCGGTCTCCGGGTGATGATCGACCTCGTGCTGTCACATACCTCCGACCGGCACCCCTGGTTCGTCGAAAGCCGCTCCAGCCGCAGCAATGCGAAAGCGGACTGGTACGTCTGGGCGGATTCGAAGCCGGACGGCACACCGCCCAACAACTGGCTGTCGATTTTCGGCGGGTCCGCCTGGCAGTGGGATCCGACCCGCCTGCAATATTATCTGCACAACTTCCTCACTTCGCAGCCCGACCTCAATCTGCATAACCCGCAGGTTCAGGAAGCGCTGCTTGCCGTCGAGCGCTTCTGGCTGGAGCGGGGCGTCGACGGTTTCCGGCTCGACACCATCAACTTCTATTTCCATGACCGCGAGTTGCGCGACAACCCCGCGCTCGTGCCCGAACGCCGAAACGCCTCGACTGCGCCGGCGGTCAATCCCTATAACTATCAGGAGCATATCTACGACAAGAACCGGCCGGAGAACCTGGAGTTCCTGAAGCGCTTCCGCGCGGTTATGGACGAGTTCCCGGCGATCGCCGCCGTCGGCGAGGTCGGCGACAGCCAGCGCGGCCTCGAGATCGCAGGTGAATACACGTCGGGCGGCGACAAGGTGCACATGTGTTACGCTTTCGAGTTTCTGGCGCCCGACCGGCTGACGCCGCAGCGCGTGGCCGAGGTTCTGCGCGACTTCCACAGGGCGGCCCCCGAAGGCTGGGCCTGTTGGGCCTTCTCGAACCATGACGTGGTCCGCCACGTCAGCCGCTGGGCCGACGGCGTCACCGATCACGACGCGCATGCGAAGTTGCTCGCCAGCCTTTTGATGTCGCTGCGCGGTACCGTCTGCATCTATCAGGGCGAGGAACTCGCGCTCGCCGAGGCGGAGCTCGACTATGAGGATCTCCAGGATCCCTATGGCATCCAGTTCTGGCCCGACTTCAAGGGCCGGGACGGCTGCCGCACGCCGATGGTGTGGGAGAGCCTGCCCGATGGCGGCTTCAGCAGCGCGACGCCGTGGCTGCCGATTTCCCAGAGCCACATTCCGCGGGCGGTTGCCGTGCAGGAGGGCGACCCGGCCTCGGTGCTGCACCACTACCGACGCTTTCTCGCCTTCAGAAAGGCAAATCCGGCATTGGCCAAGGGCGAGATCGAATTCGTCGAGACCAGGGGCTCCTTGCTCGGCTTCCTGCGCAGCCATGGCAACGAGAAAGTCTTTTGCCTGTTCAACATGAGCGACGAAGCTGCGACTAAGGAACTGCCGATGAAGCGGCTGGAGCCGCTCGAGGGTCACGGCTTCGTCTCTGAGATACTGGATCACGAGGTCAAGCTGCCGGCCTGGGGCGCGTTTTTCGCGCGCCTGGCCTGAGAACCGAGGGGAGGGTGCCATGACAGGCCTGCTGCTGAAAGATATCCGCAAGTCCTACGGGGCCGTCGACGTAATTCACGGCATCGATCTCGACATCAAGGAAGGCGAGTTCGTCGTCTTCGTAGGACCGTCCGGATGCGGGAAGTCGACACTTCTGCGCATGATCGCCGGGCTCGAGGAAATAACCGGCGGCGACATGTTCATCGACGGCGAGCGGGTCAACGACGTGCCGCCTTCGAAGCGCGGCATCGCCATGGTGTTCCAGTCCTATGCGCTCTATCCGCATATGACCGTTTACGACAACATGGCCTTCGGCATGCGCATCGCCAGGGAATCGAAGGAGGAGATCGACCGGCGTGTGCGTGGAGCCGCGGATATGCTTCAGCTCACCCCATATCTCGACCGGCTTCCGAAGGCGCTTTCCGGCGGCCAGCGGCAGCGCGTGGCCATCGGCCGGGCGATCTGCCGCAATCCCAAGGTCTTCCTTTTCGACGAGCCGCTCTCCAACCTCGACGCCGCGCTCCGGGTAGCGACCCGCATCGAGATCGCCAAGCTCAGCGAGCGGATGTCGGACACCACCATGATCTACGTCACCCATGACCAGGTGGAGGCGATGACGCTCGCCGACCGGATCGTGGTCCTCTCCGCCGGTCACATCGAACAGGTCGGGGCGCCCCTCGAACTCTACGAGCGGCCGGCAAACCTCTTCGTCGCGCGTTTCATCGGCTCCCCGGCCATGAACGTCATCCCGGCGACGATCACTGCGACCGGCCAACAGACCGCCGTCTCGCTCGCGGGCGGAAAGTCGGTGACGCTCGATGTTCCGACGAATGCCTCCGAAAACGGCAAGACGGCGAGCTTCGGCGTCCGCCCGGAAGACCTGCGGGTGACCGAGGCCGACGACTTCCTGTTCGAGGGCACGGTCTCGATCGTCGAGGCGCTGGGCGAGGTGACCTTGCTCTACATCGAAGGGCTGGTCGAAAACGAGCCGATCATCGCCAAGATGCCCGGTATCGCCCGGGTCGGCCGCGGCGACAAGGTGCGGTTCACGGCCGACAAGGCCAAGCTGCATCTCTTCGACACCAATGGACAGAGCTATCGGGCGTAGATCGGCTGCGGGGACGGGGGCATTTTCGGCATGCAGCCCTGAACTCTCTGTTAAATTTCATGGGTTAGCGTCGTCGCAGTGGAATGCGAAAGGCGAGTTCGATGAGCAGTGCAGCCCCCGTGATCAACCGGCACTTTCTCAACAAGGAAGAGTCATTCATGTACGATCGGGAGGCGAATTTCCCGATGGAGGACACGCGGAACGAGGCGCGGATCGAATTCACCGAAAAGGGTATGCAGCATCTCTCGTCGCGCCGCTGCGAGATCATCAAGCTCTCCCGGAGCAGCGCCCTGATCGGCATCCTGACCCAGTTCCAGCTGCCGCAGAATTTCTATCTCGACATACCGAGCGCCCGCATTCCCCTGATCGGCTGCCTCCTGAGGCGGGTCCACGCCAACAACATCATCGAGGCGCGCTTCCTGCGGCTCCTGAGCGAGCGGGACCTCAACCGGATCTTCGTCTACAGCACCCATCCGAACCATCGGAACCGCACGCTCGACATCTATCGCTGAGAATGACGCGGCCGTCCGCTGGCGATGCTCGGTGTGGTTTGCGGGCTATACTCCCTCTGGGCTGCCGGCCATCTCCCCACAACCTGGCGGTTCGAGGGAAGGCCGAGCGTGGGATTGCCCCTCAACCGGCTGCCGCCACCTTCTCCCCGCAGGCGGGGAGAAGGGATATGCCGCGCCCGCTCGCTCCCTCGAGCGGGCGGTGAATGCAGGGTGCAGTCGGCGCCGCTTGTCCCTTCTCCCCGCCTGCGGGGAGAAGGTGCCGGCAGGCGGATGAGGGGCGGGTGACCGCTAATGCCAATGTTAGCGCATACGGGTTTGATCCCGAGGACCCATCCGCAAGCCTCGCCACAGCGCGAAATACAAATGCCGCCACTACTGCATGTTTCCTTTAATCCTATCCGATTAAAGGACAAAAACATGCAGCAGATCAAAGTGCTACAGCGACCTTTGCGCGTCTCATAAGACGCGCGGCGCTGTAGAGATATGTGCATGCCGTAGCCCCCTGTGGGGGAGATGGCCGGCAGGCCAGAGGGGGCGGTTCCCGCGATAACCCGATCGGACTGGGCCTTGCCTAATGGAACAGCACGCTTCCGCCGCGGTCGGCCGCACCGGCGATCTGTCTGAACGGAGCGAAGAGCTCGCGGCCCATGCCGAACTCGTTGTCGGAGAGGTCGATATGCGCCGGAACGCGCGTCTTCAGCGCGATGTCCTCGACGAGCACCTCGACCTTGCCGTTGATCGCGTCTATGCGGACGATGTCGCCTTCCTGGATACGTGCGATCGGGCCGCCTTCCTTCGCTTCCGGGGTCACGTGGATCGCTGCCGGAACTTTGCCGGAGGCACCGGACATGCGCCCGTCGGTGAGAATCGCGACTTTCTGGCCGCGATCCTGCAGGATGCCGAGCACCGTCGTCAGCTTGTGCAGTTCCGGCATGCCGTTGGCCTTTGGCCCCTGAAAGCGCACGACGGCCACGAAATCGCCTTCGAGCTTTCCCGCCTTGAAGGCGGCGTTCAGTTCCGCCTGATCGTTAAAGATCTTGGCCGGCGCTTCGATGACGTGGCTCTCAGGCTTCACGGCGGAGATCTTGATGACCGCCTTGCCGATATTGCCGCTCAGCATCTTGAGGCCGCCGGTGTGCTGGAACGGGCGGTCGACGGTCGCGAGCACCTTCGGGTCGGCGCTTGCCTCCGGCGCGGGCTCGCGCTTGACGCTGCCGTTCTCGCCGAGCTTCACGTCGATCGCATAGGCGCTCAGCCCCTGCCCGTAGACGGTGCGGACATCGTCGTGCAGCAAGCCTTTCCTGAGGAGTTGGGCGATCAGGAAGCCCATGCCGCCTGCCGCGTGGAAATGGTTCACGTCGGCCAGCCCGTTCGGATAGACGCGCGCGAGCAGCGGCACGAGATCGGAAAGCTCCGAAATGTCCTGCCAGGTAAGCACGATGCCCGCGGCGCGGGCCATCGCGACGAGATGCATCGTGTGGTTCGTCGAGCCGCCGGTCGCATGCAGGCCGACGACGCCGTTGACGATCGACCGTTCGTCGATCATCTCGCCGGCGGGCGTGAATTCGTTGCCGAGCGCGGTGATCGCAAGCGCCCGCTTCGTCGCTTCCCTGGTCAGCGCGTCGCGAAGCGGCGTGCCGGGATTGATGAAGGAGGCGCCGGGCAGGTGGAAGCCCATGATCTCCATCAGCATCTGGTTGGAATTGGCGGTGCCGTAGAAGGTACAGGTGCCAGGGCCGTGATAGGACTTGGACTCAGCCTCCAGGAGCTCGTCGCGGCCGACCTTGCCTTCGGCGAAGAGTTGCCGAACCTTGGCCTTCTCATCGTTCGGCAGGCCCGTGGTCATCGGTCCGGCGGGGATGAAGACCGCGGGCAGATGGCCGAAGGTGAGCGCGGCGATCGCGAGTCCGGGCACGATCTTGTCGCAGACGCCGAGATAGACGGCCGCGTCGAACATGTTGTGCGACAGGCCGATGCCGGCCGCCATGGCGATGACATCGCGCGAGAAGAGCGACAGCTCCATGCCGGGCTGGCCTTGGGTGACGCCGTCGCACATTGCCGGAACGCCGCCGGCGACCTGAGCGACGCCGCCCGCCTCGTGCGCGGCCTCCCGGATCAGCGCCGGATAGGTTTCGAACGGCTGATGCGCCGAGAGCATGTCGTTGTAGGAGGTGATGATGCCGAGATTGGGGACGCGGTCGCCCGCAAGGGCCACCTTCTCGGCGGGGGAACAGACCGCAAATCCATGCGCGAGATTGCCGCAGCCGAGAACGGTCCGGTGCGGTCCGTTCGTCGCAGCGCTGCGGACGCGATCGAGGTAGGGCTCCCGGTAAGGCTTCGAGCGTTCGACGATGCGGGCGGTAATGGCGGCTATGCGGGAATCGGCGGACATGGACACATCCTCTTCCGGAGTCTTACGACTCCTCTTTTTCATCGATCATCGGCTTCGAGCGCCACAGCGTTGCGGCGCTTTCCGGGTCGCCTCAGGGCGCCCAGTATATCTGCAGCGGCGATGCGGCCCGCCGAAGCATGGCTCGGATGGGCATCTCCGCCTCGTCGCCGGACGCTTCGGCCTGAGCAAGCACCTCTTTCTTGCCGCTGCCTTCGATATGCAGCACCAGATAGCCGGCATCCTGCAGGCTGGAGAAGGTGAAGGTGAGGCGGGGTTCGCCGGCGCCTTCCGCTTCCATGGTAATCACGCCGCGTGGCGTCGTGGGGTCGAGCGCCTCTTCAAGGCGCGTCCCCCCGGGGAAGAACGAGGCCGTATGGCCGTCCGTTCCCATGCCGAGCACCACGACATCGAGGGGGGCGCCGAGGCTTGCCGTCCTCCCGCTCGCGATCGCCGCGGCCGCTTCCGCAGTCTCGGCCGCCTGATAGAGCGGAACGAAACGCGCCTCAGCAGCTCCGTCCTTGAGCAGGTTGTCGGCAACCAGACGATGGTTGGAGCGGTCGTTTTCCGGCGGCACGAAGCGCTCGTCGACGAGGGTGACCGTCACTTTCGACCAATCGAGCTCGCGACGCGACAGCGACCGGAAAAAGGCCTTCGGGGTCGAGCCGCCCGATACCGCGAGGCTTGCCGTGCCTCTCGCAGCGATCGCGGCGGCGAGCCTTGCACCGACGTCATCCGCGAGGGCCTCGGCCAGTGCGGACGGATTTTCGAATATGTGCATGTTCGCGCTCATGATCGGCCCTAGATCGCATCGTTCCAAGTGCGGCCGTCGCGCTCGATCAGCGCGATCGACTGGCTCGGGCCCCAGGTTCCGGCGGTATATCCTTGCACCTGCTGTCCGGTTGCTTCCCAGGCCTTGAGGATCGGGTCGATCCATTGCCAGGCCGCTTCCACTTCGTCGCGGCGCACGAACAGGGTCTGGTTGTTGCGGATGACGTCCAGCAACAGGCGTTCATAGGCATCGGCATTGCGGACCGCGAAGGCCTCGGCGAAGCTCATGTCGAGGGGCACGTTCCTCAGCCGCATGCCGCCCGGTCCGGGATCCTTGATCATCAGCGACTGCTTGACGCCTTCATTCGGCTGCAGGCGGATCATCAGCTGGTTGGCCGAAATCCGGCCGGCACTCTGATCGAAGATCGAGTGCGGGATCTGCTTGAAGGTGATGACGATCTCCGACATGCGGCCCGCCATGCGCTTTCCGGTACGCAGATAGAAGGGCACGCCTGCCCAGCGCCAATTGCTGATCTCGGCCTTGATCGCGACGAAGGTTTCCGTGTTGGAAACGCCTCCTTCGAGCTCTTCGAGATAGCCCTTGACCGGGCCTCCGGACGATGCGCCCGCGCGGTATTGGCCCCGGACCGTCACCTGCTCGACATTGGAGGCGGTGATCGGCTTCAGCGCGCGAAGCACCTTGAGCTTCTCGTCGCGCACGGCCTCCGCGTCCATCGACGTCGGCGCCTCCATTGCGACGAAACAGAGAAGCTGGAGGATATGGTTCTGCACCATGTCGCGCAGCGCGCCCGCCTTGTCGTAGTAGCCTGCGCGATTCTCGAGCCCGACGGCTTCGGAAACGGTGATCTGCACGTGGTCGATGTGGGCGGAATTCCACAATGGCTCGTAAAGTGCGTTGGCGAAGCGCAGTGCCATCAGATTCTGCACCGTTTCCTTGCCGAGATAGTGGTCGATGCGGAAAATCTGCTCTTCGCGGAAGACCTTGCCGATCGTGTCGTTGAGCTCCGTCGCGGAAGCGAGGTCGCGGCCGATCGGCTTCTCGACGACGATGCGGGTGTTCCTCGTGATAAGCTTGTGATCGCGGATCTTTTCGGAAATGTCGCTGAAAATCGCCGGCCCGACGGCGAGATAGAAGGCACGGGTACGATCCTTGCCCTCTTCCAGGAGCTTCTTCAGATCGTCCCAGCCCTGCTCGGACTTGGCGTCGACGGAGACGTAATAGAGACGCGAGGTGAATTTCTCGACTTCCGCCTCGTTGAACTCCCCGGACTTCAGGTGTTCTTTCAGGGCGTCGCTCGCGAACCTGCGGTATTCGTCATGGGAAAGGCTCGCGCGCGATGCGCCGATGATCCGCGTCGGTTCCGTGAACTGACCTTCCATCTGACGGTGATAAAGTGCCGGCAGCAGCTTGCGCTCCGCAAGATCGCCGGTGCCCCCGAACACCACATAGTCAAACGGTTCGACGGGAATGATCTGGCTGCTCATGGGATGTCTCGATCTCGTTGAGGTCTGGGCTGGTATAATCTAATCGATTTAAAATGGCTAGGGTGCACCGCAACAAAATGGGCGGCCGCACGGCTGCCGACGCACCGATCCTTATATCACCGCCGTCCGGGGAACAGAAATATGCGGGATTTCAAGGACTTTGCGCCACCGTCGGAAATCAGGGACGGCCTTCCCTTTAGAAACGATCGCGCAGTGCGTACCAGCTGAGCGCCAGGAACAGGAGTGCCGAGCGGAACCGCGTCCCGCCGGGGAAGGCGGGTATCTTGAGCTGCTTCAGCAGATCGAGCTCGGTTGACTTGCCGAGCGCGAGCTCGGCATAGAGCTTGCCGCAATAATTGGCGAGCATGACGCCATGGCCGGAATAACCGCCGATCGTGGTGACGCCCGGCATGACCTCGCGGCAGAAGGGTTGGCGCGGCATGGTGATGCCGACCGAGCCGCCCCAGGCATGGGTGATCTCGACATCGGCGAGATCCGGGTAGATTTCGCAGATCTGCCGGCGTATGTGCACCGAAATGTCGCGCGGATTGTCGGCAGTGTAGGCTTCGCGCCCGCCGAAGAGCAGCCGCCCGTCTTTCGATTTTCGGAAATAGCGAACGACGAAGCGCGAATCGTCGACCGATTCGCCGCCGGGCAGAATCTCGGGATGGCCGTGCAGCACCGTCGTCGCGCCGATGAAGGAGCGGATCGGCATGACGTGGCTCGCGGTCACCGGCTCGAGATTGCCGATATAGCCATTGCAGGCGATCAGCGCCCGGTCGGCCGTGATCGTGCCGCTTGTCGTCTCGATGACGACCGCGCCGCCCTTCTTCTCGATCTTGAGCGCCTTCGTCCCTTCGTAGAGATTGGCGCCGGCGAGCGCCGCCTGTCTGGCGAGCCCCACAACCAGCTTCATCGGGTGGATGTGGCCGGTCCCGGTGTCGCGGATACCGAAGTGGTAATGGCTGGAGCCGAGCCGGCTCACGGTCTCCTCGCGATCCATGAAGGAAAGGTGCGGATAGCCGTACCGCCCGGTCATCGCCTCGACGTGGTTGCGATAGTCCCTTTCGAGGCTTGCCTTGTGGCCGACCGAGAGCTGGCCCGGCATGAATTCGATGTCGATCGCGTGCTCTTCGGCAAATCCCAGGACATAGCGCTTGGCGTTCTCGGCCATATCGAAGAGCCGTTGCGCCCATTCGCGGCCGAGCACCTCCTCCGTTTCGTCGGCCCAGACACGTTGCCCGGTGCCGAACTGCCCGCCATTTCGGCCCGAGGCGCCGTCGCCGAAGCGGCAGGCGTCGATCAGCGTGACGTCCGTCCCGCTCCGGGCGAGATTGCAGGCGGCCTGCAGGCCGGTGTAGCCGCCGCCGATAATGGCGACGTCGGCCTTGCGGGAGCCCGGCATGACCGGGAAGACGGGCCGCTCGGGAATCGTCGCCTCGTACCAGGAATATCCGGGCGAGATCGGGCTTTGCCAGGTCATGGAACCCTATTCCGGATCAGACATTCAGGAGCAGGAACTCGCGTTCCCACGGGCTGATGACCTGCATGAAGGTTTCGAACTCGCCGCGCTTCACGCCGGCATAGATGGCGATGAACTCGGCGCTGAAGACCTCCGCCAGCGCGGGAGCCGATTCGAGCAGCGAAACCGCCTCGAGCAGCCCTCGCGGCAGTTCGATTTCGCCCTCATTGGCGGTGTGTTCCGTGGGCGGTGTCGCCTGCAGGCCCTCGATGATGCCGAGATAGCCGCAGCCGAGCGAAGCCGCGAGCGCCAGGTAGGGGTTCGCATCGGAGCTCGGCAGGCGGTTCTCGATGCGCCGGGCGACCGGATCGGAGACGGGGATACGGAACGCCGTGGTCCGGTTGTCATAGCCCCAGGCGGTGTTGACCGGGGCCGACATGTCCGGCGTGAGGCGCCGATAGGAGTTCACATAGGGCGCCATCATCGACAACGTCCGCGGCACGTAAAGCTGCATGCCGCCTATGAAGGAAAAGAACGCCTGAGATGGCGAGCCGTCGGGATTGGAGAAGATGTTGCGGCCGGTCTCGATGTCGATCACCGATTGGTGGATATGCATGGCGGAGCCGGGCTGGCCCTGCATGGGCTTGGCCATGAACGTCGCATAGATTCCGTGCTTCAGCGCCGCTTCGCGGATGGTCCGCTTGAACAGGAAGACCTGGTCGGCAAGCTCGATCGGATCGCCGTGCCTGAGGTTGATCTCGAGCTGGGCCGGCCCCTCTTCGTGAATCAGCGTATCGATCTCGAGGCCTTGTTTTTCGGAAAAATGGTAGATGTCGTCGATGAGCTCGTCGAACTCGTTGATGCCGGCGATCGAATAGCCCTGGCCACCGAGGATCGAGCGGCCGGACCGGCCCTTCGGCGGCCGCAGCGGATAGTCCGGGTCGTCGTTCTGGGCGACGAGATAGAATTCGATCTCCGGTGCGACCACCGGTTTCCAGCCCTTCTGCCGGTAGAGCTCGATGACGCGCTTCAGCACATTGCGCGGGGTGTAGCTGATCTGCTCGCCCTGCGAGCCGACGATGTCGCAGATGACCTGCGCCGTCGGGTCGCTTTCCCATGGAACGATGGAAAGGGTGGACAGGTCCGGAACGAGCTTGATGTCGCTGTCGCGGGAATCATAGCGGAATTGCCCCGTCTCCTCCGGATATTCGCCGGAAATCGTGTGCCGGTAGATCGCCGAGGGCAAGGCAAGCGAGGTATTGGACGTGAACTTGGACGTCGGCATCATCTTGCCGCGCGCAACGCCGGCAAGGTCCGGCGTGATGCACTCGATATCTTCGATGCCGCGGATCTTGAGCCAGTCGACCGCTTCGGTCCAGGTCTTCACGCCACGGGCGGCATGCAGGGCGAGGGGTATCTTCGAACTCTTGCTGACCTTTGCTGTCTCTTGGGCAACACTTCTCTTGGAAGACATAAATCACCGGGTTTGGCTTCGGATAGCGCAATCATAGCCGCAGTTTGGCAATTAGCTAGATGCACGCGATTGACTTTCGCCCTGCTCGCCGGAAAGGAGGATACGGAAACAGAAGGAAGCTTCCGTGGCGGAAAAGCAGGACGTGGTGATCATCGGGGCGGGCGCCGCCGGCATGATGTGCGCCATCGAGGCGGGTAAGCGCGGGCGCCGCGTGCTCGTCATCGACCACGCCAGGACGCCCGGCGAGAAGATCCGCATCTCGGGCGGCGGCCGCTGCAATTTTACGAATATCCATGCAGGCCCCAGGAACTTTCTCTCCGGCAACCCGCATTTCTGCAAGTCGGCGCTTGCCCGATATCGGCCGCAGGACTTCGTCGCCCTCGTCGAGCGCCATGGCATCGGCTGGCACGAGAAAACGCTCGGCCAGCTCTTCTGCGATCATTCGGCCAAGGACATCATCCGCATGCTGATGGCGGAGATGAAGGAGGCGGGAGCGCAACTGAGGCTCGAAACCAGCATCGGCGAGGTTGAGAGGACCGCCTCCGGCTTCCGTGTGACGACGAGCGCCGGCACGGTCGACGCCGCCTCGCTGATCGTGGCGAGCGGCGGCAAGTCCATCCCGAAAATGGGAGCGACGGGTCTTGCCTATCGCATCGCGGAGCAGTTCGGCCTGCCTGTTGTCGAAACCCGGCCGGCACTGGTTCCCCTGACACTCGACCAGGCGCAACTCGCAAAGCTCGGCGCGCTTGCCGGCGTCGCGGCCGATGCCGAGGCGCGGTTCGGGAAGGCCGCCTTCCGCGAGGCTGTCCTCATCACCCATCGAGGCTTGAGCGGACCGGCTATCCTGCAGATTTCATCCTATTGGCGTGAGGGTGAGGAGATCGTCCTCCGGCTGATGCCGGACATCGATATCGCCTCGATCCTCAAGGGAATGCGCCGGGCGAACGGCCGCCAGGCAGTCCAGACGGCACTTGCCGACATCCTGCCGCGCCGGCTCGCGCAGTTCTTCGCCGACGAAGCGAAGCTGACGGGGCGCATGCTTGCCGACCTTTCCGACAAGGCGATCGACGCGCTTGCCAGCTCCATCCAGGTTTGGGCGGTGAAGCCGGCGGGATCGGAAGGCTACCGGACGGCCGAGGTCACGCTCGGCGGCGTCGATACGCGTGCGCTCGACTCCCGGACCATGCAGGCAAAAGAAGTCCCCGGCCTCTACTTCGTCGGCGAGTGTGTCGACGTGACCGGCTGGCTCGGAGGCTACAATTTCCAATGGGCCTGGGCCTCGGGCTTCGTCGCCGGTCAAGACGTGTAACCGTGCGGCAAAATTGGTGATTTGCTTCTTCAGCCATTCTTAAGGGAAATATAAGGGAAATTACTGAACCTGTTTATCATGGCGCGACAGCCTCGAAGGGCAGCGGAAGTCAACAAACGGAAACCACATTGTTTCCATTTCGGGGACTTTCTTCAGCCGCAGGATGGATGCACCATGATCGTAACGGCAAAGGCAAACCGGTCTTTGCCGGCAACTCGAAGTGCTGCATCGACCTTGCGCGCCCAAGACGCTCGGTGCTGCAGCGACAAGGACAAGAGGCCATGAACCAGCAACGCCGCCGTCCCCGTGCAATAGCCATCGCCCGCGCAGAGAAAAGCCGCGGGCAGAACGAATTGACGGCTTACCTCGCGACGCTCGCTCTGTTTGCCGTCACGGCCGTTGCTCTCTTTTCCTGGCTTTGAGGCGTCGCTTCCGACGCGCCACGTCGATGCGCCGGAGCACCGGTATTTCGCCCCCAACGGGGCAAATTCCGCTTATGGAATTCTTAATCGTTTGAAATGATTATGGCGAGCAAATGAGCACCGCCAGGTCCTCGCCGCCAAGCCGGCTGCGCGGTCCCGCAATGACTGCTGGCGGGCTGGCGGCGTGCGCCGCATGACTTTTCCGAAAAACATCAGCCTGTTTGCGCATCGGGTGGCGCCCGAGCGCCTTTGGTGCGTTCACCTGACGCGCCCCGGAGCGCTTCGAGCCATCGGGGAGGCGAACGCGCGCTGTAGCCAAGGTGTTTTCCATGTTCATCGACAGGATACTTGCCCGCTTCAAGATTCAGACGAAGGTTCTGTTCTTCATCCTGCCCTTCGTCGTCAGCATCTCGGCCGTCGGCATAACCGGACTTTATGCCTCTGGACTGCTGCAGGGCCGCATGGAGATTTCGAACAGCGTCCTCAAGACGCTGAGCGGCTTCAAGGACGTCTATGCCCAGATGAACAACTTCCTGCAGCAGACGACCGACGAAAGTCGGCGGATGCTCAAGGACGCAATCGTCACGCAGAAGGAAGTTCTGGCCGAAACCGCGGCGCAGGTTGCGGGCGGAAACGGCGAGGACGAGCTGGCTGCCGCCATTGCCGCGACCAGCGACATCGAGACGCGCATCGACGGGCTCTGGACATTGCATGAGGGCGAGCAGAAGCTCCGGGCCGAGACGAGGGCCGATCTGGAGCGTCTGGCGGCCGAACAGGCGAAGATCAACGAAGAGGCGAACCGGCTGCAATACGCGGTGCGCAAGGACGAGAATGCAGCGAAGACGATGCTGCGCAACGCCGAAAAACTCATGCGTGCCAGCCGCTTCTACGCCGAATTCGCGACCGAGGTGAGCGGTGCGATAACGGTCGAGGAGAAGCTGAAGGTCGCAGAGGGTCACTTCCCGGCCATAGGCCGCACGCAACGGGATATCTTCGTGCTTTTGCCGAAGGGCGAGAAATCCCTTGCCGAAACCGTCAATTCTGCTTCCGGGGCGATCGGCGCCCTTATCAAGACGCCGCCCGGCCCCGAAACGCTCGCCGGCCTTTCCAAATATGTCGACCGTTTCCGCACCGCCAGCTTCCGGCTGGAGGCAGCTTCGGTCGGCAAGATGCGCGAGGCGACGCAGATATTCAGCGAGCTCGACGGCAAGATCGCGGGGACGGAGTCGGTACTGACCGCGACACGCAGGCTCTCCACATCGCTTACCGACATTCAGATCGCCGCCGCGGCATTTCTCGGAACGACGAGCGAGGAAAGCCGCAAGAAGCTCCTCGACAGGTTCCTTGCAGTCCAGTCCAACCTCACAACTCTGCGCGGCATCGCGAGCGGCATGAGCTTCTTCGACCAGGCCGCCGGCGCACTTCTGCCGATCATCGACGGGATGAAGAAGGATGGCCTTGCGCTGGTCGAGATCACGGATAAGCGCACTGTCGAATTCGAGGCCGCGGGCGCCGCGATCAACGAGATCTGGAGCGACCTCACCGGGTTTGCCGAGCAGCAGAAGGTCGCCGCCGGCAGCGAGCGTGCGGAAGCCAATCAGATCTCCGTTGCGGCGACGATCACCGGCGTCGTGATCGCGCTCCTGGCCGGCATCGCGCTCACGCTCACGCTGAAAAAGCCGATCGGCCAGATCACGGCTGCCATGCGGCGGCTGGCGGACGGCGCGCTCGATACCTCGATCGACGGCGGCACGCGCCGAGACGAGATCGGCGACATGGCGCGTGCCCTCGGCGTCTTCAAGGAAAATGCGCTCTCCAAGGTGCGCATCGAGGCGGAAAGCGCCGAAGAGCGTGCCCGCGCGGAAGCCGAGCGCAGCCGCAACGATGCCGAGAAGCGCGAGCTCGACAGACAGATCGATCTTGCCGTGAGCGAACTCGCAGCCGGTCTCGGACGCCTGGCACAGGGCGACCTGTCGCGGCAGATCGAAGTGCCCTTCGCCGGCCGTCTCGAACAGTTGCGGCTGGATTTCAACGGATCGCTCTTCCGCCTTCAGGATACGCTGGCGCAGATTCGCGCCAATGCCCAGGCGATCCAGCAGGGTGGCGCCGACATGCATCGGTCCGCCGACGCGCTGTCGAAGCGGACAGAGGCTCAGGCCGCTTCGCTCGAGGAGACGGCGGCGGCCGTCGACCAGATCACCGTGACGGTGCGCTCCTCGGCGGAGCGGGCGCACGAGGCGAACCAGGCCGTGTCTCATACCAAGCGGAGCGCCGACAGTTCGGCGACGGTCGTCACCAACGCCGTCGCCGCCATGGGACGCATCGAGGCGGCCTCCCGCCAGATCGAGCAGATCATCGAAGTGATCGACGATATCGCCTTCCAGACCAACCTCCTGGCGCTCAATGCCGGTATCGAAGCGGCGCGTGCCGGCGAGGCGGGCAAGGGCTTTGCCGTCGTGGCTCAGGAAGTGCGCGAACTGGCGCAGCGCTCGGCCGAGGCGGCGCGAGAGATCAAGGGGCTGATCGACAAATCGACCCAAGAGGTGAGTTCCGGCTCGCGTCTCGTCAAGGAAACGGGCGCGGTGCTCGCCTCGATCAGCGCCGAGATCGTCACGGTCAGCCAGCATGTCGAGATGATCGCCACGGCCAGCCGCGATCAGGCCGCAGCCCTGAACGAGGTCAACGGTTCCGTCAACCAGATGGACCAGATGACGCAGCAGAACGCCTCGATGGTGGAGGAGGCGACCGGCACCAGCCGGGCGCTCGCCAATCAGGCGGATACGCTGATGATGCTGGTCGAGCAGTTCCGGCTCGAGCCGGTGGCCGCAGCCGACCACAGCTACCGGGCGGCCTAATCGGATTCAAAACGCTGCTAGGGGCGCCGTGCATCCCGGATGCACGGCGCTTTCATTTGACGCCGCCTGCGCAGGAAACAGCAAAGCTGCCGGCGCAACCATCACTTGTCTCCGCCGGTTGCCGCCTGCGGAACACTGTCGCAAGCAGGCGTTTCGCGAAATGCCGCCGGCGGCTCGGCGTCCGGGGCTCGAATCTCTCGTCCCAGGGACGGTTCCTCGAAGCCATATCGAACAGCAGTGCCATTGCCATCATATCCATGGTGATGCTCCTTCATTCTTGGGCATCCCCTTTTTTATGCATCCGGAATTGTTTTACATACAGCCGATTTCCCCATATGTTTTTCAGCTATGAAAAACACGGATTGGGACATCTACCGCTGCTTCGTCACGGTGGCGCGTACCGGCGGGTTAACCGGGGCGGCGCAGGCGACGGGCCTCAGCCCTGCGACGGTCGGCCGCCGGATGCTGGAACTCGAGGAGCGCATCGGCCGCTCGCTCTTCATCCGCAGCCAGACCGGCTACACGCTGACGGGAGACGGCCGCTTTCTCTTCGAACAGTTGCAGGAAATGGAGGCCGCGGCCCGCAAGGTCGAAAGCTGGCAGAAGGAGGGCGAGGGGGCGACCGTCGTCCGCATCGCGGCCGGCACATGGGTCTCCTGGCTGATCGCCGAGAATTTTCCCGCCATCTGCACGGAACGGGACGCTTTCAACATTTCGCTGACGATCGGCGAGGCGCGGGCGAATCTCGCCTACCGCGAAAGCGATATCGGCATCCGTGCCTTCGAGCCGGAGGAAACCTATCTTGCGGCGCGGCCGGTGGGCGAAGTCGCCTATGCCGCCTACCGGCAGAAGAACGCGCCGGGCGGAGTGGAGCGCTGGGTCGCAGTCGCCGAAGAGGATGCTATATCGGCCTATCTGAGATGGCCGCACGAGCATGCGCCGGGCCGGATCGTTGCAACCGTCACACGGCCTCGGTCCTTGCTGGATCTCGCGCGAGCCGGCGCGGGACGGGCTGTGCTGCCCTGTTTCGTCGGCGATCTCGATCCCCTCCTCGAGCGGGTGGGCGACGAGATCGAGCCGCTCAGACACCGGCAGTGGATCGTCATGAACAACGAGGACCGCCACAGGCGCGACATCCGCACGGTCGTAGACCGGATGACACGTTTCCTGCGCAGCCATACGGATCTTTTTGCCGGCAAGCGCCCGCCGCGCAATTCGGCATGAGCCTCCAGCCTTGACCGGCCGGCGCTGGGGCCGGCCGGTCCCCGTTTTGCCTGGCTGAATTCGTCTTCCGAAACACAACCCTTATTTGCATATAATCAGCTATTCGCGCTTTGATTCCTTGGATTCGCTCGGTCTTGTACGACGAGATGGCGTGAGACGGACTGCGCTGCGCGGAGGGATTCGGCGTTCGCGCCACTGACGTTCCATTTCGGCTGGCACCGACGGATCGCACGATTGTCCCAGGCAGTTCCTGCACCCGACTCGAGGCCCTCATGACCGCATTCTTTTACGCTTCGTTGAGCCTGCTCTTACTGGTGTCGGCAACGACCGCCCGCGCGGGCGTCGCCGAGGGGATCAAAACGCTCGAAGGCGGCGACATCGCCGGAGCGGTCAAGGAATTCCAGGAGGCCTACGAGGCCGGTGACGCCGATGGAGCCTTCTATATCGGGCGACTCTTCGAAATGGGGCTCGGGACGGACAAGGACATGAGGCGCGCCGCGGAACTTTATGCCGCTGCAGTCAGCAAGAAGAGCGCCAAGGCCGAGAACCGGCTCGGTCTGGTGTATCTCAAGGGCGAACTGGTCATCCAGGATTACGCCCGCGCCACCGAACTGATCTGCGCCGCGGCCGCGGCGGGCGATCCGAACGGTCAGTTCAATTGCGGCCTGATCTATTCGGAAGGCAAGGCTGTCGGTCAGGATTGGGCGAAGGCAATCGATTACTGGCAAAAGGCTGCCGCGCAGCACAGTGTCGCCGCCCTCAACTATCTCGGACTCGCTCACCGGGAGGGGAACGGCGTCGATGCCGATCGCAACAGGGCAGTCTCGTATTTCCGCCGAACCGCCGCCGCCGGCAATCCGATGGGGCTCTACGAACTCGCAAGGGCCTATTCCGAGGGTGTGGGCGTCGACGCTGATCCGATAATGGCACACGCCTATGCGAATCTCGCGGCCGCCCGCGGCCACGTCGAGGCAGCATCCCTGCGCGACGAGCTTGGCGCGCGGTTGAGACCGGAGGAACTCAAGAAGGCGCACGCCACCGCGCGCGACTGGAAAGCGCTTCCGATCGACCAAACCGGCGAGTAGCCGGGCATGTCGGTTACAACGTTCCTGATCGCCCTGGTGCTCCTTGCCGCAACGCTTCCCTGCTCGTCGGCCGCGGCAGCATCGGGCTCGCCCGCCTGGAAGGTCGAGTGCCGGGAGGATGCCCCGGCCTCATGCCAGATGTACGCCGCACCTGAGACCCGCAACGGAGCTCCGCCGGCTTTCCTGCTGACGGTCACGCCCGCTTCGGACGGGTCGGGGGAATTCGCGATCATTACTGCCCCGCAAAGGGTGTACCTCGTGCCCGGCATCGAGATCCGCGTCGACAAGCGCCGGCCGTTCAAGGCGCTGTTCGAACTCTGCGATGATGCCGGCTGCCATGCCGGCTTCAAGCTCGCCGGTCCGGTCCTCGACGCTTTTCGCCGCGGCGCAGCAGCCAAGGTCCGCATATGGACTGCGAAAGACAAGGCGGTCGAGTTCGCCGTCTCCCTTAACGGCTTTTCGAAAGCGCTCGAGGGGCTGAAGCGCGGAGGCAAGCCGTGACCGTGAGACAGACCTTCTCGTTGATTCGGCCCGTAAGCCATCGCCTCTTGGCCAGCCTGTTGTGGCTCCTTTGCGGCGCACCAGCCTTTGCGCAATCGATCGACACGCTGCGCGACACCCTGCAGAACGAGGCAAGCACCAGCGCCGAAGCCGAGCGCGCCAGGCGCGATGCGGCGCGCGCCCGCGCGGAGAGCGGTTCCGAAGTCCCCGCCGCAGAGAGCGGCTCGGCACCTGCGGAGGGCGGGCCCTGTTTCACCATCCATGAGATCCGGATTACCGGCCACGAACCATTCGGCAAGCCTCCGGCGGGCCACGAGCAGCTCGTCGGCACCTGCGCTACCGCGGCCGATATCGCCCGTGCGCTCGGCCGCATCAACGCCTTCTACCAGGAGGAAGGCTACATCACCACGCGCGCCTACCTGCCCGAACAGGACGTCTCGGACGGATCGTTGGAAATCTCCGTCATTCCCGGCCGCATCGAGGGCTATGTCTATGGCGACGGCCGGCAGGCGGACCGGCGCCTCGCCGCCGCATTCCCCGCCGCGCGGGGCGATCTCCTCAATCTCCGCGACATCGAGCAGGGCCTCGACAACTACAACGCGCCACGGTCGGCCTCGGCGAAGTTCCAGCTGATTCCGGGCCAAGCCGTCGGCGGTTCCTTCGTCCAGGTGCTGTCCGAGGATGAGCGGCGGTTCCACGCCAATCTCTCGACCGACAATACCGGCTTCAAGTCGACCGGTGTCTACAAGGGCAATGCCACGGTCGGCATCGACAACCTGATCGGCATCAACGACCAGCTGAGCTTCAGCCTGAGTTCCACGCCGTTCGACCCGCGCGGCAGCCGCTATTCCGACGCGCTGTCGGTGAACACTCTCATTCCCTACGGCAATTGGTCCCTTGGGCTCGATGCGGGCACCAGCCGCTATGCCTTCGCTCTCGACGGCGTCAACCAGACCTATCCCGTCTCCGGCCGCTCCCGGCATCTGTCGCTCAAGCGTCGCTACCGCCGGCACGATCGTGGCCGACCGGACGCTGGAGATCGTCGCGGACAGTGGCGGTATCGGCAACAGCGGGACGCTCATCGGCGGATCGGCGCGCTTCGAGACCACGGCGGCGTTCCGCAACGACGGCCGCATCGTCGGCGCCCAGGACCTGTTTGCCGCCGCCGAGAATATCACCAACAGCGGCGTCCTCGCAGGCGACGGGGCGATCCGGCTTGACGCCGGCAAAACGCTGACCACCACGGCCGACGCCCGCATCGATGGCGGCGCCGTGGACCTCGCCGCCGAGAGGATTCTCTCCGCCGGTACGACCCTCGCCGATACCGGCCTGATCGTCTCCGCCGGCACCGGCGGTCTGTTCAATTCCGGCAGCCTCGTCAGCAGCAGCACGACGCTTGCTTCCGGGGCGGCGATCGACAACCAAGGCAATATAGAGGGCACGTCGGCGCTGACGATCGCCGCGGCCACCGTTTTCGCAGCCACGGAAGATTCGAGCATTCGCGCCGGCGATGCGGCAATTTCTGCGGATGCCGTCGATGTCGCCGGAAAGCTTGCCGCAACCGGCCTGCTTGCCGTGAATGCCGGCTCCGGCGGTCTGAAGAGCAGCGGCACGCTCAGCGGCGGCTCTATCGATCTCGTCTCCGCCGGCACCTTCGCCAATACCGGTCTCGTCTCGGGCGGCGATACCCTGACGATTGCAGCCGCCGCCCCCTTCATCAACGCCGCCGCGCTCGTCTCCGGCCGCGACCTCGCGATCTAGAACGATCAGATCCTGAACAATGGCGGCGTCATCTGGGCGAACGGTTCGATCACACTTGCCGCGAACGCCGCGCTCGATCCCGCAGATGTCGTCCAGAACACCGATGGCCACATCGAGGCTCTCCAGGGCGACCTGACGATCCGCGCGAACGAGGTCTACAATGTCGGCACCGCGCCCACGATAGGCTCGAGCCAGATCATCAAATGGCTCGAGAAAGGCAGTGCCGGGACGACCGAGCCGGCGGAAGAAATCCTCAAGCTGATCGATCCCGCCTATCTCGATGCCGACGGCAACATCAAGCCGTCCCATGCCGGTGCCTATGCCGCGCTCTGGGCCGACCTGGTGAGTGGCGGTTCCTTGCTCTCCGCCACAAGCCGCTCGATCGTCAAACCGAGCGTGACGACACCGAGCGGTACGGCGCTCGCCGCCGCCTTCGCCGGCATCTGGTCGGACATGCTCGCCAGGGCGAATGCCGCCGGAACGCCCGATCCGGCCGCCGCGATCAAAGAGCTCGTCAGCGACACCGCCTTCGCCTCAAACGGCGACATCCTGCCGCAAAACGCCGCAGCCTATGCGGCGCTCTGGGACACGCTCGCCTCCGGGGGCACCAGCGTCACGGACGACGTCAAGGCAATCCTCAAACCGACCTCGCTCGAGATCGAAGGCACCGGTACCGATCCCGCGACGGGTGAAACCGCAACGGTCTATTCGAACCGGCTGGTGGCCGCTGCAACCTCGCCGTGGAGCGCGATGACCGCCGGGTCCGGCGCCGCCTACGACATCGTCAAGATCCTCTACCAGGATCGCTTCCAGGATGACGGCGTGCTTGCCGAGTTGGTCGCCGGCGGCAGCATCGACATCAAAGCCGGCAAGGTCGAGAACATCTACGGCAATATTTCGGCGGCCGAAAACATCGTCATCACCGCCGACGACGTGAAGAACCAGGCGCTCGGCGCCAGCCAGTTCCTCGTCGAGGTGCATAAGCGCCCGGATTGCTTCACCTGCCACGAAGGCAAGGTCGAGTTCTACGACACCTTCGGCGGCCGCATCGAGGCGAACGGCACGGTTGCGATCTCCGGCAATCTCGAGAACATCACGCTGCCTTCCTCCGAGCTCTCCACGAAGGACGTGCTCGACAAACTCAACGCCTATATCGCCGAGCGGCAGGCTGCAGGCGATCCGGACATGGCCGGCGTCCCGCCCGCCAGCGACAAGAACTTCGAGCTTACGGAAACCCGGACAGACGACTATACGGCGCCCGTGGCCGGCAACGGCAGCGAGGTCCGCAAGGTCGAAGGCACTGATCTGGGATCAGAAACGAAGGTCGATACCGGCCCTCCTGCGAAGTTCGATCCGCTTTCTCCGATTGCCGTCAACCGGTACGGGCCGGTCGTCGTCGATCCTTTGGCGCCGGTCGCGGTGGACAGGCCCGCACCGGCCTCCGTTGCGCTTCCCGGCACGCCGACCGTCATTCCCGTCGATACCGCGGTGCTCTCCGAAAAGTTGCTGCCGGTCGTGCCGCTTCGGCCCTCGCTCTCGCCCACCGCTTCCGTCGATGCGCTCCTCGTCGCCGGCCTCACCACGCTTGCCGAGACCGATCCGGAGTTCACGCAATACGCCAATTTCGTCACCTCTGATTACCTGATGTCCGAGGGGCGGCTCGCCTACCGCGACGACCTCGTCAACAACGGTCGGGAGACTATCCTGGCTGCCCTGAAGCGCGCGGGTGAGCGCGTGCCCGTCCCCGCTTTCGATTATCTCGACAAGCCGGTCCAGGTGCCGGCGCCAGACGGCTCGGGCTCGCGCACCGTCTATCCGAAGGCCGTTCCGCTCTCGCTCGACGCGACCGGCGCCCTGATCCAGGGCAGGGACGTGGCGATCGCCTCCGGCTCGCTCACCAGCAGCGGGACAATCGCGGGAAGCCGCAGCCTGACGGTCAGCGCAGGCACGGTCTCGGTCGATAGTGGCAGACTCATCCCCGAAAGCGGCGCCTTGACACTCTCCGCCCTCGACGCCGCGTCCTTCGAGAACGCCACGATCAGCGGCGGCAGCGTTGCGCTGGTGACCGGCGGCGAACTCCTCGCGGCCGGCACCTCGATCGTTTCCGCGGGCGACCTTTCGATCTACGGAAACGCCGGCGTGACCTTGACCGGGCTCGAACGCAGCTTCGCCGGCACCTGGGCCAACGGCACCTTCGAGACCGTCGACCAACAGCTCTCCACCCTCCAATCCGGCGGCGACCTTGCGATCGTCAGTGGCGGCGCGCTGACGCTTGCCGGCGTCACCGGCGATGCGGCGGGCGCCCTCAGCCTGGCGGCGGCCGGCGACCTGGTGCTGTCGGCGGTGGAGTCCACCACCGCGTTTCAAAGGAGCGGCCGCAGATCCAGCCTCGACATCTCCACCGTCGCCAGCTCGGCGACGAAGCTTAACGCCGGCGGCGACCTGTCGGCGCTTGCCGGCGGCAGCGCGGTCCTCGTCGGCACGGCGCTCGACAGCGGCGGCTCCATCCGCCTCGCGGCGAAGGACGAGGTCGTGCTCGCCGCGGCGCAGGACATCTATTCCTACGATGCGAAGACGCAGAAGAAGAGCCTCTTCAAGAAGAAGTCGACCTCCGTCTCCAAGGCCCGCGTCACCAATGAGGGCGTCTCGGTCGCAGCGGCCGGCGACGTCGACGTCGTCGCCGAGACCGGCGATTTCGTCACCGCCGGCTCCCGCTTCGTCTCGGCCGGCGGCGACATCGGCCTCTCGGCGACGGAAGGCGACATCTACGCCGGTGCCTATACCGACATTTTCCAGGAAAGCCGCACGACGAAGAAGAGCTATTTCTTCGGCCTCTTCGGCTCGACCACGAACTCCAGCACCGAGAGCCGCTTCAGCACCGGCACCGATGCGCTCGCAGCGCTCGATCTGACCCTCGTCTCCGGCGCCGATACCACGCTCGTCGGGGCGCATCTTGCCGCCGGCGGCAATCTTTCGGTCGATACCGGCGGCGACTTCAAGGTCGAGGCGGCGATCGACAGCGAGCGCAAGGCCTTCTTCTCCAACAATCTCGGCCTCGTCACCATGACGACGATCACCGAGAGAAGCTTCCGCGAGACCGCCAAGCTCTCCTCCTTCGAGGCAGGCGGCGCGGTCGACTTCTCGATCGGCGGCCAGGCGAGCCTCAGCCTCTATCACCAGGCCGGCGTCGATCCGGCCAATCCGGGCGATCTCTATCCGGAGGAACTCCTCGCCATCGCCGGGCTCGCCTTTATCGAGGCCGGCCTTGCCAACGAATATTTCTACGACAAGCAGGTCGCCCTCTCGCCCGCCTTCAAGGCCCTCGTCGCCGTCGCGGTTGCCAACTTCGTGGCGCCGGCCATCGTCGGAACGGTCCTGCCGGGTCTCAGCGGCTGGGCCGTGGCCGCCGCCGAAGCCTTCACTTCCTCCTTCATCGTCGAGAGCCTCGACGGCATCGTCTCGGGCAACTACGACATCGGCGAGATCCTCAAGGGCGCCGCCTTCTCCGGTGCCACCGCGGGGCTGAAGGACGCCGTCAATCTCTCGGCCCTCGGCATCGATACGGAGGGCCTCCTCAACGAAAGCCTGCTCGGCGGCTTCGGCAACGGCCAGCTGACGCTCGGCGGCATTCTCGACGGAGCGCTCGACGGCGCCATCGGTTCCGGCCTGACGTCGCTCGTCTACGGCACCGATTTCGGTTCCGGCTTCTCCCATGCGCTGCTCAGCACCGTCGTCAACCTGGCGCTCGCCGATGTCCAGGGCGGCATCGGCGATCTCGGGCTCGGCGAAGGCACCCTGCCGAGCGCGCTGCTGCACGGGCTTGCCGGCTGCGCCGCAGCCGAGGCACAGGGCGGCAATTGCGCAGCGGGTGCGGCAGGCGCCGTCGCGCAGAGCTTTTTTGCTGGCTCTCTCAAGGGTACGACTCTGTCCGATCAGGAGCAGCGTGATCGCGCCGAGCTGATCGGCGCCGTCGCCGGCTACCTGCTTTCCGGCGGTGACGCTGATAACGTCAACCTCGCCGCTGCGATTGCCGTATCCGCGCTCACCAACAACCGCCAGCTTCACCGCACGGAAGTCGAATGGATCAACGAAAACGCGGGCGCATTCATTTCCTGGATGTGCCGGATGAAGAACGTCTGCGACCTGACACGGGAGCAGGCGCTGGGCATCCTGGCAGCAGAAACCCTCGACGGCGTCTCGGACGCCTTCGGCGTGTATGGAGGTCCCGGCCGACGCGCCAACTATAAAGACGAAGCCCGAGCATTCATTGCGCAGAGTTACGTGGGGCCGATCTATGTCGACGGCCAAACCATGTTCGGTCAACTCGACAGCGGCTCCAGTGAATATCGCAACACGCTTCTGAATGCCGAAACGGCCTTGTCGAACCTCGCGCTCTACGACTACGCGACAGCGCAGTCGGCGTGGCCGCAGGACTACACCGCCGCGATGAGCTTCCTCCATGAAGCATTGAACGACTTCGCGGACGTCCCGACGAGCATCGAAGCACAAGCCTTTGTCGCCGCTCTGTCGTCTTCGCCGGATCGGACGCGGTCGATCTTCGCGGCGTATGGCGCCTCGAACATCCGTGCGGCAGAGCCGACGATAGCAGCAGCTTACGGGATAAAGAAGCTGCTTGCCGCGTTGCCCTAGGAGTCACGGTCAGCGGCGGCCATCGGCTTTGCCGAGGGAACGACGGGACGCACGGGCCTTACGCCCGAGGAGGTAGAGAACGCCGTCCTCAACGGAACGTGGGGGCCGGTCGCCGATGTTGCCCTGGAAGAGGCGTTGTTCGGCGATCTTTTGACAAGAGGGATGACCGTCGTCGCCTTGTCCTCGGGTCGTCGTGTGCTACAAGATCCGGACGGCAAGCAGTACGATACGGTCGCTGAGGCAAGGCAGGCGGTTGAGGCCCCAGATACGGGACCGCGCCTGACGATCCGGGGGCACTACAAGCATCACAAGGCGATGACGGATGACCTTAAGGCGCAACTTGAAAGCCAAGGCTATCGGGTTTCGAAGGAGGAGCTTTCGTTTGGAAGTTCCTGCGGTACGGGGCGCTGCCGTCCGGATATCGTCTACCAAGCACCTGACGGCAAATGGGGCATCATCGAGGTCAAGACGGGTGATGCGAGCCTGACGTTCAGGCAGGAAGAAATCTATCCGCAGATCGACAGCGGCGATGCCATTCCGAGAGGAAAGGTTGCCAATACTTTTGGCCTTAAGCCGGGTATTCCATTGAAAAATCAGGGCTATCCGAACGGCATTCCGATTGAGATCAAGACGTTTCCGGGGGCAGAGCAATGAGAACAAGAGATGTCACACCCGTATTGAAAGCACTGGGCTGGAAGGCCTACACGGATGAAGTTGGAGACAAATACACACATTACGAATTGTCAGATCGAGTTGTGGAGATCATCTACAGTGTCCGCAGAGGTCTTGACCATCAGGATTTTCGAGCGATGCTTTCCGTGTCAACGGACGCTTTTTCAATCGCTTACAAGCGCATTGATAACGAAACGGGGACTTACGCTCCTCTCATCGTCGCTTGGAAAGGGCTGGATATCCGCGCTTCTGAAATCCTCGAAGATCATGTCCGCCAGGCGTCGGAGGAGGCGATTGCATGGGCGAAGGAGCAGGATTTGGCGGCGGGGTTGCAAAAACATGCCGCACTGCCAACGACTGCGCCGGGAACCGGGCCTGTTCTGCATTTGGCGGCGCTGGCTGTGCTGAGGGATGTGACGAAGCTCAAATCCTATCAGGCGAGTTGGGCCGCCGGAGACCGGCTCGGCTTCGTGCCCTATGTCACTAAGGATTACATTGACCGGGCTGTGTCTCTCGCCGAAGAATTTGTCACCGGGGCTTGATGCTGGCTACTCATCTGCCCCTTCTTCCTCCGTTGGCTGATATTTTGGCATGTTGATTGCGCAGAATGGGTTTCCGCCGGTGTCCTGGACGATACTGGCTTGAGCGCGTTTGCACCAATAGGCGTCGACATCGTTCTGGATGAGGCCGATTGCATCGAGATATTCAGGAGGGGAAAACGTTTAAATTTTGTGCCGATGATCAAGCCTGAGATGATCGACCGTGCCATTGATATTGCATTGGAGAAAGCCTGAGGTCCACCTCGTCCGTGCGTTCCTGCTGGGCGGTGTCCCTGTTTCTGGGCTCGAAACGGATCAGTGCGGGCGGGCTGAGGTGACCTTAAAGTTTCTGTCCAGAACGGCCTTTTCCGGAAGACGGCGCGAGCAGCTACGCGATGAACGTAGCAGCGTGCGGGCGCCGGTTAACTCAGTGTGCCGGCTCGAATAGCTGAGACCACCTGGGCACCTCTTGCGCGTGCCAATGGCTAATGTTGAGCCGTTAGGGGTGAACTGCTGATCGTCAAGCTGGCGACAACGCGGTCCTCGTAGGCACGGCGCTCGGCAGCGGCGGCTCCATCCGCCTCGCCGCGAAGGACGAGGTCGTGCCTCGCCGCCGTGCAGGACATCTATTCCTACGATTCGAAGACGCAGCAGAGTTACGTGGGGCCGATCTATATCGACGGCCAAACCATGTTTAGGCAACTCGACAGCGGCTCCAGTGAACATCGCAACACGCTTCTGAACGCCGAAACGGCCTTGTCGAACCTCGCGCTCTACGACTACGTGACGGCGCAGTCGGCGTGGCCGCAGGACTACACCGCCGCGATGAGCTTCCTCCATGAAGCATTGAACGACTTCGCGGACATCCCGACGGGCATCGAAGCACAAGCCTTTGTCTCTCAAAACGCTTGCTTGTTTCGATCTCTCAAAACATGCTACATATTCGCGACTTTTGAGAGAGAAGCCAATGTTGCGGCTCACCCACGATACTGAACAGCTCGCGCGCAGGGTTGCAGCCCGGGTTGGCCGCAAACCTGAAGACCTGATCCGGGCCGCGCTCGAACGCGAGGCCAAGGCGCTCGGCGTCTCCGACGAGTTGTCGGCGAAGCGCCGGATGACGGCCGCCGAAATGCTCGCCTTCGGTAAGAAGGTCGCCGCTCGGCCGGTCCTCGACCCACGTAGCCCGCAGGAAATAGCTGACGATTTGACTGCCCTATGATGGTCGTAGATTCGTCAGCCGTCGTCGCGATCTTCCAAGCAGAAGACGACGCCCTACCGCTCGCTGATGCTATGGCGTCAGCCGACCAGCTTGTCATGTCGGCGGTCAACGCACATGAAACCGCGATGATCCTGCGAGCACGCGGGGGCCCTGAGAGCGCGGAGGATTTCTGGCGCTTCCTAAGCGTAAACGGCATCGAGGTTGCCCCCTTTAATGAGGAACAGGCGCGCGAGGCCTCGGAAGCCTTCGGCCGATTCGGCAAGGGCATTCACTCGAAAGCTCGACTCAACCTCGCTGACTGTGCCGCCTATGCCCTCGCCAAGAGCCTCTCGGCTCCCCTGCTCTTCAAGGGTGACGATTTCATACACACGGATATCGAAAAATGGCGTTGATAGGTTATGCCCGTGTCTCGACGCGAGATCACACAGTCGCCGCGCAGCTCGATGAGCTGCAGAAGGTTGAGTGCGCCCGAATCTTCGAGGAGACCGCCTCGGAGGCGAACCGCGATCGGCCGCAGCTCGCCGCCGCACTCGACTACATGCGCGAGGGCGATACGCTCGTGGTGTGGAAGCTCGATCGGCTTGCCCGGTCCCTCAAGCAGCTCATTGAGACAGTCGAAGCCTTGGAGGATCGCGGAATCGGATTCCGGTCGCTGACCGAAGCGATCGACACGACGAAGGCCGGCGGCGGGCTCGTGGTCCAGATATTCGGGGCGCTTGCGGAGTTCGAGCGTGGCGTGATCCGCGAGCGTACCCGCGCCGGCCTCAATGCGGCCCGCTCACGCGGCCGCAAGGGTGGCCGGCCGCCGAAGTTGAAGGCATCCGATCTGGAGGCCGCGAAGGCACTCCTCGCTGATCGGGAGATCAACGTAGAGGACGTGGCCCGCCGCCTTGGTGTCTCGCCAGCGACGCTTTACCGGTATATCCCCGCTGCCAGGTCCAGCGTCGGTCTGGTCGGCTGGGCCGGATCGGAAAAGACCTCGGAACGGGCTCCTACATAGCGCCGTAGTGAAGCGAACTCACTCCGTCTTCAATGCTGCTTTGAAAAGACCGCCTGCTACGACGGCGCGGGCCATCTTCTCTCGACGCAACGGCGTCAAACGGGGATTCTCGGCGGCGATCTTTCGATCGCCGGCCTCGGCGACGTCGCGCTGCACGACAACAATCAGTGCCTGCCTTGCGTGACGATGACGGGGATCAGCAGGTCGCCCCAGTTGCCGTCGCCGCCGTGATGGCGCGCCGAACGGACCAGTTCTACGGAAACCCCCGCATCGACGGCCTTCATGACCGCCTGGTTGAGGCGGTGCAGGTCGTTGGCGACCATGCGGATCGCCGCCTGCTGTTCCGGTGTCATGGCCGACGATTGTTCCTCGGCCCGTTCCTTGACGCGTGTCTGTACAGTCATCGGAGTGCTCCTTTGGGCGATGGTCGCGGGGGACTTCGTTGATCCCCGCTTCAGTTTCGAGGTCTGGTTGGGGACGCGCGGCGGGGCAGGGGTGCCGCGCGTCCCGCTCGTTCATTCTGCTGCCGGGCGGAACTGATCGTGCTCGGTGGATTCCTTCATGGCAGTGGTCGACGACTGGCCGCCGGTGATCGCGACCGACACGGCATCGAAATAGCCGGTGCCCACTTCGCGCTGGTGCTTGGTCGCCGTATAGCCGTTGGCTTCGGCAGCGAATTCCGCTTCCTGCAGCTCCGAATAGGCCGCCATCTGACGATCCCTGTAGCCGCGCGCCAGTTCAAACATGCCGTAGTTCAGCTGATGGAAGCCGGCGAGCGTGATGAACTGGAACTTGTAGCCCATGGCGCCCAATTCGCGCTGGAACTTGGCGATCGTCGCGTCGTCGAGGTTCTTCTTCCAGTTGAAGGACGGCGAGCAATTATAGGCGAGCAGCTTGCCCGGATGTGCCTTGTGCACGCCTTCGGCGAATTTGCGCGCCTGCTCCAGGTCGGGCTTGGAGGTCTCGCACCAGATGAGGTCGCAATGCGGCGCATAGGCGATCGCGCGGGCGATGCAGGGCTCGATGCCGTTCTTCACCTGGTAGAAGCCCTCGACGGTGCGGCCGGCATCATAGTCGACGAATGGGCGGTCGCGCTCGTCGATATCAGAGGTGAGCAGTTTCGCCGCTTCCGCGTCCGTGCGGGCGATGACCAGCGTCGGCGTGCCCATCACGTCGGCGGCAAGCCGTGCCGCGTTCAGATTGCGAATATGAGCCGCGGTCGGGATCAGCACCTTGCCGCCGAGATGGCCGCACTTCTTTTCCGACGCGAGCTGGTCCTCGTAATGGACGCCCGCCGCACCCGCTTCGATGAAGGCCTTCATGATCTCGAAGGCGTTGAGCGGCCCGCCGAAGCCGGCTTCCGCATCGGCGACGATCGGCGCGAACCAGGTCTCGACGGAGAGACCCTTGCCTTCCGCCGTCTCGATCTGGTCGGCGCGCTGAAGCGTGCGGTTGATGCGCTTGGCGAGTTCCGGAGCCGCGTTGGCCGGATAGAGCGACTGGTCCGGATACATGGCCGAAGCGGTGTTGGCGTCGGCTGCAACCTGCCAGCCGGAGAGATAGATCGCCTTCAAGCCTGCGCGCACCATCTGCATCGCCTGATTGCCGGAAAGCGCGCCGAGTGCGTTGACGAAGTCCTCCTCGTGAATGAGCTTCCAGAGGCGGTTCGCCCCCATTTCGGCAAGCGAATAACGGATTTCCACCGAGCCCCTGAGCCGCTTCACGTCCTCGGCGGAATAGGGCCGCTCGATTCCGTCGAAGCGCCCCTCCGGCGCATTTGGAACGAGCTTGTAAAAATCAGTCATACCTGCCTCCTCGTGAAATCGGTTCGTCTTCGGCTTTCGTCTTACGGCGTCTCTAGGCCGGAAGATCATGTGACAGTTTTTACATTGCGCTGCAGAAACCCGCTATCGAATTCCTGTTTCAAGCCGGCGGAAACGGGTTAGCTTGTCTTGCCTTTGACAGTATCCGCAAGTAAAGTTGTAAAAGATGTCAAAGCGGATCATCTGCCTGGTTTGTAAAGGGAATTACAATGGCCGAGAACAAGATTTTTGCGGGGCCGCGGGTCAGGCGGATCCGCAACGGCCTTCAGCTGACGCAGACGGCCATGGCCGAGGCGCTTGGCATCTCTCCTTCCTATTTGAATCTCATCGAGCGCAACCAGCGGCCGCTGACGGTGCAGCTGCTCTTGAAACTGGCCTCCGTCTACAAGGTCGATCTCGAAGAGCTTCAGGGTGAGGCGGGCAGCGGTCTTGCGCAGCTGCGCGAGGTCTTTGCCGATCCGCTGCTTGCCGGCGAACTGCCGGGGGACCAGGAGCTGGTGGAGGTCGCCGAAGCGGCGCCGAACGTCTCCGGCGGCATCGTCAAGCTTTATCGCGCCTACCGCGAACAGGCCTCGCGTCTGAGGGATCTCGCCGCTCTGCTGGCGGGCGAGGGACATATGGCGGCACTTGCCGATACCCGGCTGCCGATGGACGAAGTCCGCGAGGCGTTCGAGGCTCGGCCCAATCACTTCGCCCGCATAGAGGAGGCGGCGGAGGCCCTGCATGCAAGCCTCTCGCCCGGCGACGATCTTTCAGGCGCAATGAAGGCTTGGCTGAGAAGGGAGCACGGACTTGCGGTCCGGACCCTGCCGGTGCACGTTATGCCCACCCTGCGCCGCCGCTTCGACCGCCACTCGATGCGCCTCTTCATCTCCGAACGTCTGTCGCCTTTCGATCAGCTGCGCGAGATCGCGATCGAGGTGGCTTCGATCGCCTGCCACGAGGCGATTGCCGCCGAGCTCGAGCAGTTCCGCTTTACCACCGCCGAAGCGCGGCGCATCGGCCGCTTCGAACTGGCGCGCTATGCCGCCCATGCGCTGATGATGCCCTATGCGGCATTTCTCGCCGCCGCGCAGCGAATGAAATACGATGTCGCGGTTCTTGCGGCGCGTTTCCAGGTCTCCTACGAGCAGGTCGCCAATCGTCTCACGATGCTGCAGCGGGCCGGCGCGGCGGGGGTTCCGTTTTTTCTCATGGAGATCGACAGCGCCGGCAACAGGCTGCGTCGCGCCGGAGCGCAAGGATTTCCCCATGCCCGCTTCGGCGGCGGCTGTCCCAAGCTCAACGTCCAGGCTGCCTTTGCCGTGCCCGGCCAGCTTCTCGTCGACCGCGTCGAGATGCCTGATGGTACCGAATTCCTCACTGTCGCCCGCACCGTCGACGGTCCGCAGGCCGCCTTCCACGAACGGGTTCGGCGCACGGCGATCCTCATCGGCTGCGAGGCAACCTTAGCGAATGAGACGGTCTACGGCGCCGCCGCAGTCATGCCGGCGATCGCAACCGGTCCGGCCTGCCGGCTTTGCGAGCGGCAGGGGTGCCTGGCGCGCGCCGAACCGCCGATCACCCGACCGCTCGGTCTCGACGAAATGGCCACCGGGCTGAGCGTCTTCGACTTTCAGTGAGCCGGCGCGAAATGGCGCGCAATCCGCAGGCGGACGTCGTTATACGACCGCGAGTCCCGAAACGTCACAGGAATCCAGCCGGCCCAAGTCCTTGGGCCGATTGAACTCTTACGCGTCCGCAGACGCGGCGCTGCTGGGCCCCTGTGAGAAGTACAGGGATGAGGTGAGAGGAGGGAATTTCGGGCTGGAAAACCGCGAGCCACTTTTTTCCTGGAACCGCTCTAACTCCTTGAGCTTATCGAGAAAGATGCCTAACCTCCGCATCGGCACAATCAACAGACGGGGCGTAACGGCACTGGAGAAGAAGATTACTGTCCCGAGCCGATAATCAAGAGGGGAGTTGTATGTCCAAACTCATCGTCGCAACCTTGACCACCGCGGTGCTTGCGGGATCCACCATGCTGGCTTTCGCCCAGGAGCGGGTCGTCAACGTCTATAACTGGTCGGACTATATCGACGACAGTATTCTGGAGGAGTTCACCAAGGAGACCGGCATCAAGGTCGTCTATGACGTCTTCGACTCGAACGAGATTCTGGAAACGAAGCTGCTCGCCGGCGGTTCCGGTTACGACGTCGTCGTTCCGACCGCCTATTTCCTGCAGCGCCAGATCGCTGCCGGGGTGTTCCAGAAGCTCGACAAGTCGAAGCTGCCGAACATTTCCAACATGTGGGACATGGTCATGGAGCGTACCGCGCAGTACGATCCCGGCAACGAATACGCCGTCGACTACATGTGGGGCACGACCGGCATCGGCTACAATGTCGAGAAGATGAAGGAGATTCTCGGCACGGACGAGAAGCCGAACTGGGATGTGATTTTCGACCCGGAGATTGCGGCGAAGTTCAAGGACTGCGGCATCCATCTCCTCGATTCGCCCACCGACATCATGCCCTCGGCGCTCGCCTATCTGGGGCTCAATCCCGACAGCCACGACCAGGCGGATCTCGAAAAGGCAGCCGACCTGCTGATGAAGGTCCGTCCCAATATCCGCAAGTTCCATTCGTCTGAATATATCAACGCGCTCGCAAACGGCGACATCTGCCTGGCCGTCGGCTTCTCGGGCGACGTCTTCCAGGCGCGCGACCGTGCTGCCGAGGCAAAGGCCGGCGTGACGGTCGACTATTCGATCCCGGAGCAGGGCGCGCAGATGTGGTTCGACATGCTGGCTATCCCTGCCGACGCACCGCATGTCGCCGAGGCGCACGAGTTCATCAACTACATGATGAAGCCGGAAGTCATCGCCAAGGCCTCGAACTACGTGTTCTACGCCAATGGCAACAAGGCCTCGCAGCAGTTCCTCGACAAGGAAGTGCTCGAAGACACCGCCATCTATCCGTCCGATGCCGTGATGCAGAAACTCTTCACCACGACGCCCTTCGAGGCTAAGGAGCAGAGGGTATTAACCCGGCTCTGGACCAGGATCGTCACTGGTCAGTAGGAGCGAAAACGAATTGCCCGGACCTCAGATCCGGGCAATTTTCTTGTAAGTTTCTGCGCTCAACTCTCGACGTGTCGGCGCCGGCCATTGCGTATGGACTGTGCCATTCGAGGATAGATGATGAAGTCTCTCGGAAGTATCCGGCGTTCTTTCGCGCCATGGGCGGACCCCGCCTCCAAGCCTTTCATTTCCGTCAAGAACGTCACCAAAAAGTTCGGTGACTTCACCGCCGTGGACGATCTTTCGCTGAACATCTACACGCGCGAATTCTTCGCGCTCCTCGGCGCTTCGGGCTGCGGCAAATCCACCCTCCTGCGGATGCTGGCCGGTTTCGAGCAGCCGACATCAGGCGAAATCATCCTCGACGGCCAGAGCCTGGCGGGCATCCCGCCCTACCGCCGCCCGGTCAATATGATGTTCCAGTCCTATGCGCTGTTTCCGCACATGACGGTCGAAAACAACGTCGCCTTCGGCCTGAAGCAGGACGGAATGCCGAAAGCGGACATCGCCGAACGCGTCGCGCAGATGCTGAAGCTCGTCAAGCTGGAGAAGTTCGCCAAGCGCAAGCCGCATCAGCTTTCCGGCGGCCAGCGCCAGCGCGTCGCCCTTGCCCGTTCGCTGGCAAAGCGGCCGAAGGTGCTGCTGCTCGACGAGCCGCTCGGCGCGCTCGACAAGAAGCTGCGCGAGGAAACGCAATTCGAGCTCATGGACCTGCAGCAGGAACTCGGCCTCACCTTCGTCGTCGTCACCCACGACCAGGAAGAGGCGATGACCATGGCGGACCGCATCGCCGTCATGAGCCACGGCAAGGTCGTCCAGGTGGCGACGCCGGCGGAGATCTACGAAGCGCCGAATTCGCGCTTCGTCGCTGACTTCATCGGCGACGTGAACATATTCGACGGTAAGGTGACCTCGGCTGAAGACGGCTATATCCGTGTCGAGACGACGGGCGGCATCCCGGTCCGGATGGCGTCGCCGGAAAAACCGGGGAACGGCGCAAAGGCGGCTGTCGCCATCCGGCCCGAGAAGATCAGAATCGGCCGACAGCCGCCGGCGCATGCGCCGGTGAACGCCGCCGAAGGCGAGATATGGGACATCGGCTACCTCGGCGACATGACGGTTTTTCACATCCGGCTGAAGGACGGCAAGGTCGTCAAGGCGTCATCGCTGAATGCGGTGCGGGCGGTCGAGGACCCGCTCGGCTACGACCAGCAGGTCTGGATCTCCTTCGGCGACGACGCGGGCGTCGTATTGAAGGATTGAAGCCATGGCGAAACTTGCCTCAGCCCTCGTCAGCCGCCTGGTCATAATCATTCCCTATGCCTGGCTCCTGTTCTTCTTCCTCATCCCGTTCTTCATCGTTTTCCGCATCTCGCTGTCGCAGACGGCCGTTGCGATGCCGCCCTATATGCCCGTCTTCGACCTGGCCGGCGGCCTTTCCGGCATCATCGAGAAGCTCGGCGAATTCTCGCTCGACAACTACGTCTGGCTGACGGAGGACGTCCTCTATTTCAACGCCTATGTGTCGAGCGTCGTCATCGCCGCCATCTCGACCTTCCTGACGCTCCTGATCGGCTATCCGATCGCCTATGGCATGGCAAAGGCGCCGCGTTCGCTGCGGCCCACGCTGCTGATGATGGTGATCCTTCCCTTCTGGACGAGCTTTCTGATCCGCGTCTATGCATGGATCGCCATCCTGAAGCCGGAGGGCCTGCTCAACCAGTTTCTGTCGACGGTCGGCCTGATCGATCAGCCGCTCATCATCCTCAACACCAACTTGGCGATCTATATCGGCATCGTCTATTCCTATCTGCCCTTCATGGTGCTGCCGATCTACTCGGCGCTTGAGAAGATGGACCATTCGCTGACGGAAGCCGCCCAGGACCTCGGCTGCACGCCTGCCGCCGCCTTCTGGCGCGTGACCTTTCCTCTGTCGCTCCCCGGCGTGGTGGCGGGCTGCCTGCTCGTTTTCATTCCGGCTGTCGGCGAATTCGTGATCCCCGACCTCCTCGGCGGCTCGGAAACACTGATGATCGGCAAGACCTTGTGGAGCGAATTCAATTCCAATCGCGACTGGCCGGTTTCGTCGGCGGTGGCGATCATCCTGCTCATGATCCTGGTGATACCGATCGTCTATTTCCAGAACATCCAGGCCAAAGCCGACGGCGAGGAGAGGTGACCTATGGAGAAGTGGTCCCGTTTCAACATCGCCTCGGTCGTTCTGGGCTTCGGCTTTCTCTATCTGCCGATCGTGCTCCTGGTGATCTTCTCCTTCAACGAGTCGAAACTGGTCACCGTCTGGGCCGGGTTCTCGACCAAATGGTACACCCAGCTCTGGCATAACCAGGGACTTCTGGACGCGGCCTGGGTAACGATCCGGGTGGCGCTCCTTTCGGCGACCTGCGCGACCGTCCTCGGAACTCTGGCGGCGCTCGCGCTGGTGCGCTACACCCGCTTTCGCGGCCGCGTTCTGTTTTCCGGCATGGTCTATGCGCCCCTGGTGATGCCGGAGGTGATCACCGGCCTGTCGCTGCTGCTGCTCTTCGTGGCGATCGGGTTCGACCGCGGTTTCTGGACGATCACGCTCGCCCATATCACCTTCACCATGTGTTTCGTCGCGGTCGTGGTCCAGTCGCGTCTTCTGAGCTTCGACCAGTCGATAGAGGAGGCGGCGCTCGATCTCGGCGCGACCCCGGTCAGGACCTTCTTCGCGATCACGCTGCCGGTGATCGCGCCGGCCGTCTTTTCCGGCTGGATTCTCGCTTTCACGCTCTCGCTCGACGATCTCGTGATTTCAAGCTTCACGACCGGGCCGGGCGCCACGACGCTGCCGATGAAGATCTACAGCCAGGTCCGTCTCGGCGTGACGCCGGAAATCAATGCCATCTGCACGATCCTGATCGGCATCGTCGCGCTGGGCGTGATCGTCGCATCGATCGTCACGAAGCGTCGTGAAGTCCAGCGCGAAAAGGACGAGCGAGCAGCCTTCGCGGCGATTGGGTGAGCGAGGGCGCGTTGAGGTTCATCTCGAGTTTGTGACGGCTGCTCGGAGGAGTGCCATCTCTCTTCCTCGTCATCTCTGTGCCCGTCACAGAGATGAGAGCAGCGCCGCGTCTGCGGCGCGCGGAAGAGTTCTTTCAGCCCAAGGACTTGGTCTGGCTGGATCCCTGTGACGAGCACAGGGATGAGAAGATCAAACAAGCCGCGGCGAGATTCCCAATCTCAACAGGCCTCAAAGCATTTCCAGGAAAAGTGTGTAACGGTTTTCCGTCCGGAAGTGCGTTATTGCATAGATGTCACTTCGGGCTGAGGAGAACCGAAAGCGGCGAGATCACCGCATTCGGCCAGGAGCCGCCGATGAAGAATTGCAGCGGCTCCTTGCCGGCCTCGGGGGCCGCGAGCGTCCCCGCCAGGGCCAGACTGCCGCTTCGATAGGGGACGACGCCGGTCACCGAAATATTGCCGGCGGGGCCGACGAAAGCGGCCCGGTCCAGCCGCGCGGTGCCGCCGCCGAAGCTCGCCTCGATATCTGCCGTCTGGAACTCGAGCGTGCCGTCGCTTGCCTGCGACAGGGAGAAGAATTCCCCCTTGCGCACGAGATCGGTGAAGGCGTGAACGTCGAAATCGGCGAGCCTGCCATTGGTGAGCGAATAATCGAGACGGCCGAAGACATCGGCGACGCCGGCCTCCCAGAGGGGGCGACCGGTGGCAAGATCGACGCTGAGAACGCCCCGGCCTGTCGGAACGGGACCCTTGAGGCCGAAGCTGTCGAGGACCGCAGCGAAGTCGGCGTCTTTCAGGTTCACCTGCAGCTTGCCGCCTTGCCCCACCCCTTTCTCTGAAAGCACGGCGCGGCCGCTCAGCCTGCCATTCGCATAGGTGCTGTCTCCGATGTCGAGCGAAACCCGGCTTCCATCGATCATCACCCCGGCCGCGACATCGGTCAGGTGCAACGGACCGGCCAGGACTTCCTGCGACGACAGCCGGACATCCAGGCGCCAGCCCCCGACAAGAGCCTGGGCCATCCGCCATCCGCGGTCGTCCCCCTGCGCCGGCTTCAGCGTTGCCAATGGCAAACCGTTGAGATCGATCCGGTCGAAGGCGAGCGTGCCTTCCACGCGCGGCCCTTTGCCGGACGGCAATTGCACGTCCAGAACGCCCGTCGCCGTGGCCTCGCCGATCGCCAGCTGGAGCTCCTCGAGCTTCAGCGCCGTCTCACCGGTGGTCACCCTCGTATCGATACTGAACCCGCCCGGGGGCAATTCCGCATCCGGAGACCCGCGGTACCACGCGGCAAGCGCTGCCAGCGAAGGTGCGGACATCTGCAGATGGCCGGAGGCGAAAGGCTGCGACGAGAAATTGCCGGTGCCCTCGAAGGAAAAGGTCAACGGAGCCGACGTCAGCGATGTCTTGAGAGCGGCGTTGCGCCTGGCAAAGAGGGCGAGCGGTTCTTCGCATACGAAGGCCCAGCCTACCGCTTCGCCGCCGATGACCGCGGCAAATTGTGCGCTCAGCCGCCCACCGAAGGAAGGCCATTTGAGGGTCCCGGAAATCCCCGCGACGTCTACGCCCTCCCCGGTCGCCGCCAGGCGGTCGACAACGCGGAAGCGGCCATTCTCGATCGTGATATCTCCGAAGGGAGCCTCATCCCGCGGCATGGCATTACCCGGCGGCACCAGCCAGTCCGGCTTTTGCCAGTTGACGGCGCCGTCCGCTCCGCGCTCGAGCGTGATGACCGGATCGACGAGCGTGATCTCCTCAAGAGCCTGTTCGCCCCGAAGTGCGGAAAGCAGGCTGAACGAAGCGGTGATGCGGCCGATCTCTGCGAGCCGGCGCGGTTCGGGTCCGGTGGAGACGATCGTCGTTGCGGGGAGCGTCACCAGGGGTTCCGGCCAGAACCGGACTTCCGGCTCGCCGCTGATCGTGCTCTTCCCGCCCGACCAGTCGTCGAGCATCCGCTCCATCGTCGCGCGGGCCTCGGTCGTCGAAACCACGAGCGGCAGCGCGGCATTGTACGCGGCGGCGAGGGCGATGCCTATGGCGGCCGACCAAACGAGGTGGCGTCGGCGAAGCCGCGCCCACAGGCGCGAATCGCGCAATATCTGGAACATCTTCCTCGTCATTCGGTCGGACTTGCCATCGCCTAGGGTAAGCCGCTTGGATAGGACTTCGGCTTGCATAAAGCAAATGCCACTGACATGAAAATGTCGCCGTCGCGACCATGCGGAGCCGCATCCGCGCTGTTTGTACCGCGCTGCAGCATGATATAGAAAAGTCCGAAGAGTGGAGGAGAGCATGCAAGCAGAACGACCTTTGTGGGTTCCGGACAGGGAGATAGTCGAACGCAGCCCGATGGCTGAGTTCATTGACTGGTGCGGGGAGCGCTTCGGGCGCAGCTTCGCCGACTATGATGCCTTTCATGACTGGTCGGTGAGCGAGCGCGGCGCGTTCTGGACCGCCGTATGGGAACATTGCAAGGTCATCGGCGAAAGCGGGGAGAAGGCGCTCGTCGACGGCGACCGGATGCTCGATGCCCGTTTCTTTCCGGAAGCGAGGCTCAACTTCGCCGAAAACCTGCTGCGCAAGACGGGGAGCGGCGATGCCTTGATCTTCCGCGGCGAGGACAAGGTGAGCTACCGGCTGACCTGGGACGAACTGCGCGCCCTGGTGTCGCGTCTGCAACAGGCACTGAGGGCGCAGGGGATCGGCGCCGGCGACCGCGTCGCCGCGATGATGCCGAACATGCCCGAGACGATCGCACTCATGCTTGCGACCGCTTCCGTCGGCGCCATCTGGTCGTCCTGTTCGCCCGATTTCGGCGAGCAGGGCGTCCTCGACCGCTTCGGCCAGATCGCCCCCAAGCTCTTCATCGTTTGCGACGGCTACTGGTACAACGGCAAGCGGCAGGACGTGGACTCGAAGGTGCGTGCGGTGGCCAAGTCGCTCGGCGCGCCCACCGTCATCGTTCCCTATGCCGGAGACAGCGCCGCGCTTGCGCCGACCGTCGAGGGCGGGGTGACGCTTGCCGATTTCATCGCCGGATTCCAGGCCGGACCGCTTGTCTTCGAGCGCCTGCCGTTCGGCCATCCGCTCTACATACTGTTCTCCTCGGGCACGACCGGCGTACCCAAATGCATCGTCCATTCGGCCGGCGGAACGCTGCTGCAGCACCTCAAGGAACATCGCTTCCATTGCGGGCTGAGGGACGGCGAGCGGCTGTTTTATTTCACCACCTGCGGCTGGATGATGTGGAACTGGCTGGCCTCGGGCCTCGCCGTGGGCGCAACTCTGTGCCTCTATGACGGCTCACCTTTTTGCCCCGACGGCAACGTGCTCTTCGATTATGCCGCCGCCGAACGCTTCGCCGTGTTCGGCACCTCGGCGAAATATATCGACGCCGTGCGCAAGGGCGGGTTCACCCCGGCAAGGACGCACGATCTGTCGTCCTTGCGGCTCATGACGTCCACCGGCTCGCCGCTTTCGCCGGAGGGCTTCTCCTTCGTCTATGAGGGTATCAAGCCCGATCTCCAGCTCGCCTCGATTTCCGGCGGCACCGACATCGTCTCCTGCTTCGTGCTCGGCAATCCCCTGAAACCCGTGTGGCGCGGAGAGATCCAGGGCCCCGGCCTCGGGCTCGCCGTCGATGTCTGGAACGACGAAGGCAAGCCGGTGCGGGGGGAAAAGGGCGAACTCGTCTGCACCAGGGCGTTTCCGTCGATGCCTGTCATGTTCTGGAACGATCCGGACGGCGCGAAGTATCGAGCCGCCTATTTCGACCGCTTCGACAATGTCTGGTGCCACGGCGATTTTGCCGAATGGACACCGCATGGCGGCATCGTCATCCACGGCCGTTCCGACGCGACATTGAACCCCGGCGGCGTGCGCATCGGCACGGCGGAGATCTACAATCAGGTCGAACAGATGGATGAAGTCGCCGAAGCACTGTGCATCGGCCAGGACTGGGAGGACGATGTCCGCGTCGTTCTGTTCGTGCGGCTGGCCCGCGGGGTCGAGCTGACCGAAGCACTGACCAGGGAGATCAAGAACCGGATCAGGTCCGGCGCCTCGCCGCGGCACGTGCCGGCGAAGATCATCGCCGTCGCCGACATCCCGCGCACCAAGTCCGGCAAGATCGTCGAACTGGCGGTGCGCGACGTGGTGCACGGCCGTCCGGTCAAGAACAAGGAAGCGCTGGCGAACCCGGAAGCTCTCGACCTCTTTGCGGCGCTCGAGGAACTCAAGAGCTGAATTGGGGCTGACATCCGTCTCCATTGCGCCGCTGTTCCTCTGCCCGCGCCGCTGACGCGGGGCAGGAGAATGGAAGGAAGAGTGGGTGCAGTCCGTGAGACTCACTCGCATACCGCAAGCGGACGTTGTCGTAGTGCCGGCTCATCCCCGACTTCCTCATCCCTGTGACGAGCACAGGGATGAGGGCGGAGAGGGTGCGATCCCTTGCATAGATCACGAGATTTTAGGTCGGGTGACACCCCCCTCTGCCCAACCATCTCATCCCTGCGACGGGCACAGGAATACGTGATCTATGACCGGCGTTCGAGCGACCGGGACACCAGGATGACGGGGACCATCCCGGCGAGGACGATGATCATCGCCGCAACGGAGGCGTCTTCCACCTTCGCCCGCGAGGCATCCTCGTAGACGAGCGTCGCCAGCGTATTGAAATTGAACGGGCGCAGCATGATGGTCGCGGAAAGCTCCTTCATCGTTTCTATGAAGACGAGGAGCGCGGCCGTCAGCACTGCGGGCCGCATCATCGGCAGGAGCACCGCGCGCAGCGTCTGGCCGCTCGTGCGCCCGAGCGCGCGTGCGGCCATATCGAGATGCGGCGACAGTTTCTGGAAGCCGGCCTCGAGCGTCCCTTCCGCCATGGTCAGGAAGCGGACCGTGCAGGCATAGATGATGGCAAAGCCGGTGCCGCTCATGAGCAGGCCGGTGGAAATCCCGAAAAGCCCCCGCATCTCGGCGTCGATGGTGTTGTCGAGGGCCGCGAGCGGAAAGAGCACCCCGATCGCCAGTACGGTACCGGGCACACCATAGCCGAAGGAGGCGAGCCGCCCGGCGATATCGGTGATGCGCGAACGCCCGGTGCGCGCGGCATAGGCGAGCACGAAACCCAGGAGCACGGTCGCAAACGCCGTCAGACCGGACACCAGGATGCTGTGCAGCAGCGCGCTCAGGAGGCGCGGCGCCAGGAACTGGTCGAGGCGTTTCAGGGCATAGTCGCCCAGAACAAGGAAGGGAACGGCAAAGCCCGACAGTATCGGCAGAAGGCAGGCGGCCGTCGCGGCCCATTTCTTCCAGCCGGAAAGTTTCAACCTCGCGGCGTCGTGAACTGCGGCCGTGGTCTTCTGGCTCGCAAAGCGCTGTCTGCGGCGTGCCGCCCGCTCGACCATCATCAGGCCGATGACGAAAACCAGCATGATGCAGGCGATCTGCGCCGCGCCGGCGAGGCTGCCACGGTTGAGCCAGGTATCGAAGATGGAGAAGGTCAGGGTCTGCACGCCGAGAAATTCTACCGCCCCGATATCGTTCAGCGTTTCCATGGCAACGAGCGTGAGGCCGATCATGATCGCCGGCCGCGCCATCGGAAGCTGGACGCGGAAGAAGACCTTCAGCGGTCCGGCCCCGAGCGTCCGCGCCACGTCCGCGGCGGCGCGGCCCTGCATGAGGAACATGGAACGGCAGGCGAGATAGATATAGGGATAGAGCACCGAGCTCAGAACGAGCACCGCGCCGCCGAGGGAACGCACGTCGGGAAACCAGTAATCGCGGCTCGTCTGAAATCCGAAGAGGGCCCGCACCAAGCCCTGCACAGGGCCGGTGAAGGTGAGCAACTCCCCGAAGGCATAGGCCGAAAGATAGGCCGGTATGGCAAGCGGCAGCACCAGGGCCGCCGAAAGGAAGCGGCGTAATGGAAATTCATAGGTCGCCACCAGCCAGGCGGTGACGATGCCGATCATGGCGGTGGCGGTGCCTGTGAACAGGACCAGGAGAAGCGTGCGGCCGGTTGCACGCGGGATCACGTTTTGGATGAGATGCGGCCAGTCTGCGGTGCCGCCGGAAACGGCTAGCCACGCAATGGCAAGAATCGGCATGAGCACGACGGCGGAGGCGAGTCCGGCCCAGCCGGTGAGCAGCGGATGGTGAAGGCCGGTGCCGGAGCTGGCGTAGCGCCGCTTGAGGCTTTTGGCGGTGAAGTGCAAACGATCCGTCCGAAGCAATGCCGATCGAAATGACGAGTGAGGGAACGGCCCGCAGTTTCCTCAACCTTCAAGAACCGACAAACTGGCTCCCGCAGGTCAACATTTCCTTACAGCATTCGGTCTCAATTGGCCAAGACGCGTTGTGAGGGAAAGGATATTTCCACCAGCGTGCCCTCGTTCGGGGCCGAAGTGATGGCGAACTGCGCGCGGTTCGCTTCCGCCATCGCCTTCGTCAGCGGCAGGCCAAGCCCGGTGCCGTCGCCACGCTTGCGGCCGCCGGTCGTGACCTGGCGGAAGGGCTTCATCGCCTGGTCGAGCTCGTTGCGGGTCATGCCGATGCCCGTGTCGCGGATTCTCAGGATGACGCTGCCATTGGCCTCGTAGGACGTCGACACGACGATCTGGCCGCCCGACGGCGTAAAGCGGATGGCATTCGCCAGGATGTTCAGGGCGATCTGCTTGATCGAACGGTCGTCGGCGACGACCTCGGGCACGGAGCCCGACAGCGAAGTGCGGATGATCACGCGTTGGCTATTGGCCTGCGGCTGCACCAGCGACACGGCCTCGGAGACGGCCTCGTTGAGATCCACGGCGCCGAAGTCGAGATCCATCTCGCCGGCCTCGATCTTCGAGATATCGAGCAGATCGTTGACGATGTCGAGGACGTGACGCCCCGACCGGCCGATGTCGCCGGCATATTCGATATAGCGCGGATGGCCGATGGGGCCGAAATGCTCGCTCGCCATCATGTCGGAAAACCCGATGATGGCGTTGAGCGGCGTGCGGATCTCGTGGCTGACCCGGGCCAGGAATTCCGTCTTGTGGGCGTTTGCCGTCTCTGCGGCGCGCTTGGCGTTGCGAAGCTCCTCTTCGGTCCGCTTCCACTGGGTGATGTCGCGGATGACCGCGCAGTAACCGTTGGAGGAGGAGAGCCGGCCGATGGTCATGAACAACGGAATGAAGCCGCCGGCGGCTTCGCGGCCGATCACTTCCCGGCCGTCGTTGAGCACGCTTGCGACGCCGTGGCCGGAAAGGCCCTGGAGATAGTCGATCACCGCCTTCTGGCTCTCATGGGCGAAGAGCGCGGCGAACGGCTTTCCGCGCATATCGGACTCGTCATAGTCGAAGAGCGCGCTTGCGGAACGGTTCATCGTCCGGATGTCGCCGTCCCGTCCGAGGACCACGACCCCATCGGTCGCGGTTTCCAGAATCGATCGGAGCTCGTCGATCTCCATCCGAAGCCGGCTTGCCTCTGCCGCTCCTTCGTCTTCGCGCGCCTGCTTCTCCGCTTCGCTTGCGCCGGCCGGGGTCAGCGCAAGCATCAGCGCGCTCTTTCCTTCCCATCGGATCGAATGCAGGTGGGCGCCGACGGGAATGAGCCTGCCATCCTTGCGGACCAGCGTCATGGTTCCGTTCGGCTTTGCCGCGCCGGCCTCGTTTCCGAGAGCGAACAGGGCCTCCAGGCCACCCTCCTGTTCGAAGGCTTCGAGATTCTCATATCCGGTCAGCCGCAGGAATTCCGCATTGGCATGCAGCAAAGCGTCGCCGTGGTGAACCAGCAATGCGACCGGCAGCCTGTCGAGGATCTCGCTGCTCATGGCTGCACCATTGCGTGCGGTGAGGCCGGGCTCCATTGCCGCAGCAGGGGTCTCGCCCGCCGGCGTCGCATCGTGCCATCCGCCTGGTGCCTCCGCTTTCTCCGTCTGTCGGCTTTCTTCCGTGTCAGCCGGCGTGCTGGGGGAGGTGTCAGCTTCGTGCCGGCCTTCGGCTTTGCCTTCCTGCGGCAGCTGGTCAGGGGCGAAATGCTCGCCGAGCTGCCTTGCAATCTCGCGGAAGGCCGCCTGCTCGCCGCGGGTCAGCGCGCCGGCTCCCGCCGGTCGGCGCTCGTCGAGATCGATGACCTTGTCGGAGGCCTGCCTGCCGGCCGTTTCGACGACCCGCAGCGCCGGCTGTTCGCCGCGGAACGGGTCTTCGGATACGTCCGGTGCAGCCTCGGCCGCATCTTTCCCACTGCCGGCAGGGCCGGTCTTGGAGCCAGCCTCAGCCTGCGGCGCACCGGCGCCCTCGGACGACATGTCGCTTGAAGCCTGCGCGGTCTGCGCCGGCGCCGGCCGGTCGAGCGCAAGCCCGGCCGCCTTGGCGTCCGGCACAGCGTCGGCGATCCTGACGATGCCGAAGCCGCGGAAGCCGTCGAACTCGCGCGAACGGGAATAGGTGGGAAGAGCGGCGAGATCGACCGGCACCTTGAGATTGGTTCCCTGGACCGGCCAGAAGATCGTCTTGCCGGACCAGGTATCGCGGCGATGCAGGAGCTCGTTGATCTTGTCGTCGGGGTCGAGATCGTAGCGATCGGCGAGATCGGTGAAGCTAACGCCGATCACGTCGGCGGCCTTCGGGCCGACGGCTGACGCGAACTCTTCGGAAATTTCGCTGAAACGTCCCTCCGCGTCGATCTTCCAGACGAACCGTACCGCCCGTCCGCCGGCTGCGAAAGCGAAGTCGGCGGTTTCTCCGCCACGGTCCGCATCGGCAGCCGGTTCACCGGAAGCCGGTTCTGCTTCAAGCGGCGTTTCAGGCTCGGCGAGATCGGCGGCCTCGGCCTCGTCCTGCGGAGCGAGCTCCCCTTGCGCTTCGTCGTCGGTGCCGTCCCCGACGGACGCTTCGTGTTCTGCCGGTGCTGCCGCCTCCGGCGAGGGAGCGGGCTCGGCTTCCTCGAGGCGGCCCGCCGGCTGTTCCGTCTCCGCCGGTGCCGCGGAGGAGGGGACCGCCTCTCGTGTTTCAGCGGGCGCCGCAGGTGCGGCGGGGATAGCCTGCTCCGCCGCCGCCGCGCCGACCGCCTCTCCGGTCTCGGATTTCTCGAGAATTGCCTCGACCGCGAAGAGCAGGTGGAGCGCCGGATGGTCCGAAATCTTGCCGACTGCCGCCGGCAGGCGCCCTTTTTCCGTCGCGACCGGACGCTTGATCAGCCGATCCTTGTCGCTCGCAGCGGCTGCAACGAGCGTCCGGCGAATATCCGCCGAAAGGCCAAGACTCTCGAAGCCGGGCGAGCCGGCAATGACGGTCCCATCGGCGTCGAGCACGGCCATATGCGTGTCCGGCCCGTCGAGGCCGGCAATCATCGCCTCTGCGCGCGCTTCGGTCGAAAGCGCCTTGCCGTTGTTGGGCACGGTGAACAGAATTGCCTCTTCGCCGGGCCCGATGAGGATCATCTCCACGGCGGCGTTGAGCGGAAGCCGGCGAAAGCCCGATGCCATACGGATCAGAAGCTGCCGGCGGTCCCCGACGGCCGCGAGCTGCGCCGCGGCGGCGCGCAGCTGGCGAAGCGAAAGATCGCTCGGGTCGAGGTCGGTATCGATGAAATCGTAGACCGAGGCCGTCCCGAACAGCTTTGCGCCCTGGTCGTTGGCCCATAGCACCCGCGCGACATCCTTCGAAAAAAGGACGGACGCATCCCCCCGGGCAAAATGCTCCCGCACCCGTGCATGCACGGCAATGTCGATGAAGGGGTACTGTCTTTCGGGCATCGGCAGACCTACTGACGGATCGCTTGCGCGTTAACGCTCTATTAATACCCAGCCCATCGGCGAGGGTCCAGCAACGGGACGACCTCGGCCACGTCTTTCGGCGCGGAAGGTTAATGGGCATGGCTTATTGTGCACTGCACAAATTTATTGCAACGCACAACCAAATCGGCTATAGAACGGCCATCAATCAAAACGGCGCCTCTGAAGAGGGCCACACCAAGGAGCGCATGAAATGGCTACCAGGAAGACCGAAGACGCATTTTCCCTCTCTTTCGACCCGACCAAGTTTGCCGACAGCTTCCGCGAGTTCGCCGAAAAGGGCGCCGCGCAGTCGAAGGAAGCCTACGCCAAGATGAAGACCGCGACCGAAGAAGCAGCGAAGACCGTCGAAGCGACGGTCGAGAGCGCTCAGTCGGGCACCGTCGAACTCGGCCTCAAGGCCATCGACGCGCTGCGCACCAATGCCGAAAGCTCGCTCTCGCACATGGAAGCTCTGCTCGGCGTGAGGTCGCTCTCCGAACTCGTCGAACTGCAGACCGCCTTCATCCGCAAGCAGGCCGAGCTTGCCGTCGAGCAGGCGAAGACGATGCAGGAAGCGACGCGCAAGGTCGCCGAGAACGTTGCCAAGCCCGGCAAGGATGCCGCGGAAAAGGCGATGTCCAGCCTCAAGAAGGGCTGATCGGCCGCGCCGTATCGATCGGATTCAAAGCAAAGACCGGGTGGCTTGCCATCCGGTCTTTTTGCTGGATAATCTGAACTTAAGGCTTGCAAATCGGTGTGAGTGACCGTATGTGAGCCGCCAAGCGACGACCCCAAACGAAGTTGGAGTCGCTTGCCGAGTGCGGTTGTAGCTCAGTTGGTTAGAGCGCAGGTTTGTGGCACCTGAGGTCGGAGGTTCGATCCCCCCCAACCGTACCATTTTTCTTCAAAATCATCCGTGATTGCTGTTTCTCCTGAGAATAAGCGCACGATCCGTCGCAGGAATATGGACCTGCTCGTCATCCTCCGGCAATGTGACAGCGTGGAACAAGCATCATAGCTGCCCGCAAGCCGGCCGGACATCAGACACCAAAACGCCAAGAGAGCCGTCCTCCAAGCCGCGCCATAGGCAGCACTACGACAGCTGGAGGAGCAGGTGGCTGGTCGATTGGATGGAAAAATTGCGCTTATCAGCGGCGGGGCAGGGGGATGCGGTCTCGCAGCCTCCGAGCTTTTCGCTCGGGAGGGCGCAGCGGTCGGGATCGTCGATCTCCCGCAGAGCCAGGGCGAAGCCGTCGCCGCCCGCCTCCGCAGCGAGGGCTTCAGAGCGGCTTTCGCCTCGGCTGATGTGTCGGACGAACGTCAGGTAACGCAGGCGGTGGAGAGGGTTTCGGGAGAACTCGGACCGATTACGGTCCTGTTCAATCATGCCGGCACCATCGTCATTCGGCCGTTCCTGGAGACGACGGCCGAGGAGTGGGACCGGCTGATGGCCGTCAACGTGCGCAGCATGTTCCTCATGACCCGCGCCGTCCTTCCCCAGATGATCGACGCCGGCGGCGGATCGATCGTCTGCACCTCTTCCATCTCGGCGGTTGCGGCAACCCCCATGGAGGTCCTTTACAATACGACCAAGGGGGCGTGCCATATGTTCGCCCGGTCCGTCGCCGTGGAGTTCAGGGACCGGAACATCCGGTGCAATGCGGTTTGCCCCGGTTTTATCCAGACGGCTCACGGCCAGAGGGAAGTCGAGGAACTGACCCGCTACGGGGTCGATGTTTCCGACGCAGCGATCGCCGCCCAACAGGGCCGGATGTGCCGGCCGGACGAGGTCGCCAAGGCCGCGCTTTATCTTTCGAGCGACGACGCAAGCTTTGTCAGCGGCGCCCATCTGTTCGTCGACAATTGTTTTACAGCGATGTGAGGGGAAGAAACATGGCTTTCGAGAAAGGTGGAGTCTGGCGGAACTGGGTCGGCAATCAGTACTGCGTATCGCAGTACAAGGCCTCGCCCGGCACCGAGGCCGAACTGGCGGAGCTGGTCGCAGAAGCGGACAAGCGGGATCTCGGAGTTCGCGTCTCGGGTTCGGGCCACTCCTTCACGCCGGTCGTCGGAACCAGTGGTCTCCTTTTGTCGCTCGCAGATCTCAGGGGCGTTCAGAAGGTCGACAAGACACTCAAGCAGATTACCGTAGCAGGCGGAACGCGCATCAACGAGGTGGGCAAGACGCTGAAGCAGCACGGACTCTCGCTGATCAATCAGGGGGATATCGATAGCCAGGCGGTCGCCGGCGCCTTTACCACCGGAACCCACGGGACCGGGATCAAGCTCGGAAACATGGCCTCTTCGATCGCCGGAATGCGAATCGTAAAGGCGAACGGGGAGATCCTCGACATCGATGGGAGTGACGAAGAACTCCTCCACGCGGCGCAGGTCTCGGTCGGCACGCTCGGTATCATCTCGTCCATGACCCTCAACGTCATGGATGCCTATAACCTGCACGAGCGGCTGTGGCGTGACGACTTCGAGACCTGCATGGAGCGCCATGACGAACTGGCGGAAAACCACCGGCATTTCGGATTCTTCTGGTGCCCGACGCCGGAAAGCCGCCATCTCTACTGCCTGCCGGATACCTCGGCCGTCTCATCTACGAACAAATCGGCCGACGTCTGCGAAATGAAGGTGATGGACATCACCGATGCGGCGCCGATGGAGAGCGAGTTCGAAAAGATCGCCTACAGTTCGGAAGTCTATCCCATCGAATACGTCCCGAACTTCGTCGAACTCGAATATGCAGTGCCCGTGGAACATGGCAAGGCGGCCGTCAGAGCCGTGCGCGACCTCATGCTCAACAAGCATACGAACTGCATCTATCCGATCGAGTATCGCTTCACCGCCGGCGATCCGGCGTGGATGAGCCCGTTCCATCACCAGGACAGCATCACGCTCTCCGTCTCGGGCGGCCCGGGGATCGATTACTGGGCGTTTTTGAAGGACGTCGACCAGATCCTGCGCGGATACGACTCGCGGCCGCATTGGGGGAAGATGCATTTCCTCGACACCGACGACGTGACGCATCTCTATCCGCGCGCCGGAGACTTCCGTGCGCTGCGAAGGGAATTGGACCCGAAGGGTCGTTTCCTCAACGACCATCTGAAGATGCTGCTCGGCTGACAGCGATGATTTCAGGTCGAGTTGAGACGCGCGATGCAGGCGGAAAACCGCACATTTTTCCTCATCCCGCGCTAAACGAATATCTGATGCTCCGCCGTCACCATTTCCTGCAGGAACGCTGCGACCGTGCGCACGCGCACCAGGTCGCGGGCGCTCTCGTGATAGGTCGTCCAATAGGCGCGGCGGATCGTCCTATCGGGGAGCAGGCGTACAAGCTCCGGATATTGCCGGGCGATATAATTGTGCAGGATGCCGATCCCGGCGCTGGAGCGGACCGCCTCGGTCTGGCCCATGGCGCTGGAGATCTCGAAGGAGGCGTCCCAGCTGCGCATGACCTCGGTGGAGAAATTGAGTGACGGCGTGAAGATGAGGTCTTCCACATAGCCGATCCGGCGATGGTTCTTGAGATCGTCGACAGTCCCGGGTGTGCCGTAGCGGCCAAGATATTCTGCCGATGCGTAGAGACCCAGTGTATAGTCGGTGAGCTTGGACGAGACGAGCCGCCCCTGTTCCGGCCGCTCGATGGTGATCGCGATGTCGGCCTCGCGCTGCGACAGCGAGAAGGAGCGCGGAACAGGAACGAGCTGGAGCTTCAGTTCCGGGTAACGTGCCGTGAGCCGCCCGAGACGCGGCGCCAGGAAGGAGACGCCGAAACCATCAGGCGCGCCGATGCGCACGGTGCCGGCGATCGCCGTGTCGATCCGCCCGACCTGCGATTGGGCGGCGAGCATCTCGGTTTCCATGCGCTCGGCCGCGGCAAACAAGACCTCGCCTTCGGCCGTCAGTTCGCAGCCGTTGGGACGCCGGATGAGGAGCTTCGCTTTCAGTCTTTCCTCGAGCGCGGTAACCCGCCGGCTGAGCGTCGCGTGATTGATGCCGAGCCTTTTCGAGGCGGCGAGGATCTGGCCCGTCCGCGCGACAGCCAGAAATACCCGGACGTCGTCCCAGTTCATGCGAACGCTTTCATGGACTTTAATTTGCGCACAACGGTTCCTGAAATTCGGAAATTGAATTGTTGAAATCGTAGTGCGATCATGAGGGCACAATCAAGGGTCAGGAGGAACACTCATGTATGAACTCGGTCATTTCATCGACGGCAAGCGCGTTGCCGGCACGAGCGGTCGCGTCAGCAACATCTTCAACCCGGCAACGGGCGAAGTTCAAGGCACTGTGGCGCTTGCGAGCGACGCGGACCTCGCCGCCGCCGTCGAGAGCGCCAAGGCTGCCCAGCCCAAGTGGGCCGCAACCAATCCGCAGCGGCGCGCCCGCGTCTTCATGAAGTTCGTCCAGCTCCTGAACGACAACATGAACGAGCTGGCCGAGATGCTCTCCCGCGAGCACGGCAAGACCATCGACGACGCCAAGGGCGACATCGTGCGCGGCCTCGAAGTCTGCGAATTCGTCATCGGCATTCCGCACCTGCAGAAGAGCGAATTCACCGAAGGCGCCGGTCCCGGCATCGACATGTACTCGATCCGCCAGCCGGTCGGCGTCGGCGCCGGCATCACCCCGTTCAATTTCCCGGGCATGATCCCGATGTGGATGTTCGCCCCGGCGATCGCCTGCGGCAATGCATTCATCCTCAAGCCTTCCGAACGCGATCCCTCCGTGCCGATCCGCCTTGCCGAACTGATGATCGAAGCCGGTCTGCCTGCGGGCATCCTCAACGTCGTCAACGGTGACAAGGGCGCGGTGGATGCGATCCTGACGCATCCCGATATCGCCGCCGTCTCCTTCGTCGGCTCGACCCCGATCGCCCGCTACGTCTACGGCACGGCTGCGATGAACGGCAAGCGTGCGCAATGCTTCGGCGGCGCAAAGAACCACATGATCATCATGCCGGACGCCGACCTCGACCAGGCGGCCAACGCCCTCATCGGCGCCGGCTACGGTTCCGCGGGCGAGCGCTGCATGGCGATCTCGGTCGCTGTTCCGGTCGGCGAGGAAACCGCAAACCGGCTGATCGACAAGCTCGTGCCGATGGTCGAAAGCCTGCGCATCGGTCCCTATACCGACGAAAAGGCCGATATGGGCCCCGTCGTCACCAAGGAGGCGGAGCAGCGCATCCGCAGCCTGATCGACAGCGGTATCGAGCAGGGTGCGAAGCTCGTGGTCGACGGCCGCGACTTCAAGCTACAGGGCTATGAGAACGGCCACTTCATCGGCGGCTGCCTCTTCGACGACGTCACGCCCGACATGGACATCTACAAGACCGAAATCTTCGGACCCGTCCTTTCGGTCGTCCGCGCCAGGAACTACGAAGAGGCGCTGTCGCTGCCGATGAAGCATGAATACGGCAATGGTGTCGCCATCTATACGCGCGACGGCGATGCGGCGCGCGACTTCGCCTCCCGCATCAATATCGGCATGGTCGGCGTCAATGTTCCGATCCCGGTTCCGCTCGCCTATCATTCTTTCGGCGGCTGGAAATCCTCGTCCTTCGGCGACCTCAATCAGCATGGCACGGATTCGATCAAGTTCTGGACCCGGACCAAGACCATCACCTCGCGCTGGCCGTCAGGCATCAAGGACGGCGCCGAGTTCTCGATACCGACGATGCGGTAACGCGAACAAAGCTCTCCTCCCTCCAATCGGGCCTCCTTCGGGAGGCTCTTTTTTGTTGCGCGAGATCCGGCAGGGAAACTATCGTCAGTTGTGCTCGATGCGAATCGCAGATTCGCATCCTTCGTCAGATACGCACTTCGGGACGGAAAACCGTTACCTAAGTGCTCTAGCAGATGGTCGATGGGGGATGGCCGTCGAATATTCAAGCGGCACCTGCCGGTGAGGCGGCAGGCATTGGTTTGTAGGGGCACCATGACAATGGCAGAGTCGTTGCCGGCACAAAATGCCGGCGAGCGCAGCTTCGGACGCGCGGCTGAAGGGGATATCCAGCGCCTATCCTTCACGGGAAGCGGCAGGGAATATTGGATCGTCAATATCCTTTTGTCGATCATAACGCTCGGCATCTATTCGGCCTGGGCGAAGGTCCGCCGCAATCGTTATTTCTACGGCAACACCATCCTGCTCGGGCGCGGGTTCGAGTATCACGCGAGTGGCGAGCAGATCCTCATCGGCCGCCTGATCGTGTTCGCCTATCTGGTCCTCTACAACATCATGCTCACATTCGTGCCGCTCGTCGGCATCGGTCTCGGCGTCCTGATGCTTTTCTTCGTACCCTGGCTCGTCGCGCGGGGGCTGCGCTTCAGCGCAAGGGTGACGAGCTACCGCAACGTGCGCTTCGACTTCGTCGGCGGCGCCGGCGGGGCGTTCCTTGCTTTTATCATCGGTCCGGTCTTGGCGGCCTTGACCCTCGGCATTTTGGCGCCGCTCGCCAGCCGCTGGTCCTACCGCTATGTCGGCAACAATCTGCGCTATGGTCAGAAGCCGTTTTCGACCGATCCCCCTCTTGGTCGGCTCTACAGAACCTGGGTGGCCCCGGCCGCGGTCCTGGTGCTGGGTATGCTGATCGGCGGCTTCTTCGTTTTTCTCGGCGTGGAACTGGTCGGCGCCCTGGAGGAGGGGGCCGAAGCCCCGACGGTCGGGCTCGAGGCGTTGGCCACCCTGCTGACCGTGCTCGGTTCCGTCCTTGTCCTTTCGATCTTCGGCCTGGCGGCGCTGATATACCGCGCCGGCATGCGCAACGTCGCCTGGTCCGCCACCTCTTTCGACGGCAGGCATCGGCTGTTGAGCGACCTGTCGCGCCTGCGCTATACCTGGATCGCCGTCTCAAACCTGATCGTTACCCTTGTTACGCTCGGCCTGATGCGGCCCTGGGCGGCAGTGAGGATGGCGCGCTACGTGAACGAGCATACGGGCGTGCGATTCGAAGGAGATGTCGGCGAACTCTTGTCGCAGATTGCGCAGGAGGGCTCGGCGGTCGGTGCCGAATTCATGGATATAGAAGGATTCGACTTTGGCTTCTGACGGCACGACGATCGCTTCAGGCGAGTGGCATCCTCCGGGATCGAGCCGCTCGGTTCCCGCAAGCCTCGTCGAGAGAGCAGGGCGCCTTGTCGTCGACGGAGAAAGCGGCGGCGAGCTTGCGGGCGGCAGCCTGCACTCGATCGAGATATCGTCCCGGGTAGGCCGCATTCCGCGCCGGGTCACCTTTCCGGACGGATCGCTGTTCGAGACTGCCGACAATGACGCGGTCGACCGGTTCCTAACCGGGAAAGGTCGCGCACGCGAGGGAGCGATCCACCGGCTGGAGCGCTTCCATCCGCGGCTGATCGCCTTCGTCGCTGCCGCGATCCTGCTTGGCGCGCTGATTTATCGCTCGGCACTGCCCTTGCTGGTGGAGGTTGCCATCGCCGTCACGCCGCCGGTCGTGCCGCAGATCATGTCGGCGAGCGCCCTGGAGACGATGGACCGGACCCTGCTGGACAAGTCGAAGCTCGACGAGGCGAGGCGCAACAGGATCGTGGAAGGGTTCCGCCGCGTCGCGTCGCAATCCGCACGGGGAGAGGCGGGCTATACGCTCCACTTCCGCGGAGGCGGCGCGCTCGGTCCGAACGCCTTCGCCTTGCCTGACGGAACACTGATCCTTACCGACGAACTCGTGGAACTCGCGGGCGAAGATACCGAGATGATCCTCGGCGTGCTGGCCCATGAGATCGGCCATGTCGCGCACAAGCACAGCCTTCGACAGATCTATCGTGCCGCCGGCATCACTGCCCTCCTCATGCTGGTCGCCGGCGATATCGGATCGGGAGCCGAGGACGTGCTGGTGCAGGGCGGCGGCCTCCTCGCGCTTTCCTACTCACGCTCGGCAGAGGCCGAAGCGGACAGGCACTCGGTCGAACTGATGATGAAGGCGGGTTTCGATCCGGCAGCGATCGCCCGTTTCTTCGAACTCCTGGAAACGAAGCTCGACGATAAAGGTGGAACGAGCATCTTTTCGACGCATCCCTCGAGGCCGGAGCGGCGCAAGGCGATCCTGGACTGGATCGGCCACGAACGGAAATAGGGAGCACTTCCGCCGGCACGGACGAAAACGGCGGGCATTCGCCCGCCGTCGTCGCACCTATCCGGCGGGTTCCCGTCAATCCTGCGGGCCGTCGTTGTAGCCGACCTTGTCGACGAGTTCCGAGGCCTTCTTGCGGTTTGCCGCGATTTCGGCGAGCGGCAGCGTGTCGGGCTTGATCTCACCGAAGGACTTGACGACTTCCGATGGTTCTGCGCCCGGCAGCACCGGATATTCGAAGACCTGCTCGGCATAGATCTTCTGCGCTTCGCCTTCGGACAGGAATTCCATGAGCTTCAGGGCATTCTCCTTGTTCGGCGCGTTCTTGGCGAGCGCCATGCCGGAGATGTTCACATGGGTGCCCCGGTCCTTCGTGTTCGGGAACAGAACCTTGATCGCCGAGGCCCATTCCTTCTGTTCGGGCTCCTTCTCGTTGGTGATCATCAGGCCGACATAGTAGCTGTTGCCGAGCGCCAGGTCGCACTCCCCGGCGAAGATTGCCTTGGCCTGGTCGCGGTCGCCGCCGTCCGGCTTCTTGGCAAGATTGTTCCTGAGGCCCGTGAGCCACTTTTCCGCTTCGGCTTCGCCGTGGTGGGCGATCATGGAGGCGAACAGGCCGACATTGTAGGAGTGCTGGCCGTCGCGGGTGCAGATCTTGCCCTTCCACTTCGGGTCGGCGAGCTCCTCATAGGTGATGTCGTCCTGTGCGACGCGCTCCTTCGAGGCATAGACGACGCGGCCGCGCGTCGTCAGGCCGAACCAGTTGCCGTCCGGATCGCGGAAATGGTCGGGGATGTCCTTGTTGATGGTCTCGTTGGCGACCGGTTGCGTCACGCCCGCATCCTTGGCCTCGGTCAGGCGGCTGATATCCACGGTCAGGATTACGTCGGCGGGAGAGTTCGCGCCTTCGGCCTGAATGCGCTCGACGAGACCCTTGTCGAGGAAGAGCACGTTGGTCGTGATGCCCGTCTTCTTGGTGAAGGCGTCCAATAGCGGCTGAATGAGGTCCGGCTGCCGGTAGGAGTAGATGTTGACCTCCCCATCGGCGCGGACAGGCGCCGTCGAGGCAAGAAATGTCGCCGCCGCGGACAGCGCACCGATCAGCGCTTTTGAAATATTCATGGTGTTCTCTCCTTTTTCGTGTTTTAAACTTAACTTAGTCAATCATATTTCTCGTATTTCTGCCGCCAGCAGGCGCGCCAGTCAACAAGCGAAACGGTGAAGAGATAACCTTCGTGAACTTTTCCACTTTTTGGAATTGTTCCAAACTACGATCCGTCCTATATGATGAGGCACGAATTTATCGGATCCGGAGCAAAAAATGCGTCTGACGAAGCAAACCAACTACGCGGTACGCATGTTGATGTACTGCGCTGCGAACGGCGAGAAGCTCAGCCGCATTCCCGAGATTGCCAGGGCTTACGGCGTTTCCGAACTGTTCCTTTTCAAGATCCTGCAGCCGCTCACGAGAGCCGGCCTGGTCGAGACGGTACGCGGCCGCAACGGCGGAGTCCGCCTGCCGAGACCGGCGTCGGAGATCACTCTTTTCGACGTCGTGAAGGTGACGGAAGACAGTTTCGCCATGGCGGAATGCTTCGAGGCGGGCGAGATCGACTGCCCGCTGGTGGACAGCTGTGGCCTCAATGCCGCGCTGCGCAAGGCGCTGAACGCCTTTTTCGAAGTACTTCAGGGATACACGATCGACGACCTGGTCAAGGCCCGGCCGCAGATCAACTTCCTCCTGGGCCTGGAAGAGCCGGTGCGCCCGCAGACCTCGGCCGCCTGAATTCACTCGCGTCTGCGAGCTTGCGGGCCTAGAAGCTCCGCCTTGAAGCAGCGTGAGAGCGGGCGGAAAGCCACGCATGCCGCGGCACGCATGCTGGTGGCGGAGCTCACCCGCGACCTGCTGCTTCCAGTTGCCTCGGCGGCTCGTGCTTCCGGCGGGCGAACTCAGAACCTCGAACGGTGGTGAGCACTTTCGAGGTCGAATGCTTCCCTTCGACAGCACAGCTTAGAGTTTATCTGCATTCCCCTTCAGGGTTCGCGAGTCGGGCTGCTTGCCCCGGAACCGCGGTTGTCGGCGAAAGTCGGGGATAGTTCCGCACGTTCTATTTGCGGAAGAATTTTTCGCATAGACAAAATTCCAAAGCGACTTATTGCATTGCGACGCCAAATGTCGTTCCATCCGGCCTTGACCGGGTGTAAACGTCATGCCGCGTCAGATAAATTGCGAGAACAAAAACAAATCTGGGAAGCAAGCTCATGAAAAAGCTCACTACTCTCTTGGCAGCGACGGCGATTGCCACGCTGATGGCCGGCACTGCCTGGTCGAAAACTTTCGTCTTCTGCTCGGAAGGGTCGCCGGAAGGCTTTGACCCGGGCCTCTATACGGCCGGCACCACGTTCGACGCTGCCGCGCATACCGTTTACAGCCGTCTTCTCGAGTTCAAGAAGGGCACGACGGAGACCGAGCCCGGGCTCGCCGAAAGCTGGACGATTTCCGACGACGGTCTCGAATATACTTTCAAGCTGCGTCCCGGCGTCAAGTTCCAGACGACCGAGTTCTTCACGCCCACCCGCGAACTGAACGCCGATGATGTGATCTTCTCGATCGAGCGCCAGTGGAAGTCCGACCATCCGTGGCACGGCTACGTAACCGGCGGTTCCTGGGAATATTTCGCGGGCATGGGCCTGCCGGAACTGCTCGAGTCGGTCGAGAAAGTCGACGACATGACGGTCAAGATCAAGCTGAAGCGCAAGGAAGCGCCGTTCCTCGCCAATCTTGCCATGCCCTTCGCATCGATCATGTCGAAGGAATATGCCGACAAGCTGCAGGCCGAAGGCAAGATGAACCAGCTCAACCAGATGCCGCTCGGCACCGGTCCTTTCGCCTTCGTCGGCTACCAGCAGGACGCGGTCATCCGCTACAAGGCTCATCCGGACTTCTGGGGCGGAAAACAGAAGATCGACGATCTGGTCTTCGCGATCACCACGGATGCGGCCGTTCGCTTCCAGAAGCTGCAGGCCGGCGAATGCCACCTGATGCCCTATCCGAATGCGGCCGATGTGGAAGCCATGAAGGCCGATCCCAACCTCAAGGTGATGGAGCAGGCCGGCCTCAACGTCGCCTATCTCGCCTACAACACGACGCAGCCGCCCTTCGACAAGGTCGAAGTGCGCAAGGCGCTGAACAAGGCGATCAACAAGCAGGCGATCGTCGACGCCGTCTTCCAGGGCCAGGCCACGCCGGCGACCAACCCGATCCCGCCGACGATGTGGTCCTATAACGAACACATCGAAGACGACACCTACGATCCGGAAGCGGCGAAGAAGATGCTCGAGGATGCCGGCGTCAAGGACCTTTCGATGAAGGTCTGGGCGATGCCGGTCGCGCGTCCCTACATGCTGAACGCCCGCCGTGCCGCCGAGCTGATGCAGGCCGATTTCGCCAAGGTCGGCGTCAAGGTCGAAATCGTCTCCTACGAATGGGCGGAATATCTCGAGAAGTCCAAGGCGAAGGACCGCGACGGTGCGGTCATCCTCGGCTGGACGGGCGACAATGGCGACCCGGACAACTTCCTCGACACGCTGCTCGGTTGCGACGCTGTCGGCGGCAACAACCGCGCGCAGTGGTGCGACAAGGAGTTCGACGAACTCGTCACGAAGGCGAAGGAAGCATCCGACGTGGCAGAGCGCACCAAGCTCTACGAGGAGGCGCAGGTCGTCTTCAAGCGCGAAGCCCCCTGGGCGACGCTCGACCACTCGCTCTCCATCGTCCCGATGCGCAAGAATGTCGAAGGCTTCGTGCAGAGCCCGCTCGGCGACTTTGCTTTCGACGGCGTTGATATTGTAGAGTAATCTTATCGAATGATCCGAAGGGGGCGTTTGCCGCTGGCGAGCGCCCCTCTTCCTTTTTGCCAGTGCGCCGCTCATGCGGCCACGGTTGGCATGAGGTTTGACTATGTTCCGATTCCTTCTGGGGCGTTTGGCAGTTCTGATCCCGACTTTCATCGGGGTTTCCATCATCGCCTTTTCCTTCATCCGCCTGCTTCCCGGCGATCCCGTGGCGCTGCTTTCCGGCGAACGGGTGATGTCGCCGGAGCGGCACGCCGAGATCTCCCACCAATTGGGCTTCGACCGCCCCATCGTCATGCAGTACCTGGATTACCTCTGGGGCGTTCTGCAGGGCGATTTCGGCACGTCGATCGTCACCAAGAAGCCGGTGATCGATCAGTTCATGGAGCTTTTCCCGGCGACCGTCGAGCTGTCGCTCTGCGCCATCATCTTCGCGGTGGTCGTCGGCATCCCCGCCGGTGTCGTCGCGGCAGTCAAGCGCGGGTCCATCTTCGACCAGATCATCATGGGCACCGCGCTCATCGGCTTCTCGATGCCGATTTTCTGGTGGGGCCTGCTGTTGATCATCGTCGTCTCCGGCATTCTGCAGTGGACGCCGGTGTCCGGGCGTATCTCGTTGATGTTCTTCTTCCCGTCTGTCACCGGCTTCATGCTGGTCGACTCGCTATTGTCCGGCCAGGAAGGGGCTTTCCAGTCGGCCTTCAATCACCTCATCCTGCCGACGATCGTTCTCGGCACCATTCCGCTCGCCGTCATCGCGCGCCAGACCCGCTCGGCAATGCTCGAAGTGCTTTCCGAGGACTATGTGCGCACCGCGCGTGCCAAGGGGCTCTCCACCTTCCGTGTGGTCGGCATTCATGCGCTGCGCAATGCGATGATCCCTGTCGTCACCACCATCGGCCTGCAGATCGGTGTGATGCTGGCGGGCGCGATCCTGACGGAGACGATCTTCTCCTGGCCGGGGATCGGCAAATGGATGGTCGATTCGGTCTTCCGGCGCGACTATGCCGTCATACAGGGCGGGCTCCTGATCATAGCCGCGGTCATCATGCTGGTGAACCTCGCCGTGGATCTGCTCTACGGCCTGATCAACCCCCGCATCCGGCACTGAGGAGAGCGATATGACCGAAGCTACCGCAACAACCGCCATATCGACCGATCCGACGCGCCGGGCGCGTCTCGCCGAGTTCTGGTATTATTTCTCGGAGAACCGCGGCGCCGTCATCGGCCTGTTCTTCTTCCTGTTCCTGGTGCTGCTCGCCATCTTCGCTCCGCTGGTGGCACCCCATAACCCGACCATCCAGTTCCGTGAGGCGGTGCTGCTCCCGCCCGTCTGGCAGGAAGGCGGCCGCGCGACTTTCCTGCTCGGCACCGACGCCGTCGGCCGCGACATGCTCTCCCGTCTCATCTACGGCACCCGCTTCTCGCTCTTCGTCGGCGTCATCGTGACGGTTTTGTCGCTGACCGGCGGAATCCTCGTCGGCGTCATCGCCGGCTATTTCCGCGGGTGGATCGACACGGTCATCATGCGGGTCATGGACATCATCCTGGCCTTCCCGTCGCTCCTGCTGGCGCTCGTCCTGGTGGCGGTGCTGGGGCCGGGCCTCACCAATGCGATGATCGCGATCGCGCTGGTTTTCCAGCCGCATTTCGTTCGCCTGACGCGGGCGGCGGTGATGACGGAGAAGACGCGCGACTACGTGGTGGCGGCGAAGGTCGCCGGAGCCGGACATGCGAGGCTGATGTTCAAGACCATCCTGCCGAACTGCATGGCGCCGCTCATCGTTCAGGCGACGCTCTCGTTTTCGAGCGCGATCCTCGATGCGGCGGCACTCGGCTTCCTGGGCATGGGTGCGCAGCCGCCGACGCCGGAATGGGGAACGATGCTGGCGGAAGCACGCGAATTCATCCTCCGTGCCTGGTGGGTCGTGACGCTTCCAGGCCTCGCTATCCTCGTGACCGTTCTGGCAATCAATCTGATGGGCGACGGCCTGCGCGACGCTCTAGACCCCAAGCTGAAGAGGTCCTGACATGGCGCTTCTCGAAATCGAAAACCTCGTCGTCGAATTCCAGACGGCGTCCGGGCCGTTCCGAGCCGTCGACGGCGTCTCGCTCAAAGTGCATGAGGGCGAGGTCCTGGCGATCGTCGGGGAATCGGGCTCCGGCAAATCCGTGTCCATGCTTGCCGCCATGGGGCTTCTGCCCTGGACCGCCAAGGTGACCGCGGACAAGCTCGCCTTCAACGGACGGGATCTATTGAAGATGCCGGCCTCCGACCGTCGCAAGATCGTCGGCAAGGACATTGCGATGATCTTTCAGGAGCCCATCGCCAGCCTCAATCCATGCTTCACCGTCGGTTTCCAGATCGAGGAAGTGCTGCGGATACATATGGGCCTCGACCGGGCCGCGCGGCGCAAGCGCGCGATCGAGCTTTTCGAGGCGGTAGGCATTCCCGACCCGGCCGAGCGCCTCGGGCACTTTCCGCACCAGATGTCGGGCGGGCAGTGCCAACGCGTGATGATCGCCATCGCGCTTGCCTGCAACCCGAAACTGCTCATCGCAGACGAGCCGACAACCGCACTGGACGTGACGATCCAGAAGCAGATTCTCGATCTCCTGATGAAGCTGCAGCAGGAATTCCGCATGGGCCTCATCATGATCACCCATAACATGGGCGTCGTGGCGGAGACGGCGGATCGCGTCATCGTGCAGTACAAGGGCCGGAAGATCGAAGAGGCGGATGTCCTGTCGCTGTTCGAGTCGCCGAAGAGCAATTACACCCGCGCGCTTCTCTCGGCCTTGCCGGAGAATGCGACGGGAGACCGCTTGCCGACGATTTCCGAACTTTTCAATGAGCAACAAATGCTCGAGGGAGCTGCTCGATGACCCATGTTCTCGAAGCCCGCAACCTGGTGCGTGACTATCACATTCCCGGCAACCTGTTCCGCAAGGCGCGCACCGTTCATGCGCTGAAGGGCGTAAGCTTCACGGTCGACGAGGGCAAGACGCTCGCGATCGTGGGCGAAAGCGGCTGCGGCAAGTCTACGCTCGGACGCATCATCACGCTCATCGACCCGGCGACCGCGGGAGAGCTGTTGATCGACGGCAAGACGGTCGACATCGCCCGCGAAGGGCTGACGGCGGAGATGCGCCGCAAGGTCCAGATCGTCTTTCAGAACCCTTACGGCTCCCTCAATCCTCGCCAGAAGATCGGCGATATTCTCGCGGAACCGCTCATCATCAACACCAAGGTCCCGGCAGGCGAACGCCGCGAGCGGGCAATGGCGATGTTGAAGAAGGTCGGCCTCGAGGAGAAGCACTACAATCGCTATCCGCACATGTTCTCCGGCGGCCAGCGGCAGCGCATCGCGATCGCCCGTGCGCTGATGCTCAATCCCAAGCTTCTGGTTCTGGATGAGCCGGTTTCGGCCCTCGACCTCTCCGTACAGGCGCAGGTTCTGAACCTGCTCGCCGATCTGCAGGACGAATTCAAGCTCACCTATGTCTTCATCAGTCACGATCTGTCGGTGGTGCGCTACATCGCCGATGACGTAATGGTGATGTATTACGGCGAAGCGGTCGAGTATGGCAGCCGGGACGCGGTATTCTCCGACCCGCAGCACGATTATACGAAGACGTTGTTCGCGGCGACGCCGCGGGCGGATGTTGCCAGCATCAAGGCCCGGCTCGCCCGGAAGAATGCCGCCTGAGCGGAAATACGTATCACCCAAATGCCGGCAGACCGTTGTTCGGCTCAATACCAGGATGAGGATTATGGAAATCAAGCGTTTCGAAACCGGCCCGCGGATGAGCCAGGCCGTGGTCTACAACAACACGGTCTATCTCGCCGGCCAGGTCGGCAATGCCGGCGACGACGTCGTCACCCAGACGAAGCAGGCGCTGGCGGAGGTCGACCGTCTGCTGGCGCTCGCAGGCACGGACAAGACGCGCATTCTTTCCGCGACCGTCTGGCTTGCCGACATGGCGGACTTCGCCAAGATGAACTCGGTCTGGGACGCCTGGGTGCCTCAGGGCCACGCGCCGGCCCGCGCGACCGGCGAAGCGAAACTCGCAACCCCGGAATATCTCGTCGAAGTCATCGTGACGGCAGCTCTCTAAGCCGTTTCACGCAAGCAGATATACGCTCCACTTTCCCCGCCGTCGGCCCCTGGGCCGGCGGCGTTTTGCTGCCGTCCTTACACGCGTGTCGCGCAGGAACGATTTCCGCAGTTGCGGCGTTTATCGGTGCGTTCCGCAATGGAGGTTGAGACATGCTCTACTGGGTGCCACGGCTCGTCGTGTCAGCGCTTGCCGTGCTGGTACTTGGCATGGGTCTCTTCCCGCGGACGCCGGAGGACGTGGCCTACACATTGCTGATCATCATCGGTGGGCTTGGCCTGCTTTCCGCCACGCTCCACCTGTTCCCGCCTGAGCAACATTGAGCAACGCTTCGCGGGGGGCATCCTGCGGTGGAGTGCGCCACCTCCGTCCTGCATCCGCGAACGGGCTGTTCGCCGCACGAGCATTTGAGAGGTAGGTGCCGATGGACACAGCCGGGCGGACGACGGCCGAGCGTCGACGAAAGCGCGAAGCGGAGAGGGAAATCGCTCTGGCAGAGGCATCGGCGATCGTCGCCAGAAAACGCGACAACATCGATCTCGCCGGCGCCTGGAGCGTCATCGGCCTGTTCGTGATCGCCTGCGCGGCAGTCGTCTATACGATGGAAGCGATCCTCCTGCCGATCACGCTCGCCGTCGTCATCGGCATCGTTCTCGGCCGCGCTGCCGATGAACTGGCGCGGTTCGGGCTGCCGCCCATGTTCGGCGGCCTTTTGCTGGCGCTATGCTTTCTGCTTGGCCTGTCATACCTGGTCAATGCCATCCTCTGGCCGATCACCGAGGTCGCGCGCGAGGCGCCGCGGCTCGTCGAAGGCCTCATGGAGCGGATACTGCCCTATCTGCAGCGCTTCGAATGGGTAAACGTAGCGCTTGCCCGCGGCAGCGGAGAAGAGGCTTTTGCCGACGTCATCGTCAAGAATGCGGGACCGCTGATCGGCGGCGCGGCGGCGAGCCTGACGCCCGCTTTGGTGCAGACCCTGATCTTCCTGGCCGCCCTTGTACTCTTCCTGCTCGGGCGCGTTCAGCTGCGCAGCACGATCATTCTCGCTTTTCCCAGCCGCGAAGGTCGCCTGAGCGCGATCCGAGTCATGAACGCCCTCGAGGATGCGCTTACGCAATATTTCTCGACCGCCAGCCTGATCTATCTGGCGCTGGGCTTCATAACCATGGTCATTGCGCTGGTCGGCGGACTGGCGATGCCCCCGCTTTGGGGGCTGTTCGCCTTCGTCTCGAGTTTCATTCCCTATCTCGGCGTCACCTTCATGACCCTCTCTTTGGTCGTCGGCGGGCTGATGACGCATGATGCGCTCATCGTGGCCATCGCCCCAGCGGTCGCCTTCTTCACCGTTCACCTCGCCATGGAAAATCTGCTGGTGCCCGCCATCCTCGGCCAACGCTTCGATATCAATCCGTTTCTGGTCTTCGTCGCGATCATTTTCTGGACGTGGATGTGGGGTGCTGTCGGGGCGCTCCTCGCCTTTCCGCTGTCGCTGATCGCGATGATCATATTCGAGCAGATCCTGCTGCCCCAGCCGGAACGCCAGTTGCCGGGCTGACCCTTCATGCTGACTTCAAGGGTTATCTAGCTCGCTCCGGCTTGCGCATGTTCGTCGAAGAAAAGAGCCTGGCTGATCAGCGCCTTCACGGTTTCCGGGTTGAAGGGTTTGGTTACCAGAAAGGCCGGCTCGGGTTTCTTGCCGGTCAGCAGCCGTTCGGGAAAGGCGGTGATGAAGATGACCGGTACGGCCGCCTGCGTCAGGATGTCGTTGACCGCGTCGATACCCGAACTGCCGTCGGCCAGCTGGATATCCGCAAGCACCATTTTCGGCGATGTCTGGTGATAGAGATCAAGCGCCTCGCGGCGCGTGCGGGCGATCCCGGTGACCCGGTGACCGAGGCTCGTCACCATGTCCTCGATATCCAACGCGATGAGAGGTTCATCCTCGATGATCATCACGTCGGTTGCGATCTGGCGCGAAATCTCCTCCGAGGCGCTGGTCAGCAGCTTGCCGAAGGCGCCTTGGTCAAGCCCCATGATTTCCGCCGCTTCGCCGGTCGAGAAACCCTCGAGGGCGACGAGCAGGAATGCCTGTCTCTGGGGCGGCGCGATGAGGGAGAGATTGGAAGCCGCCCTCTGCTCCCATGCGAAAGGCGAGGCGAGCTGGGTTCGGTCGATCTTGAGTTTTCCGAACAGGGAACAGAACAGCTTGTAAAGACCGATGCGATCGTTCGACGCGACTGGAAAAAGCCCGAGATCGTCGATCAGCGCTTCGAGCACGGCAGCGACATAGGCATCGCCGGCTGCTTGCGAGCCGGTGACGGCACGGGCGTAACGCCGAAGATAGGGGAGGTGGGGCGCAATCCTTGTGGAAAGTGGCATTTAGACCTTCCTAAACTATTATGCATATGTTCCTGTCTTGCCGACGGCGCGCAGCAGGATACCTCAAATGTTTTGAGCACGTATTCCGGTTTATGGAAAGCCTTGAGAAACAGTCGCGGCAAATGAATTGGGCGACCGGCTGGTGCGGCCTTGGATGGGATTGGCCGAAGCTGAACCCGACAGGCACGAAAAGCGCCACATCAGGTTACCGCGGATCTGAAATGGCGCGGAACTGCAGCCCGCACGGAACGGGAAGATGAAGAAGTCCTCAAAGAAAGGCGCCGTGCCAGCGGGGGTCGCCCCAGCCGAGACGACGCAACCTCACGGTCAAATCGCTTCGAAGCTGAAGGCGCTCTACCAGGCGGTGGAGAACGAGCCGGTGCCGCAGCACTTTCTGGACCTTCTGCACCGTCTGGATGAGGCCGAAGAACGACCGCGCGAGTAACGTCGCAGCGTTCACGCCAGTCGGCCACCGACGAAACGAGCCGAGCCGGCCGGAGCGCGGCTCGGCTGGCCGTTCGTATCAGCAGCGCGCGGTATAGCGGCGGCCGTAGCGGTCGCGATAGACGCAATAGCCGGGCTCGTTCGCACGACCGATAAGGGCTCCGGCGACACCGCCGACAGCGGCGCCTACCGCAGCTCCCCTGACATCATTCGATATGGCACCACCGATGATACCGCCGGAGGCAGCGCCGATCGCCGCACCTCGTTCGGTTTGCGTGCAGGCAGCCAGGGGAAGGATCAGGCTTGCGACGACGAGTAGCTTCTTCATGACGCGTTCCTATTCAGGGTTGATACAGAACTGCTGGAGTTGCCGAGCACAGTCTTCGGCGGAAATGCGCGCCGAGGCCATGGCTGGAGCCGCTGCGACGCTCATCTGAGCGTCGATCCCCACTGGAGGGGTGATCACAACAGGCGCCGCCGAGGCTTGCATTCCCATCTCCCATGGATGCCGCCGCCGCGGCGCTTGTTATTGTCGCCAAAACGCCGATTGGCGCCTTTTGTTCCGCGCGGCACGACGCCAGGGCGCATGCCTGTTGCCGGAGGGACACGGAGCGATCGTCATTTATGCGACTGGCGTTCGGCACGTTCCAGAGTTTCAAGCAGTGCCTGGATCCGCTTGTTGTACTTTTCCTCGGAGTGGCGCTGAAGGTCGCGCATCGTCCTGCCTATATGAAGATTCCGATCGCGCAGATCCGCCTGATAACGGCCGGCCTCGTTTACGGTCTTCCAAATATGTCGCGATGGTATCTTCATTGTCTTCCCGGAAATTCTTTCAATGCGAACAACGCCAAGCGCCTTTCGAAGGTTCCTCTCGCTTGCACGGGAAATATAAGTTCCGTTCTATTTGCGGTTCTCTTGGTTAATCAATGCTTTCTGAACCACGCAAACACCCTCGCGCCGCGCAGCCGGGGCCGATCCGGGAACAAAGGCGAGCCGACACGCGTTTCGATTTCGGTAGCGCAGACAAGGAGATAGCAGATGCTCTATTACGCTCTCGTGTTTCTGATCGTCGCGATCATCGCCGGTGTGCTCGGCTTCGGCGGAATTGCCGGCGCTTCGGCGGGAATTGCGCAGGTCCTGTTCTTCCTGTTCCTCATATTCCTCGTGATCTCGCTCGTAGCGGGTCTCATCCGGCGAACGTGAGCCTCCAGGCGGGGCTTGCCGCCCGCAAATTGGTGCCGAACGATAAGGGGTGGAGCTCTCGTCTCCACCCCTTTCCAGTTGCGGTGTGACGCTCTGTTCCCTTGCCCTGCCGGGCTCGCTTGGCTATTCATGCGAATACCCGCCGCGCATGTCAGGACACCACCTCCCACGAAATCCCTGGAAGTTGTCGTCGTGAAGTGACGCGGCACGGCGGTTTGACGGATAGGAGAGCATCTGCACATGAAGACGGACGTAGTGGTTCTCGGTGCCGGCATTGTCGGCATTTCCAGCGCGATCCATCTGGCTCGGCTTGGAAAGTCGGTGGTGCTTCTGGACCGGCGCGGTGCGGGGGAGGAGACGTCCTACGGCAATGCAGGCCTGATACAGCGCGAGGGCGTCTTCCCCTACGGCTTCCCGCACAATTTCGGAGCGCTTTTCCGTTACGCCCTGAACAACACGATCGACGCCAGCTATCACTTCCGTGCGCTGCCCAGTCTCGTGCCGTTCCTCGCGCGCTACTGGTGGCACTCGGGCTTCACCCAGCACCAGAAGATAGCCCATCTTTATGCACCGCTTATCGAACATTCGATCGCGGAACATCAGGACTTGATCGACGCATCCGGCGCCGGCGACCTCATTCGCAAGGATGGCTGGATGAAGGTTTTCCGCACCGAAAAGGAGCGGGACGCGGCCTATAAGGACGCAGAGCGGCTTTCCGCCGGCTTCGGAGTCAATCACCAGAAGCTTTCGACCAGCGAGCTGAAGACGATCGAACCATCCATCCAGGCCGAACTCGCCGGCGGCCTGCGCTGGACCGATCCGTGGTCGATCCGCGATCCGCACAGCCTGAACAAGGCATATCTCGCCTACTTCCAGTCGCTCGGCGGCCGGCTCGTTTCCGGCGATGCGGCGACGCTGGAGCATATTCTGGAAGGGGCGGGCTGGCGTGTCGCCACACCGGACGGCCCTTTGGAGGCCCGGGAGGTCGTCGTCGCGCTCGGGCCGTGGGCCGACACGGTGACGCGAAAGCTCGGCTACCATTTCCCGCTCGCCGTGAAGCGCGGCTACCACATGCATTATGGCATCAGGGAGGGCGCTCAGCTCAACAACTGGGTGCTCGACGCCGAGAAGGGATATTTCCTGGCGCCGATGCTGCGCGGTATCCGGCTGACGACCGGCGCCGAGTTCGCGTTGCGCGATGCGCCGAAAACGCCGGTGCAGCTGACACGAGCGGAGCGGGTCGCTCGCGAGTTCTTCCCGCTCGCCGAGCGGCGCGACGAGGAACCGTGGATGGGCGCGCGCCCCTGCACGCCCGACATGATGCCTGTTATCGGTAAGGCTCCGCGGCACGAAGGCCTCTGGTTCGCCTTCGGCCACGCGCATCACGGCATGACGCTCGGGCCGGTCACCGGCCGGGCGCTGGCACAGGCGATGACGGGTGAGAAGCCTGTGATCGACATCACGCCGTATCGGCCGGAGCGCTTCCTCGCATAGCGCGGATGAGAGGAGTGTGTTCAATGATTTTAGGTCGAACCGACCTAAAATCATTGTGATTCAGAGCGTTCTTTGTGCGTCCAACTGGACCACGGTCTCTCCAGAGGTATAAAAAACGGGGGCGAGATGGTCGGCCCCCGCCTGTCGCCTGAACTTTCGATCAGATGCAATTTCCCTTGTAGAGGTATTTGGCGACGTCCGGCTCGGCGATGTTCGCCTTGGTAGCGGTTACGGTGCCGGTGCCTATCGGCGTCTTGACGGGCTCGCCTTTGACGGCAGCGACGGCCTGCTTGAAGCCAAGATAACCCATCTCGAAGGGCTGCTGGATGACGAGAGCATCGAGCAGCCCTTCGTTCAGCGCCTCGATCTCGGCATCGTCGGCATCCACTGCGACGGCGACGACGCTGTCGGCGGTCTCGGTGGAACGAATGCCCCCGGCGACGCCGATCGCCGGGTTGTTCGACTGCGATACGACGCCGATGAGGTCGGGATGGGCGCTCATAAGCGACACGAAGGCCTGCTGTGCCTTCGGTATGTCTTCACTGGCAAACTGATTTCCGATGTAGGTAAGGTTCGGATAATTCTTGATCTCTTCCTCGAAGCCCCTGATCCGGGCATCGACGGTGGAGATGCCGGGAATGCTGTTGATCTGCGCCACCTTGCCGGACTTTCCTTCCAGTGCTTTTGCAAGCGCCTTGGCGGTTTCCCGGCCGACACTTTCATTGTCGGTGCCGACCACGGCGGCCAGTACAGACGGGTCGTCGAGGGTGGTATCGACGGCAACGATCTTGGCACCGTTGGCCGCCGCCTCCATAAGCGGCGCGATCAGTGCGGTCGAGCTCGTCGGATCGAGCACGATGGCGGAAGGACTCGTCGCCATGACGGAGTTCAATACGGGGATCTGTTCCGAAGCTGAGTAAGTCGGGGCGGCCTGGATATTGACCTTGACGCCTAGCTCCTGGGCGGCGGCGCGGGCGCCGCAGGCGATGGCCTCATGGAAGCCGCTGTTACGCTGGCCGAGAACCAGCGACACGCTGATGTCGTCCGAAGCCGCGGCAGCTGTTGCCGACAGAACGGTGGCGGCAAGCAGGAAAGCAAGTCTCTTGGTCATCTTCGTCATTGTTCCCTCTTGTGGTTTTGGTTGGAGGTCAGGAGGAGCGGGAGCGGCGTCGGTACTGGTCGAGCAGCACGGCCGCGAGAAGGACGATGCCCACGGCGACTTCCTGCCAGAAGCTTGGCAGGCCGACGATGATCAGGCCCGAAGCCAGGACGACAGGGATGAACACCCCGGCTGCCGTACCGTACATGGAGCCGACGCCGCCGAAGAGGCTTGCGCCACCGAGCACGACGGCTGTGATCGCCTTCAGATTGTCCATGGCATGGCCCGAAATCGTCGTGGACGAGAAGCGGGCGAGGGTGAGATAGCCGGCCAAGCCAGCGCAAACGCCGGAAATCACATAGATCGATACGATATGCCGATCGACCTTGATGCCGGCGCGGCGCGCGCCTTGCTCGTTGGATCCGACTGCATAGGTATAGAGGCCGAAGCGGGTCATATGCAGAGCGATGCCGGCGATGGCCGTGAAAACGCAGGCGATCAGCACGATGACCGGAATGCCCCCGAGACGGCCGATGCCGATCGAGGTAACAATTGATCGAGGCACCCCGGTAAGGTCGACGCCGCCTGTCATCAGCCGGGCCAGTCCGAGCGCGATGCCCATGCTGGCAAGTGTGACGATCAGCGGGGTAAGCCGGGCTCTGGCAATGAGCAGGCCGTTGACGAGCCCCCAGAGCGCTCCGGAGGCAAGCGACACGACAAGCCCGAGCACCGGCACCCAGGGCGCATCCGAGCCAGTTGCACGCATGGCGATCAGCGACGCGACGCTTGAGAAGACAAGCACGGCGCCAACCGACAGATCGATACCGGAGGCGATGATGACATAGGTCATGCCCACGGCGAGGATCATCATCATCGAAGCCTCGATCGCCATGTTCCGCAGGTTGATACCGCTCAGAAACGCGGCGGGCGCCATGACCGTGAAGATCGCTATGATGATGATAAGCGAACCGAAGATCATCAGTTCCGGACCGTCCAACAGCCGGCGGATCAGGGGCTTTCGCGGCGGGGCGTCATGCAGCATGGAAGGCTGGTCCTTGGTCGTCGTGTTGTCGGATGCAGTATCGACGGTCATGCCGCGGCTCCGTCGCGTTCGAGGGCGCCGGTCATCGCTGCGACGAGCTCGTCGGAGGTAACCGCACCGGTGGCATAGGTCGCAACGCGACGACCGTGGCGAAGCACCGTGACGCGGTCCGACACCGCAAGGACATCCGGCATGCTGTGGCTGATGAGCACGACGGAGACGCCGGTGTCGCGAACGCGGCGGATGAGGTCGAGCACGTTGCGCGTCTGCGCAACGCCGAGCGCTGCCGTCGGTTCGTCCATGAACACCACCCGTTTCGCCCACATCAGCGCGCGTGCAACCGCAATGCCCTGGCGCTGTCCACCGGAGAAATTGGCGACGGCCGCGCGCAAGTCGGGAACGCGCACGCCCAGACGGGCAAAGGACTCCTGGGCCCTGCGCCGCATCAGCGCCTTGTCGAGAAAACCGAGGCGACCCATCAGCCCGGGGGCGGCGATCTCGCGGCCGAGATAGAGATTCTGCACCGCATTGAGATCGACCGCCAGCGATAGATCCTGGTAAACGGTTTCGATGCCGTGTGTGCGTGCGTCGAGCGGGCTGTCGAAATGGATCGGCCTTCCATCGACAAGGATCTCGCCGCTGTCCGGCTGCAGTACGCCGGAAAGAATCTTGGTCAGGGTCGATTTGCCGGCACCATTGTCGCCGATGAGGGCGACGATTTCGCCTTCATAGACATCGAAACTTGCGCCTTGCATGGCACGCATCTGCCCAAAGCTTTTTTCGATATTGCGAGCACAGAGGATCGGGGTTGTCATGGCAATCTCCAGACTGGAAAATCGATCACGGTTCGTCGGGCTCCGGCACGTTTCAGTTGCGCATTGCGCGGCCGACGCCGCCCGACGGGGCTTTCCGCCCGCCTCCATGGCGGTCGAAAGCAGCAGCAGTCAGTTGGCGAGGCCGCACCACTCGATGATGGCGCGGGCATAGATGCGGGCGCATTCTCGCCATTCGCGCATGTTGATGCGTTCATCGACAGCATGAGCGTAGCGGATGTTCCCCGGGCCGAGCACGATCGCTGGAATGCCCTGAGCCTGAAGGAAGGACGCATCGCTTACGGCATTGAAGGAAGCGGTCGTGGCCCGCCCTGGGGGGAGGGGACCAAGCACCGCCGAACGGGCATCGGCGAGCACGTCTACAAGTGGGTGATCCGTCGGTACATCTGCAGCAGGCCAGTGGCTGCGCCAGGTGAATCTCGGCGGGTTATCGCGAAGCCAGGGGTCGAGCTGAGCCGCGTGGTGCACATGGCGCTCGATTTCTGCCTTCACCGCCTCGGGGTCTTCTTGCGGCGCGTACCAGACGAGGTAGCCGACATAGGCGTGGTCGGCCATGTAGCCGACGCTCGGAACGCCGACATCGCCGTGGAATACGCCCGGCACGAGCGAAAACAGCCCTGGCGGAAAGGCCGGATGGCGTTTGGTGATACCCCACTCCTGTTCGAGATCCTGTAGCGCTTGCACGATCTTGATCAGTTTCTCGACGGCGTTGACGCCGGCGCTCGGGCCTTCGCCGCCGGCACGGATAGCCGCCCCCCGGTTGCCGGCATGGGTGCCATGACCCTTGACCGAAATTTCAAGGTTGAAGTTGCCGGCCGAGACGGGAGCGATCGTCAGCCGCTCGGGTTGGGAGGAGGGTTCGGCAACGATGGCCGCATCGGCCCGGAAGCCGGCCTTGATTACGGCTGTCGTGCCGTTTTCGTGGTCCATCGTCTCTTCGCCGACGACGGCATGGACCTGCAGGTCGCCCTTCAGCAGGACGCCGGCTTCCTTGAGAGCCGCGATGGCGAGACAGGCAGCGGCAAGGCCGCCCTTCATGTCGGTAGACCCGAGAGCAAAGAGCTCCTCTCCGCGCCTTACAGGCTTCCACGGATCTCCGGAAGTCCAGGCTTCGGGCTTGAACGGTGCGACCGTGTCGACATGCCCGTTGAAGAGCAGGGAGCGCCCGCCGCCGGCGCCCTTCAATACTGCCGCCAGATTGATCCGCTGCGGATCGACTGCGATGTCATGGAGTTCGAAGCCGAGGTTGCTGAGATAGGCGCCGATGAGGCGCGTACAGGCCGTCTCTCCGCCGATCACGGTTTCGCGAGCGATGCCGGGAAAGCCCGGATTGATGCTGTTGACGGACACGAGCTGCTCAAGAAGCTGCTCCGCGCCGGGGGCGAGGCGGGCAATAGCGTCGTCGATGCGTCCAGAAAGTGCAGAAGCCTGCACGTCTATTGTGGGTGAGTGCATATCCGGTCCCAAGTTTTCGTCCTGCAGGCCGTTCTTGTTCTCGGCCGGCGCCGAGGTGGCTTCCCGGCCGCTCGCACTGGGCGCGGTCCTGTCGAATGAAAAACTGCGCAATTGTCAGACATCTGTCAACAAGAATATGGTGACCGCTTCCGGGAAACGTACGAACGGCGAAGCGGCCTGCGCTATGGTTAGCGGGCCCGCGGGACACTCGACTGCAACGGGAAGTGATTTATTCATCGACACGAAAGCTAACATGCATGTCAGTTGTCTTACAACGGAGTGACCTAAGGCAGCGCCTTCACGAGGGAGGCGGTCATCGTAGTTGTTTTTTAATTCTGGCGCCGGAACCAACCTGCGCTTCGCGTGTTTCTCCTGCGGCTGACCGCAAGAGTCGGCCCGCTTGGGCTTTGCCCGGCCGAGGGAGGAGTTTCAAACACGATGAGCAAGCAGACGGTGGAGTTTGCCGGCGAGGCTGTCGGCGCGCTGATCCCGGAGAACGGCCGGTTGCGGTTCATGGCCGTAAAATTCAGCGTCTGGTCCCTGGAAGGCCAGCTGTTCGCGACGCCGGACGAAGCCCGCAAGGCCGTTGCTGTCATTCATGGCCTGAAGGAGGGTAGGTCCGTCTTCGATAACCGTCCGCTCCCCTTGGGCGGGTATCAAACAACCCCAATTTCCGAACTGCGCTGATCGGGCCGCCATTGGCGGCTCGGATCATCGTTCGCGTCCATCGTCCCGGTCTCGGGGCCGGTCTTCTCCTGCATCTTCATTCTTCTGCGACGTAGAATCCGTGTTGTAGAACTCGTCCGGTGCCTTCCACTGCAGCGCCACCTCCAGCCGGCCGAGGACAAAGAGCACGACGAGGCTCGCAACGGCGGCGAAGGCCGCGATCAGCCAGAAGCCGAAGCCGACCGAGAGACCGACGGCGCCGGCAAGCCACATGCCGGCGCCGGTCGTCAGTCCCTTCACCTCCCCCTTCGAAAAGACGATCATGCCGGCAGCGAGAAAGGCCACTCCCGCGGTTACGGCTTCCACGACGCGAATGGGATCGATGCGCACCTCGGGGCCGGAAAGGCTTTTCATGTGCACGCTTTCGATGGCGACCACCGCGAAGATCGCGGAGGCGAGGCTGACGAGAATATGGGTCCTGAGCCCTGCCGGCCGCTGCCGCTTCTCACGCTCGACGCCGATCATTGCGCCGAGCAGGACCGCGCCGAAGAGCCGCGCGAATATCACCGGATAAGGTGTTTGGGTATCGGCAAGGATGTCGGCAAAGATTTCGTTCATGAAAGACGAACCCGCTCCGTCACTCGACCCCTCGGGGAGGATCTAACTGCAGAGGAGCGGGATGGCGCGGCAAGCCGCTTCATCCCGCTCGACAAAGGGCGTTCGTCGTTCTACTGCGCAGGAGCGCTCTGCGGCTGTGCCGGCGTGGCAGGTGCTGCCGGTGCTGCTGGCGTCTCGGGCGCTGCCGGGGTCTGGGTCTCAGGTGCTGCCGGCGCCGTGGTTCCCCCGGCGGGCGGCGTCGCCTGGTCCGTAGGTGCGGCCTCGTTCGTAGGCGCGGCCTGGTCCGTAGGCGCGGGTTGAGCGGCCGGCGGGGTGGCGTCGGACGGGGTCGTCTCGGTTTGGCCCGGCGCGACCGGCTCGTTCTCGGCATCCCTGGTCAGCTCTGCCGGAAGCCAGGCGATCAACGCGAGTATCAGACCGGCAAGAATGATGACCAGCAAAGGCCAGCTGCTACGGCGCGATCTGGTCACGGGCACTTCCGGGTCCCGCGGCGTCGGTTGGCCGGTGGCAGGATCGAGCGGCGGCTTCTCCCGCAATTCTTCGTGCTGGTTCATGGCATACATCCTTTCTCTCCGTCACCCCGCCTGCAAATTCGCCTTTGCATAGATCCCCAAATCAGCATGACCCAAGGGGGAGGGATTCCGTACCACCGCAAGTAAATTGCGACCTTGTCGCGGGCCGGTGGGCACACGACGCAACGATTAACGTCCGAAAACCTGCAAGGTTCCGTTGTGTGCGGGACCGTGCCGCGCGTCCCGGACCACCATGCCGGGAGGTCCGCAACCGCCGGTCGCGCCTTGTCATAAAACTGTCACAAAGGCAGCTGACCGTCCGCGGTGGCATGGCTGGGGCATCTGTTGCGGAGGATCGAGATGGATGTCGAAGGCATCACCACGGCCAAAGCCCTGACAAGGGAGAGGCGAATACAGGGTGATTTCCACTACGCCCTCCTGGTCATCTGCTCCTGCATCGTGCTGTTGACGTCGATCGTCATCGCCGACCGGCTTTTTGGCATCGACTACTACGACCTCGTACGCGACCCCAACGCGATTGCCGGGCAGCCGAAGTATTTCGGGCTGGTCTCCAATCTCGGCGTCATTCTCTGGTTTACGGGAGGGATCGCGGCTCTCCAGGCCTATTGGTCCGGAGCCGGCTACGACGCGCCGCATCTGCGACGCACGCTTCTCGCCGGCGGGCTCTTTTCCGGGTTGATGGGCATCGACGATCTTCTGATGCTTCATGAGGCGATTGCCACGGCCGGGGTCCCGGAGCCGTTTGTCCTTGTTCCCCATATGCTGTTGCTGGCGACGCTCTGTTATCACGCCTGGTTTATCCGCCGGAATATTCAGTGGGTCCTGCTTGCCGCCGCCGTCGCGTCGCTCGGCTGTTCCTTCCTGGTGGACGCGGTTTCGGAAAACTTCGCCGGACTGGTTTTCGTCGAGGAGGGCTTCAAGATCCTCGGCATCATGTTCCTGGCCGTCTTTCTCAGCCTCACGAGCCATGCGGCGCTGAAAACGAAGCGCCGCTGAGGCGCAAGTCCGTATGTGAATACGGGCCTGTTGCAGGCGTTTCCGAATCTGCTAGATCATGATGGTTTCAGGCCGTCGGCCTAAAGGCATGAACGTGATCGATTCTAGTAGGTTGAGACGCGGGATGCGGGCGGAAACTGCACACACTTTTCCTCATCCCGCTCTAGCTTCACCATCCTCTGGGATAGGGGCTGAAGACGATGCAGATGGCGAGACTGGCCTGCACTGGTCTAATCCTTGCCGTTTCGGGGGCTGAGAGGCTCGACGCCGAGCCGCTTTATACGGTGGCCGACCTTGGAGCCGCGCTTGGCAGATGCTGGACTCCGCCGCAAGGCTTCAAGGATTCCTTCGTCACCCTCAGGTTCGGGTTCCGCGGCGACGGTACGTTGATGGGCCCGCCCCGGCCGACCGCGATCGAAGTAAACGGCGACGAAAAGCAGCGGCAGGCTTTCGTGACCGCCGCCACCGAGGCGCTGCAGAATTGCGTGCCGCTGGAGTTCTCGAAATCACTCTCCGACGAGATCGCGGGCAACGTGTTCACGCTGCAGTTCAAGTCGGCGGAGTGATCCGCGGAAGCGCCGGATCGGTTGGCGCTTCCCGTCTTGCGGAAATCAGCTTCAGCCATGGTGCCAGGTGAAAAACGGACATCAGCAAATACATGCTGCTCATTCCGCTCAGCAGCGAAGCACCTTGTATCGATGAGCAGATATCCGCATCACCGCCGGCGGCCAGAAGCGCCATGACCGCGAAAGCCGGTGCGGCGGCGAGGCCCAGCCAGTCGGCCAGGCCACGCGCGGCGGTACCCGTTGCGAGCCGCATCGGACGGTCACCCTTGGGCATATTCGTCGTGGCGGCGCCACCAGATGCCGTTCTCGTTGCGTCCCTTGGGGGTCCGGTCGAGCCACTGATACATGCCCCATAGCCCATCCAGTCCACGCGCATAACTGGAGTAGGTGTGGTAGACGATGCCGTCTTCGAGCGCGAAGGCGCTGACACCGGGCCTGTCGCGTGTATAGGTGGCGACGTCGGTCCCCGTCATGGCTGCGATCTGTGCGACCGGCCCCTCGCTGCCGCTTGCGTCCCATTCCCGGACCGTCCTGCCCGCGAGCGGCTCGGACGCCGGTTGCTCGGGGATTGGCGGCTCGCGGCGGAAATTATACTCGATGCCGCCCTCGCGCTGTTGTTGTTCGGTGAACCAGACGCAGAAATCGCGGTTGAAGGCGCCGTCGTCCGAAGAAGCCCAGGGGAAGCTCCATCCCAGCCGTCGCTTATAGGCCGTGAGCTTCGCAAGCGGCGCGCGCGAGACCGCGGAGAAGGCGACGTCGTGGTTTTCGAGATGAGCGGCGATCCCGTTGAAACCATCGGCGATCGCCGAACAGGACGGGCAGCCGGCGGTATAATCGGGCCCGAACATGAAATGGTAGACGAGGAGTTGCGAACGCCCCTTGAAGAGGTCGCGCAGCGAGGCCTCGCCTTCGTCAGTCTCGAACCGGTACGCCTTGTCGATCCGTACCCAAGGCAATTCCCGGCGCCACTTCGCCAGCTCGTCGCTTCGCCGCGTCAGGTTCTTTTCGGCCTCGAGCAGGTCGAGCCGCGCAGCCAGCCATTCTTCCCGTGTTCCGATTGCATGTGCCGTCATCATTCTTCTCCTTTGGCCATTTGTCGTCGTACATTGCCCGGGGCAGGTTGCTCGACCGACAGGAACCCAGACTAGAGCCGGAGATCGAACGGTGAGAGTGACAAGTGTGACGGGATTTCGATGGACTCGCTGATCACCGCTGCGGCACGGGCGCTCGCGGCCGGCGATCTTCTCGGCGTACTGAACCGCGTGGCTTTGCGCGACGACGCCCATGCGCTCGCGCTTCGGGGCATCGCGATGGCGCAGCTCGGCGATTTCGGCCGGGCGAAGACCCTTCTCAGAAGTGCTGCGCATGCCTTCGGCCAGAGACAGGCGGTGGCGCGCGCGCGCTGCATCGTCGCCGAGGCCGAGATCGCTCTCGTCTCGCGGGATCTCGGCTGGCCCACGAAAACGCTCGAAGCGGCGAGATCGACCCTCGAAGCGCATGGCGATCACGTCAATGCCGCGCATGCGCGCAATATCGAGGCCCGGCGCCTGCTTCTCATCGGCCGCCTGGACGAGGCCGAACGCGCGCTTGCGGAGCTCGACTCCGGCATGCCGCTCCCCCCGGCGACGCGGGCGGCCCGCGAACTGGTCATCGCCGGCATCGCCATACGGCGTCTGCAGGCGAAAGCCGCGCGGATATCGCTCGCCCGAGCCGAACGCGCCGCGCGCGAAGCCGACATCCCGGCACTGACGGCCGAGGTCGAAAGCGCATCGCTCGTGCTGGATGCGCCGGTCGCGCGCCTGATCGGCAGCGGCGGTGAGCGGTCTCTCCTCATCGAGGAAGTCGAAACGCTGCTCTCTTCCGGGGCACTCGTGGTGGATGCCTGCCGCAATGTGGTGCGGAACGAAAAGCGCGTGGTCTCGCTCGCCACGCGCCCGGTGCTCTTCGCGCTTGCGCGTGCGCTCGGCGAAGCCTGGCCGGAAGACGTGCCGAGAGCAACGCTCCTAGCGCGCGCCTTCCGTGCGAGACATGCAGACGAATCCCACCGCGCCCGGTTGCGCGTGGAGATCGGACGCCTTCGGGCAGAGCTTCGGTCTCTGGCGGAAGTGCGGGCGACGAAGCAGGGTTTCGCGCTCTCACCCCGCGCCGCCGGTGAGATCGTGGTGCTGGCGCCGCCCGTCGAAGACCAGCATGCGGCGGTGCTTGCCTTCCTTGCCGACGGCGAATCGTGGTCGAGCTCGGCGCTGGCGATTGCGCTCGGGGCGAGCCCGCGCACCGTGCAGCGGGCACTCGAGCAGCTTGCGTCGGCCGGCAAGGTGCAGTCCTTCGGCCGCGGACGGGCGCTTCGCTGGATGACCCCGCCCGTCCTGGGCTTCCCGACAGTCTTGTTACTCCCGGGCCCGCTACCGAGCGACTAGGATGCGAGACATTACAGCGACGAGGATGGAAAAATGAAACGATCGAAAGCAGAAATTCTCCAGGAATACGGACCTTTCCCGAATACCGGGCAGGTGGCCGGCGTCACCTTCGATGGCCGGCACGTCTGGTTCGCCTCCGGCGACAGGCTGAACGCCCTCGATCCGGAGAGCGGCAAGACGGTGCGCTCGATCGATGTCGCCGCACATGCGGGAACGGCCTTCGACGGTCAGCATCTGTTCCAGATTGCAGAGGATCGTATCCAGAAGATCGATCCGGCGACCGGCCGCGTGCTTGCCACCATTCCGGCGCCTGCCGAGGGCGGCGATTCAGGCCTCGCCTGGGCTGAAGGAACGCTCTGGGTGGGCCACTATCGAGGGCGGAAGATCCACCAGGTCGATCCCGACACCGGGAAGATTCTCCGCACGATCGAATCCAACCGAGTCGTCACCGGCGTCACCTGGGTCGACGGCGAGCTCTGGCATGCCACATGGGAAGGCGACGAGAGCGACCTGAGGCGCCTTGACCCGGAAACGGGAGAAGTCCTCGAAACGCTCGAGATGCCCCCGGGTGTAGGCGTGTCCGGCCTCGAATCCGATGGCAGAGACCGGTTTTACTGTGGCGGAGGAAGCAGCGGGAAGGTGAGGGCCGTGCGCAGGCCAAGCCGGGTCTCCGCTTAGACGGTCCCCCGTAAATGGACGGAAATGAAGGTCCCGGAGCGTTTAGAAGGGACAATCGCGTTGACTCCGGGACCTTCGGACGACGTGGACGGCTGACGAGGATGCCGCCGTGGTCGTCTCAGAGCGATATGCGTCACGAGGAGCAGCGTGCAACGGTCCTAGGACCTTTAACCTCCCCGTGTAGGACCAAGGTCTGATGCCGCAGGCACGCCGGAACAAAGCTCTCGGCAGGCGATTCTTCATGAGAAGGGATTCGTAGCTGGAGTAGCTCTCATGACAATCGTTCTCGTCAAGAGCTCCGTTGCATTGGGTGTTGCGGTTTTCTTGACCGCGGCTCCTGCCGAAGCGCAAAGCACAAACGAAATCAGCGCCGCCGATACGACCGTGGCGGCTGTCGCAGGGCCCGTTGAGGGGGTGGCGATCGACCCGCCGCCGCCAGGCGTGACGGAATACGTCGAACTGCAGCCGTTTCCGCAACGGCCGCTTGTGCTGCAGGAACAGATATCCGTCGGCAAACCGGTGCCTGAAACAGTCTTTCTCAATACGGTTCCAGCCGACAGGCGCTATGGTTTTGCGGTGGTCAACGAGAAGCGCGTCATCGCGGATGTGAAGAGCCGCACCGTCGTGCAGGTGGTCAAATAGGCGCGGCGAGCGCTACAACGCCCCGCCGGTGACCGGGTTCACTTCGGGTTTCTCGCTTGTGTCCTTTGCCCCTGGAGGCTGGACCGCTGGTGGTGCGATCGACTCCTCGTCCCGGTGCTTCTTCCGGGTTGCCGGCTGACGAACATCGGCTGGTTCAGACTGTTCAGGGGTCGCATTGGTATCCTTGGTACTCATCGTCTTCTCCTTTCGGCAGAAGGAGAACGGGCCAGCCGCGGCGTGGTTCCTGGTGCGGAGCGCCTCACCGGAAGATAGCCACGCGAGCGGCTCTGTTCTCCCAAGGAGGCGGTCGGCTCAGTATTCCTCAGGTGGCTTGTGGTGTCGGAACTGCAGCAAGAGCAGCACGTCGTAGGTGATCTTCAGCGCGGCGCAGATTAGGAACGGCCAAGCACGAAACGAGGCAGCGAAGAGAGCGCCTGCCAGTGCAGGGCTGACCGCTGCGGCGAGACTGCGCGGCACCGAGGTGAAGCTTGCGGCCGCGGTGCGTTCCGCCTCGGTCACGACCGCCATCACATAGGATGAACGCGTCGGAACATCCATCTGCGAGAGTGCCGCACGAACCAATAGCAAGGCAAGCGCCAGCGGCAATGTAGGCGCGAATGCTGCCAGCATCAGGGCGATGCTCGATGGGATGTGAGTGAACACCATCGTGTTGATGAGGCCAACCCGCTTCGATAACCATGCGGCGACAGGAAAAGAGAAGGCCGACAGCACGCCCGACCAGAAGAAAAACACCCCGGCTTCCGCGAGCGACAGATTGAATTGCTCGAACAGCCACAGGGCGAGCAACGACTGCACCACGAACCCGCCAGCGAATGCATCGAGGCTGAAAAGGGCTGCGAGCTTGAACACGATAGCGCGCGAGGGGCCAAGTGCTGCTTTCGCGGGCTCACCGCGGGTGATGCGCGGAGGCATGCGGGCATAAAGTACTGCGCCAGCCAGACCTAAAAACGCGTAGACAACGAACATCAGCTTGATGGCGGTCAGTTGCCCGAAGCCGAAGGTCGTCATGAAATCCGGTAGAGCTGCCGCGAGCGCCCCGACGGCGCTTGCGAGCGCTCCGGCGAGGCTGTAGCGAGCGAACATGCGCGTCCGATCGGCACTCGCCACTTCGCGGGTAAGCACCGCATGCTCCAGTGGGACGAAGACGCTCACGCTGCCTGCCGATGGATTGATCGTACCTGCAAAGGCGACCACCAGCAGGAGCGCGTAATCATTGACGATAGACATGGCGACACCGGAGGCGACCATCAGGCCGGCGGCGGCCAGGAGCAAGCCGCGGAGATCACGGCGCGCACCGAGGAATCCGATCGCGATCGTCAAGAGTGCGGAGCCGGAGAGCGATGCGGTCGCGATGACGCCGACTTGCAGCGGCGAAAATCCCAAAGCAAGCAGATAGACCGGCAACAGAATGGCGACGAACCCGTCGCCAAAATCGCGTAAGGCGCGCGCCGCAAAAAGATAGGTGGCCGGATGAATGCTTTGCACCGCCTTCATACCTTCGCTCGGAGCGCCCCCTCCCTCGAGCCCCTGCGCGCTTCTCAATCGAAGCGCTGCCGGATCGCGTTTTCGGGAGCTAGATCCACCCCATGAACAATCCATAGACGAGGCCGATGAGGGAGCAGCCGGCCAAGACTGTCAGCATGCCGATTTTGAACCGGAACACCGCGACAATCGCGCCGACGGTCAGGATGAGAGAGGCAAGGTTCACAGAACTCAGGACCGGCACATCGACCGTCATGCCGAATCCGCGCGCTTCATAGAGTTCGCGAAAGAGCACGTGCAACGCGAACCAGACTGCCAGATTCAGGATGACCCCGACGACCGCCGCGGTGATCGCCGCCAGCGCGGCGGACAGAGCTCTGTTGTTGCGCATCGTTTCCATGAACGGCGCGCCGAGGAAAATCCAGAGAAAGCAGGGCACGAAAGTCACCCAGGTCGTGAGCAGCGCGCCGAGCGTGCCGGCGAGCAATGGATGAAGCAGACCGGGGTCGCGGTAGGCGCCCATGAAGCCCACGAACTGAGTGACCATGATCAGCGGGCCAGGCGTCGTCTCAGCCATGCCGAGACCGTCCAGCATCTCGCCGGGTTTCAGCCAATGATAGTGCTCGACGGCTTGTTGAGCGACATAGGAGAGAACCGCATAGGCGCCGCCAAAGGTGACCATCGCCATTTTCGAAAAGAAGATCGAGATGTCGGTGAAGACATTCCCTGGGCCAAGCAACGCGACAAGTGCAAGCACCGGAGCGAACCACAAAAAGAGAGCGACACCGGCAACCTTGAGCGACCAGCTGATTGGGGGCCGTGCATGGGCCGGAACCTCTTCGCCAAGCGCGGTCTCGATGTCAGCGACTTGCCTGCTGCCAACTTTTCCGTGTCCGTTCCCCGCCTGAAAGGCAGCCCAGCCGGCTCGACCGCCGACAAAGCCGATGAGACCCGCAGTGAGGACGACCAGTGGGAAGGGAGCGCGGAACAGGAAGAGCGCGATGAATGCCCCGGCGGCAAGGGCTATCATGGCACTGTTCCTGAGCGCCCGGCGGCCGATACGAAGAACCGCTTCGAGCACGATCGCCAGAACCGCGGCCTTCAATCCAAAGAACAGCGCCTGAACGGCGCCGACATTTCCGAAGATGGCGTAGATCCAGCTCAGCACCATGATGGCAACGGCGCCGGGGAGCACGAATAGGGCTCCGGCGACCAGACCGCCCTTGGTCTTGTGCATGAGCCAGCCGATATAGATTGCAAGCTGCTGCGCTTCCGGCCCTGGCAGCAAGGTGCAATAGTTCAGCGCATGTAGAAACCGGGTCTCGCCAATCCAGCGTTTCTCCTCGACAATGATGCGGTGCATCATCGCGATCTGTCCGGCCGGGCCACCGAAGCTCAAAGCCGCCACGCGTGCCCAGACCCGGAGCGCCTCGCCAAAGGAAATACCGTGGCTCAAAGCCTGACCTTGAGCCGATGCGGTCGTGTTCTGTGCAGTCTCGGTCAATTCCACGCTCCCTTCTTCGGCGACGGCCATGTGTGTATCTCATCAGTCGCGTCACGGCACCAGCGCACGTCGATGAGGACCGGGCAGTTCGGGGTGCCTATGAAGCGGGCAAGCTTTTCGGGGGAAATTTCGAGAAGTGAAGACATGGCGCGTCCTCCGCCTGGCGGTTTATCGGACGCGATGCTTCGGCTGTCGCCTCGTGGGGTGATCGCAACCCCATGGAAACTGTTTTCTGGCCTTTGCCTGTCGTTGTCAAGCGATGGTCAATGGTCCGGATGTTTCGGGCTCCGCGCGCGATGATCTCTGCCATGGACCAGATGCGTCGACTGATAAGCGGCACCGACCGGCCGCCGGCGAGCGCCGCCGGCGCCTGACCGGAAGATAGCCACGCGAGCTGCGTTCAGTACCGGTAATATCCGTAGAGTGGCCGCGCCCCGCGCTTGCACTTGATCTCTTCCTTGTATTCGTCCTCGTCCCATTTCCGCTCGATCTTGCAGCGGCCGCGGCGATACTCTTCCTTGTATGCTCTTCGTTCATAGCGTGGCTCGTCATGATACCCACGCCAGCGCCCGTGACCGCTTTCGTCTTTCCAGGGGTCGGCCAGCGCGTTGCCGGCGCACAGGGTGAGAGCCACGCCAGCCGCCGCTGCGATGGTCAAAAGCTTCATGGTCGGGCTCCCTTCGCATATTCTCGTGATGCCGGATCAACGCATCTCTGAGCGCTTAGTTTCGAAGATCGGCCCTGAACGCCGGATGAATGGCAGGCAACGACGATGCTGCGAGGAGAGGTATGGCGGGGCGCTCGACAAGCCCGCCGGTCAAGAGCGGCGGGCTTGTGTTCGCTGAAGAGCGTGGCGCTATACGGATGGTTTAGCCGTGCTCGTGTGCTTCCGCCTTTTTGGGTTGGCCGCCTTATCGGGAGCACGCTTTCCCAGCGGGACCAGTTCGATATGCGCAGGGTTGGGGTAATGGTCCAACGCCGCTCCAGTCGCTGCGTCCACACCCATTCCGATGACGCCGCCAATCAAAACATTGCCAGCAAAGCCGGCAGCACCCGCGCCGACTACTTTTGTCTTGATCTCGATGGACCCCTTTTTGTAACCATCTTTCTCAGCATAAGCGGTGAACTCCGTGCGGCGGTTGACTTCGATCGTGCATGGAGAGCGAGGGCAGTACTTTCCTATAGAAGTACTTATACTTGCATCGCTGGGTGACGATGTAATGGTTACGTTTTCCGTGGTTCCGCGGGTGATGGATCCGCAACCTGACACCGCAACCATCACGGTCAGCGCCGAAAATATTCTTAGATTCATGTTGATAGCCCCGATTGCCCATAGGTTCTTACAAGAGCAATCAATCGCTCTTCCCCCCGATCTGTCTACAAGGAAATGCAACCGGAAGGAGATATTAACAACATGCTTCGCGACGATGCTTGCGGCCCGCTGCCGGAGGAGCCGGGCACTGGGGCGTGAAGGGCGGCGAGGTGCCGTTGGATGCCAGATCGCTGCGGAAACATGCGGGCAACGGTTGGGGTCTGGTGCGGGATCGTCGGCTGCGTAAGACATTTCATTGAGCGGCAACAGCGTACAGCGCCGATAGGCGACGATAATCGCTTATTTAAGCAAAATGCATGCTAAGTAGCTGTTTTATCAGGGAAAGTGGTTGGCTGGGGAACCTGGATTCGAACCAGGACTAACGGAGTCAGAGTCCGCTGGTCTACCGTTAACCTATTCCCCAAGGCCCGCAGGCGGTGTACCGCCGCGTCGGTGTGGCGGGCTTATAAACAAAAGAACGCCCGATGCAAATACCTTTTGCCAAAAAAATGCGGCCGGGCTGTGTCCTTTTAGTTTTGGGTTGAGCTCGAAAGTCCATCGATCCTTGATCGATGTCCGGCAACCGAAGGGGGAGGGCGGTCGGGGTCGCCCGCTCCGTTATGGTTTCAAAAAAAGTTTGGCGAAAAGAAGCGGCGCTGGTACAGTCGCGCCAACGCAAAATCGAGAGAGCGCCTTGAGCGGCCGTCAGGCTTCGCGCGGCGCCATGGTTGAGACAAGTGAAAGACCCCGATCACGGCGAGAAGCCGTCTGAATCCGGGGCGTCGGCAGCAGGCCGCAGCGAGGCGCGCACAGGCGCGCCGCGGGGCGGCAAGGGCAAACGGAGGCGGCGTAAGCTGTCCGGTTCCCCGTCTGCAATTGCCAGCGGATCCGGCCCGTCCGGAGAAGCAGGGCGTCCCGCAGCACTGAACGAGGCGGAGCCGTCGCGCAAGCGCAAACGGCGCCGGCGTTCGAAATCAGCAAGACCGCAAGATCAGTCCGCTGCCTCCGGTGCAAGCGCGCCGGCGTTGGATGCGGCGCTCAGCGACAAGAAGGGCGGCCAAAAGCGCAACAGGAAGACGCGCCATCGGCGCGGCCTTCAGGGGCGGCCACTGGCTTCCGCGGGCAACCCGACGACAAGCCTGCGGCCGGGCGAGCGGCCCGGCGATACTGCGCGGCAGCGGAACGGCGAAGCCGCCGCGCAACAGCAGGCGCGTCCGGAGAGGCTCGGTGCGCCGTTCGTCGCGCCGGGCGAGCCGCCGGCACCGCTTTATGCGGCACTCGACCTCGGCACCAACAATTGCCGGCTGCTCGTCGCGCAGCCGACCCGGCCGGGCCAGTTCCGTGTGGTCGATGCGTTTTCGCGAATCGTCCGCTTGGGCGAGGGGCTCGGCGCCAGCGGGCGGCTTTCGGACGACGCGATGGAGCGCTCGGTCGAAGCGCTCAAGGTCTGTGCCGCCAAGCTCGGTGCCCGGTCGATCCGCCGTCGCCGGCTGATTGCGACCGAGGCTGCGCGTGCGGCTGCCAACGGCGAAGCCTTCATGAAGCGCGTCGCCGAGGAAACCGGTCTAGAACTCGAGATCATCGATCGCGAGACGGAGGCACGGCTTGCCGTGTCCGGCTGCTCGTCGCTCGTCGACCGCGAAACCAGGTCCGTCGTGCTCTTCGATATCGGCGGCGGCTCGTCGGAAATCGCCGTCATCCGGATAGGCGAAAATCGCTCGAGCCGGCTTGCCAATCACATTACCCACTGGACTTCTCTGCCCGTGGGCGTCGTCACCCTTTCCGAGCGCCACGGCGGCGAGCATGTGACGCCCCAGAGTTTCGAGGTGATGGTGCGCGAGGTCGAGGCCATGCTCGCCGGCTTCGAGAGCCCCTCCGTCGACGCGCTGGCAAGCGGCTCCTACGGCGACGGCTTCCATCTGATAGGAACGTCGGGAACCGTGACGACGCTCGCCGGCGTGCATCTCGACCTGCCGCGTTACGACCGCCGCCGCGTGGACGGCCTCTGGCTTTCCGACGACGAGGTCTCGGCCATGCAGGCGCGCCTGCTCTCCTGGGATTTCGCCGCACGTGCCGCCAATCCCTGCATCGGCCCGGACCGGGCCGATCTGGTGCTTGCCGGCTGCGCGATTCTCGAGGCGATCCGCCGCCGCTGGCCGTCGAGCCGCATGCGTGTCGCCGATCGCGGGCTTCGCGAAGGGCTGCTGACCGATATGATGGCGGATGACGGGGCCTGGCGCCGGGGGCGTCCGCGCCGTCATCAGCGCAGCTTCGGTTCTGCGCAGGCGGGCGAGGAACGGGTGAAGCGCCACGAAGGAACCGAGGCATGACGAAATCCCCGATCGGCGGCAATCGCAGCGGCCGCAAGCTCGGACAGAAGGTCAAGAAGGGCAAGCTCAAGGCGTCTTCGCGCCGCTGGATCGAGCGCCACATCAACGACCCCTATGTTCAGCGGGCGCAGCTCGAAGGCTACCGCGCAAGAGCGGCGTTCAAGCTCCTCGAGATCGACGAGAAGCACAAGATTCTTGCCGGCGCCAAGCGCATCATCGATCTGGGCGCGGCACCCGGTAGCTGGTCGCAGATCGCCGCCAAGGTGACGAACTCCACCGATGCCGATCCGCGGGTCGCGGCGATCGACTTCCTCGAAATGGATCCGATCCCGGGCGTCCGCTTCCTGCAGATGGATTTCCTCGATCCCGAGGCGCCGGAAAAGCTGAAACAGGCGATCGGCGGAGCTCCTGATATCGTCCTGTCCGATATGGCGGCGCCGACCACGGGCCATCGCCAGACCGACCATATCAGAACCATGCATCTCTGCGAGGTGGCGGCGCATTTCGCCGTCGAGGTACTCGCGGAGGGCGGACATTTTCTGGCGAAGACCTTCCAGGGCGGCACCGAGCGCGACCTCCTGAACATGCTGAAGCAGAATTTCCGCCAGGTCGTCCATGTGAAGCCGGCATCGTCGCGTGCCGAATCGGTCGAGATGTTTCTGCTCGCCAAGGGTTTTAAGGGTCGCCATGTGCTTGAGAGCGACGAGCCGGCAGAGGGTGCTGCGGAAGAATAGAGCCATGCTGCTATATGTGACCCTCGGCTCCAACGATCTCGAAAGGGCGGGCGCTTTCTACGACCGGGCGCTTGCGCCCCTCGGCCTCAAGCGCCGCAAGGAGGATGAGGTGGAGATCGGTTACGGGGCGGAGGGTGACGTCCGCTGCCGGCTTTGGGTGGTGACGCCGTTCAATCGCGAGGCCGCGACGATCGGCAACGGCTCGATGGTGGCGCTCGAAGCGGAAAGCCGCGCGGCGGTGGACACCTTCCATGCCGCGGCGCTCGCCGGCGGCGGCACCGATGAGGGCGCGCCGGGGCTGCGCCCGTTCCATGCCAATTTTTATGCGGCCTACGTCCGTGACCCGGACGGCAACAAGCTTTCGGCGGTCTGCGAGCGGCCGGAATAGGAGTTGTGCGGCTTGCTTGAAAGGGCAGGGGGCGGAGCGCCCCCCTGACAGTGCTGCCCAATCAGACCCTGCGGCAGATTATTTGCCGGCAGCCGTCGTTTCCACTTCCCGTACTGCCAGCCGATGCCCCGAAACCGAGGCGCCGGCATTCTTCGCCATGGCGATGAAGGGGATCGCCGCCAGAAGATTGGCGATGGCAATGATCATGAACGCGACGTGAAAGTCTGCAAGCTCAAGCGGCTTGCCGCTGAGCGCCGTCTCGAATTCGAGAATGGCGCCTGCGACTGCGACCCCCAATGCGAGACTGATCTGCTGCAGTACGGCGCTCATCGACGTCGCCTTGCTGGCGTCGGCATCGTCGATATCGGCGAAAGAGAGTGCGTTGACGCCGGTGAAGAAGAAGGACCGGGCGAAGCCGGCGATCAGCAGGACGGAGATCAACAGGAGATAGGGTGTCGCCGGCGTGAAGAAGCCGTTGGCGAAAGTCGTGACGGCTGCGATCACGGCGGCGATGAGCAGCGTCGTGCGGAAGCCGGCGAAAGCGAACACGCGGCGCGCGAGGAACTTCGTAGTGATGGCGCCGACGGCGCCGACGAAGGTGATGAGGCCCGACTGGAACGGGCTCAGACCGAAGCCCACCTGCAGCATCAGCGGCATCAGGAAAGGCACTGCGCCGACGGATATGCGGAAGATCGTGCCGCCGATCGACGCGGCGCGGAAGGCGCCGTCGCGGAAGAGCTTGAGATCGAGCACGGGCGCCGGATGCCGGCGCGCATGGAAGATATAGAGGAGCGAGGCGGCGACGCCGGCCGACACGGAAGCGATACCGATCGCCGGCGGCAGGGCCGGCAGGCTGATGACCGAGAGCCCGAAGACCACGCCGGCGGCGGCAATGCCCCCGAGCAGGAAACCGATGATATCAACCGGCGGCGGATTTCGCCGCTCCATCTCGGGCAGGTAGATGCCGGAAAGAAAATAGCCGACAATGCCGACCGGCACGTTGATCAGGAAGATCCAGTGCCAGGAGAAATAGGTCGTTATGAAGCCGCCGAGCGGCGGGCCTGCGAGCGGTCCGACCAGTGCGGGGATCGTCAGCAAAGCCATTGCCGAGACAAGCTCGCTTCGTGGCGCACTGCGGACAAGGACGAGCCGCGCGACCGGCGTCATCATGGCACCGCCCATGCCCTGCAGGAAGCGCGCAACGACAAAGGCGAAGAGGCTATCCGCCACCGCGCAAAAGACGGAGCCCGCGATGAAGACGAGGATCGCCGCGCGGAAGATGCGCTTGGCGCCGAACCGGTCCGCCATCCAGCCGCTCAGGGGAATGAAGATCGCCAGCGCCACCATATAGGAGGTCAGCGCGAGCTTCAGCGTGATCGGCCCGACGCCCATGTCGCGCGCGATTGCCGGCAGCGATGTCGAAATAACGGTTGAATCCATCTGCTCCATGAAGAGAGCGACGGCGAGGATCAACGGGACGATGCGGTTCATGAAAGGCGCCTTGGGGCTGTCACTGCGGGCGTTAGCCGCATTGGTTCTTAATTCGAAATCGATTTGAGGACAAAATCATCAGAAACTCGTGCGCGCGGGTCGCGGGTAAGGGGTTCCGATGGCTTTGTCGGGGCGAAACCGGAGATTGAAGATCAAATGCGTGTGATCCCTCCTGTCCATTTCTGTCAAGGCACTACTTCTCGCCTGTGATCACCGGCGCGCGGGCAGCTCCGGTCAACAGGAGGGAATGACGATGGCATTTAAATTGAAGCGGCGGACGCTGTTCGCGGCAGGCGCGGGCGCGTTGGCGGCACCAAGCCTGCTTGCAGGTATTGCCGGTGCTCAGGAAACGGCGGAAAAGGACGGCATGGGCAAGAGCGCGGACTTCAGGACATTGAAACTCGGAAGTTTCAAGGTGACGGTGATCAGCGACGGGACGCGCGCCGCGGACAAGCCGCACGAGATCTTCGGTACCGATCAGCCTGCGGAGTCGGTCTCCAAGCTTCTGGAACAGAATTTCCTGCCGACCAGCGGCTTCGTTAACGGCTTTTCCCCGGTCCTGGTCGATACCGGATCCGAGGTCGTTCTCTTCGACACCGGGCTTGGCGAGGGAGGTCGCGAGGCGGGCACGGGCAAGCTTGCGGAAGGCCTGAAGGCTGCCGGTTATGCCCCGGAACAGGTGACGGTCGTCGTCATCACTCACATGCACGGTGACCATATCGGGGGCCTGACGGAGGGTGGAAAGCCCGCTTTTGCCAATGCGCGCTATGTGACCGGACAGGTCGAGTACGACTTCTGGAAGGACGGCGCCCGCGTCGGCACTCCTGCCGAGAACGGGCACAAGGCGGTGCTGGCGAAGGTCGTGCCGCTGGCGGAAAAGATCACCTTCGTCGCGGATGGCGGCGACGTCGTGCCCGGCATCTCTGCCATGGCCGCGTTCGGTCATTCTCCGGGGCATATGATCTATCGGCTCGAGTCCGACGGCAAGGCCATGATCCTGACCGCAGACACCGCGAACCACTATGTCCTGTCGCTGCAGCGGCCCGACTGGGAGGTCCGCTTCGACATGGACAAGCCGGCCGCGAGTGCGAGCAGAAAAAAGGTCTTCGACATGATCGCAACCGACCGGCTGCCCTTCATCGGGTATCACATGCCGTTTCCGTCCGTCGGCTTCGTCGAGAGCCAGGATCAGGGCTATCGCTTCGTACCGGCGAGCTATCAGTTCGATATTTGAAGAGACGGCTTGTTGCACTGCGACAACAATTCGGCGGGGCCCATAAGATTTGGGCCCCTTGGCTATTTTCATTCCGGCGTATCCGTGTTACCAGCCCTCGCCAACTTCCAAGACAAGCCTTGAAGTCACCCGGTGGACAAGTCGCTGAGCGTCCCCGGGGATTTTTCGTTTATTTGAAGAGGAACTGGCCATGGCGCGCATCATCGAAACGGCAACCGGTCTGGAGGCTTTGACCTTCGACGACGTCCTGCTCCAGCCAGGGCATTCCGAGGTGATGCCGGGCCAGACGAATATCGCCACCCGTATCGCACAGGACATCGAACTCAATCTTCCGATCCTCTCGGCGGCCATGGATACCGTCACCGAGGCGCGGCTCGCGATCGCCATGGCACAAGCCGGCGGTATCGGCGTCATCCACCGCAACCTGACGCCCGCCGAACAGGCGGAAGAAGTCCGGCAGGTCAAGAAGTTCGAAAGCGGCATGGTCGTCAATCCGGTCACGATCGGCCCGGATGCGACGCTTGCGGATGCTCTGGGCCTGATGAAGGCGCACGGCATCTCCGGCATTCCGGTCGTGGAAAACGGCGGCCTGGGCGGGCAGACGCAGGGGCGCCTCGTCGGCATCCTCACCAACCGCGACGTCCGCTTCGCTTCCGATCCTTCCCAGAAGATCTACGAATTGATGACGCGGGAAAACCTCATCACCGTGAAGGAAAGCGTCGATCAGCAGGAAGCAAAGCGCCTTCTGCACAAGCACCGCATCGAGAAGCTCCTCGTGGTCGATCCCGAAGGACGCTGCGTCGGCCTGATCACGGTCAAGGACATCGAAAAGTCCCAGCTCAACCCGAATGCCGCCAAGGATGCGCAGGGCCGGCTTCGCGCCGCCGCCGCCGTCAGCGTCGGCGACGACGGTTTCGAGCGTGCCGAGCGGCTGATCGATGCCGGTGTCGACATGATCGTCGTCGATACCGCCCACGGCCATTCGCAGCGCGTGCTCGATGCGGTGGCACGCGTGAAGAAGCTTTCCAACTCGGTGCGCATCATGGCGGGCAACGTCGCGACGGGGGACGGTACCAAGGCGCTGATCGACGCCGGGGCGGATGCGGTCAAGGTCGGCATCGGCCCCGGCTCGATCTGCACGACGCGCATCGTCGCCGGGGTCGGCGTGCCCCAGCTCGCCGCGATCATGGCGGCCGTCGATGCCGCGCAGGCCGTGGGCATCCCGATCATCGCCGACGGCGGCATCAAATATTCGGGCGACGTTGCCAAGGCGATCGCTGCCGGCGCTTCGGCCGTGATGATCGGCTCGCTGCTCGCCGGAACCGAGGAGAGCCCCGGCGAGGTCTTCCTCTACCAGGGCCGGTCCTTCAAGGCCTATCGCGGCATGGGGTCCGTCGGCGCCATGGCGCGCGGATCGGCCGACCGCTATTTCCAGGCAGAGGTCCGCGACACGCTGAAGCTCGTGCCGGAAGGCATCGAGGGGCAGGTGCCCTACAAGGGGCCGGTCTCCGGCGTCCTGCACCAGCTCGCCGGCGGCCTGCGCGCCTCCATGGGCTATGTCGGCGGGGCCACGATCAAGGATTACCAGGAGCGCGCCACCTTCGTTCGCATCTCCGGCGCCGGCCTCCGCGAGAGCCACGCCCATGACGTGACGATCACCCGCGAGAGCCCGAACTATCCGGGCGGCGCCTGATATCATCGGCGGACGCCGTCCGGCGTCCGCCATGTCCATTGCTGACGCTGAAGAGCACCGATGACAGGCTTCGGAATATTCTGGCCGATGGTGGCCCATGTCGCGCTTGTTTTTGCGCTCTATGCGCTCCTTTCCACGCGCCGGGCATCGCTCATCAGGACGGGCAAGATCGACGCTTCCCTCTTCCGGGAAAACCGCGACGAGCCGGGCGAGAGCCTTATCGTGCGGAACAGCATCGCGAACCAGTTCGAGCTGCCTGTTCTCTTTCATCTCTGCTGCGTGCTGCTCTACCTCACCGAGGCGGACAATCTCCTTTCGCTTGGCCTCGCCTGGCTTTTCGTGGCGCTCCGTTATGCTCATGCCTTCATCCACGTCACCAGCAATCGGCTTCGCTATCGCCAGCCGCTGTTCATGGCGGGTTTCCTTGTGCTCGTCGCGATGTGGACATGGCTTTCCGTCTGGATGGCGATGAGCTGAGGTAACGCAGTTTTGTAAGTCCGTGACCGCGCCGCTGACCTATCCTGTCGCCGGGTGGTCTGCTGCCGCCTGCTACAGCGACATTTGATCTGCCACAGCCCCAGGGAGAGCGTCATGAACAAGCCTGTCATCACCCAGGCGATGATCGATGCCTATGACGAATATACCCATCTCACTTTGGATCGCCGCCGTTTCATGGAGAGATTGACGGCGCTCGCGGGTACGGCTGCGGCCGCTGCCGCAATCGCGCCGATGCTGGCTGCCAACAGTGCCAAAGCCGAAATGATCGCCGAGACGGACGAGCGTATCAAGGGAGAGGACATCACCTATCCCGGCGCCGACGGCGAAATGAAGGGATATCTCGTCAGACCCGCCGATGCCTCGGGCAAGCTTCCCGCCGTCATCGTCATTCACGAGAATCGTGGCCTGAACCCGCACATAAGAGACGTTGCGCGCCGCATGGCGCTCGAAGGTTTCGTCGCGCTTGCGCCCGATTTCCTGTCGCCTGACGGTGGGACACCCGATGACGAGGACAAGGCGCGGGAGATGATCAGCGCACTCGACGCAACCGAGACCAATGCGAATGCCGTCGCCACCGTGAGCTTTCTGAAAGGCCATGCGGAAAGCACAGGCAATGTCGGCGCGATCGGATTTTGCTGGGGCGGCGGTCTCGTCAACAGGCTTGCCGTGAACGCACCCGATCTCAAGGCCGGCGTGGCCTATTACGGTGCCCAGGCGAAGGCCGAGGACGTGCCGAAGATCAAGGCGGCGCTGCTGCTGCATTATGCCGGGCTCGACGAGCGCATCAATGCCGGCATAGAGGCCTACCGCAAGGCGCTGACGGAAAACGGCAAGGACGTGACGATCCACGTCTATGAAGGTGCGAACCACGCCTTCAACAACGATACCTCGGCGGCGCGGTACAACAAGGAGGCGGCCGACCTCGCCTGGCAGCGGACCGTCGAATTCCTGAAGACGAAGCTGGTTTGATCATGCGGCCGGAAGAGGCGCAGCTTTCGCCGCGCCTCTTCCGGCCGCGGCGGCGTCCCGTGAGACCTTCCGGGCGCAGGCGGATATGGCGTTTGCAAGTGCGTCCATGTCGCGCGGCCGCGGGTTGCTGCGCCGCCAGATGAGCCCGATCTCGCGAGAGGGCTCCGGGGCGGCGAAGGGCACGATCCGGATCGCGTTGCGTGCGGCTTCGCTCGGTATCGCGATCTCGGGAATGAGCGTCATTCCCATGCCGTTTGCCACCATCTGCAAAAGCGTTGCCATCGACGTGGCGCCGAAACTCAGGAGCTGCCGTTTGCCGGCCGTATTGCAGACGGCCAGCGCCTGATCGCGCAGGCAATGGCCTTCTTCGAGCAACAGCAACTGCGAAATATCCACCTGCTCTTCCGTCATCGGCGACATGAGCACCTGCCGGTCGTTCTCCGCCACGGCCATATAGAAGCGATCGGAAAACAGCGCCCGGGTAACGATGCCGTCCCCATCGACCGGCAGCGCCGCCACGACCGCATCGAGCCGGCCGTCGCCGAGATCGGCGATGAGCCGGTCGGTGAGCGACTCCTTGAGCTCTATGTCGATCGCCGGGTACCGTTCGCGCAGGTAGGGAATGAGCCTCGGTACGAGATAGGGCGCGAGCGTCGGGATGACCCCGAGGCGGACCCGCCCTTCGAGAGTGCCCGTATTTGTCCGGGCGCTCTCCTCCAATCTGCCGACATCCGCGAGGATGGAACGCACCTGTGCCAGCACTTCCTCGCCCTTGACGGTCAGGAAAACGCCGGCGCGGCTCCGTTCCACCAGCTTCACGCCCAGATGTTCTTCCATCTCCATGATCTGCGCAGAGAGTGCCGGCTGGCTGACATGGGTGAGTTCGGCCGCCTTGCCGAAGTGGCGAGCGGCCGCGAGGGCATCGAAGTAACGCATCTGCCTGAGTGTCAACATGATAGGAAAATCTTATCGTAAATGGCAGGAAATACAATTGGAGATTATCGTCGCGGGATGGGAGAAACCATTGCCAAGGCCTTCCATGCACTGTGGCGATCGTGGCCGCTGTCGTTCAGCCGTCACGCTCTTCAGCGAGCATCGGAAGCCGAAACATCGAAACAGGAGGGATGTGATGACAGATCGTCCGACGATCACCACCACCGCCGGGGCGCCGGTGCCGGACAACCAGAATTCGCTGACGGCAGGCCCGCGTGGCGGCATCATGCTGCAGGATTATCAGCTCATCGAGAAGCTGGCGCACCAGAACCGCGAGCGCATTCCGGAACGCGTCGTCCATGCCAAGGGCTGGGGTGCTTTCGGCTCGCTGAAGATCACCGGCGACATCTCGCAATACACCAGGGCGAAGTGTCTCCAGCCCGGAGCGGAAACGCCGATGCTGGCCCGCTTCTCGACCGTTGCCGGCGAACAGGGCGCCGCCGACCACGAGCGCGACGTCCGCGGTTTCGCGCTGAAATTCTACACCGATGAAGGCAACTGGGACCTCGTCGGCAACAATACGCCGGTCTTCTTCATTCGCGATCCCTACAAGTTCCCCGACTTCATCCACACGCAGAAGCGTCATCCGAAGACCAATCTCCGTTCCGCCACTGCCATGTGGGACTACTGGTCCCTGTCGCCGGAAAGCCTGCATCAGGTGACGATCCTGATGTCCGACCGCGGCCTGCCGCAGACGCCGATGCATATGAACGGCTACGGCTCGCACACCTATTCCTTCTGGAACGACGCGGGCGAACGCTATTGGGTCAAGTTCCACTTCAAGACCCAGCAGGGCCATAAGTTCTTCACCAACGAGGAAGGCGAGACGGTCATCGGCAAGACCCGCGAGGGCTATCAGGAGTCACTGTTCTACGCCATCGAGAACGGCGAGTTCCCGCGCTGGACGGTGCAGGTGCAGATCATGCCGGAGCTCGACGTCGAGAAGACGCCCTACAACCCGTTCGACCTGACCAAGGTCTGGCCGCATGCCGACTACCCGCCGGTCGAGATCGGCGTGCTGGAGCTCAACCGCAACCCGGAAAACTATTTTGCCGAGATCGAGAATGCAGCCTTCTCGCCCTCCAATATCGTTCCCGGCATCGGCTTCTCGCCGGACAAGGTGCTGCAGGCCCGCATCTTCTCCTATGCGGACGCCCACCGCTACCGCCTCGGCACGCATTACGAGCACATCCCGGTCAACCAGCCGCGCTGCCCGGTTCACCACTATCATCGCGATGGTCAGATGAACACCTATGGCGGCATTCGCACCGGCAATCCGGACGCCTATTACGAGCCCAACTCCTTCAATGGCCCGGCCGAACAGCCGCTGGCCAAGGAACCGCCGCTCAGAATAGACGGCGACATGTCCCGCTACGACCACCGCGTCGGCAATGACGACTACGTCCAGGTGCGGGCGCTGTTCGGCCTCTTCGACGAAGGGCAGAAGTCGCGCCTCTTCTCCAACATCGCGGCCGCCATGGGCGGCGTCCCGGGCGAGATCATCGAGCGGCAGCTCATTCATTTCGCCCGTGTCCACCCGGAATACGAGGCGGGCGTCCGCCAGGCGCTGAAGACCGCCCACGGCTACGAGGCGGACACGATCAGCACGGCGGCCGAGTAATCAGGCGCCCGTTCCCGACAAGCGCGAAGGCCACGCCTCAGCAAGGCGTGGCCTTCGGCATTGGAGGAGCCGTGTAAGGCGGCTCACCAGCCCGGCAGCATATGGCTCTGCCTGAGGCGCGGATAACGCGGATAGCCCTTGAGATCGCCTTCGAGATCGTCGTTGACGGTGATGGGCGTGATGTTGTCGAGGCAGGCGGTAATATGATTGGTGATCGCGTTCGACAGCGACGGCGAAAGGCCGGGGCGCTTCATGATGCCGATCTGCACCGGCGCCAGCGACGGGAAGCCGTCCGCCAGCGTCAGCACCTTCATGCCCGGTCGCAGTGCCGACTCCGGAAGCACGGAGACCGCCATGCCGGCGAGCACCGCGGCGGCAACGACGGTCGAGGACCAGCTCGTGAACAGGATCTGATATTCCTTGCCGGTGGCGTCGAGCGCCGCGCAGGCAGCCTGCCGCCACTGACAGTCGCGCCGGCCGACCGCAAGCGGGATCGGGGCATTCTCGGGCAGCGGATGATTGATGGAGCTTACCCAGCAGAGCGGTTCGGTCCGTACGACGTCGGAAGCCCGCGCACGCGGATTGTGAGTGACGAGCGCGATGTCGAGATCGCCCTTCGCCATTTTTTCCGCGAGGTCCACCGAAGGCTCGCAGATGATGTAGAGCTCGACGTTCGGATGCGTCTTGGCGAAGCGGACGATGATTTCGGGCATGTAGCGGTCCGCGTAGTCGTCCGGTGTGCCGATCCGCAGCGTTCCCTCGAGACGGTTGTCGTCGAAGGAGGCGATCGCCTCATTGTTGAGGCGGATCATCCGGCGGGCAAAATTGAGGAGCCTGTCGCCTTCCACGGTCAGCCGGTTGCCCCGGCCATCCTTCATGAAAAGCGGCTTGCCGATCCGTTCTTCCAGGCGTCGCATCTGCATCGATACGGCGGATTGAGTCTTGAAGACACGGTCGGCCGCCTTGGTGAAGCTGCCCGTGTCTGCGATTGCTACGAAGGTTTGCAGCTGGTCAATATCGAGCGGTGCGGACATGGCCGGAATACCCATAAGATTGTTTGATGAATATCATTAAAAACATTCGTTGGACTGATCAATAAGGATTTGCGAATGATAATCCGCAAACCACGTCAATCTTTCCGGCCAAAATAGTCGCCGGTTCGCCAAAAGTATTTCGGCCTGCCCCTGCGAAAGACCTCCCCGCAAGGGACGGGTTTCTTCGTGCCCGCGAAAAGGAGTTCCGTCATGCGCACGACCCACCACGCCTCCGGTTTCGGCCTCGTTGCGAGCAGGCAGTCGCCTGCAGTCCGCACGACAGGCATCGTCGGCGTGCTGACGGCCGTCTGGCGCCTCTATCGAAACCGCTGCCAGATCGCCCGCCTGCAGGATCTCGACGACCGCCAGCTGCTGGACATGGGTTTGAAACGCGAAGACCTGCACGAGGCGCTGACCTCGGCCTTCTTCGAAAACCCGGGCAGCTATCTGACGCGCGCCTCACGCAATCGGGCGAACCTCTTCTACAGGGGAGTGCGCCACGATTGACCCCTCATGGCGCGTCCCGCCGCCTCGGATGCGCCAGTGCGGCATGATCTGCGAAATCTTCGCCCTCGCGCGGATCATGCCGCGAGATTCGGATGGTGCCGACGGCACCTGAAAGTTCCCCGCAGGGTATGAGCCAATAGACCCTGCTGCTTGCCCGGTACATGCCAAGACATGTACCGGGCTTTTTTTGCGCGAGAGCGGGGCGCTGTAGGCTCTGACGCCGCTTTCCCTCACAGCTATTATTGACATGTTCCCAATTTGGGAATATCCAAGGGTCCATGCAAATCATAGCGAAGTCCACATTGAGAGCGTTTTGGGAAAAGCACCCTCAAGCAGAAACGCCTCTCAAAACGTGGCACGCGGTGGTTAGGAACGCCAACTGGGCGGGCCCGTCCGATGTGAAGTCGATGTTCGGTGCCAACGTGGATTTTGTGAGCGACAATCGCATCATTTTCGACATATCAGGCAATAAATATCGCCTTGTCGTTCACGTCGCGTACCCGTTCAAAAGAGTACTGATCAAGTTTATGGGCACCCGTGATGAGTACGACAAGATCAACCCGGAGAAAGTGTAATGGACAATATTCGCGCCATAAGGAACGATGATGACCTTGCATGGGCCATCCACGAGGTCTCGAAATACTTCGATCAGCCGCCTGAAACCGGAACCGAGGAAGCGGACCGTTTCGATATTCTCTCGACCCTGATCGAGGCTTACGAAAACGAGCATCACCCGATCGAAGCTCCTGAGCCCGTTGAGTTGATCAAGGCGCACATGGAGATGTTCGGCCGTACGCAGGCAGATTTGGCGGCACTTTTCGGCTCCCGTTCCAGGGCCTCCGAAATCTTGAGCAAAAGGCGCGCTCTTACCGTCGATATGATCCGCAGACTTCACAAAGAATGGGGCATCCCAACCGACTGCCTGGTCGAACCGTATCATCTTGTTGAGCCAGAGCGTGCCTACGCATAGCGCTTGGCACGAGCCGTAGAAAGCAAACAACCGCCCTCATCCGCCTGCAAATTCCGACGGCTACGCCTTGCCGCCCGAGCCGCCCTTGTGGCTCTCGAACAGCGCATCGATGCTTTTCTGATATTCCTTCTGCATCTCCAGGCCGCTGTCGAAGAGGCTGTTCATCGCCTGCGAAAACTGGGCAAAGGCTGGGTTATCGGCCGGTGCTTTCTCGGTCGTGCCGGCGCCTCCCATCATCTCCCGATAGGCCTTGAAGAAGGGATTGTCGGCGAAAAGGTCGGCTGCTTTCGGCTTATCCCCGGCCCTGCCCATTTCTCCCGCCTTGCCCACGCCGAAAAAGCCCTGCATCGCCTGGGCGAAAGGATTGTCGAAGGGGTTGGACTGCGGTTCGGGCTTCTTGGCGAAGCCCGTCGCCTCCATCCATTGCTGCATCAGCGTCATCATCGGATTGTCGGCGAGCCCACCGCTCATCTGCCCCGTGGTCTGCTTGAAGAGACCCCCCATCAGCGTGCTCGCCATCACCGGGAGCATCTGTTTGTAGATCTCCTGGCCGATCCCCGTCATCTGTGCCGCCTGCGCCGCGATCGCGCGCGACATTTCCTTCGAGCCGAAAAGCTGGCCGAGAATGCCGTTGCCATCGGCGACGCCCTGGGGTGTGAACGCCTGGCTGATGTCTTCGAAATACCGGGCGTAATTGCCGGTCGAGAGCGCCGTCAGCAGCGCGCCGAAGTCGTAGGGGTTCGTGGTATTGTGCTTGAAGCCGGTGGAGAATGCGGGCATCAGCGCGGCCGTGGCTTTCGCCATCTGCTCCTGCGCGAGCCCGAATTGCTTCGCCATCAGTTCGATGGCGTGGCCGTTCTGCGCCTGAGCGAACATGTCAAAAAGCGGTGCCATTGGCGTTCCTTCCCGGACGAGACGCATGTCCTTGCACTATAACGGGAATTGGAGGGCTGGAAACCGCTTTTTCGAAAGCGCCGGACGGGGGCGGAACGAGCCTGTCCGCGGCGCTCCGTCCGGATAAAGGGTCCGCTCAGTATTGGTAGTCGGCGAAAACCGGTTCGACCGATTCGTTCCAGCGACCGCGATAGAGCGAGAGCATGTCTTCCGCGAGCGTCGCCCTCTTCGCCAGCACTTCGTCAAGCGGTGCCAGGAACTGGCTTTCGTCGATGCCGTCGCCGTTCAGCCGGTTGCGGCGCTTGAGACCGTTGCGCGAAATGGTGAGAACCTCGCGTGCGACATCGAAGAGCGACCTCGACCGGAATTCGGCCGCGAGCGCTTTTGCGGGCACGGCATCTCTGAGTGCCAGGACCTCTTCGTAACCCCAGTCGCGGGTCAATTCCTCGGCCGCCGACAGGGCCTCGTCATCGTAGAGCAGGCCCACCCAGAACGCCGGCAGGGCGCAGATCCGCCGCCACGGACCACCGTCCGCTCCGCGCATTTCCAGGAAACGCTTCAGACGGACGTCGGGAAAGAGGGTCGACAGATGATTGGTCCAGTCGCCCATCGTCGGCTGCCACTCGGCGATTTCGCCCTTCAGCGCCCCGTTCATGAACTGGCGGAAGGTGACATGGGTGCAGTCATGATAATGCCCGCCGCGGACGACGAAATACATGGGAACGTCGAGCGCCCATTCCACGTAGTCGCTGAAGCCGAAATCCGGCTTGAAGGCGGTCGGCAACAGGCCCGAGCGCTGGTTGTCGGTATCGCGCCAGATGTCTCCCCGCCAGGAAAGCAGCCCGTTCGGCTTACCTTCGGTGAAGGGGGAGCTTGCAAAGAGGGCGGTGGCGAGCGGCTGCAGCTTCAGGGAGACCTGCATCTTCCGCCGCATGTCCTCTTCCGAGGAGAAGTCGAGGTTAACCTGGATCGTGCAGGTGCGATACATCATGTCGAGGCCCTTGCTGCCCACCTTGGGCATGTAGCGCGTCATGATGGCGTAGCGCGACTTCGGCATGCGCGGCGTCTCGGCGAAGCTCCATTTCGGACTGCCGCCGATGCCGAGGAAACGGATGCCGAGCGGTTCGGCGATTTCTCGAAGCACTGCCAGGTGCTGATTGGATTCCTTGCAGGTCTGATGGAGGTTCTCGAGCGGCGCGCCGGAAAGCTCGAATTGCCCTCCCGGCTCGAGCGAGATCGCTCCATTGCCTGAGGGCTCGGCAAGGCCGATGACGTTCCCCTCGTCCATGATCGGCTCCCAGCCGTTCCTTTCGGCCATACCGTTCAGGAGCGCCTGGATGCTGGCATCGCCGAAATAGGGCACCGGGCTGTTGTCCGCCTTGAAGAAGGCGAACTTCTCATGTTCGGTGCCGATCCGGAACTTTTCCTTCGGCTTCGATCCCGATGCCAGATAGGCGGTCAGTTCAGCGACAGAGGTAACCGGCGTCTGGTCGGTAGTGTCTCGGGCCATGTTCGTCTTCTTTGCCTGGGGCGGCTCCTGCGGGGTCAGCAGGATCGGATGGAGTGCTTGAACCGTAATCAAGTGCGGCGCAAGTCAATTTCTTTCAAGATGCCCTCAAAAAAACTAGGGGCAAGCGGATGGACGGCTCATCGCCAGTCGCCGAGTGTCGCCTGAATGACGGCCATCGCAGCCACTGCCGCGGTATCGGCGCGCAGGATGCGCGGCCCGAGAGGGATCGCCGTCACGAAGTCACGGCTCCGCAACAGGTCCCGCTCCGCCTCCGAAAAGCCGCCCTCCGGCCCGATCAGGAGCGCCAGCCGGCGTTCGGCAATTCCCTCGAGGATGGGCAGTGGATTCTGGCTGTCGTTTCCCTCGTCGCAGAAGACGATGCGCCGGTCGCGCGGCCAGTCCATGAGGAGGTCCTCGAGCTTGCGCGGTTCCTCGACTGCCGGAATGCCGAGCACGCCGCATTGCTCGGCCGCTTCGATGACATTGGCGCGGACGCGTTCGAGGCTGCCGATCTTGCCCTGGACATGCTGCGTCATGACCGGCTGCAGAACGCCGGCACCCATCTCCACCGCCTTCTGCACGAGATAGTCGAGCCGCCCTACCTTGAGAGGCGCAAACAGGTAGACGAGATCGCAAGGGGCGGGCTGAGGGCGCGTCTGCTCGACCGCGACGAGAACCGCCTGCTTGCGCGACGGCATGGCTATCTCCGCCCGCCATTCGCCGTCCCGGCCGTTGAAGACCAGAAGCGATGAGCCTTCACCGAGGCGCAGGACGTTGATGAGATAGTTGAACTGCTCCCTTGTGGCTTCGTGTTTCGCTCCGGCGTGGAGCGGGTTCTCGATGAACAGTCGCTGCATGCGGAAATTGGCGCGCATCGGAATCGGGTACCTTCTAGAGAAACAGGCCGGAGAGGACGAGATAGAGGAAGGCCGAGAGCAGCGCCGACACGGGAACCGTGATGACCCAGGCGGCGACGATCGTCAGGAAGTGGGAGCGCCGCACCAGGCGCCGGCGACGCACTTCCGCAAAATTCGTCTCGCCCTTTTCCATGAATTCGGTCTGGCCCGTCTTGCGCCGGACATATTCGAGCCGCCGTTGCGAGTGGCGCGTGTACCACTCGCGAAAGAAGCCGACGCCGAAGACGGCGCCCACCGCCGTGTGGGTGGAACTGATCGGCAGGCCGAGAGCCGAGGCAAGCAGAACCGTCACGGCGGTCGCAAGCGCCACGCAGAAGGCGCGCATCGGATTGAGGCGCGTGATCTCCTCGCCGACGACACGGATCAGCAGCGGACCGTAGAGCAGAAGACCCACCGAGATGCCGAGTGCGCCGATGAGGAGTACCCAGAAGGGGGCCTCCGAATCCGCGCTCGAGATCACGCCGTCGACGGCCGAGACGATCGCCGACAGCGGGCCGATCGCGTTCGATACGTCGTTTGCGCCATGGGCGAAGGACAGCAGGGCGGCCGAGAAGATGAGCGGCAGGCGGAACAGCTTGCGAAGCGACTGGTTGCGGTTTTCGAGACCTTCCGACTGGCGGTGGATCCACGGCTTCGACACTATGTAGCAAGCGATCCCGGCCAGCCCGCCGATCGACAGGCCGGTCGGAAGCGGGACAAAAGCCAGATGATCGATGGCAAAGACCGCGACATAGGCCGTGAACGAACCGGCGGTGACGCCGAGGACGACAGGCATCCAGCGCCGGGCGGCCGAGATCTTGTCATCGCGGTAGATGACGAACTCCTTGAGGAAGGCGAGGAAGAGTGCGGCAATGACCCCGCCGAGCACGGGCGAAATCGTCCAGCTCGCCGTGATGCCGGCGATCGCCCACCACTTGACGCTGGAAAGCCCGGCGGCGGCGACACCTGCGCCGATAATGCCGCCGATGAGCGAATGCGTCGTCGAAACGGGCGCACGCGAATAGGTCGCGATATTGATCCAGATCGCCGATGAGATAAGCGCCGACAGCATCACCCAGACCAGCCCCTCGGCGCCGACCAGCTGCGTGCCGTCGATGATCCCGGCCTCGATGGTCAGCGTGACCTTACGGCCGGCGATCAGCGCTCCGGCGATCTCGAACACCGCCGCAATCCCCAGCGCCACGGGCATCGATATCGCTTTTGCACCGACCGCCGCTCCGACGTTGTTGGTGACGTCGTTGGCGCCGATGTTCATCGCCATGTAGCCCGCGACCGCCGCAGCCGCCACCACCACGGCCGCACCGGAGGCGCCCGTGAAATAGCTCGCCGCGAAGCCCATGCTGAGGATCAGGAAGAGAGCGGCAAGCCCGGGAGCAGCCAACCTGCGCATGACGTGATGCGACGCTTCCTCGGCAAGGCTGAACTTGTCGAGATCCTTGTCGAGCGTCAGCTTTTCGAGGCGCGGTCGCGGCTTGGCCAATGGCTGTTCTCCAACTTTAATATTCGCCAGTAGCGGCACAAACGGGCGTATTCAAGAGGAATTGAAGAGGGGGGCGAAGGGTGGGCCGGGGCATTACCCGATCCGGCATGTCGAAGCCTGCGGCGACCTTGCGTGTTCGACCAGTCGCCGGTGAAGATGCCGTGGGCTTCCGCCTCGCCGTCAGTTGCTGGAGGCCTTCGGCCGCTGCTCCGGGTCGGGGTCGACGCGTTTGCCGAAATCGAGGATAAGCTCTTTCAGCGAAGGCTCTGCAACGCGCTTTGCCGCCTCACGATAGTCGACCCACTCCAGCCGCCTGCTGCCTTTCTCCGGGAAGTTCTTGCAAAAATCCTCAACTTCGAGCGCATGCACCTGCACCTTGCAGGAGATCTCGAGGCCGTGATCCTTCCGCTTCTGATAAACGTAGGCGCCGATGGCGGCCCTTTGCACCTTGCCCTTCACCCCGGCCTCCTCATAGGCCTCGCGCTCGGCGACCTCGTGCGCCTGCTTGCCCTGCATCGGCCACCCCTTGGGGATGACCCACCGGCCGGTGTCGCGGCTGGTGATCACCAGGATTTCCAGCGCATTCGTCTTCCTGGCAAGCCGATAGCACAGCGCCGCATACTGCATTCGCGCCGGGCGACGCAGCATGAGTTGCACATCAGAAGCGAGCCGGTGCAGAAAGTTCAAGATTCCCGATACTCCTCAACGAATCAGTGGTTGCCGCTGCGCGACCCGAGTATGAACCGTCGCATGCCGCTGTAAATGCGTTCGTCAAAACACGCCGCATTCATTCGGATTCATGCTCTTCCTTTTCGGGACCCATATATTAGCCAACTAACGCAAAGCGCGGAGTCGCGGTTCCGACAGAACCACTGCCCCATACGACCATATGTAGGAAATCGGCGGGAATTTTACCAAGGGGCACTCGCCATCCGTACTTTAGCGCTTGTCGCGCGCGACGGGTCAGGAACCGGAGCGATCGCGCTGCTGCAGGCGCAGACGGGCAATGCGCACCCACTCTCCGCTGCGCTCGGCCTCGCGCGCTGCCGTGGCGACGAAATCGATGTGGCTCTGCGCGGCTGTCTTAGCGGTTTGTGGATCGCCGACCATGATCGCCGCATAGATCGCCTCATGCTGCGCAAGAAGCTGGTCGCGCGCGCCGGGCGCGCCGAAGACGGAATTGCGGTGGAAGAAGATGCCTTGGGTCAGCAGCCTGTAACAGGCCCTGAGGGTGTGAAGCAGGATGATATTATGAGCGCTTTCGCCGATAGCATTGTGCAGTTCGATATCGGCTTCGAGCTCTTCGGCGAAATTGCCGCTCTTGTGCGCGGAGCGCATGCGCTCGATGACGCGGGTAAGAATGTCGCGGTCGAAGTCGGTTGCGCGGGTCGCCGCCAGTTCCGCCGTCAAGCCTTCGAGTTCGCGCCGGTATTCGAGATAGTCCTGCGTCGCCTTGTGGTGGCGTCCGATGAGCTCGATCAGGGGTTTGGAAAAGATCTGGCCGACCACGTCGGCGACGAACGTGCCGCCGCCATGCCGGCTCTCGACGAGACCGCGCGCCTCCAACTCCTTGAGCGCCTCACGCAGGATCGGCCGCGACACGTCGAAGCGCCTGGAGAGTTCTCGCTCGCCCGGCAAGCGATCGCCGTCGCGCAACACGCCCTCGAGGATCAGAAGCTCGATCTGCTGCACGACCTCGTCGGCCGTCCGGCTATGGCTGATGCGGGCATAGAGGTCGTCCTGGTTTTCGGTCACGGCCACGTCTCCGGGAGCGCCAAGGGCATTGTGCACAGGTTTCGCCGGCCTCCGCTTCCATTCGGCAATCTAACAGGGCCTATCAAGTGGTCAAATTGATTGTCCACTCTGCGGGTGTTGACAAAGATCGAACTGCGTCAAAGCGCCCTGTTCTTTTTACCTTATCCGTTGATAAGAAGGTGATGATGAACGCGTGAGGGGGAAGAAGCGCTTCATGCCAAAGGGCAGTTTTGCATTTCCGGTGGCGCCCTTGCGCGCCCAGGCGCTCGGCGAGGTCCATTCACGGCCCTATGCGCTGGTGACGACTCCGCGCGTCATCTTTCAACTCGCCTTCATGACGGAGGGCGGGTCGATCGTCGATCACGCCGTGATGTCCGAGTTGTCGCGCTCGCGCGGCATCGCCCCGCCCGGTCGCGACGCCAATCACCACGCGATCCCCTGGGGGCAGGGAACGCTGCGCTGGGAGCGGCACACGGAATTCTCCACCTATTTCTGGGACGCGCCCGCGCCGGAAAGCTTCGGCGGTGAGGTGCCGATCCATCCGTTCGGCGACGGTTTTTCGCCCCCGGGCTCGCTGATTTCCGGAATTCGTCTGGAAATCCGTCCCGATACGCCGGACACCCGCGAGGCCATCAGCGCCTTCGATCCCACGAGCCTCTGTTACAGCGAGACCAAGAATGGCCAGGCGGTGCTCGTGACCGACTTTCGCCAGAACGGCGACGGACTGACCCAGGTGCTCGTTATCGATCGCGGCATGACGGAGGCGGGAACAGGCGCCCTGGTGCAGCGCCTGCTCGACATCGAGACCTACCGCACGCTCGCCATCCTCGGCCTGCCGCTTGCCCAATCGCTGTCGCCGGAGATCCGCCGCACCGAGGACGGCCTGACGGCGGTGACGCAGCGCATGAAGGAGAACGTCCGCGAGGAGGCTGACGAGATGCTGGCGGAGATCACCCGCCTTGCCGCCGATCTCGAAGCGGGTGCCGCCCTCAGCCTTTATCGCTTCGGCGCCAGCCGCGCCTATTACGGCATTGTCCAGGAACGCATCCGCACGCTTTCCGAGACGCCGGTGCCCGGTTACGAGACGATCGGCACCTTCCTCGAGCGCAGGCTGGCGCCGGCAATGCGCACCTGTCAGTCGGTCGAGGAGCGGCAGGCGAACCTTTCGCGCAAGCTCGCCCGCGCTACGGCTCTCCTGAGAAGCTGGATCGACGTCGAGCTGGAACGGCAGAACAGCGCCCTGTTGAATTCGATGGATCGCCGCGCCAAGCTGCAATTGCGCCTGCAGCAGACCGTCGAAGGACTGTCGGTGGCGGCGATCTCCTATTATGTCGTCGGGCTCTTCGGCTATCTCGCCAAGGCCGTCAGTCATGAAATACCCGTCGATCCAGGTCTCCTGACGGGCCTCGCCGTTCCCTTCGCGGTCGCCGGGGTCTGGCTGGTGGTGCGGCGCATTCGCCGGCATCACGACGAGCACGGATAGACTATTGCTCCCAGTAGGGCACCGGCCCGTAGAGTGCGGCGAGATAGTCGATGAACTGCCGAACCTTGGCCGGCAGGAATTGCCGGCTCGGATAGACCGCCGAAAGCGTCAGCTTGTGCGATCCTTCCCATTGCGGCAGCACCTGAACCAGTCGCCCCTCCCGAAGTTCCCTGCCGATGTCCCAGGTGGAGCGCAGCGCGATGCCGGCACCGGCAATCACCGCTTCGCGGATGATTTCCGACGAGTTGGTGACGAGCGGTCCCTCCGGCCGATAGGAGAGGCTGCCGTCGGGCCCCTCCAGCTTCCAGTTGTCGTTGTTGTGCGCCGGAAGGCAGATGTGCTTCGCGAGTTCGCCGATCTCCGTCGGCGCGCCATGACGGGCGACATAGCTCGGCGCTGCGCAGAGAAGCCGGCGCACCGGCGCGAGCTTGCGGGCGACGAGGCTCGAATCGCTGAGTTCGCCTATTCGGATGGCGAGGTCGAAGCCTTCTGCGACGATGTCGGTGAAATCGTCGGTCAGCACGATGTGCAGCTTCAGGTCGGGATGGTCCTTCATGAAACCGGTCAGATGCGGCGCGATGTGCATGCGGCCGAAGGAGGTCGGCGCGGAAATGCGCAGCGTCCCCTGGACCTGGGAGGAGCGGCCGGAGGCATAGGCCTCCGCCTCCTCGAGGCCGGCGAGAATGCCGAGAACCCGGTCATAGAAACCCTGGCCGGCCTCCGTCAGCGAAATCTGCCGCGTCGTGCGCTGCAGGAGCCGCGTGCCCAACCTGTCTTCGAGCCGCTTGATGCGTTTGGAAATCACGGCTGCGGAAAAGCCGAGCGCGCGTCCCGCCGCCGACATGCTGCCGGTCGACACCACCCGCGCGAAAATTTCGAGATCGCCTAGATTCGTCATCAATCCTGATCATTGTTTCCAGAGGCGAAAAGATCATTAACATTTGCCGGGTGTCCGTCCACCTCTATAAAAGGTTTGAGCGGGACGCACTGAGGTCATTGTTTGTGTATGTCCTTGTCTCAGATCCGCTGCACACTTTTGGGCGACATGCATTAGTGGTAAGCAAAAAATACCACTTTGCTGTGAATGGGAGGCGCTCATGCCGGAGACGATAGGCTTTCTGAAGCCAAGGCAGGCCGTCCTCGACCGTCGGCGGGAAATCGTCGCCGATCTTGCCGATCTGTTGCCGGAAGGCGGCCTCATCAGCGACGAGCGCGGCCTCAAGCCCTTCGAGACGGATGCGTTTATCGCCTATCGGCGGATGCCGCTCGCGGTCGTTCTTCCCGAGACGACGGAGCACGTGGCCGCGGTGCTCAAATATTGCAGCCGCTACGGCATTCCGATCGTGCCGCGGGGCGCCGGCACCTCGCTCTCCGGCGGCGCCATTCCTCAGGAGGACGCGATCGTCGTCGGTCTGTCGAAGATGTCGCGCATCCTGGATATCGACCTGTTCAACCGCACGGCGACGGTTCAGGCGGGCGTGACCAATCTCAATATTTCCGATGCGGTTTCGGCCGACGGCTTCTTCTATGCGCCGGATCCGAGTTCGCAGCTCGCCTGCACCATTGGCGGGAACATCGGGATGAATTCCGGCGGCGCGCACTGCCTGAAGTACGGGGTTACGACCAACAACCTTCTGGGCGTCAAGATGGTGCTTTTCGACGGCACCGTGATCGAACTCGGCGGCAAGGCGCTGGACGCGCCGGGATACGACCTGCTTGGGCTCGTCTGCGGTTCGGAGGGGCAGCTCGGCATCGTCACGGAAGCGACGGTGCGGCTGATTGCGAAGCCCGAAGGTGCGCGGCCCGTGCTCTTCGGATTTGCCTCTTCCGAGTCCGCCGGCAGCTGCGTCGCCGATATCATCGGATCGGGCATCATCCCCGTCGCAATCGAATTCATGGACAGGCCGGCGATCGAGATCTGCGAGGCCTTTGCCCAGGCCGGCTATCCGCTCGACGTCGAAGCATTGCTGATCGTCGAAGTGGAAGGCTCCGAGGCTGAGATGGATGCGACGCTCGCCGGCATCATCGAGATCGCCCGCCGCCACGGCGTGATGACGATCAGGGAATCGCAGTCGGCTCTGGAAGCGGCACTGATCTGGAAGGGGCGTAAGTCTGCCTTCGGCGCAACCGGCCGGATTGCCGACTATATCTGCATGGATGGGACGGTGCCGCTGAGCCAGCTCTCCCACGTCTTGCGCCGGACCGGGGAGATCGTCGCCGGCTACGGTCTGCGGGTGGCGAATGTCTTCCATGCCGGCGACGGCAACATGCATCCGCTGATCCTCTACAACATCAACGATCCGGAAGAAGCTGCCCGCGCGGAAGCTGCCGGCAACGACATACTGAAGCTCTGCGTCGAGGCGGGCGGCTGCCTGACCGGGGAACACGGCGTCGGCATCGAGAAACGCGATCTGATGCTGCACCAGTACAGCAGGGCCGATCTCGGCCAGCAGATGGCGGCGCGCGCCGCCTTCGATCCGCAATGGCTTATGAACCCGTCGAAGGTTTTTCCGCTCGAAGGACGGCCCGCGGCATGATCGTCCATTTCGAACCGGCAAGCGAGGAGGGGATCGCGTCCGTCGTGCGTTCCGCGGCGGCCGAACGAGTCACGCTCGCCGTGGTCGGCGGCGGCACGCGCGCAGGTCTCGGCAATCCCGTGCGTGCGGACAGAGCCCTCTCGACCAGGCGCCTTTCTGGCATCGTCACCTATGACCCGGCCGAGATGACCATGAGTGCGCTTGCCGGAACGCCGCTCGCCGAGGTCGAGTCGGCACTGCACGCCAAGGGCCAGATGCTCTCCTTCGAACCCATGGACCATCGGCCGATTTTCGCAACGACGGGCGAACCGACGATCGGCGGGGTCTTCGCCGCCAATGTCTCCGGGCCTCGCCGCTACGTCGCCGGCGCCGCTCGCGACAGCCTGCTCGGGGTGCGTTTCGTCAACGGCCGGGGAGAACTCATCAAGGCCGGCGGCCGGGTGATGAAGAACGTGACGGGGCTCGATCTCGTCAAGCTCATGGCGGGGTCCTACGGCACGCTCGGCATTCTGACCGAAGTCACCTTCAAGGTCCTGCCACTGCCGCCGGCGGCAGCGACCGTCGTCGTCTCCGGCCTGAACGATGCGGAAGCCGCCGCGGTGATGGCCGAGGCCATGGCGCAGCCGGTGGAGGTTTCGGGTGCGTCGCATCTGCCGGAAAGCGTGCGAAGCCGCTTTCTCGACGGTGCATTGCCGGATGGCGCCGCAACGGTGCTGCGCCTCGAAGGCCTCGCGGCATCCGTTGCCATTCGGGCGGAGAAGCTTGGCGAAAAACTATCGCGCTTCGGGCGGATATCGCAGCTCGACGAGGCGCAGACAAGAACCCTGTGGGCGGAAATCCGCGACGTAAAGCCCTATGCCGACGGCACCAGACGGCCTTTGTGGCGCATATCGGTCGCCCCTTCCGCGGGCCATCAGCTCGTCGCCGCATTGCGCCTGCAGACCGGCGTCGATGCCTTCTACGACTGGCAGGGCGGTCTGGTGTGGCTGCGCATGGAGGCAGACCCGGAGGCGGAACTGCTCCGCCGCTATATCGGCGCGGTCGGTGGCGGACATGCGGCGCTTCTGCGTGCCGGCGAGGAGGCGCGCGGCCGCATTCCGGCCTTTGAACCGCAGCCCCCGGCCGTGGCACGATTGTCGGAACGCATCCGCGCCCAATTCGACCCGTCGGGCATATTCAATCCGGGGCGCGCAGCAGCGTTGGTCCAGAACTAGGCGAAGCAGCCTTTCGCCATCGTGCGGTCTAAAAGATCGGCCTAAGACGAAGAGAATCGATCATGCGATTTCCGGCCAGCCCGACGGAGATCAAAGTGATCCAAAGGCCGCAAGGCCACATGGAGTACTCGGTTGCAGACCAACTTCTCCCCTGAGCAGCTCGCCGACCCGCATGTCGCCGAATCCGAAACGATCCTGCGCAAATGCGTGCATTGCGGTTTCTGCACGGCCACCTGTCCGACCTATGTGGTCCTCGGCGACGAACTCGACAGTCCGCGCGGGCGAATCTACCTGATCAAGGACATGCTCGAAAACGGCCGTGCGGCAGACAGCGAGACCGTCACCCATATCGACCGCTGTCTCTCGTGTCTTTCATGCCTCACCACCTGTCCTTCGGGCGTCGACTACATGCATCTCGTCGACCACGCCCGTGCCCATATCGAGAAGACCTATAAGCGGCCTTTCAAGGACCGGCTCGCCCGCTCCGTCATTGCCGCCACTCTTCCTTATCCGTCACGGTTCCGGCTGGCGCTCGGGGCTGCCGGTCTTGCGCGCCCGCTCGCCGGATTGCTGAAGAGGGTTCCCTTCCTCAGGACCTTCGGCGTCATGCTCGATCTGGCGCCGAGCGCGCTGCCGGCAGCGCGTGGGGCAAAACCGGCTGTCTACGCGGCAAAGGGCACGCCGCGCGCCCGCGTTGCGCTTCTGACCGGCTGCGCGCAGCCGGTGCTGCGGCCGGAAATCAACGATGCGACCATCCGTCTGCTCACGGGCCAGGGGGTCGAGGTGGTCGTTTCGGCGGGAGAGGGCTGTTGCGGGGCGCTCGTCCATCACATGGGACGGGACGAGCAGGCACTGCAGGCTGCCCGGCACAACATCGATGTCTGGCTGAAGGCGGCGGAGGAGGATGGGCTCGACGCCATCATCATTACCGCATCCGGCTGCGGCACGACGATCAAGGATTACGGTCATATGCTGCGACTAGATCCGGCATATGCGGAAAAGGCTGCGAGGGTTTCCGCGCTGGCCAAGGACGTCACCGAATATCTCGCGACCCTCGACCTGCCGGAGCAGGGGGCACGGAATCTCACCGTTGCCTACCACTCCGCTTGCTCGATGCAGCATGGACAGAAAATCACCTCGGCACCGAAGCAGCTCCTGAAACGGGCGGGCTTTTCGGTTCGCGAGCCGGCGGAGGGGCATCTCTGTTGCGGTTCGGCCGGAACCTACAACATCCTGCAGCCTGAGATCTCGGCGAAGCTGAAGGCGCGGAAGGTCAGAAATATAGAGGCGACCAAGCCTGAAGTGATCGCCACCGGGAATATCGGCTGCATCACGCAGATCGCCAGCGGCACGGAGATACCGATCCTGCACACGGTTGAGCTGCTCGACTGGGCCTATGGCGGACCGAAGCCGGCGGGGTTGTGACAGTCAGGGGGTGAGCAGGCCCCCTCATCCGCCTGCCGGCACCTTCTCCCCGCAAGCGGTGCGAAGGGACTCGCTGCGCGCTCTACCTCCTCATCGGTGCGGGAGAATTGCTAGCGCAGCCACTTGTTCCTTCTCCCCGTCAGACGGGGAGAAGGTCGCGGCAGCGGGATGAGGGGCGTAAACCGGACGTCGAAGGAATCCTGCCGGTACGGCCCTCCCTTCCGGCCGTCAACCGCCGAAAATCGTACGGAAAATGTCGACGCCGCGATCGTCGAAATAGGTGTCGCCGGGCTTGCTGCCGGGGCCGATGACGACGACTTTCGTGCCGATGCCGGCGCGCTCATAGAGGTGTTCGACATCCTCGTTCATCATCCGGATGCAGCCCGAGGACATGTTCTGACCGATGGTCCAGGGCTGGTTGGTTCCGTGGATACGGAAGATCGTGTCGCGGCCGCCCTTGTAGAGATAGAGCGCGCGGGCGCCGAGGGGATTGTCGATGCCTCCGGGCTGGGTGATGGGCAGGATCCGGCCCTTCGCTCTTTCTCGCACACGCATCTCGGCCGGCGGCGTCCAGCTCGGCCACTCGGCCTTTCGGCCAACCTTGACGACACCGGACCAGCCGAAGCCGTCGCGGCCGACGCCGATGCCGTAGCGCGTCGCCCGGTTCGGGCCATCGATGTAATAGAGATACTTGCTGTTGGTGTCGACGATGATGGTGCCGGGGGCCTCGTCCGTGCGGAAGCGCACCTTGGTGCGCCAATATCTCTGAGGTGGCTTCTTCTGCTTGGCGACCTGAATGATGTCGGAACGCTTTACGCCCGCGCCGGCAATATCGGCCGGGCTGAATGCCGAAGCGTTTGCGGAAATAAGAAGAGCAGCGGCCGCGACTGCAAGCGCGGCCATCCCCGTGACATGACGTCTCATTTACGATTCCCTCTGAACCCTCGTTGCAAGCAAGCCATGCGATTTAACCGCAAGTGGACGCCCGCGATACATTCTATAGTGCGGCGATTTCGGTAAGACTTGTATCTGAGGGAACATCTGTTGCTTCAAAACCACGTTTTTGGGAGTTGAAGAGAGAAAACGCGGAAGAAGTATTGTGCATCCATAGTCGCTATATCACGATGACTTTTGTGCCGACCTTCACCCTCTCATAAAGATCGACCACATCCTCGTTGCGCATGCGGATACAGCCGGAGGAAACGCCGTAGCCGATCGTCCAGGGTGCGTTGGTGCCGTGGATGCGATAGAGCGTCGAGCCTAGATACATGGCGCGAGCGCCGAGCGGATTCTCCGGGCCGCCGTCCATCCGGGCTGGCAGATAGTGACCCCGGGCTGCCTCGCGCGCGATCATTTCCTGCGGCGGCGTCCAGTTGGGCCACTCGGCCTTGCGCGTGATCCTGTGCTCTCCGGCCCATTCGAAGCCCGGCTTGCCGACGCCGACGCCGTAGCGCCGCGCCTCGCCGTTGCCGGTGACGAGATAGAGAAAGCGGTTGTTGGTGTCGATGACGATGGTCCCGGGCTTCTCCTTCGTCTCGTAAGCGATCATCTGCGGGAGGAACTGCGGATCGATTTGCGACTTTGCAGGCTTCTGCCTGCGCGCGATCGAGGCTGGCTGAACGGCTGCGTTGGCGGGGCGGCGGCTGAGCTCGCGCCGCTCAAGCCGCTTTCGGGTGGTCGTGGGAACCTGCTGGCGATAGACCACGCGCTCGCCCGTCAGCTGCATCACCCAGGGGGCGGTCAGATCCGGGCTGACGATGACGGGCGGACGGTTTTGATAACGGTCCTGCGCGCCTGCCACCCCGGAAAGGATCGAGAATAAGCATGCGGCAAGACAAAGGGATTTCTTGAGCATCGGACGGACTCGCTACTTGGCCGGAACAATCTGGAGGAGCCCGGGTGAGTTGTCCCGCCCAGGCCTTTCGTTCAATTCAGTGGGGCGGAGCTCGGGAAATCGCATGCGCGTTCCAGTGCTCCGGCAATGGCGCGATGCTCTCACCTGTCCGCAACCGAACGGTAAACGGCGCCGCGCTGAAGGGCGGCCGCGGCAATAAAGCTTTGGGTAGGGTTATTCGCCTCTTTATCGATGTGGTTTGCAAATGGTAAACGGAACAAAAGAGAAACGATGGAGAGAGGCGAAATGGCAGCCAGGGGCTTGATTACGGGGGACGACGGTTTTGATCGCTGTGCCTGGCACGGCAATCTGGAGGATTACCGCCGCTATCACGACGAAGAATGGGGCCGGCCGGTCGCCGACGATCACAGGTTGTTCGAAAAGATCTGCCTCGAAGGCTTTCAGTCGGGCCTCTCCTGGCTGACGATCCTGAGAAAGCGTGATGCGTTTCGCGCCGCATTTTCGGGCTTCGATTTCGACAAGGTCGCGGAGTTCGGCGAGGAGGACGTCGAGCGTTGCCTCGCCGATGCCGGCATCGTCCGCCATCGCGGCAAGATCGTCTCGACCATCAACAATGCCCGCCGCGCAAAGGAACTGCGTGCGGAATTCGGTTCACTGGCGGCCTATTTCTGGTCGCATGAGCCCGATGCAAGCGAGCGTCCGAAGACCGTCGACTTCGAGACACTCATCGCCAATCCGACGACGCCGGCCTCGGTGCGGATCTCGAAGGATCTGAAGAAGCGCGGCTGGACCTTTGTCGGCCCGACGACGGTCTATGCCTTCATGCAGGCGATGGGCCTCGTCAACGACCATATCGAGGGCTGCTTCTGCCGCGCGCCGATAGAGGACCTGCGCCGGCGCTTCGCACGTCCGGCGGCCTGATTGCCGCATCCGGTAAGGACATCGCCCTCCCCATTCGATGGAGAGGGCGATGTTCTCTGATAGAAATTAAACCATCAGGGTTGGGCCGGGTATGGCCTGGCCGATTTGAAGGAGCGGAGCGCGTAGTATATCGCACCGGCTATGGCGACGCCGAAGAACCAGCCGTAGACACCCCACCATGCCGGCATGACGGATGTAAGTCCCGGCAGGATCGAGGAGAAGACGATCCCGATGCCGGCGGCGATCAGCGCGTTGACATGCCAGCCGTTCTCGAAACGGAACTCGCCGTCTTCGCGATAGAGCGCCTCCACATCCACGCGGCCCTTTCGGATGAGGTAGTAGTCGACCATCATGACGCCGAAGATCGGGCCCATCGTATTACCGATCATGTTGACGAAGTGCGCAGCCCCGCCTTCCCAAGGCGCGAAGGGATAGAGCGCGAGGGCGATCAGCGCCGCGATATAGCCACCCTTCTTGAAGTCGATGTGCTTGGGAAAGACGTTGGCGAAGTCGAAGGCGGGCGAGACGAAGTTGGCGACGACGTTGATGCCGAGAGTCGCCACCGCGAAGGTCAGCGCGGCGAGCAGCGCCAGGAACCAGCTGTCGAACTTGGCCGAAATCTGGTCGGGGTGCAGCAGCACCTCGCCATAGACATTGAAGGCGGCGATGGTTGTGACGCCGGCAACCAGCGAGAACAGGATGAGGTTGACCGGCAGGCCCCAGAGGTTGCCGACCTTCAGCGAACGTTCGCTCGGGCAGTAGCGCGAGAAGTCGCAGAAATTGAGATAGAGCGCGGAGAAATAGGTGACCCAGATCGCGGCCACCGCGCCAAGCGCGGCGAACGACCCCGGTACCCCCGGCACGCCGGCGTTCTTGGTCTTTTCAAGCAACACGTCCATCGGGATCGTGTGGCTGAACGAGAAGCCGCCAGCCTTGACGACGAGATAGATCGCAAGCAGCAGCATCATCACCCAGACTGCTGGACCGGCCCAGTCCTGAAATTTTCTAACCGTTTCCATGCCGTTCTGGATGATCAGCAGTTGAAGACCCCAAACGACGACGTAGCAGACGAGTTCGAGGGTGGAATGACCGAGCATGTGGCTCGACTGGTGGAACTGAAGCAGGCTTTCATTGCGGACAAGCAGCGCGACGATGGCGCCCGAGGCTGCCGCCGTCTGCGCACCGTACCAGAAGCACGCGACGATGGCGCGGACGATTGCCGGGAAGTTCGCGCCCCAGATACCGAAGGACGCCCGGGCCAGGACCGGGAATGGTACACCGGTGCGCACGCCCGCAACGCCGACGAGCTGCATCAGGAAGAAGATGATGAGCGAGCCGATGCCGATGGCCAGGAGGAAGTTCATGAAGCTGCCGCAGAAGAGAAACAGGCTGGCGGCGAGATAATATCCCCAAAGGCTGTGCACGTCCGATGTCCAGACGTTGAAAATGGAGAATGCGCCCCAGTTGCGTTCTTTGGCGGGCGCGAGGTCTTCGTTGTACAATTGTGGAGATGCACCGGGTGGTATCGTCATCGTTTCCCCTCTTGACGTCATGGCACCTGTGCCTATGGAAGAGGAGCTTGCGGCCAACTGTCAATATCGGTGCCGCCTCGGAGCCGAGTGGCACCGAGCCCAAACGCGAAAATCTTTCCGTTCGTCGCGTTAAACGTTCGTCCCGGTCTTCTTTGAACAGAAAAGGCTGCGCACGTCCCTAACGGTGCTCTAGCCGCCATTGTGGGCCAGCCATTCCTTCATCATCCTGATCTCTGCTTCCTGGGCCTTGATGATGTCATCGGCGAGTTTGCGGATTGCTTCGTCCTTGCCGTGTTCGAGCTCGACCTTCGCCATGTCGATCGCTCCCTGGTGGTGAGCGATCATGGCGCGTACGAAATCGAGATCGGCATTGCCGCTGAAGGCGATGTCCATGTCCTTGTGCATCTTGGCGTTCGCCTCGGCGAAGGCCTTGCTCGACGGGGACGCGTCACCCGCCGCGCCGCTTTCTGCCGAACCGTGATGCATGCTGCCGTGGTCGGTCTCCTGCGCGAGCGCGGGAGCAGCAGCGAATGTGGCGGCGAGAAACAGGGCAGCCATGAATCGTTTGGGGACCATATCGTTTCCTTTCATCGAGTCCGCCGCTGACGGGGGGACAGAATGCAAAGATGATGGAAATTGGCACGCGCCGTTACGCGTTCGGTTTTTCAGGCTCAGGTAGCGCGAACACGCCTTCGAGCGAACCCTCTGCGCCCTCGTCCGTAAGTGTCGAATTGCCAATGCAATAAAGCGGGGAAGGATGTCCCGTTGCGCCGCGGACGGTGGTCGAGAAGCAGAAGGACGAGGAGCTTTCCGTCGCCTGTTCCAGAATATTCAGGATCGTGGACCGGTCGCCTCTGTCATAGGCCCTGACAAGGTCGATGATGCCGCAGGGATTGCGCCGCAGTCCGAGGAGGGCGGCGGTTTTGGAACCTATCGTGAAGGCGCCGCTGGAAAGGTCGCAGCGCCACGGCTCCACCAGGCAGCCCGCCTGCGAGACGCGGCGGGTCCAGGCTCTGTGCGTCTCCGGACTCAAAGGCTTTATGGCTCCGGATCCCGGTGTCATGAAGTTCAGCATATCGCTCAGTCCCCAAACTCGCGCTCGATCTGCTGCGTAACTTATACGCGTAAACGGCAAGATATACAATCACGGCATTGTGATCGCAGCTTTGGCGCAGGAACGCATGCAACGCCGCAATGTTCCGGAAGCGCGGTCTCGCGGCTTGTCGCCGCCCTTGCCGCCCCTGCCATGATCCGGTAGGGAAGGCACCGACCAAGCTTGAAGTCCGGAATGCTTTCAATGAATGAAAAACAGAAGAAAACGCAGAAGCTCAGGGCACGCCTGCCGCGCGGCTTCGTCGACCGGTCGGCCGCGGACATTCGCGCCGTCGACGAGATGATCGCGAAAATCCGCGAGGTCTATGAACGCTACGGCTTCGATCCGGTGGAAACGCCGCTCTTCGAATATGCCGACGCGCTCGGCAAGTTCCTGCCCGACAGCGACCGGCCGAATGAAGGCGTTTTTTCGCTGACCGACGACGACGACCAGTGGCTGAGCCTGCGCTACGATCTGACCGCGCCTCTCGCACGTCACGTGGCCGAGAATTTCAACGAAATCCAGCTTCCCTATCGTACCTATCGCGCCGGTTACGTTTTCCGCAACGAGAAGCCGGGCCCGGGCCGCTTCCGCCAGTTCATGCAGTTCGATGCCGACACGGTCGGTGCCGCCGGCGTGCAGGCCGATGCCGAAATGTGCATGATGATGGCCGACACGATGGAGGCGCTCGGCATTGCCCGCGGCGATTACGTGATCCGCGTCAACAACCGCAAGGTCCTCGACGGCGTCCTGGAGGCGATCGGTCTCGGCGGAGTCGAGCAGACGAATACGCGGCTGACGGTGCTGCGCGCCATCGACAAGCTCGACAAGTTCGGTCCGGAAGGCGTGCGGCTGTTGCTGGGCGAAGGGCGCAAGGACGAGAGCGGCGACTTCACCAAGGGCGCCGGGCTCAACGTGGAGCAGATCGGCAAGATCCTGTTCTTCGTTGGGATCACGGACTATGCCAGGAGCGCGGACGAACTGGCGGCGCTCGTCGCCGGAACCGCACGCGGCGCCGAGGGCGTCACCGAATTGAACACGATCCGCAGTCTCGTACTCAGCGCCGGCTACGAGGCGGACCGCATCAAGATCGACCCGTCGGTGGTGCGCGGCCTCGAATATTATACCGGCCCGGTCTTCGAAGCGGAGTTGCAGTTCGCCGTCACCAATGAAAAGGGCGAGAAGGTCGTCTTCGGCTCCGTCGGCGGCGGCGGCCGCTACGACGGCCTCGTGTCGCGCTTCATGGGACAGCCGGTGCCGGCGACCGGCTTCTCGATCGGCGTGTCGCGGCTGATGACCGCACTCAAGAATCTCGGCAAGCTGGGCGCCGAACAGGTCACCGCTCCGGTTGTCGTTTGCGTGATGGATCGCGATATCGAAAGCATGGGGCGCTACCAGCGCTTCGTGCAGGATCTTCGGCATGCCGGCATCCGCGCCGAAATGTACCAGGGCAACAAGAAGAACTTCGGCGACCAGCTCAAATATGCCGACCGTCGGGGATCGCCGCTCGCCGTGATCCAGGGGGGTGACGAGCGCGCCTCCGGCGTCGTGCAGATCAAGGACCTGATCGAAGGCAAGCGGCTCTCGGGCGAAATCGAGGATAATGTCGCCTGGCGCGAGGCGCGTGTCGCGCAGGTTTCCGTTCTGGAAGGCGAACTCGTCGCGAAAGTACGCGAAATTCTGGCGGAACAGGCCGAGGACCGGAAAAGGGCGGGTTGACCGCAATGCCTCTGATCAATCTTCCCGCCTTTGCCGGCGACCTCCTTGCGGATTTCGAGCGCCGGAACACGCTGCGCGTCGATACGCCGGTCATCCAGCCGGCGGAGCCTTTCCTCGATATGGCCGGCGAAGATCTGCGCCGGCGCATCTTCATGACGGAGAGCGAGACCGGCGAGAGCCTTTGCCTGCGCCCGGAGTTCACCATTCCCGTCTGCCTCCGCCATATCGAGACCGCAACCGGCACGCCGCAGCGATACGCCTATCTGGGCGAGGTGTTCCGGCAGCGCCGCGAAGGATCGAGCGAATTCTATCAGGCGGGCATCGAAGACCTTGGCGATCCGGATACGGCCGCTGCCGACGCCCGCGTGGTCGGCGATGCGATGTTCGTCCTCGCCAACCGATTGCCGGGCGAGCGGCTGAAAGTGACGCTCGGCGACCAGTCGGTGTTCGAAGCGGTGATTGCAGCCTGCGGCCTGCCCGGGGGCTGGCAGAAGCGCCTCATCCATGCCTTCGGCGATCAAAAGCAGTTGGAACGGCTGCTGGCGGCGCTCGCCGATCCGAAGTCGCCCGGCGTCTTCGGTCACGACGTCGAGCGCGTCGCGGCGCTCGGCATGCTCGAGGACGAAGAACGGCTCGTCGCCCATATCGGCGAGACGATGAAGGCGACCGGCTACTCGACCAATGCGAGCCGCTCGCCCCGCGACATAGCGCGGCGCCTGAAGGAAAAGGTCGAACTCGCCGCCACCCGGCTGGACAAGGAAGCGCTCGGCGTCATGCGCGCCTTCCTGGCTCTCGATCTGCCGCTCGCCGATGCTCCGGCGGCGCTCCACCGCTTCGCCGGCAAGGCGCGCCTGAAGATCGATGATGCGCTGGCGCTTTTCGACGCGCGCGTGGCCGCGCTTGCAAGGGCCGGCGCCGATCCCGGTCTGATGCGCTACCGCGCCGCCTTCGGACGGCCGCTTGATTACTACACCGGGCTCGTCTTCGAAATCGGGGTCGAAGGCACGCCGGCGGTGCTCGCCGGCGGCGGCCGGTTCGACCGCCTCCTGACCTTGCTCGGCGCCCGCGAGCATATTCCGGCCGTCGGCTTTTCCCTCTGGCTCGACCGGATAGAACAGGCGATCGCTGCGGGGAGGGCGGAATGACCGTCACCATTGCGCTGCCCTCCAAGGGGCGAATGAAAGATGAGGCCTCGGCGATCTTCGAACGCGCCGGGATGAAGATTGCGGCGGTCGGCAGCGACCGGTCCTATCGGGGCCGCGTTGAAGGATGGGACGACGTCGAGATCGCCTATTTGTCGGCCTCGGAAATCGCCCGCGAGATCGGCAGCGGCGCGGTCGATTTCGGCGTCACGGGCGAGGACCTCGTGCGCGAAGGCCTGGCGGACGCCGATGCCCGTGTGGACTTCGCCGCCCGGCTCGGCTTCGGTCACGCCGATGTGGTCGTCGCGGTTCCCGAGATCTGGTATGACGTCGACACCATGGCCGACCTCGGCGATGTCGCCGCGGACTTCCGCGCGCGCCACGGCCGGCGGCTGGCGATCGCCACCAAATACTGGCGGCTGACGCAGCAATTCTTCTCGGGCAGCCATGGCATCCAGCTCTACCGCATCGTCGAGAGCCTGGGAGCGACCGAAGGCGCGCCGGCATCCGGCTCAGCCGACATCATCGTCGACATCACCTCGACGGGCTCGACGCTCAAGGCCAACCATCTGAAGATCCTTTCGGACGGCGTGATCCTGCGCTCCGAGGCCTGCCTGGTGCGGGCGCGCAAGGCCACCCACGCGGGTAATCCCGTGATCGACCGGATCGTTGCTGCCGTGGGGGCCGTGCTCTGAGCGCGAGGACGGCGAAGGTGAAGGCCGGCAAATTTGCCTTCGACCCTGACAAATGCAACCGGCGCTCCCTATGTTGGGGCGGCAGACACCCTTTCGATTTCCCACCTAGAGGCATCCGTCATGGCTGATCTTTCCTCGTTTCCGATCACGGCTCGCTGGCCGGCGAAAAGTCCCGATATCATCCAGCTCTATTCGCTTCCGACGCCGAATGGCGTGAAGGTCTCGATTGCCCTCGAAGAACTGGGCCTGGCCTATGAGGCGCACCGCATTTCCTTCGATACCAACGAGCAGAAGTCGCCCGAATTCCTGTCCCTCAATCCGAACGGCCGCATCCCGGCGATAATCGATCCGAACGGACCGGACGGAAAGCCGATCGGCCTCTTCGAATCCGGCGCGATCCTGATCTATCTTGCGGAAAAGACCGGCAAACTCCTTCCGGCGGACGCGGCCCGCCGCTACGAGACGCTGTGCTGGGTCATGTTCCAGATGGGCGGCATCGGACCGATGTTCGGGCAGTTCGGCCATTTCTTCAAATTTGCCGCCGACAAGGTCGCCAACAACCCCTATCCCGTTCAGCGCTATCGCGACGAAGCGAAGCGTCTTCTCGGCGTCCTCGAAGCGCGGCTCGAGGGCCGTCAATGGCTGATGGGGGAGGAATACACCATCGCCGACATCGCCACCTATCCCTGGGTGGAAGGGGCGCGGAAGTTCTATGGTGGCGCCGAGGTGCTCGACTATAAGAGCTTCCCGAATGTCATGGACTGGGTGGATCGCGGCCTGGCACGCCCTGCGGCCCAGAAGGGCATGGAGATCCCGCGCAAGGAGTAGATCAAGAGCGCGGAGCCTTCCGGCCGGAGATTGACCGAACGCCGGCCGGGAGGATAGCGATGAGCAGAGACGATTGAGGTGGAGCAGGTGTCGGGAAGACTTGTTGTTGTCGGTGGCGGTCAAGCCGCATTCGCTTTGGTCGCCAAGCTTCGCGCCCTCAAGGACATGCGTCCGATCACCGTCGTCGCCGCCGAAGCGAGCCTGCCCTACCAGCGGCCGCCGCTCTCCAAGAAATACCTGTTGCGCGAAATGACCCTCGATCGCCTGCTTTACCGGCCGGAGGCCTGGTATGCGGAGCACGAGATCGACATTCGCCTTTCCACGACGGTGACGCGGGTCGATCGTCTCGCAAAGCAGGCAGCGCTGAGCGACGGCTCGATGCTCACCTATGAGACGCTTGCCTTCGCGACCGGCGCCACGCCGCGCCGGCTGCCGGCTGCGGTGGGCGGCGATCTCGCGGGCGTTTTCGTCGTGCGCGATTTCCGGGATGCCGACCGGCTGGCAGAGGAGATGCAGCCCGGCCGGCGGGTGCTGGTCGTCGGTGGCGGCTATATCGGCCTCGAGGCTGCGGCGGTTGCCCGGACTTCGGGGCTTGAGGTCACGGTCATCGAAATGGCCGATCGGATCCTTCAGCGCGTCGCCTCCGCCGCCACCTCGGCGATCGTCCGCGAAATCCACCGCTCTCACGGCGTCGACATACGTGAGCGCACCGGGCTCCATCGTCTGATCGGCGACAACGGCCGCGTGACGGCGGCGGAACTCTCCGACGGCTCCGTCATTCCCGTCGACATCGTGATCGTCGGCATCGGCGTGGCGGCGAATGATGCGCTGGCGCACGAAGCCGGCATCGAAACCGCAAATGGCATTGTCGTCGACAGCCATGGCCGGACCTCCGATCCAACGATCGTCGCCATGGGCGACTGCGCCGTCCTGCCGTGGGCCGGCATGCGCATCCGCCTCGAATCCGTGCAGAATGCCGTCGATCAGGCGGAAGCGGTTGCCGCGGTTCTTGCGGGCAGCACCGATCCCTACGATCCGAAGCCATGGTTCTGGTCCGACCAGTACGACGTCAAACTGCAGATCGCCGGCTTCGGCCTCGGCCACGACGAAACGCTCGTCCGCCAGGGCCAGCGTCAGGGCAGCGCCTCGGTCTGGTATTTCCGCCAGGGCAAACTGATCGCGGTCGATGCGATCAACGACGCCAAGGCCTATGTGACGGGGAAGAAGCTTCTCGAGGCGGGGGCCACGCCGGACCGTTTGCTGCTCGCGGATCCGCAGGTCGATCTGAAGGCATTGCTTGTATAGCAGCCGCGCTACCGCCGTCTGCGCTGCAACCTAGGGCATATACCATCTGATCCTCTCGCGGGACCATTGCCTTGGGGCAGATAAGCGGTTTTGACTTCACATGCCCAAACGATGCCACGGGCAGAACGCAGAAGCGGAAGCGAGAGCCCGCCGCAAATATTCTCCCCCACAAGGGGGGAGACGACAAGCGGCTTGACCTTCACCTATCCCGAACGATCCCGTCGGCAGACTGCATAACTGGAAGCGAGAGCCAGCCGGATTTCTCCGCGGCAACGGCCCCTCCCGAGGGCCAGACGTGGCAGCCAACTTATATTTCTGCGGATTGTGGCGGGGGCCGGAGCAATAAGACCTACGGAAACCAAATGGAAAGCGGCAAGCGCCGAACATGGAAACCGCTGGCGGGCCTTCGCGATCTCTGCTTCGTGGCCGGCGGCGTTAAAACAAAAAGGGCGGCTCGAGAGCCGCCCTTCAGATCCGGATGGATCGTGCTAAGGCTGTCGCCTTATCACATCATGTCCATTCCACCCATTCCGCCCATGCCGCCAGGCATTGCCGGAGCGTCCTTCTTCGGCAGTTCGGCGATCATGGCTTCGGTGGTGATGAGCAGCGAAGCAACCGACGCTGCGTCCTGAAGCGCGGTGCGAACGACCTTGACCGGGTCGATGATGCCCATGGCGATCATGTCGCCATACTCGCCGGTCTGAGCGTTGTAGCCGAAGTCGTCGGTGTTCTTCTCGAGGATCTTGCCGACAACGATGGAGGCTTCGTCGCCAGCGTTTTCAACGATCTGACGGGCCGGAGACTGCAGAGCGCGGCGAACGATGTTGACGCCGGCGTCCTGATCGTCGTTCTCACCCTTGACGGTGATCTTGACGGAAGAACGCAGCAGGGCAACGCCGCCGCCCGGTACGATGCCTTCCTGAACGGCAGCGCGCGTCGCGTTGAGGGCGTCGTCGATGCGGTCCTTCTTTTCCTTCACTTCGACTTCCGTCGCACCGCCGACGCGGATGACAGCGACGCCGCCGGCGAGCTTGGCAAGGCGCTCCTGCAGCTTCTCACGGTCGTAGTCGGAGGTGGTTTCTTCGATCTGGGCCTTGATCTGAGCGACGCGGCCTTCGATGTCGGACTTCTGGCCGGCGCCGTCGACGATCGTCGTGTTTTCCTTGGTGATCGAAACCTTCTTAGCGCGGCCGAGCATGTCGAGCGTGACGCTTTCGAGTTTGATGCCGAGGTCTTCCGAGATCACCGTGCCGCCCGTCAGGATGGCGATGTCTTCGAGCATGGCCTTTCGGCGGTCGCCGAAGCCCGGGGCCTTGACGGCAGCGATCTTCAAGCCGCCACGCAGCTTGTTGACGACGAGCGTTGCGAGTGCTTCGCCTTCGACGTCTTCAGCGATGATGAGGAGCGGCTTGCCGGTCTGCACGACGGCTTCGAGAACCGGGAGCATCGCCTGGAGGTTGGAGAGCTTCTTCTCGTGCAGGAGAATGAAAGCGTCTTCGAGGTCGGCGACCATCTTTTCCGGGTTGGTGACGAAGTAGGGCGACAGGTAGCCGCGGTCGAACTGCATGCCTTCGACGACTTCGAGCTCGGTCTCGGCGGTCTTGGCTTCTTCAACCGTGATGACGCCTTCGTTGCCGACCTTCTGCATCGCTTCCGCAATGTCGAGACCGATCTGCTTTTCGCCGTTTGCCGAGATCGTGCCGACCTGGGCGACTTCGTCCGAGGTGTTGATCTTCTTGGCCTTGGCGAGCAGGTCCTTGACGACTTCGGCGACAGCCAGGTCGATACCGCGCTTCAGGTCCATCGGGTTCATGCCGGCGGCAACGGCCTTCGCGCCTTCGCGAACGATCGCCTGGGCGAGAACGGTTGCAGTCGTCGTGCCGTCACCGGCAATGTCGTTGGTCTTCGAAGCGACTTCGCGGACCATCTGGGCGCCCATGTTCTCGAACTTGTCTTCGAGTTCGATCTCCTTGGCGACCGAAACGCCGTCCTTGGTGATGCGCGGCGCGCCGAACGACTTGTCGATAACGACGTTGCGGCCCTTCGGGCCGAGCGTCACCTTGACTGCGTCGGCGAGGATGTCGACGCCGCGCAGCATCTTTTCGCGCGCGCTGCGGCCGAACTTGACTTCTTTAGCTGCCATTTTGAAAGCTCCTGGTTTCGAAATTCCGGAACTGGTCCGGTTTCAAATTGCGGAAGTTTGAAGGGTTGCCGGCGATCAGCCGATGACACCCATGATGTCGGCTTCCTTCATGATCAGAAGGTCTTCGCCGTTGATCTTGACTTCGGTGCCGGACCACTTGCCGAACAGGATGCGGTCGCCAGCCTTCACGTCGAGCGGAACAACCTTGCCGCTTTCGTCACGGGCACCCGAACCGACAGCCACGATCTCGCCTTCCTGCGGCTTTTCCTTAGCGGTGTCCGGAATGATGATGCCGCCCTTGGTCTTTTCTTCAGACTCGACGCGGCGGACGACAACCCGGTCGTGCAGCGGACGGAAATTGGTGCTTGCCATTGTCTAATCCCTCGATCAAATGACACTGCGGGTCACGGATGGACCCGCCAGATGGGTGTTAGCACTCATATCAAGCGAGTGCTAGCGCCAGCCGAGATAAGGCTGGCTGTGAAATGAGTCAAGGATAGGCTCCGAGATTTTTTGCCGGCCATGATCGTTGACAGACCGGGCGCACTTTTGTTTGATGAGTGCCATGGGGTAAGCGAATGCCTCACGAGGCGCCATGCCGGAATTTCGCGTCCGCTAACGATCTAAAGGACGTCGTATCATGGCATCGTTCAACTCCATCTCATCCGAAAAACTCGCTCGTCTCGTTGGTACTCCCAAGGCGCCCGTCGTCATCGATGTGCGCGATGACGACGACTTCGCAGCCGATCATCATCTCGTGCCGGGCTCCTTCCATCGCGGCCATGTTCACGTGCCGCAATGGGCCGAGGAATACCGCGGCGGCTGGGTTGTCGTGCTCTGCAAGCACGGCGGCAAACTCAGCGAGGGTGCCGCCGCATGGCTGCGTCATGCAGGCGCGGCTGCGGAGATACTCGACGGCGGTATCGAAGCGTGGCGGGCCGCGGGACTGCCGCTCGTTCCGGTCGCAAGCCTTCCGAATGCAGACCCTTCGGGGGGATCCGTCTGGGTGACCCGATCGCGGCCGAAGATCGACCGCATAGCCTGCCCCTGGCTGATCCGGCGCTTCGTCGACCCGCGTGCCCGGTTTCTTTATGTCACGCCCGCGGAGGTCGAGGCGGTCGGCGAGCGCTTCGGTGCGACGCCGTTCGACATCGAGGGCGTCTTCTGGAGTCATCGCGGCGAGGAATGCACCTTCGACACGATGGTCAAGGAATTCGGTCTCTCGTTCCCCGCGCTGGAGCACGTCGCCCGTATCGTGCGCGGCGCCGACACGGACAGGCGCGAACTGGAACCGGAGGCGGCGGGGCTGCTTGCCGTTTCACTCGGCCTATCGCGCATGTATGCCGATGATCTCGAACAACTCGAGGCGGGGATGACGATCTATGATGCGCTCTATCGCTGGGCGCGTGATGCGACGCAGGAAAAGCACGACTGGGTATCGCATGGCGGAAAGGGGAAAAGGCCATGAACGGAGGGACAGCCGTGGAAGCCGCGCCCGCCTTCCCGCCGCGGCTTGTTTGATTACCACATCCCTGGAAGAGGCGAGACTGCAGGATCCGTTTCCTGCCAAAGGAAACATGCAATAGGCCGCGCAGTCGGCACTCGAGGAATTCAAGCGCATCGCCATGCGCGCCGACAAAACCGACCGGAGCTTCAACGCGCCGCTTCCCGGAATTGCTTTAAAATCCTTGGGAAAGTGCCGCGTTTTTCTCGGCGTAAGGCTTGTATTCTTGCCCCTTCCTTGCGATGTCAGCCGGAAAGCCGAGTTTGCAGGAAGCCAGCATGGCCGTCAGGATCAACAGTTTTCGGGAAATCGCCGGTCGCTACGACGTTGTCCTTTGCGACGTCTGGGGTGTGCTTCACAACGGCATTCAAGCCTTTGCATCCGCCTGCGAAGCGCTGGCCGAGGCGCGCGCCCAGGGGCTCACCGTCGTTCTCATCACCAATTCACCCCGGCCGCATCCGGGCGTCACGGTGCAGATCCGCGGCCTCGGCGTCCCCGACGAAGCCTATGACCGTATCGTCACTTCCGGGGACGTGACGCAGGCGCTGATTGCGGCGGCCGACAAACGCATCTTCTTTATCGGGGCGGACCGGGATCTGCCGCTGCTTGAAGGGCTCGGCACCGAGATCGTATCCGCCGACGAGGCCGAGACGATCGTCTGCGCCGGCTTCTACGATGACGAGACCGAGACGCCCGAGCACTACCGCGCGACGCTGACGGGGCTCGCCAAGCGGAAAATACCGTTCATCTGCGCCAACCCCGATCTTGTCGTGGAGCGCGGACATAGGCTCATCCCCTGTGCCGGTGCCATCGCCAAACTCTATGAAGAGCTCGGCGGCGAGGCCCGCATTGCCGGCAAGCCCTATATCGCGATCTATCGCGCCGCTCTCGCGGAGGCCAAGGCCGCCAGGGGTGCCTTCGACCTTTCGCGCGTCATCGCCATCGGCGACGGGATGCCGACCGACGTCAAGGGCGCACAGGATGCCGGCTTCGACCTGCTCTACATCAGCGCGGGCATCCATGCGCAGGAATACATGCATGAAAGCCGGACCGACGAAGCAAGGCTCATGGCCTTTCTGAGGCAGAATGGGGCCCAGCCGAAATGGTGGATGCCGCGGCTGGCATGACGGGACGATCGGCATGACCGTTTTTCACCGCAACGAGACCCGCGATCCGCTGCCCGAACATCTTCGCGGCGGTGTGGTCGCGATCGGCAATTTCGACGGCGTGCACCGCGGCCATCAGTCGGTGCTGAACCGCGCGCTGGAGGAGGCTGTGAAGCGGGCCGTTCCGGCGCTCGTGCTCACCTTCGAGCCGCATCCGCGTACCGTGTTCCGGCCCGACACGCCGGTATTCCGCCTCACCCCGGCACCGCTGAAAGCCCGCATCCTCGAGGGAATGGGCTTTGGGGCCGTCATCGAATATCCCTTCGACCGGAGCTTTTCGGAGCTTTCGGCCTCCGACTTCATTCATAGCATCCTGCGCGAATGGCTGCACGCCTCCCATGTCGTCACCGGTTTCGATTTCCATTTCGGCAAGGGGCGGGAAGGCGGGCCGGCCTTCCTGATGGCGGCCGGGGAGCGCGAGGGATTCGGCGTGACGCTCGTGGATGCCTTCCGCGACGAAAACGCCGCCGTGATTTCCTCGAGTTTCATTCGCTCCCTGCTCGCCGAGGGCGACGTTCCGCACGCGGCCGGGCTGCTTGGCTATCGCTATACGGTCGAAGCCGAAGTCATCGACGGCAAGAAGCTCGGCCGCACGCTCGGCTATCCGACCGCGAACATGCGCCTGCCGCCAGAGGCGGAGCTGAAAAGCGGCATCTATGCGGTGCGTTTCCGCAGGGCGGACGGGTCGCTCCATGACGGTGTCGCAAGCTTCGGCCGTCGCCCGACCGTCGACAGCGACGGCGAAGCCCTGCTGGAGACCTTCGTTTTCGATTTCTCCGCGGATCTCTACGGCGAGATCTGCGCCGTATCCTTCTTCGGCCGATTGCGCGACGAACTCAAGTTCGACGGTCTGGAGCCATTGATGGTCCAGATGCGCAAGGACGAGAGCGAGGCGCGCGCGCTGCTTGCGGGCGTCCAGCCCCTGAGCGGGATCGACCGCAGGCTCAATTTCGCCTGAGCGGCGCCAGGGCCCTGTGCCACCCAATGCGTCAAAGAATTCGGGCATGTGTGGCCGGCGGACCTTTTCAAAAGGCGGAAAACGCCTTAAAGAACCGGCCACATGACCCGGTTCCATCGAGTGATCATCGATCAGCGAATTATTGGCCCGGCTTTCCGCGCGCTCTAGTCTGCGCCGGAAGGTCCGGGATTTCGGCGTTTCAACGCCCCCATTCATCTTCGAGATTACCGAACCCTTCCGCCTGCGTGACTGCCCCGCGCGGAAAAGACGAATGCGAAAACCATGACCGAGACTGCTGAAAAGATCGACTATTCTTCCACTCTCTACCTGCCGCAGACGGACTTTCCGATGCGGGCCGGCCTGCCGCAGAAGGAGCCGGAGACCGTCGCCCGCTGGCAGAAGATGGAGCTTTACAAAAAGCTCCGCGCGTCCGCTGCCGGCCGCGAGAAGTTCGTCCTGCACGACGGCCCGCCCTATGCCAACGGCAACATCCATATCGGCCACGCGCTGAACAAGATCCTCAAGGATGTGATCAACCGCTCGTTCCAGATGCGCGGTTTCGACGCCAATTACGTGCCGGGCTGGGACTGCCACGGTCTTCCGATCGAATGGAAGATCGAGGAGAAGTACCGCGAGAAAGGCAAGAACAAGGACGAGGTACCGGTCAACGAGTTCCGTAAGGAATGCCGTGAATTCGCCAGCGGCTGGATCGGGATCCAGACCGAGGAGTTCAAGCGCCTCGGCATCGAGGGCGACTTCGAAAACCCCTACACCACGATGAACTTCCACGCGGAAGCGCGCATCGCCGGCGAGCTGATGAAGATCGCCAGGTCCGGCCAGCTCTATCGCGGCTCGAAGCCGGTCATGTGGTCCGTCGTCGAGCGGACCGCACTTGCCGAGGCCGAGGTCGAATATGCCGACGTCGAAAGCGACATGATCTGGGTGAAGTTCCCGGTTACCGAGGGGCCCGAAGCGCTTGCCGGCGCCTTTGTCGTCATCTGGACGACGACCCCCTGGACGATCCCCGGCAACCGCGCGATCGCCTATTCGTCGCGATACGCCTATGGGCTCTATGAGGTCGCGACCGCCGAGAACGACTACGGCCCGCAGCCGGGCGAGAAGCTGATCTTCGCCAAGCGGCTGGCGGACGAGTCGGCGGCCAAGGCGAAGGTCACGTTCAATTTCGTGCGCGATATCGAAGCGGGCGAACTGGCGGCGATCACCTGCGCCCATCCGCTTCATGGCCTGGGCGGAGGCTACGCTTTCAGCGTGCCGCTCCTCGATGGCGAGCACGTCACCGACGATGCCGGCACCGGCTTCGTCCACACGGCGCCGAGCCATGGTCGCGAAGACTTCGAGGCCTGGATGGACAATGTGCGTCTCCTCGAGGATCGCGGCATCTCGTCCACCATCCCGTTCCCGGTCGACGATGCCGGCTATTTCACCGCCGACGCCCCCGGTTTCGGTCCGGATGCGGAAGGCGGCGCCGGCCGCGTCATCGACGACAAGGGCAAGAAGGGTGACGCCAATGAGCGCGTCATCAAGGCTCTGATCGGCCGCCACGCGCTCTTCGCGCGCGGCCGGTTGAAGCATTCCTATCCGCATTCCTGGCGGTCGAAGAAGCCGGTCATCTTCCGCAACACGCCGCAATGGTTCGTCACCATGGACAAGGATTTCGGCGACGGCTCGACGCTGCGATCGCGCGCGTTGAACGCGATCGACGAAACCCGTTTCGTGCCCGGCGCCGGCCAGAACCGTCTCCGGGCGATGATCGAGCAGCGCCCCGACTGGGTGCTTTCGCGCCAGCGCGCCTGGGGTGTGCCGATCGCGATCTTCGCCGACGATGAGGGCGAAATCCTCGTGGACGACGAGGTCAATGCCCGCATCCTCGACGCCTTCGAGAAGGAAGGAGCGGACGCTTGGTTCGCAGAAGGCGCGAAAGAGCGCTTCCTCGGCAACGACCACGATCATGCCCGCTGGCACCAGGTCACGGACATCCTGGACGTATGGTTCGATTCCGGGTCGACCCACACCTTCACGCTCGAGGACCGTCCGGAGCTGAAATGGCCGGCCGACGTCTATCTCGAAGGGTCCGACCAGCACCGCGGCTGGTTCCATTCCTCGCTGCTCGAAAGCTGCGCGACGCGCGGCCGCGCGCCCTACAACGCCGTCATCACCCATGGCTTCACCATGGATGAGAAGGGCGAGAAGATGTCGAAGTCGAAGGGCAATACCGTCACGCCCCAGGAGGTGATGAAGGATGCCGGCGCCGACATCCTGCGCCTCTGGGTCATGACGACGGACTATTGGGAAGACCAGCGCCTCGGCAAGACCATCATCCAGACGAACATCGACGCATACCGCAAGCTGCGCAACACGATCCGCTGGATGCTCGGCACGCTCGCCCACGACAAGGGCGAGGTCGTAGCGCTTTCCGACATGCCGGAGCTCGAACGGCTGATGCTGCATCGCCTTGCCGAACTCGACCGGCTGGTGCGCGAAGGTTACGACGCCTTCGACTTCAAGAGGATTGCCCGGGCGCTCATCGATTTCTCGAATGTCGAACTCTCGGCTTTCTATTTCGATATCCGCAAGGATGCGCTTTATTGCGACGCACCTTCGTCGCTGCGCCGCCGCGCGGCCCTGCAGGTCATCCGCACGCTTTTCGATTGCCTGGTGACCTGGCTTGCACCCATGCTGCCCTTCACCGCCGAGGAGGCCTGGCTTTCGCGCAACCCGCAAGCCGTCTCCGTGCATCTCGAACAGTTCCCAACGGTCCCGGCGGAATGGCGCAACGACGCGCTGGCCGAGAAATGGCGGAAGATCCGCGAAGTCCGCAAGGTGGTGACCGGCGCGCTCGAGATCGAGCGCAAGGAAAAGCGCATCGGCTCTTCGCTGGAGGCGGCGCCGGCCGTCCATGTCGCCGATCCGGATCTGCTCCAGGCGCTCAACGGCCAGGACTTCGCCGAGATCTGCATCACCTCGGCAATCGAAGTCGACGGCGGCGATGGCCCGGAGGATGCGTTCAGGCTGCCGGACGTCGCCAAAGTCAGCGTCGTACCGAAACTCGCCGAGGGCCGCAAATGCGCCCGCTCCTGGCGAATCACCACCGATGTCGGCTCCGATCCGCTCTATCCGGACGTCTCCGCGCGCGACGCGGCTGCCCTGCGGGAGCTCGGCTTCAAGCCGTAATCGATCGGTTTACCGGGTGAATTGCACTCAGGCTCTTCATCCGGTAAAACCTGCCCGAAATTTGGCGGATTTTTCCGCCATGGGGCGCTGAATGGCCGCATCATGCGAGACGCGGCCGGCTGGAAGGAATCTCATGGGAATGACGCGAGAGTTGCGAGTGGCCGCCGGCATTGCCGCCATCCTGGCGGGAGGCCTGGTGCTTTCCGGCTGCATCGGCGGCCCGACCTATGGCACGGACAAGACGGCTGGCGAGCATTTGCTCGACGATCTCGGCAGCGCGGTCAGCCTCGCTCCCGCGAAGAAGGATCCGGTCAAGTATCAGCCGCGCCCCGGTTTGGTGCTGCCGCCGCAACAGCAGCAGACCGCTCTTGTCGAGCCGCAGCAGTCGCTTGCAAGCCGCGAGGCCAACCCGGCCTGGGTCGAGTCTCCCGAAGAGACGCGCGCGCGTCTGCGCGACGAGGCGGACGCCAACAAGAACGATCCCAACTACGTCTCGCCGCTGGCAAAAGCGAATGCCAACGGCCGCCGCCTTTCCGCCAAGGAGCAGCAGGAGGCCTATCGCCAGGCGCGCAAGATCGAGCAGGGCGCCTACTCGGACAAGCGCCGCTTCCTGAGCGACCCGCCGCTCGAATACCGTCGACTGCCGGAGGGCTCCGAAGTCGATCTCGGGGAACCGGAGAAGGACAAGGAGCGCCGCCGCAAGAAGGAGGCGCAGATCAAGAACTCCGGAAGCAAGTGGTACTGGCCGTTTTAGAGCGGAATGAGAAAGTGCGCGCGGTTCCGCTCGCATCCAAGTTTTGGAATTGGTCCTAAGCCATGGCTATCAGCATTCGCGATGCCGTTCCCGGTGACGCTGCGACGATCCTCCGTTTCATTACGGAACTCGCAACTTATGAAAAGGCGCCGCACGAGGTCGAGGCAACCGTCGAGCGCGTGCACGAGTCGCTCTTCGGAGCCGATGCCGTCGCGCGCGCCGTGATCTGCGAAGCCGACGGCAAGCCCGCGGGCTTTGCCATCTGGTTCTACAGCTATTCCACCTGGCAGGCGCGCAAGGGGCTTTATCTGGAGGATCTTTACGTCTCGCCGGAGTTTAGGGGCTCGGGCGCCGGCAAGGCGCTCCTGAAGCACCTGGCGCGGACGGCAGTCGCGGAAGGCTGCGGCCGCTTCGAATGGAGCGTGCTTGACTGGAACGAGCCCGCCATCCGCGTCTATGAGGCCGTCGGGGCGGAACCCATGTCGGAATGGACGCGTTACCGGCTCGCCGGCAAGGGGCTGGAAGCGTTCGCAGCGGACTGACACTTCACGCGCTCCCGGGGAGAACGCTACCCCGAAGTGCTTTTAACGCCGGCCGGCGAAGAATTCGCGCAGAATGTCGGCGGCCTCCCGCTCGGCAAGACCGGAATAGACATCCGGCACGTGGTGGCAGGTGGGAGAAGCATAGAACCTGACGCCGTTGTCGACCGCGCCGCCTTTCGGATCCTCCGCGCCATAGTAGAGGCGGCGGATGCGAGCGAAGGAGATCGCGGCCGCACACATGGTGCAGGGCTCGAGAGTGACATAGAGGTCGGCTCCCGAAAGACGCTCGTCGCCGACGGCCGCCGCGGCGTGGCGGATGGCCTCGATCTCCGCATGGGCGGTGATGTCGTTGAGTTCGCGGGTGCGGTTTCCTGCAGCGGCGATCATCTTGCCGTCGAGCACGACGACGGCGCCGATCGGCACTTCGCCGCGTGCCGCCGCTTTTCGGGCCTCCTGAAGGGCCGCCTGCATGAAGCGCGCCGTTTCTGCCATTGTTCGTTCGACAATTTCCTCTTAACCCACGGCCTACGACCTGATAGGACAGCCGCAAAAGGCAGGCAACACAAATGACATCCAAAGACAAGCCCACGAGGCCCGGCGGCAAGGCCAAGGGTCGCGACAAGAAACCTCATTCCGGCAGCGAGAAGCCTGCGGCACGGGCAGCCGGCAGTGGTCCGGCGGCGCCCACCGGTGCGGACGAGCCGCAGCGCATTTCGAAGATACTGTCACGCGCAGGCGTCGCGTCGCGTCGCGACGTCGAGCGGATGATCATGGAAGGGCGGGTGAGCCTCAATGGCGTCGTGCTCGACACGCCGGTCGTCAATGCGACGCTCGCCGACAGGATCGAGGTCGACGGCCATCCGATCCGCGGCATCGAACGGACGCGTCTCTGGCTCTATCACAAGCCGGGCGGCCTCGTGACGACCAATGCCGATCCGGAAGGCCGTCCGACGGTCTTCGAGAACCTGCCCGAAGAACTGCCGCGCGTTCTGTCGGTCGGTCGCCTCGACATCAATACCGAGGGCCTGCTGCTCTTGACGAATGACGGCGGGCTTGCGCGCGTGCTCGAGCTGCCGTCGACCGGCTGGCTGCGCCGCTACCGCGTGCGGGCGCACGGGGAAATCGATCAGGAGGCGCTCGACCGTCTGAAGGAGGGCATCGCGGTAGACGGCGTCCTTTACGGAGCGATCGAGGCGACGCTGGATCGGGTGCAAGGTTCGAACGTCTGGATCACCATGGGCCTGCGGGAAGGCAAGAACCGTGAGATCAAGAATGTCCTCGGCGCGCTCGGCCTCGACGTCAACCGGCTGATCCGCATCTCCTACGGTCCGTTCCAGCTCGGCGAGCTGCCGATCGGCCAGGTTCAGGAAATACGCGGCCGCACGCTGCGCGAACAGCTAGGGCCACGGCTGATAGCCGACTCCAAGGCGAATTTCGACGCGCCGATCTATAACGACCAGCCGGCTGCTGCCGAGCCCGAAGCGGAGCCCGCCGATCACGGCAAGGCGGAATGGGGCAGCAAGCGCGAGAAGGCCGAGGACAAGCGCGAGCGTGCTCTTGCCCGCCTCGATACCCGCCGCGACGATGGTCGCCCGAGCGAACGCGGCCGCAGCCGCGGGAAGCCGGAGGAGCGTCCGGCGCGCCCGCCAGTCCGGCGTAACCGCTCTTCCAACGTCTGGATGGCGCCGGGTGCGCGTCCGACCGTCGAGAAAAAGCCGAAGGCAGCGGAGGAAGACCTGTCGCCGAAGGCGGCGCGGCGCGCGCCTGCGGAAGGTAAACGCCGCGACCGCCCGAAGGACGCTGCGGCGAAAGCGGGCGGCTTCGATGCGGAACGCCAGGGCAAGGCGGGTAAATCCGCCGGTCGCAAGGACGCCGCGGGCGCCGGCGGCTTCGAGAGGCGTCGCCCGCTCGAAAGCGCGGAGCGGAAATCCCGCGACCATGGCGACCGTCCGCCGCGCCGGCCCAATGGCGAGCGAGTGGCCCGCCCGGCCGACGACCGCACCTCGTCCGAAGGACGCAAGGAGAGCGCTCGGCCGCCGCGTGGCGAAGGCAAGAAGAGCTTTGCCGGCGACCGGCCACGCGCGAGCGCCGGCGGAAAACCGGTGGCTGCAAAGCCGGCTTCGGGAAAGCCGGCCGCCCATCGTTCGTCCGGCCCGCGTGTCGGAAAGCCCGCCGGCAGCAGACCCGCTGAAGGCAAGCCCGGCGGTCGTCCGGGTGGCGGCAAGCCCGGCAATCGTCCGGGCGGCGGTAAGCCGCCGGGCAAGGGGCCGCAGGGCAGGGGGAAGTAGGCGGCCGTGCGCATCGTCGGTGGAGAATTCCGCGGCCGCACGCTGGCCGCGCCGAAATCGGACGATATCCGCCCGACCACGGACCGCACGCGCGAGAGCCTGTTCAACATCCTGAGCCACGCCTATCCGGAGGCGCTTGACGGAACGCGCGTTCTCGATCTTTTCGCGGGCACGGGGGCCATCGGGCTCGAGGCGCTATCGCGCGGTTGCCGGCAGGTTCTCTTCGTCGAGCAAGGGGTCGAGGGACGCGGGCTGCTGCGCATCAATATCGAGGCGCTCGGCCTTCAGGGCCGGGCCAAGATCTTTCGCCGCGACGCGACAGATCTCGGGCCGGTCGGGACGATGGAGCCGTTTCATCTGGTGTTCGCAGATCCGCCCTATGGCAAGGGCCTCGGCGAACGCGCTCTGAGCGCGGCCGCCCGCGGCGGTTGGCTCGTTCCGGGTGCCCTTGCAATCCTGGAGGAGCGCGCGGACGTCCGGCCGCAGTTTTCCGAAAGTTTCGAATCGGTCGATGAACGCGCCTTCGGCGACACGCTGATGCATTTTTTGCGCTTCCGAGGCGTCTGAGATCGGCGCAAAGTCGGCCGGAGCGGCTCAGATTCCGCGTGATCTCGGCCTGCCCGTCGTGCAGGATGGCCGATGACGGAGGTGGCGATGGAGCAGAACCTATCCACGATACGCAAAGCCGCGGGTAGCGAGGGAGAGCCGACCATCGCGCTTGCGCTCGGCGGAGGCGGTGCGCGGGGACTTGCCCACATCCATGTCATCGAGGCGCTCGATGAGATGGGGCTCCGCCCCGCAGTCGTGGCCGGTTCGTCGATCGGCGCCCTCATGGGCGCGGGCGTGGCCGCTGGCATGAGCGGGAAGGAAATCCGCGAACACGTGCTTTCGACCGTCGGCCGGCGTGGGGAGGTGCTCAACCGCCTATGGCGACTGAGGCCGACCAGTCTTGCCGAGGCTGTGGCGAGCGGTTTCCGCGTCGGCCAGTTCAATATAGAGCGCGTGCTGAAGGCCTTCCTGCCCGAGGCGGTGCCTCTCCGCTTCTCCGATCTGGCACTCCCCCTTAAAATCATCGTCACGGACTATTACGGGCAGACGGAGCGGGTATGCGAAAGCGGCGACCTCTACAAGGCGCTCGCTGCCTCCTGCGCCCTGCCGGCGGTCTTCATGCCGGTGAAGATCGACGGCCGCGTGATGATCGACGGCGGCATCTATAATCCGATCCCCTTCGATCACCTGCGCGGACTGGCAGATATCGTCGTCGCCGTCGATGTCGTCGGCGGGCCGGACGGCGACGGCGAGACGATCCCGAGCCGTATCGACAGCCTGTTCGGCGCGACCCAGTTGATGATGCAGTCGATCATCACCATGAAGATGCAGGCCGGCGCACCGGATATTCTCCTGCGTCCCGATGTCGGACGGTTCCGCGTGCTCGATTTCCTGCGCGCCCAGGAACTGCTTGCCGCCACCTGCGGGACCAAGGACGAGGTGAAGCGCGCGCTGGCAGAGCGCATCGATCGGTGGAGGAAAGGGATATAAGGCCGCGCACGAGCTTCCACAGCTGCCCCTCATCCGCCTGCCGGCACCTTCTCCCCGCAGGCGGGGCGAAGGGACTCGCAGCACTGCCTTCGCCACGATGACCGTCGTCGTATCATCGGGCACGTCCTCTCTTTCCGTCAGAACGGGGAGAGGGCTAGGGTGAGGGGCCAATGATCTGTTGGCCGGCGGTGATGCCTCCGCTTCCTGCGGGACCAGCTGCGCGAGCGTTACGCCGCCGGGATATCGGTTTGCGAGAAATCACTTCCCTTGAACAGAAGCGGTTCATTTGTCAGAAAGGCCAGGGCATAGGAAAAACAATCACCGAAATTCAAACCGGCCGGATGACGGCCTTTGCCGAAACGGCGCCAGGCACGGCGGGCCTGGTCCATATGCTCGGCGGTTACCGCAACAATCTCCACGTTTGCCTTGTAAAGCCAAAGATCAAGTTCCGCTCCGGCAGCTTCGCCTAACCGGGTTTCGATTACCATGGCTGCTTCCAGAGCGGTTGCCGCGGAGATGAGCCGAACCGGGTCGTCCGCGATTTTTTCGCGGAAACTTCCGGCCTCCTGTTCATTGAAGGCAATCGCGGCAATGGCGGATGTGTCGATGACCATTATGAGGGGAGTCCATCCTCGTCATAACCGATAATGTCATCGGAGCTGCGACTGTCGAGGACGGGCATGGCATTCCAGCGGCGTTGAATGGCTTCCAGATCCTCCAGAAGAGCCGCGCGCCGGGCAGCGGTGTCGGTTCGGCGCAATCGTTCTTCGAGGGCACGCTTGGTGGCAAGCGTGATGGATTCCCCTGTCCGCCGGGCAAGTGTGCGGGCAAGCTGCTCGGTTTCAGTGTCCTTGATGCTCAGCGCCATCAGATGCTTCCTGGTTCCTGTCGATCTATATTCTACCAGAATGGCGCATTGATATCCAGAACGCACGTCCATATGCGGCAGCAGGGCCGGTCAATGGGTGGTGACGCGGACTTCCTGGGGGTCATGTCGGCCCTGAAATCACTCCGCCTTTTCCAGCGTCTCGTCGGCAAGATCCGCCAGAGCGTCGTCAGGCTGAGTGACTTCACGCTTCGGCTTTACCAGCGGTTCCGGCCGGACGGGCCTTGAATGCAGCATGTCGCGGCCGGCGGTGATGCCCTCCGCTTCCTGGAGCACCAGCCTTGCCTCGTCGCGGCGGCGGATATCGTCCATGATGCCAATGGCTTCATCGCCGTTCACGCCGAGCGCCTCGAGCGTCTTGCGGCCAAAAAGCAGACCCGACTCGAACGTCTCGCGCAGTTCGTAGTCGACCCCCCGCGCGCGCAGTTCCAGCGTGTGCAGGCGGTCGTAGGAGCGCGCGAAGATGCGGGCATTCGGGTATTCGGCATGGACGAGATCGATGATCTTGTCCGTGACCTCCTTTTTCTGCGTGCATACGGCGACGATCTTCGCCTTCTCTATCCCGGCCGCCCTCAAGACGTCGAGGCGTGTTCCGTCGCCGAAATAGATGCGGAAGCCGAATGTGGCCGCCTGACGCACGCGCGCCGCGGAATGGTCGATGATCGTTACGTCGCGGCCGCCGGCGAGCAGGATCTGCGAGGCGATCTGGGCGAAGCGGGAAAAACCGATCATCAGCACGTCGGCGCCGGCGCCGGCACCCTCGAAATCCTCTTCGATTTCCTCGGCCAGTTCGTCCTGCTTGTGCATCAGCCGCCTGGAGAGCATCGCAGCCACCGGCGTCAGCGCCATGGAGAGCGTGACGATTGCGACGAGCAGCGAGGAGGTGGCTTGCGAGAAGACGCCGGCCGCAGCGGCTGCGGTAAAGAGCACGAAGCCGAATTCGCCCCCCTGCGGCAGAAGCAGGCCGATGCGGACGGCGTCGTTATGGCGTGAGCCGGTAGCCCGGCACAGTCCATAAAGGACCAGACTCTTCACCAGCATCAGCACGGGCACTGCGATGATGATGCTCAGCAGGTTCTCCGCCACCACCTGGAGCTCGAGCGACAGGCCGACCGCCATGAAGAAAAGCGCCTGGAGGATACCGCGGAAAGGCTCGATGTCGGCCTCCAGCTCGTGGCGATAGGACGATTCCGCCAGCAATACGCCGGCAAGGAAGGCGCCCATCGCCATGGAAAGGCCGGCGAGCTGCATCATCGTCGCCGCGCCCATGACGACGAGAAGCGCGGCTGCGATCATGACGTCGCGCGCCCCCGTGCGCGCGATCACCTGGAAGAGCGGATTGAGGAGATAACGACCGGCGGCGAAAAGCGCGGCCACGGCGGCGATCGCGATCGCGAAATCCTCGAGCGGCGTGGTTGTGTCCTCCGGCGCTTGCGCCGCCATCAGCGGAATGATGGCAAGCAGAGGCACGATCGCCAGGTCCTGGAGCAGGAGAATCGAGAAGGCGCGTTGGCCGTAGCGCGTGTTGGTATCGTTGTTTTCCTCCAGGATCTGCATGGCGAAGGCCGTGGAAGAAAGCGCCAGGCCGAACCCGGCGACGATGCTGCCGGCGCCTTCGAGAAGACCGCTGAACGCGATCAGGAACGAAAGAACGAGGCCGGTGATCACGACCTGCGCCGTACCGAGACCGAAAATGTCGCGCCGCATCTGCCACAGCCGCGACGGTTTCAGCTCGAGGCCGATGATGAACAGCAGGAAGACGACGCCAAGTTCCGAGACATGCAGGATCTCTTCGCCTTCCGTGATTTGCTGGGCGACGGGACCGATCAGGATGCCGGCGGCGAGATAGCCGAGGATGGTGCCGAGCCCGAGACGCTTGAACAGCGGCGCTGCGATCACGGCGCCGGCAAGCAGCATGAGCGCCTGCGAATAGATTATCGTTGTCGTTTCCATGCTCGGTGCTTCCGCTATAACGGCCGGGGGGCCCGTGGGGGAGGGCTTGTTCGGCCGGATATCATTTTGCTGCTGGGGCGGGAATCACGATGATGCCCTTGATGCATGCTTCAGTGCACAATAAATGGGACAGGAATGAAAGGCCAAAATCATGTCTGAGACGATCGATTCCGCCGTCCTCGAGCAACGCGCCGCCGAGCTTGTCGATCAGGCCCGCCGCGCCGGCGCGGATGCCGCAGATGCCGTGGTGGTGCGTGGCCGCTCCCGTTCCGTTTCGGTGCGGCTCGGCAAGGTGGAGGCGACGGAAGCTTCCGAGAGCGACGATTTCTCGCTCAGGGTCTTTGTCGGGCGGCGCGTCGCCAGCGTTTCCGCCAATCCGGGCTTCGATTTGAAGGTCCTGGCAGAGCGTGCGGTGGCGATGGCCAAGGCGTCGCCCGAGGATCCTTACGCTTCGCTCGCCGACCCCGATCGCCTGGCGAAGTCCTATCCGGATCTCGAACTTTTCGACAGTCGCGACGTATCGACCGAAGCACTCACGGAGGCGGCGCTCGCCGCCGAAGGGGCCGCGCTTTCGGTCGCCGGCGTCACCAATTCCAGCGGGGCCGGCGCATCGGCCGGCATGGGCGGGCTCGTGCTCGTCACGTCTCATGGTTTTTCCGGCTCCTATATGGCCACCCGTTTCGGCTGCTCCGTCAGCGCGATCGCCGGCGAAGGCACCAAAATGGAGCGCGACTATGATTTCGACAGCCGCCTCTATTTCGATGAGCTCCGCACTGCCGAGGATATCGGCCGCGTCGCCGGCGAGCGGGCGGCGGCCCGCGTCAATCCCCGCCGCGTCGCGACGCAGAAGAACGTTACGGTGGTTTTCGATCCGCGCGTCGCACGCGGCTTCGTCGGACACCTGGCGGGAGCCATCAACGGCGCGTCGGTTGCCCGCAAGACGAGCTTCCTGCGCGACATGATGGGCAAGCAGATCATGAAATCGGGCATTGCCGTTACCGACGATCCGTTGATCGTCCGCGGCGCCTCCTCGCGTCCTTTCGACGGGGAGGGGGTCAGCGGCTCGAAACTGTCGATGGTCGAGAATGGCGTGCTGCGCCATTGGTTCCTGTCCACGTCCGCAGCCAGAGAGCTCGGCCTCGAAACCAACGGGCGCGGCGTTCGCGGCGGGCCGGCGGTCAGCCCGGCCTCTACCAATCTCGCCCTCGAGCCCGGCTCCATCTCGCGCGATGACCTGATCCGCGGCGTCGGCACCGGCTTCTATGTCACCGAACTCATCGGCCAGGGTGTCAACATGGTGACGGGCGAATATAGTCGCGGCGCCTCCGGCTTCTGGATCGAAAACGGCGAAATTCTCTATCCCGTTTCCGAAGTCACGATCGCCTCCAACCTCAAGCAGATGTTCATGGCGCTGACGCCGGCCGACGACATCGACAGGAAGTTCGGCATCGCCGCGCCGACGCTTGCGGTTGAAGGGATGACGCTCGCGGGAACATGAATGTGGGCGGCGCGTTGCACTAAGCGCCGCGTGTAAGGATTTGCATGTCAGAAACAGCCCTTTCGATCCTCCCGGCCTGGGACGAGGACCTCGAACTCATTCTTACTGCTGCAGTCGCGGCGGGCGACACTGCGCTCGGCTATTTCCGCAAGACGCTGGACGTCCGCTGGAAAAATGAGGGCCGTTCCCCGGTGAGCGAGGCCGACCTCGCCGCCAACGACATCCTCAAGGGGCGGCTGCTCGCTGCACGGCCGGACTATGGCTGGCTTTCGGAGGAGACCGACGACGACGAAAGCCGCCTCGTCCGCGAGACCGTCTTTGTCGTCGATCCCATCGACGGCACCCGGGCCTTCATCGCCGGCAAGGATCTCTGGTGCGTCAGCGTCGCCATCGTCCACCGTGGCCAGCCTGTGGCCGGCGTTCTCTATGCGCCCTCCCTCAACGAGATATTCCAGGCGACCCGCGATGGCGAAGCGCGGAAGAACGGCAAGGCGATTGCCGTGCGGGAGGCGGAATCCGGCGCGGTGCTGAAGGTGGCGGCGGCCGAGGATGTCATGGGCAGGCTGGCATTACCCTATCGCAACACGATGATGCGCGTCTCGCACGTACCGTCGCTCGCCTATCGTCTTGCGATGATCGCGGATGGCCGCATCGACGGTACGATCGTCAAGCGGAATTCGCACGACTGGGATTTAGCCGCCGCCGACCTCATCCTTTCGCGCGCCGGCGGGGCGCTTTGCGGTCTCGATGGCGAGCCCCTGTCCTACAACCGCCCGACTGTCACCCACGGCGTTCTGGGGGCCGCCTCGGGAACCGCGCTGCCGGCATTGCTCGCCGCCTCCAGGCCGCTTGAGCCCCATTGACCTTTAGGGGCGAATGCCGCAAACCACCCCAACACCAATAAGAACACAGATGGAACTTCGATGGCTCACGACTCCGAGAAAAAACAACGGCTGCACCTCGTCTTCGGCGGCGAACTGGCGACGCTAACCGGCGTGCAGTTTCGCGACCTCGAAAATTTGGATATCGTCGGCATCTTCCCGGACTACGAGAGCGCGCATGTCGCCTGGAAAGCCAAGGCCCAGATGACCGTCGACAATGCGCATATGCGCTACTTCATCGTCCACATGCATCGCCTGCTCGATCCGGAAGCGAAGTAATGCCGTCGGCGTCGGACGCGGCGGAGGGCAAGCGTTCATGAGCAGCCTGCGCGCAAGGCTGGCACTTTCCGGCTATCGCTGGCTCGGAACGGCCGTCTATCCCTTCTTCTGGTCCTATCTTGCGCTCCGCGCGGCGAAGGGCAAGGAGGACCCGGCACGCCGGCGCGAACGCTATGGCTATGCCAGTGCGCCGCGTCCCCAGGGCCCTCTCGTCTGGTTTCACGCCGCCAGTGTCGGAGAGACGAATGCAGTCACTCCGCTGATTAAGGAGATCCGCCGCCGCGGCATCGCCGTGGTGCTGACCACCGGTACCACGACCTCGGCGCGGGTCGCTGCAGAGCGATTGGGCTCGGCCGTCGTGCACCAGTATGTGCCGCTCGATTTCAAGCCGGCGGTGAGCCGTTTCCTGGAATATTGGCAGCCGGATCTGGCGATCATCGCAGAATCGGAAATCTGGCCGATGACGATCATCGAGCTCGGCCGGCGCCATATTCCGCAGGTTCTGGTCAATGGACGCCTTTCCGACCGCACCTTCGCCCGATGGAGGCGCCGGCCGTCGCTTGCCGATGCTCTCTTCGAAAATCTCGCGCTCGTCATCGCTCAGTCCGATGTCGACGCGGAGCGTTTCCGCACGCTCGGTGCGCTCCCGGTCACCGTCTCCGGCAACCTCAAGGTGGACAACGAGGCGCCGCCGCACGATCCCCGGGACCTGCGCGAATACCGCCAGCAGATCGGTGCCCGAAAGACCTGGGCTGCAATCTCGACCTTCGAGGGTGAGGAGAATGCGGCCGGGACCGTCCACCAGGCGCTGAAGGAGAGAACCGGCCTGCTTACGATCATCGTTCCTCGCCATCCGGAGCGTTGCGACGCGATCGAGGCTGCCCTGGTCGCGAAGGGGTTGAAGGTCGCGCGCCGCACGCGCGGCGATCCGGTCACACCTGAAGTCGACATTCTACTCGGCGATACGATCGGCGAGATGGGGCTCTATCTGAGGCTGACGGAAGTCGCTTTCGTCGGACGTTCGCTATTCGCCGAGGGCGGCCAGAACCCGCTCGAGCCGGCAATGCTCGGCTGCGCGGTGCTTTCCGGCGGAAACGTGCAGAATTTCCGCGAGACCTACCAGATGCTCGCCAAGAACGGCAGCGCCAAGATCGTGCGCGATACGGAGATGCTCGCCAAGGGTGTCAACTACCTGCTCGCCAACGACGACATGCGTCGCTCGATGATCGATGCCGGACTCGAAACCGTGCAACAGATGCGGGGCGCGCTGACGGCGACGATGAAGGGGCTCGATCCCTACATCAACCCGCTGGTGGTGAAGGCGCGGCTGGAGCCGCGCCCGGAAGCCTGAAAACCGAAGCCTGAAGCCTCGATTCTGGAAGGGATCATGCCCGCAACGAAACCGATCGCCGGCATATTGTTCGACAAGGACGGCACCCTTCTCGATTATGTGAAGAGCTGGGTGCCGGTGAATTACGAGCTGGCGCGGATCGCCGCCAAGGGAAACGAGAGCCTCGCGCGTGTCCTCCTTCAGGCGGGCGGGATGGATCCGGACACAGGACATGTCGTTCCCGACAGCCTGCTTGCGGCCGGCAATACGGTGGAGATTGCCACCGGCATGGTCGGCGCCGGCGCGCCGTTTACCGTGGGAGAATTGACGGCGCTGTTCGACGGGCTCTTTGCACAATCCGCGCATTATGCCGTGCCCGTGACCGATCTCGCTTCCTTTTTTGCCGGGTTGCACGCGAAAGGTTACCGGCTCGGCGTCGCCTCGAGCGACAACGAGCGGTCGATCCGGGAGACCGCCAAGCGCTTCGGCTTCGAGGACTACCTGCATTACGTCGCCGGCTACGACAGCGGCTTTGGGATAAAGCCGGAGCCCGGCATGGTGCTCGGGTTTTGTGCCGCAACGGGGCTTGCACCCGACCAGGTGGCCGTGGTCGGCGACAACAATCACGACATGCATATGGGCCGCAGTGCCGGCGTCGGCATGACGGTTGCCGTCTTGACCGGCACGGGATCGCGCCAGTCGCTTGCCGCGGCTTGCGACCACTGCCTCGCCGATATCACCGAGCTGGAAGCGGTGCTCACCAACTGATCGGCTTGCCTTTTTCTCCGTTCTGACGTTCTTTGTCGCCGGTCACACCGCTCACGGCCGATGCCGGCGGCGGAAAGTTCTGGATTTGCCCTTCCTGCCCCCGAGGTGCAGGAGCGGCCGCACGGATATTTACGGGTAAAGATGGTATCAGAAGCGCCCCCGTTCTGGTGGACCAAGGCCGACTGGCGCGCCTACGCTCTTTGGCCCTTTTCCTGGGTCTACGGCCGGATTGCCGGGATGCGCATGGACCGGGCGCGGCGGGCGACCTCCGCCGTACCGCTGATCTGCATCGGCAACTTCACCGTCGGCGGAGCCGGAAAGACGCCGACGGCGATCGCGATTGCGCGGGCCGCCAGGGCACGGGGCCTGAAGCCCGCTTTCCTGAGCCGCGGTTATGGCGGGTCGCTGGACGTCACGACCGTGGTCGACCCCGAGCACCATCGCGCGCGCGATGTCGGCGACGAGCCGCTGCTGCTTGCCCGCGAGGCGCTCACGGTGATCTGCCGCCGCAGAGTGGATGGCGCACGCAAGCTTGCCGCGGAAGGCGCTGACATCATCATCATGGATGACGGATTCCAGAGTGCCCGGCTCGTCTTCGATTTCGCCCTTCTCGTGGTCGATTCCGGCCGCGGTATCGGCAACGGCCATCTCGTGCCTTCCGGCCCCGTTCGGGCGCCGATCGGCAATCAGCTGCGCCATGCCAACGCTCTCCTGAAACTCGGCCACGGTTCCGCCGCCGATCCTCTCGTCCGCCGGGCGGCCCGGGCCGGCAAGCCCGTCTATGTGGCCGAAACGGTGCGCACGGATGCAAGGTCGCTCGACGGCGTCAAGGTCCTTGCCTGGGCCGGAATTGCCGATCCGGAGAAGTTCTTCAACACCGTTCGCGAGACCGGCGCGGTCATCGAAGAGACCCGGAGCTTCCCGGATCACCATCATTTCTCCGAGGACGAGATTGCCGACCTAATCGACCGCGCCGCAAGCCGGGGCTACACGCTGGTGACCACGGCCAAGGACATGGTCCGTCTGGAGCCCGGCCACGGGCGGGCAGGGGAACTCGCGGCAAAGAGCCGCGTGATCGAGATCGAAGTGCGCTTCGACGATCCGGCAGCGCCGGGAAAGATCATCGACGCGGCACTTGCCTCCGCCCGTGCCCGCCGATTGCGCGAGCGTAGGGCGGGCTAATGCTGGTCACGGAGGGCATCGTGCTGGGAAGGCAAAGTTGCAGATATGGTCGCCGACGGGGATGAAGCTTCCGGTGTTCATTACGGCAAGCGGGCGAAGGGCTGTCAGAAGAGTGAAGTGCTCTATGGCTGCTGACCCGGCAAAACGCCGGCGCGTCGGTCAGCCTCGAGCGAGGCGGCAGCATCCACGTAAGCTTCCTGGCGGGCGACACTCCAGTAACGCAGTTCATCGACCGGGACGGGCTTGCCCGTAACGGCACAGATCACGTGCGAGCCGGCAAGTACGACTTGGAAGTCTCCGTCGAGATAGCGGATCTTCGCCTCCCGGGAGGAGCTTCCTTCAAAACGGTTCATCATGCCTGAACGGGCCTCGTCTTCTCGTGAACGTCCTGATCTATCGTGGCGCTCTGCAAAAAACCAGCGGTTTCGGAATATGGTTCCGGCAGGTTCTCAACTCCGCCCGAAAAGCCGCTCGATGTCGGCGAGCTTGAGTTCGATATAGGTCGGCCGGCCGTGATTGCATTGCCCGGAGCCGGGCGTCGCCTCCATCTGGCGAAGCAGGGCGTTCATCTCCTCGGTGCGCAGGCGGCGGCCGGAGCGCACGGAGCCGTGGCAGGCCATGGTGGCGGCCAGATATTCGAGCCGCCCTGCAAGTCCACCGGCCGTGTCCCATTCCGCAAGCTCGTCGGCAAGCTGCCGCACCAGTCCGGCGGCGTCCATCTCGCCGAGCATTGCCGGCGTTTCGCGGACGGCGACCGCCGCCGGGCCGAAGCGCTCGATGGCCAGCCCGAGCCGCGTGAACTCCTCGGCATGCGCCATCAGCCGGTCGCAATCGTCTTCCGGCAGGCCGACGATCTCCGGGATGAGCAGTGCCTGCGCGGGCACCGGGCGGGCATGGAGCGCCGTTCGCATCGTCTCGAAGACGAGCCGCTCATGGGCGGCGTGCTGGTCGACGATGACGAGCCCGTCGTGGGTCTGGGCGACGATATAGTTTTCGTGAAGCTGGGCGCGGGCGGCACCAAGCGGGAAGGAGGCCGCCTGTCCATCGGTCGCCCGCGTCGCCTCCACGGCGGCGGCAGCGCTGCGGGCCGACGGCTGGGCGAAATCAGAGAAGGCCGCCTGGGGTGCTTCTGCAAAACCGCGCGCGGCCTCGTCGAAGCGCAGCGGCCGATAGGGCGAGGCGGCTGCACTCCAGGGTTCCTGCGGCCTTTGCTGGCCTGCCCGGTGGAACTCGGGGCGGAAGGCGCGCATCAATCCATGCGCCCCGGTCGTCGCCGCCCGGTCGCCCTCACGCGTCAACGCCTCGCGGATGGCGCCGATGATCAAGCCGCGGATCAGTCCGGGATCGCGGAAGCGCACGTCCGATTTTGCCGGATGGACATTGACGTCAACAAGAGCCGGATCGAGCGTGATCGACAGCACCGCGATCGGGTAGCGCCCCTGCGGGATGGTCTCGGCATAGGCGGCGCGGAGAGCGGACATGATCAGCTTGTCCTGGACCGGGCGGCCGTTGACGAAGGCATATTGCTGAAGCGAATTGCCGCGGTTGAAGGTCGGGACACCGGCAAAGCCCGTCAGCCGCGCACCCTCGCGCTCGGCGTCGATCTCGATGGCATTGTCGCGGAAGTCGCGGCCGAGCACTTGCGCCATCCGTGCCAGCCGGTCGTCGCCCGTTGCGGGGAATTCGAGCGTCGTGCGATCGGAGCCGGAAAGCACGAAACGCACTCTCGGAAAGGCGATCGCCATACGCCGGACGACTTCCGAGATCGCAGCCGCCTCGGCCTTTTCCGACTTCATGAATTTCAGCCGCGCCGGGGTCGCGAAGAAGAGGTCGCGCACCTCGACCACGGTGCCTACGATAGCGGCCGACGGGCGTGCGGGTTCGCTCCTGCCGCCGGTGACCGTGATCGCCGCGCCTTCCCGGGCCTCCGCCGTCCTCGTGGTGATCGACAGGCGCGCCACCGATCCGATCGAAGGCAGGGCTTCGCCGCGGAAGCCGAGCGTCCGGATATCGGCGAGGCTGTCATCGAGCTTGGAGGTGCAATGGCGGCGGATCGCCAGTTCGAGATCGGCCGGCGACATGCCGATGCCGTTGTCGGTGACCCTGAGGAGCGTCTTGCCGCCACCGGCGGTCGCGATCTCGATCCTGGTCGCGCCCGCATCGAGCGCGTTCTCGATCAATTCCTTCGCGGCGCTCGCCGGTCGTTCGATGACCTCGCCGGCGGCGATCTGGTTGATGAGCGTTTCGGAAAGTTGCTTGATGGCCATGTCCTATTTTCCAGGATTCGGAGAGGGAGGGAAAGCCCCGCGCTCACACTTCTCCATAGCTGTCGGCCGGTACCTGCAAAAAGCAGGATTGCGACTTAATCGGGCTTTAACGTTCTGCTGCAATTTTCCACAGCAACCTGAATGATCGTCGGGTTTTTGCCTCTGGAGCACCGCGGCGTTGCTGGACGCCGCCCGCATCCCTTCAAGGATGCCCCAAAGGCGGCCAGCATGTCCCGAAATGAAACCGCTGCTGATCGGTTCGCCGGACCGTAACCGGGCCGGGAAGGCCGTTCAGCAGTCAGAGTGCTACAGCACCCGTTATGCGTCCGAGGACGGCTGGCGCTGTAGCGGGAACGAGGGCAGCGCGATGAATGATGTGGCGTCGGGCGGCGCAGACATCAGCAGGATCATTCTGGAGGCAAGCGGCGAAACGCTTGGCGCCGCCTTGCTCGTTTTCGGCCGGGACGACACCATCACCTTCGCGAGCGCCTCGATACTGCAATTTTTCCCCGTGCCCGCCGGCATGCTGGTTCCCGGGACGCGGCTGCGCGATTTTTTGGGGGCGGTCTACGATACCGGCGTGCGCCCCGGAACCTTGCCGGAGTCCAGCCGGCACAGGCCGAACCGCGAAGACTGGATCGCCGAGCAGATGGCGCTTCACTGGCGGGAGCGCTACGAAAATGTCGAACGGGCCGGCCGGACGCGCTGGCTCTCTCTGCGTCAGCGGCGGCTGTCGAGCGGTATCGGTATTCTCGCCGTCAGCGATGTCTCCGAACAGAAGAAGCGCGACGAGCAGGCGCGGACCGATCTCCAGCGGATCGCCCTGACGGAAGAGATCCTCAACGCTCAACCCAATCCCATCTGCGTCAAGGACCGTAACCTCCACTACATCGCCGTAAACAAGGCCTTCAGCGCCATTCACGATCTCGCGCCGGACGCCATGCTCGGACGTTCCGCCTCGGATCTCGTAGAAACGGAGCTTGCGGAGCACTTCGAACGGTCGGATCGCCACGTCCTGGAGACAGGCACGCCGTATTCGGAGGCGGAGCATATCGTTCGCGCCGACGGCAGCGACCTTTGGGTCGTGACGCGCAAATATCGTGTCGGCCTGCCCGACCGCCATTTCGTCGTCACCTGCATGAACGACGTCACCGATATCGCCGTCTGGTATGGCGGCTCGGAAAAGGGCGGCGACACCGGCCTGCAGATCCGCGACTACAGCATCTTCACGCCCGCGCAGAATTTCTACGATCCCTTCCGGTCGCTCGACATGCAGCAACTCGCCAGTGCCGGATCGAAGATCGGCATGCTGCCGGCACGCGGGTTGCGCGTGCTTCTGGCGACCGCCGACCGGGAAATGGAAGAGCGATTCCTGGCGCGGCTGCTCGGCTCCGGGCTCGACGCCTGTGCGGTCCGCAATGGCGAGGAGCTCGACGCCTTCGCGCTGGCCGCCGAGGCCCGCGGATTGGAGATCGACCTTCTTCTGCTCGACGCCGCTTTTCCGGAGAAGCATGGCGTCCTCGCCTCCTGGCGCGCCTGCACATGGGTCGAGGTATCGAGCGATACGGATGCGACGATCCTGCTTGCGGAGATCTTCGGCGTCTGTGCCCGCGGCGCGCGCTCTCCGTTGCTGCAGTCCGAATGGGGGATTGCGCTCGACCGCGATCAGGTGCCCGCGACGAATGCGCCGGCGGTGGAAGTCCTCGTCGCGGAGGACAACCAGGTCAACCAGTTCGTCTTCGCGCAGATTCTGGAGGGGCTCGGAATCTCCCACCGGATCGCCGCGGATGGAAGAGAAGCGGTGGACCTCTGGCACGAACTCCAGCCCGCCCTGGTCCTGATGGACGTCTCCATGCCGGTGATGAACGGCTTTGAAGCCGCTATTGCCATTCGACAGGCCGAGAAGCGCACGGGCCGTCGCACGCCGATCGTGGCCGTGACCGCCCAGGCGCTCGATATCGACCTCGAGCGCTGCAGGACATCGGGAATGGACGACCACATCATGAAGCCGGTCAGCCCGGATATGATCGAGATGCTGCTGCGGAAATACCTGCCGGCGGGTGAAACGCGCGCTTCGGGTTCTGTTCGGAGCGGATCGCAATGACATTGCAGGAACTCGGTATCGATCGGCCGAAGCGGGACAGTGCGCATGGCGCCCCGTTCGTCGATCCATTGACCGAGCTCGGCAATGCACGCCACCTCAAGGAAACCGTTTGCACCCTCGCGGCCGAACGGGCAAGCGATCCTGCACCCTTTACCATCGGCCTTGCAAACCTGGATGGATTCAAGCCGATCAACGACCTCTTCGGCCCTGAGGCCGGCGACCAGATCCTGCGCCAGGTGGCACACCGGCTGAAGGCCTGCGTTCCCGAGGGCGCGACGGTGACGCGTACCGCGGATGACGAATTCGCCATCGTCCTGCCGCTGGTCTTTGAACGAAGGAGTGCGGAGAAGCGCGGCCAGATGCTCAAGGAAGTGCTCTCCTCGCCCTTCGCGCTCGGCGACCGGAACGTTCGGCTGTCGGCCTCGTTCGGCTTTGCTGTCTATCCCTTTGCCGGAGACACGTTCGACGACCTGTTGAAGAGCGCCGATACCGCGCTCTACCGCTCGAAACGGCGCGGCCGCGGACAGATCACCGTCTATTCGCAAGAGATCGCACAGGAGATGAAGCACGCGACGCAGCTTGAGCAGGCACTGCGCAACGCGATCATCGCCGGTGGGATCGATGTCCACTTTCAACCGATCGTCGATCTGCGCAGCGACCGTCCGGTGGGCTTCGAGGCGCTGGCACGCTGGTGCGACGCCGACCTCGGCTATGTCTCGCCAGCGGTGTTCGTGCCTTTCGCGGAAGAGCGCGGCTTCATCGACGCGCTTTCCGAGATGCTTCTGCGCAAGGCGGCGCGGGCTGCCCTGTCCTGGCCGGAGGACCTCTTCCTGTCCTTCAACCTGTCCTCGGTCCAGCTGATGGATCCGGCGACGAGCGCTCGGCTTCTGGCAATCATAGCTCAGGTGGGCCTCGACCCCCGGCGCCTCGAACTCGAGATCACCGAGACCGCTGCGATGGCCGACGCCGGCACCGCCCAGAGGATCGTCACCGAATTGAGAGCGGCCGGCGTGCGCGTGTCGCTGGACGATTTCGGAACGGGTCAGTCGAGCCTCGGGCGGCTCAGGGATTTTTCCCTCGACAAGGTGAAGATAGACCGGACCTTCGTTTCGGGGATTTCCACCGACCGGACTTCAGAACATATCGTCAAGGCGATCGTTTCGATGTGCGAGGGACTGGAACTCGCCGTGGTCGCCGAAGGCATCGAGCATTCATCCGAGGCGCTGAAGCTCAAAGCGCTCGGCTGCGGCCTGGGACAGGGCTATTTCTACGGCAAGCCCGCCGATGCCGATGCGACCCTGCGTTACCTTTCGGAGCATTATCGGGATACGGCGGTGCGCTGAAGCGCCTCATGCCCGCTCGCGGTGTCGGTCCCCGGACGGTCGCGCAGGCCCTCCTCCAAAAGCCAGTCGCGAATGCGCCGCGCCTGACTGTTGAGTTCGCGTGACCGCGGCCAGACGACGTAGAAGGCCTGGCCCGTCCGCAGCACATGCCCGCCGACCGGCACCAGCGCGCCGGAGCGCACCTGTCGGGCGGTCAGATGCTCCCAGCCGAGCGCGATGCCCTCTCCCGCCAGAACGGCCTGGATCACGAGCACGTAATCGTTGATCGCGAGGCGCTTGCCTTGGGTCGGGTAGGCAAGGCCCGCACTCGCGAACCATTCGGTCCAGTCGCAGGCCCGCCTTACCGGTTCTTCGAGGTGGATGAGATTGTGCCTGATGAGGTCCGCGGGCGTTGCCGGCAGCCCATGCGTCTCGATATAGGCCGGTGTCGCCACGGCCTGAATGACTTCATCGGCCAGCACCGCCGCATGGTAGCGCGGCCAATGGCTCGGGTCCCCGCCGCGGATTCCGAGCGGGATCGGCTCATCATCCAGATCGAGGTCGCGCACGCTGGTCTGGATACGAAGGTCGATCTCCGGCAGGTCTTCGCGCAGGCGGGCGAGCCGCGGCAGCATCCACATGGAGGCGAAGGCCGTCGAGGCCGCCAGCGTCACGTTGGTCTCGCGCCCCTTGGCGCGGATGTCTTCGGCCGACTTCTGGATCCGCGCGAGGCCGACGGAGACATCCGCGTGAAACTTCTCTCCGGCTTCCGTCAGTTCGACCGCCCGGTGCACCCGGTGGAACAGCGGCACGCCCAGCTGGTTCTCGAGTCCTCGAATGGCGTAGGACACCGCCGCCTGAGTCATTCCGAGCTCACTGGCGGCGCGTGTGAAGTTCTGATGCCGGCCGGCTGCCTCGAAGACGATGAGGCTTGCGGCCGACGGAAGTAGACGGCGCAGGTTTTCCATAAGTACCACTTATATCAAGCGTCGAATTTTTCCTGCGTTACAACAGCCTCTCTCGTCAATACCATCATTGCAAATGATGGGAGATTGATCATGGAAATGGCGGAAGCAACCGGCGAGGCGCCGAAACGGACCCGGAGCGGGCGACCGCAGCGGCGCGAGGGCAGCAAGAATCTCGGTGTCCCCTACATCGTCCGCAATATACCGACCTATGACATCCTCGGCGAGGAGAACCTGGAGCGGATCGAGCGGGTGGCCGACCGCATTCTCGCCGAAGTCGGCATCGAGTTTCGCGACGATCCGGTGGCGCTCGACCACTGGCGGCGCGCCGGGGCAAAAATCGAAGGCCTTCGCGTCAGCTTCGAGCCGGGCATGCTGAAAGAGATCGTCCGCTCGGCGCCGGCGCAATTCACGCAGCACGCCCGCAACCCGGCCCGCAGCGTCGAGATCGGCGGCCGAAACGTGGTTTTCTCTCCGGCATACGGTTCTCCCTTCGTCATGGATCTGGACAAGGGCAGGCGCTACGGCACCATCGAGGACTTCCGCAATCTGGTGAAGCTCGCCCAGTCGAGCCCTTGGCTGCACCACTCCGGCGGCACCATCTGCGAACCGTGCGACGTGCCGGTGAACAAACGCCATCTCGACATGGTCTACAGCCACATAAAATACTCCGATCGCGCCTTCATGGGGTCGATTACCTCGGAGGAACGTGCTGAGGATTCGATCGAAATGGCCCGCATTCTTTTCGGCGCCGATTTCGTCGACGGGAACTGTGTCATTCTCGGCAATGTCAACGTCAACTCGCCGCTCGTCTGGGACGGCACGATGACGAAGTCGCTGCGGGCCTATGCCCGCGCCAACCAGGCCGCGGTGATCGTGCCGTTCATTCTCGGCGGCGCGATGGGGCCGGTCACCAATGCCGGGGCGATCGCGCAATCCTATGCCGAAACGCTTGCCGGCTGTGCACTGACGCAGCTCGAGCGCAAGGGCGCGCCGGTCATCTTCGGCAACTTTCTGTCGTCGATGTCGCTCCGCTCGGGCTCCCCGACCTTCGGCACGCCGGAGCCGGCAATCGGCAGCATGGTCATCGGCCAGCTCGCGCGCCGGCTCGGCCTGCCGTTGCGCTGCGCCGGAAACTTCTCCAACTCAAAGCGCCCGGATGCTCAGGCGATGCAGGAAGGCGTCATGTCGATGCTTTCAGCAGTCCATTGCGGCGCCAATTTCGTCCTGCATTCGGCAGGCTTTGCCGACGGGCTGCTGGCGATGTCCTACGAGAAATTCATGATGGACATGGATTTCTGCGGGGCACTGCATTCCTACCTTGCCGGCGTCGTTGTCGATGACAATACGCTGGCCATGGACGCCTTCCTGGAGGTTGGTCCGGGCAGCCACTTCCTTGGCTGCGGCCACACGATGCGCAATTATCAGACCGCCTTCTGGGACAGCGCCCTTTCCGACAACGAACCATTCGAGAAATGGGTGGAACAGGGCGAAACCGACATGGCGCTGCGCGCGAACAGGAGCTGGAAAAAGGCTCTCGCCGAATACGAGGCGCCGCCCTTGGATGCGGCAATCGACGAGGCGCTGAACGACTATGTCGCAACGCGCAAAAACGGCATGGCCGACGCCTGGTATTAGAGCCTCCCGCCGCGTCGCCACCCGACGACGGAAAGCGGCGCCATGGGCGCCGCTCCAGTCGTTCGTTTTTAGAGCCTACGGCTTACTGCTGAGGGGCAGGTTCCGCAGGCGCCGGTGCCGGGGTCGTACCCGTTGCGGAAGTCGTCGACGTATCGACCGGCTGGTCGGCGTTACGCTCGGCCATCAGCTGCGATTTCGTCTTGAACTCCGGTGCGGCCTTCAGAGAGTCGGCCGTTTCGGTGGTCGTCAGCTTGATGTCATCCGAGTCGGGCTGGTCGGCGACTGCGATCTTGTCGAACGGAACTGCGACGTTCTTTTCCCCGATACCGAGGAAGCCGCCAACTCCGACGACAGCTGCAGCGATACCGCCTTCCTTCTCGATGATCAGGTCGTTGATCTCGCCGATGCTTTCATCGCTGGCATTGTAGACGGACTGGCCGATATAGGTGTTGGCGGAAACTTGATTCTCCGCCTGCTCGGTCAGGTAGGTGGCGTCACCAGCCGCCATATCGGTCGGCTTGTCTGCCGTATCCGGTGTCTGCGCCTGCTCGTCGGCGGCCGGCGGTGTAGCCGGGGCCGGAGCCGGAGCCGGTTCCATGGTCTGGGTTTCAGGTGCCGTAGCCGGCGGCGTCGTGGTTTGCTGTGCGAAGCTCATCGGGGCAACGGCAACGCCCACGAGAAGCGCGCCAGCGGCAACGGAAGATATAAGTCTCTCTTTCATGTCAGACTGCCTTTCGTTGACGTTGTCGACCAGGACGGAACGAAAGTCTTGTGCGGGTTTCCGCCCGCATCCCGCTCTGGCTCTTTGGTATCGATCACGGCGAAATCACCGTGATCAGGCGCAGCCTCAAGTTGGGCCAGGGATGCTGCGCCGATGACACTCAAGCAACGCCCGGCAACGCAAACTGTTCCGGAAAAAATGAACGCCCAAAGTCGGCTGGCGCAAGGCTTTTCATGCTTGCCGCCCAAAAACAGCTGCGCCGCAGGTTCGGGTGAACATGCGGCGCAGGAACATCGCATAAGAGTTGTCTTCGGGTCGATCGCCTTTCATGATCTCAGAACGAACCGACCTAAGATCATCGTGATCTAGTGGCTTTCGCGGAGAACCTCGCTGCCGCTCTTGCCGACGAGGAAATCGAGGTCCGCGCCCTTGTCGGCCTGCAGCACCGTGTCGTGATAGAGTTTGTAATAGCCGCGATGCCATTTCTGTTCGGGCGGCTGCCAGGCCGCCATGCGGGCCGCCAGTTCTTCCTCGCTGACGAGAAGGTTCAGCTCGCCTTTCAGGGCGTCGAGGCGGATCCGGTCGCCGGTCCTGACGATCGCCAGGGGCCCGCCGGCATTGGCTTCGGGGCTCACATGGAGAACGACGGTGCCGAAGGCGGTGCCGGACATGCGCGCATCGGAGATGCGCACCATGTCGCGCACGCCCTTTTCGACGAGCCTGCGTGGAATCGGCATGTTGCCGACCTCTGCCATGCCGGGATAGCCCTTCGGTCCGCAACCCTTGAGCACGAGGATCGTGTCTTCGGTGACCGGCAGGTCGGGATCATCGATCTTGGCCCTGAGGTCTTCGATCGTGTCGAAGACATAGGCCGGTCCCTCGTGGGCGAGCAGGTGTTCGCTTGCTGCAGACGGCTTGATCACCGCACCGTTGGGCGCAAGATTACCCTTCAGCACGCGAATGCCCGCCGCCGCACGCAACGGGTTGTCGAGCGGGCGGATGACGTCGTCGTTATAGACCTCCGCGGCCTCCCAATATTTGCTGATCGGAACGCCGAAAACCGTCGGTGCGTCGGGATGAAGCAGGTGCTGGATACGGTTCATCACGGCCGGCAGGCCGCCCGCATAGGCGAGATCCTCGATGAGATACTTGCCCGACGGCATGCAGTTGACGATGCAGGGCACCTGACCGCCTACCCGATCGAAATCCTCGAGACAGAGGTCGATACCCGCGCGCCCGGCGATCGCCAGCATGTGGACCACGGCATTGGTCGATCCGCCGACGGCGGCATTGGCGATGATGCCGTTCTCGAAGTTCTCCCTTGTCAGGATTTTCGACAGCCTGAGGTCCTCATGCACCATCTCGACGATGCGCTTGCCGGTCATGTGAGAGAGGGCCATGCGGCGGGCGTCGACCGCGGGCAGGGCGGCGTTCGTCGGAAGCGACAGGCCCATGGCTTCCACGATCGACGCCATCGTCGTCGCCGTGCCCATGGTCATGCAGACACCCGGCGAGCGCGACATGCCGCTTTCGGCGGCCATGAATTCCTGCAGGCTCATTTCGCCGGCGCGCACCGCTTCGGAAAACTTCCAGACATCCGTGCCCGAACCGATATCCTTGCCCTTCCACTTGCCGTTCAGCATGGGGCCGGAGGAAACGACGATCGCCGGCAGGTCGACCGAGGCCGCCCCCATCAGCTGGCCGGGGGTCGTCTTGTCGCAGCCGCCGAGCAGCACGACGCCGTCGATGCCGTAGGCGCGGATAGCCTCTTCGACATCCATTGCGAGCAGGTTGCGGAAGAGCATGGCGGTCGGACGCATCTGCGTCTCCCCGAGCGACGACACCGGAAATTCGACCGGAAAGCCCCCCGCTTCCCAGACGCCGCGCTTCACCCCTTCGGCGAGGATACGCAGATGGCTGTTGCAGGGCGTGAGCTCCGACCAGGTGTTGCATATGCCGATGATCGGCCGGCCGTCGAAAACATGGTCGGGAAACCCCTGATTCTTCATCCAGGACCGATGAATGAAGCCATCCTTGTGCGTGCCGCCGTACCAGTGACGGCTTCTCAGTTCTTTTTTCTTGTCGCTCATCCGAGTACCCCTTCCACCGCGATTCAGCGCAATGGAGCAATTGTATGATTTTTCGCCGGCGCGACGCCAGTCTTTGTTGGTCGGCGGGATTTAAAGTCGGAATGTCGGCTCGAAGCGCCCTTTGACCTCGAACCCGAGCTCGAAGGTTTTCCCGGCATGCGGGTCGGCTGCCCGTGCGGCGTCGTCCATGCCTTGCCAGGCAGAGGTCACCAGAAGCCGTTCGGCCTTGGCGCCGACGAAAGCCGGGCAGCTCGGCTGCGTCGCCGGCACGGCGTAGCGGGCGACCTTCTGGCCGTCGGGTTTATAGACCTCCACGGCGCTTGCGCCCCAGCGGGCGTTCCAGATCAGCCCATCGGCATCGCAGACGGCGCCGTCGACGCCGCCCGGGCTCGTGCTTTCGTCCGAAAGCAGCACCGGATCGCCGGTCGGGAGCGCCGTCGCCGGATCTATGTCGACGCGCATCAGCTGGTTGACGTCGGTGTCGGTGAAATAGGCGGTGGCCCCATCCGGAGAAAAGCAGATCGCATTGGGAATGGTGATGTTGCTATAGAGCTTCGTGACGCGGCTGCCGGCAACGTGGTAGATCGCACCCGCATGCTTCTCGGCGCTGCGCCCCATGGTGCCGATCCAGAGCGCGCCGCAGGGATGGACGCGTCCGTCGTTGGAGCGGTTGCCCGGCTTTTCTTCAAGCGTCGCGAAGTGGCCGAGCTTCGAGCTCTCGGTGTCGCGCACGAAAAGGCCCTGATCCGAGGCGATCAACTGCCGCAAGGGATCGATCACCGCAAGCACGCTGCCGAGGAAGGGCAGGGGATGGATCGCCTTCCGTCCGCTTTCGAGATGAAGCTCATGCAGCTCGCGGCCCGTTATATTGAACCACCAGGCCGTTCCGGTGCCGGGGTCGAAGGTGGGGCCTTCGCCGAGTTCGGACGCGGCTTCCGAAAGGGTGCGGCCGGAAAAGGGAACGAGATCGGTCACTGCTGGCCTCCATAGACGGCATCATAGGCTGCGAGCGTCGCAATCGCCCGCTGTCGCACATCGCCGGCGCTCATTCCGGGCTTGTAAAGGCTCGAACCCAGCCCGAAGCTGCGGATCCCGATCGCTGCATAGTCGGCGAAATTGACCTCCGACACGCCGCCGACCGCCGCGATCTCGAGATCGCCCGGCAGCACCGCGCGGATCGCCGCGATGCCGGAGGGGCCGAGCACGCTTGCCGGAAAGAACTTGAGGCCGCTGGCTCCGGCGGCGGCAGCCGCCAATGCCTCCGTCGGCGTGAAAACGCCGGGCATCGTGACCATGCCTTTCGTTGCGGCAAGTCGGATGACTGCCGGCTCGACATTGGGGCTCACCATCAGCCGCCCGCCGACATCGGCGAGGCGTTCCACCTGGGCCGTCGTCAGCACCGTACCGGCGCCGATAAGGCACCCGGCCGGAGCCATCTTGACGGCCGTCTGGATGGAGCGAAACGGGTCGGGCGAATTCAGCGGGATCTCGATCGCCGTGAAGCCTGTTTCGATAAGGGCGCCGACGACGCCTTCCGCCTCCTCCGGCTTTAGACCGCGCAGGATCGCGATCAGCGGGCGTTCCATCGGGGGCAGGGGGATTCTGTCCATGTTCTTTCTTTCCATCACAAAGGCCAAATCGCACGGGCGGCAGCGGAAAGACCGGCCCGCACCGCCTCGTCGGCGTCGACCGCCCGGACATCGAGGCCCTGGCTTTCGAGGGCAGTACGATAAAGCATGCCGAGCCCACCGGAGCCGACGAGGCATACGCCATCCACCGAGCCCGACCCCGCGAGCGCTCCGGCGATCTCCAGGCCGATCAGGGTCCCGGACAATTGCGCTCTCGCGTCGGCGGCGGCGGTGCCGTGCAGAAGCTGCCCGGCACGAACGGAGAAAAGCAGATTGGTTGCGAGCGCCGGGTTCTCCCTCGTGCGGCTTACTGCATCCGTAAAGGCTGCACTCCCGGCCGCGAAGGTATCCGCTTCTGCCACCGCATGGCTGAGGATGGTGTGGCGTGCGATGGTGTCGAAGAGCTCGCCGGTCATGAAGGTGGAGAAGCCCTCGACCCTATCGTCGGCAAGACGAACCCATTTGCTGTGCGTGCCGGGCATGCAGACGAGATGGCTGCCGGCGCCGAGATGCGCGGCAGCGCCGAGCAGCTGCGTTTCCTCGCCGCGCATGACGTCCGGATGCCGTCGGTCGCGCTGGGCAAGGCCCGGGAGGATGCGGATGTCGCGGTCGACATCGGGAATGGCTGTGGCACGGCCGGCAATCTCGGCGAGTGCTGCCGGCGTTTCGATATACCCGGCCTCCTTCCAGCCCTGTCGGGCGCCTGCCATGCCGCAGATGATGATCGGCAGATGCGCAGGCGCGGAGACCGCGGCGAGATGGCCGTCAAGAATTGTGTGAAAACCGGTCTTTGCGGCCGTCGTCATGCCCTCGGCACTGCGGCGTTCGGCCAGCACCGCACCGTCCTCTCCGATGATCCACAGGCGGAAGCTCGATGTCCCCCAATCCACTGCGGCATAATAGCCTGCCGTCGTCAAAACACGCCTCCATCGATGATCATGGTCTGTGCGGTCATCGCCGCCGAACTGTCCGACGCCAGAAAGAGGCAGGGCCCGACGAGATCATCGGCGACGAGCATGCGCTTGAGGCACTGCCTTTCCTGCATCCGTGCGATCGATTCTTCCGTGAGCCACAAGCGCCGCTGCCGCTCCGTAACGATCATGCCGGGCAGGATCGCGTTGACGCGGATATTGTCCGGTCCGAGCTTGCCGGCGAGCGATTTGGTGAGGCCGATGATCCCCGCTTTGGCGGTCGAGTAGGCGGGGATCTCCGGCATATTGAGCAGGAAGGCGATCGAGGAGAAATTGACGATCGATCCGCCGCCTTGCCGCTGCATGTGGGGCGCGACCGCCTGGCACATGAAAAAGAGATGTCTGAGGTTGACGGAAAGACTTTCGTCCCAGCTCTCCTCAGTCACCGCTTCGAGCGCTTGCCGGTCGTCGCGCGCGGCGTTGTTGACGAGGACACGTACGGAGCCGAGTTTGGCCACCGCCTCATCGGCTGCGGCCCGCACGGCCTCGACATTGCGAAGGTCTGCTTGGATGAAATGCGGCGCCTGTCCGGTCTGCGCCGCGACCTTCTCGCAGAGCGCCAGGCTCGATTCCGCTGCGATGTCCACGAAGGCGACGCGGGCGCCCTGGCGGGCGAACGCCTCTACCAGTGCGGCCCCTATGCCGGAGCCGCCGCCGGTGACCAGAACTCCGCGATCGCGCAGGTCGGGAAACTGGCTGCTCGGCAAAGTCATGGCTTCTCCCCGATACCGCGGCTGCGGGATTGATTGTTCCAATATCCGGAACTGTGTTTTATTATATGGAATTATCGCGCCAATGCTTTTACCCTGTCAAGATAGCGCCGCGGAAAGCGATGAGAATGAAGCAGAAGAAAGAAGACGACATGGAAGGGGACCCCGCCGGCACCGGCACGCTTGGCAAGGCAATGGCCGTGCTGGAGGCGGTAGCCATGGCCGACCGCCCTCAGCGCTTCACGGATATATTGCAGACCGTCCGTCAGCCCCGCGGAACCCTGCACCGGCTGCTGGGCCATCTCGTCGAAGAGGGCTTGCTGGTGCAGCGCCGGGACTTGTCCTACGAGCCCGGGCTTCGCCTGTTGAAATTCGCTTATCGCTCCTGGTCGGGGAACCGGTTTCGCGAGATCGCAGCCCCCTATCTCCTGCACCTGCACCAATTGACGGGCGAGACGGTGCATCTCGGCCTGCTGCGGGAGGCCGAAATCATCTATGTCGACAAGGTGGAAAGCCGGCAGACCGTGCGTATGAGCTCGCAGATAGGCAAGGCGTCGCCGGCCTATTGCACGGGTATCGGCAAGGCGGCTCTCTCGGTTCTTCCTGGAGGCGAATTGCAGCGGATATCGACAGGAATGGAGTTTCATCCGTTCACGGCGCAAACGCATCGTTCGATAGAATCGCTCCTTGCCGAGATAGAGGAGATCCGGCACGACGGCCATGCGTTCGACCGGGAGGAGCACGAGGCGGAGATCTGCTGCGTGGCCGCCCCGATCAGCGTTCCGGAACACGACCTGGTCGGAGGGATCTCGGTCACCGGCCCCTCCTATCGGGTCAGCTTCAAGCAACTGACCGCCTGGGCGCAGGACGTGCGCAAGGTGGCGGCAGAGATCGAGGAAGAGGTCCGGATCCGGCTTGGCCCCGGGCGGGAAACGGGGGCTGCGGCGCCGCGTGTTCTGTCGGACGCGCAAAGGTCGCAGTAACGGTTTAAGGATTACAGCATGTTTTCCACGGAAACGTGCAACGGGACCGCTTTACGGTAAATTAGAAGTTTCGACTGGACGAAAAGGCTCAAGATAAGTAGCTTCAATGCCGGTCTGCTGCCACGGCTGGTTGCATCGGGCGGGATTCTGGTGGAAGCCATGGCGTGGGTATGACAGCGCGAGCGTCATGCTCCAGCTGGAGCGCGGATGTGAGAGGCGGGCGGAAGATGATCGATTTCAGCGTGGATATATCCTCATTGGTCCTCCCTGACGGTCACGCAATCAGCGGGGCGATCGACAGCGAGGATGATGTCCGGCGCGCGCTCGGCCGAGTGTCGGAAGGTTTCGGTTTTCGCGGCTTCATGGTCCTCGCCATACCCGAGTCGGGGTCCCACAGCCTCACTGCGCAGGCGCTCATGACGACCTGGCCGATGGATTTCCTCAGGCGCTACGACAGTGCACGCCTGATCGACGGCAGTCCGGTGATCCAGCGGCTGCGGCGCAGCACCATTCCCTTCACCTATGATGCTCATCTGCTGGCGCGCGGGCGGGTGGACGGCAAGGGCGAAGCTGCCATATGCGTCTTCGAACAGGCGAACATGCCGCGCGGGGTGTATCTGCCGGTCCATGATGCCGCGGGTCACCGCGCCGCCATCGCCTTCGGCGGTGACAGGTCTGCCGTATCCGACGACGAGATGCAGGCTCTGAACCTCTGGGCCGGCCTTCTATACAGCCGGCTGAGCGAAGTCAGAACGCGCGACCGACGCGGCCCGGGCAGCCTTTCCCGGCGCGAGATCGAGTGTTTGCGCTGGGCCGCGGCTGGCAAGACGACGGTGGAGATGGCCCGCATCATGGCTCTGTCGGAATATACGGTGAACCACTATCTCAACCGTGCGACGCGCAAGCTGGATTCGGTCAATCGCGTCCAAACCGTCGCCAAGGCGATACGTGCGGGGTTGATCAATTGATCGACGCCGGCCGGACCTAGAGCTCTTTTCTCCCTCATCTCGTGACAAGCACGGGAAATGGAGGCACCGAACCCGAACACGGCCGTCGGTTGAGGGCGGGGTCGGCTTTCATCGACACGGGCGAAATGCACAGGGTTTTGCGCATCAGAAGTGATGATCGTCAATCACCTGTTGGCATTGCGCGGCCGCTCGGGCTATTTGATAGTCGATGAATGCGATGGAACCGCGCTAATGCAAGAGATGATCACGATGGGGACGACTGATATCGATCTGCCCCGGGGCGGCGATTTCGCGTCTGAGATAGCAAGGCTCGAGACCCAGTTCGACATCATCCGCTACATGCGGCGGATCACGCAGATTTTCGGCTTCAAGACTTTTCTCATCTGTTCGATCCCTGCAGTCGAGGTAGAGCGGCTCTCCGCGACCACGGTCATCTCGAATATGCCGGCCGAGCTCCTCAACAAATATGACAGCCTTTCGATGCTGCGTTTCAGCACCGGGGTGCGCCGGTTGAGAGAGACGACGACCCCGTTTCAGGTCATGCTTGAAGACTGGGAGAGGGAGGGAGGCAAGCCCGACTCTGCCGCGGATTACATCGCCATGTTGCGCGAGAACGGCATATTCCAAGCCAATTACTTCCCGGTCCACGATGCCGAAGGTGGCCGCGGCGCGGTCATCCTCATGGGCCCGGAAGCGGAATTGCCGATGACGGCGGCGATGGAACTGCAGATGATCGCGATCCACGTCTATAACCGGCTCGCCGAGATCGGCTCGGTCTGGAAGAACACCAACACGGTTCTTTCCGAACGGGAAATCCAGTGTCTGAGCTGGACGGCCGCCGGCAAGACCAGCTCGGAAATCGCCGGTATCCTCGGCCTGTCGGAGCACACGGTCAATCATTACCTCAACCATGTCACCAAGAAGCTCGACGCGGTGAACCGCACACAGGCGGTCGTGAAGGCGATGAAAAAGGGCTATATCAGCTAAGACCTGTTGATATTCATCTGAGGAAAAGTGCGTGCGGTTTTCCGCCCGCATCCGCTCTAACCTATTGCGAGCATATTGGGCCCAAATAGCGCGCATGCTCAGGAATTGAGCAGCGCAGTCTCTTGCGCATCCTCCGCAGTCGAAGGGCAACTCCTTGGAAAATCTGGTTTTTTCCGGAAGGTTCCAACTGGCACGCGTTGTGCATATTCAGTTCCGTGTCCAGAGGGGACCACAATAAGACAGCGCCCAAGAAGGTCGCGACAAGGGCCGCCGCCGATCGCCTGTGATCCCGGATGTACGGACACGGAGATCGGTTGGCGGCCCTCATTTTCCCACCTGTCGCATTGGCGAAGCGCCCCGGCTCGACTATCTAATACATAACGCCCTAGATCGGGTGCGATTTGGGCTAGCGATTGCAGCAGTCAAAACGTTGCGCGCCAACGAAAGAGCAAGAGGCCGACATGCCGGACGTCACCCGGGAAATGGTTCTAGAGAAGCTGCGGACCGTCCGCGGGCCGGACATGGAAGGAAACATCGTCGATCTCGGACTCGTATCCGATGTGTTCATTTCCGACGGCAAGGCCTACTTCTCGATCACCGTGCCGGCGGACCGGGCGAAGGAGCTCGAGCCGATGCGGGCGGCCGCCGAACGGGTCGTGCGCGAGATTCCCGGCGTGAACGCCGCCATGGTGGCATTGACTGCCGACCGCAAGGCCGCTCCCCAGAAGGCCCCGGTGGAGCGGCCGCGGCCGGCCCCGACGGGCCATGCGCCGGCGCAGCGAGCGGGCGGCGGTGGAGCACCAAAGGCGGGCATCCCCGGCGTCGGCGCCATTATCGCCGTCGCCTCCGGTAAGGGCGGCGTCGGCAAGTCGACCACCTCCGTCAATCTGGCGCTGGCGCTTCAGGCAAACGGGCTTAAGGTCGGGCTCCTCGATGCCGATATCTACGGCCCTTCGATGCCGCGGCTTTTGAAGATCTCCGGCCGTCCGCAACAGATCGAGGGGCGGCTTATCCGTCCGATGGAAAACTACGGCCTGAAAGTCATGTCGATGGGCTTCCTGGTGGATGAGGAGGTCGCGATGATCTGGCGCGGCCCGATGATCCAGTCGGCGCTCCTGCAGATGTTGCGCGAGGTGGCCTGGGGCGAGCTCGACGTCCTCGTGGTGGACATGCCGCCGGGTACCGGTGACGCACAGCTGACGATGGCACAGCAGGTGCCGCTCGCAGGCGCCGTCATCGTGTCGACGCCACAGGACCTCGCGCTCGTCGATGCCCGCAAGGGTCTCGCCATGTTCCGCAAGGTCGAGGTTCCGGTGCTCGGGATCGTCGAAAACATGAGTTATTTCGTGGCGCCCGATACGGGCAGGCGCTACGACATCTTCGGTCATGGCGGCGCGCGCAAGGAAGCCGAGCGCATCGGCGTACCGTTCCTCGGCGAGGTGCCCCTGACCATGGGTATCCGGGAGACCTCCGACGCGGGAACCCCTCTCGTCGCGTCCGAACCCGATGGCGAGGTCGCGCGCGTCTATCGCGACATCGCGGCGCGGGTCTGGGGAGAGGTCACCGCTGCCCGGCAGGACAAAAGCCGTGCGATGCCGAGCATCGTCTTCGAATAGCGCTTCGGCGCAGTCACCTGCGCGGCGCGACTGAGACATCCGACAGGGAAGCGCCGGATCCCCGAAGGCCATTGATTTTGCGCCGGGGTTGCGTCATATCCCTTGGCTCGCATAGGCAAGGCAAAGCTAGCCACTGCCATCGCCGGAGACTTTGGTCACCCGTCTGCCGTCAAGCGGCGTCGAACGGCTGAAAGCCTTCATCGGATGAATCTGCATCGTGGAAAATCGTGTGGCGGCTGATCCTACGAAATCATCACGGTTCATCGTCGTCGGCTGCATGAAAAAGGCGGCCACATGATCACAGGCTATTGTGTCAACGGTGAAACGGTCGCTCTCTCCACGGCCGAGCCGCCGTCGGCCCTGCGTCCCGATCTCGTCTGGATAGACCTTGTCGAGCCGACCAAGGCGGAAGACCTGATGATCGAGGGTCTGCTCGGAATTCCCATTCCGACGCGGGACGATCTGAGGGACATCGAACCTTCCAGCAGGCTTTATACCGACGACGGTGCCGTCTTCATGACCGCCTCGCTCGTCTATCGAAGCGACACGGAAATGCCGGGGCTGACCGATGTCGGCTTCATTCTGGCGGGCAAGTGTCTCGTCACCGTCCGCTACGCCGAGCCGAGGGCCTTCGGCCTGTTCAAGGCGGGCATGCATCGCATTCCCGGCGGCTGCCGCAACGGCGCAGTGATTCTGACGCGGCTGCTCGAGACGATTGTGGACAGGACGGCGGAAATTCTCGAGCAGGCTGTCGACAGGATCGACGATCTGGCGCTCCAGGTCTTCGGCGACAAGACGTCCGGCCGGCGGCACCGGCCACCGCACTTTCTCGAAGCACGCCTGCGCGACGTCGCGGGCCATCACCGGCTTGTTGCGAAAACGCGCGACAGCCTCGCTTCGCTCTCGAGGCTGCTGACCTTCGTCTACACGGTTCCCGACGTGCAGGCGGACAAGGAAACCCGTGAACTTTGCCGTACGGTATCGCGGGACATCCAGTCGCTTTCGGAACATACGGCTTTCATCTCGGGAAATATCACCTTCCTGCTCGATGCCTCGCTCGGCCTCATCAATGTCGAGCAGAATGCCATCATCAAGATCTTCTCGATCGCTTCGGTCGTTCTGTTGCCGCCGACGCTGGTCGCTTCCGTCTACGGCATGAACTTTCGCATCATGCCTGAGCTTGAATGGCAGTTCGGCTATCCGTGGGCGCTTGCAGCCATGGTGCTTTCGGCCGTGATCCCCTTTTTCTTCTTCCGCTGGAAAGGCTGGCTCTAAGGGCCTGTTGGGCAACATGTCTCAATTGTCTGCTCCCGCTACACCTGGCGTGGAAAATGCCCGCCGCCTGCTGGTTCTGGCGCTCGGCTCCGTCGGCGTCGTGTATGGGGATATCGGCACCAGCCCGCTCTATGCCTTCCGCGAAGCCTTGCGCCCCGTCTCGCACGACGGCGTGACGGACGTCGAGATCATCGGTTTGATCTCGCTGATGATCTGGGCGCTGACGATCATCGTCACGATAAAATACGTGCTATTCCTGCTGCGGGCGGACAATCAGGGCGAGGGCGGCACGCTCTCCCTGCTGGCACTGCTCATGAAGACCGCCAATGGTCACACGGCGAGCCTGTTCTTCATGGGGATCGCCGGCGCCGCGCTCTTCATCGGCGACGCGATGATCACACCGGCACTGTCGGTGCTCTCGGCCGTCGAGGGTTTGAAGTTGGTTACCCCGGCCCTTTCGGACTACGTCGTTCCGATCGCCGTCGTGATCCTCCTGCTCCTCTTCACCGTCCAGTCGAAGGGTACCGCGGCGGTTTCCAACTTCTTCGGGCCGATTACGCTCATCTGGTTCGTCGTCATGGGCACGATCGGCTTCGTTCATATTGCCGACGATCTGTCGATTTTCAGAGCCTTCAACCCGTATTATGCCGCCAGCTTTCTGTTCAACGAAGGCTATGTCGGTATCGTCGTACTCGGCGCCGTCTTCCTGACGGTCACGGGTGCCGAGGCGCTTTACGCCGATCTCGGCCATTTCGGCCGGCGGCCGATCCAATGGGCCTGGTTCACCGTCGTCTTCCCGGCGCTCACGCTGAACTATCTGGGGCAGGGCGCCTTCGTGCTGAAGAACCCGGAGGCGATGTCCGATCCCTTCTTCCTGATGTTTCCGAAATGGGCGCTGCTGCCTGCCGTCATTCTTGCGACCGCAGCCACCATCATCGCCAGTCAGGCGGTCATAACCGGCGCGTTTTCGCTGACGCGCCAGGCCATTCACCTTGGCTTCCTGCCGCGCATGGCGATTTTCCATACGTCCGAAACCCATACGGGCCAGATTTACCTGCCGAACGTCAACACGCTTTTGATGTTCGGCGTCATGGCGCTCGTCTTCCTCTTCGGCTCCTCGGAGGCGCTCGCGACCGCCTACGGCATTTCCGTCACCGGTGCGATGGTGGTCACCACGGTGCTTTCCTTCGAATTCCTGCGTATGCGGTGGAACTGGCCGACCTGGTGGGCGGCCGGTGCGCTGCTGCCGCTGTTCGTGCTGGAATTCGTCTTCCTGGGCGCCAACATGCTGAAGATCCACGATGGCGGCTACGTGCCGATCCTGATCGCGGCGACCTTCATCGTCATCATGTGGACCTGGAAGCGCGGCACAGCAATCCTGCACGCCAAGACCCGCCATATCGACATTCCGCTGGCAAGCTTCATCAAATCGGTCGAGCGCCAGAGCGAGCACGCGCCGGTGTCGGTGACCGGCACGGCGATATTCCTGACCAGCGATCCGGAATCGACTCCCGCCGCCCTGCTGCACAACATCAAACACAACCACGTTCTGCATCAGCAGAACTTCATCCTGACGATCCGGACGGCAAACACGCCGAAGGTGCCGAAGGAAGAGCGGGTCAGCGTGCGGCGGCTGTCGGAGCGTTTCACTCTGCTGGAAATGAAGTTCGGCTTCATGGAGACGCAGAATGTCTCTCAGGCGCTGGGCCTCTTCAGGAAGTCGGGCCTGAAGTTCGACATCATGTCGACCTCATTCTATCTCGGCCGGCGCAAACTCGTGCCCGACGCCCAGTCCGGCATGCCGCATTGGCAGGACCGCCTGTTCATCGCACTCGCCAATGCTGCGATCGATCCCTCCGACTATTTCCGCCTGCCGACGAACCGGGTGGTCGAACTCGGCTCTCATGTGATCATCTGATCCGAAGACGCTGTCCCTCAAACTGCGCACTTCCGCACGGAAAACCGCTACACACTTTTCCTGGAAGTGCTTTGGCAATGCCGGGCGAATTGCCGGTCTCGGCGCGTCCGCATTAACCAAACATCAAGGTTAATGCCGCATTTTCAAGGCTCAAGAGAAACGGTCCCGGCGAGCCGGCCGACCAACCTTAGCGTCCTGCATGGAATCTTGCCGCTGGCTTATTGCCGGCTTGCGAGAACGCGTGCCTGAGAAAGAGTTTCTGGAGCCGACCGGTGCGTAAGAGTTGGAAGTTGCGTGACAAGTTTCGGTTTTCGTTCTCGGCCTGGCGCGGTCCGGCGATCCTAGGCCTTGCCGTCTTCCTCGGCTTTCCCTCGGCGGTCGCCTATTCGGACATCGCGACGTTTCTGTCCGGCATCAACCGCGGCGGCGAGCGGTGGCGCACCTATCTCACTCCGTCGCCGGCCGGCTCCCTCCACGAAGTCGAGATGGTCTTCACGGACCCGATCACCACCGGTGCGCTCGATGGCGGCGCCGGCATGACCCTGCCCGATGGCGGCCGCGTGGCGCTGACCGCCGAATCGAAGCACCAGGGGACGCCGGACGAGGATCGCGTGACGCGGAAGCTGAAGAAGGGGCGAATCGTCGCGGTAACGCCGGTGACCCCGCCCAAGGACTTCAGCGCCGGCTCCATCCTTCAGCGCACGAGCTCGCTTATCGGCCCGGCCCTCGAGGGCCCCGAAAAGATGGTCTTTGCCAAGCCGAAGATCAAAGGCAAGGAGATCGAGATCGCGACGGCCTTCTACCGCAAGACGCCGCCGAAGCCGGAACCGGGCCTCTCGCCGATGCTTGCCAAGCTCGTCACCAACGACAAGCCCGACATTCTTGCGACTGCCTATGTCCGGCCCGAGCCGGACTATGCGCGTGAATCACCCTTCGATTCGATCCTGCGGAACGACGAAAATGCAGGGCGCTTCATCCCGGATATCGCGCCCGACGATCATGCCTGGGCGGCAACGCCGCTGCCGCCAACCGTCTTCAGCAAGGAAGAGCAGACCTGTCTGGCCGAGGGGATCTATTTCGAGGCCCGCAGCGAATCCGTCAAGGGTCAGGCCGCGGTGGCGCAGGTCATTCTCAATCGCGTCCGCAACCCGACCTACCCGAAAACGATCTGCGGCGTCGTCTACCAGAACAAGGCCTGGCGCAACCGCTGCCAGTTCTCCTTCGCCTGCGACATGATCCGCGACCTGATCTATTCGCGATCGCACTGGAAGACGGCCAAGGAAGTCGCGCTCGCGGTGACCGCCGGCAGAATCTGGCTCCCCGAAGTCGGCTCGGCGACCCATTATCACGCCACCTATGTGAATCCCGCCTGGGCAAAGACGATGAAGCGTGTCGGCAAGATCGGCCTGCACATCTTCTACAGGACCTATGGCGGCGGCTGGAGCTGACGGCGAAGCTGCCTGCGCGCCCCTGTCAGCCGCCGGAGCCGCGGGCGTGACCCCGCGGCTCCGGCGGCGATTCCCTCTGCACCTTTGTCGCAGCTTACCGGATTTATCGCTAAACCCCTGAATTGAAACAAGAATATTGTCCACGTAGAAGGTGCCCGCATGCCTTGACTATGCGGGTGCCTAAAACTATGTTGCGCGCGACTTCAAATGGGGCCGAAGCGTGGCTTGAACAGCGGCCGTTTGTATGACCGAGATCGCGTTCGACCGCGTGGGGCTGCAAAGGGGAGCCATGTGACGGAGAAGCCGGAAGAAAGTCTGGAAGCGCGGCTCAAGCGCCTCGGCGACGACATCAAGTCCAAGAAGCGGGCGGATGTTTCGGAAGGGGCGGATGGGCGCGCTGATGAAAGCCGCAAGGGATACGCGGCGGCGATGAAGCTTTCGAGCGAATTCATCGCCGGCATCCTGGTCGGGGCGTTTCTGGGCTATCTTTTGGACCACTTTGCGGGTACAGGGCCGTGGGGCATGATCGTCCTCCTGCTTCTCGGCTTCTGTGCCGGTGTCTTGAACGTGCTGCGTTCCGCCGGTTTGGTGGCGACAACCGACCAGCGGAAAGGCGGGTCGGGCACGGATAAAGAGGACGGCGGCGACGCCTGAGGTGTCGCCGGGAAGAACAGTATTTCCGCTCGCGGGCGGGCAGAACGAAAGAGAAGCGCGGTGTCAAACGATCCGACCCACCAGTTCCTGGTCAACAAGATTGTCCCGCTCGAGATCGGCGGAATTGACTTTTCCTTCACCAATGCGTCGCTGTTCATGGTGGCGACCGTCGGTGCGGCTGCCGGCTTCCTCTATCTGACGACATCGCAGCGCGGGCTTATCCCGACGCGCATGCAGTCGGTTTCGGAAATGTCCTACGAGTTCATCGCCTCGATGCTTCGCGAAGGCGCCGGCAGTCACGGGATGAAATTCTTCCCGATGGTCTTCTCGCTGTTCATGTTCATCCTGACGGCGAACCTGCTCGGCATGGTCCCCTATTTCTTCACCGTCACCAGCCAGATCATCGTCACCTTCGCGCTTGCGGTCTTCGTGATCGGCACCGTCCTTCTCTACGGCTTCTACAAGCACGGCTTCGGCTTCCTCAAGCTTTTCGTGCCGCAGGGAGTGCCGGGCGCGCTCCTGCCGCTGGTCGTGGCGATCGAAATCATCTCGTTCCTTTCCCGACCCATCAGCCTCTCGGTCCGTCTCTTCGCCAACATGCTGGCCGGCCATATCACGCTGAAGGTCTTCGCAGGCTTCGTCGCCTCGCTCAGCGCCTTTGGTGCGCTCGGCATCGGCGGTGCGATCCTGCCGCTCATCATGACCGTCGCGCTTACCGGTCTTGAATTCCTGGTCGCCTTCCTCCAGGCCTATGTCTTTGCGGTGCTGACCTGCATGTACCTCAACGATGCGGTCCACCCCGGAGGCCACTAAGGAATAAACAGTCGCTGGTTTCCGGTCGGCTTGCCGCCGGAAGCACAAATCTTAAGCCGCAACACCATTTCGAAGGAGTCAATCATGGAAGCGGAAGCAGCAAAGTACATCGGTGCAGGTCTTGCATGCCTTGGTATGGCCGGCACGGCTCTCGGCCTCGGCAACATCTTCGGCAGCTACCTGTCCGGCGCGCTGCGCAATCCGTCGGCAGCTGACGGCCAGTTCGGCCGCCTCGTATTCGGCTTCGCCGTTACGGAAGCTCTGGGCATCTTCTCGCTGCTCATTGCACTCCTCCTCCTCTTCGCCGTCTGATATCGGCAGAAGTTTTGGCCGCGGCCCGAAGGGCCGCGGCCGCGCATATTCTTGAGTGCACCTGGAGGTGAGCATGTTTGTGACCGCGGCATATGCCCAGTCATCCACCACCGAAGGCGCCGAAGCACACGATGCCGCTGCGGCCGGTGAGGTGCACACCGAAACGGGTGTGGCCCACGAAGCCGATCATGGCGCCGGCGTGTTCCCGCCCTTCGATACGACCCATTTCGCTTCGCAGCTTCTGTGGCTCGCGATCACCTTCGGCCTGTTCTATCTCCTGATGTCGAAGGTCATCATTCCGCGCATCGGGGGGATTCTCGAGACGCGTCATGACCGGATCGCCCAGGATCTGGACGAGGCATCCCGCCTGAAGGGCGAGGCCGATGCCGCCATTGCTGCTTACGAGCAGGAGTTGGCAGGCGCCAGAGCCAAGGGCCATTCGATTGCCGACACCGCCCGCGAAGCGGCCAAGGCGAAGGCCAAGGCCGACCGCGACGGTGTCGAAGCCGGTCTTGCGAAGAAGATTGCCGCTGCAGAAACGCGCATCGCCGACATCAAGTCGAAGGCGCTTGCCGATGTCGGCGCGATCGCCGAGGAAACGGCGACAGCCGTTGTCAAACAATTGATCGGCGGGACCGTCACCAAGGCCGAGATCGCTGCGGCGTTCAAGGCCTCGGCCGGCAACTGAGGAAAAGAGAACCATGGCTCTTGATGCGACTTTCTATGCCCTCGTAGGCCTCATTCTCTTCTTTGTCCTCATCGCCTATCTCAAGGTTCCGGGCATGGTCGGCAAGGCGCTCGACGCCCGCGCCGACAAGATCAGCAATGAGTTGGCAGAAGCCAAGCGTCTGCGCGAGGAAGCCCAGAGCCTCGTTGCCGAGTACCAGCGCAAGCGCAAGGACGCCGAAGCGGAAGCCGCAAGCATCGTCGCCGCGGCCCAGCGCGAGGCGGAGATGCTGACGGCAGAAGCCAAGCAGAAGACCGAGGAATATGTCGCGCGCCGCACGGCACTTTCCGAACAGAAGATCAAGCAGGCCGAAAGCGATGCGATCAATGCCGTCCGCGCAGCTGCGGTGGACCTGGCAATCAGCGCGGCCGAGAAGGTGCTCGCGAGCAAGGCCGATGCAGGCGCGCAGGAGACGCTTTTCAAGAAGGCGATTGGCGAAGTCAAAGCGCGCCTGAACTAAGCGTAGCCGATAATACCCTGGAGATTGAAAAGCCCCGCTTCGGCGGGGCTTTGCTTTGCGGGATCCGTTATCCGGGCAACCGTACGTCATGTAGTCCTGATGGGCGAGCAGGAGAGCAGACCCCCTCTGGCCTGTCGGCCATCTCCCCCACAAGGGGGGAGAATACCTGCGGCGGGCCTTCGCTTCCACTTCTGCGTTCTGCCCGTGGCATCGTTTTGGGCGTGCGAAGGTCAAACCGTTTGTCGCCCGCCCCAGGCAATGGTCCCGCGAGAGGATCAGATGTGTATATGCCCTATCGCAGGCGGGGAGAGGGGACTTAAGAGCGTTCCGCGAGTCCCTTCGCCCCGCCTGCGGGGAGAAGGTGCCGGCAGGCGGATGAGGGGCCTTCACCTCCGTCAAACCTGGCGGAACGGGCGGAAGCTCATGCGGTGCAGGGAGCAGGGGCCGTGGCTTTCGATCGCCGTGCGATGCTTCACGGTCGCATAGCCCGCATGATGGGCAAAGCCGTAGAGCGGGAAAGTTGCATCGGCGCGGGCCATCATGCGGTCACGGGTGACCTTGGCGACGATCGATGCGGCGGCGATCGACACGGAGCGGCTGTCCCCCTTGACGATCGCTTTTGCGTGGCAGGAGAGGCCGGGCGGCACGTCGCGGCCGTCAACCAGAACGATGCGGGCCGCCAGTTCGAGGCCGTGAACGGCGCGGCGCATCGCATCGAGGCTGGCCTTCAGGATATCTGTCGTGTCGATGCGCGCCGAAGAAGAAGAGGCGATCGAAACCGTCGATGTCGCCAGAATTTCTTCGAACAGCGCCTCGCGCTGCTCAGCCGTCAGGAGCTTGCTGTCGTTGAGACCCGCCGGGATGGCGTCCGGATCGAGAATGACCGCGGCGGCGACGACCGGGCCCGCAAGCGGTCCCCGCCCAGCCTCGTCGGCCCCCGCGACCGGCCAGAAACCGTCGCGATGGGCGGCGCGCTCGAAGGTGAAATCCGGAACGGGCGCCTGAAGAGGAAAAAGAGGGGAATCGGGCTGTTTGCGACGTGACATGAAAAGACACTCGCATACTCGCCCGATTCCCTTCAAGCCCCCGGCTCGGTTTGCGGCGGTTGCCGGGGGGGGAACCAGCGCCGCCCCGTGGGGCAAAGGGCGGATGCTGGAATTTTCAAAGCCGTTCCACAGCGGGAAAGAGTGGCGGCTTATGCTTTCGATCTAAAGAAGCGACAGCTGAACGCCCATTCCTAGCGGCGGCACGAAGAGATCGCTGCGCAATTGCCGGCGCGTCAGATTGAGGCCGAGCCGCTTGGCCGCAAGCTCGAATCGACGGCCGATCTGCCAGGCGTAAGGTCCGCTGCCCTTCATTCGTTTACCGAACTCGGCATCGTAATCCTTGCCGCCGCGCATGGAGCGGATGAGCGACATGACGTGCCGGTAGCGGTCCGGGTAGTTTCTGAGAAGCCAGTCACGGAACAGGGGGCTCACCTCCAGCGGAAGCCGGAGGAGTACGTAGCTCGCATCCGACGCGCCCGCCGACTTCGCCGAATCGAGCACGCGCTCGATCTCGTGATCGTTCAGCGCCGGAATGATCGGCGCGACCAGTACTCCAGCGGGAATGCCGGCCTCGGAAATTGCGCGTAGCGCCTCCAGCCGCTTGGTGGGCGTCGACGCCCGCGGTTCCATGCTGCGCGCCAGTTTCCGGTCGAGCGTGGTCACCGAAATGCCGACCCGGGCAAGACCCTTTTCCGCCATCGGCGCCAGCAGGTCGATATCGCGCGTCACCATGGCCGATTTTGTAACGATCATCACCGGATGATTGGCTTCCTTCAGCACATCCAGGATCTGGCGCATGATCCGCCATTCCTTTTCGATCGGCTGATAGGGATCGGTATTTGTGCCGATCGCGATCGGGCGAAGCTTATAGTCCGGCTTCGCCAGCTCGCGCTCGAGAAGACGTGGCGCGTCGGGCTTGGCGAAGAGCTTAACTTCGAAATCAAGCCCTGCCGAGAGCCCCATATAGGCGTGCGTAGGCCGCGCGAAGCAGTAGATGCAGCCATGCTCGCAGCCGCGATAGGGGTTGATCGATCGGTCGAAAGATATGTCGGGAGAATCGTTGCGCGTGATCGCCGTCTTCGGCTTTTCTATCTGGACCTCGGTCTTGAACGGCGGCAACTCCTCGAGCGTTTGCCACCCGTCATCGAAGACTTCGCGCGTTTTCTGCTCGAAGCGTCCCGAGATGTTGAGGGCGGCACCGCGGCCGCGCCGACGATCGACGTCGATTCTGATGCCGGATCCGGCGACGAGGGCCTCCGCCACATCCACGCTGTTGCCGGGCGCATAGACGCCCTGCTTGAGTTGAGACAGATCGTTCATCGAAATCTCCCCGGAACCATGCTCGGCTCGCTTGGTGCTGATTATTTTCCTAGCGCAGAAAACAGTACAAAGCAAGAACAAATATTCAGCACATCTCCGGGGAAGGCGCGCGTTCATCCGCCACCCTGTGCGGACCTGCGCTTGTAGCAATCTGCGCTGCGATGCGGTAGGAACGGCTATGCTGACGGTCATCATGGAAACGAAGGACAACGAAGCGGAGCTCGCACAGACGCTCTCGGCGCTCGTTGCCGGCGCGGTGGAAGGGCTCGTCAGCGATGTAATAATCCTGGACCACGGATCGACCGACGGCTCCCCCAGGGTGGCGGATGCTGCCGGTTGCCGTTTCTGCCTCGAGTGGGATCTCGGCGATGTCCTTCGTTCCGCCCGCGGCGAGTGGCTGATGCTCCTGGAGCCTGGTGCCCGCCCTATCGGTCGCTGGGTGGATGAACTGGCCGAATACGTCTCTCTGAACAGGAGCCCGGCGCGGTTTTCTCCCTCGCGAATGCATAAGCGCCCGCTTCTCAAGCGCTTGGCGCACAGGGCGCCGCCGCTGGAGTCCGGATTTCTGCTGCCGAAGGGGGACGCGGTCGCGGCTGCGCGCGGCAAGATGCCGCTCAGCGCCCTTGCGAGCGGACGAGCCGCCCGCAAACTTGCGACCGAGCTCGTCCCGGCCTGGGTCGCATTGGACAACCGGTCGGTCGGAGAACGGCACCGGACGCCCTGTTCGTAGAGCGGGATAAGGAAAATCGTGTGCGGCTTTCAGCCCGCATCCCGCTCTAACTTATCGAGTTGACGGTCTACCGCATCGGCTCGAAAATCGGAATCGATCTTCGGGCCGATGCGCCCGATGCCGGAGTGGCATGACTTTCAGATCGAGCGGACTGCAAGCGAGTTCAACTGCCAGGCCGAGTCGATCGAAATGTCGATGCTGACGTCATTGAGGAACGTCCAGACGCGATCGGCCACTCCGACATAGACCCAGAGCTTGCGGCCAGCGGGGAAGGCCATCTCGGTGAACAGGTTGATGATTCTTCGTTCGCCAGGAACGGCCTGGATGGAGGTACCTGGAAAGCTCTCGCCATCGCCGCTGCAGTCGAGACCCGAGGCGAACCACTGGTCGCTCACCTCGTTCGCCGGTTCGACATCCTCCCAGTTCCAGAACACGGCCAGCACGAGGCGGCCGCGCGTCGTGGCGTGAAAGTCGGACCACCCGAACTCGTCGTAGGTCGAGATGTGATGGCGGCAGATGAGGGCCGACAAGTCTGCCTTGACTTGCAGTATACCGGTGCGGAGCGTCTTGAACGGCACGAGGTAGCCGTTCTCCCGATAGGCGCAGAGGATTTCAGCATCGGAGGCACTATTGTTGCGGGCGATCAGTCTCGATCCCATCCGTCCCGCACAGTCCAAATAGGAACTGTTCTCCACGATTGCTCCGTCGCCGGTTGCCTGGTTCTGCTCGAGTCTGTCCCAGCAGCCTTCAAAGGGCGGGAGGAACAGCTTTTCCTTGTCGGGATCGGGCGCGACATACACGAGCGGCGGTTGTTTGAAGATGTCGGCGACGCTGCCGACCACCGTTTCGTGGCGGTGGAAGGCTTCGTGGCCCTTCACCAACTCGCCGACTTCGCCATAGGCACGCTTATGAAGCCGTTTGAGCGCGTTCAGATCAAGGCCGGTATTCCTGGCCTCGACGAGCGACCTGTATCGAAGACCGGGCCCGCGCGGATCATCACGTCGGCCCGACCTTGCGACCTGCGCGATCCTGTCGCGCAGGTCAGGTGAAAAGACCTGCCGGCGCTGCTCTGCGAAAGACTGGCGCAATGCGTCCAGCCTGGTTACCGTTGCCTGCCATTCATCCTTCTGCCGACGTTCGTAGAAGGCCTGCAGCCCCAGCGGAACCTCGGTCTCGGGCCGATCCGTTTTCGAGTAAGCGTGCTCTGCCGTTCCCATGACTTCCTCCTACCCTGGCGGGTTGCAGTGCGGGCCTTGTCGACCGGCGCGCCTGCGTCTGAGTGAAAACGAGGAAAAGGGGCTCCGAGGCGGCAAATGCGAGTGGGCTTTCTCCGTCGATGAGAAGCCGTGACATGGTGGCCGTAGCCCCGAGCTGAGCCGCTTCTCCGAAGCAAGAATGGGGCGTACCTTGCGGTACCCCCAAAGTGGCTCTCAAATGACCTTGTTTATGAAAAATATCCGTCTGTGAAAATGTCTTGCCATGCATGCCCATCGTTTCGGACGGGCAGCACGTCGTAGCCTTCTCTCTTTCCCAATATTGCCCCGGAAAGAGGCCGGGCATTCGCTCGAAGCAATTAAACGGTGCTTGCCTTGCCCGCTTCGAGCCAAGCCGACGAAGGCAAACTAGCGGGATTCGGGGCGCGGGTCTGTTCCAAACGGAACACGAATCTCGTCAGCCGCGCTTCAGGTGCTCGTCGAGCCGCGGCATGATCTCGACGAAATTGCACGGCATGTGCCGGTAATCGAGTTGCTGCTTCAGGATTCCGTCCCAGGCGTCCTTGCAGGCACCGGGGGATCCGGGCAGGACGAAGATGAACGTCGCATTGGCGACCCCGCCCGTGGCCCGCGACTGGATCGTCGACGTGCCGATCTTCTCGTAAGAGATCCGGTGGAACACCTCCGAAAAGCCATCCATGCGTTTCTCGAAGAGCGGCTCCAGCGCTTCCGGCGTAACGTCGCGGCCCGTGAATCCGGTGCCCCCGGTGGTGATGACGACGTCGATCGCGGCATCGAGCGTCCAGGCCTTCACCTGTCCGTAGATCTTCTCGCGCTCGTCGGGAACGATTGTCCGCGCCTCGAGCCGGTGGCCGGCCTCTCGTATTCTCGCTTCGAGCACATCGCCGGACTTGTCGTCCGCGCGTGTGCGCGTGTCCGAGACCGTGAGCACGGCGATGCCGATGGGGATGAAGGGGCGTCTTACATCGAGGCCGGGCATTCTGGCGTTATCCTGATTTTCCCGCGGTTCGCGTCGCCTGAACGTACCATCGCGGGTGGCCGGCGGAAATGGTCTCAGCGGCACGTTCGGCGCTTTTCGTCCCCGTGAACAGGCCGAAGGAGGTGGCGCCCGAGCCGGACATCCGCACGAGCGCGGCGCCTGCATCGCGCAATGCGTTCGAGACGGTTTCGATCATCGGCTCGTGCGCACGTGCCGGCGGCTCCAGGTCGTTCCGCATGGCCGCCATGGCCGTCAGCCATTCGGCAGTCGAGCGGGCATCTTCAGGCAAGACCAGCGGAGGATTGGTCTTCCTGACGAGCGATCGGAAGATAACCGGCGTGGAGACCGCGACGAGGGGATTGACGAGGACGACGTCGAAGGGCGGCAGATCGGGAAGAGGCGTGATCTCTTCGCCGATGCCTCTCGCGACGAGGGGGCCCCGGTCGAGACACATCGGAACGTCCGCGCCGAGCTGCAGCGCAAGGCTGTTGAGGCTTGCCGCTTCGACAGTCGCGCCCCAGAGCGACAGCAGCCCGCGCAGAGTCGCGGCTGCATCGGCCGAGCCGCCGCCGATCCCCGATGCTATCGGCAGGTTCTTCTCGAGATGCAGATGAACCGGGCCTGCCATTCTACCCTGCGCCGCAAGCTCGCGCCGCAACAGGTCCCGGGCGCGGAGCACGAGATTACCACCATTGCCCTCGGCTGAAAGGTCGGTCGCGAAGCGGCCCGACACCGTGAAACGGTCCCTGTCCGCCGCGATCAGCCCCACCCGGTCGCCACATTCGGCGAAGGTCACCAGGCTTTCCAGCAGATGGTGGCCGTCGGCGCGCTGCCCGACGACGTGCAGCGCGAGATTGATCTTGGCGGGCGCCGCAAAGGTCAGTGCGAAGCCCGGAATGCCGCCTGCCTGCATGTTACAGTCAGGACTTCTTGCCCGGCGCTGTCTCCGGGCCGGTCTTTTTCGGCAGCTTTTCCTTGGCATCCGCCGCCGCCGGGACCGGTTCCTTAAGCGGCGGCAGACCGTTTTCGATCTTCGCCTTGATCTTCGGAATTTCCGCTTCCTCGGGCTTCAGTTCCAGCGCCTGATTCCACTGGAACACAGCTTCGAGCTTCCGGCCGACGCGCCAGTAGGCGTCGCCGAGGTGGTCGTTGATCGTCGCGTCGCCGGCCATCAGTTCCGCAGCGCGCTCGAGCTCGGTCACAGCCTCGTCGAACCGGTTCATGCGGAAATAGGCCCAGCCGAGCGAGTCGACGATGTAGCCATCGTCGGGCTTGAGCTCGACCGCCTTGCGGATCATCTCAAGCCCGTCCTCGAGATTGATGTTCATGTCGACCCAGGAATAGCCGAGATAGTTCAGAACCTGCGGCTGATCCGGGTTGAGCTCCAGCGCCTTGCGAAAGTTCGGCTCGGCCTTTTCCCAGAGCTTCTGGCGTTCGTAGGCAATGCCGCGCTGGAAGAAGACGGTCCAGTCGCTCCGCTTCGGCACGGGGCCGATCGCGGCGACCGCGCGGTCGTAAAGCTCGCCCATCTCCTTGTAGTTCTTGGCGTCGGAAAGCACGCTGCCATAGGCGAGATAGTTGCGGATGTTCTTGGGATCGACGTCGATCAGCCCTTTCAGATGCTTCTTCGCCTCGTCGACCTTGCCGACGCCGGCGAGGCTGAGGCCAAGCTGGAGTTCGGAAAGGCGACGCATCGGCGAGCTCTCCGGCACGCTCTTGTAAAGCTCGATCGCCTCTTCCGGCTTTTTCAGATTTTCGGCGATGCCGCCGAGCATCACGAGAATATCGGCGCTTTCCGGGTCGAGCCGTCGCGCCGTCTGAAGGTAGAGCGAAACTATGTCTTCCGCGCCCTCGCGGTTGAGTGCGCCGCCGATCGAAAAGAGCACGGCGGCCGCACCCTGCACGGCGTTGCGTACCTGCTGCTCCTGCGGCTTTCCTTCCTCGACACTCTTCCTCAGCGCCTCGAGCGGAGTGTAGTTGTTGACGAGGCTTTCGCCGACGGAAATCGTATCCAGCGCCTTCTGCTTGTTGCCTTCGCGCGCTTCGAACCGCGCCAGCGCCTCGACGGCCCGCATGAAGGTGTCCGGCGCGGCGCCGCCGCCTTCGCGGTCAAGAATGGCGTCGTTGAGCCGGGCGCGCGCAGTCGCCTTGTCGCCGGCCGCAAGCGCAATCGCCCCGGCATGATAGTTCCTGAAGATCCGGAACCATTCCGGGCCCTCCAGATTCTTGATCTGCGCCAGCGCCTCCTTCGGCCGGCCCTGGCCGAACTTGGCCCAGGCGGAAAGCAGCGAACTCATCAGCCGGTCGAGATCGTTCGGACCATCGTAGTTCAAGAGCTTTTGCGCGTTGCGGTATTCGCGCTTGCGGATCGCTTCGATCGCGCGGACCACCGTGGTGATCCTTTCGACGGCGGGATCCGATTTCAGCTCTTCGGCGATCTTGGCGCCTTCATCGAACTTGCCGCTCATCAGCAGCGTGATCATCAGCCGCTGCTTGACATCGTTATTGCCGGGCTCGAACCTGAGTGCGGTACGATAGAGCTCGGTTGCCGCAGCAAAGTCGCGATCGACGTCCGCCGTGCGCGCCGCAAGGAATGCGCCGGCAAAGGTGTTGACGCTCCTGATGTCGAAAGGCTCGGCGTCTTCGACCGGCGCCTTCTCCTCGGCAAAGGCCTGCTGGTTGCCGGTCACCGTTGCAAGAACCAGCATTGCCGCGCCGCTGAAAAGGCGAAGGAATGTATTCTGCCGCATGTCAAACCTTTCATTGCCGGTGGTACGCTTCGAGGCGCCACCGCTGGTTGGCCCGGAGCCGATTGGAAATCGGGCGCAAGTCTTCAAGAATAGAATGGCTTTTTTGGCGCAGCGCGGCAAGAAAATCCTCCGGGGAGGTCTTCGTCCGCGGCTCCTGCGGCGCCGCGTGTCTTGCCGGAAGCGCAGGGCTCGCGGCAGCACTTTGATTTGCTCCATGTTTCCGCCCTTGGATCGGCCGCGATGCAAGGAAACATGAAGTGGCTCAGCTTACCCGATCGATGCAGAAATCGATCACCTCGACGAGCGCCGATTTCCATGGCGAAGCCGGCAGCGGCGCGAGCGCGTCGCGGGCGATCGTGCCGTAGTGCTTGGCACGGGCGATCGTATCCGTAAGCCCCCCGTAGCGACGGATGAGACCCAGCGCCTTTTCGAGATTTGCCGCATCGCTTGCGCCGCCCTCGATCGCCTCGCGCCAGAACGCCCGGTCTTGCGGCGTGCCGCGGCGATAGGAGAGAATGACCGGCAGTGTGATCTTGCCTTCGCGAAAATCGTCTCCGACATTCTTGCCGAGATCGCTCGACGTGCCGCCATAATCGAGAACGTCGTCGACCAGCTGGAAGGCAAGGCCGAGATTGGTGCCGTAGGACTTCAGAGCGTTGCGGTCGGCTTTGCTCCCGCCTGCGACGATCGGCCCGACCTCGGAGGCGGCGGCGAAGAGGGCCGCTGTCTTGGCGCGGATGATCTGCAGATAGTCGTCCTCGGTCGTCTCCATGTTCTTGGCGACCGAAAGCTGCAGGACCTCGCCCTCCGCGATCACCGATGCGGCGGTCGAAAGGACGTCGAGCGCATCGATCGAGCCGACGTCGACCATCATGCGGAAAGCCTGCCCGAGCAGGAAATCGCCGACGAGCACGCTTGCCTGGTTGCCCCAGATCGTCCGCGCCGTCGATTTGCCGCGCCTTAGGTCGCTCTCGTCGACCACGTCGTCGTGCAAAAGGGTCGCCGTGTGCATGAACTCGACGCTGGTCGCGAGCTTGATGTGACCATCTCCCTCGTAGCCGAACATCGAAGCGGCTGCGAGCGTCAGCATCGGCCGGAGCCGTTTGCCGCCCGAGGAAATCAGGTGGTTGGCGACTTCCGGGATCATCTGGACGTCGGAGCCCGCCTTGGAAAGAATGAGCTGGTTGACCCGCTCCATGTCGGACAGCGTCAGGTCGACAAGCGGCTTCACAGATGCCTGTTTGTTTTTATTGTCTTCCAGCGGTATCACTACGCCCAACGCCCGGACTCCTGTTTCGTTGCGGGTTCGACAATAGAAAGAGGGGCTTCGGGCGGCAAGAGGCGAATTGCCCCGCCCGCAGCTTTAAGACAGGAAAATAGAGCCGGATGAAAGAACTGATCCGCACCAATGATGCCGTCCTTCTTTCCTTTGCCGAAAGCCTGATGAAGGACGCCGGCATCGGATGCTTTATCGCCGATCAGGACATGAGCATACTCGAAGGATCTCTCGGCCTCCTGCCGCGGCGCTTCCTGGTCGCCGAGGACGATGCCGATCGGGCGCGGCGCATTCTGATCGATGCGGGCCTCGAATTGGAATTGCGGCAATGATCGGCTGCGGCCCTTCCGCGAGGCGGAAAGCGGCATGACGGGAATTCCGGAGACGGTGGATGCTTTCCACCGCGGCAGGTTCCACCTGATCCAGCCTCTTGGTCAGGGGCACCGTTCGGGAATGGATGCGATGCTGGTCGCATCCCTCGTTTCCTGCCGCGGCGCGTGCCGCGTCGCCGATCTCGGCGCCGGAGCCGGGGCGGCCGGCATGGCCGTCGCGTCGCGGATCGAGGAGGCCGAGGTGCTGCTGGTCGAGCGTTCGCCGGTCATGGCGGATTTTGCGCGCCGCAGCCTCGCATTGCCTGAGAACGCCCATCTTGCCGGCCGCGTCTCGGTGCTCGAAGCCGATGTCTCGCTGAGCGGCAAGGCGCGCGCAGCCGCGGGTCTTCCGGACGACACATTCGACCACGTGATCATGAACCCACCCTTCAACGACGCCGCGGACCGCAGGACGCCCGACCGGCTAAAGGCGGAAGCCCATGCCATGAGCGGCGACCTGTTCGAAGCGTGGATCAAAACGGCCGGGGCAATCATGAAGCCGGGCGGACAGCTTTCTCTGATCGCCCGGCCGGAATCGATCGCCGGGATAATCGGGGCCTGCGGCCGCCGCTTCGGCGGTTTAGAGATCACCCCGCTCCTGCCGCGGGCGGGCGAAAATGCCGTGCGCATCCTCGTTTCCGCGATCAAGCAGAGCCGCAAGCGGCTGGCGCTGCGCGCGCCGCTCGTGATGCACGGGGAGGGCCACCGCTTTTCGCCGGAGGTCGACGATCTCAACAATGGCCGCGCGGCCTATCATCGCCGATGATTAACCGTAAGCAGGGCATTGCGTTTGCGACGCCAATGCATACATGCACGACGACAATTTGGATTGCTGCATGTCTTCGTTCTTAAATCGGCTAGGATTTAATCAGATATGCAGAGATTGCAGCGGGCAGGAGTTGAAATGGCCGGATTTTTCAGAAAGCTGATGCCGAAGCGCTTCCGCAGGGATGGTGTGACGATTCCGGCGATCAGGCTGCATGGCGCAATCATGGCCGGCGGCAGCCCGCTCCGCCCGGTTCTCAATCTTGCGACGGTTGCGCCGCTGCTCGAAAAGGCCTTCTCCGTCAAAGAGGCCCCGGCCGTTGCCATCTCCATCAACTCTCCAGGCGGTTCGCCGGTGCAGTCCCGTCTTATCTATCAGCGTATCCGCGATCTCGCGCAGGAGAAGAGGAAGCGTGTGCTGATCTTCGTCGAGGACGTGGCCGCGTCCGGTGGTTACATGATCGCACTGGCCGGCGATGAGATCATCGCAGATCCGACCTCGATCGTCGGCTCGATCGGCGTCGTTTCGGGCGGCTTCGGTTTCCCCGATCTCCTGAAGAAGATCGGCGTCGAGAGACGGGTCTACACGGCGGGCGAAAATAAGGTGGTTCTCGATCCTTTCCAGCCGGAGAAGGAGCGTGACATCGAATTTCTCAAGGGCCTGCAGCTCGAGATCCACGACATCTTCATCCAGATGGTCAAGAGCAGACGCGGTTCGCTCCTGGCCGACCATCCGGACCTTTTCTCGGGGCTGTTCTGGACGGGGCAACGGGGTCAGGAACTCGGCCTAGTCGATGCTCTCGGCGACATCAGGGGCGAAGTGAAGAAGCGCTATGGAGAAAAAGCGCGGCTCGAGCTGATCCAGCCCGCGCGAAGCCTCTTCGGGCGGCGTCAGCCCGGAGCAGCCGTGGCCGGAGCAATCACGGGACCGCTCGTCGCTTCGGCGGCTGCAGGTCTCGTCGAGGCCGTCGAGGAACGGGCGCTCTGGGCGCGTTTCGGTCTTTGAACCGGCCCCGTTGCTTGCGCGGGCGTGTGTTTTTGAAGAATGGTCTCGCGGCATCTGGCCAGTACCGCAAGAGCGCGCTAACACTGCGATTTGCTGCATCCCCTCGCGCCTTCGTTCCATCTGAGGGATATGCAGAGGAGGAACCATGCCGCAGATCATCCTGCTTCTGATTATCGCCGTCATCGCCTGGATCGGCTATCGCAAGTTCATCGCGGACGCCGAGAAGCTGACGCGTCAGCGTGAGCGCCTGCGCCGTCAGCGCGAGACCGGCGCAAACGGCACGCTCGTCAAGGACGCCGAGACCGGCGAGTACCGCCTGAAGCGCGACGACGAGTGAGCCTGCCTGACTGAATACCGGCGGGTGAAGGCGCTTGACCCTCGCCCTGCGGCATGGCACCTGTCCCCGCAAATCTTGACGAATTCGGACCCGGATCCCATGACCATTGCACCCCTCCCGGACCACATGAACCCGAAGCGCTCCTTTCAGGCACTGATCCTGACGCTGCACAATTATTGGGCCGACAAGGGTTGCGCCGTGCTTCAGCCCTACGACATGGAGGTCGGCGCAGGCACGTTCCATCCGGCGACGACGCTCAGGGCGCTCGGGCCGAAGCCATGGCGCGCGGCCTATGTGCAGCCGTCGAGGCGCCCGACCGACGGCCGCTACGGCGAGAATCCCAACCGGCTGCAGCACTATTACCAGTACCAGGTGATCTTGAAGCCCAACCCTTCCAATCTGCAGGAGCTCTATCTCGGCTCGCTCGAGGCGATCGGCCTCGATCCGCTGCTGCACGATATTCGTTTCGTCGAGGATGACTGGGAGAGCCCGACGCTCGGCGCCTGGGGGCTCGGCTGGGAATGCTGGTGCGATGGCATGGAAGTGTCGCAGTTCACCTATTTCCAGCAGGTTTGCGGGATCGAATGCTCCCCGGTTTCCGGCGAACTGACCTACGGCCTCGAGCGCCTGGCGATGTATGTCCAGGGCGTCGACAATGTCTACGATCTCAACTTCAACGGCCGCGAGGGCGCCGAGAAGATCAGCTATGGCGATGTCTTCCTGCAGGCGGAGCAGGAATATTCGCGGCACAATTTCGAATACGCCAATACGGCGATGCTGCATCAGCATTTCATCGATGCGGAGAAGGAATGCCTGGCGTTGCTGGCCGCCGGTGCGCCTGGTGACTCCAGCAACAACCGCCTGCACAAATGCGTCTTCCCCGCCTATGACCAGTGCATCAAGGCGAGCCACGTCTTCAATCTTCTGGATGCCCGCGGCGTGATTTCGGTGACGGAGCGCCAGAGCTACATCCTGCGCGTGCGTACGCTCGCGAAAGCCTGCGGCGAAGCCTTCCTGCTGACCGAGGCCGGTGGCGCCAACTGGAACAGGGAAGCGGCCTGATCAAGAGGTCGCGGAGGTCCTCCGGCCGCATGGCGGGGCAAGCTGATCCGATCGCTGCGAGCAGAAGTGCTCGCTCCCGTCGAGCCGCCACTTCGGCGCCGGCGCTCTGACGCTCGACAACTCGCCGGCATAGATTTGCAGCGCGCGGCGCACACCGCTCGGCCTTTCGATCGGACCCGCGCTTGCATGGGTCGCGAAAAGAGCGGTAAAGGCGATCACGTTGATGAAGCTCACGGGCGTGTTCATGGCGGGCACTAAGCGTTGTGGTTGTTCGATGAATAGACTATCGAGCATCCGCCGACGCGTTGCCGTTACCGGTGGAACAGCCTGAGGCTGCAGGCGTCGGCACGACCTGCTGGGCAGGGGCTTGGGGGCGGCCTTGTGATCGGCCGCTGTAGAACGTTGAATTGCTGCATGGTTTGTTCTTGAGTCGAATGGAATTTAAGAAAGCATGCAGTAGGATCGCCGTGATCCAAGGAGGGTTTGATGATCGGGCTGGCAATTGGCGTCGCCGTTATTCTTTATCTCGTCTTCGTCTATAACGGCCTCGTCAAGGCGCGGCAGATGGCCGAGGAGGCCTGGTCCGGCATCGACGTGCAGTTGAAGCGCCGCGCCGATCTCATCCCGAATCTGATCGAGACGGTGAAGGGCTACGCCGCTCACGAGAAGTCGACGCTCGAGGAGGTCGTTACGCTGCGCAACCGGGCTCAGGCGGTGCCGGAAGGCGATGTCGCGGCGCGGGCCGCGGCCGAAGGCGCGCTTTCGCAGGCGCTTGGCCGCGTCTTCGCGCTCGCCGAAGCCTATCCGGACCTGAAGGCCAACGAGAGTTTCGCAGAACTCCAGCGTTCGTTGGAAACGATCGAGGGCGAGATCCAGATGTCCCGGCGCTATTACAACGGCGCCGCGCGCGATCTCAACGTCAAGGTCGAGAGCTTCCCGTCGAACCTGATCGCCAACGCCTTCCGCTTCGTCAAGGCCAGCTATTTCGAGATCACCAACGAGGCGGACCGTGCGGTTCCATCGGTCAAGTTCTAGATCAGTTTCACTGAACCGATAAAAAGATCTATCGGTTTGAAACCACGCACTTCCAGACGGAAAACCGTTACACGCTGGAAGTGCTCCGGCGGGCCTGAAAGAGGGAAATCCCGATGAGGCGGCTTTTCGCGGCGCTTGCGCTCGTCACCTTCGTTCTTGCAGCGCCGCGCGTCGCGGCGGCGGAAGAGTTCATCTCCGCCTACCATTCGGTCATCGAGCTCGCGAAAGACGGCACGCTCACGGTCACCGAGACGATCACGGCGAACGTCGAAGGCAACCGCATCCGGCGCGGCATCTATCGCGATTTTCCGCTGACCTTCGCCGATGAGCGCAATGGCCGCAGCAAGGTCGACTTCAACCTTCTCTCCGTCGAGCGGGATGGCGACGAAGAGGAATACCGCACGGAATCGATCAGCGGCGGCATCCGCATCTACACGGGAAGTGCCGACGTGCTCCTGCCGCATGGCGAACACACCTTTCAGATCACCTACGAGACGAGCCGGCAGATACGCTTCTTCGACGATCACGACGAGCTCTATTGGAACGTGACCGGAACCGAATGGGCATTCCCGATCGAGGAGGCGACGGCCACCGTCACCTTGCCGGAGGGCGTGAAGGTGGAGGCGCTAGACGTCTTTACCGGCGGCTACGGCGCGACCGAAAAGGATGCGCGCGCGGTGGAGGAGGGCGACGAAATCTTCTTCGCGACCACGCGCCGGCTGCGCCCGCAGGAAGGATTGACCGTCGCGATCAAACTGCCCAAGGGCAGTATCGAACGGCCAACCTCCTCCCAGGAAAATATCTGGTGGCTGCGCGATCACATGACCGTGGTCATCGCCGGGTCCGGCCTCCTCCTCGTCCTGCTCTATTACGGGCGTGCCTGGGTGCGTGTCGGCCGCGACCCGGCCCGCGGGGTCATGGTCCCGCGCTGGGACCCTCCGGACGGCGTCTCGCCCGCGCTCGTCAACTACATCGATAACAAGGGCTTTTCCGGCGAAGGATGGACAGCTCTTTCCGCGGCGGCGCTCAACCTTGCGGTCAAGGGGCATGTCATCCTCGAGGACCTGAAGAACGCGGTCGTCATCACCGCCACGGGCAAGAACGGCGAGAAGCTGCCGACCGGCGAAGCGGCCCTGATGAAAGCGGTGGATGCGGCCGGCGGCAAGCTCACCATCGACAGGGCGAACGGCAAGAAGATTCAGGCGGCGGGCTCCGGCTTCCGCAGTGCGATGGAGCGCGAGCATCGCGGCAAGTATTACCGCGCCAATACCGGATACGTGGTCGGCGGCATCGTGCTTTCGGTCGCCACCCTCGCGGCGCTGTTCGTCTTCGGCGACTTGAGCGAGGACAGCGTTCCTTTCGTCATCGTCCCTGTCTTCCTCGCCGTCTTCATTTCCGCCTTCGCCGTTTCGGTCGGCAAATCGCTGCGGCGTGGCTCGAGCCTCGCACGCCGCATTCTGTCGATCGTCGTGCTTGCCTTCATCGGTTTCGTGCTGTTCACCGTTTTCTCGAGCATTCTCGCCGCGCTCGTCTTTTCGGCCAGCGCTCCGGGCGACCTGCCGCTGTTCTTCGCGATCGGGGGCATCGTCCTCGTCAACGGGCTTTTCTATTACCTCATGGGCGCGCCGACGCCGCTCGGCACGCGCATGATGGATGGCATCGACGGGCTCAGGCAATATCTTACGCTTGCCGAGAAAGACCGTCTGAACATGCAGGGCGCGCCGGAAATGTCGCCGCGGCATTTCGAGACCCTGCTCCCCTATGCCGTCGCACTCGGTGTGGAGAAGCCCTGGAGCGAGACCTTCGAGCGTTGGCTGCTTGCGGCCTCCGCAGGCGCGGCGGCAGCCGCCTATCAGCCGAGCTGGTATCATGGCGACAGCTTCGGGCCTGGATCCTTCACCGACACGATCGGCGGTTTTGCCGGTTCGATGGCAGATACGATGACGTCTTCCTTGCCGCCACCTCCGAAGAGTTCGTCCTCGGGCTTTTCTTCCGGCGGCGGATTTTCCGGCGGTGGCGGGGGCGGCGGCGGCGGTGGCGGCTGGTGATGGCGGATTTCCTCGCCGGCCGTGATGACATTTTCGCCAGAGCTTGCTAAGTCCGCCGCAACCTTCCGGAACAGAACGAAGTCTCCAATCCATGCCCGATCTCCTTATTGAATTGCGATCCGAAGAAATCCCCGCCCGCATGCAGCGCAAGGCGGCCGGCGATCTGAAGAAGCTCGTGACGGACGCTCTGGTTGAGGCGGGGCTCACCTATGAAGGCGCGCGCGAATACTGGACGCCGAGGCGGCTGGCGCTCGACATCCGCGGCCTGACCGCGCGCTCCGCCGATCTGCGCGAGGAGCGCAAGGGTCCGCGCATCGACGCGAACGAGAAGGCGATCGAAGGCTTTCTCCGCGCGGCGGGCCTCTCTTCCCTCAGCGAGGCTCATGTCCATAATGACCCGAAGAAGGGCGATTTCTACGTCGCGCACATCGTAAAGCCCGGCCGCGAGGCGGAAGAGATCATCGCCGACGTGATGCCGGCGATCATCCGCGACTTTCCCTGGCCGAAATCCATGCGCTCCGGTGCCGCTTCGGCGAAACCGGGCAGCCTTCGCTGGGTCCGGCCGCTGCAGTCGATCGTCTGCACCTTCGGCGCGGAACACGACGAGACGAAGGTGATCCCCTTCGAGGTCGATGGCATCGTCGCCTCGAACATCACCTACGGCCACCGTTTCCATGCGCCGGAAGCGATCACGGTCCGCCGCTTCGCCGACTATGCCGAGAAGCTCGAAAAGGCGAAGGTCGTGATCGATGCGGAGCGCCGCAAGGAGATCATCTCCGCCGACGCCCACAATATCGCCTTCGCCAACGGCCTGGAGCTGGTCGAGGACGAGGGCCTCCTGGAGGAAGTCGCCGGTCTCGTCGAATGGCCGAGGGTGCTGATGGGCAGCTTCGAGGAAAGCTATCTCGAAATCCCGTCCGAAATCATCCGGCTGACGATCAAGACCAACCAGAAATGCTTCGTCACCCGGAAGCCGGGCGCCGAAACGCTGTCCAACCGGTTCATCCTCGTTTCGAATATCGAGGCGAAGGACGGCGGCAAGGAGATCGCCCACGGCAACGGCAAGGTCGTGCGTGCGCGGCTCTCCGACGCGGCGCATTTCTGGAAGCGCGACCAGGGCGATCTGCCGGATCTCGAAACGCTGACGGCGTCAGCCGAGAAGTTCGGCCTCGATCTGAAAAAGCCTCTCGACCAGCGGATGGCAAAGCTCGACGCCCTGAACGTGACTTTCCATGCCAAGCTCGGCACGCAGGGCGAGCGTGTCGCCCGCATCCGCTCGCTCGCCGCAGCACTCGCCAGGCTCACCGGTGCCGATGCGGCCTCCGTCGATCGCGCGGTCGTGCTCGCCAAGGCGGACCTGCGCACCGAGGCAGTCGGCGAATTCCCGGAGCTGCAGGGCATCATGGGCCACAAATATGCAGTGCTGCAGGGCGAAGCCGCGGCCGTCGCCGATGCGATCGAGGATCACTACAAGCCGCAAGGACCATCCGACCGTGTGCCGACCGATCCCGTCTCGGTAACGGTGGCGCTTGCCGACAAGCTCGATACCCTCGTCGGCTTCTGGGCGATCGATGAAAAGCCGACCGGCTCCAAGGATCCCTATGCGCTGCGCCGTGCGGCACTCGGCGTGATCCGGCTCATTCTGGAGGGAAGTGCACGGCTGCCGCTTCTGCCCTGTTTCGATGTGGCGCTCGCCGCGCTGAAGGCACAGCGTCCGGATATCACAGCCGAGATTTCCGCCGATCTGCTCGCCTTCTTCCATGATCGTCTGAAGGTTTACCTGCGCGATCTCGGCGCGCGATACGATCTGATCGATGCGGTGCTCGCGCCGGATGCGGACGACCTGTTGATGATCGGCCGCCGCGTCGAGGCGCTGACCGCCTTCATCACGGCCGAGGAGGGCAGGAACCTGCTCACCGGCACGAAACGTGCGACGCAAATCCTCGCTGCCGAAGAGAAGAAGGGTACGGAAGTCGCCGAGAGCGTCGACGAAGCACTGTTCCGGCTCGATGCCGAGCGGACGCTGCACGCTTCGATCAAGGTGGCGTCGGACGATGCGCGCGACGCGATCGTCAAGGAGGATTTCCGTTCGGCCATGCAGGCGCTCTCGAAACTGCGCGCACCGGTCGACGATTTCTTCAATGACGTTCTCGTCAATGACGAGGACAAGGCGATCCGTGCCAACCGCCTCGCGCTCCTGGGCCTCATCCGCTCGGCGACGGGTGAGGTGGCGGACTTCTCGAAGATATCCGGGTAACTCGGAGCGCTCTGCACTGCAGAGGTTGCCGCGTTAACGGCCGGCCGATATGAAGGCCCATGACCGCCAGGATTCTCATCAGTGCCTGCCTCATGGGACATGCCGTGCGTTACGACGGCGCGTCGAAGCCGCTCATTCACCCGGCGATCGATCGCTGGAGGCGGGAAGGGCGGCTCGTCACCATCTGTCCGGAAATGTCGGCCGGCATGCCGGTGCCGCGTCCGCCGGCGGAGATCGAAGGCGGCAGGACGGGCGCCGACGTGCTCGCCGGCAGGACCCGTGTCCTCGAAAAGACGGGCGGCGATGTGACGTCGGAGTTTCGCCGCGCTGCGGAGAATGCGCTTGCGCTGGCACGCGAGACGAATTGCCGGTTTGCCCTGCTGATCGACGGCAGCCCGTCCTGCGGCTCCGGCTTCATCTATGACGGTCGGTTCAGCGGCGAGCGAATTGCGGGTGAGGGCGTGACGGCCGCGCTGCTGCGGGCCAACGGCGTCGAGGTCTATTCCGATCGTGAGATAGAGACTCTGGTCGAGAGGATCGGCGGCGATACAGGCAATGGAGTTGGGGCTGGAAAATGAAGTTGGGGTATCGCCCTAAAGATTACGCCCCTGCTTCTCTCAGGGGCGCAACCTCTCGCTATTGCAGCGAATTTGCCCGTCAGCCTTGAACGTCGACTGACTGGGGCAGGGAACCCTAATGATATGGTGTCAATCTAGGCGAAGATCGAAAGCAGCTGGATCAATTTTCCGTGAACCGTCGCTGGCCATAGACGCGGCAACCGCGGCAGTTTTTGCGGTATGGTCGATGGAGATTTCCGCAATCCCAGCGGGGAGGGTGCTTGACGAGATGTCGGCCACTGCCGGCTCGCCGGTCTCCATTCCCGCGGCCCGGATCGCGTCATCCGATGCATTGTTGACGAAAATCACCGGCGAGCCGCCCAGCCACGCCTCCGTGCGGACCGACTTCACCTCTCCATGGATTTCCTTGAGCTCCACGCGATCCGTGCCCGGCGCAAGATCCGGGACGACGTAGGAAGGCTTCTTCTTTGGCTGCAAGGGCAGGCAAGCCTCGCAGGAAACCGTCGCGACGCTCGAATTGACAGCCTCGCCGGAGGTGATGTTGTCGATCGAAGAGGCTGCCGCGGGACCGGCGGCATAGACGAGAGCGGCTGTGATCAGCAGGGAACGCATTGATCTCTCCTCGATTGGTCGAGGTGAGAATAGCGGTATCCCCTTACCGCCCGGTCAGGAGAAATGATAAAAATTGAACGATACGGCTTTTCCTGCAGCGCCGCTCGCTGGAGCCGTCAGGCAGTCTCGCGCGCGACCGCCCGCCAGCCGATGTCGTTGCGATAGAAGCCGTTCTCCCAGCTGACGTCGCGAACGGCCGCATAGGCTGCGTCCTTCGCCTCGCCGACGGTCTTTCCCGTGGCGGTGACGTTCAGCACCCGGCCGCCGGCTGCGACCAGCCCGCCGCCCTTCATTGCGGTTCCGGCATGAAATACCTTCGTCGCGGCGGACGCGTCGGGCAGGGCCGCGATCGGCGTATCTTTCTCGTAGGCGCCCGGGTAGCCGCGCGAGGCCATCACCACGGTCAGGGCAGCTTCGTCGCGCCACGCCGCTTTCATCCCTTCGAGCGTTCCGGTGGCCGCCGCGTAGAGCAGCGGCAGGAGGTCGCTCTCGAGCCGCATCATCAGCACCTGGCATTCGGGATCGCCGAAGCGGACATTGTATTCGATGAGCTCCGGGCCCTTTTCCGTGATCATAAGGCCGGCAAAGAACACGCCGGTGAAGGGATAACCGCTTTCTGCCATGCCGCGGACGGTGGGCTCGATTATCTCTTTCATCGTCCGTTCCACCATCTCGGCGGTCATGACGGGCGCGGGCGAATAGGCGCCCATGCCGCCGGTGTTCGGCCCGGTGTCGCCGTCGCCGACACGCTTGTGATCCTGCGCGGAGGCGAGCGGCAGTACGCTCTTGCCGTCGCAAAGGCAGAAGAAGCTCGCTTCCTCGCCGTCGAGATAGGCCTCGACGACCACCTCGGCGCCGGCCGCGCCGAAGGCGCCGGCGAAGCATTCGTCGACTGCGGCAAAGGCCTCGTCGAGGCTCATCGCGACCGTCACGCCCTTGCCGGCGGCAAGCCCGTCGGCCTTGATGACGATCGGTGCGCCCTCTTCGCGGATATAGGCCTTGGCGGGCTCGGCATCGGTAAAGCGTCTATAGGCGCCGGTCGGGATCCCGTATCTCGCGCAGAGGTCCTTGGTGAAACCCTTGGAGCCTTCGAGCTGGGCCGCTGCGGCCGAAGGGCCGAAGGTGGGAATATCGGCCGCGCGAAGCACGTCGCCGAGGCCGGCGACCAGGGGCGCTTCGGGACCGACCACCACGAAGTCGATCGCATGGGTCCTGCAGAAATCGACGACGGCCTCATGATTTTCCGTGTGGAGGTCTACGATCGCGGCCTCCTCGGCGATGCCCGGATTACCGGGGGCGGCATAAAGCTTGGTCAGCCTCGGCGACTGCGCGATCTTCCATGCAAGCGCATGTTCGCGGCCGCCCGATCCGATCAGAAGAACCTTCATCGCCATCCTCGCCGTCAGGAATTGTTGCGCTGCGGTTAAGACGGCAGGCAGGACGAGGTCAAGGAAAAAGCGGCCCGTGCTGCAAATTTCCTGGTGCCAGCCAGCGTCCTTCTCTCGCAAGTGACGTCAGCGCCGGCTTGCAGCCACCGGCCAGGCGTCGCCGTCAGCCGGCTTGTCTGCGGCGAGCGCGACCCGGGAAAGCGCCCAGATCGCCAGCTCGGCGAGCGGGAGCGGCTTGCTGATCAGATAGCCCTGGAAGCGGTCGCAGCCCGCCGCCGTCAGCATGGCGAGCTTTTCCGGCGTATCGACGCCTTCGCCGACCACAGTCATCTCCTTCGCGTGGCATAGCGCGACGACCGCTTTGAGCACCGCCAGCGATCGCGAAGCGGCCAGGTTGGAGACGAGCGCCCGGTCGAGCTTGATGGTGTCGGCGGCATAATCGATGATCTGCTGAACCGATGTGTAGCCGGCGCCGAAGTCGTCTATCGAGAGCCGGAAGCCCTTGCTCCTGAGCTCTTCCATATTCAGGCGCAATTGATCGCTGATTTGGACGGCGAATGTTTCGGTGAGCTCGATGTCGATCGATCGCGCCTCCAGGCCGTGGCGCGTGAGGCAGTCCGAAAAATGCTCGTTGATCGACTTCGAGTGCAGCTCGGCCGAGGAAATGTTGATCGCCAGAACCGTATCGGGGCCGAACAGCGCCCTCAGTTGGTGGCAATCCGACATCGCCTTGTCGATGACCCACCAGTCGATCTTCGTGAACAGACCGGAGCTCTCGGCTATCGGAACGAATTCGTCGGGCGTCACATGCCCCAGGACCGGCGAGTGCCAGCGCAACAGAGCCTCACAGCCGGTGACTTTTCCGCCGGCGTCGACGATCGGCATGTAGACCAGGTGAAACTGTTCGTCGGGATCGAGCGAGCGCAGTTCATCCTGGATCTGCCGCTGGCGGGTGCGCTTGTCGTTGAGTGCGCGGGAGAAGCGGGCGGACCGGTTCTTGCCGGCGGTCTTCGCCTGGTACATGGCGGCGTCGGCATTCGAGATCAGCTCCGCGACCGAACTCGCATCATCAGGACATGCCGCCACGCCGATGCTTGCCGTGACCGGATAACGCTTGCCGGAAAGTTCGAACCCATCCGAAAACAGAACGAGGATCGCGCCGCAGATCTCCTGCACCGCGCCGTCGCCGGGCTGCGAACGCAACAGAACCGCGAATTCGTCGCCGGAGAGCCGCGCGAGGATGGCCGGCTCCTGCCCGCGTCTGCGCGTGATCTCTTCGACGTCGCGTGCGATCCGGGTGGCCAGCGTTTTCAAGAGCTCGTCGCCGACATCATGGCCATGTTTGTCGTTGACGAACTTGAAATTGTCTATGTCGATGAAAAGCAGGCTGCATTTCTCGCCGGATGCGACAGCCTCCTGGACGGCCTGCGCGGCAAGCATGTTGAAGCGCCCCCGGTTGCTGATGCCCGTCAACGTGTCGGTCCAGGAACTCCGCTGCACGAGTTGGAGCGACTGCAGGGATTGTCGATGCATCTCCCGGATGTTTCGCGTCAGACGGCCGATTTCGCCGGCCTCGTCCACCTCGGCGATCTCCTCGCGCGCCCCGGCCATCACCGCCATGACGTTGGTATCGAGCGTTGCGATCGGTCCCGTGATGAAGCGGCGGATGAGCACGATGATCAGCCAGATCGAAAAGAGGCTCATGGCCAATGCGCCCAGGGCGAGGAGTACTTTCTGACGCAGCATCTGGGCTTCGAAATGCGCATCGGAAACGGTCAGCGTCGCATGCAAGGCGGGCCCGAGAGGAACGCTTGCCGACAGATCGTCGGTCACGGCAAGCGGCCACGGCTGGAGCACGATCTCGGCGCCATATTCCCTTTTCAGGGGGGCCTGCAGCCTGAGAAAGCGGTCGGGCTGTACCGCAACCTGCATCAGCAGCGCATTTGCCTTGTTGCTGGGAGCCGGCCGGCCAAAGGTCACCGGATCGACGAACAGCGAATAAACGACCCGCGGCCGGTCGCCGGCGGAATCGACATAGCTCCAGTCGCCGAGTTTCGATCCGTTGAGCAACTGGCGTGCGAGATCGAGCTGTGCCGGATCGATTTCCGCAAAGGGATCCCAACTGTTCTCGAAATAGTACTCCGTTTCCAGCTTGCTGTTGAAAACAGCCAGGGAGATAAAGCCCGCAGGATCGTCGGACAGCGACGTCAGGCTCTCCTGCAGCCGCACACCGAGCGCATTGGCGCGATATTTCTTGTCGGTTTCGGCCACGTATTGCCGCAGCGCGTTGCCGCTCAAGAGCGCGTTGAGGGCACCGCGGCTGCGCCGAACCTCGTTCTGGAAGACGGAGGCGGCATGCTCGAGCCGTTGTGAAAGTTTGGCGTGCTCGAGTGCGCGGATGGAACGGCTCTGCGCGACGTGAACGGAGAGAGCTGCGAGAAGATAACCCGCCAGCACGACCGGAAAGATGAGGATGAGCGCACGCTTGCCGAGGGTCACTGGAAGTTCGCCAACGTGTTGATGATTCGCCGGCGCGCTTCAATAGATCGGACGGACAATTCCTGGTGATGCTGGTTCTTCGCCATGATTTCGGTCGGCGGGTAGATTTCCGGATCGGAGCGCATGGTATCCGGAAGGAGCTTGAGCGCCGCGTTGCTTGCAGTCGGCATGTTGAGCGCGATTGCATTGGCAGCGGCGGCCTCGGGCGACCCGATGAAGTTCAGGAATTCGAGAGCCCGTTGCTTGCGAGGGGATGCGGCCGTGACGGAAAAACAGTCGAGCCACGACAATGTACCCTCTTTCGGGACCGAATAGCGCCATAGCCCCGCCTTGCCGGCTTTGCTGTTGAGCACATGCTGATCGCCGCTGTAGCCCAGCGCCAGATGTATATTTCCGGCTAACGCCGGATCCTGGATCGAGGTGACGACGTAGTCGTAGGTCAGCACGAATGGGGCCTGCGTCTTCAGGAGCGCAAATGCGGCCTTCAGCGTCGGCGTGTCGTCGGCATTGACGGAGGCGCCGAGCAGCATCAGCGGAGGCACGAAAATCTCGCTGTGGTCGGCGAACATGGCGATGTGTTTGCGCAGCGCCGGCGCAGGACGCATCATGTCCCGCCAGGACGTCGGTGGCGGCGTGACCACATCGGAGCGATAGAGGATGCCGACCGTGCCCCAGAAGTAGGGAAGGCCGTAACCGGCGCAGGATTTGCGCCATTCCGGCGCATAGTCCTCGAGCGCCGGCAGATTGGTCTCGGAGAGCGGCTCGATGATGCCCTTCCGTCCGAAAAGCGTCGCGCCGTTCTCATCGACGATGACAAGATCGATGTTACGGCCCGGATCGGCAAGAATCTCGTCGCGGGCATCGTCGCTGTCGAAATTGATCTGGCGGATGGAAACGCCCGTCTTCTCGGTCCAGCGGTCGATGAGACCCTCGTCGATATAGTCTTCCCAGATAAGCAGGTTGAGCGTTTCGGCGCGGCTCGCGGAAGCGCAAAGCAGTGTCGCCAGAAAGACGGAAATAACCCCGCGTGCCTTCATTCTCTGCCCCTGCACACCCCCATCGCCGGACGCTATCCGGCAATGATTGAGGAATGCTTACGGCTGGAGCAAAGATCGTGCGGGCGCGAAGCGCCCGCACGCCTGTTTATCGCGCGGGCAGCTTCGGCAGAAATACGGTGAGCAGCCCGAGGAGCGGCAGATAGGAGCAGATCTTATAGACGAACTCGATGCCCTGCCGGTCGGCGAAGATGCCGAGGACCGCGGCGCCCATGCCGCCGGCGCCGAAGGCGAAACCGAAGAAGACGCCGGCGATCAGCCCCACCCGGCCGGGAACGAGTTCCTGCGCGAAGACGACGATTGCCGAGAAAGCGGACGAAAAGATGAGGCCGATGATGACGCTCAGCACGCCCGTCCAGAACAGGTTCGCATAGGGCAGAAGAAGGGTGAACGGGACGACGCCGAGGATCGAGAACCAGATGACGAAGCGGGCGCCGTACCGGTCGCCGATCGGGCCGCCGAGGAAGGTTCCTGCGGCCGCCGAACCGAGGAAGAGGAACAGCATCAGCTGCGCCTGCTGTACGCTGGTGTCGAACCTTTCGATGACGAAGAAGGTGAAATAGCTCGAGATGCTGGTGAGATAGACGTTCTTCGTAGCCGTCAGCAGGACGAGGATCGCGATCGTCCACAGGACCCGCGTCTTCGGCAACGGCAGCGCGCGGCTGGGGACGGGACGGCTCATGGTCGCGCGGCGGTGGCGCACGTACCACATACTCACCCAGGAAAGCACGAAGAACCCAGTGATGGCGACGATGGAGAACCAACCGAGGCTGCCCTGGCCGAAAGGGAGCACGATGAATGCGGCCAGCAGCGGGCCAAGCGCGCTTCCGGCATTGCCGCCGACCTGGAACAGCGACTGTGCCAGGCCGTGGCGGCCGCCCGAAGCAAGCCGGGCCACGCGGGAGGATTCGGGATGGAAGATCGCCGACCCGATGCCGATCAGGCTCGCTGCCAGGAGAAGCATCCAGAAGTGGTCGGCATTGGCGAGAAGCAGGAGGCCCATGCAGGTCGAGAGCATGGCGAACGGCAGCGAATAGGGTAGCGCCCAACGATCCGTCACGATGCCGATGGCCGGCTGCAGCATCGACGCCGTCACCTGAAATGTGAACGTCAGAAGGCCGATCTGGACGAAATCGAGCGCGTAATTTTCCTTGAGCAAAGGATAGAGCGCCGTCAGCAGCGATTGCATGATGTCGTTCAGCATATGACAGAAGCTGACCGCCAGGATGACCGAGAATGCTGTCTTTTCCGGGCTGATGCTGCCCGCCGACGTGACCGTTGCCATGGAATGTTTCCTTAGGGGGCGGCTCGCCAAGGGAGCCTTTTCGGCCATCTCTAGACGGCTTGCCGCTGGCCTGCTTTTGTGATTTGGTCGAGTTCTTTCGTGAGTGGGCCATATGGCGAAATCGGACCGACATCACCTGCCAAAGTTGCCGGACGCGGACCATTTCAGAAGCCTGGAATGGATCGAGAAGGCGAACGCGCCCGTTCTCGCGATCGGGAGGGATTACGCCTGCGGGCTCACCGTGCCCTCCCACAGCCACAGCCGGACTCAACTTTGGTGGGCGCGTTCGGGGGTGGTGCTCGTCTATACGTCGGGGGGGCGCTGGATGATTCCTCCGGGACATGCCCTGCTGATCCCCGCGGGTATCGAGCATTCGGCCGAGATGGTCAGCGATGTGCGTATGCATTCCATCTACATCTCGCCGGAGGCAAGCGAGGCGCGCCGGCCTCTCGTCCTGGAGATGAGCGCGCTCGTCGGCAGCCTCATCGACGAACTTGTCGGCGCCGGGAACGAAGCATCGTCCGAACGGCGCGAAAGCCTGATGATGGAATTGCTGCTCACGGAAATACCGCGGCTCAACCAGCGGCCTTTAGGCCTGCCTTTCCCACGCGACCGCAAGCTCGCAGCCCTCTGCCGGCAGTTTCTGGAGGCGCCGTCGGCATCGGCGAATATCGACGCATGGGCGGCCCGCATGGGCATCAGCCGGCGTTCCTTCACGCGGCTCTTCCGGCAGGAGACGGGCGTGAGCTTCGTCACGTGGCGACAGCATGCCTGCATTTTCGCCTCGCTGCCGCGCATCGCGGACGGCGAGCCGATCACCACGGTGGCGCTCGACGCCGGCTATGAGAACGTCGCGGCTTTCACGACCATGTTCCGCCGCATGCTGGGTGCGCCGCCGAGCGTCTATCTGCGTGACCAGCGGACCTGAACGGCGTCGGCACTTTCTGGGATTGCTCTAAGTCCTGTTGAGATTCGGAATACCCGCCGCGGCTTGTTCTATGTGACAAGCACAGAGATGAGGAGCGATTGCAGCCGACAAAACCCACCAGAGCTACAACGCCATTATCCAACTCACAGCAGCCTTCATAAACTCAAGATGATTCTCAAATACCTTTAGTCCAATTTGCGAGATAGCCGCGGTGCTGCGTGAGTGCGGAAGCTGAAAAGATCGGTCTAACGGAATCGCATGGACTTGTCGAAGATAAGAATGCGTTGTATGACTTAGGGAGTCACTCCTTATACGTGCTTAAGTCACGTACCAGGTTTCCTCCACTGATGAACTATTCTTCGGAGTATAGATGCGCATTCATGTTGTTTTTCTTGCGTCTCAGGCTTTTCTTCTTGCAGCTGGAGCCGTTGCTGCCGAAGAGGGCCGGTACCCATGGTCTGGAGACTGGTATCTGAAGATAGGCGCCACTGGTTTTCTCGGTCCGGAGTATGAAGGCTCTTCGAAGCGCATGCTTCAGGCGGCGCCGCTCGTTTCGCTCGGCAAGGCTGGCAGCGCCGTGCGCTTTTCGTCGCGCAACGACAACATGTCCTACGCCCTGCTCGACCAGGGACATTTCCGCGCTGGCGCCGTCGGCAAATTGATTTTCGAGCGTGACGAGGACGACTCGAGCGATCTTGACGGACTAGACCGTCCCAAGTTCGGCGGCGAAGTCGGCGGTTTCGCCGAGGTCTACCCCACGGACTGGATGCGTCTTCGCGCCGAGATACGTCAGGGTATCCGCAGCCATCACGGGGTCGTCGCCGATGTCGCGGCGGATGCCTTCGCCGATCTGGGCGACACCGTCCGCATTTCCGCCGGACCGCGGTTGACGGCGGCATCGAGCGATTATTTCGACGCCTATTATGGTGTCAACGCAGCGGAATCCGCTGCTTCGGGACTCGGCACCTATGATCCGGGTGGCGGTATTCACTCCGCGGGTCTCGGCGCGGAGATCAACTGGATGGCGACCGAGAAGCTGGAGACGGGTGTCTATGCCGAATATCGGCGATTGATGGGCGCTGCCGCCGATTCAAGCCTCGTACGCGAGCGCGGCAGCCGCGACCAGTTCCTCGTCGGGGTGACCGCAACCTATCGCTTCGATTTCACGCTTCCCTGACGGGCCGCCTGGAAGGCGGCGGGATGAAATGGAGCGCTTGACCGGCGGGTTTTGCGGGGCCAAACAAAGGCCATGAACAGTTTTATCGATTCCGGCCGCGTGCACGACGCGCCGTCCAATAATTGGGTCTATCGGGTTCTGCCGCGAGCGCTGTGGCCCTATGCGCAGCTCGCCCGCTGGGACCGGCCGATCGGCTGGCAATTGCTGCTGTTGCCCTGCCTCTGGTCGGCCGCCATGGCGGCCGGGGCGGCGGCTTCGCTCGGCAGCTTCTCGGCCGGGCGCTTCCTTTTCCATATATTTCTCTTCACTGTCGGCGCGATTGCCATGCGCGGTGCCGGCTGCACCTACAACGACATCGTCGATCACGACATCGACATGGAAGTGGCACGTACGCGTTCGCGCCCGCTGCCTTCCGGCCGCGTCACCCGCTTTCAGGCGAAGGCATTCATGCTGTTGCAGGCCCTGGTGGGTCTCGTCGTGCTCCTGCAGTTCAACGGTTTCACGATTTTTCTCGGCTTCCTTTCGCTGGCGCTGGTCGCGATCTATCCCTTCGCCAAGCGTTTCACGGACTGGCCGCAGTTTTTCCTCGGGCTCGCCTTCTCCTGGGGCGCGATCATGGGCTGGACCGCGGAGTTCGGCAGCCTCTCCCTGGCTGCGATCAGCCTCTACGCTGCCGCCATCGCCTGGACCATCGGTTATGATACCATCTACGCCTATCAGGACAGGGAGGACGACGAGCTGATCGGCGTCCGCTCGACCGCCCGCCGCTTCGGCGACAACCCGCAGCCCTGGCTTATCGGGCTATACGGGATTGCGGTTTTCCTGATGCTTTTCGCCTTTCTGGCGGCCGGTGCCGGATTCTTCGCCTATGTCGGGCTTCTGGTTGCCGCGGTGATGCTCGCCTACCAGATCGTCGTATTGAACATTCACGATCCGCTGCAATGTCTCGCGCTGTTCAAGTTCAACGGCGTCGTCGGCCTGATCATCTTTGCCGGACTTGTGCTCTCGCTTCTCGTGAGGCTCATTTGAATACAAAAGCCGGCCATAGGACGCGGAGCGTCGTAGGGCCGGCTTGCTGATCTATGTCTTACAGCGTGGAACGCTGCGGTCACGCCCGGGCGATGATTTCGCGGCCGTCGATCTTCATCTGGATACCGAGACTGCCGGTGGAGCGGCGCACGAGAAAACGCGGGCGGCGCTCGGCGAAGAAGGAATGACGGCGGCGCGGCTTTGCGGGAGCGGTGCGGACATCGCCGATATGTTCCTCGAGCGGCCGCGCGACCCCGTCGGATTCCACCATGAGCATCGGAATGCGATAGGCTTCGGCCCAGGCGCGCCAATCGGCGGCGATGTCCGAAAGATCATGAGCCACGAGCAGCGGGATACAGAGATCCGGATCATCGTGATGAAGTTCGAGCGTCACTGTAACCTCCCCGTCGCCATGGTCGATTGCCCGTGCCGCCACACCCTTGAAAGCTCGCGCCGGCAGAGCGATCGAAAGCGGCAGGCCGCTGAATGGTAGCACCTTGCGCAGAACAGCGCCACGCTCGTCAAGGCTGATGCTGACATTCCCCGTGTGCCCGCGCAGCACGTAGCTTGCTTGCTGCGGAAAGCGCTTCGGGTCAAGTCTGAGCGTGGTTTCGACCCAAGCCGGCTGAGAGAGTGTATTGCGCATTTCATATCGCCCTTGTTTTTCCTTGAGAGCCGTTCCCGGCCTTCCTGTCGGGACTTTTCGTCCTCTACGGGCTGAGGATAGGTGGGCTCCGTTCCGGGCGGCTTAAAATTCGCGGTTAAAAAAACTTTGCTGTCTCCGATGGTTAGCAAAAGCCGAGGCCGCAAGGTTTCTCATTCGTCAATGAAACCGCGGGCATTTTCGACGTGCTTTGCCAGGGCGCGGGATGCGAGCGGAAAATGGGCACTCACTTTCCTCGTCCCGCTCCAGCGGGAAAAGCCACACACAAGCATGCTGCGCGATCTTGGTCATCATCGGAGTGGTTTCAGGGGATGTCGGAGCGCCGGCGGTCCCCGTTCCTTGCTGGCGGGCGACGCATGGTTTCGACTTATCTCGACTACAATCTGATCGCACGGGACATGAAGCTCAGCCTGAGGCGCGTGTCGGAGCAGACGATCGTCGCCCGCGATACGCAGTATTACAGGGAGAACATCGGCAGTGTGGCCTCTGTCGACGAGTTCCTAGCCGATTACCGCCTCTATTCCTACGCGATGAAGGCCTATGGCCTGGCGGACATGATCGAGTCGGTCGCCTTCATGCGGAAGGTGCTCGAAAGCGATCTGTCCGACGACAACAGCTTTGCCAACAAGCTGACGGACGAACGATACCGCGATTTCACGATGGCGTTCAGCTTCAGCGGTGGAACGGCGGTTTCCCAGACCGAAGCGCAGCTCGACGAGATGATCGGCCTCTATAATACGAGTATCGCCAGCATCGGGGAGACCCAGAAGGAAGAGACGCGCTACTACAACGTCATGATCGACAAGGTCACCAGCGTCGATCAGCTTCTGAACAATGACCGTCTGCGGACCTATGTCTTCACTGTCTTCGGTATCGACGAGAGCACTTACTCCCGTGAAACGCTCCGCAAGGTTCTCTCCAGCAATGCCGACGACCCGGAAAGCTATGAGAACACCGTGCTCGAACCCAGACTATCGGAGCTCGAGGCTGCCAGAGCCGACGCTCAGGCGAAGCTCCAGCAGAGCGGCACGACGCAGGCGGAAAAACTGGAACTCCAGGCGAAGATAGCCACCTACAACAAGTCGATTTCCACGGCCAGCAATTACCTGGCGATGGCGGCGGCTTTCCAGTTCGAAGCCGACGGGACGGTGGCCGCGGGATCGGCGCAGACCGCCGCGCACAAGAAGACCATGAATGAACTCTACGTCTCCAGCAATTCCCGGATCACGCCCCAGGCGGCGCTCCTGAACAAGGCCTATTTCGAGGAGAAGATCGCGAGCATCACGACCGTCAGCGAACTGGTCGCCGATACGCGCCTCTATAACTACATCCGCACGGCCTTCGATCTCAACGAGGTCACGATCGTGCCGGCGACGATCAAGAATATCCTGACCAGCGATCCGGACGACCCGAGCAGCTACATCAACACGATCGGCAAGGGCAACGAGAACTACAAGGCGCTCGCCAGGGCCTTCAACTTCCAGGCGGATGGCACGCTCGCGGCGGGCGATGCAGCGCAGACCGCGGAGCAGACGACACTCACCTCCAGCCGTTACATGACGCGCTACAATGACAAGGACGACGCAGCGGACGAGAAGGCGATCGGCGCCTATAAGCTTGCCGTAGAGAAGATGACGTCCGTCAGCGACTTCATCGAAACGGCTTCGATCTACGATTTCGCGCTGCAAGCCGTCGGCCTCGATCCGGATTCCGAAAGCGCGCGGACGATCAAGCGGGTGCTGACCAGCGATCTCACCGATCCGGAAAGCTTCGTCTATACGCTGAAGGACGAGCGTTATTTGAAGCTCGCACAGCTGTTCAACTTTACGACATCGGGCGATATCGGCGTTCCGGCATTGGCCCAGTCGGAGACGCTGATCCAGGAGACCGCCAAGACCTACATCGTCAACAAGTCCCGTTTTGGTTCGGAGGAGGACAAGACCAAGGCCGAAGCGGAAGCCGAATATTATACGGCCGAAGTCGCCAAACTCGCCTCTCTCGACGAGTTTCTCGCCGATTCCCGCCTGGTCGATTTCGCTCTCGAGGCAAACGGCATCGATCCCGAGAATGTCACCGTCGATTTCCTCCGCGACATCTTCACCTCCGATCTGGACGATCCCAAGAGCTTCATCAATCAGCAGCAGAACTCCGGGGCCTATATCGCCCTGGTCACCTCGTTCAATTTCGACAGCGGCGGCAATGTTCTGCGCGAGGACAAGAGCGTCATCATCACGCGGCAGGGGCTTTACGAGACCCTCGACCGGTATCTGCACCAGTCGCTGGAAGAACAGGCAGGCGAGGACAATGCAGGTGTCCGCCTGGCACTCTATTTCGAGCGCCAGGCAGGCTCGCTCGTCGACGCCTACGATCTCCTGGCGGATGATGCGCTCGCCGAAGTGTTCCGCACCATCTTCAGCCTGCCCGACGAATTCAGTTCCATGGACATCGACCAGCAGGCAAAGATCGTCGAGAAGAACCTCGATCTCGAGAAGCTGAGCGATCCGGCCGAACTGAAGAAACTCCTCGCGCGCTTCACCGTGCTCTACGATCTGGAGAACAACATGGAAGTCGATCCGGCCGTGGTGGTGCTTTCAGGCAGCGGCAGCAATATCGGCATCAGCGCCGATACGCTCTTCCAACTGTCGCAGCTCAGGAAGGGCGGGTAGGGCTTAACGGCGGGCGGCCCGGAATCACGCACTTCCGGATGCCGTCGTTACTCGCCTCGATCCTCGCGCAGCACCTTATCGGGGTTCATGATCCCCGCCGGGTCGAAGGCGTGCTTGATCCGTCGCATGAGCTCGATCTCGATCGGCGAGCGGATCGCCGCGAGTTCGTCTCGCTTCAACTGGCCGATGCCATGCTCGGCAGAGATCGAGCCGTCATGTTTGAGCACGACGGCGTGAACGATCGCATTGATCTCGCGCCACCGATCGAGAAAGCTCTGCTTGTCCGCGCCGACGGGCTGGGAGATGTTGTAGTGGATATTGCCGTCGCCCATATGGCCGAAGGCGCAGATGCGCGCGCCGGGGATGGCCTTGGAGACCAGCGCATCCGCCTCCGTCATGAAGGCCGGAATGCTCGACACCGGGACCGAAACGTCATGCTTGATGGAGCCACCCTCAGGCTTTTGTGCCGGCGACATGCTTTCTCGCATGTGCCAGAGCGCTCTGCGTTGCGCTTCGTTCTGGGCAATGACCGCGTTTTCGACGAGACCGTCGGCAATGACGGCTTCGAGAAGGTCTTGCACCATCCGTTCCGCGCTTTCGGCGGTATCCGAGGTGGAGATATCGATCAGCGCGTACCACGGATGCGTCGTTTCCATCGGATCTCTGACGCCGGCTATGTGCCGGGTGGTGAACTCGATGCCGAGCCGCGGCATCAGTTCGAAGCCCGTCAGGGCCGGCCCGCAGACGCTTGTTGCCCGATCGAAAAGCGTAAGTGCGTCCTCGACGCTCCTGAGGCCGGCAAAGGCCACCTGGTGGCCGCGTGGTTTCGGAAAGAGCTTCAAAACGGCGCCGGTTATGACGCCGAGCGTTCCCTCGGCGCCGATGAAAAGATCGCGCACATCGTAGCCGGTATTGTCCTTCCTGAGGCGTCTGAGCCCATCCCAGATCTCCCCGGTCGGAAGCACGACTTCCAGCCCCAGGCAGAGCTGGCGCATGTTCCCATAGGCAAGCACGGCAGTGCCACCGGCATTGGTCGAAAGATTGCCGCCGATCCGGGCAGAGCCTTCCGAGCCGAGTGACAGGGGAAAAAGCCGGTCGACGTCATCGGCGGCCTTCTGGATGTCCGCCAGGATACAGCCGGCGTCGGCCACGATCACGTTGCCGACCGGGTCGATGTCGCGGATGCGGTTCAGCCGCTCGAGGGAAAGGACCACGTCGGCTTTGCCCTCGCGTGGAATCTGTCCGGCCACATGTCCGGTATTGCCGCCCTGCGGCACGACTGCCGTTCGGGTCTGACTCGCAAGCCGCATCACCAGCGAAACTTCCTCGACGGAGCCGGGCCTGAGCACGAGCGGCGTCGTGCCGCGGTAGAGCCCGCGGGACTCGACGAGGTAGGGTGCCGTGTCGGCGGGTGCGGTGAGGGCATTGCCAGGCCCGACGATATCGACGAAGGAGGCGATGAGTTCGGGAGAAGGAAGTACGGTGGTCATGGCCCTGCCTCGGATCAACGTGGTTGCTTCAAGCGTGCCGATGGCCATCAGCCCCGCGGCGCGGCCGCGCGCTGCAGCCGGTCGATTATCGCCTCGCCGAGCCCCTCGCTCGGGATCGGGCCGAAAGCGATGGTCGCGGCGCCGCTGGCATCCGCTTTTTTCATATAGTCGAAAAGATTTGCGGCGGCTTCCCGCAGGCTGCCGCCCGGACTGAGATCCAGGACGATCGCGGCATCGGCTTCACCGGGAAGCGCCTCTCCGCCGAAACGGATCAGGGCTTCTCCCTTTCGGACCTCATCGGCATCGAGCCGCACAGCGGCACCGGGAGCGTAATGCGAGGCGAGCATGCCGGGCGCCTCGATGACAGCGCCGGCGGCCTCCGGGCGCTCGATGGCGAGCCCGGTCAGCGCTTCGATCTCTGCCGCGTCGAGCCCCCCGGGCCTCAGCAGCCGCAGCCTTCCGTTCTCGACCTTGACGATGGTCGATTCCAGGCCGATCGCGGCCGGGCCCGCGTCGAGGATGAGCTTCAGCCTGGAACCGAGATCCGCCTGCACATGGGCCGCACTGGTGGGGCTGATCTTGCCCGAGGTGTTGGCGCTCGGCGCTGCCAAAGGCCGCCCGAACCGGGCGATCACCCGGCGCGAGAAGCCGTCGGGCATGCGAATTCCGAGCGTATCGAGACCGGCGGACGCGAGCGTGTGCACGGTGCTCTCCCGCCGCTGCGGCAGGATCAGCGTGAGGGGGCCGGGCCAGAAGGCCTCGGCCAGACGTCTCGAAACCGGATCGAAGGTCACATGCGCCTCTGCCATCGCCAGATCGCAGACGTGGCAAATCAGCGGATTGAACCGCGGCCGCCCCTTCATCTCATAGATGCGGCTGATCGCATCGGGGGTCGTGGCATCGGCGGCAAGGCCGTATACGGTCTCCGTCGGGATCGCGACCGGTTCGCCGTCCGATAGAACCGCGCAGGCTTTCTCGATTGCCCGCTCAGGTTCGGTGCGCGTGTCGATGATTTCGGCCATGGCGTTCTGATCCTTTCCGTCGCTTCCTTAACGGAGCGACCGCAAAAACAGAACGATTTTCTTTGTCAAAGGCTGCGAACGATCCGGCGCAAGGCTTCGTCGCGTGCGCCGAGCATCAGCACGTTCTTCAGCGCCACCTTCGGATCCTGCGTCCGGAAAATCAGCCCGTTGCCGCGCACGTTGCGGTTGACGACGATCCGTTCCTCGCTGGCGTCGGGCTCGATCGCGACGGCGAAATACATGCGCGAGTAGCCCGGCTGGATACGGTCGAAGAAATGGGTCTCGTTCCCGAGCTCGCAGAAGAAGTTCGCGAAATAAAAGGACCAGGTGATCTCGTGCCCATTGGCGAGGCAGGTTTTCGCGGCGGTCACGTGGCAATAGCCGAGATGCGGACTGCTGGGGAGCGCGCGATGGAAAACCATCTTCGGGAACTGGATCGAGGCATGAAACCCGTTGATTCGCCTGTGGGTCGTCTCGCCCGCTGTCGTCAGCTTCCGCGCCGTCTGCTGCGCCACCTCGGCATAACTCAGATACTGACGCTCGTTCGGCATCCACCGGCGTCTATCGATCCGGCCGGTCCGCAGGAACTCGGTGTGAGCCTTGGCTTTCGGCGGCGCGGCCGCCTTGTCGGCAGCGTCGTAATATCGGAGTTTTGCCATGGGCGTCGTCGCGCCATCCTGTCCGCAAGCGGGTTGATCGCGGCGAACGTTAAATCATCACAGTTAACGAATTGGTCCCGGTATGACCGGGCGGGCATCGATCAGACCCTTGTGTTGGCGGGCCGTGTCGCAGAATGGCCACTCGCCTTCGCGCCATGAACGGCGCTGCCGAAAAATCCGCCAGCTGCGCAGGCATTCATCTACTTCCTTGTTTGTTATGGATAATATTGCATGCCTTCGTGCCGCTTGTGTCGCGTCTGGCTGTCGTCTTTCTGGAATCGGATGTCGTCTATTGGCAGTTGCCGGGCCGGTCCTCAGGCTTAGATGAGGACACTCAAGGTGCCGCCTCGAAGGGAGGGCGGAGAATTGGGAAGCCGGTCAAATCCCGGCGCTGCCCCCGCAACGGTGGTGGAGCGAACAGCCACGGCAGAAGGCCACTGGACACCGCGTCCGGGAAGGCGCCGGGCAGGTCCCTTGCGGACGGCTCCAGAGCCCGGAAACCAGCCTTGAAGCAGAAATAGACCGTAGCTGGTTGCGGCGGGCAGCCGGATCGGAGCCAATTGCGTTGCGGGTCCATGCGGCCGGCGCGGGTTCCAGTCCTGCCTCTCCGAAACGGCGGAAAAACGAGGACAAGGGCATGGAAATTCAGACCGAAATGCTGCGCAAGCTGAAGACCCGTCGCGAAGGCTACAGCCTCGACCGCGCCTTCTACGTCGATCCTGATTATTACCGTCAGGACCTGGAGCAGATCTGGTACAAGGATTGGCTGTTCATCGGCCATGATTGCGAAGTCCCGCGGCCGGGGAACTATTTCACGGCGCAGGTCGGCGATTACCCGGTCGTTATCGTTCGAGACAGGCAGGGCGCGGTCCGGGCACTGCACAATTCGTGCCGCCATCGCGGCTCGCGCGTCTGCACGCAGCACAAAGGCTCATCCGCCAAACTCGTCTGTCCCTACCACCAGTGGACCTACGAACTCGACGGCCGCCTGCTCTTCGCGCGGCAGATGCCCGAGGGCTTCGACCCGGCCGAGCACAGTCTGAAGCCGATCCACTGCGAGACCGTCGGCGGTTACATCTTCATCAGTCTTGCCGAACACCCGATGGACTTCCGGCCGTTCCGCGAGACGGTCGCGGCCTATCTCGCGCCGCATCGCCTGGGGGAAACGAAGGTCGCCTTCGAGAGCACCATCGTCGAGAAGGGCAATTGGAAGCTGGTCTGGGAGAACAATCGCGAGTGTTACCACTGCGCCGCCAATCATCCGGAACTCTGCCGTACCTATCCGGAAGCGCCGACCGTAACCGGTGTCCAGGGGGCGATGAACGATCCGGAAATCGGCGCCCACTGGCAGAAATGCGAGGCGGCGGGCCTTCCGAGCGCCTTCAAGATCGCGCCCACGGGCCAGTTCCGCATGACGAGAATGCCGCTGATCAACGGCGCCGAGAGCTATACGATGTCCGGACAGAAGGCTGTCCGCAAGCAACTCTCCACCGGCGTAGACGCCGATGGCATCGGGACGCTGCTCCTCTTCCATTATCCGACGACCTGGAACCACATTCTCGGCGACCATGCGATCACCTTCCGCGTGCTGCCGCTCGGGCCGGAACTGACTGAGGTTACGACCAAATGGCTGGTCAACAAGGATGCGGTGGAGGGCGTCGACTACACGATAGACGAACTGACGCACGTCTGGACGGAGACCAACGATCAGGACCGGCAGATCGTTGAGGAAAACGCCTTCGGAATTCGCTCGCCCGCCTATGAGCCGGGTCCTTATTCCGCCGAACACGAGGGCGGTGTCATGCAGTTCGTCGAGTGGTATTCGAGCTTCATGCTGGACCGCCTTCAGGGCGGGGCCGCGCATCTCTCGCGGGTGGCATGACCATGGAAATGCCTCGCTCCTTTCACCATTTCGACGAGCTCGATCCCTGGAGAGACCGTCAGCACATGCTGGAGTGCATGTCGGCCGTAGCCGAAACCGCTGACGTGATGACCTTCACCTTCCGCTCCGACAAGCCGGCCTGGTTCCGCTACCTGCCCGGGCAGTTCGTGACACTCGAACTGCCCGTCGCAGCCGAGCCGGTGATGCGCACCTATACGCTGTCATCCTCGCCATCGCGCCCGCTTTCGGTCGCGGTCACGGTCAAGGCGCAGCCGGGAAGCATCGGCACCCGCTGGATGTTCGACAATCTGAAGCCGGGTATGATGCTCAAGGCGTTCGGGCCGCTCGGCGACTTCAGCTTCGTCCGTCATCCCGGTGAAAAATATCTCTTCATATCGGCGGGGTCGGGCGTCACGCCGATGATGTCGATGACGCGCTGGATGGCCGACTGCGCGCCGGAAACGGATGTCACCTTCATTTCCTGCGCCCGGCGCCCGGACGATCTCCTCTTCAGATCGGAGCTCGAAGTTCTCGCCCGTCAGATGCCGGGGCTCAATCTCGGCTTCCTCGTGGAGGGGCATGAGGCGCGGCATGGCTGGCATGGTCTGCGCGGGCGCATAGACGCGGCGAAGTTGCCGATGCTCGCACCGGATTTCCTGGAAAGAACCGTCTTCTGCTGCGGGCCCGAGCCGTTCATGGGCAATGTTCGGGCAATGCTGGAAGCGGCGGGCTTCGACATGGCCCGCTATCACCAGGAGAGTTTCCAGCCCGCCGCGGCGCCGGCGGCCGAGGAACTTGCAATTCGGGCCGGGCCTACCGCCGATGCCGGGGCCGGGGCGGCGCGGGTGACCTTTACCATGAGCGGCAAGGAAGCGACCGCCGTTCCCGGCCAGACGATCCTGCAGACGGCCCGCGCCAACGGTGTCAGGATCGGGGCCGCCTGCGAGGGCGGCATCTGCGGAACGTGCCGGGTGTTGAAGATCGCCGGCGACGTCGAGATGAACCACAATGGCGGTATTCTCGACGACGAGATCGAGGAGGGCTACATCCTCGCCTGCTGTTCGCGGCCGACAAGCGACGTCCAGATCGAGGCCTGAGTTAACGCCGCTCGGATTGGTAGGGCAGGCGTGCCTCGGCGGCCCTGACGGCGATGGAGCCGGTAACCGTCGCGTCGGCGCCGGCTCCTGATCCGCTCTCCGCCTCGGCGCGGCTTATGACGAGCGGCCGCGAAAGAGTGGCCGTCGCATTTGCGTTCAGCGCCGGGATCGTGCCGACGGTGGCCGAGGCGATAACAGTGAGCACCGGCGGCTTCTCCGGAAGAAGCGCGCCATGAGGCCAGACGCTCTTCAGTGCCGATGCACTCATCGCGGCGACATTCACGTCTATATCGTCGAGGGTGCCGGGCACCCGATAGGGGCAACGCTTCTTTCCGCAATTATGCGCCGAGGAGAATTGCCAGAGCGCGTAGCGGTCCCAGTTTCCCATCGGAAAGACTTTACGGATATCGGGCTTGTAGCGCGCATACCAGAGCGGAAGGCGCGAAAGAAGCCGATGCTTGAAGCGGTTGGCGGCAATGTGTTTCGCGGTTGCGTGGTTGGTGTAGAGGATGGGATAGCGCCCCGTCCGGGCCTTCACATGGCCGGCGAAGATCGCGGCGTCTTCGAGCGACATGTATTTTTCCGGATCGATCCCTTCGATATCGAGCACCATCAGCTCGTCGTCGCGCGGATCGGCAAAGTCGATGAAGTGGTTCGCCTGATCGACGGGGTTGCCAGGCCTTGCCAGATGATAGGCGCCCCAGAGCAGACCATGCGAGCGCGCGAGCATCCGGCGCGTCTGATAGAGTTCGCGGCTGACCGCATATTTGCGCCACATCGTCCTGCAATGGGCAACCGTATCGCCGCCGTGGTCACCGGTACAGGTGTAGCTTTCCGGCAGGCCGTCGGAAGCCTTCGCGATGAAGCCCGCGATCCGCTTGTCCTTCAGCATGGCTTCCCAGTCGATGCTGTTCAGCTCGTAAGCGTCGACGATGATGGCGTTCCGCCGCTCTTTCCACGGCTCCACTTCGCTAGCGCGTGCGTTCGCCGCCGCGAAGGTCAGGCCCATGAGGACCGCCAGGCGCAAGATCATCCCTATGATCGAGATTCCCCGCTTTTCCATTCTCTGAGATTGCCGACTTAGCGTTAAGAGGTCGTAAATCTCAGCCCCGGCCCCAATCTGCGCGAGGCGAACACTTCTGTACACCGACCTCAAGAGGCAAAGTCGACGGCCCGATTCCGCCCAGGATTGTACCGGCGGAGGGATTTTTCCATTGCTGCATCCGCGCGCAGCAGTTGCTTCCGGCGATTTCTGCTCTAGTCTTGGTATATCGCCCCTGCAAGGGCCGGTTGTACGCGAAATCGAATGCGAGGAGGAAATGATGTCACGCAAATGGCTTTCGGGCGCGCTTGCAGCGATCGTGCTGGCGGCATCGGCGGTGCCGTCGCAGGCTTTCACGCCTCTGCCCCCGCGGGTTGCCGCCGAGAGCGCCGTCACGGACGTTCAGTATGCGCCGAGGCGTGGCTATTACCGGTATGGCGACTTCTATTACTACAACGGTCACCGTGGTTACCGCTACCAGCGCCCCGGCTATCGCTATTACCGCGGTTGGTGGTACCCGGGCGCTGCCTTCCGACCCGGCATCGTGATCGAGCGCCGTCCCGCCGTTCGCCCGCCGGTGCGCTACGGCAGCCGGCATGTCCAATGGTGCTATGATCGCTATCGCTCTTACAGGGCCTACGACAACAGCTATCAACCCTATAACGGCCCCCGCCGGCAGTGCTATTCGCCCTATAGCTGAAGCTAGTCACCCGGAACTGTAATTCGTATCATTAATTAAAGTAGTTCTGAAGGATGATGCGATGGTGGGCCGGGTGGCGGACGAGGTTGTTCTGAGCGCGGAAGAACGAGTCTTCCTGGAGGCGCAGGTTCGACGACACAAAGCGGTGCGGTCGCTGTCGGACCGGTGCCGGATGATCCTGCTCTGCGCCGAGGGCCTTCAGAGCAAGGAGGTCGGCGCGCAGCTCGGGGTGCATGAGCACACTGTCGGTGGCGGCGGCGTTTTGTGAAGGACCGGATCGAGGGCCTGACCGACGAATATCGTCCTGGCCGGCCCCGCACGGTGTCGGACGCGCAGGTAGCCGAGGTGATTGAGCGCACGCTGAACAGCACGCCGAAGGATGCCACGCACTGGTCGATCCGCAGCATGTCCGCCGAGATGGGTCTTTCGCACACAACCATCCGCCGGATCTGGGCCGCGTTCGGCTTGCAACCGCATCGGAGTGAGACGTTCAAGCTTTCGACCGACCCGCTGTTTGTCGACAAGGTTCACGACATCGTCGGGCTCTACCTCTCGCCGCCGAACCGGGCTATCGTATTGTGCGTGGACGAAAAATCCCAGATTCAGGCGCTGGATCGGGAGCAGCCGGTGCTGCCGATGGCACCGGGTGTCGCCGAGCGGCGAACCCATACCTACACCCGCCATGGCACGACATCACTGTTTGCTGCGCTCGACATTGCGACCGGTGCCGTGATCGGCAAATGCTACAAGCGCCACCGGGCGACCGAGTTCCTGGACTTTCTCAAACAGATCGACCGGCACATGCCGGAGGGGCCGGACGTGCATATCGTCATGGACAACTATGCCACCCACAAGACACCCAAGATCAAGGCCTGGCTGGCGCGCCGCCCGCATTGGCATGTCCACTTCACACCGACCTCAGCAAGCTGGATCAATCAGGTGGAACGCTGGTTCGCCGAACTGACACGCAAGCAACTGCAACGCGGCGTCCATCGCTCCACCGCTGATCTGGAGGCGGACATCGCCGCCTTCATCGAGGTGCACAACGAAAACCCCAAGCCCTACAAGTGGGTCAAATCCGCCAACGAAATACTCGCATCCGTCAAACGCTTCTGCCAGAAAAGCCAGCAAAAACAATGTGCCGAACTTTAGATTCGGGTGACTAGGGCATATACACATCTGACTCTCCCGCGGGACCATTGCCTTGGGGGAGACGATAAGCGGTTCGACCTTCGCATGCCAAAAGGATGTCACGGGCAGAACGCAGAAGCGGGAGCGAGGGCCCGCCGCAAAATTTCTCCCCCTTGTGGGGGAGATGGCCGGCAGGCCAGAGGGGGTCTGCTCTCCCGCTCGCCCATCAGGACTACATGCCCCAGTCGTAATGACCGCATCTTCGGAATGCAGCGCAGTATCCTCGCGGCAAATTCGTCTTCGGCGGCATGCAGAGTTTGGCGTTCAACCCCCTCTGGCCTGCCGGCCATCTCCCCCACAAGGGGGGAGACGCCAAGCGGCTTGACCTTCACGCCTCCCAAACGATGCCGTCGGCGGACCGCAAAACTGGAAGCCAGCCGGTTTCTCCCCAAGGCAACGGCCCCGCCGGCAGTGCTATTCGCCCTATAGCTGAGCAGGTCGCCTCTCAGATAATGCCGATGCGCTTGAGGACGATCCAGGCAAGGCCCATGGACGAGGCAATGAGCATGCCCGCAAAAGCGGTGCCGCTGCCCTCGGAAAAGGGGAGTGCGCCGGTGTTCATGCCGAAGAAGCCGGTGACGAGCGTTGGCGGCAGCAGGAAGGCGGTCATCAGCGAGAGGATATAGAGGTGACGATTCGTTTCCGAGGAAATCTTGCTGTCGATTTCCTCGTGCAGCAGCCTCGCGCGTTCCTGGAGGGCGAAGACATCGCGGTCGACGGCCTCCAGCCGATCCGAAAGTCTCTCGGCTACGTCGATAAAGCCCGGCGGTACCTCGTCCTCTTCCAGGGCTCCGGCCCGGCGCAACAGGGCGAGCACCGTCCGCAGGTGCCGGTGCAGCCGCACGACGGTCCGGCGCAATGGCGCCAGGCCCGGCTGCTTGCTGTGCCCGGCCTCCCCATAGACATGGTCCTCTATGACGTTCAATTCCTCCGTCAGCTCGAGCACCAGCGTGATCAGAGTGCGCTGGAACTCCATGACGAGCATCTCGAAGAGGTCGATAGGGCGGCGGCATCTGGCGCTCTTCTCCACGGCCGCTTTCACGCGATCGACACTTCTCAGCGGATGCAGGCGCGTGGTGATGATCATCCGGTCGCTGACGGCGAAATGAAGCCAGCCGATCGTCTGCGTCACCGCATCGAATGTCCGCTCGAAATCGACCAGAGTGCCGTGCACGACGTCGTCCGCCACCGTGATCGCGGCCTGCGTGTCGTGACTCGTCAGGGTGGCGATTGCCTCCTGCGGGAGATTTCCGATGCGCTCGATCAGCGCCGGTGTGCGTGCGTCGCTGAGCGCGAGGTGCAGCCAGACCCAGTCTTCGCCTGCCTCAAGGCTCTCGACGGGCGAATCGGCGGCTATGCGCCGGCACCGGCTTTCTCCCGGTACGAACCGGTAGGCCCAGACGAGGCCCGGTATATCGGGTGAGATCAGATTCATCGCAGTGCCTCGGCCGGATCGGTCGAGACGGCTTCTATTCGCGGCCCGTGACAGTTTTGTTAAAGTTGCCCGGCCGCAGTGGCCGTCCGGATGTGGTGAGTGACGTTGACGTTCACGTAAAATTAGCTAGTCTGCCGCCCATCCAATAGGCGCCGGCGGAAGCAGGGGAGGAGCACCATGTACAAGGCACCGGTCGAGGAGATCGCATTCACCCTGAAGCATGTTGCCGGCATGGCCGAGGCTCTCGACGCCGGGACGTTCGGCGAACTCGGCGAGGACCTTGTCGACGCGATCCTCGGCGAGGCCGGGCGCTTCGCCTCGGAAGAGGTGGCGCCGCTCGGCGACGAGGGCGACCGGCAGGGGTCGCGGCTCGTCGATGGCGCCGTGAAGACGCCGGAGGGTTGGCGGGAACTCTACCGCAACTGGATTGCCGGCGGCTGGAACGGCCTGACGGCTCCGGAAGCTTTCGGCGGGCAGAACCTGCCGCACATGTTGCACGTCGCCGCCATGGAAATGTGGAACAGCGGCTCAATGGCCTTCGCACTTGCGCCGACGCTCACCATGGGCGCCATCGAAGCGCTCGAGAAGCACGGCACCGACGCTCTGAAGGCGACCTTCCTGCCGAAGATGGTGTCGGGCGAATGGATGGGGACCATGAACCTGACCGAGCCGCATGCCGGCTCGGACCTCGGCGTGCTCAAGACCCGCGCAGAGCGCCGCGACGACGGCACCTATCGCATCCGGGGGCAGAAGATCTTCATCACCTGGGGCGAGCACGATTTCACCGACAATATCGTCCATCTGGTACTCGCGCGGCTACCTGATGCGCCAGCCGGGACGAAGGGCATTTCGCTGTTTCTCGTGCCGAAGTTCCTCGTCAACGAGGATGGTTCGCTTGGCGAGCGCAACGACGTTTTCTGCCATTCGCTGGAGCACAAGCTCGGCATCCACGGATCGCCGACCTGCACCATGATCTACGGCGACGGGAAATTCGGCCGCGAGAAGGGGGCGATCGGCTATCTGGTCGGCGAGGAAAACCGGGGTCTCGCCTGCATGTTCACGATGATGAACAATGCGCGGCTTGCCGTCGGGATGCAGGGCGTCGCGATCGCGGAGGCCGCCACCCAGAAGGCGATCGCCTATGCCAAGGAGCGCACGCAGGGCCGCGCGCCCGGGTGGAGCGGCGACGGCATGAGTCCGATCATCGAGCATCCGGATATTGCCCGCACGCTGCTGACGATGAAGGCGCTGACCCAAGGGTCGCGCGCCATCGCCTATGCCTGCGCCCACGCCGTCGACATGGCGCATGCCGCGCAAGGGGAGGACGCCCGCCAGTGGCAGGAGCGTTCGAGCCTGCTGACGCCGATCGCCAAGGCCTTCGCCACCGATGCCGGCGTCGATGTCGCGTCGATGGGCATTCAGGTCCATGGCGGCATGGGCTTCATCGAGGAGACCGGGGCCGCGCGCTATCTTCGCGATGCCCGCATCGCGCCGATCTACGAAGGCACCAACGGCATCCAGGCGATCGACCTCGTCACCCGCAAGCTGCCGCTTTCCGATGGCGCACAGGTGCGCGGCTTCATCGCCGAACTCCGGGAGGTCGCCGCTGCCGTCGCCGCGTCGAACAGGGAAGGCTTCGGCGAAACGGCCGCACGGCTCGATGCGGCGGTTGCGGATCTCGAAGGGGCGACTGACTGGCTGCTTTCGAGGCTGCGCGACGGAAAGCTCGCCGAGGCGCTCTCCGGCGCGACCGCCTATCAACGCCTGTTCGGCCTCGTGCTGACCGGAGTCTATCTCGCCAAGGGCGGGCTCGCCGAAGCCGGTGACGGGGGGCAGGACCGGCGCGTTGCACTTTGCCGCTTCGCAGCGGAAAATCTGCTTTCGGAGACGAGCGCGCTCAAGGACCGCGTCGTCAACGGCGCAGAGAGCCTTGCCGCTGCCCGTTCCATACTCGACTGAGGAATCCTCATGACCGACCACGTGCTCGTCGAACGGCCGGAAGCCTATCCCGGCGTTCAGCTCATCCGGTTCAATCGGCCGGAGAAGAAGAACGCCATCACCCGCCAGATGTACGCCAGGATGACGGAGGCGCTAACCGCTGCCGGAACGGATCCCGCCATTCGCGCGATGGCATTCCTCGGAACGGAAGGGTGCTTCTCGGCCGGCAACGACATGGCCGACTTCCTCGCCTTCGCCATGGGGGGCAGCATGGGGGGCGAGGTTCTGGATTTCCTGCGGGCGCTTGCCGGCGCGACGAAACCGATCGTTTCCGGCGTCGACGGACTGGCGATCGGCATCGGAACGACCATCCACCTCCATTGCGACCTGACGGTCTCCTCCGCCCGCTCGGTGTTCAAGACCCCCTTCGTCGATCTGGCGCTCGTTCCGGAAGCGGCCTCGAGCCTGATCGCTCCGCGCATCATGGGCCATCAGCGCGCCTTTGCCCTGCTTGCAGCCGGCGAGCCGCTTGACGCCGCCGGTGCGCGCGAGGCCGGGCTGATCTGGAAGATCGTGGAAGAGACCGCCGTCGAGGAGGAGACGCTTTCAGCTGCAGCGCGCCTCGCAAAAAAACCGCCGGAAGCGCTGCGCATCGCCCGCGACCTCATTCGCGGCGACCGCAGCGATGTGCTTGCCCGGATCGAGGAGGAGGCGAAGCATTTTGCCGCGCAATTGAAAAGCGCCGAGGCGCGCGCCGCGTTCGAAGCCTTCATGCGCCGGTAGGGCGGTCGCTTCCGGCCATTGCGACGTTCATGGAGCAATTTTAATCGCTTCTTAAATAGCTCCCGCTAGCGTCCAGCCGCAGTAGGTCTCCTTCGGCGCCGCAGGAATTTTGCGGCACGCGAGGCCCCCGGCCGCATGAAGCATTGCCGGCTCCGCCTTTGCGGCATGTCCCATCGTTTTCCCGCCGTCCTTCAAGTCGCTCAGCGGCCGATCCGTCGCGCCCGGGAAGATCATCACGAGCTCATCCCCGGCGGCGATGCCGCCTCTTTCAGGGAGCCCCACCTTGTCCAAACGATCGAATCTCATGACGCGCATTCTCGTTGCCGCGTCCTGCGTCGTCGTCGGCGCCTTTGCAGGCTTTTCCGTCTATATCGACAGTCTCCAGCGCGCCACCACCACGAAAGCAGTGGAGGAGGATATCGCTTCCTCCGGCAATCAGGCGGCGCAGAGCGTCGCCAACTGGCTGAACGGCCGTGTGACGCTGACCGCGATGGCGGCGGACGCTGCCGGCCAGGTGGCTGACGAAGCCGCCATCGGGAGCGTCCTGAAGAACGACGTGCTGACCGGCGAATTCATCTCCACCTATGTCGGCAACGAGAGCGGCCAGTTCATGATCTGGCCGGATTCGAAGATGCCCGACGGTTACGATCCGCGCCAGCGCCCCTGGTATCAGCAGGCGGTAAAGGCCGATGCGCGCGTCCTCACCGAACCCTATGTCGACGCGTCGAGCGGCGACCTGATCATCAGCGCCGCCGTACCGGTGAAGCACGAGGGCAAGCTTTACGGTGTGACGGGCAGCGATTTCTCGCTCAAGGCCCTCGTTTCCATGGTCAACGGCATCGATGTCGGCGGCGAAGGCTTTGCGTTCCTCGCCAACAAGGATGGTCAGATCCTGGTTCATCCCAATGCCAAGCTCGTGACGAAGACGCTCGCCGACGCCTTCCCGGTGGATACGCCGGCGATCGGCGCCCGGATCATGCACACCGAGCTCGACGGCAAGCCGATGCTCGTGAGCTTCGTGCCGGTGAAGGGGCTTCCGTCGGTCGAGTGGTATGTCGGCTTCGCGCTCGATGCGGATGTCGCCTATTCGGCGATCAGCCAGTTCCGCGTCGCCGCGACGATCGCCACGATCCTGGCGGTCGGCGCGATGATCGCCTTCCTCGCGACGCTTCTGAGCCGCCTCGTCATCCGTCCGGTAACCGACATGACCGGTGCCATGGAGAAGCTCGCAGCCGGCAGTCTCGACGTTACGATCCCGGGAGAGGAGCGGCGCGACCAGATCGGGTCGATGGCGGCGGCCGTCGCCGTTTTCCGTGCCAATGCGGTCGAACGGAAGCGCCTCGAAGACGAGGCCGATTCCAACCGTTCGCTTTCGGAGCGCGAGCGTCTCGAGCGCGAGGCGCAGAAGACCCGCGATGCCGCCGAGGTTCAGCATGCGGTCGATGCGCTGGCGACGGGTCTCGGACGGCTGGCCGACGGCGATCTCGCCTATCGGATCGGCAGTCCCTTTGCTGACCGCCTGGATCGCCTCCGGGAAGACTTCAACAACTCGGTCGCCAAGCTGCACGACACGCTTTGCGCAGTGGGCGCCAATGCCCGCGCGATCGACGCGGGCGCGACGGAGATTCGCTCGGCCGCCGACGACCTCGCACGCCGCACCGAACAGCAGGCGGCATCCGTCGAAGAAACGGCCGCTGCGCTCGAGGAGATCACCACCACCGTCCGCGATTCCGCCCACCGGGCCGAGGAAGTCGGTGCGCTGGTCGCCCGCACCCGTGCCGGTGCGGAGAAGTCCGGCGAGGTGGTGCAGAATGCGGTCGAGGCCATGCACGCCATCGAGAAATCGTCCGGAGAAATCTCGAACATCATCGGCGTCATCGACGACATCGCCTTCCAGACCAATCTCCTGGCGCTCAATGCCGGCGTCGAAGCGGCACGGGCCGGCGAGGCGGGCAAGGGTTTCGCTGTCGTCGCCCAGGAAGTGCGCGAACTCGCCCAACGCTCGGCCAATGCCGCCAAGGAAATCAAGGCGCTGATCACCACCTCGGGCGAGCAGGTGCATTCCGGCGTGACGCTGGTCGGTGATACCGGACGGGCGCTGCAGGCGATCGTCGCGGAGGTGCAGGAGATCAACAAGCATGTAAGCGCGATCGTAACGGCGACGCGCGAGCAGTCGACCGGTCTCCAGGAGATCAACACGGCCGTCAACACGATGGACCAGGGCACCCAGCAGAATGCCGCCATGGTCGAGCAGCAGACGGCTGCCAGTCACGGTCTCGCATCCGAGGCAGCGGCGCTCAACGCGCTGCTCGCCCAGTTTATACTGGGCGAGACGCAAGCGGCCTCTTACCAGGCCACGAGCCGCCGCCGCGCAGCCTGACGGCAATTCCAAGAAAAATGTGCAGCGGTTTCCGGCTGGAATCGTAAAACTAACAAGGCCCGGTTCGTCACCGGGCCTTTTTCACTTTTCGAGCGTCGCTACCGTTTCCACATGGGCCGACCAGAGGAACTGGTCGATCGGCGTCACCCCCGTAATGCGATAACCGGCTGCGGTCAGTATCGAAAGGTCCCTCGCGAGCGTCACCGGATTGCAGGAGACGGCGGCGATCTTCTTCACGCCGGATCGGGCAAGCTCGTGACTTTGCGTTTCGGCGCCGGCGCGGGGCGGGTCGAAGACCACGGCGTCGAAGGCTTTCAATTCCTGCGCCATCATTGGCCGGCGGAAAAGATCGCGCTTCTCGGCGGTCACCGGCTTCAGTCCCTGGGTGTTGCGTGCGGCGAAATCCAGCGCCCTCACCGCCCTGTCCTCGCCTTCCACCGCGTGAACGCGTGCCGTTCGTGCAATCCTCAGCGCAAAAGTGCCGATGCCGGCGAAGAGGTCGGCAACGCGCTTCGCCTTGCCGACGTGAGCCAACACCAGCTTCGCCATGGCGTCCTCGGCGGGCCGCGTCGCCTGGGTAAAGGCGCCGGGCGGCGGCGAAACCGTCACGCCGTCGAAATCGATCGCAGGCTTGAGCGGCTCGACGACGATTTCGCCATTCAAGCTGACGCGCGCGATACCCCGCTCGCCAAGAACGGCATCGACGGCCGAGCGCCGCTGCGGGTCGCTGAGCTTCAGTCCCTCGAAGGCGAGATCGAGGCCGGTATCGGTTTCGAGCACGGTGATACGGAATGGTTCGGCGCTCGACGCCATGGCCGCGGCGATCTTGCGGATGGTCACCAGCCGCGAGACGATGCCCGGGCTGGTGATGGGACATTCGCCGATCGAAACGATGTGATGGCTCTGCATCTGGTTATAGCCGAGCAGCAGTTCCTTTTCCGTCCGCCGGGCGGTGAAAGCGGCGCGGCGGCGATCGCCGGGCCGTGCGATGATGAGTGCTCCGACTTCCGGCGTCAGCCCTTTCGAGCTCAAGGCGTCGATGACGAGATTGCGCTTGAAGGCGTGGTAGAGCGCGTCGGATGCGTGCTGCAGCGTGCAGCCGCCGCACGTCCCGTTGACGCCGTCCGGCCCGAAATGCCGGCATGGCGGCTCCACCCGCTCCGGGGAAGCCTCCTTCAGCGAGATCAGCGTCCCGTTCGCCTTGTTGACCGCGAGCGAGACGGTTTCGCCGGGGAGCGTGAACGGTGCAAAGACGGGCCCGGCTTCCGTCCGAGCGACGCCGTCGCCTTGGGCGCCGAGTCGATAGATGGTCACGGTCCCGGTGCTCATGGCTTGCGCCCCGCCAGAAGAAATTCGCTGTTGCCGTCACCGCCGGCAATGGGCGAGGGGATCAGGCCGAGGCTTCGCCAGCCCATGTCCTCGACAAGCCACCGCTCGAGTTCGGCTGCCACCGCCGGAGCGCTCTCCGGATCCTTCAGCAGCCCGGCCTTGCTGATCGCATCGCGGCCGGCCTCGAACTGCGGCTTGACGAGCAGGATGCAACAGGCGCCCGGTTCCGCCAGGCCGAGGGCCGGCGGCAGCGCCAGCTTCAGCGAGATGAAGGAGACGTCCGAGACGATGAAAGTGATGGCGCGCTCATTGATGTCGCCGCGCGTCATGGACCGGGCGTTCAAGCCCTCGATATTCGTCACGCGCGGGTCTTCGGCGACGCGCGGATGGATCTGACCGTGGCCGACATCGACGGCGACCACATGCGCGGCGCCGCGCTTCAGCAGCACCTCGGTAAAGCCGCCGGTCGAAGCCCCGACGTCGAGACAGGTCTGCTCCGATGGATCGAGGCCGAAATGATCGAGCGCCGCGACGAGTTTCAGTGCCGCACGCGAAACATAATCCTGCGCCGGATCGTCAATGGTGAGCGTCACGCCTTGCGCGAAGGTCGAAGCCGGCTTGGTCACGGTGCGGCCGTCGACCTTCACGGTTCCCCGCTGGATCGCGTCACGGGCGCGGGCGCGGCTGGCCACCAGGCCCCTGTTCAGGAGCAATTGATCGAGGCGGATCGTCATCTGTGTATCTTGGGACATGGGCCGTCATCGCGCGTCCCGCCGCGCAATGCAAGCGAACTCTTGGCGGCTCAGCCGGCGGCGCCGAGGCCGACGCCGTGCTTCTGGCCGAGCGCCTTGAAGACGGTGGACACGATGCCGGCACGGTCGAGCCCGGCACGGGCATACATCGCCTCCGGCTTTGCCTGCTCCATCCAGATGTCGGGCATCACCATGGGGCGCACTTTGAGGCCGCCGTCGATGAGGCCTTCTTCCGCCAGGAACTGCAGGACGTGGCTTGCGAAACCGCCGACCGCCCCTTCCTCGATGGTGATCAGAACCTCGTGATGGCGGGCAAGCTGGCGTATCAGATCATGATCGAGCGGCTTGGCGAAGCGGGCGTCGGCGACGGTCGTCGAGAGGCCGGCCGCATCCAGGTCTTCCGCCGCCAGCAGACAGTCGGCGAGCCGTGTGCCGAAGGAAAGCAGCGCCACCTTGTTCCCTTGCTTGACGATCCGGCCCTTGCCGATCGCAAGGATCTCGCCGCGCTCCGGCAGCTCGACGCCGACGCCCTCGCCGCGCGGATAGCGGAACGAAATCGGACCCTCGTCGTAGGCCGCGGCGGTGCGCACCATATGCTTCAGTTCCGCCTCGTCGGCCGCCGCCATGACGACGAAGCCCGGCAGTGTCGCCAGATAGGTCGTGTCGAAGGAGCCGGCATGGGTCGGCCCGTCGGCGCCGACGAAACCGGCGCGGTCGATCGGAAAGCGGACCGGCAGACCCTGGATGGCCACGTCGTGGACAACCTGGTCATAGGCGCGCTGCAGGAAGGTGGAATAAAGCGCCGCAAAAGGCTTGTATCCCTCCGCCGCAAGGCCGGCCGCGAAGGTCACGGCATGCTGCTCGGCTATGCCGACATCGAAGCAGCGCGAGGGATGCACCGACGCGAACTTGTCGAGGCCCGTCCCGGACGGCATGGCGGCGGTGATCGCGACGATCTTGTCGTCGAGGCTCGCCTCCTGCGTGAGCGCGTCCGCGAAGACGGAGGTATAGGCGGGGGCGTTGGGTTTGGCTTTCGCCTGAGCCCCGGTAATCACGTCGAATTTGTTGACGCCGTGATACTTGTCGGCCGCGGCTTCGGCCGGCGGATAGCCCTTGCCCTTCTGCGTGACCACATGGATCAGGACGGGGCCTTTCGCATTGTCGCGAACGTTGCGCAGGACCGGAAGCAGGTGGTCGAAGGAGTGTCCGTCGATCGGGCCGATATGGTAGAAACCCATCTCCTCGAAGAGCGTGCCGCCGGTGACATAGCCCCGGGCATGCTCCACCGCGCGGGTGATCGCCCGGTCGACGGTCTTGCCGAGATAAGCGGTGAGTTTCTTGCCGACCTCGCGAATGCCCATATAGGTCCGCCCGGAGGCGAGTCGCGCCAGATAGGCGCTCATCGCGCCGGTCGGCGGTGCGATCGACATGTCGTTGTCGTTGAGAATGACGATGAGGCGCGCATCGAGCGCGCCGGCATTGTTGAGCGCTTCGAAGGCCATCCCGGCCGACATCGCGCCATCGCCGATCACCGCGATCACATTGCGGCTCTTGCCGTCGAGTTCGGCGGCGACAGCCATGCCGAGACCGGCCGAGATCGAGGTGGAGGAATGTGCTGCGCCGAAGGGGTCGTATTCGCTTTCCGCCCGCCGGGTGAAACCCGAGAGCCCGTCTTCCTGGCGCAAGGTGCGGATGCGATCACGCCGGCCGGTCAGGATCTTGTGCGGATAGCACTGGTGTCCGACATCGAAGATCAGACGGTCATGCGGCGTGTCGAAGATCTTGTGGATTGCGATCGTCAGTTCGACGACGCCGAGGCCCGCGCCCAGGTGCCCCCCGGTGCGCGACACGGCATCGACCATCTCGGCACGCAATTCGGCCGCCAGCTGCGGCAGATCCCTGTCGTCGATCTTCTTCAGATCGTCGGGATATTCGACCTTATCGAGCAGGGGAGTTGCCGGCATCGGGTTGGTTGGCAGTTGTGTCACGCTGCATGCCTCATGCGCGCCGGAGACAGGCGCGCGCATTGTTGATGGGTCGTCGGAACGGCTCTTTATTAGAGGTAATCGCCGTTGAATGCAAAATTAGGCTTTCCTGCGGCTTCAACCAAGAGCGGGATGAGGAAAACCTGCGCGGTTTTCCGCCGCACCGCGATCCAACGCCTGAAAGCGAGCTTGACGGAGATCAGCTTGCGGGCAAGGGTATGAACTCTTCCTCGTCTCCCGGAACGATATCGAAGCGTCCCGTGCGCCATTCTTCCTTTGCCTTGTCGATCCGCTCCTTGGAGGAGGAAACGAAATTCCACCAGATATGCCGCGGCGAGCCGAGCGCTGCCCCGCCGAAGAGCATCACATGACAGCCTGCAGGCCCTGCGGTGATGGTGATTTCGTCGCCGGGACGAAATACGAGGAGCTGATTGTTGTCGAAATGATCGCCGGCGATGATCGCTTCGCCGGAAAGGATGTAGAGCGCCCGCTCTTCCCAGTTGGCCGCGAAAGGCGCGCTCTTGCCGGGCTCGATCATGAGGTCGACATAGATCGTATCGGTAAAGGTGGAAACGGGCGAAGCCGCCCCTTCGAACTGGCCGATGACGACGCGCGCGCGAACCCCGCCGTCGGCAAGATGCGGCAGCATACGCTCCTCGGTGTGCGCGAAGACCGGATCGATCTCCTCCATGGCGTCGGGCAGCGCCAGCCAGGTCTGCAGTCCTGAAAGCGAGCGTTCGTGCCCGCGCTGGTTTTCCGGCGAGCGCTCCGAATGCACGATGCCGCGCCCGGCGGTCATCAGGTTCACGTCGCCCGGGCGAATGACCATTTCGGTGCCGAGGCTGTCGCGGTGCTTGATCTCGCCGTCGAACAGGTAGGTGACGGTCGAAAGGCCGATATGCGGATGCGGGCGGACGTCGATCGCCTGGCCGGCACGCAGCAGCGCCGGGCCCATCCGGTCGAAGAAGATGAAAGGACCGACGAGCCGGCGTTTCGCGGTCGGCAGCGCCCGCCTGACCTGCAGGCCGCCGATATCGCTGGTGCGCGGGATGATCAGATGCTCGATTGCGTCGCAGGCGGGCTTGTCTCCGGCGAGCGGATCGGGACCGGGAAAGAAGGACATGGCAGGCGCTCCGGTTGATGGCATTGGCTGAAGATTACCCTCAGTGCTTCCGGTTCGGTAGCGGCAATCGGGAGACGGAGCGTTTCCTGTTCCGAGTCCCGCAAGCGGAGAGAGGGACTTTTGCACCGATGCGTGCCGCTTGTCCCTTCGCCCCGCCCGCGGGGAGAAGGTGGCCGGCAGGCCGGATGAGGGGGCGAATCTCGCCTGGAATGAAGGCTACTCCGCGTCGAGCGGCTCGACTCCCTGCGGCCGGCCGGCGCGGTCGAGGCGGATCTTTTCGATACGATCCTCTGCCGCCTTCAACAGGGCCTCGCAGTGCTTCTTCAGGGCCTCGCCGCGCTCGTAGATCTCGATCGATTTGTCGAGTGCGACGTCGCCGCGTTCAAGCGCCGAAACGATACGTTCCAATTCCTCGACGGCCTGCTCGAAGGAGAGGGCGGAAACGTCCGGTTGCGCATTGTTGTTCATGAATTACCCTCTCATCAATCTCAGAATATGCAGGCCGGCCGACTCGGCGAGCCCTTGCAGGTCATAACCGCCTTCGAGCAGGCTGACGATGCGGTTTCCGGCGCTCCTGCCGGCAACGTCTAGGAGGCGACCCGTCGCCCAGTCGAAATCTTCGCCGACGAGATTGATCTGGGCCAATGGATCGCGGTGGTGGGCGTCGAAGCCGGCGGAAATCAGAAGGAAATCGGGCCGGAAATTTTCAAGCGCGGGCAGCACGCGCGATCGGAAGGCATCGCGGAAATGCTCGCTGCCGCTGTTGGGCGAAATCGGCGCATTGACGACATTGTTCCTGACGCCCGTCTCGTCCTTGGCACCGGTGCCGGGATAGAGCGGTATCTGATGCGTGGAGCAGAAGAGCACCGACGGGTCGTCCCAGAAAATGTCCTGTGTGCCGTTGCCGTGGTGGACGTCCCAGTCGACAATGGCAACACGTTCCGCACCATGCGCCGTCTGCGCGTAGCGCGCGGCGATCGCTACATTGTTGAAAAAGCAGAAGCCCATGGCCCTGTTTTTCTCGGCGTGGTGGCCGGGCGGGCGGGCTGCCACGAAGGCATTGTCCGCTTCGCCGGCGAAGACCGCGTCGACGGCCGCCACAGCACCGCCGATACCGGTCAATGCGGCCTCGAGGCTTTGCGGGCTTGCATAGGTATCGGACTCGATCTGGTTGATGTCCTCGTCCGGAATGTCCCGCTTGATCCCCAGCAGGTGCTCTTCGGTGTGGGCGAGCAACACCAGATTTTCGTCACCCTTCGATGCCTCGACCCGCTCGAGATCCGCAAAATTCGGATGCTCCAACGCAAGATTCAAGGCCTTCAGCCGATCCGGCCGCTCGGGGTGCCCTTCCGGGACCTCGTGCTTCAGGAAGACCGGGTTTTCGTAGAGATGCGTGGTCATCCGGCGAAACTAGTGCGCATGCCTGTCAAAATCCATGGTGGGCGACGCGAAACTGCCGATTTTCAACAGCGCGGATCGAGCAGGATCTTGCCGTCGCGACGCGGGTCGGCCTGATGCGCAAGGGCGTCGGCAAGCCGGCTCAAGGGGTAGGCGGCGGCAATAGGGCTGGTAAAGAGGCCGCTCTGCAGTCCGGCGAAGCTGCGCAGGAAAGCGGCTTCGAGTGCCTCCCGGCCGGCGGAATGCACCCAGGTTCTCAGCCAAAGAAACGTGAAGCGTATGTCCGGCCGGCCGCTGATCGCCGTCTGCGGCACGGGTGCGCCGCTGAGCGCTCCATACTGGATGAAGGTCCCGCCGGGGCGGATGGACCGCCCGATCAGTTCGCCCGCCAGCGTGCCGCCGAGGGCATCCAACACCGCATCGAATTGGCTGCCCATAAGGCCGTCGCCGCTGTCGGCCACCAGGATCCGGTGTGTCTCGCCGAGACGGCCGCGGCTTCTGTCGCTGCGAAGCATGGCCGTCGGCACCGCGCCTTCGAGCGCAAGCAGCTTCATCAGCATGCCGCCGATGGCCGATCCCGCCGCGGTCATGCCGACATCCATGCCCTCGAGCGATCCGAAATGCTCCCGCAGCGCTTCGGCAAGCCTCAACGCCGTTAGCGGATTGACATAGCTCATCGCCGCCTGTGCGTCCTCGATCCCGTCCGGCACGTGAAAGCACCACTCGGCCGGACGGAGGAGGAATTGCTGCCAAAGCCCGCTCGCGCCGATCGGGACGACCCGGTCTCCGGCCTTGAAACCTTGCACGTCCGGCCCGACGCGCCTGACGATGCCGACGCCCTCGAAGCCGGGGACGAAAGGCAGGGCGGTGCGCGCGCTGTAGGCGCCCGAAACGGGGATCAGGTCCGAAGGATTGATTGCCGCGAGCGATATCTCGACCTCGACTTCGCTCGCGCCTGGGGCAGGGCGGGGTGCGTCGACGAGCTCGATGACTTGTCCGGGGTCGCCAAACTGTCTAACGAGTGTGGAGCGCATCGGGGAGCCTCGCATGGACGGCACAGAGCGGGAAAATGTCACGGAAATTCGCATTCCGTTCCGCGATATAGACATGCACGGCCATATGCACAATGCGGCCTATTATGCGCATGCGGAGGCCGCACTTGCCAATCTCTGGCGGCACCGGCCGGCAATCGCGGAAGAACCGGCCTATCTCGTCCGCCGCTCCGCCTGCATCTTCCATCGCGGTCTGCGCTTCGACGAGCCCGCGCGCTTTACGGTCACCGTCGCGAAGATCGGCGGCAGCTCGATAGGTTTTGCCGTGCGCGTCGAGACCGGCGACAAACTTGCTGCCGAGGTGGAGATCGTCTGGGTGGCCGTCGACCGTGCCCGCCATCAACCGGTACAGCTGCCGGCTCCCACCCGGGAATGGCTCGCCGGCTATGCCGCCTGATCCGGTCTGCAGCTGCTGAAGTGGGCGGCGATCCCCATCCCGCCGCCGATGCCCATCATGGCCAGCCCCTCGGCCGGGGATGAAGCCGCCAACATCTGCGAAAACAGCCGGACGACGAGAATGGCGCCGGAAGCGCCATAGGGGTGGCCGAGCGCGATCGCGCCGCCGTCGCGATTGACGCGTTCGGGTGCGATATCGAGCTGGTCGAGGCTCCCGAGAACCTGCGAGGCAAAGGCCTCGTTGAATTCGATGAAATCGATGCGGGCCACATCGAGCGCGGGATTGCGCGCGCGAAGCTTCGCCATGGCGGGGACGGGGCCGAGGCCGAGCAGCTTCGGTTCGACGCCGGCCGTCGCAGCATCGGTGAAAGCGAGGCCGAAGCGCGCACCGAGCTTCCGCGCCTCCGCGAGGTTCGTCATCAGTACCATCGCCGCGCCGTCATTGACCGGGCAGGCATTTCCGGCGGTGACGGTGCCGCCGGCAACGAAAACCGGCCTCAGTCGCGTGAGCGTCTCGGCAGAGGCGTTTGCGCGAGGACATTCGTCCCTGGCGATCGGCCCCTCTGGTGTCGGCACGGGCACGATCTCGCGCGAGAACCGGCCCTCCGCTTCGGCCGCAACGGCGCGTCGGTGGCTTTCGAGCGCAAAACGATCCTGCCGCTCACGCGAGATGCCGCAGGCAGTGGCGACGTTCTCCGCCGCAACGCCCATATCCGGATCGCCGATCGAGTCGGGAGCCATCCGCGCGCGCTTGACCGGCTGAGGCTCTTCGCCGCGCGTGAGCGGGGGCCGAAGGCGGATATGGGCGCGACTGGCGCTCTCGGTGCCCCCGGCAAGGTAGAAGCGCCCCGCGCCGGCCTGGATCTGCCGGGCCGCAAGGACAATCGCCTCCAGCCCCGAACCGCATTGACGGTCGACGGTGACGCCCGGAATTGCGACGGGCAATCCTGCCTCGAGGGCGGCCAGGCGCGCGAGATTGCCGGCACTGTTGGCGGCATTACCGACGAGCACGTCGTCGATCTCTGCCCGGTCGATGCCCGTATCCGCAATGATCCTTTCGATCAGCAAGGCGGCAAGGCTTGCCGGTTCGACCGCAGCAAGGCTGCCGTTGACGCGGCCGATCGGCGTCCGCAGCGCGGCGATAACGACCGGGGTGCGAGCGGGGTCAGACGAGGCGTTCAAGGGCGCTGTTCTCCGTCGCAATCCATTGGCGAAGCTCCCCGGCCGCGACCTTGCCGGAGGCGGTCATGGGCATCTTCCGGCAGAGCCATATCCTGCGCGGGCGCTTGTAGCGCGGCAGGTCGGCGGCAAGATGACGTTCGAGTGCCGCATGATCGAATCCGTCGCCAGGCTCGATCACCGCCGCAAGCTCGCTGCCGAGATCCGGATGATCGAGACCAAAGACAAAGGCCGCGTTCACGCCGCCGGCCCCCTGGATCGCGGTCTCCACCTCCGATGGAAAGATGTTGTTCCCGCCCGAGACCACCATTCCGCCCGCCCGGCCGATGAGGTGCAGCGTACCGTCTTCGTCAAGGAAACCGAGGTCGCCGACCGTCGCGAGCTTTCCTTCCCGGCGGAATCCCGCTCCGTCGCCGCCCGCGATGTAACCGTCGGATATCAGTTCGCTTTCGACGAAGATCGTGCCTGTTTCTCCGGCGGGAAGGCGCTCGCCTCTCTCGTCCCGGATCTCCAGGCGAACGCCCGGAAAGGCCTTTCCGACTGCTGTGGGCGTGTGCCTGTCCGTCGCCTGGGAAACGCTGATGAAGCCGAGTTCCGAGGCGCCGTAATATTCCGTGACCTGAGCCTCCGGAAAAGCGCGTCTCGCCGCCTCCCGATCCGCCGGCGTGAGCTTGGCTCCGGCAACGGTAATCTGTCCGACTGATGTCAACGGCGAACCGGCCGCGCGCTCACATAGCCGCCGCAGCATCGTCGGCACCAGCACCAGCCGTTTCGCCCCGGTGGCCGCAATCGTGGCCAAAGCCTGATCCGCCTCGAAGTGCCGGGCGCCGACGAATTCGGCTCCGGCCGTCAAGGTTTCCGCAAGCGCGTAGAGCGTCAGGCCGTGCGCCAGCGGTCCCGGCGCGTAAGTCGTTGTCTCCGGCCCGAGCCCGAAAAAGCCCTGGCCGGTCTTAAGGCTCACCCGCCAGGAGCGGCGGTTGCGGATGATCGCCTTCGGTTCACCGGTCGTGCCCGAGGTGAAGACCACGAGAAAGGGTTCACCGCCGTCGCCGGCGGGGATTGGAGGCGGAGCATCGGAGGCGCCTTGCAGCAGACGGCTTTGTCCTGCCGATGACACATCGATGCGCAAGAGATCGCCTTCGGCGCGGATGACGATCTCCGGCCGCAGCCGTTCTTTCATTCGCCGGCGCACGATCTCCGGCAAATGCGGGTCGATCAGAGCGGCACAATGGCCGGCCGCGGTCGCAGCGATGAAAGCCGCAGGAAAAAGTGGATGGTTGCCGGTTTCGAGCGCAACCAGCCGCACGGGCCCGGAAAGGATGCTTCTCTCCGTCGCCTCTGCTGCCGATCGTTGAACGGCCGAGAGAATGCGCTTGGCTCCCACGGCAAGCTCGCCATAGGTGAAAACCCGGCCTTCCATGCGGAAGGCCGGGGAATGCGGGCGTTCGCTCGCATGGAGCGCGACTGCCTCTGCGAGCGGCACTGCGTCAGACGCGCGCCGGCAGCAGCGGGTAGCCGGCGTAGACGGCCCGGGCGGCGAGCGTCGCGATCGCGGCTTTCAACAGGTCGCCCGGAATGAAGACAAGCGAGCCGGTTGCGGCGGCCGCGAGAGGCGTGCCGGTGACGGCCGAAAGCCACGGAACGCCGATCCCATAGAGCACGACGATGCCGCCAAGGACCGAGGCGAGGAAGAAGCCGGCAAACTGGCGCGCTTCCGAACTCGTGGACTGGACGAAGCGCTCGGCGATCAGGCCGGTGACGAGGGCGGCAACTGCCCAGCCGAAGATGAACCCGCCCGAAGGACCGGCGAGGACGGCCAGCCCGCCGCGGCCGCCCGAGAGCACCGGCAGTCCGATGGCGACGAGCAGGACGAGGAGGAGGAAGGCGAGCGCGCCGCGCTTCGCGCCGATGATGCAGCCGGCGAGCATCACGCCCATCGACTGCGCCGTGATCGGAACGGGAATGAAGCCGAGCGTGATCGGCGGTACGAGGCCGAGCACGACGATGATGGCAGTGAAAAGCGCGACGAGGACGAGATCTCTGGTATTCATATAGTCCTACCTCTTATTAGAAAGCGCGAATTTATTGACGGCGAAATCCCCTCGCGTCAATGGCGGCCGCGATCGTGTCCGCATCTTTCAGCGTCAGGATGATCAGCGGGCCGATGACGGTCAACGGCCGGACCGGCAGCCCGCGTGCCCGATGCGCTTCGGCGAGTGCCTGATACCGGGTGAAGATATCGGGCACGAACCGCAACACGAGGCCAAGCGCCAGGCCGACATCTGCCGCCCTCAGGAGACCGAGGCGCTCCAGCGGCTTCAGAAGGATCGTTATCTCGTCCATGAAAGCGCCGATCGTCGTGGTCGCCGTGACCGCAGCGGCGAAGAGCACGAGAGCCATCAGCCGCAAGACGAGCGCCGCGACCTGCGGCACGGGAACGAGGAACAGATTGACCGCGGCAAGGATCAGTATGGTGAAGAAAACGAAACCGACGCGCGACAGCGCTTCGCGCGGACTCAGCCCGAGCGAGAGATAAAGCCAGCCGCTGAGGAGAAAGGCAGGTAGCAGCAGGAAGGGTGAGTCCGTCGCAAAGAGCGCGATGCTCAAGACGGCGAGCGCGACGAGCTTGGCGCGCACCGGCACGCGGTGAAACCAGCTTGCTCCCTCGACATAGAGGCTCGTCAGCATCCGGCGACCTCGTGATAGCGCCGGATGGTTTCGTCCGGCGCTCCCTCGGCAAGGAGGCGGCCCTCGTGGAAAAGCAGGACCCGTTCGGCGCTCTCGGCAAGCGCCAGATCATGGGTGATGACGATCGTGTCTTCGTGGAGCGTGTCGATCGTCTCGGCGACCATCCGGCGGTTTCTGAGGTCGAGCTGATTGGTCGGCTCGTCGAGGATCAGGATTTTCGGCCCGGTGACGATGACGCTCGCCATGGCGACGAGCTGCGTTTCGCCTCCGGAAAGCTCATGCACCCGCCTTCGTGCGAGATGGCTGACGCCGAAGCGTGCAAGGACCGCCTCGGTCCGCGACGAGATCTCATGCGCCGGCAGCCCGCGATTCTTGAGCCCGAAGGCGATATCGTCGATGACGATCGGCATGATCAGCTGGTGCTGCGGATTTTGAAAGATGAAGCCGGCCTCAGTGAGCACCGCCCTGTCGTCCTCGACCGTGTCGAGGCCGTTGACCTTGACCCGTCCGGTCGTCGGCTTGACGAGCCCGTTGATCAGCCGTGCGAATGTGGTCTTTCCGGAGCCATTGAGACCGATGACGCCGACCCGCCGCTCATCGAGGGCGAGGCTCAAAGGTTGAAGCGCGACCCGTTCGCCGAAGCTGACCGAGCAATCGGTAAAGCGGATTTCCAAGCCGTCGATCCTCGCGATGTTTTGCGTGATCGCTCTATAGGACAAGTCGATCGTAAAGGGCAATGTAGTGCGGACAATACATCTATTGCCGTCTGACGTTTGAAACTTGGGAATAAAAGCCTACTCTCTGTTCATGACGATTCGCCTTTCCAATCGCGATGCCCGGCGCATCTTCCTCGCCAAGCAGGGGCTCTCGGCCGCGCCGCATCGCGCGCTCGGCAAGGACGGCTTGCTGCAATTGATTCACGACATCGGCTTCGTGCAGGTCGACAGCATAGCGACCGTCGAGCGGGCCCATCATCAGATTCTCTTTTCCCGCAATCAGACCTATCGCCGCGAGCATCTGGCCGAGCTCCTGGAAAAGGACGGCGAACTCTTCGAACATTGGACCCATGACGCTTCGATCATACCGAGCACCTTCTTCGTCTACTGGAAGCATCGCTTTAAATGGGAGAGCGAAACGCTCCGCGAGCGCTGGCGCAAATGGCGCGGAGAAGACTTCGATGCGGGCTGCGAGGAGACCTATGCGAGGATCGCGAACAATGGCGCCGTCATGGCGCGCCACCTCAAGGAGGACGGCCACGAATCCGGCGGCTGGTGGAACTGGCACCCGTCGAAGACGGCTCTCGAGGTGCTCTGGCGCCAGGGCAAGCTTGCGATCGCCCGGCGCGAGAATTTCCAGAAGGTCTATGATTTGACGGAACGCGTCATTCCCGCCCGCCATTACGACGGCGAGGTCGCGCATGAGGAGTTCATCGACTGGGCCTGCCGCAGCGCGCTCGAGCGGCTGGGCTTCGCCACCCACGGCGAGATCGCAGCCTTTTGGGATCTCGTGTCGCCGGACGAGGCGAAGGACTGGGTCGCCGGCCATCGCGACGAACTGTGCGAGATCGTCATCGAGCCTGCCAATGGCGGCAAGCCGCGCCCGTCCTTTGCCTTCGCCGGCTTTCCCGACGGGCTCGGCGACATTCCCGACCCGCCCGCCCGCGTCCGGGTGCTGAGCCCGTTCGACCCGCTGCTGCGCGACCGGAACCGGGCCGAACGGCTTTTCGACTTCTTCTACCGTATCGAGGTTTTCGTACCGGAGCCGAAGCGGGAATATGGCTATTATGTCTTCCCTCTGCTCGAAGGCGACCGAATGATCGGCCGCATCGACATGAAAGCCGACCGCAAGCGCGGAAGCCTCGACGTTCGGCGCCTCTGGCTGGAACGTGGCGTCAAACCCTCTTCGGGCCGGATGGAAAAACTCATGGCCGAACTCGACCGCATCGCCCGCTTTGCCGGCGTCGAGGAGGTCAAATTGCTCGAGGGCTGGAACGCTGCCCTTTCCTGACCGATTTTTCGTGCTTTGTTTTTTCTTGGCTTGCGGGCCGGCGCTCCCTAAATGGAGCCAGTAAGTTTCACGACCCAATCCTTCACGGCAGGGAGCAGAACCATGGACACCAACCTGATGAGCCTCTTCGATGCGGACGAGGCGACGGTCCGCAAGGTTCTCTCCGAAACGCTTGCCGGCGCCGATGACGGCGAGCTCTTCCTCGAACATGCGCAGGCGGAGGTGCTTTCCTTCGACAACGGCCGCCTGAAGGGTGGCAGTTTCAACACAGACCAGGGCTTCGGCCTGCGCGCCGTCGCCGGCGAAGCCGTCGGCTACGCCCATGCCGGCGAACTGTCGCTTGCGGCCCTGAAGAGGGCGGCGGATGCCGTGGAGCAGGTGACCCGAGGCTATTCCGGCTCCTACGCGGCAGCCCCGCAGCGCACCAACAAGAAGCTTTACGGCGACGAGAACCCGATCGGCGAGCCGAGTTTCGAGACCAAGGTCAAGCTGCTTCAGGAGATCGACGCCTATCTGCGCGCCAAGGAGCCGAAGGTCCGCCAGGTGACCGCGACTGTCGCGGCGAGCTGGCAGGTCGTGGATATTCTGAGAGCCGACGGGCACCGCGTCCACGATGTCCGGCCGATGACGCGGATCAATATCTCCGTCGTGGTCGGCGAGGGCGACCGTCAGGAAAGCGGCTCCTTCGGTATCGGCGGACGGCGCGGCTTCGGCGATTTCATAACCGAGGAAAACTGGAAAAGCGGAGCGGACGAGGCTCTGCGGCAAGCGCTCATCAATCTCGAGGCGATCGATGCGCCGGCCGGCACCATGGACGTCGTGCTTGCCTCCGGCTGGCCGGGCGTCATGCTGCACGAAGCCGTCGGCCACGGCCTGGAGGGTGACTTCAACCGCAAGAAGACCTCCGCTTTCGCCGGGCTGCTCGGCGAGCAGGTCGCTGCGAAGGGCGTCACGGTCGTCGACGACGGCACGATCGAAGCCCGGCGGGGCTCCATCTCGATCGACGACGAGGGAACGCCGTCCGGCTACAATGTCCTGATCGAGGACGGCAAGCTCGTCGGATATATGCAGGACCGGCAGAACGCCCGTCTGATGGGCATGGAACCGACCGGCAACGGCCGCCGCCAGGGCTACGCCCACGTGCCGATGCCGCGCATGACCAACACCTACATGCTTGCCGGGGACCGCACGCCCGATGAAATCATCTCGTCGGTGAAGAGGGGCATCTATGCCGTCTCCTTCGGTGGCGGCCAGGTCGATATCACCTCAGGCAAATTCGTCTTCGGCTGCACCGAGGCCTATTCGATCGAGAACGGCAAGGTCGGAGCGCCCGTCAAGGGCGCGATGCTGATCGGCAACGGTCCGGATGCGATGAAGCGGGTGACGATGGTCGGAAACGATACGAAGCTCGACACCGGCATCGGCAATTGCGGCAAGGCCGGCCAATGGGTCCCGGTCGGCGTCGGCCAGCCGCACCTGCGCATGGATCAGATCACCGTCGGCGGCACGCAAGCCTGACAACGTTCCCTCATCTCTGTGCTTGTCACAGAGATCCAGCAGCGCCGCGTCTGCGGCGCGGAAGAGTTTTTTCAGCCCAAGGACTTGGTCTGGCTGGATTCCTGTGACGAGCACAGGAATGAGGAGCGGAGGAGTTGCGGACTCACCCCCCATCAGGAAGCAAGACGCAGTCATAGGACCGCTTTTTCAGGATGCTGCAGGCGGTCGCGGCCGCCTCGCGACTGGCGAAGCCTGCGAAACCTATGCGATAGGCCCCGCCCGAGCCTTCGGTCTCGGTGTGGGGGGCGGCGCCGAGAAGGGCTGCGCCGCCGGCCGATTGCGCTTCGACGAGCATCTTGCGCGCACCTTCCGCCGTCGGTGCGGTGGAAATCTGAATGCGCCAACCGCCGGCCGGTGGTGCCGTACTCGCGGCCGCCACCGCGGTTGGCCGGTCCGCCGGGACGATACCGGCCATCGGCGCTGCGGCGACAGGTTCGACCGCGGGCTGGGTACCCACATAAGACAAGGAAACGCCGGGCAAGCTTGCCACGTCGGCCAGGCGGGGTGCGCTTGCCGCTGCGATCATCGGGCGGCCGGGCGAGGAGACCCTGCCCAGGTGCTGGTCGAGGAGCGCCGCCATCTTCTCATCACGGCTTCGCGCGCTCCGCCCGCCGAGCACCACGCCGATGAGGCGTCGGTTGCGGTCGTTCACCGCGCTTACGAGATTGTAGCCGGAGGCCCGCGTGTAGCCGGTCTTGATACCGTCCATCCCCTGGTATCGATACATCAGATTGTTGTGGCCTCGGATCACACGGCCGCGGAAGGCGAAACTCTGGACCGAGAACAGGCGGTACTCGCGTGGATAGTGTCGCATGAGTGCCACGGCGAGCCGCGCCATGTCGCGGGCCGTGGTCACCTGTTCGCTTGCCGGCAGACCCGAAGCGTTGACGAAGAATGTGCGGTTCATGCCGAGCTGGCGCGCCTTTGCGTTCATCATTCTCGCGAAGCCTTCCTCGGAACCGCCAAGCCGCTCGGCCATCGCTGCCGCCGCGTCGTTGGCCGAACGGACGATCATGCCGTAGACAGCCTCTTCGACGGTGATCGTTCCTCCGGCCTTGACGCCGAGCTTCGTCGGCGGCTTGCGTGCAGCGGTCGCGGACATGGGCACAGGCGTTTTCCAGGCGATCTGGCCGCGGTGAAGCGCTTCGAAGGTCATGTAGAGCGTCATCATCTTGGTGAGAGACGCGGGATGGTGGAGCGTGTCGGGGTTTTCGGCAGAGAGAACCCGGCCCGTCCGAGCGTCGACGACAAGCGAGGCGTTGCCTGCCATTGCCTGAACGGCGCCGAAGAAAAGCACGGCGATCGTCGCCATAGCCAATCGAAAGCTCGTCATCGAACTCCCCCTCATAGAGATGTGCGGCCGATATCGACGCGGTACGCTGTTTTGACAGGCTCAAGGCGTAGTTGCAACCTCGCCGCCCAGACGCGGCCCGCTCTTTCGCATCGCCCGGCCGATTCAGCAAGGCTTAACCCCGCAGACGTTACCGTCCGGGCCGCAGCGCCTGTCCAAGCTCGACATGACGATTTGAGAAGACGGAAGAAGATGAAACACGGCTTCGCGGGTCTGGTCCGCTACCATGCCAAGCGCACCGCTATCACCGGCGGGCTCGAGGCTGCGCATCTGCTTGCGCGGGCGCGGCTGATGGGCGCGGCTCGCGGGCGCGGGGCGATCTTCACCCTGCATCATGTTCGCCCGAAGGTTCCGCGAGCTTTCGATCCCAACGCCCACCTGGAAATCACACCGGCATTCCTCGAAGAGGCGATCGTGACATTGAAGCGGGACGGCTATCGCCTCGTCCCGCTGGATGACCTGCCCGCCTGCCTCGCTTCCGTCGATAACCGGCCCTTCGCCTGCTTCACTCTCGATGACGGCTACCGCAATAATCTCGATCACGCCCTGCCGGTCTTCGAGCGCCACGGCGTGCCCTTCACCGTTTTCGTCACGGCCGGTTATCTCGACCGCAGCCATACGCTCTGGTGGGAAACGATCGCCGATCTCCTGTCCGTCTGCGGCAGGTTTCGTTTCGATTTCGGCGCAGGTGAGGAAGCAGTAGCGAGCGACAACCTTGCGCAGAAGCAGGCCGCCTTCGATCGGGTCGCCGCCTATGTCCATGGCAGCGATGAGGCCCATGCGCTCGCGACACTGAATAAGGCCGCGCACGAGCACGGCATCGACCCGCTGGCCATCACCGAGCGTCTGACGCTCGACGAGGAGGGTCTCCGGAGCCTGATCCGAAGTCCGCTTGCGAGCCTCGGCGGGCACACGGTCAGCCATCGCGCACTCGCGCGGCTTGGCGACGACGAGGCGCGCCGCGAAATTTCAGCCTCCGCCGAACGCGTCAGGACGATCACCGGTCGCCGGCCCTCTAGCTTCGCCTATCCCTATGGAGACAGGCTCGCGGTTTCGCCCCGCGATCATTTGCTGGCGGCGGAACTCGGATTTGCCGTGGCGGTGACGACGCAGCCCGGCATGCTGTCCGAGGCTGCAAATCCTCATGCGCTGCCGCGGATTTCGCTCAACGGCCATTTCCAGGCCGCGCGCTATGTGACCGCGCTCGGTTCCGGCATCCCGTTCCGGCTCCTTGCCCGCCGGGCAGGTTGAGGCGCGGTGGCAGCGTCTTTTCGTCAGGGATACATCCGCACTTTCGTCCAACCACCATCCGGCGTTTCGCGGCGGAACTCGACACGGTCGTGCAGCCGGAAGGGGCGGTCGTGCCAGAATTCGATCGACAGCGGCCGGATGCGGAATCCGGACCAGTAGTCCGGACGTGGAATCTCGCCGATCGCATGCCGCGCCGTGTACTCGGCGACGGCCTTCTCCAGCGCAAAGCGGCTTTCGAGCGGCCGTGACTGCTTCGATGCCCAGGCGCCGATGCGGCTGCCGCGGGGCCGGCTCATGAAATATTCGTCGGCTTCCTCGTCGGAGACGATTTCGACCGGACCGCGCAGACGCACCTGGCGGCGCAGCGATTTCCAGTGGAAACACAGGGCCGCCTTGCGGGTCGCGAGCATTTCCCGGCCTTTCTGACTCTCGAAATTCGTGTACAAGACGAAGCCGCGTTCGTCGAACCCCTTGAGCAGGACCATGCGCACATTGGGCATGCCATCCGGGTCGACGGTCGCAAGGGCGACGGCGTTCGGATCGTTCACCTCGCTCTTTTCGGCTTCCTTCAGCCATGTGCCAAAAAGGGAAAAGGGCTCGCTTGCTTCCGTGAAGTCACCGGTTATTAACTCGTTCGCGGTCATATTGTTTTCCAATGCCGTGTGTCTGGCGCGGGAACGCTTCGGGATGAGCCCGAGTGGTGTTTCCGCATCGTAATAATGTCAGAGCCTGCCTGCGGACTTCCTCGGGACGTGGTGCGCTCTGGCGAGTCTGACAGGATTGCCGTGCAAGACATAGCAAAGCGGAACGATAGCAAGAAGGGTCTTTCCTTCGCATTGCTGCGCAGCGCGGCAATTTGCGTGACGATTCTCGCTCTGCCGGGGTGCATGGGCGCGGGCCTCGACGTCTTCGGGGGATCGGGCGTCGATCGTTCGGTCTCGACCGGAACCGTGCCGGTGGCGAAGACATCCGACGGCCTTTCCGATGCCATAGCCGTGCGCGACCTCGTTACCTCTGCCGACATCAGTCAGGGCCACGACAGCACCATCCCCTGGGCCAATGCGAATTCCGGCAGCGCCGGCGTCATCAGCAGCATCCAGGAAGACCATGCCTCGGGCATGCGTTGCCGCCGCTTCACGACGACCCGGCACTCCTTCGAGGGCATTGCCAAGTTCGATGGCAACACCTGCCAGCTCGGCAACGGGGAATGGTACCTGACGAGCTTCGGCCCGCGGAGCTGAAATCGCAGGTTAACCATATTGCCGCAAAGCGGCCGGCGAAGCGTCCCGGACGATGCTTTCGGCAGCGCGTCCCCGCCTCCGACTAACCGATAGTTAGCAACTTCGCCCGATCATCTCTCGTGGACGGAGAAGGTTTTCCCAGACCCTCTTCGATCGTCGTGAGGTGTCAGGCGGGCATCCGGGGAAGGACCGCCGAGTAAAGAAAATGATAGCAGCCATGCGCGATCCCTATGCAATTCTTGGTGTGCGTCGCACCGCCGGGCAAGAGGAAATCAAGGCGGCCTGGCGCTCCGTAGCCAGAGCGGTCCACCCCGATCACAACCAGGACGATCCCACCGCCAACGAGCGCTTCGCGGAAGCGGGCAGGGCCTATGAGCTGCTTCGCGACCCGGTGCGCAGAAGCCGCTACGACTGGGCGCGGCGCGAGGCGGAGCTTCGTCGCATGGAGGCGATGAAGGAGAAGATGCGAGGCGCGGAGGTGCCGGACGAGCCTGTCGGCGCCGAAACGGCCGAGGAAGCGATTTCGCGCATATTCGGCGTCGAGCCGCAGGCCACTGCCGCGAGGCCGAAGTCTTCCGCGCGTCCCGCCGAAAGGGAACGTGCGCCGGTGGAAGCCAAAACCGAGCCTGCCGCCGAAGCAAAACAAGAGCAGCCGAAAGCCGACGCGCTTGCCCGTCGCTCGATCATGCCGGCGGCGGATCTGGTCGCGGCGATCGTCCAGCGTATTCGCGGACGCATCGCGAAAACGGCCGAGAAGGTGCCCGATCTTGCCGTCGACGTTCACGCCAGCGTCGAAGACGTGATCAATCTCGCGCGCGTGCCGGTGGAGCTTCCGGATGGAGAGCTGCTGAAGGTCCCCATCCCGGCCGGCGCGACGGACGGCCAGGCGATCCGCCTGAAGGAGCAGGGCTACCGTGTTGCCGGGATGGCGCGCGGCGACGTGGTGGCAACCCTGCGCCTCAGTCAGGACGGCCCGTTCCGGACCCGCGGTCTCGACCTCGTCACCACATTGCCGATCGATCTTCAGAACGCGGTTCTCGGCTGCGAAACGACGATCGAGGCACCGAACGGACCGCTCACGGTGGCCGTACCGGCTTGGTCGGGCTCCGACAAGGAGATCCGCATCGCCGGCAAGGGCTTGCGCGGCGCCGACGGGGAAAGCGGCGACCTGATCGTCGAATTGCGGGTGGTGCTGCATGAAAAACCGGACGACAAGGTGACGGACCTCATGCGATCCCAACGTGACGGCCTCTTTTTATGAAGCTTTTCTGACAAGCTGAACCAATATTACGGGGACTAACAGTTCCTGATCCGCCTCCTGCTTGAACCGCTGTGGCGCCTATGCCATAGGCAATGCTCGACAATTTGCCGCACCCGCTGCAGGAGGCGCGGCATCCTGGCATTTGTGAAATTTTGCCACCGGCAGCAGCTGGTGGAGGCAGACAGTATTGGGGACATTCCATGGCTCAGGCATCGGGTCTGATGAATGGCAAGCGCGGCGTCATCATGGGCGTCGCAAACAATCGCTCGATTGCGTGGGGCATCGCGAAGGCCTTGGCCGAGGCAGGGGCTGAAATCGCGCTGACATGGCAGGGCGATGCTTTGAAAAAGCGCGTCGAGCCGCTGGCGCAGGAGCTTGGTGCCTTCATGGCCGGCCATTGCGATGTGACCGACCTCGCCACGATCGATGCCGTATTCTCGGCCCTCGAAGAGAAGTGGGGCAAGATCGATTTCGTTGTGCACGCGATCGCCTTTTCCGACAAGGACGAATTGACGGGGCGCTACCTGGATACGAGCCGCGACAACTTCGCGCGTACGATGGACATTTCGGTCTATTCCTTCACGGCGGTCGCCGCACGTGCGGATCGCGTCATGAACGACGGCGGCTCGATACTGACGCTCACCTATTACGGCGCCGAGAAGGTTATGCCGCACTATAACGTCATGGGTGTCGCCAAGGCGGCCCTCGAGGCAAGCGTTCGCTATCTGGCGGTCGACCTCGGCAACCGCGGCATCCGCGTCAACGCGATCTCCGCCGGTCCCATCAAGACGCTTGCTGCGTCCGGCATCGGTGATTTCCGCTACATCCTGAAGTGGAACGAATACAACGCCCCGCTGAAGCGCACCGTCTCGATCGAGGAGGTCGGCAATTCTGCCCTCTACCTGCTTTCCGATCTGTCGAGCGGCGTTACGGGCGAAGTCCATCACGTCGATTCCGGCTACCACACGGTCGGCATGAAGGCCGTTGACGCGCCGGACATCAGCGTTCTGAAGGATTGACAGCCTTTGCTCGACAGCCGCCATGCGTCCTTCGGCCGCATGGCGGCTGTAACACTTTGAACTGCTGCATGTTCTATCTTCAAACCGGCTGCGGTTTGCGGATTGTGCGGTAGGGATCGCGGCGGCTCGCCCGGAGTGGACATTGTGCTCATCTACATGGTTCGCCATGGACAAACGGACTGGAATGCGGAGAGCCGCCTTCAGGGTCAGAAGGACATCCCCCTCAACGAGACCGGGCGGCAGCAGGCGACCGGGAACGGCGTCGCGTTGAGCAGGATCATCGGGAGCGGCGCGGCCGACTTCGATTTCGTCAGCAGCCCGCTCGGCCGTACGCGCGAAACCATGGAGCGTCTTCGGCGGGCGATGGATCTCGATCCCTTGGCCTACCGCACCGACGAGCGTCTGAAGGAAGTGTCCTTCGGCGACTGGGAAGGCTACACGCTTCCCGAACTGAAGCGGCTCGTGCCCGAGCGGATCGCGGAGAGGCGCGTCGCGAAATGGGATTTCATTCCGCCCGGTCCTGACGCCGAGAGCTACGAAATCCTGTCCTGGCGTGTTGGTGCCTGGCTCAGGAGCGTAACGCGGCCTACGGTCTGCGTCAGCCATGGCGGCGTTATCAGGGCATTGTTCAAGCTGCTTGGGGAGATGGATGCCGATGAGGCGGCGGCCGCTGCGATACCGCAGGACCGCCTGCTGAAAATCGTGGATGGCTCGATAGGCTGGCTCTGACGCCGCAAACCTACTGAAGGATCTCCAGGTCGTTGATGACGCGCTTGCCGTCGACCTCGGTGTAGAAGACAAGCACCTTGACGCCGGCCTCCAGCCCCTCGAAGTTGAACTCCTCTGGCGCCTGGTAGCTCTTGCCGTCATCGAGGGAGAGGCTCAGCCGGTCGGTATCGACGCTGGTGATCACGGCTTCGACGTCGGCACTCTCGGCAAGCGCGGAGAGCGGCGAAAGCAGGCTTGCGGTGGCCATGAGCGTGGCAATGACAAATCGCATCCTTCTTGCCCTCTTCAATGATTCTGCGAATTTTGTTGTCCTCACGCTTTGATCCCCGATTGTGGCAAAAGTAGCCCTATGTTGTTGCTTTTTCGATGCAGTTGCCCACCGCATGGGAGGGTGAAGGCCGGTTCAGAGAATTACAACCCGATGATTCCGTGAAAGCGGCGGAGCGGCTCTGCGGCAGCCGCTCTCGCCGGGTTTTCCACGGGAATTTCACGGCATCTTCCTTAAGGCGCCAAGCCTGGGGAACAGGGGAGATGGCACCCGCGCCAGCCGCCGCCGCAGAAGGACTTTCCCGCGTGCCCGCTTTCCACTAAGAGAGGGCACGCGCGTCTGACGCGTGGCCCTCGGAGCGGGCCAGCTGCGGCTCCGGGGTGATTGGAATAGACGCGAGGGGTCCATCGGCCATCTTCGCGATCCGGAGTTCGGTAGCCGCCATGTCGCACAATACATTCGGTCATCTTTTCCGCGTCACGACCTGGGGCGAAAGCCACGGTCCCGCACTTGGCTGTGTCGTCGACGGGTGTCCGCCCGGAATTCGCTTCACGCTCGCCGAAGTCCAGGCCTGGCTCGACAAGCGCAAGCCCGGCCAGTCGCGCTTCGTCACCCAGCGTCGTGAGGACGACCTTGTGAAGGTCCTTTCCGGCGTGATGCTCGATGACGACGGCGAGACGATGATTTCGACCGGTACGCCGATCTCGATGATGATCGAGAATACCGACCAGCGTTCCAAGGATTATTCCGAGATCGCCAAGCGATACCGTCCCGGCCATGCCGACTATACCTACGATGCGAAATACGGCATCCGCGACTACCGCGGCGGCGGCCGCTCCTCGGCGCGCGAGACGGCTGCGCGCGTGGCGGCGGGCGCTATCGCGCGCAAGGTCGTGCCGGGCCTGGTGGTCCGCGGTGCACTCGTCCAGATCGGCAAGCACCGGATCGACCGGTCCAATTGGGACTGGACGGAAGTGAACAACAATCCGTTCTTCGCACCCGACCCGGCGATCGTGCCCGTCTGGGAAGAATATCTCGACGGCATCCGCAAAGCGGGATCGTCGATCGGCGCCGTGGTCGAGGTGGTTGCCGAAGGCGTTCCGGCGGGCATCGGCGCGCCGATCTATGCGAAGCTCGATCAGGATATCGCCGCCAATCTGATGTCCATCAACGCGGTCAAAGGCGTCGAGATCGGCAACGGCTTTGCCGCAGCCGAGATCAGCGGCGAGGAGAACGCCGACGAGATGCGCATCGGGGCGCAGGGCGAGCCGGTTTTCCTGTCCAACAATGCCGGCGGCATTCTGGGCGGGATCGCGACCGGGCAGCCGGTCGTTGCGCGCTTCGCCATCAAGCCGACTTCGTCCATTCTCACGGAGCGCCGTTCGATCGACAGCGACGGCAAGGAGGTCGACGTGCGCACCAAGGGCCGCCACGACCCCTGCGTCGGCATTCGGGCGGTGCCGATCGGGGAGGCCATGCTTGCCTGCGCCATCGCCGATCATTATCTGCGTGACCGCGGTCAGACCGGGCGGCTGAAGTAACTCCACTGCTGCAGCGGCCTTTGCGCGTCTGAAAGACGCGCGGCGCTGCAGGAAAAGGTGCGCAGCGGTTTTCCGTCTGGAATTGCGCAAACAAGATATTCGCGGAGGCAATATATATGTCCTACGACCAGAAGCGCGTCGTCGAAGCCATTCGCGCCTTCGAAGCAGGCGAGATCGTCGTCGTCACCGACGACGGCGGCCGTGAGAACGAGGGCGACCTGATCGTCGCAGCGGTGCACTGCACGCCTGAGAAGATGGCGTTCATCGTGCGCCATACCTCCGGCATCGTCTGCACGCCGATGCCGCGCGAGGAGGCAAAACGCCTCAACCTGAATGCGATGGTTGCCGAGAACGACTCCGCCCACACCACCGCCTTCACGGTGTCGGTCGATTTCAAGCACGGGACCACGACCGGCATTTCCGCAGACGACCGAACGCTTACGGTCAGAAACCTTGCCAATCCGAATGTCGGGCCGACGGATTTCGTCCGGCCGGGCCACATATTCCCTCTCGTGGCGCGCGAGGGCGGCGTGCTGATGCGCTCCGGCCATACCGAGGCCGCCGTCGATCTCTGCAGGCTCGCGAGCCTGCCGCCGATCGGCGTCATCTGCGAACTCGTCAACGATGACGGCACCGTCATGCGTGGGCCGCAGGTCGAAGCCTTCGCGGAAACGCACGGCCTGAAGCAGGTCTCCGTGGCCGATCTCATTGCCTATCGCCAGCGCAAGGAGACCTTGATCGAGCAGGGCCATTCCTTCGAAATGGACACGCCCTACGGCAAGGCCAAGGGCCACACCTATTCGCTGCCCTGGGACACGATGCAGCACCTGGCCGTGGTTTTCGGAGACATTCGCGACGGCGTCGACATTCCGGTGCGTCTCCACCTCGAGAATGTCGGAGCCGACGTCTTCGGCCGCGGCCGCCAGATCGACGAGATCATGAAGCGCATCGCCGCCGAGGGGAGGGGCGTCATCGTCTATCTGCGGGAGGGCTCCGTGGGGGTCGGAATTTCGCAGACAGCGCGAAAGGGCAAGCACGAGAGGGAGGTCCACTCGGAGGCACAGGAGCGCGAAAGCGAGTGGCTGGAGATCGGCCTCGGCGCCCAGATCCTGAAAGACCTCGGCATCACCTCCATTCGCCTTCTTTCGTCGCGCGAGCGGCATTATGTCGGCCTGGAGGGCTTCGGCATCAAGATCGCCGCGACCGAGATTCTGTAAATCCGGAAGAGCCCAAAATAAAAGCCGCGTCACCCGACGCGGCTCCCTCGCCTTGAAGCAAGCTGCCGTTACGGCAGGGCGTCGTAGCCTTCGTCGAAGCCCTTGAGGTCGACGGGGATGCCAATGCCTTCCTCGGGCGACTGGAAAACGATGAAGGTCGCCGTCGCGCCGGCGCGGAAGGTCTTGAGAAGCTCGTCTTCGAGCACGACCTCGGCGTAGCAGCCGTCGGAGAAGCAGCGCACGAAATAGGCGCGGCCGATGTCCTTGCCGTCGACATTGAGGCCGAGGCCGTTCGGCAGGAGCACGCCGAGCGGCGCAAGCACCCGAAGGATCTTCGCCTTGCGGTCGGCGGTCTTGAGGACGACGACCGAGAGACCGACTTCAGGCCTGTCTTCGGCGATGACGTTCTGCATCAGCGCGCACTGTTCGGCCGAGGCGCCCGCCGGCTGGTCGCAGACGATCGACCACGCGCCGTGATTTGACTTCACCGTGCCCGGCGTTGCGTTGGATTGCTGGGCCAAGCTTGCTGCGGGGAGTGCGAAGGCGGCAATTGCGAGCGCGGCCAGGGCGGGCAGCCGGGAGAAGAGGGACAGGCCCATGTAAACCTCAAAAACCTCGAATCATTAGGGCTATTCTTGAAGCGCGCGAGGATAAATGAAAAGCCCTGGTCGTTACATTCCAGTGTCATATGGCCGAAATTGGGCCCTCCCGGTACGAAATCGGCGTGCCGAGGGCCGCTTTCTCTCCGCCGGTGAGCGTGGCTGCCCGCAAATGGGGCGGCGAATGACCGGTCCGCGCGCGGGCGCCGGTGCGTGGGAGGGCTTTCGACCGGTTGCGAGGTCTCCTGTGCGAAAACTTCCGCTTTGTGCAAAAATGCCGCACGAGGTTGCTCGGACAGATGTTGCGGCGCTGGTCAAACTGTGGTTTGAAGCGCTTCAGTATCGCAGGGATTCTGCGTTCCGGGTTTGATCCTGATCAAGCGCATTGGGGAGACGTAATTGTGAAAAACAAGGCCTATGCAGTTCTGGCAGCGCTTGCCTGTCTGCTTTTTGCTTCGAGCGCCTTTGCTGACAAGCCTGTCGACTGGCAGACGAACTTTCAGGCGGCTGCTACGGGCATCATGGAAGAAATCACGTGGTTTGAACACTACACCCTGTGGTTCATCATTCCGATCACACTTTTCGTTCTCCTGCTGCTGGTCATCGTGGTCGTCAAGTTCCGCGAGAGTGCCAATCCTGTTCCGTCGAGGACCAGCCACAATACGCTGATCGAAGTCGTCTGGACGGTCGGCCCGGTTATCGTGCTGCTTTTCCTTGCGATTCCCTCATTCCAGCTTTTGACCGCGCAACTCACGCCTCCGGAGAATCCGGACCTGACGGTCAAGGCGACCGGCAACCAGTGGTACTGGTCCTATGAATATGAGGTCGGCGAAAACCCGCTCTCCTTTGACAGCCTGCTCCTGAAGGACGAGGATCGTGCGGGCCTCGGCAAAGAGGACAAGGCGCAGTATCCGCGTCTTCTCGCCGTCGACAACGAAGTCGTCGTGCCGGTCGGCAAAACCGTTCGCCTGCTCGTCACGGCTGCCGACGTAATTCATGCCTTCGCCATGCCGGCTTTCGGCGTCAAGATCGACGCGGTTCCCGGCCGTCTCAACGAGACCTGGTTCAAGGCCGACCGCGAAGGTCTCTATTACGGCCAGTGTTCCGAGCTCTGCGGCAAGGATCACGCCTATATGCCGATCGCCGTCCGCGTTGTCGCGCAGGATAAATACGACGCCTGGCTCGCCGCCGCCGCAACCAATGTCGGCGAAGCGAACAAGGCGCTCATGGCGTCCGTCGACGGCGCGGCCAAGGCCGTTGACGTCGCTGAAAACGCCGCACAGTAATCGGAAGTGGAGCTTGACCATGGCTGGAACAGCCGTTCATCACGATCAACGCCATGATCATTCCGATCATGGCCACGCGGACCACGCGCACAAGCCGCTGACCTTCTTTCAGCGCTGGTTCCTGTCGACCAACCACAAGGACATCGGTACGCTCTACCTGATCTTCGCGATCATCGCCGGCATCATCGGCGGCACGCTGTCGGTCTTCATGCGCGCCGAACTGCAGGAGCCGGGCATCCAGATCTTCCACGGTCTGGCCCAGATGGTCTATGGTTTCGAGGGTGATGCTGCCATCGACGGCGGCAAGCACATGTTCAACGTCTTCACGACCGCTCACGCGCTGATCATGATCTTCTTCATGGTCATGCCGGCGCTGATCGGCGGCTTCGCCAACTGGATGGTGCCGATCATGATCGGTGCGCCGGACATGGCGTTCCCGCGCATGAACAACATTTCCTTCTGGCTGATCGTGCCGGCCTTCCTGCTGGTGCTGCTTTCGATGTTCGTCGAAGGTCCTGCAGGCGCCTATGGCGCGGGCGGCGGCTGGACGATCTATCCGCCATTCTCGACATCCGGCATGCCCGGGCCCGCGATGGATCTCGCGATCCTCGGCCTGCACATCGCCGGCGCCTCGTCGATCCTCGGCGCGATCAACTTCATCACCACCATCCTCAACATGCGCGCTCCGGGCATGACGCTGCACAAGATGCCGCTCTTTGCCTGGTCGGTTCTGATCACCGCCTTCCTGCTCCTGCTCTCGCTGCCGGTTCTCGCAGGCGCGATCACCATGCTGCTGACGGACCGCAACTTCGGCACGACCTTCTTCGCGCCGGAAGGCGGCGGCGACCCGATCCTGTTTCAGCACCTGTTCTGGTTCTTCGGTCACCCGGAAGTGTACATTCTGATTCTGCCGGGCTTCGGCATCGTCAGCCACATCATCTCGACCTTCTCGCGCAAGCCGATCTTCGGTTATCTCGGCATGGCCTACGCCATGGTCGCGATCGGCGCCGTCGGCTTCATCGTGTGGGCGCACCACATGTACACGGTCGGCATGTCGCTCCAGACGCAGCGCTACTTCGTCTTCGCGACGATGGTCATCGCCGTGCCGACGGGTGTGAAGATCTTCTCCTGGATTGCGACGATGTGGGGCGGCTCGATCCGCTTCGCGACGCCGATGGTCTGGGCGATCGGCTTCATCTTCCTGTTCACCGTCGGCGGCGTCACGGGTGTCCAGCTCGCCAATGCCGGCCTCGACCGTGCGCTGCACGACACCTATTACGTGGTGGCGCACTTCCACTACGTGCTGTCGCTCGGCGCCGTCTTCGCAATCTTCGCGGCTTGGTACTACTGGTTCCCGAAGATGACCGGCTACATGTACTCGGAGTTTCTCGGCAAGCTGCATTTCTGGGTGATGTTCGTCGGCGTTAACCTGATCTTCTTCCCGCAGCACTTCCTCGGGCTCGCAGGCATGCCGCGCCGTTACATCGATTATCCGGACGCCTTTGCCGGCTGGAACATGGTTTCGTCCTACGGCTCCTACATCGCGGCAGTCGGCGTGCTGATCTTCCTCTTCTGTGTCGCCGAAGCTTTCGCGAAGAAGCGCGTTGCGGGGGATAACCCCTGGGGCGAAGGCGCCAACACGCTGGAATGGCAGCTGTCTTCGCCGCCGCCGTTCCACCAGTGGGAGCAGCTCCCGCGGATCAAGTGACGGGTAACGAACAGAAGCCGCCGGTTTCGGCGGCTTCTCCCCGCCGGCAGGCCGGCGTGACGCGGCTGTTTCTGCCGCAGCAAGTTCAAGGTACGGACATGACGGTCATCGGCAATCACGAGGTAGTTGGCATGGAAGGCGCACCGCGACTTTCCGAGGCCTCTGCACGCGATTATTTCGAGCTCCTGAAGCCGCGTGTCATGTCTCTCGTCGTCTTCACCGCATTCGCCGGGCTCGTCCTTGCCCCCGGCCATATCAATCCGTTCATCGGCTTCACCGCCATTCTATGCATCGCCATCGGAGCCGGCGCTTCCGGTGCGCTGAACATGTGGTACGACGCGGATATCGACGCGGTGATGAGCCGCACGGCCAAGCGTCCGATTCCGGCTGGCAAGATTCTGCCCCAGGAGGCGCTTGCCTTCGGACTGACCCTGTCGGCGTTCTCGGTTATCATCCTCGGGCTCGCCGTCCACTGGCTCGCAGCCGGGTTGCTCGCCTTCACGATTTTCTTCTACGTGGCCATCTATACGATGTGGCTGAAGCGCTCGACGCCGCAGAACATCGTCATCGGTGGAGCCGCCGGGGCCTTCCCCCCGATGATAGGCTGGGCCTGCGTGACCGGCGGCGTGTCGGTCGAGAGCATCGTGCTCTTCCTCATAATCTTTCTCTGGACGCCGGCGCATTTCTGGGCCCTGGCTCTCTTCAAGATGGGTGATTACGGCGCGGTCGGCGTGCCGATGATGCCGAATGTCTGCGGGGAGGCGACGACCAAGCGGCAGATCGTCATTTACGCAGTGCTCACCGCAGTCAGCGGCGTCTGTCCCACCTTGCTCGGCTTCGCGAGCCTCGGCTATGGAGCCTTTGCCACGGCCATGGGGCTCGGCTTCGTCTGGTATTCGCTGGGCGTACTGCGCATGCCTGAAGGCGACAAGCGCATGGTGCCGGCGAAAAAGCTCTTCGCATTCTCGATCGCGTATCTTTTCGCGATATTCTCGGCGCTCCTGGTTGATTACGCGATCGCCCGGATCTGGCTTGGAGGCATTGTCTGATGGAAACCGTTGAACTCAACGAGGCTCAGAAGAAGTCCCGCCGCGGCCGCAACATCGCGCTCGGCCTCGTGCTGGCGGCCCTGGTCGCAATTTTCTACGTCGTCACGCTGGTCAAGGTCGGCGGCGGCATGGTGAATTGAAGGCATTGCGCATGGCGGACAATGGGCAGGCAGATCGGAAGGAACGCTCGAACGGCGTGATCGTCGTCACGTGCCTTGCCTTTGTGGCAGGCATGATCGGCATGGCCTATGCGGCCGTTCCGCTCTACGACATGTTCTGCCGGGTCACGGGCTATAACGGCACCACGCAGCGGGTCGAGCAGGCATCCGACCTCATCCTCGACGAGAAGATCAAGGTCACGTTCGACGCCAACGTCGCTGCCGGACTGCCCTGGGAGTTCGTCCCGGTTCAACGGGATATCGACGTCAGAATCGGCGAGACGGTGCAGATCATGTACCGTGCGAAGAACCTGGCTTCCACGCCGACGACGGGCCAGGCGACCTTCAACGTGACGCCGATGGCGGCCGGTGCCTATTTCAACAAGGTGCAATGCTTCTGCTTCACGGAGACCACGCTTGAGCCGGGCGAGGAAATGGAGATGCCGGTCGTCTTCTTCGTCGATCCGGAGATCGTCAAGCCGGTCGAGACGCAGGGCATCAAGACTTTGACGCTGTCCTACACCTTCTACCCGCGCGAACCCTCCAAGCCGGTCGCGCAAGTGAAGGCGAAGGCCGAAAACAAACTTTGACATGAGCGCCTTTTCGGCTATGCCGGACGGCGACAAGAGAGGACTATCGGGGGTTATCGACATGGCCGGAGCGCACCAGAAGCAACACGACTATCACATCATCGACCCGAGCCCGTGGCCGCTGCTTGCCTCCATCGGAGCCTTCGTCATGGCCTTCGGCGGCGTCGGCTACATGCGCTATCTCTCCGGCGGCTCGTTCAAGATGTTCGGGCTTGAGTTCGCCAATCCGTGGGTCTTCTTCATCGGTCTGGCGCTGATCCTTTACACCATGTTCGGCTGGTGGTCGGACACCATCAAGGAAGCGCATGAGGGCCACCATACCCGCGTCGTGTCGCTGCACCTGCGCTACGGCATGATCATGTTCATCGCTTCCGAGGTGATGTTCTTCGCTGCCTGGTTCTGGGCTTTCTTCGACGCCAGCCTCTTTCCCGGTGAAGCGATCCAGGCCGCGCGCGCCGAGTTCACCGGCGGCGTCTGGCCGCCGAAGGGCATCGAGGTCCTCGATCCCTGGCACCTGCCGCTCTACAACACCGTCATCCTGCTGCTCTCCGGCACGACGGCGACCTGGGCACACCATGCGCTGCTGCACAACGATCGCAAGGGCCTCGTCTACGGCCTGACGCTCACGGTCCTGCTCGGCGTTCTCTTCTCCTACGTGCAGGGCTACGAATATGCGCACGCGCCGTTCGCTTTCAAGGATTCGATCTACGGCGCGACCTTCTTCATGGCGACCGGCTTCCACGGTTTCCACGTGCTGGTCGGCACGATCTTCCTGCTCGTCTGCCTGCTGCGCGCCCTGCGGGGCGACTTCACGCCGAAGCACCACTTCGGCTTCGAGGCGGCGGCCTGGTACTGGCATTTCGTCGACGTCGTCTGGCTGTTCCTCTTCTTCTCCATCTATATCTGGGGTGGCTGGGGCGCGCCGATCGCCCACGGCTGACGCCGTTATGCTTCGATGATGACGGGGCGGCTGAGAGGCCGCCCCGTTTTCTTTGAACATATGGCTTATTTCGGCTGGCTGGCGTTTTTGACGCAGATGTTCGATTGGACGAATGGCTGCATTGCCGTTACCAATGCCGAGATGGACGAAATCCGGGACATGGTTCCCAACAATACCGCGATCGTGACCAACCCATGAACGAAGACAAGGCGCTCTATCCGCCCGTCGATCCCGTGATGACGGGAATCAAGGGTCTTTGCCCCCGCTGCGGCCAGGGAAAGCTCTTCGACGGGCTGCTGAAGGTTCGGCCGGCCTGCAGCAGTTGCGAGCTCGATTATGGTTTCGCGGATTCCGGCGATGGTCCGGTCGTCTTCGTCATCCTGATCGTCGGTTTCGTGGTCGTCGGCGCGGCGCTCTGGATGGAGATCAATGTCAACCCGCCGCTCTGGCTGCATTTCCTCCTGTGGATTCCGCTTGCAACCGTCTTGAGCCTGGCGCTGACGCGTATGCTGAAGGGCGTGCTCATCAATCTGCAATACCGCAACAATGCACGTCCGGGTGAAATCGACCGTGGTTGACGAGCGCATGCCGGCTCCGCGCAGCCGCGCCGGCCGTGCGGCGGGCGTTGTCCTGGTGCTCGCCGCTTTCGCTGTGCTCGTGTCGCTGGGCACCTGGCAGATGCAACGGCTGCATTGGAAGGAGGCGCTGATCGGCGCAATTGCCGAGCGGCGCTCGGCGCCGGCCGTCTCGTTCGACAAGATCGAGGCCATGGCCGCGGCCGGCGGGGATATCGACTACCGGACAGTGTACCTGTCCGGCGTGTACGACCACGGCAAGGAGCGCCATTTCTTCGCCACCCATGAAGGCCGCACGGGCTTCTACGTCTTCACGCCTCTTATGCTGGCCGACGGCCGGGCCATTTTCGTGAACCGCGGCTTCGTCCCCTTCGAGAAGAAGGATGCCTCCACGCGGGCCGAAGGGCAGATCGCCGGAAGTGTGACCATCAACGGTCTGGCGCGGCCGAAGCTTTCCGGAAAGCCGTCGTCCCTGGTACCGGACAACGACGCCGCCAAGAACATCTTCTACTGGAAGGACCTCGATACGATGGCGGACTCTGCCGGCCTCGCATCCGATCGCGTCGTTTCCTTCTTTATCGATGCGGATGCATCGGACAATCCCGGCGGTCTGCCGATCGGCGGCGTGACCCAGTTCGATCTGCCGAACAATCACCTGCAATATGCGCTGACCTGGTACGGCCTTGCAGCCGCCCTCGTCGCCGTCAGCGGCATCTACATCTACCGGCGCAGGCGGTAGGGCGCGCCGGTTCTTCCTTGTGTGCCCGATCGTTGCCGCTATATATGGCCCATGCCGACATCCGGCTTTGTTCGTTCCACTGGCGTTTTCATGATGGCCCCATCCGCAGCAGCAAAAACCCCGATCACCATCCGCCTCTGCGGGCCGCGTGGCTTCTGCGCGGGCGTCGACCGGGCGATCCAGATCGTGGTGCTCGCGCTCAAGGAGTTCGGCGCGCCGGTCTATGTCCGTCATGAGATCGTGCATAACCGTTACGTGGTGGAGGGGCTCGAAGCCAAGGGGGCGATTTTCGTCGAGGAGCTCGACGAGATCCCGCCCGAGCACCGCAAGCAGCCCGTGGTCTTCTCCGCCCATGGCGTGCCCAAATCCGTTCCGGCCGATGCGGACGAGCGCAATCTCTTCTATCTCGACGCCACCTGCCCGCTCGTCTCGAAGGTGCACAAGCAGGCGATGCGCCATCATCGCATGGGACGCCACGTCGTGCTGATCGGCCATGCCGGACATCCCGAGGTCATCGGCACCATGGGGCAATTGCCGGAGGGGGCGGTCTCCCTCGTCGAGACCGTCGAGGATGCCGACGTCTATATGCCGCCGGACGCGGACAATCTCGGTTTCGTTACGCAGACGACGCTCTCGGTCGACGATACCGCCGGCGTCATCAAGCGGCTGCATGAGCGCTTTCCGAACCTGACGGCACCTGCGGCCGATTCGATCTGCTATGCCACCACGAACCGGCAGGAAGCGGTGAAGCAGGCGGCGCCCGGCTGCGACCTTTTCCTGGTCGTCGGCGCACCCAATTCATCGAACTCGAAGCGCCTCGTCGAGGTTGCGCTGAGGGCAGGGGCGAAAAAAGCCGTCCTCGTCCAGCGCGCCTCGGAAATCGACTGGGCGACGGTGGGGGATATCTCGATGGTCGGGTTGTCGGCGGGTGCTTCCGCGCCGGAGGTGATCGTCAACGAGATCATCGAAGCGTTCCGCGAGCGCTACGATGCCACGGTCGAGCTTGCCGACACGGTGGAGGAAAACGAGCACTTTCTCGTCAACCGCGAGCTCCGGCACGTCGAACTGACGGGGGCCGACATGGCCTTCGTCAACGGCGAGTAGCGCAGCTAGAGCATTTCAATGTTTCATGGAAACACTGGAAGGCTCTACCCATTTGAACCAACGCACTTCCGGACGGAAAACCGTTACACACTTTTCCTGGAAGTGCTCTAGCCGCTTAGATTCTCGCAATTCGCATCTCTGGAAAGTAACGCGCCTTGGCAGTTTATACCGATATCACGGAAGACGAGCTGATCCGTTTCCTCGCCGCCTATGAGGTGGGATCGCTGACCTCCTACAAGGGGATCGCCGAAGGCGTGGAGAATTCAAACTTCCTTCTCCACACGACCAAAGGGGCCTATATCCTCACGCTCTACGAGAAGCGGGTAAACGCCGACGATCTGCCGTTTTTCCTGGGCCTCATGCATCACCTCGCCGAGCGTGGGCTTTCCTGCCCGCTGCCCCTTCCACGCGCCGACGGCAAGCTTCTCGGAACGCTCTCAGGAAGACCTGCGGCCGTGATCTCGTTTCTGGAAGGCATGTGGCTGAGGAAGCCCGAGGCGCAGCACTGCCGCGAGGTCGGCCGGGCGCTCGCATCGATGCACCAGGCGGGCGAGGGCTTTCCCCTGAAGCGCCCCAACGCGCTCTCCGTCGAAGGCTGGCGATCGCTATGGCGGAACTCCGAAGCGCGTGCCGACGAGGTTCAAGCCGGCCTCAAGGACGAGATCGCGACGGAGCTCGCCTCTATCGAGGAGCATTGGCCGAAAGACCTGCCGGAAGGCGTGATCCACGCTGATCTCTTCCCGGACAACGTGTTTTTCCTAGGCGATCGTCTTTCCGGCCTTATCGATTTCTATTTCGCCTGCAACGATTTCCTCGCCTACGACGTCGCCATCTGCCTGAACTCCTGGTGCTTCGAGAAGGATGGCTCCTACAACATCACCAAGGGCATGGCGCTGCTTTCCGGCTATGAGAGCGTGCGGAGATTGACGGCGGAAGAGGACGAGGCGCTGCCGCTGCTTGCGCGCGGGTCCGCGCTCCGCTTCTTCCTGACGCGCCTCTATGACTGGCTGATGACGCCGCCGGGCGCGCTTGTGGTCAAGAAAGATCCGCTCGAATATCTGACGAAGATCCGCTTCCACCGCGCCATCGTCTCGAGCGCCGAATATGGCCTCAGACGCGAAGAGGCCCCGGCATGAAGCACGTCGACATCTTTACCGACGGTGCGTGCTCGGGAAATCCCGGACCGGGCGGTTGGGGCGCGGTCCTGCGATACGGCGACGTGGAGAAGGAAATGTCCGGCGGAGAGGCGGAGACGACGAACAACCGCATGGAGCTTCTCGCGGCGATCTCTGCCCTCAACGCGCTCAGGCAGCCCTGCGAGGTCGATCTCCATACCGACAGCAAATATGTGATGGACGGTATCTCCAAATGGATACACGGCTGGAAGCGCAACGGCTGGAAAACCGGCGACCGGAAGCCGGTGAAGAACGGCGAGTTATGGCAGGCGCTCGATGAGGCAAGGAACCGCCACAACGTGACCTGGCACTGGGTGAAGGGCCACGCCGGCCATCCGGAGAACGAACGCGCCGACGAACTTGCGCGCAAGGGCATGGAACCGTTCAAGAAGGCGCGTCGTGCGGACGCGGTGAAATAGAAAGCTCTCCGTCTGTTATTGCCCCTCATCCCGCTGCCGCGACCTTCTCCCCGCACGCGGGGAGAAGGGGCAAGCGGCGAACGCCCCGGGGTCTTTCCCGAGCGCTCGCTCTAGAACTGGAGCATGCCGCTTGTCCCTTCGCCCCGCGTGCGGGGAGAAGGTGGCCGGCAGGCCGGATGAGGGGCAGATGCACGCAGTCCGTTTTAAGAATCAAAGCAGCTCAAGCATCGCGGCCGCACCGGAAGCGGTCGCCTGTCCCGGGCTTTCCTCGATGTTCAGCGCCTTGACGACGCCGTCCTCGACCAGCATCGAATAGCGTTTCGAGCGGATGCCGAGCGTGCCGGCCGAAAGATCGATCTCCATCCCGATCGCCTTGGTAAAGGCGGCATTCCAGTCCGAGAGGAAATGGATCTTGCCCATGCCGCCGGAATGGGTCGCCCAGGCGCCCATCACATGCAGGTCGTTGACCGCGACAACGGCGATGTCGTCGACCCCGCGCGCAAGAATGGCATCGCGATTTTCCAGATAGCCGGGCAGGTGGTTGAGCGAGCAGGTCGGGGTAAAAGCACCCGGCACGGCGAAAAGAACCACGCGTTTGCCCTTGAAGAGCTGCTCGGTCGTTACCTCGACTGGGCCGTCTGCGGTCTTCTCCTTGAAGGTGGCGTTGGGCAGCTTGTCTCCGACGGCAATGGTCACTGGTCTCTCCTCGTCTCTATGCAGTAGCGGGGTTTCGCAGGACTATAGGGTCGGCTCAATCAAAGGCAAGCATCGTTTCCATGCTGCGGCTGCCCGCGCGCAGGGTGAGCGTGATCGGCTTTCCCGCGATGTTCTTGTCCTTGCCGGAGAGCTTCACCGGAACGTCGGCCCGACGCTCGGCGCCCTGCGCACCGTGAAAAACCGGCTTGCCGAAAAAGACGCCGGGCGGCCCGGCGAGAAAGAGATCGGCTGACCCGGCAGCCGCATCCGGCGGCAACAGGAACTCGAGTCGTACCATGCCGGCGGCCGCATCGAATTTCGCGTTCACCACCCTGAAGTTCTCGGACGGCTGCTCCGGCAGTGCGGAGAAAGCCTTTTCGATGCGCGCACCGTCGAGCGGATTGTCGAACTCGCCGCTTTTGAGCGCGACGGTCACATCCCCCTGCACGGGAATGCAGATATCTTCGCAGATGCCGAGGAAGACGGAGGCCCGGATGGTGACGTCTCCGCCGTTGCCGGTCCTCTTCAGCGTCAGCGGGAACGCCACCGGCACATCATATCCGGTGTAGCGTCCCGGTCCTTCGCCGAACGTCTTCGGCACCGGGAAGCGGATCGACTGCAGCGAGACGCCGCCGGAGGGATCGAGGGTGACCTGCGGCGGTATGCCGCTTGCGCCCGGATCCCGCCAATAGGTCTTCCAGCCGGGGTTGAGCCGAACCTCGAGAATGGCGGGAATGGCACCATCCGGCTTCGGTTGCGAAGCGACAATGCGGAAATCGCCGCCGGGTGAGGTCACCCATTCGCTGGCGGCTCCATAGGACCGGGCAGGCAGAAAAAAAGCGAGGAAAAGGCTTGCCGTCGCGATGCGCTGGGCCATCTTCATTGGGGTCGAGCGTCGGGTCATGCCAAAGCTGTATCGCGTTTCGCCCTTGGTCTCCAGCGGTCCCGGTATGCCGCTGCGATCATAATTGCTTGATCGGCAAGACGAGAGCATGGACAGGGTGTCGCTTGCGTGGGCGCAAATTTCGGCGAACGCCACGTAGAAGCGCTTTTCATTTCGTCGCGAATTGATAGGCTATCATCATCATGGCGAAAAACGTGCTGCATACGATACGCGAACGCGGCTTCCTTGACGGTCAATTCCTGATCGCCATGCCCGGCATGTTCGACACCAATTTCGCCCGGACGGTCATCTTCGTCTGCGCCCATTCCGAAGACGGGGCGATGGGCTTCATCCTGAATCGTCCGCAGCGCCTGACCTTCCCGGATGTTCTGCTGCACCTGCAGCTTCTCGACCCGGATGAGGCGATCCGCCTGCCGTCGGCTACGCGCGAGTTCCAGATCCAGGCCGGGGGCCCCGTTGAGACCGGGCGCGGCTTCGTACTGCATTCGGACGATTACCTGAGCGACTCCAGCATTCCCGTCAGTGACGACATCTGCCTCACGGCGACGCTCGATATCGTCAGGGCGATCTCGCGCGGCGAGGGACCTCTCAAGGCGACCATGCTGCTCGGCTATGCGGGCTGGGGCCCAGGCCAGCTGGAGGCCGAAATCACCCAGAACGGCTGGCTGACCTGTCCTGCGCAGGAGGAGCTGATCTTCAGCCGGGACCTCGACGAGAAGTACGACAGAGCGCTGGCCCTGATGGGTGTCAGCCCGGCGATGCTCTCGACGGACTCAGGCCACGCCTGAAAACTGATTGATTGCCCCTCATCCGCCTGCCGGCACCTTCTCCCCGCAGGCGGGGTGAAGGGACAAGCGGCGGTCACTCGATCATCTCTCACGCCGGGGGCTGCAGGAGGAACGTGCCGCCCCATCGCCCAATGAGCGGCTGAGGGGGCAGATGCCCTCAAGCCCGCTTCATCAGCGGAAATCGCTCCTTCAGGAGCCTCAGGATCGATTCCGATCCCACCGGCGGACCGAACAGGAAGCTCTGACCGTAGTCGCAGCCCATCTGCGCGAGCTGGATCGCATCCTCCTCGGATTCGATTCCCTCCGCGACCACCCGCATGTCGAGCTCGCGCGCCATCGTGATCACCGCGCGCAGGATGACGGCGCGCTTGTCGCTTGGATCGCGCACCAGCGCCTTGTCGATCTTGATCGTGTCGAAAGGGAAGCGGGTGAGATAGGAGAGCGACGAGTGGCCGGTGCCGAAATCGTCGAGCGCCAGCCGCAGCCCGGCCTCGCGAAGCTTTTCGAGCACGAGCCTGGCCTGCTCGGGGTTCTCCATGACAAGCGATTCCGTCAGTTCCATTTTGATCTGCGCCGGATCGCAGCGGCTCTTGCTGAGAATCGCGCGCATGTCGTCATAGAGTTCGTTGTTCAGCAGCTGTGCGCTCGACAGATTGATCGAGATGAAGATCGGCAGGTCGCCGGTCTGCGTCTGCCACTCGGCAAGATCGCTCGTGGCCTTGTCGAAGGCGAACAGGCCCAGCTGGTTTATCAGGTCGGAATTCTCCGCGATGGGGATGAATTCGGTCGGCGAAATATTTCCGCGCTTCGGATGGTCCCAGCGCATGAGGGCCTCGAAGCCGGCGATCTCGGCATCGCTGAGGCGGACGATGGGCTGGTATACGAGGGAAAGCTCCTTGCGCTCCATGGCGCGCTTCAGGTCGGCTTCGAGCTGTAGGCGGTCCGAGCCGGAGGTCCGGAAAGCCGGACGGAACGGCTCGACCCGGTTGCCGCCCGCCTTCTTGGCGCGGAACATCGCAAGCTCGGCATCGTCGAGCAGTCCGGCTGCGCTCTGCTCCTGATCGAGCCATGAGACGAGGCCGATCGAAGCGGTCAGGTTGATCTCCCGATTTCCGTAGTTGAGCGGGACCATGATCGCCTTGCTGACCGCATCGGCGAAGTCGGCGATCTTGGCCGGATCGCGCTCGGACATGAGGATCAAGCCGAACTGGTCACCGCCAAGACGCGCGAGCGTGTCCTGCGGGCGCAGAAGCCTGCGCAGGCGGCGCGTCAGCGCGATGAGGACATTGTCGCCGGCGGCGATCCCCAGCATGTCGTTGACCTGCTTGTAGCGGTCGATGTCGATGGCAAGCACGGTCGGGCGTATCGAGTTGCTGCCGTCGCCCATCAGGAGGATCGCCTGCAGGCGATCGAGAAAGACCTGTCTGTTCGGCAGGCCGGTCAGATTGTCCAGAAGTGCGTTGTGCAAGAGCCGCTCGACCGAATTGCGCTGTTCGGTGATGTCGTTGATGGTCCCGACGCATCGGATGATTTCGCCATTGGCGCCGAGCACCGGGCGCGCCCGGATCGAGAGCCAATGATAATGGCCATCCTCGGCGCGCACGCGGAATTCATGGTTGAGCCGCCCGCGGCGATGTTCGAGCAGCACGTCGAGCGTTGCGCGGAAGCGGTCGCGGTCATCGGGGTGCAGCCGCGGCACCCAGTTGCGAACCGGCCCGTTCATCGTTCCGAGCGAAAGCCCGAGCTGGTGCGAGATATCGGGAATGGTAACGACCCGGTCGCGCGCCACGTCCCAGTCCCAGACGGTATCGCCTGATCCCGTGAGCGCCAGCGCCTGGCGCTCGAGATCGGAGAAAAGACCGAGTTGATAGGCCCCGCCGGAAAAGGCGTGCTGCATGACGGTGAAGCCGATCAGGAGCACGATGAGCACGAGGCCGCCGCCGAGTGCCGGCTGCACGATGTCGTTGGCGAGTTGACCGGTCACCGCGAGCCAGGCGCCGAACAGCCACACGAGGATCAACAACCAGGCTGGAACGAGAAGGATCGCGCGGTCATAACGGTTGAAGCCCAGATAGGCGATCAGCACGATGCCGACGGTTGCCGTCAGCGCGAAGGACAGGCGGGCGATGCCGGAGGCGATCGCCGGATCGTAGACGGCGACGCCGAAAAGCAGCCCGAGGCCGAGAATCCATGCGAGCGTCGCGTAGCCGAGATGCTGATGCCAGCGATTGAGATTGAGATAGGTGAACAGGAAGACCACGAGACCGGCTGCGAGGAACACCTCGGTGCCCGCTCGCCATATGCGCTCGTCGTCGGCAGTCACGGTGATGAGCTTCGAAAGGAAGCCGAAATCGACGCAGATATAGGCAAGCACGGCCCAGGCGAGCGCGGCGGTGGCCGGCAACATCGACGTGCCCTTGACGACGAAAAGGATCGTCAGGAAAACCGCGAGCAGCCCGGCGATGCCGAGCACGATACCGCGGTACAGGGTGAAGGCGTTGACGGTATCCTTGTAGGCGTCCGGCTGCCAAAGATAGATCTGCGGCAGCTCCGGCGTGGTGAGTTCGGCAACGAAAGTGATGACCGCACCCGGATTGAGCGTGATTCGGAAGACGTCCGCTTCTTCGCTCGGTTGCCGGTCCAGCGCAAAACCCTCGCTCGGCGTGATCGAGAGTATGCGCTGCGAGCCGAGGTCGGGCCAGAAGAGCTTCGAATTCACGAGCCGGAAATGCGGTGCGACGATAACGCGTTCGAGCTGCTCTTCCGAAACATTGGCGAGCGCGAACACGGCCCAGTCACCCTGGTGATTTTCCGTGCTGGAACGCACTTCGATGCGTCTGACGATGCCGTCCGTGCCGGGGGCGGTCGAAACCTGAAAGGCGTCGCCTCTGCCGCTGTAGATCTCCGTCGTGGCGGTAAGATCGAGCGCCGTGTCCTCGCGCGAGATCTTCACCGGCTCGAGCGCATGCGCAACGCCGCCGCCAAGACCAAGGGCGAAAACGACGAGTGCGACCAGAAACGCCGCCAGCCTTGCGGCTGGCCATGCGAGCGGCTTACGGGTCAGGGGCATCAAAGGGGCAAATTCCTGTTGGGTACGGCATCGACGGAGAGGAGCGAAAACATCAAGTGGTCCCGCCACTGCCCGTTTATCTTCAAATATTGTCTCAAATAGCCTTCACGCTCAAAGCCGGCCTTTTCAAGGAGCCGGATGCTCCGTGCGTTTTCTGGAATACAGGCTGCTTCGATACGGTGCAACTCGAGCCCCTTGAAGATGTAGGGGATCGTCAGCTTCAAGGCCTCGTACATATGGCCCTGTCCGGCATGTTTCTGGCCCATCCAGTAGCCGATCATGCAGTTCTGCGCAGCGCCGCGGCGGATATGACCGATGGTGAGACCGCCAAGCAGCGTTTCGTCCGGCTTGTGGAAGAGGAAGAGCGGCACGGCCTGACCGGAGGCAAATTCCTGCTCGTTGCGATTGACGCGGCTGCGAAAGGCGCCTTCGGTCATTTCATCGGCGCGCCAGGTAGGCTCCCACGGCTCCAGGAAGGCGCGGCTTTCGCTGCGCAAGCGATACCATTGCCGGTAGTCGGCGTAGCGGGGGAGGCGGAGCAGATAATGCTGGCTGGCGATCTCGACCGTCTCCGGCTGCCGCGAAAGGAACCGAAAAACCGATCTTGTCATCTATGCCTCCAGGCCAGGACCGCGTCGATGCCGCAGTTCGGTCGAACCGAATGCATGTCGCCCAAACAATATGCGGCGGTTTTGGACGACGACCTGCACGAGAACAATGCCCTAGGGCACGTCGGATGGATCCGATCGAACGCGATGCGCTTCAGGGCACTGTCTCATTGCGAAACGTGGCACAAGTTTACGCCCAAATCGAATCCGATTTTAAGAATTGTACAAGGAAAATGAGGGCCTTGAAGGAAGGCATGCGACCGGCAGGGGCCGGTCAGCTCGCCGCAGCATGTATCGCGTCCGCCTTCGTGGTCAACGAGGACAATATGTCGTTCAGGGGAGCGAGCTGCCCGAGCGGACCGATGGCCGACAACGTCGGAACCGTGTCGAAGAACAGGCGGCCGGCCAGGTCGGTGAGGCGCTCGATGGTGATGCCCGACAGGCGTTCCATCAGTTCCTCATTGGGGATCGGCCGGCCGTACAGCATCATCTGCCGTGCGATTTGTCCCGCACGCGCGGCCGGGCTCTCCTGGCCCATCAGCAATTGCGCCCGGATCTGTGCGCGGGCACGCTCGATCTCCTGCTGATCGATGCTCAAGGACGACTTGCGCAATTCATCGACGATCACCGGCATCAGTTCCGGCAGGTTTTCTCCGCCCGTTGCCGCATGCACGCCGAAGATGCCGGTATCGGAAAAGCCCCAGTGGAAGGCGTAGACCGAGTAACAGAGGCCCCTGTGTTCGCGCACTTCCTGGAACAGGCGGGACGACATGCCGCCGCCGAGGATGTTGGCAAGGATCTGCGAACAATAGAAATCACGGGCGTGATAGGCCTTGCCTTCGAAGCCGAGCAGAACCTGCGCGTCCATCAGGTCGCGGCTCTCGCGGCTGTCGCCGCCGGTGTAGCGCGCGGTCTCGATGACGGGAGCGCAAACGGGTTCGGCGGGCAGGGAGGCGAAACGCTCCTCCACCTGGCGCACGATGGTGTCGTGATCGACGGCGCCGGCGGCTACGATGAAGGTGCGGTCGGTCGTATAATTGCGGCCGAGATACTGGCGGATCTGATCCGCGCTGAAGGACATCACCGTTTCCGGCGTGCCGAGGATCGGCCTGCCGACCGTCTGGCCGCGATAGGCGGTCTCGGCAAAACGATCGAAGACGACGTCGTCCGGCGTGTCGTCCGCCGCGCCGATCTCCTGCAGGATGACCTGCTTCTCGCGACGGAGCTCGTCCGCCTCGAAGGTCGATTCCGTCAGAATGTCGGCGAGGATATCGACCGCCAGCGGCAGATGGTCCTTGAGTACGCGGGCATAGTAGGAAGTCGTTTCGGTCGAGGTGGCGGCGTTGACCTCGCCGCCCACATTCTCGATTTCTTCGGCGATCTGGCGGGCGCTGCGCCGCCTCGTGCCCTTGAAAGCCATGTGCTCCAGGAGATGCGCAATTCCGTGTTCATTCACGGTTTCGTTGCGCGAACCGGACTTGATCCAGACTCCGAGCGCCACGCTTTCCAGATGCGGCATTCGCTCGGTAACCACCGTCAGCCCGGAAGGGAGCCGGGTGCACTCAACTTTCATCATCCGTGATCTTTCGCTCTATTCCCGAACGCGGGTACGCTCGCCGATGAAGGTTTCGACGCTCTTGAGCTCCGGATCCAGGATGTCGAAACGCTCCGCCCTAGTCATGAGATCAGCAAGCCACGTCGGAAGCGCGGGGTCAATACCACTTGCCGATTTTACTGCGGCGGGAAATTTTGCCGGATGGGCAGTCGCAAGGGTGACCATCGGGGCGGAGTTCTTCTCGTGCTTGGCTGCCACGAAAACGCCGATTGCCGTATGCGGATCAAGGAGATAGCCGGTCTCGTCGAAGGTCTTGCGGATCGTTTTCGCCACATCTTTCTCCGAGGCGCGGCCGGCGCGAAATTCCTTGCGGATTTTTTTCAGCGCTGCGTCGCCGATCGTGAACGAGCCGGATTGCCTGAGGCTCGCCATGGCCGCGCGGACTTCCGCGGGATCGCGCTCGTTCGCCTCGAAGATGAGCCTTTCGAAGTTCGACGATATCTGGATGTCCATCGAAGGCGAGGTCGTCGCCTTGACGTCGCGCATCTCGTAGCGGCCGTTCTTCAGCGTGCGCGCCAGAATGTCGTTTTCGTTGGTGGCGATGATCAGCTTGTCGATCGGCAGACCCATGCGCTTGGCGACGTAGCCTGCGAAAATATCGCCGAAATTGCCGGTAGGCACGGTGAAGGAGATCTTCCGGTCGGGCGCGCCGAGAGCGACCGCCGTCGTGAAATAGTAGACGATCTGGGCCATGATGCGCGCCCAGTTGATCGAATTGACGCCGGAAAGCTTCACGCGGTCGCGGAAGGTCTGGTCGTTGAACATGGCTTTGACCAGGTTCTGGCAGTCGTCGAAATTGCCTTTGACGGCAACCGCGTGCACGTTCGATGCCGTGGACGTGGTCATCTGTCTTTGCTGCACCGGCGACACTTTGCCCTGCGGAAAGAGGATGAAGATGTCGGTGCGATCGCGGCCGGCGAAGGCGTCTATCGCGGCACCGCCGGTATCGCCTGATGTCGCTCCCACGATCGTCGCCCGCTCGCCCCGTTCGGCAAGAACATAGTCCATCAGCCGGGCGAGCAACTGCATGGCTACGTCCTTGAAGGCGAGCGTCGAACCGTGAAAGAGCTCCATCACGAAAGCGTTCGGTCCGGTCTGGACCAGGGGTGCTACGGCCGGATGACGGAAAGTGGCATAGGCCTCGTCGATCATCTCGCGGAACTTGGCCGCCGGGATCTCGCCATTGGTGAAGGGTTCGAGAACGGTGAAGGCGATCTCCTGATAGGATTTGCCGCGCAGCGCCCGGATCTCCTTCTTCGAGAGTGCCGGCCATTCCTTCGGCAGGTAAAGCCCGCCGTCGCGGGCAAGTCCCGCCAGAAGAGCATCGCAAAAGCCGAGGGAGGCCGCTTCTCCCCGTGTCGAAATATACTTCACCATCGTGATCCTTCGTCGTTTGCGCGTCTGAATGAGACGCGCGGCGCTGCAGGCGCTTTTGCGTCAGTCCCTGGCAAATCGCGCGGCCATTCTTGTCACCGTGGCAATTTCACGTCGGTTTCGGAAATTTCGGTTGGGGAGCCTGGACCGGTCGATTTTTGATTTCGCCGCTGCTATAGACGATGCCCGAAGGTCAAGAAAGGCCTCCAGCCGTTTTCGGCCCTGAGCTCGAGTTGACCCGACGCGGTCTCGAGCTCTCGCCCGTTGAAGCCGGCTGCGGCGAGTTTGGCTTGCTACAAGCCGATATCATCGCGGTTCGGGAGTTCGTCCGTTCAGTAGAGGTTGTGCAACGTGTCTGGCAAAGTATCTCGCCGTCTTCTCGCAGTATCCCTCCTTTTGGCCGCTGCCGGCTGTAACAAGACGCAATCGGGTGGCGCCATCGACGCCGGCGGAAGTGCGACGGCGCCGACACCTGCGGTGATCCAGGCGGCCTGCCCGCCGATCAGCCTCCGGGACGGTACCTCCTCCTACCGAACCTATGCAAAGGGTGCCAAGGACGATCCGAGCAAGATCGTCTATCAGGCCTCGCTTGCCGACACGACGCGCCAATGCGTGCAGAGCCCGGACAAGCTGACGATGACGGTCGTGGTGCAGGGTCGCGTGGTCGCCGGTCCAGCCGGCGGGCCGGGCAAGGTAACGCTGCCGATCCGCGTTGCCGCCACGGATGGCGAAAAGACGCTTTATTCGGAGCTCACCCAATACCCGGTCGAAGTGCCGGCGGGCAGCGCGACCACCCAGTTCGTTTTCACCAAGGCCGATGTGACGCTTCCTGCCGGCGCCGGCGCCGAAGCGAAGGTCTTCGTGGGATTTGACGAAGGTCCGTACAGGGCGAAGTAATACCCGCCCCTCATCCGGCCTGCCGGCCACCTTCTCCCCGCAGGCGGGGCGAAGGACACGAGCGGCACGCTCCCAGCTCTCTCTTGGCGTTGAAAGTGCGGAGGCGATGCCGCTTGTCCCTTCTCCCCGTAAGACGGGGAGAAGGTGCCGGCAGGCGGATGAGGGGCGAGCTCAACTCGCTCAGCGGCCGCTTACTCGACCGCGACGCTCTGGCCGCCTTCCCACTTGTAAAGCGAGAAGCTTGGCGAGGTGAGATCGCCGCTTTCGCCGTAGGTCAGCTTGCCGATGACCGTGTCGATCGCCTCGCCGGACTTGATGGCGGTGGCAACGGCAGTCGCGTCCTCGGTCGAGCCCGCCTTCTCGATACCCGCCTTGAGAACCTGCACGGCGGCATAGGCGTTGAGCGTGAAGGCTTCCGCGGGGATGTTCTTGGCCTTGAGGGCCTCGATCACCGGTGCGGCGGCCGGGTTGCGGGTGGCGTCGCTGGCATTGGTGTAGACGGTGCCCGATGCGGCTTCGCCGCCGATTGCCCAGAACTCGGTATTGGAAAGACCATCGCCGCCGAGGAGCTGCGCCTTCACGCCCTGGTCATGCATCTGGCGAGCGAGCAGCCCGCCCTCCGCGTGATAGCCCCCGAAATAGACGACGTCGACGTTCTCGGCCTTGAGGCGGGTGACGATCGCCCCGAAATCCTTCTCGCCGGGCGTCAGGCCTTCATAGACCACCTCGGTGATGCCGCCTGCGTTGATCGCAGCCTTGAAGCCGTCGGCAAGACCCTTGCCATAGGCTCCCTTGTCGTGAAGCACGGCAACGCGCTTGTCCTTGAAGTTCTTGACGACGTAGTCGGCGGCGACGACGGCCTGCTGATCGTCGCGTCCGCAGGTGCGCAGAACGTTCCACAGGCCGCGGGTCGTCAGATCCGGGGTGGTCGCCGTCGGCGTGACCATCAGGATACCGTTTTCCGCCAGCACGTCGGATGCCGGCATCGAGGTGCCGGAGAGCACCGGTCCGACCACGTATTGTATGCCTTCGCCCGCCAGCTGGTTGGCGACCGAGACGGCCTGCTTGGGTTCGCCCGCGTCGTCGACGATCTTGACGACGAGCTTCTCGCCATTGACGCCGCCGGCGCTGTTGATCGCTTCGACCGCCGCTTCGGCACCGTTCTTGACCTGCTCGCCGAAGGCCGCAACGGGACCGGTGAGCGGCGTGATGACGCCGATGGTGATGTCGGCATGGGCGAGCGGCGCAAACGCGACGCTGGCTGCCAGTGCCATTCCGGTCAATCGTGAAAGACGCATGGTGTTTCCTCCTTGGAAAATTCCCCCTTCTGGGGGTTTGCTTGATATGCCCGCGCGCAGTCTGAAAATCGGTCGATTCTCGGAGGAAGTCCATGCGCCTTCAATGCGGCATGGAGTCCTCGCCCGCCCTAAGCCGTCATGGACTCCGACCATTCCGCGAGCGCGGCGATTACTCCGGGAAGCGCCGCCATTCGCGAGATGACCGTTTCGGCGCCGGCTTCCGTCAGCTTGTCCGCATGGGCTGCGAACGTATGCGAACCGCCGGTGAAACCGACGACGCGCATGCCCGCCGCGCGGGCGCCATGAATGCCGTGAACCGAATCTTCGATGACAAGAACGCGTGCCGGATCGACGCCGAACTGGGCCGCCCCATGCAGGAAGATGTCAGGCTTCGGCTTGACGCGATCCGGCCCAAGATCGCGCGCGGAATAGATGTGCTTGCCGAAATGATCCCTGATGCCGACTTTGCCGAGCATCATCGCAAGCCGTTGCGAAGTGGAGTTCGAGCAGATGCAATGCGGAAGCGTCAGTTGCATGAGGGCCGGCCGCACGCCTTCGATGATCTTGACGTCGCGGGCAAGCCGCACGTCGAGAATGGCATCGACCTTGTCGATCAGGGAGGCGGAAAGCGGAATGCTCGCTTCCTTCTCGACCGCCAGCAACGTGTCGCGCCAGGTCATGCCGGAAAAGCGTTCGGACATTTCCTCGATGCTGATCGGATAGCCCGCTTCCGTCAGCAACCCGGCCTCGACTTCCGAGGCGATGATTTCCGAGTCGACGAGCACGCCGTCGCAGTCGAAGATGATGAGGTCGATACCGGTCATAAATCGGTTCCTTGGGAGAAAGGCGCCGCCGGCAGGGGAGGAGCTGAAAAGCGGCGCGGGAAATGGTGGCCGCAGCTTTATACGATGGCGGATCAAAGCTCAACCTGGAGCAGGAGACGGAGAACCGGGGATTGTAGCCGATTCAACTCGCAATCGTCGCAGCCGAGGACAAATCGTCGTGATCACCGCGGGAAGAGCTCCAGAAAGGCCTTCTCGCCCGGCGCCGTAAAGCGAACCGCCCGGCTGTTCTGCTCCCGTTTCGCCCAGCCCTTGTCTATGAAGAGCGTCAGCAATGCCTCTCCCAGCGAGCCGGCGAGATGCGACCGCCGCTCGCTCCAGTCGAGGCAGGTGCGGCAGATCGGCCGCCGGGATTTCCTGAGCGCGGCGTAGTCGATCCCGAGCGACTCGATGCGGACACGCCCGGCATCGGTCAGAGCCAGATCGTCTTCGCCCGTCATTTCGATCTGCCGGGCCCCGATCAGGCTGTCCAGCATGCGCACGCCGTAATCGCCGGCAAGATGGTTGTAGCAGACGCGCGCCTTGCGCAGTGCCGGGTCCTTCGGTCCGGGCCGCGAGCGCGTCAGGCCGCGCCCGGCGGCAAAACCCATGAGGCTTTCGAGCATGAGCCCGACCTCGTCCTCGCTCAGCGCGTAATAGCGGTGCCGGCCCTGCTTGCGCTGTGTCAGCAAGCCGCCCGCCTCCAGCTTGGCGAGGTGCGAACTGGCGGTCTGCAGCGTGATGCCGGCCTGGGCTGCAAGCTCCGTCGGCGTCAGCGCCTGGCCGCCCATCAGAGCGGTCAGCATGTTTGCGCGTGCGGGATCGCCGATCAACGAGCCGATCAGAGCTATGTCCGGGCCTTCCTTCATACTTCGATGGTAATCGAAGTATCGCGGGCGGGCAAGACCCGGACGGCGTCGCCTGGACGACCCGCCCTGCACCCACGCAAATTTTTCCGGCGCCTTCAGGCTTTGGTAACCATCTTCGGTAACCATAAGCCTATCGTCAGTCCGAGTAAGCGTATTTGCGAGTTGCCAATGTCATCAGTTGTTTCGCTTGCCGAAATCTCCCGCCCCGCCCGTCCGCTGAACTGGCTGGACAGCATCATCAAGGGAGATTGCGTGGCCGCGCTGAACGCGCTTCCCGATCATTCGGTCGATGTCGTCTTCGCCGACCCGCCCTATAATCTTCAACTCGGCGGCACGTTGCACCGGCCCGATCAGTCGCTGGTAGATGCAGTGGACGACGATTGGGACCAGTTTGCTTCCTTCGAAGCCTATGACGCTTTCACCCGCGCCTGGCTGCTTGCCTGCCGGCGTGTCCTGAAGCCCACCGGCACGCTCTGGGTCATCGGTTCCTACCACAATATCTTTCGGGTCGGCGCGATCCTTCAGGACCTGCACTTCTGGGTCTTGAACGATATCATCTGGCGCAAGACCAACCCCATGCCGAACTTCAAGGGCCGCCGCTTCCAGAACGCGCATGAAACGCTGATCTGGGCGACGCCGAACGCCAAGGCCAAGGGCTATACCTTCAACTACGAAGCGATGAAGGCGGCGAACGACGACGTTCAGATGCGCTCCGACTGGCTGTTCCCCATCTGCTCCGGTTCCGAGCGGCTGAAGGGCGACGACGGCAAGAAAGTACACCCGACGCAAAAGCCGGAAGCGCTGCTTGCCCGCATCCTGATGGCCTCGACCAAGCCCGGGGACGTCGTGCTCGATCCGTTCTTCGGCTCCGGCACCACCGGGGCGGTCGCCAAGCGCCTCGGCCGGCACTTCGTCGGGATCGAGCGCGAGCAGGACTATATCGATGCCGCCGCCGAACGTATCGCGGCCGTGGAGCCGCTCGGCAAGGCCACGCTCTCGGTCATGACCGGCAAGAAGGCGGAGCCGCGCGTCGCCTTCAACACTCTGGTGGAAAGCGGGCTCATCAAGCCCGGCACGGTTCTGACGGATGCGAAGCGCCGCTACAGCGCGATCGTCCGCGCCGACGGCACGCTGGCGTCCGGCGGCGAGGCTGGATCCATTCACCGCCTCGGCGCAAAAGTGCAGGGCCTCGACGCCTGCAACGGCTGGACCTTCTGGCACTTCGAGGAGGGAAGCGTATTGAAACCGATCGACGAGCTCAGATCCGTCATTCGAAACGACCTGGCAAAACTGAACTGATCAACCAGTTCCGCCTGGGTCTTCGATAGGCGCCCCCTTCCGGTTTTTGTACCTTCAGTCCCGGATGAGCGCTTTAAACGCCCGGAATCCGAAGAGGATTCCGGGCGTTTGTATCAATGCGGGGCGTCAGCCGATTACAGCATGGCAGCCGCTGCCAGCGAGGGTGCCGCGTCCGAAGGCTGGATACCGTAGGCCGCGAGATCGGCTTTCAGCCTTTCGGCGCCGGTGAACTGAACCGCGTGCCAGCCGGCCGCTCGCGCGCCTTCGACATTGGCGGCGCTGTCGTCGATGAAGAGCGTCGCGCCCGGATCGAGGTCGAAGGCCTCGGCGTGAGTCCGGTAGATGGCGAGATCGGGCTTGATCAGCCGAACGTCGCCGGAGACCGTGACCCCGCGCGGCAGGGTCAGGAAGGGATAAAGCTTCTGCGCCTCCCGGAAGGTGTCGGAGGCGAAATTGGTCAGCATCGTGACGTCCCAGCCGTCGGCGATCAGGCCTTCCATGATGGCGACCGTCTCCACATAGGCGTGCGGTACCATTTCATGCCAGTGCCGGCGAAAGGCGCGGATGTGATCTTCCCTTTCCGGATGATTGCGGATGAGGATTGCCTCCGCCTCTTCCCAGGAGCGGCCGCGATCCTGCTCTATGTTCCAGTCGGACGTGCAGACATTGGCGAAGAACCAGCTGCGTTCCGCCTCGTCCGGGATGAGGCGGGAATAGGGAAGGTTCGGATCGTAATGGATCAGCACCTTGCCGATGTCGAAAACGATGTGGCGGATATCGATGCTGCTCATTGGTATTCCTGCCGATCCTTTGCTTGCGATGGAAATTGGGCCGGAGCGGCCGGAAAGCGCTCCGCTTTGCATTTATCCCGCTTCGAACGCATGCGGTATAGCCTTGGCGATTGCCTTTTTCATGACAGTCGGAAGCGCCTGCGCCCTGAGCGAGGCGAGCGGCTCCCACCACCCGCTCGTGCCCGTTCGCGCCTCTCCGACATCGGCGCGCCCGACCCTGGCCCGAAAGACGGATAGGTGCAGCTCGAAATGCGTGAAGACGTGGTTGACGGTCCCGCATGGCTCCCACTCTGCGGGGAAGGGATGAGCGTCTATCGACGTGTCGCCGTCGCGGCGCGACGTCCAGTCCGTGCCGGGCACCTCTGTCATGCCGCCGAGGAGGCCCGTTTCGGGGCGCTTGCGAAGATAGACCGCCTCGAGGCCGTCGACGGCGACGAAGGCCGCACCCAGGCGCAACGGCTTCTCCTTCTTTGCTGCCTTGCGCGGAAATGTCTCCGGGTCGGCTGTTTTCAGGGCCCGGCAATCCGTAGGAATGGGACAGAGCGAACAGGCAGGCCGTTTCGGCGTGCAGATCGTCGCACCGAGATCCATCATCGCCTGGGCGAAATCGCCCGGCCGGTCGGCCGGGGTCAGCGCCTGGACGAGGGCTCGCATTTCGGGCTTGGCCGCGGGCAGCGGCGTTTCGACGGCATGGAGGCGCGAGATCACGCGCTCCACATTGCCGTCGAGAACGGCACTTGCCCGGTTGAAGGCGATCGCGGCGATGGCTGCGGCGGTGTAGTCGCCGATGCCAGGCAGCGCTTTCAGCCCCTCTTCGCTATCGGGAAAACGGCCGCCATGATCGCGGGCGACCGCTTCGGCACATTTCTTCAGGTTCCGCGCGCGGGCGTAGTAGCCGAGGCCGGCCCAGGCCTTCATCACATCCTCGGTGTCTGCCGCGGCAAGGTCGCCGACCGTCGGCCACAAGGCGAGGAATTTCTCGAAGTAAGCCTTGACCGCCTGGACCGTCGTCTGCTGAAGCATCACCTCCGACAGCCAGACGCGATAGGGGTCGGCAACCGCACCTTTCCGCGCCGCTGCCGGCGGCACCCGCCATGGAAGGTCGCGGTGGTGACGATCGTACCATTCGAGAAGAAGTGCGGCGCTCGCCGCCTGTGGAAGATCGCGCATCATTTGCCGGGAGGCCCTTTTGCGGCCTATACTTGGCCGATGCCGGCTTGAGCCGCAAGGTTCGATCGAAATTGCAAACAGAAAGTCGTTCCGTGAGTGAGAGAAAGACCCGAAAGGGCGTCGTTCAGATCAGCGAAGTTGCCAACGGCCTGATCGATCCGGTGCTGGCGAAGCGTGCCGGCATCAACACGATGCTGCTCGGCTCGTGGGACGAAATCGCGGGCGCGGAGTTTGCCGATTGCACCCGGCCGGAAAAAATTGCCTGGCCGCGCCGCGCTTCCGAAATCGCCGGCGAAGGCCGCTACCAGCCGGGTGTGCTGACGGTCGCGTGCGAAGGCGCCCGGGCGCTTTTCCTGACTCATGCCCAGGGCGAGCTGATCCAGCGCATCAACGGCTTCTTCGGTTTCCACGCAATCGGCCAGTTGCGCATCGTCCAGAAGCCGGTCGCACCGCCGCCCAAGCGCTACAGCCGCCCGCCGCCCCTTGTCGGCGAGGCTGCCCGGCGGCTCGAAACCATGGTGGAAGGCGTCGAAAGCGAGGCGTTGAAGGCGGCGCTCAAGCGGCTCGGCACTGCCGTTCTGTCGACGCAGCGGCGATGACGGTCACAATTGTTTGAACGCTGTCGAAACACCCCCTCTTGTCGCCCCGCACGTGGCAAGTTATCGAAATCACGCTTCAATTTCCCTCGAGTAGAACACGGGTCCTGTCCATGTCCGCTTCCCAAACAAGCCTTCCGAAACGCCTGCTGAGCGGCGTCGCCGTTGCAGCGCTCGCTATGGCGCTCGCAGCCTGCAGCGATGAAAAGAAGGAGGCGGCTTCAACGACGCCCGCCGAGACCACGGCGAGCACCGATGCGACAACCACCGCCTCGACGTCTCAGGCGCCTGCCGCCGCGAGCGAGGCGAAGCCCGCGACCGAAGTGGCGCAGGCCTCTACCCCAGCCGCCAAGGTCGAGTTGCCGAAGTCGGAGGGCAGCGTCGACATGGCGAAGCTCCTGGAGCCCGGAGCGCTGCCGGAAATGGCGCTCGGAGAAGCCAATGCGCCGGTCACCATCGTCGAATACATGTCGATGACCTGCCCGCATTGTGCCAATTTCCACAACGATACCTTCGACGCGATCAAGGCGAAGTACATCGACAGCGGCAAGGTACGCTTCATTGTCCGCGAATTCCCTTTCGATCCGCGCGCGGCAGCCGCCTTCATGCTGGCGCGCTGTGCACCGGAGGGGCAGTATTTCCCGATGGTTTCCATGCTGTTCAAGCAGCAGGAGCAGTGGGCGGCTGCGCAGAACGGCCGCGATGCACTCCTGCAATTGTCGAAACTCGCCGGTTTTACACAGGAGAGCTTCGAGGCCTGCTTGACGAACCAGAAACTTCTGGATGATGTGAATGCAGTCATGCAGAGGGGCGCCAAGGAATTCGGGGTCAAGTCGACGCCGACTTTCTTCGTCAACGGTGAGCACTATTCGGGGGACATGTCGGTTGACGTTATGTCGGCCCTCATCGACAGCAAGCTCTGATCCTTCGCTTTTGATTCCGACGGGCGACGGCAGCAGCCGTGCGCCCGTTTTTTGTGTTGGGCAGCCAGTGAGGTTTCGCCATGCCTCACGCTGACGTATCGCCGGAAGTTCGCGGCAGCGCGCGCCGCATGCGCAACAGCATGACGGAGGCGGAGGTCAAGCTCTGGAATGAACTTCGTGCGCATCGGCTGATGGGGCTTGGTTTTCGCCGGCAGGTTCCGATTGCCCCCCCCTGCGGGGGAGATGCCCGGCAGGGCAGAGGGGGGTGCCGGCTTGTCGCTGCCCCGGCGTGCTCCTCATGAAATTCACCAGGCTGCGCCTGCTCGGCTTCAAATCCTTCGTCGAACCGACGGAATTCGTCATCGAGCGTGGCCTGACCGGGGTCGTCGGGCCGAACGGCTGCGGCAAGTCCAATCTTGTCGAGGCGCTCCGCTGGGTGATGGGCGAGAACTCCTACAAGAACATGCGTGCCTCCGGCATGGACGACGTGATCTTTTCCGGATCCGGCAACCGCCCGGCGCGCAACACGGCCGAGGTCGGCCTGTATTTGGACAACAGCGACCGCACCGCGCCCGCAGCCTTCAACGACAGCGACGAGATACAGGTGACGCGCCGCATCGAGCGCGAGCAGGGCTCGGTCTACCGCATCAATGGCAAGGAGGCGCGCGCCAAGGACGTGCAGTTGCTGTTTGCCGATGCGTCCACCGGTGCACGCTCGCCCTCGATGGTGGGCCAGGGCCGCATCGGCGAGCTGATCGCCGCCAAGCCGCAGGCGCGCCGGCAGCTGCTCGAGGAGGCGGCCGGCATTTCCGGCCTGCATTCGCGCCGCCATGAGGCGGAACTGCGGCTGAAGGCTGCCGAAACCAATCTCGAGCGCCTGGACGACGTTACCTCGCAGCTCGAAAGCCAGATCGAGAGCCTCAAGCGTCAGGCCCGCCAGGCCAACCGGTTCAAGATGCTGTCGGCGGAAATCCGCCGGCACGAGGCGATCCTGTTCCATACCCGCTGGGTGCAGGGCAAGGAAGCGGAGGCCGAGGCGACCAGCCACCTGAACCAGATCACTGCACTCGTCGCCGAGAAGGCGCAGGCGCAGATGGAAGCCGCCAAGGCTCAGGCCGTCGCGAGCCTCAAGCTGCCGGAACTGCGTGAAAACGAGGCGAAGTTCGCTGCCGGGCTGCAGCGCCTGCAGATCGCTCGCGCCCAGCTCGAGGAGGATGCCGGCCGGATCCTGCGCCGCCGTGAGGAATTGCAGCGGCGACTGGCGCAACTTGCCGAGGACATCGCCCGCGAAGAGCGGCTGGTCGCCGACAATGCCGGCATTCTCGCCCGCCTCGATCAGGAGGAGGAAGAGCTGCGGGACGCGCTGGCCGAGGCGGATGATCGCGGCGCTCAGGCACGCGAAAGGCTCGATGAGGCCAATGAAAAGCTTGCGGCGAGCGAAGCCGGTCTCGCCCGCATTACGGCCGAGCGCGCCGAGGCGCAGGCCGCGCGCAACCAGATCGAGAGAGCGCTACGCGATCTCTCCGAGCGGCAGGCTCGCCTTGCACGCCAGCTTGCGGATCAGGGGCGTGAACTCGACGACCTTGACGGTCAGATGGCGCGCCTCCCCGATCCGGACGAGAAGAGAGAGCAGGTGGAGCTTGCGGAGGCGGCGCTGGAGGAGGCCGAGGCCGCCGTCGCCGCCGTCGAAGAGAGCCTCGCCGAGGCGCGCGCCGACGAAGCCGCCGCGCGCCTGCCCGTCGATCAGGCCCGGGCGCGGCTGAACGGCATCGAGACGGAAGCGCGAACGATCCGGCGCATGCTGGAGGCGGCCGGCGGCAGCACCTATCCGGCCGTCGTAGAGGAGATGAATGTCGAGCGCGGCTTCGAGGCGGCGCTTGGCGCGGCTCTTGGCGACGACCTCGATTCGCCCCTGGAACAGGCGGCGCCGACGCACTGGCGCATGCCCGGCGACGATGCGGAAGATCCCGCATTGCCGGCCGGCGCCCTGCCTTTGATCGATTTCGTCCAGGCACCGGAGGCGCTGAGGCGAGCGCTCCGGCAGATCGGGATCGTAGAGAGCGACGGGGAGGCGGAGCGACTGCTGCCGCTCCTCAGGACCGGCCAGCGGCTGGTGACGAGACAGGGCGCCGTCTGGCGATGGGACGGCCACGTCACCGGCTCGGAAGCGCCGAGTGCTGCGGCGCTGAGGTTAGCCCAGAAGAACCGCCTTTCCGAACTGGAAGGTGAGGCGGAGGAGGCGAGCGATGCATCGCTGAAGGCGGAGGCGCATCTTGCCGCTGCCGGCGCGCGCATCCGCGCCGAGGACGAGAGGCTGAGGCTTTCGCGCGAGGCGCAACGCATGCTTGCACGGCAGCTCTCCGAGGCGCGCGATGCCCTGGCGGTGGCCGAGCGGGCGTCCGGCGATCTGGCGCGCCGCCGCGCGGTGCTTGCCGAGACGAGGCTCCAGATCGAAGGCCAGGCCGAGGAGATCGCCGAAGAGATCGAGGCGGCCAAGGAAGCCTCTGCCGGTCAGCCGGATCTTGCAGAACTCGACCTGCGGCTGAGCAGGCGGACGGCCGAAGTCGCGACCGACCGTGCGGCGGCGGCCGAGGCTCGCGCTGCACATGACGGTCTCGCACGCGAAAACGATGGGCGCCTCAGGCGGCTTGCGGCCATCGCCGGGGAGCGAGAGACCTGGGCAGCGAGGGCGGCCAGCGCCGAAGATCACATCGCGACGCTTCGCGAGCGCGAGGCGGAGGCGCGGGAGGAGGTCGAGGAACTGCTCGATGCGCCTGACGAGTTCGACGACAAGCGCCGCGCGCTGATGAACGAGCTGCAGAAGGCGGAGGCGTCGCGCCGAGAGGCGGCCGACAGACTCGCCGAGGCGGAAAACCATCAACGCGAAGCGGATCGCCAGGCCGCTACCGCGCTCTCGGAGCTGGCAGAGGTACGCGAAAAACGCGGCCGCGCCGAAGAGCGGCTTGTTTCCGCGCGGGAGCGGCGTGTCGAGATAGAGGCACGCATTCTCGAAGCACTGTCCTGCGCCCCCCATGAAGTGATGCGCCTTACCGGTCTCGGCTCCGACGAAGGACTACCGGATATGCGCGGCGTCGAACGGGAACTCGAGCGGCTGAAGATCGAGCGGGAACGGCTCGGCGCCGTCAACCTGCGCGCCGACGAGGAGCAGAAGGAGCTTTCGGAGCGGCTCGCGGCGCTGCTCAAGGAACGTGACGACGTCATCGAGGCGATCCGCCGGTTGAGGAGTGCGATCCAGAACCTCAACCGCGAGGGCCGCGAGCGGCTGATTGCCGCGTTCGATGTGGTCAATGTGCAGTTCCAGCGGCTTTTCACCCACCTCTTCGGGGGCGGCACGGCGGAACTGCAGCTCATCGAGAGCGACGACCCGTTGGAAGCGGGGCTCGAAATCCTTGCCCGGCCGCCCGGCAAAAAACCGCAGACGATGACGCTGCTTTCCGGCGGGGAGCAGGCGTTGACTGCCATGGCGCTGATCTTTGCCGTCTTCCTCACCAATCCGGCCCCGATCTGCGTTCTCGATGAGGTGGATGCGCCGCTCGACGACCACAATGTCGAGCGCTATTGCAACCTGATGGACGAAATGGCGGCCTCCACCGAGACCCGCTTCGTCATCATCACCCACAATCCGATTACCATGGCCCGGATGAACCGCCTGTTCGGGGTCACAATGGCCGAGCAGGGCGTCTCGCAGCTCGTCTCGGTAGACCTGCAGACAGCAGAGCGGCTGCGCGAAGCCGTCTGATGGCGGCTCTGCAATTTGGTGCACTGCAACAAAAATCTTCGCCGAGTGCATTTTCAGCCCGGAGCATATACTGTAGATGGTCTAGGACCTGTGGACACTTATGGATAGGGATTTGATTTTGCACAAATCGGTCAATGCCAAGGATTTTTCCGCAGCAAAGGGTTGCCCCCTTTGCAAGGGAAAAGCCGCCGGCAGTGGGCGATTTGTGCAAAACCCTTCGGGCGGCCCATATTGCGGTGCCTTGTCGCGAAAAATCCGGCTTGCAGGCGGACGGCCTGCGGCGCCGGATTTTCCACGAAAGTCCCTCGCAATATGGGCCGTCAAATCCCTATCCATAAGTGTCCACAGGTCCTAGAGCGGGATGAGGAAAAGTGTGCGCGGTTTTCCGCCCGCATCCCGCTCTAACGTCTTAGATTCGATCACGTTCCTGATTTTAGGTCGACGGCTGTTTCGGGTGGAGAACAGGCATGGCGAAATGGGTATATACCTTCGGCGCGGGACAGGCCGAAGGGAGCGCGGAAGACCGTGACCGGCTGGGCGGCAAGGGGGCTAACCTCGCGGAGATGTGCAATCTCGGCCTGCCGGTGCCGCCGGGGCTCACAATCGTCACCGCTGCCTGCAACAGCTATCTCGAGAAGGGCCGCAGCATGCCCGAGGGTCTGCGCGAGCAGGTCCGCGAGGGCATTGCCCGGATGGAGAAAATCACCGGACGCGTCTTCGGCGATACCAATCGCCCGCTGCTTCTGTCGGTCCGTTCCGGCGCGCGCGCCTCGATGCCGGGAATGATGGACACGGTCCTGAACCTCGGCCTCAACGATCAATCCGTGCATGCGCTCGGTCACGACGCCGGCGATGCGCGCTTTGCCTGGGACAGTTACCGCCGCTTTATCCAGATGTATGGCGATGTGGTGATGGGGGTGGACCACGAGGTTTTCGAGGAAGTTCTGGAGGACGAAAAGGCGCGCCTCGGTCATGAGCAGGACACGGAGCTTTCCGCCGTCGAATGGCAGCACGTGATCTCGCGCTACAAGGAGGCGATCGAGGAGGTGCTCGGCCTGCCTTTCCCGCAGGATCCGGAAGTCCAGCTCTGGGGCGCGATCGGTGCCGTCTTTTCAAGCTGGATGAACCCGCGGGCCATCACCTACCGCCACCTTCACGGCATACCGGCCGGCTGGGGCACGGCCGTCAACGTCCAGGCCATGGTCTTCGGCAATCTCGGCAATTCGTCCGCGACGGGCGTCGCCTTCACGCGCAACCCGTCGACGGGCGAGAAAGAGCTTTATGGCGAGTTTCTCGTCAATGCTCAGGGCGAGGACGTCGTCGCCGGCATCCGCACGCCGCAGAACATCACCGAGGCGGCCCGCATCGCGTCCGGTTCGGACAAGCCGTCCCTGGAAAAGCTGATGCCGGAGGCTTTTACCGAGTTCGAAAAGATCTGCAACGCGCTCGAGCGCCACTATCGCGACATGCAGGACATCGAGTTCACGATCGAGCGCGGCAAGCTCTGGATGCTGCAGACGCGTTCCGGCAAGCGCACGGCCAAGTCGGCCCTGAAGATCGCCGTCGACATGGCCGAGGAAGGGCTGATCTCGAAGGAGGAGGCCGTCGCGCGCATCGATCCCGCCTCACTCGACCAGCTTCTGCATCCGACGATCGACCCCCATGCCCGCCGCGACATTATCGGTTCCGGCCTGCCGGCCTCGCCGGGTGCGGCCACGGGCGAGATCGTCTTCAGCTCCGACGAGGCGGTGCAGGCGGTCAAGGAAGGCCGCAAGGTCATTCTCGTTCGCGTCGAGACGAGTCCTGAAGACATCCACGGCATGCATGCGGCGGAAGGCATCCTGACGACCCGCGGCGGCATGACCAGCCACGCGGCGGTCGTCGCCCGCGGTATGGGTACGCCTTGCGTATCGGGTGCCGGCAGCATCCGCGTCGACCAGCGAAACGAGCTCCTGATCGCCGCGAGCGTCACGCTCCGGAAGGGCGACGTGATCACCATCGACGGCTCCTCCGGCCAGGTGCTGAAGGGCGAGATCCCCATGCTCCAGCCGGAACTTTCGGGCGACTTCGGCAAGATCATGCAATGGGCCGACGCAAGCCGCCGCATGACCGTGCGCACCAATGCCGAGACGCCGGCGGATGCGCGCGCCGCCCGCTCCTTCGGCGCCGAAGGCATTGGACTCTGCCGCACGGAGCACATGTTCTTCGAGGACGACCGCATCAACGTGATGCGCGAGATGATCCTGGCGGAAGACGAAGCAGGACGCCGGACGGCGCTCGCCAAGCTTTTGCCGATGCAGCGCTCCGACTTCGTCGAGCTCTTTTCGATCATGCACGGCCTGCCGGTCACGATCCGTCTTCTTGACCCGCCGCTGCACGAGTTCCTGCCGAAAACCGACGAGGAGATCGCAGAGGTTGCGCGCGTGCTGACGATCGATCCCGCGGAACTGCGTCAGCGGGTCGATGCGCTTCACGAGTTCAATCCGATGCTCGGGCATCGCGGTTGCCGCCTGGCAATCTCCTATCCGGAGATCGCCGAGATGCAGGCGCGAGCGATTTTCGAGGCGGCGGTCCAAGCCGCCCACGATACCGGCGCTGCCGTCGTTCCCGAGATCATGGTGCCGCTCGTCGGCCTGCGCGCCGAGCTCGATTACGTCAAGGCGCGGATCGAGGCGGTCGCCAAGGAGGTCATCGGCGAGGCTGGCGTGAACATCGATTATCTGATCGGCACGATGATCGAGTTGCCGCGGGCGGCCCTCAGGGCGGACACGATCGCCGAATCGGCCGATTTCTTCTCCTTCGGCACCAATGACCTGACGCAGACCACCTTCGGCATTTCGCGCGATGACGCAGCGCTGTTCCTGGCCACCTATCAGCAGAAGGGCATCATCGAGCAGGATCCCTTCGTCTCGCTCGATTTCGAGGGCGTGGGCGAACTGATCCAGATCGCGGCGGAACGGGGCCGGCGGACCAAGAACGGCTTGAAGCTCGGTATCTGCGGCGAGCATGGCGGCGATCCCGCCTCGATTCGCTTCTGCGAGGAAGCGGGTCTCGATTACGTCTCCTGCTCGCCCTTCCGGGTGCCGATCGCGAGACTTGCGGCCGCACAGGCGACGATCAACGGCCGCGAGGTCGCCGAGGTTCAAGCTCTGGCGGCGAGCTGACGGCCAAGGGCGTTCCGGCTACCGGATATCCCCCTCATCCGGCCTGCCGGCCGCCTTCTCCCCGCACGCGGGGCGAAGGAGAATCGTCGCAACGTTCAGCGCTACTTGCCCCCTTTGGTGATGTTGCTTGCTTCGTGGAACGACGGGGGATGAGGACCGGGCGTGCTCGGCACGTCCCTTCGCCCCGCTTGCGGGGATAAGCGCAAGAATTTTGTTGTGGCGCGCTTTTCGTCCATGGGGTTTGGCGCTTGACGACGGTGTTGGCGAAGATGATGAGTTTGCGGACGCAGGCGATGAGCGCCGCTTTGTGGGATTTGCCTTTTGCGGTGAGACGATCGTAGAGCTCAACCAGCGTCTCGTTCCAGCGCTGCGACGCCGGTAAGGCGGCATTGAACAGGGCCCTGCGGACGCGCGCCCGTCCGCCGGCGATATGGCGCTCGCCTTCACGCTTGCCGCTCTGGTCGTCATAAGGCGCCACGCCGGTCAGCGCGGCGATCTCCTCACGGTCGACCCTGCCGAGTTCGGGCATCAGAATGACCAGGGTGAGTGCCGTACGGATGCCGATGCCGTCGATGCTTTCGATCAGATCAAGCTTCCGGGCGAGATCGTCATGCTCGCGGACAGCGGCCTGCAACAGCGCGAGCTGGGCTTTGCAACGGCTCTTGAGCTCACCGATGGAACGATCGATCTCCTCGAGGATCCGCCTGTCGGTGAAACGCTCGCGGCGGGTCTTGAGGCAGGCTATATCGGCTTCGATCTGCTCGATGAACAGCAGCCATTCGCCAAACGCGATCAGCCGGCTATCCGGCGCATGGCATCGCGCATCCGAACGGGCAGCGCACTCGGCGATCAGCGCGGCGTCGAGCTGGTCGTTCTTGGCTCGGCGCAGCTTATAGAGGCCGAAAGCGCGCACTTGCCGCGGCTGCAGCAGGACGACCTCAAAGCCTCTCTGATGCAGATACGCAATCACGTCGCGCTCATATCCGCCGGACGCTTCGATCCCGACCCGTCCGATCCCCTGCCGCTCGAGCCAGTCAGCCAGAGTCTGCCAGCCGTCGGCGTTGTTGGGCACTTTCTGTTTGTCGCTCACCGGGTAGGTGGCGACATCAAGCCATATCTTCCCGGTATCAATACCGGCCGCTTTCATGCTAATCTCGGTCATCCTTGTCGTCCCTGCCTTGCATACGAACCAGGTTGTTCCAGCAACCATTCGGGCCACGATGAGGAACCGACCGCGATCCTGCTTCTCCGTAACCCCCAAAGGTTCTGGTGCCGGCGATCCGACGGTCGGCGCCTTTGGCCGGGCGGCCGCCCGGCCAAAGGCATACCGAATCCTTTACAACATTTCTTATGCAAGGTGCCGGCAGGCGGATGAGGGGCAATCGAGGCCGGCGGAGCCGCTATGATCACGATGACTTTAGGTTGGGTCGACCTGGAATCATCAGCGTGATCGATTCTGACCGCACACACTTCCTCATCCCGCTCTAATGCCAATGGTAAGGGCCGCGCAAGAAAGCGTCGTTGTCATAGCGGAAGGCGCGTGCTTCCGCGCGCCGGTCGAGATCTATACGCTGCAGGCAGGTTGCGAACGCATCCGTGCCCCTTCTGAAGCCGTAGGAGGCGCATGTATTTTCGTCTCTCGCTCGCCGTTCCTGCGGCGACATCGATTGGCACGCGGCAAGCACCAGCCCCGCGGCTGCAAGGCCAAGCAGTCTCATGGTCATCGTCGTCATCCTTGCCTCCTGATCGGCACCCCTTCGCGGGGACAGAGATCGATGGCATTCCGCTGGACGACAGGCATGATAATGCAACGCATAAGACGAAGTCCGTGGGCACGATTCAACTCGGCGACATCATGCGCCCGTTGCGCATCGCCGGTCAATCGCCCTGCGGAGTTCAGATCCGCTCGAGGACGCCGACGAAGGAGTTGGCGAAGCTCTTGAGCCCGGCGGTGCGCTCGCTCGGCTGCTCGACGCGGATGGTGGTGCCGTCCTGCGCGAGACAGATGAACAGGATGATAGGTGTCTTGTCCTCCGCCTGGCCGTGGCGTACCGCGGCGATCGTCACGCAATCGTCGACAAGACCGGAAGCCGGCAGAATGAAGAGCAGTTCGGCGCCGATGTCGTGAGCCACCTTATGGGTGAAGCCGACGAAATCGTCCTTGTCGCCGGAGAAGCGGTCGAGCGAAAGCTCCAACTCGAGAAGTGCCATGGGTATCGCAGCTTCGCCGACCGGGGGCGGAGGGGCGGGGATGGCGATGTCCATGGTAGACTGCTGTGCGGCCATGATGTCTCTCCGTTGATTTGCCGCGCCTCTTGCCGGCCGACGGCCGATGCCTCCAAATGCTACAGCGCCGTGTGTCCGGCCAAATAGTGAACCTGAATAGGTGGTTAACGAGAATGGCAAATTTGCGGCACTCGTGTGAGTGGCGCCGCCATATTCGCCGCCCGCATTCTCTCTTTGCCCTCAATACGGCGATCTCCATCGCCGATGGGGGAAAGATACGGGTTTGCACTACCCGAGCCATGGTCTAAGAAAGGCGAGGTCCTTTTCCGCCTCGGGGATTGATTCCGTTAGATGATTGTCCGGTACGAGCGTCCCTTTTCCTACGCGGCCCATTGGGCGCGCCGCATCGCCCGCATCGCCTTCATCGTTTTTCTGCTGTCGCTGCTGTCGCATCGTTTCGGTCCTCTGACGACGCCGCACTTTCTGGCGCTGGCGCTGATCGCCGGGGGCTTGGCTCTCCTTGGCGTCGTGCTGGCAACGATCGGGCTCACGCGCCTTTGGCAGGTGGCGGCGATCGGCGGCACGGCTTCCGTCTCGGCACTCTTCTACGCGGCGGTTCCGCTCGGGTTCCTCGGTTATGGGGCGGTGCAATACCTGACGCGACCGGCACTCTACGAGGTCAGTACCGATACCTTGACGCCGCCACCCTGGATCAGGACGCCGGCAACCGCGGAAAGCTGGCTCGGGCGCAAGCGTGCGGTGACGCGGGAAGACCGCGAGGCGCAGGTTGAAGCCTATCCGGGGCTTACCGGCCGGCGCTACGAAGGGGCGCTGGACCGCGTATTCCAAGGCGTGCGCAAGGTCGTCGAGCAGACGCGAATCGCCACCACTGCGGAGTTCGGCGCCGACAACGCGCGGGCGGATCTCGAAGACCTCGCCGTGCGACCCGAGGCAGGCGGGGAAGCGAATGCCGGCCCGAACGTCATCCCCGTCCCGACCGCGCGCCCCACGCAACTGGTCGACGATGGCATACCGGGACGGCGATCCAGCGACGTCGTCCTGCAAGGCGAATGGCGGAGCCTTGTCGTCGGTTTCCGATTCGACGTGCTGATCAGATTGCGCGAAGAGGCGGAAACGACCTTCGTCGATCTGCGCGTGGCCTCGCGCTACGGCCGCCATGACTTGGGCATGGGAGCGATGTTTGCCGAGGAGTTCCTGCGCGACCTCGACGCCGAGCTTCTGGGAATCGCGGGCGATTAGCAAGTGCGCGCGGTTTTGCGCCCCGAATTGCGCCTTTCAGCGATCGACCCAGCGTCACGCCAGCCGGTACGCGCTGGCGAGCGACGGCGGCCCCTCTGTTTCGACGCGCCCCTGCTCGATGAGGTCTTCGATGTGCGCCAGCAGCGAGAGCGCCGCAGCGCCATGCAGCCGCGGGTCGGTCGAGGCGTAGATCACCTTTACCATGTCGGCGATCTGCCGGTCGCCGGCGCGCAGGCGTTCGACCACCGCGCGCTCGCGCATCCTGCGATGCGCCTTCAACGCCCGCACGAAGGAGGCAGGCTCGTTGACCGGACCGCCATGCCCGGGCAGGTAGAGCCGATCGTCGCGCTGGAGCAGCTTGTCGAGCGAGGCCATGTAATCGGCCATGGCGCCATCCGGCGGCGCGACGATGCTTGTCGCCCAGGCCATCACATGATCGGCGGAAAAGAGGATCCCGGTTCCATCGAGCGCGAAGGCCATGTGGTTGGCCGTGTGCCCCGGCGTCGCTACTGCCGTCAGGCTCCAGCCGTCGCCTTCGACGCGTGCGCCGTCGCAAAGCGCGACATCGGGCACGAAGTCCATGTCCGAACTTTCGGCGAACGGATTGACCTCGCCGGCGTGCAGCGGCCGGGCTGCCCGGTGCGGGCCTTCGCCCACAACCATTGCGCCGGTCGCCCGGGCAAGCCTGCCGACGAGCGGAGAATGGTCGCGATGTGTGTGGCTGACGGCGATATGCGTCACTTCGCGCCCCCTGAGTGCGTCCATCAGCGCATGGAAATGCGCGTCGTCCTCCGGGCCCGGATCGATCACCGCGACCGAGCGACGGCCGACGATGTAGCTATTCGTGCCATGGAAGGTGAAGGGGCCGGGATTGTTGACGGTGATGCGCTCGACACCCTCGGCTACGCTCACCGCTTCGCCATGGGCGGGCTTGAAATCGAGGTCGAATTCCGGAGCTTGCATGTTCCTGGCTTCCCATCCACCTGCCGTGTCCCGTTTGCACGACAGCTCCCGGGGCAAGACCGGTTTCCCGGCCCGTCGGCGCGACCATAGGCCAAAGGCCACAGGGAGGGAACCATCCGTTGCTCGACCGACGTTGCGGCCCGAGCCTCAAAGGCATAAATCTGCGGGCGAAACGAAGTTAAGCATTGTGAGCGCGCACGACCTTTGCTAATCAGGCGCTCGATTTGGCGAAGAGATTTCCCGCCAGTTTAGTTGGGGCGTAGCCAAGCGGTAAGGCAGCGGTTTTTGGTACCGCCATTCCCTGGTTCGAATCCAGGCGCCCCAGCCATACCCCCACACCCCCGCAAGCGTCGACAGTGAAGGAACTTCCATCCCGAATAAGGAGGAAGAAGAAGCTGCCTGTGATGAGCGTGGCAGGTCGCGGCTTCAGAATAAGCAGCAATCAGCGACCTTGTCTTCCGGGAATTCCCTGCCGATCTAAGAATGGACGACTATACTGGATGACCAGGTTTGAAATATATAAGTTATGTTGTCATAACCTATTCACTTCTGATGGGTTACTTTAAGGTGTATTTTATGATATGTTCATATATCAATATTCGTTATTGACATAAGCCAATATAAATATACCAACCCCAGCCAGGGAATGGAGTGGAGTGGCTGAGGAGTGAATGCCATTATTTTTCAAACCGCATTGCTTTCTGTCACTGTATTGTTGTCTGCTTTCGCAGCGTGGGCAGGACCATTCGGCATTGAACAAGGGCAGAGTAAGGACTCTCTGCGGATAGTCCATGAGCCTTCGCATTATGGCGTCTACAAGCTTTGTACCGTGCCCAGGCGTCACCCTGCTTTCGAAGTATATTCCGCAGAGATAAGCGAAACTGTCGGTGTTTGCCGCGTAAACGCCGGATCGGTGATGTTTACGGCGGATCGGCTCGGTACGAAGGTTCGGGCAAAGTTTGACGAGATAGTACGCGAACTCGAAGATATCTATGGCCAGGGGAAGGACTTCAAGTCTCTCAAGGAAGGTTCGCGCTGGAGCGAAAACCGCGACTGGGTAATGTCCGTAACGGAGAACGAGCGGACGTACCGGCGCGAGTGGTCCGTTGCATATGGATCAAGGCTTAAGAACGGAATAAGCCGAATAAATCTGGCGGTGCATGGTCTCGGCGAAGATGTATCCTTTATCGCCTTGGAATACGCCTTCGAAAACTACACCCAATGCTTGTCGGAGAAAGCGCAGAGTACTGCAAGCGCGCTCTGAGGCGCCCCGCAGTTCATTGCCGGCAATCGACTCAATTCAGCCGGCGGGTTGGATATTCCGGCGAGCAATCTTATTGTCCCCCCGATCTCCCGGGCTCGACCTGATCGCGCTCGGCAAACACATGAAGCGGTTGCGGAACAGGGACTGAAAATGACGAGCATGCGAATACCTCTTCGTCGCGCTTGCGCGGCGGGCAATCTTTTCGGGGCGCCGAACCTTTCGGCCGGGGCATTGTTTCGCTTGCTTCTCGTCGCGTTTCTGGTGGCATTTTCATCAGTCGCCGTCGCTCAGGAGAGTGGAGCGAAGCCGGAAGCGGGCGCTGCAACCGGCGCCGAGGCGGCGAGCCAGGCGGATGCTGCGCCGGCATTGCCGCCGCAAGCCTTTCCGGAGGAACAGGCACGCATCGATGCCTGGCGGGCGACGCTGGAACGCGTGGAGCGTGGGCTCCAGGCCGAGCGCATCGACGACGTCACCCTCTCCGATCTGCGCAGGCAGCTCGGTACCATTCCCATGCATGCCGCCGGGCTCAAGGCGAAGCTGCAACCGCGACTGCAGGCGGTCAATCAACGTGTCGAGCAGTTGAAGCCTGCCGATGAGCAGGCTGCCCGCAGTCAGGCCGAAGCGATCAAGCTCGAACATGCGCAGCTCCAGGCGGAGGCGGCCGGTCTTCAGGCCATAGTGCAGCAGGCGGATTTCATCGCGCTGCGCGCACAGCAGAACATCGACATTATCGGAGAACGGCGGCGCGCCCTCTTCACGAGCTCTATCCTGCAGCGCTCGCAAAGCCTTGCCGATCCTTCCTTCTGGTTCGATCTGGCCGCCGCGACGCCGGAGACGCTCGCCAACCAGTCCGGCGTTGTCGGACACTGGTTCGGTGCCCTGATCGAGCGCACCGGCCGTTCGGCCGCAGGCGTCCTCGTCGTCGTCATGGGCTTCGCCGCCTTCCTTCTGTCGCCGGGCCGGCGCTGGCTGACCCGGCGCACGAGCCGCGACCCTTCGGTGCTTCACCCATCCGGGCTCGCCAGGGCGACCGCAGCAGCAGCCATCACGCTTGCCAATCTCTTGATCCCGGCCATCGCCTTCTTCGTGCTCTATCAGGCGATGTCCATTCTCGGTGTCCTGCCTGCAGATCTGGCGGCGGTCCTGAGGCCCGTGTTCTTCGGGCTGACCTTCGCGTCCTTCTTCTACGGCCTCTCCATCGCTGTGCTCGCGCCCGAACGGCCGAGCTGGCGGCTCGTCGACGTCACCGACGCAGCGGCGGAGAAGTTGATTCCGGTCATCGTTGCGATGGCGGTGATCATCGCCGGCGGCCTTGCCCTCGATGCCTTCCTGAAGGCGACGCATGCGCCCTTGTCCTTCGCGGTCGCGGCACAAGGCCTCGGCGCCGTCGCGCTCGGCATCCTCGCCATGATCGCGCTCAGATTCGTCGCTCGCGAAGACGACGACGAGAGCCAGCAGGGAGCGAGCTCAGCCTGGCGGCTCCTGATTCCGGTGACCTGGGCGGTCGCCGCTCTGACGGTCGTTGCCCCGCTCGCAGGCTTTGTGGCCTTCGGCCGCTTCGCTGCGCTCCAGATCGTCTTCACGACGGCAGTGCTGATGAGCCTCGTGCTCTTGCTACGCCTTGCCGACGAGGCGATTTCCTACGGCTTTTCGGTACAGACCCGGATCGGCGGCTTCATGCGGCAGGCGATCGGGTTCAAGCCCAACACGATCAGCCAGATCGGCGTGATCCTCGCGGGCTTCGCGCGTCTGGTCGTGATCATGATTGCCATCATGGCCCTTCTTGCGCCCTGGGGCATCCAATCGGAGGACGTGGTCGGCACCTTCGCCTCCGCCTTTTTCGGTTTCGAGATCGGCGGCTTCGCGTTTTCGCCTTCGGCTATTCTCGGCGCGATCGTCGTCTTCATCATCGTAATCGTCGCGACGCGCGGCTTTCAGAGGTGGCTGGACGGCCGCCTCTTGCCGCAAACCAGCCTCGACGCCGGCCTCAGGACCTCGATCCATACGGGCGTCGGCTATGTCGGCGCGGCGATCGCGGGTCTCGTGGCCTTTTCCTATGCGGGTCTCAATCTTCAGAACGTCGCCATCGTTGCCAGCGCGCTGTCCGTCGGTATCGGTTTCGGCCTCCAGTCCATCGTCAACAACTTCGTCAGCGGGATCATCCTGCTCGCCGAACGGCCCTTCAAGGTCGGGGACCGCATCGAAGTCGGCCAGAACATGGGGATCGTCCAGCGCGTCAGCGTCAGGGCTACCCAGATCCAGACATTCGACAATGTGACCGTGATCGTACCCAATGCCGACCTGATCAGCGGCCAGGTGGTCAACTGGATGCATGGCGACTTCTCGGCGCGCCTGAAGATTCCGGTGGGGGTCTCCTATGATTCGGACCCGGAGCAGGTGAGGCGGGTGCTGCTGGAAATCGCCATGGACAATCCGCGCGTCTTGAAAATTCCGGAGCCTTTCGTTTCGTTCACCGATTTCGGAGCCGATGCCCTGCAGTTCACCTTGTTCTGCCACGTTGGCAACATCAACGCCGATGCGGGCGCGGCGAGCGATATGCGTTTCGAAATCGCCAGGCGCTTCCGCGAGGAAAAGATCGAAATGCCGTTTGGCCAGCGCGAAATCCATCTTCGCGATCTCGCCAGCATCGAAGGGCTGGTCCGCGAGCTGTTCGATGGCCGAGCCGCGACGTCGGCCCCAGCATCTTCTCAGCCGGGGCAAACGCGCGCGAAGCGCCGGAAGAGTGCCGCCGAGGCCGCCGGCGAATGAGTATGAAAGGCAGTTCCGGATGACGAAGTTGGCCCGCTGGCTTGCGGCAGCGGGCCGGGGGTATCCGGGGCGGATCGGGCTGCCTATTCCGCCTTTGCGCCGCCCAGAAACTCCTCGCACCAGGTCGGGCCGTTCGGACGCTTGCGGTCGCCGACGATCCGGATCGCGCGGATGACGTAGTCGGAGGAGACGGTGAGCTGAACGGAGCAGCTCAGATATTCCGTGCGCGGGGCCGAGATGCGCTTGCCGCGTTTGCCGTCGGCGGTCTTTTCGTATTCTGCCGCGATCTTGCGCGTCTTGTAACCGCCCTTCCAGCTATAGACGGTGTCACCGCCCGCTTCGACGTCGGAAATGGGGGGGCCGAACTGGGCGAAGAATGGCCCCGCCGGCTGGCCGAGCCAGCGTGCCTCGACCGCATTTCTCGTGATCCCGGTCGTCGTCGTGCAGCCGGCAAGAAGCAGCCCGAGGGCGCCCGCCGTCATCATGCGGAAATTCATGTGTCTGTCCCTTAGATATGTCCTGAAACCTGCGGCGCGGAAGGGCCGGAATCCCCCGGTTTTCCTTGCGGTCCGGCGAGGCTCTAGCGCTAAAAGCCGTGAAAGAAAATCGGCTCGGAGCATTGCCGCCGAGGAAATTGGAGAGCGTTGCAGAAACGCCCTATTCCCGCATGAGACGGGGCATGCCGGCGGCCGAATTATTTTGATCCTTAGCGCGGTCTTTTTTGCGATAGCCGCTTGTGAAATCAAAAATGCTGTTCTATAGAGGCGCCGCTGGTCACGGAGTGTAGCGCAGTCTGGTAGCGCACCACGTTCGGGACGTGGGGGTCGAGTGTTCGAATCACTCCACTCCGACCAGCTGAAACAATCCCCCGATTATTGTTGTTGTTGATCCGGCTTCTTAGCCGGGTGACGCGCGGCCTCAGGTCTTGATCGCGATAGCGATAGGCCCCGCCAACCGGACGGTGCGGGTCCGGCGTAGCTTTGCCACGCTTTTATTGTTCACAGGGAAACGGGTTGTTCTCGAATCTCCGTCTTATCGGAGTGAACAATCGGCGCGAGTATGCTTCAAAGTGCAAACCCGTGAGGCAGCGATGTCGAAGGAACCTATCTTCACTCTACGTGAATTTGTCGTCTGGGCAGCCATTCTCGGCAGTGTGGTCGGCTATCAGCTTTGGAATCATGCCGATCCGCCGCCGCTGACGATCGATCTCGCGACGATCGAGCCGCGCGCCTGAACGCCTTATTGCGCCAAATCGTCGAGATCCACGGAGAGAGCTTCGGCAATCTTCTTCATGGTTGAAAGACTTCCGTCCTTCTTCCCGCTCTCGATTTCGGAGAGATAGGGAGCGCTGATCCTGGCCTTCTTCGCCAATTCTCGAGCGGCCATGCCGCGACGGGAGCGCCAGACCTTGACCGCGTTCTCGCCAGCCAGAAGACGGTTGACGACCTCGGCCGGCACGAGCTCGTCGCGGCCGGCGGCGATATCGGCCTTCACCTTGTCGGCCTGCGCGATATCGGCCCTATCGAGCAAATCTTCATATTCAGCAATGGGAAGGACGACCAGGGTTTCGCCACCCGGGGTGGTAATGGTCTGCATAACGGACTCCTATTCGTAGACGCTGCCGCGAGAGCCGATCTTGATGATGTCGAGGACAACACCTTGATCGTCCATGATAACCCGCCAATCGCCAACACGGAGGCGAATGTAAGGCGAGCCGGTCAGCGGCTTGACGTTGTTCCCAAGAGACTTTGGATCGCTCGCATACTGTTCGACCTTCGATACAATGCGCTTCGCGTCATTTGCCGCGAGGCGGCGGAGCAGCTTCACCGACGATTTGCTGTAAACGACCTTCTTCATGCTGGAAGTTAGCATATGGAGAACAAATGGCAATGGAAAATTAGCTTACGGAAAATAAGTCTGGGTACCAACTCCGAAACGATCAGGGGCGGCACGGTGCAACGCACGCGTTTTTTGGACCGGCCTGTCGAAAGCTGCGCAACAAAAAGGGGCCTGACGGCCCCTCTGCTCATCGATGACTCTGTCAGGTCACCCGTCAATCGCGTCTATGATGTTGACCGCCTTGCCGGCCGTGACACGACGCACCTCCACGTCTTCGCGGCGGCTCGCAAAGAGCTCCGTTGCCATGAGCTGATCGGCGAGATCGGCCGGCAGAGACAGGATCACACGGCTCTCCTCGGCATGGATGCCCCCGAGCGCGGCGCGCTTGGCGGTGATCATGCCGCCGGCCACCGTGTTGTTGGTGTCGGGGTCGATCAGGATGAAGGCGCCGGTCGTGCGGTTCTGCTCATAGGTGTCGAAGATCGCCTGTTCGTCGAAGGCGAGGTGCACCTTGCCGATCGCATTCATCGGCAATTCGTCTGCGTGGTTCCACTTGCCGCTCTTGAGTTCGAGCTGACTGACCGGCTGCACCTGCACGCGCTGGCGGCGGCTGCCGGACTTCAGCCAGTAGCGCTTGCCCGGCTGGATGCCTTCCGGCTGCAGCGCCACGAGTTGCGCATCGAAGGCGAGCCCGGTCATCGGCTGGCTGTCGATCGAGGCGATCACGTCGCCGCGGGAAACGTCCACCTGGCGGTCGAGCACCAGCGTGATCGCGTCGCCGGAAACCGCCGCATTGCGCACGAGATCGAAGGTGACGATCTTGCTCACATTGGCGACCATGCCGGACGGCAGGATGACGACGGAGTCCCCCGGCTTCACCGAGCCGCCGGCGACCGTGCCCTGATAGCCGCGGAAGCTTTCTCCCGGGCGCGATACGCGCTGCACCGGCAGGCGGAAGCCGACGGTCTGGGCGGAGCGGGTCGTGGCAAGCTCCAGAACCTCGATCAGCGTCGGGCCGTCATACCAGGGCATGGACGCGCGGCCGTCATAGACGACGTTCTCGCCCTTGAGCGCCGAGACCGGAATTGCGGTGACCTGGCGGACTCCGAGCGAAAGGGCCAGTTCCCGGAACTCGTGCGAGATCTGATCGAAGCGGGCGCGGTCGTAGTTCGTCAGGTCGATCTTGTTGACGGCGAGCACGAACTGGCGGATGCCCATCAGCGTCGCGATCGTCGCGTGGCGGCGGGTCTGCTCCAAAAGGCCGACACGTGCGTCGACGAGCAGAACGGCGAGGTCGGCGGTCGAAGCGCCGGTCGCCATGTTGCGCGTATATTGCTCGTGGCCGGGCGTGTCGGCGACGATGAAGGAGCGCTTGTCGGTCGCGAAATAGCGATAGGCGACATCGATGGTGATGCCCTGTTCCCGCTCGGCCTGAAGGCCGTCGAGCAGGAGAGCGAAATCCGGAAGGCCGAGATCGTTCTGCTTGCCGCTGGAATCGCGCTGAAGGCTTGCCGCCTGGTCTTCCTTGACCGCCTTGGTGTCCCAAAGCAGCCGGCCGATCAGCGTCGATTTGCCGTCATCGACGCTGCCGCAGGTGATGAGGCGAAGGGGGCGCGTGTCGCGCACGACCCGCGCAGTCTCCTGCACCGGGAGGGATACGACGGTTTGGTCCAGGGCTGCGTTCGCTGCTGCCGGTGCGGTCATCAGAAATATCCTTCGCGTTTCTTCTTTTCCATCGAACCGGCCTGGTCGCGGTCGATCGCGCGGCCCTGACGTTCGGAGACGGTCGCGGTTTCAAGTTCGGCAATGATGTCGTCGAGCGTGTCGGCTTCGGAGCGGATCGCACCCGTGAGCGGGAAGCAGCCGAGCGTGCGGAAGCGGATGACTTCCTCACGCTTGACCTCGCCGGGAAGCAGCTCGAGACGAGGATCCTCGGCGAGGATCAGCATGCCGTCGCGTTCTACGACGGGGCGCTTCTTGGCGAAATAGAGCGGCACGATCGGGATATCTTCCGCCTGGATGTAGCGCCAGATGTCGACCTCGGTCCAGTTGGACAGAGGGAAGGCGCGGACGCTCTCGCCCTTGCGGATCATGCCGTTATAGACGTTCCACAGTTCCGGGCGCTGGTTGCGTGGATCCCAGCGATGATCCGGCGTGCGGAAGGAATAGATGCGCTCCTTGGCACGGCTTGCCTCCTCGTCACGGCGCGCGCCGCCGAATGCGGCGTCGTACTGGCCAGCGTCGAGCGCCTGGCGCAACGCTTCGGTCTTCATGATGTCGGTATAGAGCGCCGAACCGTGCGTGAACGGCGTGACGTTCTCGGCTGCGCCGCGCGGATTGGTGTGGGCAACGAGGTCGAGATCGTATTTCGCGACCATCTCGTCACGGAATGCGATCATCTCGCGGAACTTCCAGCCGGTGTCGACATGCAGGAGCGGGAAGGGGATGCGGCCGGGATAGAAGGCCTTGCGGGCAAGATGCAGCAGGACCGACGAATCCTTGCCGATCGAGTAGAGCATCACCGGGCGCTCGAATTCGGCCGCGACCTCGCGGAAGATGTGAATCGCTTCGTTCTCGAGCGCCTTCAGATGCGGATCGAGCGGCGGTTTCGTGCTCTGCGGATTGTGCAGTTCCGTTTCCGGAAGAGTATGGGGCATTGCTGACTCCGGGGAAGATCGTGGTCTTCGGGTGCGGCGCGTGGCGCTCAGGCCGCGTTGCTGGCGTTGGGGATGATCGAGGAAGCCGCTTCCGGCACATGCAGGCCGCATTCGCGCTTCTCGTCGTTCTCCCACCACCAGCGGCCGGCGCGCTCCGGCTCGCCGGGCTTGATGGCACGGGTGCAGGGCTCGCAACCGATCGACGGATAGCCGCGACTGTGCAGCGGGTTGACGGGAATGCCCTCTGCCGCGACATGGGCCTGGATCGTCTCGATGTCCCAGTCGGCAAGCGGATTGATCTTGATGAGTCCGCGCTCGACGTCGGCTTCAGCGAAAGGGGTCGTGGCACGGTTGCCCGACTGCCCGCGGCGCAGGCCCGTGATCCAATAGCTTGCCCCGTCGAGCGCGCGCGCAAGCGGCTTCAGCTTGCGCACGCCGCAACAGGCATGCCGGGCTTCCACGCTTTCGTAGAACCCGTTCATGCCGTATTGCGCCACATAGGCGTCGATGTCGGCTTTCTCAGGATAATAGCGCTTGATGAGGATGTCATAGGTTTCCTCGGTCTGGTCGATCAGCGCCACCGTCTCGTTGAAGAGGCGGCCCGTCTTCAGCGTCGCGACTTCGATGTCGAGACGGTTGCTGCCGATCGCGGCGGTAATGACCTGGTCCTCGATGCCGAGCGACGTGGTAAAGACCGCGCGGCCTTCAAGCCCGGCAATGAGCGCCAGCCGGCCGGCGAGATCCAGGCTTTCGAGCTTGTCGTTGAGGGCCTTCGCCTCCGCATCGAGGGCCATCACGTCTGCTTCGAGGGCCACCGCTTCTGCTTTGAGGGATTGCGTCGTCATGGCTGCATCCTGTTGCAATTTGCACGGAATATGGCAGCCGCTGGTGTCAATGGACAGAAAAACGGATTTCTATTGCTCAAGGATCAGAGCAAATATCTCTCTGATCCATAAAGTTCTAAGAAAACCTAGTAATCCAGTAGATTATTGTCTTACGATTAAACCCGCCAGGCTGTCTTCGCGTGCGGTGTTGCCGTTCAACAATCGTTGAATGCTCTGTCCATCTGCTTCGCGTGCTCCACTTTCAGACTGACCCCGCGAGCCCACGAAAGGAGACAAGACATGGCAAAATCCTTGCCGTCCCGCATATTCGCTGGAGTGGCTTTCGGCCTGCTTCTGGTGACGGGCGCCTATGCGCATCACGGCTGGTCCTGGGCGGAGGCCGATCAGGTCGAGCTTTCAGGGACGATACGCGAGATCTCCATGGCACCGCCGCATCCGACCCTTCAGGTCGAGACGCGGAATGACGGCACCTGGCGTGTCGAACTCGGCAACCCGCGGCTCACCGAGCGTTCGGGCTTTGTGGAAGGGGCAGCCAAGGCCGGCGATCCGATCGTCGTGCTCGGCAACCGCTCGCTCGACCGGAACGAGAAGAGGATGAAGGCCGTGCGGATCACAGTCGCCGGAAAGGTCTATGACATCTATCCGGAGCGAATTCGGACGAATTGATGGAGGAGGCGCTGACGTGGATCGAGGCGTTGCCCTTCGCCGTGGCGATACGGCGCTCCGCGGTGCTCTACATCTTCGTGAACTCCGCCCACATACTCTCGATCGGGATAATCGTCGGCTCGATCCTGCCGCTCGACCTGCGGCTGCTCGGCTTCTTCCGCAGCGTGCCGGTCGCAGTGGTCGGACCCTATCTTTCACGCGCGGCGGCAATCGGCGTAGCGTTGGCCATCGCCACCGGTTTCTGTCTCTTCAGCGTGCGCCCGGTTGAATATGCCGCCAACCCCGCCTTCCTGACGAAGATGACGTTGCTCGCGCTCGGCGTACTCAACGCGGCCATATTGCATCTGACCCCGCAATGGCGCGACGCCGTCAAAGGCGGGCCGCTCTCCCCGAGGGTCCGCCTTTCCGCGCTGCTTTCCATGTCGATCTGGACCGGCGCGGTCCTTGCCGGGCGCTGGATCGGTTTCCTCTCGGAATAAGTTACCTGTCGCTCACCGCCCAGCGCGGATTGATCCACGGCTCCTGGTTCGAGCGGGCGAGCGGCTGTCTGCCGAGGATATGATCGGCGGACTTCTCGCCGGTCATGATCGAGGGGGCGTTCAGGTTGCCATAGGTGATGTGCGGGAAGATCGAGGAGTCGGCGACACGAAGCCCGTCGACGCCGATAACCCGGGTTTCCGGGTCGACCACGGCCATCGGGTCGTCCTTCGCACCCATCTTGCAGGTGCCGCAGGGATGATAGGCGCTTTCGAGATGCTCGCGCAGGAACCCGTCGATCTCCTCGTCCGTCTGCACCTTTTCGCCGGGTTGGATTTCGGGGCCGCGATAGAGGTCGAAAGCCTTCTGCCCGAAAATCTCGCGCGTGAGCCGCACGCAGTGGCGGAACTTCTCCCAGTCCTCCGGATGGCTCATATAGTTGAAGCGGATCACCGGGTCGGCCTTCGGGTCGGAAGAGCGGAGCGAGACGTTGCCGCGCGACTTGGAGAGGTTGTAGCCGACATGCACCTGGAAGCCGTGCGACTTCGCCGCCGCCTTGCCGTCATAGCTGATCGCCACCGGCAGGAAGTGGTATTGGATGTCCGGCTGCTTCACGCCGGGTGCCGAGCGCAGGAAGGCGCAGGACTCGAACTGGTTGGAAATGCCGAGGCCTCTTTTGAAGAAGAGCCATTGCGCACCGGCGACGCCCTGCCAGAACCATGGCAGCCAGGAATAGAGTGAAACCGGCTTCGTGCTCACCTGCTGGAAATAGAATTCCATGTGGTCCTGCAGGTTCTGGCCGACGCCGGGCCGGTCGACCTTTACGTCAATTCCCATCTCCTTGAGGTGCGCAGCCGGGCCGATGCCGGACAGCATCAGCAGCTTCGGCGAATTGAACGAAGAGGCGGAAACGATCACTTCGCGATTGGCCTTCACCACCTCGATCCGTCCGCCCCGCTCGATCTCCACGCCCGTCGCGCGGCCGTTCTCGATGACGATCTTGCGGGCGAAGCAACGGATGAGCTCGACATTCGGACGTTTTAGCGCCGGCCTCAGATAGGCGGAAGCGGCCGACCAGCGGCGGCCCCGCCATGTCGTCTGCTCCATCAGCCCGAAGCCCTCCTGCTTCGAGCCGTTATAATCCTCGGTGACTTCGAAGCCGGCCTCTTTTCCCGCTTCGATGAAGGCGTGAAACAGGGGATTCTTGACCGGGCCGCGCTTGACGTGCAGCGGCCCGTCGGTACCGCGCCAGCCCTCTTCGCCGCCATGCGAATGCTCCATCCGCTTGTAATAGGGCAGCACGTCCGCATAGGCCCAGCCCTGCGCACCGAGTTCCTCCCAGCGGTTGAAGTCTTCCGAGTGGCCGCGGACATAGACCATGCCGTTGATCGAGGAGGAGCCGCCGATCACCTTGCCGCGCGGCGCGGTGATGCGCCGGTTGTTGAGGTTCGGCTCGGGTTCGGAGAGATAGCCCCAATTATAGCGGTTCATGCTCATCGGCCAGGCAAGCGCTGCCGGCATCTGGATGAACGGACCGACATCCGAACCGCCGAACTCGAGCACGATGACCGAATTCCTGCCGTCTTCCGACAGGCGATAGGCGAGCGCCGAGCCCGCCGAGCCGGAACCGATGATGACGAAATCTGCCTGCATTCTCGCTGCTTTCTTTTTTGGATGCACTCGGCATGCCCCTCATCCGGCTGCCGCAACCTTCTCCCCGCTCGCGGGGAGAAGGACACGCGGCGCCCGCGCAGTCCCTCTGCCGCCGGCGCGGAAGCTCGCCGCCTCCGGTCCCCTCTCCCCGCGAGCGGCGAGAGGGTTAATCCTCGGGTTAAACCCGAGGAGAGGGGCAAGCGCCAACTTTCAATACGGCGCCTCGACCGGCCCCATGCCGACATAGACGGTCTTGAGCTCGGTATAGTGGTTGAGCGCCGCGACCGAATTCTCCCGCCCGAAACCCGATTGCTTGGACCCGCCAAAGGGGATCTCTACCGGGCAGAGATTGTAGGTGTTGATCCAGAGCGTGCCGGCTTCGAGCCGGTCGGCGACCCGGTGGGCGCGGGTGAGGTCCGCGGTGAAGACGCCGGCCGAAAGGCCGAATTCGGTGGCGTTGGCGCGTGCGATGACTTCCACCTCGTCGTCGAAGTCGAGCACGCACATGACCGGTCCGAAGATTTCTTCGCGCGCGATCGTCATCCCGTCGGTGACGTCGGCGAAGACGGTCGGCTGGATATAGGTGCCTTCGCCGCTCACATTATTGGGAATGCCGCCGCCGGTGACGAGGCGGGCGCCTTCCGCCTTGCCCTTCCCGATATAGGAGAAGACCTTGTCGCGTTGCGCCGCCGAGACCATCGGACCGAGCTGCGTCGCCTCGTCCAGGGGGTCGCCGATGACGATCGCTTCGGTGCGTTCCTTGAGGCGGGCGAGGAAAGGCTCCTTGATCTTCCTTTGCACGAAGACGCGCGTGCCGTTGGAGCAGACCTGGCCGGTCGAATAGAAATTGCCGAGCATGGCGCCGCCGATCGCGCTTTCGAGATCGGCATCGTCGAAGACGATCAGCGGCGACTTGCCGCCGAGCTCCATGGTGACGTGCTTGAGTTCGGCCGCCGCGGCGCCCGCGACTTTTTTGCCCGTCGGCACGGAGCCGGTGAGCGACACCTTGGCGACGTCCGGATGGTTGACGAGGAGCGGGCCCGTCGCGCGGTCGCCCTGGATGACGTTGAACAGGCCCTTCGGCAGACCCGCTTCGATAAGGATTTCGGCGATCTTAAGCGCGCCGAGCGGGGTGTTTTCCGAAGGCTTGAACACCATCGCATTGCCGGCGACGAGCGCAGGCGCACCCTTCCAGCAGGCGATCTGCTGCGGATAGTTCCAGGCGCCGATGCCGACGCAGACGCCGAGCGGCACCCGCTTCGTATAGGCGAAGTCGCCGCCGAGCGGGATATAATCGCCGTTGAGTGCGGCGGGCGCGACGCCGCCGAAGAATTCGAAACTGTCGGCGCCGGACGTCGGGTCGGCGACGATGGTTTCCTGGATCGGCTTGCCGGTGTCGAGCGTTTCGAGTTCGGAAAGCTCGCGGTTGCGCTGGCGCATGAGCTCGGCGGCCCGCTTCAGGATGCGGCCGCGCGCCGTCGGGCTCATCGCCGCCCATTCCGGCTGCGCGCGCTTGGCCGCGGCGATCGCCTTCTCGACGATCCCAGGCGTTGCGGCATGGAGCCGGGCGATGACTTCGCCGGTCGCCGGATAGATGCTCTCGATCACCGTGCCGGCGGCGTCCTCGACATATTCGCCGTCGATGAAGTGCGACGCTTTCGGTTGGGCTCTCATCTCATTCTCCTCGCGGATAGCGTTTGGATTCCTCGAGAGTGTCGAGGTTCATGTGGTTGCGCATGTAGCGCTCCGATGCCTTTTGCAGCGGCTGGTGGTCCCAGGGGTAGTAGGCGCCGTTGCGAAGCGCTTCGTAGACCACCCAGCGCCGTGCCTGGCTCTCGCGCACGGCAGCGTCGAAGGCTTCCATGTCCCAATGCGCCGCGCGCATGTCGCGGAATGCCGTGAGCGTCGCCTGATCGACGGGCCCGCGCGGATTTTCCGCGAGGTTCGTAAGCTCCAGCGGATCTGCCTCGAGATCGAAGAGCTGCTCCGGATCGAGCGCGCAGTAGACATATTTCCACTTGCCCTCGCGGATGGCGACCAGCGGTGCATAGGAGGCCTCAGCCGCGTATTCCATCAGCACCGGCTCCGTGCGTTCGACGCCGTTGACCATCGGCACGAGGCTGACGCCATCGGTCCAGGGCCTCACTTCCTCGAGCGAAATGCCGGCGAGGTCCGCAAGCGTCGGCGTCACGTCGAGATTGGAGGTCGGCGTCAGATGCAGGCCGGGTGCGATACCCGGGCCGGCAATCATCAGCGGCACGCGCGCCGAGCCTTCGAAGAAGTTCATCTTGAACCAGAGGCCGCGCTCGCCGAGCATGTCGCCGTGGTCGGAACAGAAGAGGATGAGCGTATCGTCGAGCATCCGCGTCCGCGTGAGCGTGTCGATCAGCTCGCCCACCTTCTCGTCGAGATAGGAGATATTGGCGAAATAGGCGCGGCAGGAGCGGCGGACATTCTCCTCGGTCACGTCGAAATTCTGGTAGTCGCAGGAGAGCATGATGCGTTGCGAATGCGGGTCCTGCTCGTCGAGGGGGATGGCGCCGACCTCGGGCGTGAGGTGCTCGCAACCCTCGTAGAGATCCCAGAATTTCCGCCGCGCGACATAGGGGTCGTGCGGGTGGGTGAAGGAGACGGTGAGGCACCAGGGACGCCGGCTCTCGTCGTCGTTTTCCCGCGAAAGCTGGTAGAGCTTCTGGTTTGCGAGGAAGGCCACCTCGTCGTCATATTCCATCTGGTTGGTGATTTCGGCGACCCCGGCGCCGGTGACGGAGCCGAGATTGTGATACCACCAGTCGATCCGCTCGCCCGGCTTGCGGTAATCCGGCGTCCAGCCGAAATCGGCGGGATAGATGTCGGTCGTCAGCCGCTCCTCGAAGCCGTGCAACTGGTCCGGCCCGACGAAATGCATCTTGCCGGAAAGCGCGGTGTAGTAGCCGGCCCGGCGCAGGTGATGTGCATAGGTTGGGATCGACGACTGGTATTCGGCAGCATTGTCGTAGACCCGGGTGCGGCTCGGCAATTGCCCGGCCATGAAGGATGCGCGGGCAGGGGCACACAGGGGCGACGAGGTGTAGTTGTTGCGGAAACGCGCCGACCGCTTGGCCAGCGCCTTCAGGTTGGGCGCATGCAGGAAGTCTGCAGGCCCGTCCGGAAAGAGCTTTCCGTTCAACTGGTCCACCATGATGATCAGAATGTTGGGCTTACCGGTGGTCACTGGTCGGTTCCTCGATGGTTCGAATTCTTGCTCGTCTTGCTTGGTTCAGGTGGAAATTGCCCCTCATCCGGCTGCCGCCACCTTCTCCCCGCGTGCGGGGAGAGGGCTAGTCCTCGGGTTTAACCCGAGGAGAGGGGCATTTCATGCCATTCGCCCGTAAATGCGCATTCACATAATCTTCCGTGAGCGCGACCGATGCTTCGATGCTGATCGGCGCCGACTTCAAACTTTGCCGGATGTAGAGCCCGTCGATCATCGCAGCCGCGCCTTCGGCGATGCGCTCCGCGTCGTCCGCCGGGCAGAGCGCTCTCAGGCCCACAAGCAGATTGGAGCGCAGCCGTCGTGCATAGATCACGAGCAGCCGCCGCACCTCCTCCGACCGTTGCGCCTCCGAATAGAAGGCGAGCCAGGCGGCGACCGTCTCCGGCGCGAACTGATCGGCGCGGAAGCTCACGCGGATCAACGCGCTCACCCTTTCGCGCGGCGTCGCCGCCGCTTTCATTGCCGCGACGGCGTCGTCGCGCAATTTGCCCAGGAGGCTGCGGATCGTGGCGATCAGCAACTGCTCCTTGCTGCCGAAATAGTGATGCGCGAGCGCGGGTGAGACGCCGGCCGTCCGCGCGATCTCCGACATGGTCACGGCGAGCGTACCCTGATCGCCGATCACGCGCAGCGCCGCATCGACCAGCGCCTTGCGGCGCACCGGCTCCATTCCGACCTTCGGCATCTTCGAACTCCTCAGATGTCAGCTTATTTTTGATTGATCCATCAATCAATAAAAAAATCTGCGCTTTTCTCTTTCTTTTTGCTTGGAAATCCGGCTCAATCAGCGGGAGACGTCCATGCGCATCGGCATGACTGGAGGTTGAAATGGTTCACGCGTTCGATCCAGCCGGCAGAGAGGCCATTGCCGGAAAATGGGGGTGGTTCGTCGCACTCGGCGTGCTTCTGATCATGTGCGGCGGCATCGCCTTCGGAAACCTGCTGATGGCGACAGTCGCGTCCGTCTATTACGTCGGTCTCATCATGCTGATCGGCGGCCTGCTCAATCTCGCCCACGCCTTTCAGGTCAAAAGCTGGGGGAGTGTCCTTTACTGGATATTGAGCGGCGCCTTCTATGCCGCGGCAGGCCTGTTCGCCTTCATCAATCCTGTCCTCGCCTCCTCCGTGCTGACGTTTCTGCTGGCCATGGCGCTGATCGCCGCCGGTTGCTCCCGCATCTGGGTAGGGTTCAGGCTTCGACCGCTCGGCGGCTGGGGGTGGATGGTCATCGGCGGCCTCGTGACGCTGCTAGCCGGCCTCATCATCGCCGCCGGCTGGCCGGTCGACAGTCTCTGGATACTGGGTCTTTTCCTGGCGGTCGATCTCGTCATGCAGGGGCTGGCCTCGATCGCCTTCGGGGTTCTTGCGAGGGGCTGAGCAGGCCTTTTCCGAAGCTTCATCAAACTTTCACATTCGCGAAAGATTTCGTTGACGCCTTGCTCCGATGCTGGCGCGCGTTTGTGTGTCCTATCCCTGGAGCCCGGCATGTCGGCCGCCCCCGCAGAAATCCTGTCGCTTCGCCGTTTCGGCGACGACCAAATCGTGACGCTTGCCAAACTCGTCATCGAAAATGCCCTCCAGCCGATCGTGGAAGCGACGACCGGGGCGGTGTTCGGCTATGAATCCCTCATGCGCGGGTTCGAGCGCCTGGGCTTCGCCTCGCCGGTCGAGTTGCTCGACAAGGCCGAGGCCGCCGGGCAGTTGCTCGCGCTCGAGCACCTGATCAACAGCCGCGCCGTCGCCGCCTTTGCCACGCTCCCGGACTTTTCGGCGCGCACGCTCTTTCTCAATTTCGATGCGAGGCTCATCGGCGGCGAGGGGGACATTGTCGAACGCCTCGTCAGCCACTTGAAGCGCGCGAATATCGCTCCTTCCTCGCTTTGCTTCGAACTGTCGGAACGCTTCGACAGCAGCAAGATGCCGGACTTCCCAGTGCTCGTGCGGCAACTGCGGCTCGCGGGCTTCAAGCTTGCGATCGACGATTTCGGCGCCGGGTTCAGCGGCTTGAAACTGCTCTGCGATCAGCCGGTAGACTATGTGAAGATCGACCGGCATTTCGTTTCAGATATCGACAAGGATGCGCGCAAGCGCCACCTCGTCCGCCACACGGTCAATATGGCCCATGCTCTCGGGACGCGGGTGATCGCCGAGGGTGTGGAGACGGAGGCGGAGTTTCTCGTCTGCCGCGACCTCGGTTGCGATCTGATGCAGGGCTATTTCATCGCTCGGCCGACGACGCATCTCATGGAGCTGCAGGCCGTCTATCCACATCTCGAACCGACGAGCGGCACCCGGCGGCCCTCTTCGACGCTGGACAGCATCCTGATCCGGAAGGAGATCGAGCAGCTTCCGGCGGTGCGGGAGAGCGACGACCTCGATTCCGTGTTCCACCTTTTCCGGCTCAATCCGCGACAGGCTTTCTTTCCGGTACTGAATGCCAATGGCGAACCGCGTGGCATCCTGCACGAGTACCACGTCAAGGAGATGATCTATCATCCCTTCGGTCGCGACCTCCTGAAGAACCGCCTCTATCAGCGGCGCATCTCGCATTTCGTCACGCCCGCGCCGATCGCCGATCTCGACACGCCCGCCGACGAGATGCTCAAGATCTTCGCCGGTATGGACGGGAGCGACTGCGTCATGCTGACGGAGAACATGCGCTATGCCGGCATTCTCTCCGCTTCGTCGCTCCTGAAGATCATCAACGAGAAGCAGTTGAAGATGGCCCAGGAGCAGAATCCGTTGACGGGCCTCCCCGGCAATCGGGCGATCCGCGATTATGTCCAGAACGCGATCCTGGACGGCGATCAGGCCCGCTACTTCTGCTATTGCGACTTCGACGATTTCAAGCCCTTCAACGACACATATGGTTTCCAGAAGGGGGATCTCGCGATCACCCTGTTCGCGGCGCTCCTGCGGCGCCACTTCATCGGCGAAGAAAAATTCCTTGGTCACGTCGGAGGCGACGATTTCTTCATCGGCATCGACGGCTGTACCGAGGAGGATATCCGGGGCGTCCTTTCACGTCTGATCGACGACTTCCGCTCGGACGTCCGCCAGCTCTATTCGCCCGAGCATCTGTCGGCGGGACGGATCAGCGGATATGGCCGCGACGGCATCACGAAGGCTTTCCCACTAATGCGCTGTTCGATTGCGGTACTTGTGCTTCCCGAAGGCCTTGTCCTCTCGGACGGCCAGACCGTGAGCAAGCGGATCGCGGAGATAAAGGCGCGCGCCAAGGCGAGCGAAGAAGGTCTCGTCATGGAGCCCCTCGACCGCGCCTGAGCAGCGATGCAAGGCGACCTTTCCCGAGCGGCAGGACGGCTATAGGTATAGGCGGAACCGTTTTGCGAGGATGCCGTCATGACCCTTCCGACAGAAATGACCTACGTCGATCTGCCTGGCCCCGGAGGGCCGGAGAATATGGTGCTGGCGCGAGGGCCGCTGCCTGAGGTCCGGCCCGGCGACATTCTGATCCGCGTCGAAGCTTTCGGCATCAATCGGCCGGACGTCCTGCAGCGCAAGGGAGACTACCCGCTGCCCGCTGGGGCGAGCCCCATCCTCGGGCTCGAAGTTGCAGGCGAAGTGGTTGCCCTCGGCGAGGAAGCGGCCGGCTTCTCGACCGGCGACAAGGTCTGCGCTCTCGCCAATGGCGGCGCTTACGCGGAATATTGCGCCGTTCCCGCCACGCAGGCCCTTCGCTGGCCCGAGGGCTACGATGCCGCAAAGGCGGCAGCCCTGCCGGAGACCTTCTTCACGGTCTGGGCCAACGTCTTCGACATGGCCCGCCTGAAGTCCGGCGAAACATTCCTCGTCCATGGAGGATCGAGCGGTATCGGCACGACCGCGATCCAGCTTGCCAAGGCCTTCGGTGCGGAGGTCTTCGCGACCGCCGGCAACGGCGCGAAGTGCGAGGCCTGCGAAGCACTCGGGGCGAAACGTGCGATCAATTATCGCGAGGAGGATTTCAAGACTGTCGTGCTGCAAGAGACCGGCGGCCGCGGGGTCGACGTCATTCTCGACATGGTGGGCGGGCGCTACTTCGATCGCAACATCGGCAGCCTCGCCAAGGACGGGCGCCTGTCGATCATCGCCTTCCTCGGAGGCGCCCGGGTGGAGGGCGCCAACATTGCGCCAATTCTCATGAAGCGCCTGCAGGTAATGGGCTCGCTGCTCCGGCCGCGCACCGCCGCCGAGAAGCAGGCGATCCGCGACGGGCTTGCGGAAAAGGTCTGGCCGCTGCTGGAAGGGGGCGACGTTGCACCGGTCATCCAGGCGGTCCTGCCCTTCGCCGAGATTGCCGGCGCCCATCGGCTGATGGAGGAGGGCGATCATATCGGCAAGATCGTGATGCGGATCGGGTAGCAAAAAACAATAAGACGATGGTCGGCCTTGTATTGGCGCAAAGATCGCTTACGTTGAGATCAACGTCAACGAACAGAAAGGAAGGTGATCCAATGTCTAATGAGATTTCGGACCTCGTAATGGACATGGGAGAGGTGAAGGAGTCGAGGCAGCCCTCGGCCTGATAGCCGCCTTCCTTTGGGTCTCAGCACCCGGCCATTGTGAGGCCAAAGCTCATGGAAGGGCCGCCGAAGGGCGGCCCTTTTCCATTAGACCGAGCGCCGCTCATCTCAGATCCCGAAGCGGCCGAGTGCCGGTATCTTGACGCCGGGCCGCGCGACGTCGAAGCCCGCCACCAATCCCATGAAATGCAATTCCAGCCCGCTGCGCCACCCGGCCGAGACGCCGGCGAGGCCGTAAAGCGTTGCGTGCAGGTCGCGGCCGTCGGCATCGACATGGAACAGTTTCCCCTCCGGCAGATAGTCGCGCCCGACTGCATCCGGCGGCAGCACGGAGTCGAGCTCCGGCACCGATCGCAAGACATGGGCGACGAAGGTGTTGGAGTTTGGCCCGGGCCAGAGACGATAGGCGCCCGGCGAAGAATAGGGATAAGCCTCGATCGCCTTCTCGATCTTCGGGATCAGGCGCTTGGCTTCCTCGCCCCTGACTGCCACGACGATGCGCGGCTCGTTCGAATACCAGCGTCCGTCGGCCGGATAAGCGTTCCTGCGGATCGGCTTGCCCCAGCCGACCTTTTCATAACGGTTATAGGTCGACGCCCCTTCGTCTTTGGTGACGATCCAGGCGTGGCTTGCCACCGCGCCTTTCATGCCTCCGGTGGTCGCCGAGAAGACGTATATCGCCGCCTGCGGGCTCGCAGCCGCATCCGCCAGAATACCTGACGACGACCAATCCGCGTTGTGCCAGCTCTGCGGCCGCTCCTTGAGGTACCACAGCCCCGCCGAGGCGAGCGCCGGAAGCAGGTAGACGACGGCGAAAACGAGAAAGAGCTTGCGGAGGAATTTCATCTACGGTGACTTTTCTGCCGTGGGATTCCTGATAGATGCATATCCGAATCTTGGAAAATTGAGGGCAGCCGATGTCGAATCCGGTTCTGGTCGAAGTAACGCGCGGAAATCTGGTCGAAAGCCGCCATCGGGGCATGATCGTCGCCGTCGATGGCGACGGAAAGACGCTGTTTTCCCTTGGCGAAACGGATGCCCACATCTTTCCTCGCTCCGCCTGCAAGGCAATGCAGGCCCTGCCGCTGATGGAAAGCGGTGCCGCCGACGCCTACGGCTTCGGCGACCGGGAATTGGCGCTGGCCTGCTCGTCGCATTCGGGAGAGCCGGAACATGTGGCGCTCGCCGCCAAGATGCTGTCTGCTGCGGGGCGGGACGTTCAGGCGCTTGAGTGCGGCGCCCATTGGTCCTCCGACCAGAAGACCCTGATCGCGCAGGCCCGCTCACTCGAAGCGCCGAGCGCGCTCCACAACAACTGCTCCGGCAAGCATGCGGGCTTCGTCTGCGCCTGCTGCCATTCCGGTACCGAGGTCAAAGGCTATATCGGCTATGACCACCCGATCCAGCAGGAAATCCGCGGCGTCATGGCGGAACTGACGGGAGCAGTTCTTGATCGCGACAATTGCGGCGTCGACGGCTGCTCGATCCCGACCTACGCGCTCTCGATGAGGGGACTTGCTCACGGCTTCGCCAGGATGGCGAGCGGAGTCGGTGTCGGTGCGGAGCGGGCGCGTGCCTCGAAGCGTCTGATCGACGCCTGCATGGCCGAACCCTTCTACGTCGCCGGCACCAAGCGCGCCTGCACACGGCTGATGAAGACCGCTCCCGGCCGCATTTTTGCGAAGACCGGCGCCGAGGGCGTATTCTGTGCTGCGATACCGGAAAAGGGCATCGGCATAGCGCTGAAATGCGAGGACGGCACGACCCGGGCCGCCGAGGCGATGGTCGCCGCGACGCTTGCGCGCTTCTTCTCGGACGATGGCGAAATCCATGAGGCATTGATGGCTCAGGCCAATCACGCGATGCGCAACTGGAACGGAATTCACGTCGGGGACGTGCGGGTGGTGACGGAAGCCTTCGCAGCCTGACGCGATACCGCTCAGGGTCTTGTCAATCGCGGCGATTCGATCTTCTGTGCTTCGGCGCCGCCGTCAACCGCGCAATTTGGGAGGAAGAACGATGCTGAAACTGTTTTATACGCCCGGAACCTGCTCGCTTGCCTCGCACATCGCGTTAGAGGAAGCCGGTGCCGGCTATGAAGTGCATCGGGTCGATTTTTCCAAAGCCGAGCAGACCAAGCCGGACTACCTCACCATCAACCCCAAGGGGCGGGTGCCCGCCCTCGTGACCGACCGCGGTATCCTGACCGAGACGCCGGCCATTCTCGCCTATATCGCCCAGAGCTTTCCGAAGGCGCGGCTTGCGCCGCTTGACGATCCTTTCGAGTTCGCTCGGCTGCAGTCGTTCCTGAGCTATCTCTGCTCGACAGTCCACGTCGCCCATGCCCATGCCCGCCGAGCCGCGCGGTGGGCAGACGACCCGGCAGCGCAGGAGGCGATGAAGGCCAAGGTGCCGCAGAATATGGCCGACTGCTTCGCGCTGATCGAGCGCACGATGTTCGTCGGCCCCTTTGTCAGGGGCGACGCCTACTCGGTCGCCGATCCCTACCTCTTCACCATTGCCGGCTGGCTCGAGTCGGACGGTGTCGATCCGGCCCGGTTTCCGCGAATCCTCGACCATCGCAACAGGATGGCCGAGCGTCCGGCCGTCGCCAAGGTTCTGGCTGAAGTGCAGTCGTAGCGGCAATCGGCACGAGATCGGCGGAGCCGAAGCGTTCAAGCGGGCGTTGGTTACCTTTGGACGCAGAGGTTCTCCGTCGCAGAGCGGGGCCATGGCCATCCGGGGAACGGCAGATCCGCGAGTTCGCGTTCATCCATACGGGAGAGATCCGGATGCTGGAGAGGGTCGCGCATCCAGTCGGAAGCGAGTCCTCGAACAGTCTCGGACGAGGCCTCGGGGCGCTTCAGTATTGAGAAAACCTTCAGCATGACGTCACCTTCAGCTCGGATTGGGGTAGCGCAGGCGGTCTCGCCGGCCGCTCAACCTTTCAACCTGTTGTAGGAGCATCCGCCTCTTTGCCGAAGTTTGCAATTGAGATTGCGACGGCAGCGGTTTAGAAAAACTATATGAAAGATCTGAATTCGGTTCACCTGAACGGATTGCGCGCGGCCGAAGCGGTCGGTCGCCTCGGCTCGCTCGCCGCTGCGGCGGAGGAGCTCGGCGTCACCACCGGCGCAGTCAGCCAGCAGATCGCCAAGACCGAGGCGCAACTCGGTCGTACGCTCTTCGAGCGCTCGCCGCGGGGGCTTGTGGTTTCGGATAGCGGGCGCGCGCTACTGACGCGATTGTCGAGCGCCTTCAGGGAACTCGCCGAGGCAGTCGCGCAGGCACGCCGCCGTGACGAATCGGTATTGACGGTGTCGGTCGCGCCGGTCTTTGCGGCGCGCTGGCTCGTCTACCGGCTGGACCGCTTCGCCGAGCATCATCCGGATATCCGGCTGAGGATCGACGCGACCACGACGCTCGCCGATCTGGAGACCTCCGATGTCGATCTCGGCATCCGCGTCGGGGCTGGACGCTGGCCCGGCGTGCGATCGGAACTGCTGCTCGAGCAGGAGGTCTTCCCGGTCTGCTCGCCGGCACTGGCCGCCGGACTTCGTGAGCCCGCGGACATTTTGAAACTGCCGGCGGTGATCGATGCTCATGCGATGTTTTCCTGGGAGCTATGGCTGAAGACCGCCGGCCTCTCCGGTGCGGCTATGACGGTGCGCCACACCTTCAACGACGCTTCCCTGGCGCTCGATGCGGCGATTGCCGGCCAGGGGGTAATGCTTGCCTGGCAGACGCTTGCCGGCTACGCGCTGCTGAGGGGGTCTCTGGTGGCACCTTTCGGCATTCGCGCCAAAACCGGCTTCGGGCACTACTTCGTCACCTCCGTCTCACGCCGCGAAAGCAAGGGCGCAGCCGCCTTCAAGCGCTGGGTACGCGAGGAGGTCGAGGAAGGAATGCGGCAGCTCGCGGCTATGGCGGGATGAGGAGACCTTTGCTCTCCGGCCATGTGCCTTATTCCGGCTCCTTCAGCCGTTCCTCCATCATTGCCTTGAAGGCGGGGCGGGATTGGCAGCGCGCCAGCCAGGCCTTGACCTGAGGGTGCCTTTCGAAGAGGTCCGTCTGGCTCATCGTGTAGCGGAAAACCTCCGCGAGATTGAGGTCCGCGACGGTAAAGCGGTCACCCACCACGTAGTCGTGTTCGGCGAGGTGCGTTTCGAGTACGGCAAAGGCTTTTTCAAGGGAGCGGGCGCAGGCCGCGATCTCCGCCCGTCCTTCCGGCGTGTCCTCGATCCCGTTGTCATGGGCGAGTACGATCTTGACCGCATGCGGCTCGACCTCGGTCGCCGCCCACATCGTCCAGTTGCCGATCTGCCCTTCCTCCCGGATATCGGCCGGTGCCAGCGGTCCGCCATGTTTGCGGGCGAGATAAATATTGTTGGCGAGCGACTCGGTCAGCACCAACCCGTCATCCTCGATCGCGGGTATGAGGCCCATCGGGTTTATGGCGAGGAAGCCCGGCGACTTCGTATTGAGGGGGGCATCCGCGGCCAGCGGATCGGCGACCCGGCGCGCCTGGACAACCGGCACCGATCGGAAGGGCAGGCCGAGTTCCCCCGCCATCCAGTAGTTGCGCGACGCGCGCGAACGGTAAACTCCATAGATCGTCAGCATTCCTGCCGTCCTCCGATTGTACGTTCAGCTCCTTACAGCGCTGCGCGCCCGATAGGCCGCGCAAAGGTCGCTGTAACTCCTGCATGGTTATGCAGTAGGCCATCGCCGTCCTCGGCAGAAGCCGTCGGCAATGATAGGTCGCATGAATTCTTTTGATGCGAAGTGGTTCTGCGCAACCTTTAGACGATTTTTCGCTGTAGAGTTTAGGGAAGCATAACCTCTTTTCGCTAAACCTGCGCGAGCGCCGCTCCTTCGGAGGTTTCGCTTGGCAAGAAAAACGTCCCGCAGCATCCGATATGCCGACCTGAACGCGGACGACAATGCGGAGACGCGTCGGCTGATCGATGCCGGCAGCCGCCTTGCCGAGGAGGTCGCGCGTCTCTTTCCGCCCGAGCCCGACATGGCCGACCGCCACTACTGGCTCGAAGCGATGATCAACCACGTTCCCGATTATATCTATGCGAAGGATACGGCGGGACGCTTCCTGATCGCCAACGAGGTGACGGTTGCCGACAACGGCCTCGAAAGCCTGCGCGACCTCGTCGGCAAGACCGATTTCGATCTGCACCCGCACGAGTTCGCCCAGGCCGTCGCCGATACCGAGCGACGCGTGTTGGAAACCGGCGAACCGATCTTCGGCATCGAGGAACGCGCCATCGTGACCAAGGACCGCGATCGCTGGCTGATGACCTCGAAAGTGCCCTTGCGCAGCAAGAGCGGGAGGATCATCGGTATCGTCGGCATCTCGCGCGATATCAGCGATCGCAAGGCCGCGGAGCGCCTGCTCGAAGGTCAGGCCCGGCTGCTGGAAATGATCGCCAACGGCAAACCCCTTGGCGAGTTCTTCCACGAGCTGGTGCTGCTGATCGAAGCGCTGCTGCCCGGGATCAAGGGCTCCATCCTGCTCCTTTCGGAGGATGGCCGGCATCTCCTGCACGGCGCTGCCCCCAGCCTCGACGCGGGCTTTTGCGCTGCCATCCATGGCCTCGAGATCGGCCCTGCGGCCGGCTCCTGCGGAACGGCCGCCTGGTGCGGCGAACAGGTGATCGTTTCCGACGTCTTCGCCGACCCGCTCTGGGAGGAATACGCGCCTCTCCTGAGGCCTTCCGGCCTCCGTTCCTGCTGGTCCACGCCCATCCTGTCGCGCGAGCGAAAGGTGCTCGGGACATTCGCGCTCTATGCGCAGGAGGTCGGAACGCCGAGCGAGCAGCAGCAGGAACTGATTGCCATGGCCGCTCATCTCGCCGGAATAGCAATCGAGCGCAAGCGGGCGGAGGACCGCATCGGTTTCATGGCCCATCACGATGCCTTGACGGGGCTGCCGAACCGCGTGCTTTTCGAGGAGCAGGTCGCCGGCATGCTCGAGGAGATCCGCGAGCGGGATCAATGGGCCGTGCTCGCCTTTCTCGACCTCGACGATTTCAAACTGATCAATGACAGCCTTGGGCACGCCACCGGTGACGAGCTCCTGAAGATCGTAGCCGGGCGCATGCGGGCCGCCGTCCGGAGATCCGATTCCGTCGTGCGCGTCGGCGGCGACGAGTTCATCATCCTCCTGAACGGCCTGCCGAAGGAGCGGGACGTCGTGCTATCGCGGCTGGAGGATATCCGCACTGCAATCGCCATGCCGGTGCAGTTGCAGGGCCGCTCTCTGCAGGTGAGCTGCAGCATGGGCGTGGCCTGCTTCCCCAACCAGGGCAAGACGGCGGGCGAACTGCTCGCCAATGCCGACATGGCCATGTACCGCGCCAAGGAGCTCGGCCGCAACAACATCCAGGTCTTCACCGAGGAGATGGCCGCCAGAGCCCATGAAAAACTCCAGTCGCAAGAGGAGCTTCGCGAGGCGCTTGCGCGGGAGGAGTTCCTGCTGCATTTCCAGCCGCAGATGAGCCTCGAGACCGGCCGCATCTTCGCTGCGGAGGCGCTGTTGCGCTGGCAGCACCCGGTGCGCGGCATCATCTCGCCTGCGGCATTCATCCCGCTCGCCGAGGAAACCGGTCTGATCGTGCCGATCGGAGACTGGGTCCTGCGCACCGCCTGCCGCCAGTTGAAGGCCTGGCAGGACGCCGGCCTGCCGCCGCTGATCGTCAGCGTCAATGTTTCCGCGCGGCAATTCCGCGAGCGCAACTGGGCAGCGCGTGTGGCGGCGGTTTTGGAGGAAACCTGCCTCGAGGCCCGTTACCTCGAACTCGAGCTCACCGAAAGTCTGATCATGCAGGACGTGCCGGGAGCGATCGCCACAATGCATGCGCTGGAGGCGATCGGCGTGCACCTTGCCATCGACGATTTCGGGACAGGCTATTCGAGCCTCAGCGCGCTCAAGCGCTTCCCGGTGCGCCGGTTGAAGATCGATCGGTCCTTCGTGACGGACATTCCGCGCGATGCCGACGACATGGCGATTACTTCCGCGATCATCTCGCTTGCGCAGAAGCTCGGTCTGCGCGTCATTGCCGAGGGTGTCGAGACGGAGGCCCAGGTCGAGTTTCTGCAAAAGAGCGGCTGCGACGAGATCCAGGGCTACTTCTTCAGCCAGCCCTTGCCGGGCGAGGATTTCGAAGTGCTGCTTTCCTCTGAGCGGCGGTGATGTTCGCGAGCGGCCGTAAATGCAATCTGGTGCCACAGGGGAGCGGTTTCCGCTTGCGTCCCGTTCCGACTTGCCGATAACCATTCGAGACGGCTTCGCAACGATTCACTTTCGAAGCACCTTGATCCGGCCCTCGGAATGGAGCACGTGGACTCTTTCCGTGCAGCACAACGCGCTAGAGTTAGATGTCATCACTGCCAGCTTTGTCCCGACGTCAGTTCCTCCGCACATCCGGTTTGGCAATCGCCTCCGCCGGACTTGCGGGTTGCACCTCTTCGATGAATACGGACCGCTTCCGCGAGCAAACGATGCCGGTCTACCGCAATCCCGCGCTCGAAAGCCGCTGGACCGGCCCCCCGGGCGGGATCTTCGAGGGACCGGTGGGCGAGGGGCCGATCGGCTTGCCGCCGCAGGATGCCTATTACGCGGAGATCTACGCGGCGCGGGAGGATGGCGGCTTTCTGATCCCGGAGGTGCCCTTCAGACAGATCGATCCGCGCTTCTATCGCCAGGAAGTCGGCGATCCCTTCGGTGAGGCCCCTGGCACGATCGTCGTCGATACGGCCGACCGCTATCTCTACCTCGTGCAGCCGGGCGGGCGCGCGATGCGCTATGGCGTCGGGTTAGGCCGCGAAGGCTTCGCCTGGTCGGGCCGCGGCCTGATCCAGTGGAAGCAGAAATGGCCGAAGTGGACGCCGCCGAACGAAATGATCGCCCGGCAGCCGGTGCTGGCGAAATATTCCGCTGATAATGGCGGCATGCCGCCGGGGCTCGACAATCCGCTCGGCTCGCGCGCGCTCTACATCTTCCAGAACGGCCAGGACACGCTGTATCGCGTCCACGGGACGCCCGAATGGCAATCGATCGGCAAGGCGGTTTCTTCCGGTTGCGTCCGCATGGTCAATCAGGACGTGATCGATCTTTACGATCGCGTGCGCAACAAGGCGCCGATCCTCGTCATCTGACGCCGGACGGAAAACCGTTACGCACTTTTCCTGCAGGTGCTCTTGTCAGCTTTCGTGTCGACTACTGGCAAGCCGCTGCGTCAGCCGGTGCAGCGCGTCGCGCAATTCGCCGACCTCCTCCAGGCTGCAGCCTGATGCACTGCCGATGTCGCGCAGAATACCGAAGGCTTCGGCCTTCAACTCCCGGCCGCCATCCGTCAGGCTGACGATCACCTGCCGCTCGTCCGCCGCATCGCGTACACGGCGGACATAGCCGGCTGCTTCCAGCCGCTTGAGCAGAGGCGAAAGGGTGCCTGAATCGAGGCCCAGCTCTTCGCCGATTCGTTTCACCGTCATGCGGTCCTGCTGCCAGAGAGTGAGCAGCACGAGATATTGCGGATAGGTCAGCCCGAAGCGGTCGAGCAACGGCTTGTAGGCGCGATTGAAGGCATGCGCCGCCGAATAGACGGCGAAACAGAGCTGGCGTCCGAGCGCCAGCGCCTCATCGGAATCCGCGTCGAATTTTGCCGCTTTCCTCGTCATGATGTCATTGTCGCAAATTCACGCCGGCAAAGCAATTTGCAAAATTAATTTGCGCGCTATTTAATCTTGCGATATATAAATCCGGCAACCACAAGGAAGGAGACTGTCATGCCCATCCTCTATCGCACTACCGCGTCCGCGACCGGCGGCCGCGCCGGCCAGGCCAAGAGCAAGGACGGCGTTCTCGACGTGACGCTGACCGTTCCGAAGGAACTCGGAGGCGACGGCGCGCGCGGCACCAATCCCGAGCAACTCTTTGCCGCCGGTTATTCCGCCTGCTTCCTCGGTGCACTGAAATTCGTCGCCGGCAAGGAGAAGGTAAAGCTTGCGGAAGACACGACGGTGACGGGCACGGTCGGCATCGGACCCCGCGACGACGGCACAGGCTTCTTTATCGACGCGGCGCTGGAAATCTCGTCACCCGGCGTCGAAAAGGCCGTGCTGGAAGACCTCGTCCAGAAGGCGCATGTCGTTTGCCCCTATAGCCATGCGACCAGGGGCAATGTCGACGTTAAGCTGACGGTGGCCTGATCGGACCGTTGCAGATGACCGAAGCCCGTAACTCCGGGCTTCGGCTTGCCCCGGCAGTTCCGCCGCAAGCAAGTGTCGGGGATCGATCGGGACGCATCACGCCTTCTTCAGAAACTCGGTACGCAGCACCAGGCCCTTGATTTTTTCGACCCGGCATTCGACCTCGTCCGGATCGTCCGTCAGGCGGATGCCCTTGACCAACGTGCCGCGCTTCAGCGTGGCGGACGTTCCCTTTACCTTCAGATCCTTGATCAGGATGACATGGTCGCCGTCCTTGAGAACGGCGCCGTTCGAATCCTTGACGTCCATGGCCGACCCTACCGCTTCAGGCTGCCGAGAATGCCGCGCACAAGGGCTCGTCCCACCTGGGTCGCAACCGTTCGTGCCACCGACTTCATCGCGGCTTCCATGATGGTCTCCCGTTTGTGGCCGGAGGATCGCGGCCGGGCCTGTTTGCCGGAGGCCGCTTCGGCCGCGTCGTCGCCGAAGCCGGGCAGGGTCCAGCGGCTGCCGCCGGAAGTATCCTCGGCCGGCTTTTCTTCAGCCTGCCGGGCAGCCTCCGCCTGTTCCGCTGCCTTGGCCGCACGTTTGGCGAGCATCTCGTAGGCTGAGTCGCGGTCGAAGTCCTCGTCGTAGAGACCGCGCACCGGGCTTACGTCCACCACCTTCTGCCGCTCCGCATCTGTGAGCGGGCCCAGGCGCGACGCAGGCGGCCGGACCAGGGTTCTCTCGACGATCGACGGCGATCCCTTGCCCTCGAGCGTCGAGACCAGAGCCTCGCCGGTGCCAAGATTGGTGATCACGTCGGCACAATTGAAGTCGGGGTTCGGGCGGAATGTGTCGGCAGCCGTCTTGACGGCCTTTTGTTCGCGCGGGGAATAGGCGCGCAGCGCGTGCTGGATGCGGTTGCCGAGCTGTGCGAGGACCGCCTCCGGTACGTCCAGCGGGTTCTGCGTGACGAAATAGACGCCGACGCCCTTAGAGCGGATCAGGCGGACGACCTGTTCGACACGCTCGACGAGAACCTTCGGCGCATCGTTGAAGAGCAGATGTGCCTCGTCGAAGAAGAACACCAGCTTCGGCTTGTCGGGATCGCCGACTTCAGGCAGCTCTTCGAACAGCTCGGACAAGAGCCACAGCAGGAAGGTCGCGTAGAGACGCGGGTTCATCATCAGCTTGTCGGCGGCAAGCACCGAAATCGCGCCGCGCCCGTCATTGGTGGTCCGCATGATGTCGGTGATCTTCAGCGCCGGCTCGCCGAAGAAATGCTCCGCACCCTGCTGTTCCAGGATCAGGAGTTCGCGCTGGATCGAGCCGACGGAGGCCTTGGAAATGAAGCCGAACTGATTGGAAAGCTCGCTCGCATTCTCGCCCATGTAATTGAGCAGCGCCTGCAGGTCCTTGAGGTCGAGCAGCGGCAGGCCGCCCTCGTCGGCGATCTTGAAAGCGATGTTCAACACGCCTTCCTGCGCGTCCGTCGCATTCATCAGCCGCGACAGAAGCAGCGGGCCCATTTCGGAGATGGTGGTGCGGACCCTGTGGCCCTTCTCGCCATAGAGATCCCAGAAGATCACCGGGAATTCCTGGAAATCGTATGGGTCGAGGCCGATCTGTTCGGCGCGCTTCAGCAGGAAGTCCTTGGGCTCGCCCATCGCGCCGATACCGGAGAGGTCGCCCTTGACGTCCGCACAGAAGACCGGAACCCCGGCGTTGGAGAAACCCTCGGCGAGGATCTGCAGCGTGACGGTCTTGCCGGTCCCCGTGGCGCCGGTGATCAGCCCGTGGCGATTGCCGAACTTCAGCTCCAGATATTCGCCTTTATTGATCGAATCGTCCGGCTTGCGGCTGGTTCCGATATAGATCTTGCCTTCCTGCAGCATGGGGGCTTCATCTCCGTCCTGTCAATTTCATCAATGAAAGCGGGTATTTCCCGCATGTCGCACAAAGTCGGTCATCGAAACATAGCGTGGATCTGTTATAGGCGGTGCGTTTGTTCCCGGCAACATGATTGCGGATGGGAACAAGGCCGGTTTGCCATCTGGCGAGCTCCGTGAAACGATGCTGCGGAGGTGGCGGATATGGTATTCGGGGTTCGTTTCGATGCCCTTGTCATCCCGGCATCGTTCATTTACCTTGACGTTAACGTCAAAATTCGATTGAGGAGATTTCCATGAGTGAACTGGTCACGCGCGTGGCGGAAAATGTCGGAATCGAGACCGCAACGGCGGAAAAGGCAGTCGGGATGATCCTCGGCTTCCTGCAGCGTGAGGCCGCCGAAGGCCCGGTCGCCCAGATGATCGAGGCGATCCCCGGTGCGCCCGAACTGGTCGCCCAGTACAATGGCGAGGGCAGCAATGGTGGCGGCCTTCTTGGCGGCCTGATGTCCGCGATCGGCGGCGGCGGCGGCGTCATGGCGCTCGGGCAGCAATTGATGAGCCAGGGTCTCGGCATGGGAGAGATCACGGCGCTCGCCAAAGAGACGATCGCATTTGCCAAGGAGAAGGCGGGCGACGAAGTCGTCGACGAGGTGGTCGCCTCCGTTCCGGGCCTCAGCCAGTTCGTCTGATTGGCACCGCGATTTATGCCCCTCTGGCCCGCCGGCCGCTTGTAATGGTTCTAATCGAAGCGAGCGGCCAGCCACACATATTCTCCCCCCCCCCCCCTTGTGGGGCTAGGGCACATAAACATCTGATCCTCTCCCGGGACCATTGCCTTGGGGGCAGACGACAGACGGTTTGACCTTCGCATGCCCAAAACGATGCCTCGGGCAGAACGCAGAAGTGGAAGCGAGGGCCCGCCGCAAATATTCTCCCCCCTTGTGGGGGAGATGGCCGGCAGGCCAGAGGGGGTCTGCTCTCCTGCTCGCCCATCAGGACTACGTGACGCAGTCGTATGACCGCATCTTAGGAATGCCGCAGGGTATCCTCGCGGCAAATCGTCTTCGGCAGCATGCAGGGTTTGGCGTTCAACCCCCTCTGGCCTGCCGGCCATCTCCCCCACAAGGGGGGAGACGACAAGCGGCTTGACCTTCACGTCTCCCAAACGATGCCGTCGGCAGACCGCGTAACTGGAGGCCAGCCGGGCGGAATGCCTTCCCCTCACGCATCCCATTCGGGAGCAAGACCCTGCGGATTGACGATCCGCCCGTCCGGGCGGGCAAGCTCGCGGACTGCCGCCATCTCCTCCCGCGTCAGCGCGAAGTCGAATATCGCGAAATTCTCCTTGAGCCGCGCCTCCGTCGCCGTCTTCGAAAGCACGATCACGTCCTGCTGTTGCACGAGCCAGCGCAGCGCCACTTGCGCCGCCGTCTTGCCGTGGCGGCCGCCGATTTCCGTGAGTAGCGGGTCGGCAGGCACTTTGCCGTTGGCCATGGCATAGTAGGACGTGAGCGACATTCCGAGCCGCCGCGCCGTCTGGAGGACCTTGGTCTGGTCGAGATAGGGGTGATACTCGACTTGGTTCGTGGCGATCGGCGCATCGCTGAGACGCGCCGCCTCTTCCATTTGCGTGGTGTTGAAATTGCTGATGCCGATATGGCGTACCTTGCCGGCATTCCGCACCTCGTTCAGCGCGCCGATCCGTTCGGCCATCGGCACGTCGCTCCCCGGCCAGTGCAGAAGCAGCAGATCGACATGGTCGGTCCTCAGCTTTCTCAGGCTCTCATCGACCGAGGCGATGAAGGCGTCGTGGCGATAGTTGTCGACCCAGACCTTCGTGGTCAGGAAGACGTCCGCCCGTGGAATGCCGGACTTTTGGATGGCCTCGCCGACTTCCGCCTCGTTGCCGTAGATCTGTGCGGTGTCGACGTGGCGGAAACCGAGCTTCAGGGCCTGCGGCAGGATGCGAAGCACCTCCGCTCCGGACATACGGAATGTGCCGAAGCCGAGCGCGGGAATATTGGCGCCGTTGGAACTGACTGCATGCATTGAGAACTCCTTCGCTGCGAGCGCCCGGCGGGGCCGAGGCGCGATCTCCTATACTTGCCCTCGCAAGGCGCGCCTTCAAGCTTGTCCGGAAAACAGGGCCGCGCCTGTCCGAGCCGGCGGAAACCGCGCGCAGTTTTCCTCATCCCGCTCTAAGGTCTGTTGAGATTCATCTGGAGTCTAAGACGGTTGCTGCGAGATGGATGATGGCGCTTCTCTCGCCCTGTGCTTGTCACAGAGATCCAACGGCGCCGCGTCGGCGGCGCGGGAAGAGTTCTTTCAGCCCAAGGACTTGGTCTGGCTGGATCCCTGTGACGAGCACAGGGATGAGGAGATCAAACAAGCCGCGGCAGGAAATCCAAATCTCAACAGGCCTTAGATCACGATGTTTTTAGGTCGGGTCGACCTAAAAACATGAACGTGATCGATTCCAATAGGGAAAACCGCACACACTTTTCCTCGCTCTAGAGATTTCTTGTCGCCACGATGAAAAGCCGAGGGAAACGCAGGAGCACGCGCCCATTTTTCATCGCCGGATAGGCCTTCCTGATCTTTTCGGCATAGGCGGCAAGGTAGCCGGCGCGTTGGGTGGTGGGCAGCGCGTCGAGATAGGGGCGTAATCCCGTGCCCTTCACCCATTCGACAATCGCGTTCGCATTCGCGAGCTGGTGATAGTAAACGGTGTGCCAGACATCGACCCGGACCTCCTTCGAGGCGAGCCTTTCGACATAGGTCGCCGGTGAAGGCAGGGACCTGCGCCGAATGGTGCGGCCGGCGAAGGCCGGGGCGAAGGCGGACTCCTCTGCCGTTTCCTCCATCAGAAGATGCGTCGGTTCATCGAGATTGTCGGGCATCTGCACCGCGAGCGTTCCGCCGGGCGCAAGCGCCAGGATGAGCCGCTCGAAAAGCGTGACGTGCTCCGGCAGCCACTGGAAGACCGCATTGGCGAAGAAGAGCGCGCTTTCCGCCGGCGGCGTCCAGGCAGCGAGGTCGCCTCTTTCGAAGCGCAGGTCCGGCAAGCGGGTGCGCGCGGCCGAAAGCATGTCATCGTCGCTGTCGATGCCGGTAAGCGGGCTGCCCGGAAATCGTGCGAGGATCAACTCGGTCGAATTTCCCGGGCCGCAGCCGAGGTCGAAGGCGGGGCCAGCGGGCAGATCGGGTACCTGCGCCAGCAAGTCGCGCGCCGGACGCGTCCGCTCGTCCTCGAACTTGGCATATTGCGCTGCCGACCAGGACATGGGCGTGGCTCCTTCATATGCCGAATTGCAAGCTTTCGAGCGAGGGGAGGATCAGCGAAGGACCATGGTCCTTGTATTCATCCGGCCCGTCGGCTCTGTTGATCCAGACCGTGCGAAAACCGAATTTCGTGGCGCCGGCGATATCCCACCGGTTCGAGGACTGGAACGAGACCGCCTGGGGGTAGAGCCGGTAGCTCGTCGTCACCAGATCGTAGACAGCCGGTGCCGTCTTGAACGCCTTGACGGCATCCACCGAGAAAACGTCGTCGATGATGATATCAAGGGCGGCGTTCTTGACGGCCGAGGCCAACATGGCCGGCGAACCGTTGGAAAGAATGGCGATACGGGCGCCGAGTTCCTTCAATCCCTTGAGGACCGCGGGAACTTCCGGATAACAGTCGAGCGCCCAATAGGCATCGAGAAGAGGCTTTTTGAGCTTGGGATCGGCGGAGGGGAAGCGCTGAAAGGCGTAGTCGAGCGATTGCTCGGTCAATTCCCAGAAGTCGACATAGGCGCCCATCAGCGAGCGCACCCAGGAATATTCGAGCTGCTTGGCGCGCCAGAGTTCCGAAAAGGCCTGGCCGTCCGGCCCGATCGCCTCGGCGTGCCGGCGTACGGCCGCATGCACGTCGAAAAGCGTGCCATAGGCGTCGAAGACATAGGCCGCGTAAGACATCGAGTTCTCCCGTCTATCCACCGTCCGGGCGGTGCGCCGGAGGTTTTCACCATATCGCGCGCGTGGCCGCCGGGCAGGGGCTTGTGGCATTGCGTCGGAGACGCTGTGCCTCAGCATTCTTTTGCGTGCATCATGTCAAAACTTTGTGCGCGCACAATGTCTTCGTCGCCCGCCTTCGTTCAATCTTTCCAAACCTTTGCCGGGAAACGCAGCGCCTGTTTCGCAAGTTTGCCCTTGAGCCCGAGAGCCGCGTCGAAAAGGCCGAGCACGTGCCGGTACGGCTTCGCCTCCGGGCGCAGCGCGTGAAGCGCTGCCGCAGCCTCCTCCGGTCCCATATAGCGCGCCAGAACGCCGAGTGTCAGCGCCGTCGAGCGCCCGATGCCCCTGAGGCAGTGGATCAGCAAATGTGCCTCTTCGGGCAGGCTGTCGATGAAGGCTAATGTCGCCTCGATCGCCGCCGGACGCGCAGCATCCGGGGCATCCGGGTCGATGGTGTCGCCGAAGCGGAGTTCCAGGTGCCGCTCCGGCGGCAGGTCGATCATCGAAAGCAGACGCGTCGCGGGCGCTCGGATCGAGACGAGATGCGTCGGCGCCCATAGCGCGCGATTGTGCCGCGCCTCGGTTTGCGAGCTCACGATGAGGCGCACCGGCCAATCGTTCGGATGCGCCGGATTCGTGCCGAGAACGGGCCGATAGTAGGCGTTCTCGATAGCCTGAACCGCAAGAGCCATGACGTGCCTCCTGATTCGTCTCGGGTTGCCGGCAGAATAGCAGCGCCGGCCCGCGACCGGAATCCGGGTCAGAACCGCGTGATGACACTGATGCCGAGGTCCGTCGCCCGGTCCATCGCAGCCAGTGCCGGCGCCGCCTCTTCGAGCGATATCTCACGGCCGATCAACGCCTTCGGGTTCAGCTTCCCGGCGGTGATCATCGCCAGCATGGCATCGTAACGCCAGGCCTGCATTCCGTGGCTTCCATAGATCTCGAGCTCATGGCCGATCACCTGCGCCATCGGGATCTGCGGCGTCGCTTGCTCCGCCAGCATAAGTCCGACCTGGACGTGCCGGCCGCGGCGGCGCAGATTTTTGATCGAGTTGAAGCAGGTAACGGGCGAGCCGAGCGCATCGAGCGAGACGTGGGCGCCAGCTCGGGTGAGTTCCCTGACAGCTCCCGCGACGTCCTCCGTCTCGCGGCCGTTGATGGTGGCGACCGCCCCGAGCGTCCGGGCGAAGGCGAGCTTCTCCTCCGAGATATCGATGGCGATTGGATTGGCTCCGAGTGCGGCGGCGATCATGATTGCCGAGAGGCCAACACCGCCGCAGCCGTGCACTGCCACCCACTCGCCGCCCTTGACGCGGGCCTGGTCGACGACCGCACGGAAAGAGGTTGCGAAGCGGCAGCCGAGGCTCGCCGCCGTTGCGAAATCCATGGTCTCGGGCAGATGCACGAGGTTCTGCTCGGCAAAGTCGATCGCCACATATTCCGCGAACGAGCCCCAGTGGGTGAAACCCGGTTGAAACTGCGCTTCGCAGACCTGGCTATTGCCGGAGCTGCATTCGAAGCAGCGGCCGCAACCGGAAACGAAGGGTACCGTCACCCGGTCGCCGATCCTGTAGCGGAGGACCCCGCGCCCGGTGGCCGCGATCGTGCCCGCCAGTTCGTGGCCCGGCACATGCGGAAGGCGAATGTCCGGGTCGTGCCCCATCCAGCCGTGCCAGTCGCTGCGGCAAAGGCCGGTCGCCTCGATCTTGATGACGACCCCGTTCTCGGTCGGCGCCGGATCGGGAAGCGTCCGGATCTCAGGCATCTTCTCGAAGGCATCGTAGTACATCGCTTTCATCGGCGATCTCTCCCTTTGGGCGTTTTCATCATTCTGACACGTCGCTCGGGAGGGCGACAGAATGGACGCCATGACATTTTTTGATGTACCCATTCACCCTCATGCTGCTTTTTCCGGATAGAGCGGAAGTGCGTGAAGAAAAGAAGGAGGCACCGATGGCCGTCGATACATCCCCACGATCCACCACCTGGACCTTTGTCGACGGCGAGTGGCTTGCCGGCAACCCGCCGCTGATCGGCCCGACATCCCATGCGATGTGGCTCGGTTCGACCGTATTCGACGGCGCCCGCTGGTTCGACGGCATCGCGCCGGATCTCGACCTCCATTGCCAGCGCGTCAACCGCTCCGCCGAGGCTCTGGGTCTCAAGCCGACGATGTCGGCCGAGGAGATCGAGGGATTGGCCTGGGAAGGCGTGAAGAAGTTCGACGGCAAGACGGCGATCTATGTGAAGCCCATGTATTGGGGCGAGCACGGGTCCTGGAGCGTCGTTGCGGTGGACCCTGAATCGACACGCTTCGCGCTTTGCCTTTTCGAGGCGCCGATGGGCAACGGCCATGCCGGCTCGTCGCTGACGCTCTCTCCCTTCCGCCGGCCGACGCTCGAATGCATGCCGACCGATGCCAAGGCCGGCTGCCTCTATCCCAACAACGCCCGCATCCTCAACGAGGCACGTTCGCGCGGTTTCGACAATGCACTGGTGCGCGACATGCTCGGCAACATCGCGGAGACCGGCTCCTCGAATATCTTCATGGTGAAGGACGGCGTCGTCTTCACGCCGGCCGCCAACAGGACCTTCCTCGCCGGCATCACCCGCTCGCGCGTGATGGGGCTTCTCAGCGAGGCAGGCTTCGAAGTGATCGAAACCAGCTTGACCATGGCCGATTTCGAGGGGGCCGACGAAATCTTCACCTCGGGTAATTATTCCAAGGTGCTGCCCGTCACCCGCCTCGAGCAGCGCGAATTGCAGGCCGGTCCGGTCACGGCGAAGGCGCGCGATCTCTATATGGACTGGGCGCACGCGACCGAAAGGGAGTGATCTGCTCCCAGGCTAGCCAGCCGCTCTTCGAAGGTTACGGTTCAAGCGGACGGACGACCACATCGGCGGACGAGCGCGTGTTCGGTCCGTGATGGACGGCTTCGACATTGTTGCCGTCCGGGTCGAGGAGAAACGCGGCATAATAGCCCGGATGGTAGCTTCGCTCTCCGGGCGGTCCATTGTCGGTGCCGCCATTGGCCAGTCCGGCGTCGTAGAACCGCTGCACCGCATCGGGGCCTGAGGCCTGGAAGGCGAGGTGGACGCGGGTGCGGTAATCCTCCGCCGCGTCGACGAAGAACTCGTCGAACGCAAAGAACTCGTCGGTCTCGTAGGTCGGCTGGTGGCCAAGCGCGCCGAGCACCGCCTGATAGAACCGCTTGCTCGCCCTAAGGTCCGCGACGCGAAGATGCACGTGATCGATGAGCCGTCCCTGGTGGAATTCCATCGTTTTCTCCTGTGGCACGGTTGGGCATCATGCCCTCGATAACGTAAGATAGGACCGCAAGGCGGCGCGTCGAGACGCTTGCGCGCGCAGGCGCAAGTCACGAAAGCAATGAAAGTATTTTGCGTGGGTTAGCGAAATTTTGGCGCTGCATCGGTTGCCTCCCTGCGAGGCGGTGCCTATGTTCCGCTGACAGATTTCCCCGACGAAATCCATGCCAAGAGGAGATGCCACAATGGCTTTCGAATTGCCGAACCTTCCCTATGACTACGATGCGCTTGCGCCCTACATGTCGCGCGAAACGCTCGAATACCATCACGACAAGCACCACCTCGCTTACGTGACGAACGGCAACAAGCTCGCCGAGGAAGCCGGTCTTTCCGATCTTTCGCTGGAAGATATCGTCAAGAAGTCCTACGGCACCAATCAGCCGTTGTTCAACAATGCCGGCCAGCACTACAACCACGTTCACTTCTGGAAGTGGATGAAGAAGGGCGGCGGCGGCACCAGCCTGCCCGGCAAGCTCGACGCGGCGATCAAATCGGACCTCGGCGGCTACGACAAGTTCCGCGCCGATTTCATTGCTGCAGGCGCAGGTCAGTTCGGCTCGGGCTGGGCCTGGCTTTCCGTGAAGAACGGCAAGCTGGAAATCTCCAAGACCCCGAACGGCGAGAACCCGCTCGTCCACGGCGCAACCCCGATCCTCGGCGTCGATGTGTGGGAGCATTCCTATTACATCGACTATCGCAACGCGCGTCCGAAATACCTGGAAGCCTTCGTCGACAATCTCATCAACTGGGATTACGTCCTCGAGCTGTACGAAGCGGCTGCAAAGTAAGCGCTGCTTCTACCAGCGGGAAATCGGCCCGGCGCTTGCGCCGGGCCTTTCGTTGGGGCTCCGGCTTACCCGTCCGCCGCCTCGAGCGGCCGAACCGCATTTGTCTGCCATCCCGCAATCCACATCTGCCTCAGCCGGTTGCCTTCGCCGCGGAAATAGGCGTCGGCGGGTTCGCAGTGTTCAACGCGGTCAGCGCGGAAATTGCGGATATCCTGCCGCAATTCGCACCACGCGACCATCATCGCGTGTTCGGAATAATAGATCAGCGCAAGCGGGAGTACCGTGCGCTCGGTCGCGCGCCCAAGCTCGTCGCGATAGTCCAGCACCAGCTTCTGCTCGTCACGGATCGCCCGCCGGATCATGGCTAAGTCGGCCGCCGGCGGCGGCGAGGCGATCGTGCCCCAGGCGTGCAGCGCCTGTGACTGGAAGACCTTGCGCAGCGGTTCCGGCACGGCGCCGGTGATCTTCTGATTGACGCGCCGTGCCGCCGCCTTCAGTTCCTCGTCGCCGGTGCGTGCAAGAAGCGCAAGCGCAAGCACGATCGCCTCCGTCTCCTCGATCGAGAACATCAGCGGCGGCAGGTCAAAGCCGGGCCTCAGGATATAGCCGATGCCACGCTCGCCCTCGATCGGCACGCGCATCGCCTGCAGGGCGGCGATGTCCCGGTAGATCGAACGGGGCGTCACCTCCAGCGCGTCGGCGATTTCCGCCGCCGTCACCGGTTTACGGGCGAGCCGCAGCATCTGGATGATTTCGAAAAGACGCGACGCCTTGCGCATGAAGCGGCCTCTATCTGCTCACTCCTGACACGACCTTGTCAGTTGGAGAAAGATATAACACGCGTCAACGGGTTGAAACTAAACAATCCGCCCTTGAGATATCACGGAAATCGGATGAGCAACTGACATGACCTATGCGGAAAACCTCTGGCTCTTTTTCACCCTTCTCTTCGGCATCATCATCGTTCCCGGCATGGACATGGTTTTCGTCCTCGCGAATGCGATGACCGGCGGGCGCGCTTCCGGGCTTTCGGCAACGGCCGGTATCGTGGCAGGCGGCGTGCTGCACACGCTCTATGCGGCCCTTGGCGTCAGCGTCGTCCTGCATCTGGTGCCCCAGCTCTTCAACCTGCTGCTCGCTGCCGGCGCGGCCTATATCGCCTGGATCGGTTTTTCGCTCCTGCGCAGTTCCATCACCATCAGCGGTGTCGAAGGAGGAGCACGGCTGTCGCGTTGGGCGAGTTTTCGCCAGGGTGCACTGACGAGCCTTATGAATCCCAAGGCCTATCTCTTCATGCTTGCCGTCTACCCGCAGTTCCTCAAGCCGCAGTTCGGTCCGGTGTGGTCCCAGGCGGCCGTCATGGCCGTGATGATCGCGCTGACGCAGCTTGCGGTCTATGGCGGGCTTGCACTTGCCGCCGGGCGCGGGCGTGATTTCCTCGTGGGCAGCCCCGGTGCCACGGTCACCATCGGCCGGCTCGCCGGTCTCCTCCTCGTCGTCATCGCCATCTTCACGGTATGGCATGGCTGGAGCGGGGCTGCTTGAGACGCGGTCGATCAAGTAGAAAGATGAGTTCTATGTTCATATATTTGAACTTTTGAAGACGTCGCCGCGCGACCAGGTATCTGCGCGGCGAATTGTGCTGAATCGGCAAGCACATCAAAAAAAAGTTACTTCCGTAGAAAACCCAAAATGCCATCATGCCGGCGCTTCAACACTACGCCCCGGAAGCGGGTCAGACCGGAGAACATGATGAAGATACGAGCTCTTATGCTTGCCGCAGCCCTGGCGGGCCTGGGCGTGACCGCCGTGACGGCGGCCGACGAGCCGCAGGCGGTGCGTCAGCAGTTGATGAAAAAGGTGGGAAAGGCGACGGGCGAACTCAGCGGCATCGCCAAGGGTGAAAAGCCTTATGACGCCGAGATCGTCAAAGCATCTCTGGCGACGATCAGCGAGACGGTGAAGGTCTTCCCGAATCACTTCCCGGCCGGCTCTGAAACGGGAATGGAAACCGAAGCGAGCCCGAAAATCTGGGAGAACATGGAGGACTTCAAGGAAAAGGCCGCCAAGCTCGGCGGTGACGCTGAAAAGATCCTTGCCCAGCTGCCCGCAGATCAGGCCGGTGTCGGCGCCGCACTCGGCATTCTCGGAAAGGACTGCAGCAGCTGTCACGAGACCTACCGCCTGAAGAAGAATTGACGATCAGACGGTTCTTCTAACCCGTTTTGAAGCGCGCCGGTTCGCCGGCGCGATCTTTCCGCAAGCAGGTCGAAAAGCCCACCGGCCGTTGTCATCCGCATTCGTGATCTCAAGAGGAGCCCATGGGCCGGCGTGCGAGGTATCTGCTTTCTGGTCTGGTCCTGCTGGTGGTGGCGGGAGCGAGTCTCGCCTGGTGGTTGACCAAGCCGGATCGTTGGGACGCCGCCCATTGGGAGGGGCTCGGCGAGCCCGATCTCGCCAATGGCGAACAGATCTTCTGGGCAGGCGGCTGTGTCAGCTGCCACTCCGCTCCGGGCGCCAAGGACGACCAGAGGCTCGTCCTTACCGGCGGCCGTACCCTGAAGAGCCCCTTCGGCACGTTTTATCCGCCCAACATCTCCCCCGATGAAACCGTCGGCATCGGCAACTGGACGCTTGCGGAGTTCGGCGACGCCATGACGCGCGGCGTCGGAAAGGACGGCGAGCATCTCTATCCCTCCTTCCCCTACGGCTCCTATATCCGGATGACCGCCAAGGACGTGAACGACCTTTGGGGCTTCATGCAGACGCTGCCGAAGAGCAGCAACGTGACACCTCCGCACGATCTGGCGTTCCCCTATAATGTCCGCCTGGCGCTCGGAGCATGGAAGCTGCTGTATCTGAGCGATGAGCCGCGTACTCAGGTCAATACCGCCGACACCAAGCTCGCCCGCGGGCAATACCTCGTGGAGGGTCCTGGTCATTGCGGCGAATGTCACACGCCGCGCGATGCGCTTGGCGGTTTCGAGGAGGACCGGTGGCTCGCCGGCGCACCCAATCCTGAAGGCGAAGGCCGAATCCCCGACATCACGCCGTCTTCGAAAAGTATCGGGGACTGGAGTGCATCCGACATCGCCTCCTATCTCGAAACCGGCTTCACGCCGGATTTCGACACGGTCGGCGGCTCGATGGTCGAGGTTCAGAAGAACATGGCGGAGCTGCCGGCCTCCGACCGCGATGCGATCGCGGCCTACCTCAAGGCGTTGCCGGCGCTGTAACCGGAGCGACCGCGGCCCCCTTACCCGAGTTTCTGCAGGTAGCGCATGCCGGTTACCGGGCGCGGCACGAAGCGCTCGGACTCGTAGAAACGGTGCGCCTGGAAGTTTCCGGTGGCGGCACTGACCGAGAGGTAGTCGCAGCCCGCCATTTTCGCCTGCTCGCGAGCCTTGGCCACGAGGTGGCGCCCGATGCCGGTGCCGCGGTGACCGGGGCGGACGAAGAGGTGGTGCATTTCCATGCCGCGGGCACCTTCGGCCGCCCGGTATTGCGGGACGAGAATGGCATAACCGATCAACGCGCCGCCTGCTTCTGCGACCAGTGCCGTGATCCAGGGCGTGCGTCCGAAGAGATCCCGCTCGAGCTGTTCGGGGGTGATCGTCGCGGCATCGCCGTGATGGGCGGCAAGCTCGGCGACCATCTCGCGCAATTCGGCGAGATCACGTGGCTTGGCGCAACGGATCGTCACCATCGGCGCACGCGCCGACGGAACGGGCTGAAGGGTAGGGGTGACGGTCTGCAGCATTCTCGGCTCCTGATGGTTCTCTGCCGCCATCAGGTGCCGTGAAAAACAAAAGCCGCCTGATGGCGGCCTTGTTGAATATGATCAGCAGGCCGCTCCTATCGGAACAGCCAAAAATATACGCTGGAAATGGGCGCGTTCTTGATCATGCGCGTAGATTGTCCAAATCCCGGAATTTGTCAACGAGGAATTTCAATGCTCGTTTCCGCACAGCGAGTGGTCGGCGAGCGCGCGGATCACATAGCAATCGCCGATCGTGTGGTCGCCATGGCAGGCGACGATGCGCTCGAGCTCATGCTCCAGCCTTCTGAGCTGGGCGATCTTTTCCCGCACGGAGGCAAGATGCTCGGTGGCGATGCGGTCCGCCTCGCCGCAGGGGCGTTCCGGATGCTCGCTCAGTGCCAGAAGGTCCCGGATCGCCTCTATCGAAAGTCCGAGGTCGCGTGCGTGGCGGATGAAAGCGAGCGTTTCGAGCTCGCGCTTTTCATAGCGGCGCTGATTGCCCTCCGAGCGCTCCGGTGCCGCGAGCAGACCCATCTGCTCGTAATAGCGGATGGTCGGGATTTTTACGCCCGTCCGCCGGGAAAGATCGCCGATCGTATACATGCGCCCCATTTCTCCAACATTGAAACTACGCACTTCCGGACGGAAAACCGTCACAGCACTTTTCGAATACTCTAGTCTCTAGAGCTTTATATGGGCAGGATCCGCCGTCGATCAAGCTTGGAAAGCGGCATCCGGGGTTCGTTCCCGTATCGAAGAGCGCACCTTCGGGCACAAGCCCGCCGCAATCGCCCTTTAGCGATTCGACCGTCGGAATCGATAGGAATAATATTCCAAATCAATAATTTAGCTATGTCTCGGCGCTTGAGCCGCACAGACGGAGGAAGACATGCCTTTGCAAATAACCCGCCGAGCAATGCTGGCCGCGTCGGCCATGCTCTATCCGGCATTCGTCCTGGGAACGCCCGCGCTTGCGTCCGGCGCGGCGGAGGATGACGTGACCGAGCGGCTTCGCCAGCTTGAAGAGCGTACCGGCGGCCGCCTCGGCGTCGCCGTGCTCGACACCGAGACCAACATCTCGTTCGGGCACCGGGAGACCGAGCGTTTCGCCATGTGTTCGACCTTCAAGGCGCTTGCGGCGGCTTGCGCGCTTGCCCGCGTCGATCGCGGGGAGGAAAAGCTCGACCGGCGGATCACCTTCGGCAAGGAGGTCCTGCTGCCTCACTCGCCGGTGACGGAAAAGCATGTGGGCGGCAACGGCATGACGGTCGCGGAACTCTGCGAGGCGGCGATCACCATCAGCGACAATGCCGCCGGCAACCTGCTGCTCGAAAGCTTCGGGGGCCCCCAGGGCCTGACGTCGTGGCTGCGCTCGATCGGCGACGAGACCACGCGCCTCGACCGGACGGAGCCCGACCTGAACGAAGCCAGGAAGGGCGATCCGCGCGACACCACGACACCGGGCGCCATGCTCGACACGCTCGGAAAACTGGTCCTGGGACCAGTCCTTTCGGAAGAAGGACGCAAGCAGCTCATCGATTGGCTGGTCGCGAACAAGACCGGTGATGCGCGGCTGCGGGCGGGCCTGCCCCAGGACTGGCGGATCGGAGACAAGACGGGAACGAGTATGACCGGTGCGGTTTCAGACATCGCCGTCGCCTGGCCCGAGGGCCGTGGCCCGATCCTGATCTGCGTCTATACCGGCGAGGCCAAGGCGCCGCTCGACGACCTGAACCCGGTCTTCGCGGATATCGGCAGAATCGTCGCCGACATGGCCTGAAGGCTGCGGGCGCGCTCATGCGAGCGCGCCCGTCATTCCGGTTCGTGCGTCAGGGCAGCGTATAGGCGATGACATAGTCGCCCGGCTTGGTGCCGACCGAACCGTGTCCGCCCGCGACGATCAGGACATACTGCTTCTCGCGGACCGTATAGGTCATCGGCGTCGACTGGCCGCCGGCCGGAAGCCGCGCTTCCCAGAGCTGTTCGCCCGTGGTCAGGTCGTAAGCCCGGAAGTAATCGTCGACCGCGGCACCCAGGAAAGCGAGCCCGCCCTTGGTTATCATGGGTCCGCCGATGCCCGGCACGCCCAGCTTGAAGGGCAGCGGCAGCGGCGTCATGTCGTAGACCGTGCCGTTCTTGTGCTTGTAGGCGATCTTGCCGGTCCTGAGATCGGCGCCTGCGACATAGCCCCATGGCGGGGCCTGGCAGGGAATCCCGAGCGGGCCGAGGAACGGACCCATAAAGACCCCATAAGGTGCGCCTTCATTGCGGTTGAGGCCCTGTTCGCTACCCTTTTCGCCTTCGCCCTTCGGGGCGATCTGGTCGCGCGGAACGAGCCGCGAGGTGAAGGCGAGATAGGTCGGCATCCCGAACATCACCTGGCGCTCCGGATCCACGGCGACGGAGCCCCAGTTGAAAGTCCCGAAATTGCCGGGATAGACGATCGTCCCCTCGAGGGAAGGCGGCGTGTAGCGTCCCTCGTATTTCAGCGTTCTGAATTCGATGCGGCATGCAAGCTGATCGAACATGCTGATCCCCCACATGTCGCGCTCCATGAGCGGCGGGGGCATGAAGGTGAGACCTGAGACGGGCTGGGTGGGGGCCGTGAAATCCTCGGGGATCGCACCGCCGGGAGCGGGTACTTCCTCGATCGGGATGATCGGTTCCCCGCTTCGCCGGTCGAGGACATAGATGTCGCCCTGCTTGGTAGGCCCGACGAGTGCCGGCACGACGGTTCCGTCCTCTCTCGTGATGTCGAGAAGGGCAGGTTGGGCGGGTACGTCCATATCCCAGAGATCGTGATGCACCGTCTGCCGTACCCAGCGTACCGCGCCCGTATTGATGTCCAGGGCGACGATGGAGGAGGAGTATTTCTCCACATGCTCGCTGCGGCCCATGCCAAGCTGGTCGGGCACCTGGTTGCCCATGGGGATGTAGACGAGGCCGAGCCCTTCGTCATAGCTGAAGACGGACCAGCTGTTTGGCGAATTGGTGGTGTAGGTTTGACCCGGAGGGAGGGGCGCCGTTACGTCCGGATTCCCGCTGTCCCAATTCCAGATGAGTGCGCCGGTGTTGATGTTGAAAGCGCGGATCACGCCGGACTGTTCTGTGGTGGAATAGTTGTCGTTGACCGCCCCGCCGATGATGAGCCTGTCGCCGACGGCGACGGGCGGCGAGGTCGAATAGTAGTAGCCGGCGGGGTTGTGCTTCATGCCCTGTTCGAGATGCAGGACGCCGTTGTCGGCGAAGCTGGTGCAGACCTCGCCATTCGTCGCGTCGAGCGCGATCAGGCGGGCGTCCGATGTCGGCAGATAGACGCGCTCGGCGCAGGGGCTGCCGGGCGCTGCGGCCGGATCGGCCCAATAGGTGACGCCGCGGCAGGTCTGATGCTGGCGATCCGGGTTCATGCCGGAATTGGAATCGTATTTCCACTTCTCCTGACCGGTGGCTGCGTCGAGCGCGATCGCCCAGTTGTGCGGCGTGCAGACATAGAGCGTGTCCTTCACCTTCAGCGGCGTCACCTGATAAGTGGTTTCGCTGACGTCTTCGGGCAGCTTCACGTCTCCGGTCTGGTATTGCCACGCCACCTGCAGGTTGGCGACGTTTTCCGGACGGATCTGGTCGAGCGGGGAGTAACGTTGACCGAAGGGCGTGCGACCATATTGGTGCCATTCGCCCGGCGGTACGTTGCCCCCGAGGTTCGCGTTCGCCGCGACTTCGCCGGGCAGATCGCCGCGAATGTCATGGGGGTCCTGCGTCATCGAATAGAGGGCGACACCGACCGAGAGGAGGCTCACCAGTGCAAGCGGCCAGGCGCTTGCCCCATATTGCTCGCCGGTGGGGCTGACGAAGCCGAGGGGTCGCCGGATCCATGGGGTTAGCAGCCACAGCCCGAGCAGGATGATCACGCCGCCTCGAGGCCCGAGTTGCCACCAATCGAAGCCCACCTCCCAGATCGCCCATGCGAGCGACCCGAGAACGACCAGCGCATAGACCCAAAGCGCGGCGGCGCGGCGGCGAAAGAGCAAAAACGCGGTGAGCAGAAAGCCCAAGCCGGCGATGAGATAATACGGGCTACCGCCGAGCAGCAGGAGCCGCGTGCCGCCCCCACCGAGGGCGAGGCCGATCACGGCGAAGACGACGGCGGTCAGGACGATGACCATCAATTCGAGCTCCCGAGGTTGAGAACGTGCCGTCGGCACGACTGGTCGCGGACGGTTTTGTGAAAACTAACGCAAAACGCGTGCCTTTCAATAGCCGCAATCCGGTGAAGAGCCCCTCACCCTGACCCTCTCCCCGTGGGGCGGGGAGAGGGGACGTGCCCCTACGAAACGCCGATGATAATGGTGGCCGAGGTGCTTGCCTCGGGTCCCTTCCCCCCGCTTGCGGGGAGAAGGTGCCGGCAGGCGGATGAGGGGCAGGTCATTCGCAACGCTTTGGAAAACAAATATTCACGTGCCGCAAAAGGTCTGCAGCACTTCCTCGGCCGGTTCGGGGGGCGCGGCATAGGCTGCGTGGCCGGGCTGGTCCTCGTAGGGTCTGGAGGTAACGTCGAGGAGCGCCTCGAAGAGCGAGAAATCCGCGTCTTCGGTTGCCGCAGCGATCGCCTGTTCCACCCGGTGGTTGCGCGGAATGAAGGCGGGATTGACGGAGCGCATCGCGGCAGCGCGTTCGGTTGCCGGCTGCGGCTCGCGTTCGAGCCGTCGGCGCCAATGCTCGAGCCAGGGTGAGAGCGCCTGCGGTTCTTCGAAGAGGCTTGCAAGCTCCGTATCCGCGGTTGCGTTTTCCGCTGAAGCCGCCAGCCGGCGGAAGGTGAGGGTGAAATCCGCTTTTCCGTTCTGCATGAGCGTCAGCAGCGACTGCACGAGATCGAGATCCTCGTCTTCATCCGTGAGCAGGCCGATCTTGCGCCGCATGCCGTCGAGCCAGTGCTTCTGGAAGATCGTTCCGTATTCGCCAAGAGCGTCGTTGGCGAGGTTCACGGCCGTGTCGGCCACGGGATCGAACAGCGTCACCAGCGTCTCGGCCAGGCGGGCGAGATTCCACTGACCGATAGCCGGCTGGTTGGCATAAGCGTAGCGGCCGAACTGATCGATCGAGCTGAACACGGTTTTCGGATCGTAATCGTCCATGAAGGCACAGGGGCCGAAATCGATGGTTTCGCCTGAAATCGTCATATTGTCGGTATTCATCACCCCATGGATGAAGCCGACATGCAGCCAGCGCGCGATCAGTGCAGCCTGGCGCGCCGCGACTGCCTTCAGGAGCGCGAGATAGGGTTTCTCATCCGTCTTCAGCTCCGGATAATGTCGGCCGATCACATAATCCGCGAGCGTCCTTATCGACTCCATGTCGCCGCGTGCCGCGAAGAACTGGAACGTGCCGACACGAATGTGGCTTGCCGCGACCCGGGTGAATACGGCACCTGGCAGGATCTGTTCGCGGTAGACGGGCTGTCCCGTGACCGTGGCAGCCAGCGCACGGGTCGTCGGCACGCCGAGCGCATGCATCGCCTCGCTGACGATATATTCGCGCAGGACGGGCCCAAGCGCCGCCCGACCGTCGCCGCGGCGGGAGTAGGGCGTCTGGCCGGCTCCCTTGAGCTGGATGTCGCGTCGTCGCCCGCCGGCGTCGGTCACCTCTCCGAGCAGGATGGCCCGTCCGTCGCCGAGCTGCGGCACGAAAGTGCCGAACTGGTGGCCGGCATAGGCCATGGCGAGCGGTTCGGCCCCTTCGGGGATGAGATTGCCCGAAAAGATCGCCGCGCCGTCGCGTTCGAGCGCTTCGGCGTCGAGCCCAAGCTCTCCGGCAAGCGGGCGGTTGAGCTTGATCAGCCACGGTTCCGCGACCGGTGTCGGCTGCACACGGGCATAGAAATTGGCCGGCAGCCGGGCGTAGCTGTTGTCGAAGCGGAATGCGGTCATCTTTGAAATTGGCTGCGTTGGAACGGAACTCATCACGATACAGCGGCACGCCGGAAGTCGGCCGCCCTTTCGCAGCAAGTCTACACGAGCCCAGCCCTTTTCGCGAGGTTTCGGCCCCGATGCCTAAACAGGGGCCCTCGCTCATTCGTGCGAAGGGACCCTCGCGATCAGGCACTGAGTGCCGCTCGTGGCAGGCAGGCCTCACAGATCGCAGCGATGTGGCGTCTCGCTGTAACGTCAGGCACCGTCTTCCATCGCGGCTGCCATTTCCGCCAGCTTGCGTATCGTGTTGAGATTGCGCGCCGTGCCGGGTCTGAGCGCCGGAAGCTTCAGCTTCGATCGACCGGATCCATTCGGATAGTGGACATAGATTTCGCGCCCGTCGATCCGCACCTCTTCTCCATCAGGTGCCACCAGCTTGTCGAGCGCGTCGGCGGGAGGCGGCTCCGGCAGGAAGGTGATCAGCAGCAAGTTCCGCTTGGCATCGAGAAACCGCTCCGCCCTGGCCGCGATGTCGTCCAGTTGGCGGCGGCTGCGGAGCAAGACTCCCGGTGCCTTGCCCATTTTCGCCGCCAGCGCCTGTTCGAGTTTCGCCTGCACTGCGGGCTCAGGCAGGTCAGAGCGAAAGACGACGTTGCCGCTCTGGATAAAGGTCTTGGCGCCCGCGAAGCCGAGCTCGTCGCAGACGGCCTTGAGGTCCGCCATCGCCAGCTTGCCGGTGCCGCCCACATTGACGGCCCTGAGCAGTGCTACATAGACCGGCACCGGCTCCGCCCCTTACATCCTGCCTGCGACCTTGATGGCGAAGGCATATTCGAAGGCGATCTCCTCCAGCCGCTGAAAGCGGCCGGAAGCGCCGCCGTGGCCCGCGTCCATGTTGGTCTTGAGCAGGATGGGTTCGCTGCCGGTCGTCTCCTCGCGCAGCTTTGCCACCCATTTCGCCGGTTCCCAATAGGTGACGCGCGGATCGGTCAGGCCTCCGAGCGCCAGAATGGCGGGATACGGCCTGGCACCGACATTGTCGTAGGGCGAGTAGCTCGCGATGATGTCGTAGAACTCCGGGCTGTCGATCGGATTGCCCCATTCAGGCCATTCCGGGGGTGTCAGCGGCAGCGTGTCGTCCAGCATCGTGCTGAGCACGTCGACGAAGGGCACCGCGGCGATGATGCCGCGGAACTTCTCAGGCGCCATATTGGCGATGGCGCCCATCAGCATGCCTCCGGCCGAGCCGCCCTCGGCGACGATGTTCGCGTAGGAGGTGAACTTTTCCTGATTCAAATAGTCGGCGGCTGCGATGAAGTCTTTGAACGTATTGGTCTTCTTCGCCATCTTGCCGTCTTCGTACCAGTGGAAGCCCTTGTCCTTGCCGCCGCGGATATGGGCGATCGCGTAGACGAAGCCGCGGTCGACGAGCGACAGGCAATTGGTGTTGAAGCTGGCGGGAATGGTGATGCCATAGGCACCGTAGCCGTAGAGCAGGCAAGGGGCGGATCCGTCGAGCGGTGTGTCCTTGCGATAGAGCAGGGTGACCGGCACCTGCTCGCCATCGTGCGCCGGAGCGAAGACCCGGCGGGTCACATAGTCGTCCGGATCGTGGCCGGAGGGGACTTCCTGCGTCTTGAGCAGCGTGCGCTTGCGCGTCTGCATGTCGTAGTCGAAAAGCTGCGAAGGCGTCGTCATCGACGAATAGGAGAAACGGATGATGTCGGTGTCGTATTCGGCCGCACCGGAAAGCCCCAGAGAATAGGCCTCCTCGGCGAATGCGATGGCGTGTTCCTCGCCGGTTCGGCGGTCGCGGATGACGATTTCCGGCAGGCCGTTGCGGCGCTGCAGCCAGACCAGATGGCGGGCATAGGCCATATGGCTGAGGATCAGCGTTCCCGGCTTGTGCGGCACGACCTCGCGCCAGTTTTCCTTCTGCGGCGCTTCCACCGGCGCTTCCATGATCTTGAAATCCTTGGCGCCGTCGGCATTGGTGAGAATGTAGAAGACGTCGCCGCCCTCGGTCATGGAATATTCAAGGCCGGTTACGCGCACCGCCACGATCCTTGGCTCCGCGGCAAGGTCCCTGGTCGGGATGAGCCGGTATTCGCTCGTCTCGTGGTCATGTATGTCGATATAGATGAAATCATCGAGGAGCGAACCGCCGACGGACATGAAGAAGCCGGCATCGGGCTCCTCATAAACCAGCCGGTCTTCCGACTGCGGCGTGCCGATGACGTGGTGGAAGATCTTCGATGGCCGGTGGTTCTCGTCGAGCACGGTATAGAAGAAGCTCTTGCCGTCCGGCGCCCAGGCGCCGCCGCCACCCGTATTTTCGAGCAGGTCCTCGAGGTCCTCGCCGGTCGAAAGGTCGCGCACCTTCAGCGTGAAATATTCCGAGCCCTTGTCGTCGTACCCCCAGATTCCGCGTGAATGATCGCTCGAATGGTCAAGTCCGGCGATACGGAAATAGGCCTTTCCTTCAGCCTCCCTGTCGCCGTCGAGCAGCACCCGGCGGATCGTCTCGTCGCCCGCTGCACCCTCGCGGGGGATACGGAAATAGCGCGGATGCTCGCCGCCGGTGACGTAAGACGTCCCATAGGCAAAAGGGCCATCCTTCATCGGAACCGATGAATCGTCTTCCTTGATCCGGCCGCGCATTTCGGCAAACAGCGTCTTCTGCAGGTCCTTCGTGTCCGCCATCGCGGCGTTCATATAGGTATTCTCCGCCTCCAGATGGCGGCGGATCTCGGGATCCAGGATCGACGGATCCTTGAACATGGCCTGCCAGTTTTCGGCCCTCAACCAGGCGTAATCGTCGGTGCGGGTCATGCCGTGGCGGGTATCCGTTACCGGCTTTTTCGGGGCGACGGGCGCGGCGGGCAGGTTCTTGAATACGGACAAGGCATGTCTCCGGGATCGGTCCTGCTGCATGTCTTCTGGAATCCTACCGATTCAAGGGGAGAACACGCAGCAGATTAAAGCGCTACAGCAACCTCGCGTCTGACGAGACGTGCGGCGCCGTATGGGGGAGACAATGAGATAGAGGGCACCAGCGCGGCGATCAAGCGGAAAGGGCTGCCGAGCCGTCTAGGCGGCGAGTTTGAGGCCGATGCCCCACGGGTCGGTGAGGCTATGCGCGTCGCCCTGCCTGTCCACGGCTATTTCTAGCGCGTCGAGCTTCCGGATCGCGGCGGCGAGGGCCGCCGGCTCCCGGAAGCGGATCGTATAGTCGGCGAGACCGGTCATGTTGCCCTGACGTTTCGGCGCCCCGCGCGAATTCCAGATATTGGCCGCCACGTGGTGATGGTACTTGCCCGTCGCGAAGAAGCTGGCTCCAGGATAACGCGCCATGAGGTCGAGCCCCAGGGCATCGCAGAAAAAAGCGTCCGCCTGCGGGATATCCGAGACCTGAAGGTGAATGTGACCGATCGTGGTGCCGGCCGGCAGGCCGTCCCAGCCGTTTTTCGGCACCTCCTCGTAGAGTGCCTGCAAATCGAGCGGCAGCGTGTTCATTGCCACCATGCCGTCCGCTCCGTAGTTCCATTCCTCGCGCGGTCGATCGCGGTAGATCTCGATTCCGTTACCCTCCGGATCGGCGAGGTAGATCGCTTCGCTGACGAGGTGATCGGAGGCTCCCTGCAACTGCACCCCGTTCTCGGCGGCATGCACGAGCCAGCGTCCGAGCTCGGTGCGGTCCGGAACCAGAAATGCGTGATGGAAGAGACCGGGTGCGTTTCGCGGAGCCCTTACGGCATTGCCGTCGCTCGTCAACGTCAGGAGCGGTCTTCCGGCGACGCCGAGCGTCACGCCGCTTATGTTCGCCTCGATCGGCGACAGACCGATTATCCGCTGGTACCAGGACGAGACCGTCTCCAGGTCGCTGACGACAAGATGCGACCGATCGACATAAGCGGGCATCGCCGTCGCGTGATCGGCGGGAACGCTGGCCTGCGGCTTCGGTTGTGAGGTGTCCTTCATCCTATTCGCCTTTTCGGACAGCGGGAGGGCGACGCCCGAGACTGTGATCTGCTGCCCAATTCAATATGAGCACGTGAACAGGTTCGCGAAAGCTCTTATATTACTTGATGTTGTGTTCGATGAACGTTGACAGTCGTCACGGCCGCGCTACCTTTAACGGTGGGAGCAGAGGGGCGGTCACTTTGATCCAAGTCAAGGCCCGTACAGCCGCCACCGTTCGATGTCGGTCCGGCGCAGGACGGGGTGCGTGATGTGGTTTCCGTCTGTGACGGGAGGTGGGGCCGGATGACCGGCCAAGCTGAGGGATCAGCGTCGCATTCGGCGCGCGACGTGGTAACATAGGAAAAGGACGCAGCAGCATGTACAAGAAGATCATCGTGCCGATCGCCATGGATCAGCTGGAGCACGGCGAGTCCGTCCTTGGCATCGCCGAGAAACTGATCGATGAGGGGGGAGAGATTATTCTGCTCAACGTCGTCGAGGATCTCAACGCCTATGCACAAGGTTACATGATCGTCGATTTTCCGCTGGAGATGATCGAGGAATCGCGCAAGCACGCGGTCAAGACCCTGGAAGCGCTGAAGACCAAGCATGGCATCAACGGGCGCGTCGAAATCCGCACCGGCGGAGCTGCCGGCAGCATCAACGCCCTCGCCGAGGAAGAGAATGCCGACCTGGTGATCATCGCGTCCCACCGCCCGGGGCTGATCGATTATTTCATCGGGTCGACCGCCAGCCGTGTCGTCAGCCATTGCCCCTGCGCGGTTCTCGTCGACCGGTAATACTGGGAATAGAAGGGAGCGGTGCAGGCCGCCTGCGCCGCGATCCGAAGGAGTCACGCAATGGATAAGTATGCGCTTGACGACTTTCGCGAACAGCTTTTGCGCCGCAAACGCGAACTTCATGGCCGGCTGGTGCAGATAGAGGAAGACCTCGAGCAGCCGATGAATGCCGATGTGCCGGATCGCGTAACGGAACGGGAGAGCGACGAGGTCCTGGAAGGACTCGGATTGGCGGGCCAGGGCGAAATTCGCGCGATCGACGCTGCGCTCAACCGCATCGAAGCAGGAACCTTCGGCATTTGCGTCCGTTGCGGCGACGCCATATCCCCGGAAAGGTTGCGCGCCGTGCCGCATGCGCCGCTCTGTCAGACCTGCGCCGCCGAGATCGCGACCGGGGGGAGATAACCACCCAAAGCTCCCATCTGCTTCAGCGAAAGCCGTTTGCTGCACGCTCCCGCGCAAGGTGCGGTATTTGTTGTAATGCGTTGCAAAAGTTGATCCTTTCGCCCGATCCTGGTGCTTTGCCGTGTCGCTGCTCTGTGGCAGGATGAACCGAAACCATGGTGATCCTGTGCGGCGTTTCGAACTGTTCGAATCCGCTGTAATCGGTCATGAGGTATTTCGTTGCTGCTGCAGGCTGCAGACGGATATCGGGAGCGGAGCGGGAGGGGCCGCGTGAAGGTTGCCGGCGTCAAATGGGACTACGACCGATCGGAGATGATCGCCGACGCAATCGTCCACGGGATCGGCCTTTCGGCGGCGCTCGTCGGTGTTACCGCCCTGATCTTTTACGCCACCGTCTGGAGCACGTCCGGGCAATTGGCCGCGGCTTCGATCTATGGCGGCGGGCTCATCGCCGCCCTGTCGATTTCATTCGTCTACAATCTCTTTCCGGTCGGCCGGGCCAAGTGGTTCCTGCGTCGGCTGGACCACTCCGGGATCTTCGTGCTGATCGCTGCAACCTACACGCCTTTCCTGCAGCGCGGCTGGGATGATCCGTTCCTCTTCTCGATGCTGGTCGCCATCTGGCTTATCGCAGCCGCCGGCATCGCCATGAAGTGCCTCCTGCCCGGGCGCTTCGATCGGCTGGCGATCCTGCTTTATCTCGCAATGGGCTGGAGCGGGCTGCTCGCCGCGAAATCCCTCTTTACCGCCTTGAGCGCGACGACGCTCACCCTGATCGTCATCGGTGGCGTCATCTATTCGGTCGGGGTCATCTTCCATGTCTGGGAGCGTCTTCGCTTCCAGAACGCCATCTGGCACGGCTTCGTCGTCACGGGAGCGGCTGTGCACTATTCCGCAGTCTTGACCTGCATCAGCAGCGCCGCTGTATCTTAGATCACGATGTTTTTAGGTCGGGTCGAGCTGTCGGCGCGGATGATCTGGCTCTGGCTGGCCCAGGAAGCCTATCACCGGATTGCAATCTCTCCTCTTCCTCATCTCTGTGCTTGTCACAGAGATGAGAGCAGCGCCGCGTCTGCGGCGCGGGAAGCGTTGTTTCAGCCCAACGACTTGGTCTGGCTGGATCCCTGTGACGAGCACAGGGATGAGGTAATCAAACAGGCTGCGGCGGGTATCCCGAATCTCAACAGGCCTTAGCCAGATTCAAAGCTGCAGCTTCAGTCTGCTGCAGGCTGACATTCTTCCGACGGCCTGAGTGCCGAGGCCATGCGCGAGATGACGCCATCGAAACTGGTCAGGTTGCTCTTCCGATATTGCAGCCTGAAATAGGCGGCGCTGCCGTCGCAGAGCGCAATCGCCCGCGTATAGAAAACGTCGCTCTCGCGCGCGCCGGAAAAGCTTGCCCAGGCGGGCGTGACGCGCGAAAAGATGATTCGCCAGTCGGCCTGCTTCTCGTAGCCGATCCTTTCGGCGACGTCGGTTTCGAAGTCGCCATCCGGCGGATGAGTGCCGAACACCATGAGCGTCGCGCCATTGTCATCGGCATGAAATCTGACGCCGTCGCCGTTATCGGCCTCAAGGCCCATCTCGAATCCGGGCGGGATGTCGACCGTGTAGCCGAAGCGGGGATTGGCGTAAGGGTGCCAGTCGTCCTCGGCGACAGAGGGCGAGGCAAGCGTCACGAGGAGCAGAAATGCGATAAAGGCACGGCGCATTCGTGGCGTCCTCTCGGCTTCGTTCGACCTGCCGGTTCTTCTCAACGCACCGCGCGTTTTCTTCCTGCACGCGCGAGGGCCGCCGCAACGGCTTTGAACTGCTGCATCATCTTATCTTCAAATCGTTCCGGGTTTAAGGGCATGCGATAGACAACACGCATGCGCTGGAAAGTGCCGCCGGAACAGTCCCTTATGGTCAATCTTCCTCGAATGTCATCGCGGTGCCGTTGAGGCAATAGCGCAGGCCCGTCGGAGGAGGCCCGTCGGGGAAGACATGGCCGAGATGGGCGTCACAATCGGCACAGCGAATCTCCGTCCTGACCATGAGGTGCGAGCGGTCCACATATTCAGCGATCGCGTCCGGATCGACCGGGGCGAAATAACTGGGCCAGCCGCAGCCGGAATCGAACTTGGTGTCCGAGCGGAACAGCGCGCGGCCGCAACAGACGCATTTGTAGGTGCCATGCCTTTTATTGTCGAGGAAGGGGCCGGTGAAGGGACGTTCGGTGCCATGCTCGCGTGTGACGCGGTACTGCTCGGGCGTCAGCGCTGCCCGCCACTCCTCGTTCGTCTTCGTAATCTTCGGCATCCGGTTTTCGGGCATGGCTGCGCTCCTTTCGATTGCAGCGAATATATAGGATGGCATCCGCTCGGGCACAAATGGGGGTCAATGTCGGGAGCTCCGCGTCCTGGACAGGATCCTGATCAGGGTCGGGGCGAAGCCGCTGCCCTCTACATAGTATAAACGTGGCATAACCTCACACCGCGGCCGATTTCCCTTGAGGCAGGCCCGCCCTTCTTCTATGTCCGGTTAAAGCTTGACTGAAAGATCAATGAGAAGGAGCGTGTCGATACGATGGATGCCGCGGCCCTGACATTCCTGGCCCTCGGTCTTCCCTTTGCCGCGGCCGTCGTCGCACCGGCCCTGACCCGGCTTCTCGGCGGGAATGCCGCCTGGCTGCTGGCGCTTGCGCCACTCGCCATCTTCATGCATCTCGCAGGTTTCATTCCGGAAGTCGCCGCTGGCGAGATCGTTACCGGCGGCTATATCTGGATACCGTCCTTCAACGTCAGCTTCTCCTGGCTGATCGACGGCCTGTCACTGACCTTCGCGCTTCTGATTTCGGGCATCGGGACACTGATCGTCCTCTATTCGGGCGGATATCTGAAGGGGCATCCCGACCAGGGCCGCTTCTTTTCGTTCATCCTGATGTTCATGGGCTCGATGCAGGGGCTCGTCGTCTCGGACAGCTTCCTGATGCTCTTCGTCTTCTGGGAGCTGACGTCGATCACTTCGTTCCTGCTGATCGGCTTCGATCACACCCGCGAGGCGGCGCGCCGCGCGGCTTTGCAGGCCCTGGTCGTGACGGGGGGAGGCGGGCTTGCCTTGCTCGCCGGGCTCCTCATCCTGTGGAACGTCAGCGGCGTCACGCAATTTTCGCTGCTCCTGTCCTTCGGCGACGAACTGAAGCAAAGCCCTTTCTATCTCGCGGCGCTGCTCCTCGTCCTCGGCGGCGCATTCACCAAGTCGGCACAGTTTCCGTTTCACTTCTGGCTGCCGAACGCCATGGAAGCGCCGACGCCCGTTTCGGCCTATCTGCACTCGGCGACGATGGTGAAGGCGGGGGTCTATCTTCTGATGCGGCTCAACCCGGTGCTCGGCGGTACGACGGAGTGGCAGGTTCTGCTGCCGCTCTTCGGCGTGACGACGCTCGTCGCCGGAGCCGCCCTGGCAGTGCGCCAGACGGACCTGAAGATGATGCTGGCCTATACGACCATGTCGTCGCTCGGTCTTCTGGTCATGCTGACCGGCCTCGGCCTGCCCTACGCCATCGAAGCCGCAGTGCTTTACTTGGTGGCGCATGCCCTGTTCAAGGGGGCGCTGTTCATGGTGGCCGGCATCATCGATCATGAAACCGGTACGCGCGATCTGACGAAGCTCGGCGGCCTGCGCAGGGCGATGCCTCTGACCTTCGCCATAGCTCTTGCGGCGGCCCTGTCGATGGGCGGCCTGCCGCCCTTTTTCGGGTTCCTTGCAAAAGAGGAAATCTACGCCGCACTCTCCGGTTTCGACCGCCGGTCCATGGTCTTCGCGGCATTGACCATCCTCGGCAACGGCCTGATGTTCGCCGTCGGCTTCGCGATCGCTCTAAAACCGTTTATGGGCCCGAAGGTCGATACGCCGAGGCATGCCCACGAGGCACCGGTGCTCCTCTGGATCGGCCCGGCAATCCTGGCTGCGAAGGGCCTTTCCATCGCGCTGATGTCGGGCCTTGTTCATCGGTTCGTGACCTCGCCCATGGCCTCGGCCGTTGCCGGCGAACCGAGAACCGTGACGATTTCTCTCGCACCGCATATCGGCGTGCCGCTGTTGCTCTCCGTCGTGACGCTGGCGGTCGGCGTCGTTCTGTTCCTCAATCTGACGCGGCTGCGCGCAGCCATGGCGGTGATCCTTGCCGATATCGGCTGGGGACCGGATCGAGGCTTCGACCAGTTCATACGCGGCCTCGTGCGGTTTGCGGTCGCCGCGACCCGCCGATTGCAGGGCGGCCGTCTCGATAACTACATGACCGTGACCTTCCTGCTCGTCGCCGCCGTCATGCTCGCATTGCCGCTGCGCTACGGCGAATTCCCGCGCGCACCTTTCTTTCCGGGCGACGTTCCGCTGCACGAATTCGCGATCATGGCGATCGCCGTGCTTGGCCTCTTCGCCGTGGTGCTGGCCGCGGACCGGCTGACGGCGATCGTCTCGCTCGGAATTCAGGGCTTCGCCGTCGCGATGCTCTTCCTGCTTTACGGCGCTCCGGATCTCGCCTTCACCCAGTTCATGATAGAGACGCTGTCCGTCGTCGTGCTGGCACTGGTGATGACCCGGCTGCGGCTGTCTCCCTCGGATCACCGACCACTCAGGCAGAAGCTTCCCGACTTCACGATCGCGCTCGCCTGCGGAATCGGATTCGGCCTTTTCCTTCTCCGGGTTACCGGCGTGCCGTTCGATGCGACGCTGACGGACTTCTTCAACCTCTATTCGAAATCGATCGCGCACGGCGCGAACGTGGTCAACGTCATCATCGTCGACTTCCGAGGCACGGATACGCTTGGCGAAATTGCCGTCGTGCTGGTTGCGGGCCTGTCCATCCTTTCCCTCGTGCGGTTGCGGGCGGGATCGTTGAGACGCGGCGAAACGCGCGAGATCGCGGCCGCTGATGCGAACACGAAGGAGCCGGTATGAAGTCGATCATTTTTCGGACCGTTGCGCCCTTCCTCGCCGGATTGATGATGCTCTTTTCGATCTTCGTGCTGCTGCGCGGCCACAACGAGCCCGGAGGCGGCTTCATAGGCGGGTTGATCGCCGTTTCGGCGCTGGCGATCTACGGCATCGCCCATGGCGTGGAGACGGTGCGGCGGGCGATATTCTTCCACCCCATGGCTATCGCCGGCGCCGGCCTTTTCGCCGCGACCGTGGCCGGACTGGTGTCATTTTTCGCGCGGGTGCCGTTCATGACCGGGCTTTGGATATATCCCTCCTTTCTCGGCGTCGAGGTTCCGCTCTCCACCGTCATGCTGTTCGATACGGGGGTCTACCTGGTCGTCGTCGGTGCCATCAGTTCGATCGCGCTGTCGCTTGAAGAAAGGGGGGGCGCCTGATGGAGACCTGGTTTTCGCTGCTGGTCACTTTCTTCTTCACCGTCGCCATTTACTTGCTTCTGTCGAAATCCATCATCCGCGTCCTCCTGGGCGTGGCGATCCTGGGAAATGCGGTGAACCTTCTGATCTTCACCGGCGGCCGTCTGACGCGCGACGTACCGCCGGTCATAGCGGAGGGCGCCGATGTGCTTTCCGGTCCGGCGGCCAATGCCTTGCCGCAGGCGCTCATCCTGACCGCCATCGTGATTTCCTTCTCCTTCTTCGCCTTTCTCCTCGTTCTCGCCTGGCGCGCCTATGAAGACCTCGCGACAGACAACACGGACGAGATGCGTGTTGCGGAACCGGTGAACGAGCCGGCACCGCCGCTGGGATACTGACGCACCATGGCCGTTTCCACCCCCGTCCCCGTCGACCTTTCCGCAGCCCTGATGCTGGCCCCGGCGCCGGCCGTCGAATGGCTCGTCGTTCTGCCCGTCGCCTGGTGTCTGGCCGTCGGTGCGCTCCTCGTGATGCTTCGTCGCTGGGCCGGCCTCCAGCCCGCAATAGCGCTTGCGAGCCTGGCCGTGCTGGTGCTGATCGACGTGGCGCTGCTAGATCACGTCGCAAGAAATGGGCCGACGACCATGGTGATGGGTCGCTGGCTGCCGCCGTTCGGTATCGCCTTCACGGTCGACCTGACCGGTGCGCTCTTTGCCCTGGTGGCGGCCTTGGTCGCTCTTGCCGCCGGCATCTTTTCGCTGGCCGATATCAACGACAGCGGCCGGCGCTATGGTTTCTATCCGCTGCTGATGCTGCTGATGGCCGGCGTTTCGGGAGCCTTCCTCACGGGGGATATCTTCAACCTCTATGTCTGGTTCGAGGTCCTGCTGATTTCGTCCTTCGGGCTACTGGTCCTCGGCTCCGAGCGCGGGCAGATCGACGGGACGGTGAAGTACGGCTTTTTGAACCTGGTCGCAACGACGCTGTTCCTCGTCGCTACCGGCTTCCTCTACGCCGTGTTCGGCACGCTCAACATGGCCGACATCGCGCGCAAGGCCGACGAACTGCGGGTCAATGCGCCGTTGATGACTTTGGTCGGACTCTATGTTCTTGCCTTCGGCATGAAAGCGGCCGCGTTTCCTTTGAACTTCTGGCTGCCTGCTTCCTATCATACCCCTCGCGTCGTCGTGTCGGCGCTTTTTGCCGGCCTGCTCACCAAGGTCGGTATTTATGCGTTGATCCGGGTCACGGTCATGCTCTTCCCGATCGAGAGGGAGGAATTGAGCTTCGTCCTGGCGCTCGTCGGTGCGCTGACGATGATGGTCGGCGTTCTCGGTGCGCTCGCGCAAACGGATTTTCGTCGCATTCTCGGATACCTCGTCGTTTCGGGCATCGGCTCGATGCTCGCAGGCATAGCCATCGGCGGACCGGGCGGCATTGGCGGCGCGATTTTCTACGCGCTTCATTCGATGCTGGTGATGACGGGCCTTTATTTCGCCTCTGGGATCGCCATGCGCCTCGGTGCAGACAGCTCGATCGCAACGCTCGCGGGTCTTTACCGCAAGCATGCGGGGTTTGCGGCGCTGACCTTGATGCTGTGCTTCGCCGTTTCGGGCCTGCCGCCCTTTTCCGGCTTCTGGCCGAAGGTCATGCTGGTGAAGGCGGCCATCGATATCGGCGCCTGGTGGCTTGCCGCCGCGCTTCTTCTCGTCGGCTTCTTCACCATGATTGCCACCGGCCGCCTTTTCCTCCTGGCCTATTGGCGAGACAGCGCAATCCCCGAGGCGGCGGACGGCCCCGCCCGCCTGTCCGCGGCGGCCCTGGGTCCGCTTGCAGCGCTTACGCTTCTGGCGCTTGCGCTCGGCCTCTATCCCGAACCGCTGCTCGCGATGATCCAGAGCGCCGCCGCCGGTCTTGCAGAGCCGTCCGCTTACCTGAATTCAGTCTTTCCCGCAGGAGGTCCGCAATGAAATTCCTGCTGACCAACCTGGTCTTTACGCTCATCTGGGGGGCAATCAGCGCCAGCTTCACGCCCGCGAACCTCCTGCTGGGCTTCGCAGCCGGCGCCTTGTCGCTCTGGTTGATCCGGCGTGAGCTGCGCCCCGTGGCTTACCCGCTGAGACCGTTGCGGCTCCTGTTGCTCGCATCGTTGTTTTTCAAGGAGCTCGCCATTTCCGCAACGAAGGTCGCGGTTCTGGTTCTCCGCTCGAACATGGCCCTGAAGCCCGGCATTTTTGCCTATCCGCTCGCGCTCAGGAGCGACTTCGAGATAACGCTGCTCGCCAATCTGATCACACTTACGCCGGGTACGCTGTCGGTGGATGTCTCCGACGATCGCAAGACCCTCTACGTCCATGCGCTCGATTGCGCCGATCCGGGAGCGCTACGGCGAGACATCGCGGGCGGCTTCGAACGTCGAATTCGGGAGGCCTTCGAACGATGACGCCCGCTGCAGTCCTGAGCGCGGCCTCCGGCGTGGCGCTCGTGCTTCTCTCGCTCGCGCTGCTGTTGACGGTGCTGCGCATCATTCGCGGGCCGACGCTTCCGGACCGGGTGCTGGGCCTCGATATGCTGGTGGCGATTGCGATCGGCCTGATCGCGGTGATCGCCGTAAGGACCGGATTCTATCTCTACATCGATATCGCGATCGCCCTCGGGCTCGTCGGCTTTCTTGCGACTGTCGCTTTCGCCCGCTTCATCCTGGCGCGCGGCCTCTCGCCGGAGCGCAGGACGCCAGGCGCAACGGAGATCCCTCAGGCAAAGCCGCGCGCGAGCCAGGCCGGGCGCCGCAAACGCAAGGGAGCGCGTTGATGGCTCTGCAAATCATTGCCTACGTCGTTGCGCTGATCATGGTTGTCGGCGCCTGCTTCTCGCTGCTTGCCGCGGTTGGCCTCGTCCGCTTCCCCGACCTTTACACCCGCATGCACGCGGCCTCGAAAGCCGGTACCGTCGGTTCGGGTCTGCTGCTCTTTGCGGCCGGGCTGCATTCGCTGGACGCCGCCGTCTTCGTGCGCGCACTTGCGGGATTTGTCTTCTTCGTGCTGACGGCACCGATCTCGGCCCATTTATTGGCAAAAGCCGCGCATCAAGCGGGCTACAGGATGTCAAAACGATCCGTGATAGATCAGCTTCCCCATAAGGAAGAGGCGCGCCGGCATTGACCGGCAGCATTTCTGACTCTGTATTTGAGGACAATTTTGCCGAGCGTGACAATTTTAGCAACTCGGAATAAAGTTGCTGCATGCCGTTAAATTTATGTTTGGACTTTTGGCGGATCAGTGTTAATGCAGTAAATGCAAAGTGTCGTTGTGGAAAATACTTTGAACTGAAATTCCAGCCTGAGTTGTGATGCTTGTCCGTTGCTTTGAGGTGTCGGCCGCTTTGGCGCCTTGGTGACGGATCTTCCCTCTCGCAATTCGAGCCTTGATGTCGCGGCAGAACCGCAGTCTCCATCGGGAGATAGCGGTCGGTTCCGAGGCGGCAAGCGCTAATCGACGGCATTTTGTACATCCTCCCCCTGAAACTCTGTTTCAGGTTTCGTCGCTGGATTCCGATAGGAGAAAGAAATGACAGAGACTTCGCTCGGTACGAGCAATGAACTCCTGGTTGAGCTTACGGCGGAGATCGTTGCCGCCTATGTAAGCAACCACGTGGTTCCGGTTGCCGAGCTGCCGACGCTCATAGCCGACGTGCATTCGGCTCTCAACAACACCACGGCTCCTGCGCCGGTGGTCGTCCCGGTGGAAAAGCCGAAGCCTGCGGTTTCGGTCCGAAAGTCGGTGCAGGACGACCAGATCACATGTCTCGAATGCGGCGGCACCTTCAAGTCGTTGAAGCGGCATCTGATGACGCACCACAACCTTTCGCCGGAAGAATACCGCGACAAGTGGGATTTGCCTGCGGATTATCCGATGGTCGCACCGGCCTACGCGGAAGCGCGCTCGCGGCTCGCCAAGGAAATGGGTCTCGGACAGCGTCGGAAGCGTCGCGGCAAGTGATCCGGGCGGCCCCACTGGGCCGTCGGGAACGCGCAAGCGAACACCTGAGTTGTGTCATAAAAGCCGGCCGGTTCAGGCCGGCTTTTTTTTCGACGTTCAGTATTTCATTGAAACACTGACACACTCTAACCCTTCGAGGCTACGCACTTCCGGACGGAAAACCGTTACGCACCTTTCCTCGAAGTGCTCTAACTCTTTGCCGGTCAGGCGGGCAGGCGCCCTTCGGCTTCGCTCTTGATACGCCGGATCATCGAGCGCAGGCCGTTCGCGCGTTGCGAGGAAAGATGTTCGATGAGGCCGATCTTGCCGAAGATATCGAGAGCGTCGATTCTGGTAATTTCCGAAGCACGCTTACCGGAGAAGATCGCGAGGACGATCGCCACGAGGCCGCGCACGATATGCGCATCCGATTCTCCCTCGAAGGTGAGGAGCGGGTCTTCAGCATCGCCGGTCGCATGGGTCACGAGCCAGACCTGGCTGGCACAGCCTTGAACCTTATTCTCGCTCGTCCTCGAGACTTCCGGCATCTCGGGCAGGTTTTTGCCAAGTTCGATCACATAGCGGTAGCGATCTTCCCATTCGTCGAGAAATGCAAAGTCGTCGATGATCTGGTCAAGTGAAGTCATGCTATGTCCGGCTTTCGGCGCCCGCTGCGTAGCACAGTCCGCGTGAAAGGCGACTGCTTCAACCGCCTTTCGGGCGCATCGTTATCTCACCTTCATATAGGAGACGCGGGCCGCAAAGAGAACAGGCAATCGCGTTTCCCCGCGCTGCCACGCCCGAACGATCGGTCTGCCTTCGTCGCGGCAGGAGTTACTTCCCGGAAGCCGGACCGGGATCGAGGCGGTGTTCCGGAACCGGCATACGCTTGAAGGCCGGTTCGGCCTTCTCCGTCGCCTCCGCCGAAGGGACACTTTCTGCCGGTGTGACGGTACCGGTCATGACCTTGACGTCGGGAGCGGCGGCATCGCCTTCCGCGAACTGGGTGTTGAGAAACTCATAGGCGATCCGAGCGCCTTCGCGCGCGCGATGTCCGAGGGCGACGAAAGTCTCCGCACCCTTTTCGCAGACGTCCGGCTTCTCTACGCAGATGGCGCTTATGTATTGGATGGCTTCGTTCGCGGCAGAGAAGGTGCCGCCGATCTCCATCTTCGGGCCATGCTCGAGCTTCTCGCTGCTCGACGGATCGAGAAATGGCAGCAGCACCAGCACCAGCGAGAACCAGAACGTCGCCTTAACGAGAAACCACATCTTGCGCCATCCTCTTTTGCCTTCGGCTGCGGCCGTGGTGTTTACGCTTCGAAACTAGCGCGGGAATCACAAGGCCACTTTTCCAGAAACAACGGTATTTGCTTCAAATTTTATTGAAATTCATGACTGGCATATTCGTGCAGCCGCTTTTCCCTGCATTTTAGCGATCGTCGTTAACGCTCGTGGCGGGGGTCTCGGCCTCAAGCCCCGCGTTCCCGGCGCCGGGTAGTGGCGATGCCTGCCCAAATCGTTAACGCGAACCGAAAAATCCACGAAAATCCGCTGCTTACGCACCGTTAACCACATCTGACGATGCTCGCGCGGATTGCCTCAAATCGGGAATTTTCGGCCGCCCGGGGCGCCCCCGGAGAGCGGCCGTTTATTCTTTCATTAAGTCGGGGGTGCGAGATTCGGGTCATCACGAGGCGGTCGTCCGCGACGATGCGGAACGGTCCGGAAATGCCTCGCAAGAACGACAAATTCGGCAGGGCAAGGCGTGAATTTATTGCGTGACATGGCTGGCAGATGGACATCCCTCGTGGATGAAGCGGCCGCACCTTGGCTGCCGCGCGGCGGCCTGGGCTCAGCTATTGCGCGTCACGACTTCAGACGCCTGCGTGCCGTCGCTGCCGTATCCTTGACCGCGCTGCCGATCGTCCCTCTCGCGCTGACGCTGGCATTGCCCGTATCCGCCGCCCTGCCGGCAGGAGCGGCGCTTTGGGCCTCGGCGTCCCTGCTGGCCGCGGCTGCAGCCATTGCCGGCGGCCGCGAATTCCCGACGGACGGCGAGGTGGAATTCGCGCCTGCACCGGAACTGCCCGATCTCAATGCGGCCTATGATCTCTTTGCAGGTTTGGTGACCGTCCACGATACCCGGGGCCACGTCCTGTCCGTCCACGGGCGCGATGCGAGTGAGTATCTGAAACTGATGCGCGATCCGCATGGGCGCGGCTTCATCGAGCAGATCCATGTGTCGGATCGCATCGCCTTCCTAAGAGCGATCGATTCGCTGCGCCTGGACAGCGAGCGTTCTGCCGTGGACATCCGTCTCGAACGGACGTCGGCGGATGGCCCTCAATTCGCACATATCTACTGCGAGATGACGCCGCTTCGAGACGCTGAAGGAAATCTCCTTGCGATTGTCGCACAGTCTCGCGATGTCTCCGAAGAGGCGCGTTTGCAGGCAGAGGCGGCGGCCAAGGCAGCACATGCCGAGTCGGCCAACGATGCCAAAACGCGGTTCCTTGCCGCCGTCAGCCATGAATTGCGCACGCCGCTCAATGCCATCCTCGGCTTTTCGGACGTGCTTGCGGGCGAATATTTCGGAAAGCTCGAAAACGATCGCCAACGCGAATACGTGTCGCTGATCCATCAGTCCGGCACGCATCTTCTCTCGGTCGTCAACACGATGCTCGATATGAGCAAGATCGAAGCGGGCCGTTACGAGCTTCTCCTCGAACCGTTCCGTGTCGCCGAGGCGATCGCCGCCTGCGAGGCCATGCTGTCGCACCAGGCGCGCGAAAAAGGCGTGCGGCTGACGAGCCGCGTTACCCGTTCGGTCGGCGAAATCAATGCAGACCAGCGCGCCTTCCAGCAAATCCTCATCAATCTCATCGGCAATGCCATCAAGTTTACCGACCGCGGCGGGCTTGTCACGGTGGATGCCGCGCTGGAAGGCAACATGCTGAAGCTAACGGTCAGCGACACCGGAATCGGTATTGCCGCGGACAAGCTGCAAATGCTCGGCCAACCTTTCGTCCAGATTCAGAATGACTATACCCGCCGCTACGAGGGTACCGGTCTCGGCCTGTCGCTGGTCAAGGGACTTGCTGAACTGCATGGCGGCGACGTTTCGATCCGCAGCGCCGAAGGGGAGGGTACCGTGATCGTCGTAACCATTCCCGGCGACCCCTCCGGCGCGGCCGAAAGGCAGTGCGCGGATGCGCCCGTCACAGTGGAGTTCCCGCCGCGATTGAAGCAGCACGCAGACGGAAAGAGGGAAGCCGGAGTGCCGGCGCTGTCCGAGGCTCTCCGCACCGGAGAAATTGGCAGGGAAGGGGGACATGGCGCCGCGCAAGCGAAAACAGCCTGAGCGCAAGCGGGCGGCGCGGCGCGGAGCGGGTCTTGCCTTGCGCGGACTCGCTGTCGTCGGCCGTGGCCTCGTGCTCACCGGTCGCCTGATTTCGCGTCATCCGGTGAGCGCCGGCGGGTCGGCGATCTTTGCCGTCGTCTTCAGTTTCGTCGCCGCAAACGCCATGTGGTACCAGAACGGTACTCATCCCTCGCCGCTTCTGCGTACCCGCGTGCCCCTCGTCAGTCCCGAAGTGGCCGAGCGCCTTGCGGCCGCCAAAGGCGAGCCGGTCGAGCAGCGCGATGTTACCACCTTTGTCATAGAGCGGGAGGGGGACGCGAAAGCAGGCGATGCGGCAACGGCCGGATCCAACGAACGGCACGCGTCGCTTCCGGCGCAGGACGTACCAGAAGCAGATGCGCACGGTAGCACGGTCTCGACGCTGGTTGCGGACATCCAGAAGGAACTGGCAAGGCTCGGCTTCTACGAAGGAGCGCCGGACGGCCGAAGCGGTCCGAAGACCTCGGCGGCGATCCTCCGCTTCGAAAAGCAGGCCGGCCGTATGGAGACCGGTGCGCCGAGTGCCGATCTGCTTCAGGCACTGCGCAACGCCGGCGGCTCCCCGCCGGCCGTTGCGACGCCCGCCAACCGGCCCTATTCCGACCCGAAGACTGTCCCGGCCGAGGCGGATCCGGTTGCCGCTGCCATCCGCAGCGCCGAGAAGGGCAACGCGCTCGACCCTCGCACGGAGGTTCCCGTGTCGAGCGAAATGGTGATGAACATCCAGAAGGGGCTGAGCAATCTCGCCTATGCGGATGTCGTTGTAGACGGCGTTGCCGGCGATCAGACGCGCGCAGCCATCCGTCACTTCGAAAAACACTATCGTCTTCCTCAGACCGGAGAGCCCAACCCCAAGGTTCTCAAGAAGCTTAAGGAAATCGGAGCGCTCTGACGGCCAGAGCAAGAGGAGCAGTTGCGCACCACTGGCGGTCGGTCGCTCCGTTTGCATCTCGCCGGTGGCGCGTGTATCAGCTTTGCATGCGCCTGAAGTCCCACATTTTCGTCTCCTCGCTTTTGCGGAACGCCTTTGGACGCGGCGGGTATGCGGCCGTGCTGCGCAAGGGAGCGGAGGACGCCGGCGCGATCTTCATCCGGCAGCGCGGACGATCGGGCTACGAGACGCTTTACGCGCCGGCGCCGCAGAATTTCTTCGATGAGGAAGGAGATACGTCGCGCCGCTTCGAGGTGCGATTGCGGGGCGTCGAAGCCGAAGCCGTCGAACGGGCGCTTTCCTCGGAAATCCGCTTCGACCCGGACTGCTGGATCGTAGAGTTGGAACTCGACGACTGCAGCGACCTGTTCGATCTGGTCTAAGGCCTGTTGAGATTCATCTGGAGTTTATGACGGCTGCTGCGAGATGGATGATGGCGCTTCTCCTCGCCCTCATCTCTGTGCTTGTCACAGAGATGAGGGCAGCGCCGCGTCTGCGGCGCGGGAAGCGTTCTTTCAGCCGAAGGACTTGGTCTGGCTGGATCCCTGTGACGAGCACAGCATCCCGCTCTATCCCATTAGAATCGATCACGTTCATGATTTTAGGTCGACCCGACCTAGCTAAAATCATCGTGATCTAGTGCTGGCCGAAGCCCCGCTTTGGTTCGACGGCCTTGCTTTGACGCGCAACCGTTTGCGCCTCGTGCCGGCGCGGGTCTGCGGCTCGATTTTCCGCAAGCAGGCTCTCATGCCGGGAGGGCTTCGCCCCGTTTGCATCGGCGCGAAGCCAGGACGCCACCCGTTCGCCGCTCGCCTGCCGGTCGAGACTTCGGATCAGTGCTTCGGCGCGGTTGCCGCCGCCGATTCTTTCGGAAAGGTGGGGATAGAGCCCCTCGAGCACGCGGCTTTCCTCGTCCTCCGGGAAGGCGAGAGCTGCGAGCGTCGCGGCGAGTTGCTGGCCGGAAACATCGAGCAATATACGGTCGGTGAGTGCGCGGCTTGCTCCGAGCGAGTCTGCCAGGGCCGTGGAGAAGAGCGCCGTTTCGCCATTGCGCGCAAAACGGACGAGCAGCGCGCAATGCAGCTCGCTGATGGGTTGGATCGGCAGTGTGCCGTTCTTCTCCTGTGTTCCGACGCGCGCCAGCGCCTTGATTTCCGCGCGCAGCTTTTCTTCGCGATCGGCGGCTGCGGCAGCCGTCTGCGGATCGCTCGCCACCGGGCGACTGGCGCCGTCGTGAAGCCGTGCGGGGAGGGGAGCGGACTGATGATGTTCGACGAGCACGTCGATCACCGAAGGCGAAAGGTTCTCCCGACGGGCAATGGCGTTCGCGTGGCCCGGCCCCTGTTGGCGAATGATGGAAATGAGCACGCCGTCGGAAATCGCTGTCGCACGGGCGAGGAAGGCGGCGGCGATCGAAATGGGCATGCTGCCGATCAGCAGGGCCACCGGCTCCGGCACGTGGGGGCATTGGGATAGCGCCGCCGCCGCCTGCCGGCGGGCCTCGTTGCTGGAGCCGAGGAAGAGCGGCTCGAACAGTTCGGCAAACTGCTTCATGTCGGACCGGCTTGGAATCCGAAGGCTCTCGAAGCCGGTGACGGTCGCCATCAGCACGACGTCCTTCAACCGCCCCGTCTGCGGCCGTTCCAACTCACGAAACCGGTTTGTCACGACATATCCTAAAACGCAAAGCATGACGGCATTCCGATGGTTCGGAACGACACACGTGTCTAAAACTAGATCGAAATCGTTAGCGCAGCATTAACTATGGACGTTGGGGCTTTATTCAGGCTTGCGTCATTCTGGTGACGAGCCGCCCCTGCAGCGGAAGGCCGCGTTCCTTAGCCATAAAAAGTCCACAAGCGCTCCCATTTGATCCGATCGACGGCAAACGCCGGAAGCGAGTCGGGCTGCGGCCTCTCATGTGGGAGTTGATTTGTGAAGAAAATGTTTCTGCGGGCGGCTGCCTGTGCGCTGCTGCTCATGCCCGTGGCCGCATCGGCGGCCGAAGGTTTTGCGACTGCCAATGTCAATATGCGCTCGGGACCGAGTACATATTATCCGGCTGTAACGGTCATTCCGGTCGGCGAATCGTTGGAAATCCACGGCTGCCTGTCTGAAAGCCCCTGGTGCGACATTTCTTTCTACGGCGGGCGGGGATGGGTGGCAGGCCGGTATGTGCAGGCCGCCTATCGCAGCAGTCGGGTCTATGTGGAGCCGGAATACTACCGTCCGCTCGGCATTCCGACAGTCGTCTTCGAGTTCGACAGCTATTGGGATCGCAACTACCGCGGGCGTGATTTCTATCGCGATCGCGACCGTTGGAGGCATGACCGCGATTGGGATCGCGAGCTTGAACGCGACCGGCCCGAATGGGAACGCCGCCAGGTGCGGGAACGTCGAGACTCGGAGCGTGACCGGGAGAGAGAGCGGCGCGAATGGGAACCGGAGCGCGGCAGTGACGATGACCGCTGGCGGCGCAGGATCGAGGGGGCTGAACGGGAACAGTCGCGTCGCGAGCGCCTTTACGACGGTCAGAGGACCATCGTGGAATGCGATGCCGGCGATTTCCGCTGCGAAGAGTAGGCGCTGCGATTCGGTCGCTTCACTCCAGGGTCGGCGATCGTCGCCGGCCTTCCTGCCGCCGTTGGACCTTGCGTCGTCCCTCCATGGGAACCAATCCGGCCTCGACGCGTTGAAATCGCGCAAAGGGTGATCCCGGAATGGCAAGGAGCGGAGAGATGGCGGAGAAGAATCTGGCGGCAGTCGGCGCAGAGACGGGTGCCGAAACGCGGACGTCCGGCGCACAGGCCGAATTGGAATCCCAGGTCCAGGAACTGAAGGCAGAGATCGCGCGGCTGACGGAGACCGTCTCGGCCATCGGCACCGGAGCCAAGGCGGTCGTGCAGGGGGAAGCGGAACTGATGACGCAGCGCGTCCGGGAGCGCGTTCGGGAAGAACCCATTTCGACGCTGCTGACGGTCGCCGGCGTAGCTTTCCTTTTCGGTTTGATTGCAAGGCGCTGACGGACGGACTGCCGGATTTGCAAATCCCCCAAGATTGAGGATTGCGCGAGGTTAATGCGTCATGGTCTGGATTAACAAATGGTTAACCAGGCTGTGGCTCAATCGGCACAAGGCGGCTATTATCGCCTCGCCTCTTATGCCGAAACGGACGACATCCGGGTGACCGGAAGAAGGAGTGAGTGAGAAGGGCGCGTCTGTCCGGAAACCCGGAAAATGCGTCAGCCCGAAAACGGGCAGGGTGAAATCTGTACGGTAGTTCATCCGTCTCGTGAGACTATGGAGACGAGCATGGCAGACGTAATCAGAATGCAGGACCGGATCGTCAAACGCCCTCGACGGCGTCCTGTCGGGAAGGGCGGCGCCAAGGTGTTGTTCTTCACAGGAATCCGTTATGAAAGGCTGGACGGCCGCGGACCGCAGCCGACTGCCCCGGCTGGCCGCCAGGCCAAGAAGCAGTAAACTCGCGGGCAAAGCGCCGGCAGCGCCCGTCCGGGCGGTGCGGTCGTTCGCCGCGCAACTTCGACCACCTCGACTTCAGTCTCCCCCCAATTGCCGTTACCTTCGCACTACCGCTGGAAGGGCTCGCACCTCGACTCCGCAAGGAAAGTGCGGACCAGGTCCTCGAAGCTGTCGAGAGGTGCCAGGGCTCGAAGAACCGCGTAACCTTCCTGGTCCTTCATCTCGATCATGATCGATTGCGCCAGCGCTTCGGGTGGCGACTTGCGCAGTTCGACGAGCTGGATCGGTGTCGCGACCACGAGATCGAGATCGCCATTGACGGCTGTCTGGTCGTTCATGCTGAAGACCTCGTTCGACCCGCTGTCGAAGATCGCAAGCGACCAGAAGGGTACGTCGCCGCGCCCGACGAAGCGGGCCGGAGCATCCGCCACCGAGAAGCTGCAGACGGCCGTACGCAGGAAGGGGTCGGCGTTGTTCAGGCCTGTCGGTCCCGGTTCGGCCGTCAGCGGAAAGAAGCTGTCCATTTCGAGCAGGCCGAGCACGCGCGTATAGGCATCGCGGCCGGTGAACTGGGGCAGGGCGAGTATGATCACGATATGAAGAAGCGCCGCTCCGACGAGACCGACGAGAATGGCGAAGATGATGCTACGCATGCCCGCACCCGGTCTTTACGATCTTCGGCATTGCGAGGTCGATCAGGCCGGAGGAACCTGCCGTTGGCGTGTCAAGAAGGGTCAGCACGAGCGCGAAGCTGCCCGTCCGCCGTATCGCGAGCCAGTTATCGGGCTGGGCAGCGGGGGAAACGTGAATGACGAAACGGCTGTCCTCGGCGCGCAGGACGGTCCAGGAATTGATTGCGGAGGGCAGTTCCGCACCCGGCATCAGCGCTGTCCCGTCCGCCGCCGCCGCATAAAGGGTCCAGAACCGCGCCGGCGGCGTCATACCTGAAACGTCATAGGAGCAGGCGGCCGAGAGGCGCGCACCGGTATCGTCCGTGAGCGCGGTAAATGCCAGTCCCTCGGCACCGCCATAGAGCAATTCGCCGGCCCGGGCGCGGTGCGCCTTGGCATAGGGATCGGCGGAGACGGTCTGCGCTTCGGGAAAAGCGACCCAAGGACCGATTGCGATCGAGCCGAAACCGACCGTCGCCTTCAGCGCCCACACGGCCGTCCCGATTCCGCCGCCGAACGCGACGATGAGGGCAAGAGCGACAAGGAGGGGAACTCGAAACAAGTGGCGGCTCTATCGAATGTTGCGTCGTTTACCCTGTCGGCGCTCGTGGGGGCGCCGCTCGGCTTGTTCGCCAGAGAACGGATTTCTGACTGCAAAGTCAATTGTTTGTCGTGCCCGGCATGGTCCGCATGTTCACGCCTCGATCCGTCGGCTCGAGCACGGCCACCTTGCCGCCGGGCCTTTCGCGCGCCTTGAGCGGTTGCGCTTTCTCGAATGTGTCGCCGATCTTTTTCAACAGCCGGGTTACGTCCGCGGACAGTGATCGCGGCCGCACGAGCGGCGGCAGGGCATTCTCGTCCGGCTTCGCAGTTTCGGCGGATCGCTCCTTCGCCGGTTTGGCGGGCGCGATTTCGATGCCCGGAATCGCGCGGTGCTCGATCCCCTGTTCGGCATAGTCCATCAGTCGTTTGAAGGTCATCGCCGGGAGAGAGCCGCCGGTCATTTCGTCGGTGGAGGTATAGTCGTCATTGCCGAACCAGACGGCCGTGGTGTAGTCGCCGGTGAAGCCGACGAACCATGCGTCGCGATAGGCCTGTGTCGTTCCGGTCTTGCCGCCGGTGATGATCCCGTTGTCGAGGGCTGCGCGTCGCGCCGTGCCGATGACCGGGATCTGCGTCAGGATGCGGTTCATCGACGAGACTGCCTGTTCGCTCAGCACCCTGCGTTGGGGCGGCGCGTCGCGCCCGAAGTCGTAGAGAATGTCGCCGTCGTAGTTGAGAATCTGACTGATGCCGTGGCGTCGCGACTGTAACCCGCCCGCCGGAAAGACCGCGTAGGCCGTCGCCTGATCGAGCACGGTCACTTCGGAGGTGCCGAGCGGCATGGTCTTGTCGGTGCGAACCGGGGTCTCGATGCCCATTCTCTTGGCGGTCTCGGCAATGATTTCTGTACCGAGCTTGTCCTTGGCGAGGCGGACCGGAATAGTGTTTATCGATCTGGCGAGCGCGTTCATCACCGTCACCCGGCCGGCATATTTGCGGCCGTAGTTCTGCGGCGACCAGCCACGCCAGGTGATCGGCGCGTCGACGACGACGGTTTCCGGTGTCATGCCCTTTTCCATCGCGGCAGCGTAGGTATAGACCTTGAAGGACGAGCCCGGCTGGCGCAGCGCGCGCGTGGCGCGGTTGAACTGGCTTTCGCCGTAGTCGCGGCCGCCGACCATCGCCCGTACCGCGCCGCCATGCTCGACCATGACGAGAGCGCCCTGCTTGACCTTGTAGCTCTCGCCATATTGCCTGAGGCCCGATTCGACCGCTTCCTCGGCTGCTTGCTGCAGCCCCATGTCGATCGTCGTGCGCACGATCAGCGAATGCTGCGCGAAGGGAGCGGCAATGCGCTGGACCTCTTCGAAGGCCCAGTCGAGGAAGAAATCCGGTGCCTTGACCTGGGCACGATCGACCACGGAGGCCGGGGTGAGGCGGGCGGCGATCACCTGTCCCTCCGTCATCAGCCCGCCCTGGACGAGATTGCTCAGGACCTCGTTGGCGCGGGCACGGGCCGCCGGCAGGTTCACATGGGGGGCATAGCGCGCCGGCGCCTTGAAGAGCCCGGCGAGCATCGCCGACTCGGCAAGATTGACGTCGGTAATCGCCTTGCCGAAATAGAATTGCGCCGCCGCTGCCGCGCCGAAGGTGCCGCCGCCCATATAGGCGCGGTCGAGATAGAGGCGGAGGATTTCCTTCTTCGACAGGTTGGATTCGAGCCAGACGGCGAGAAAGGCTTCCTTGATCTTGCGCTCGATCGTCCGCTCGTTCGAGAGGAACAGGTTCTTGGCCAGCTGCTGCGTGAGTGTCGAGCCGCCTTGAACGACCCCGCCGGCGCGAGCGTTCTCGGTCATGGCGCGTGCGAGCCCGAGAAAATCTATGCCCCAATGGTCGAAGAAGCGCCTGTCTTCCGTGGCGAGGACCGCTTTTATGAGGTGATCCGGCAGCTCGTCGATCGGGACGGAATCCTCGTGGATGATGCCCCGGTGGCCGATCTCGTTACCGTAGCGGTCAAGAAAGGTGACTGCGAAATCGCTTTGCGCCCGCCAGTTGCCCTTGGTTTCCTCGAAGGCGGGAAGGGCGAGCGCCAACATCAGCACCGAGCCCGCCGCGCCAAGCGTCATTCCCTCGCCGAGCACTTCGAAGAACGCTCTTTTCCAGCCGCGCACGCGAAACCGGCGGAAAAAGATGGTGGTGTCCTCCCACCACTCCCCGAGCCGGAATCCTGCGCTCCATACGGTCGAATCGATCCAGGAATCGATCCGAAGAAAGATGTGTCGCCTTTTCGGCCGGTTGTCCTCTTTCCTCGGTTCCTGCACGGCTTTCATGTCCCGAAGGTTCTGCCTCATGACGATATTTGCACGGGGCGGCAATCCAATCTACTTGCATATCGCGCAACCCGCCTTAAAAAACCGGCAATTTTCTGCGAAGTTTCCATGTTGGCTCGGATTATATGAAAGTGTGACTTTATGGGCGAAATGCCTTTCTGGAAGACGAAAGGTCTCGAGGAGATGACCGGCGCGGAGTGGGAGAGCCTCTGCGATGGTTGTGGGCTCTGTTGTCTCAACAAGCTCGAGGATTGGGATAGTTCCGAGATCGCCTGGACTTCGATCCGCTGCACGCTGCTGGATGGAGAAAGCTGTCGTTGCAAGGACTATGACAATCGCCAGGCAACCGTGCCGGACTGCATTCAGTTGACGCCGAAGGCAGTGCGCGAGATCAGCTGGCTGCCGCCGACCTGCGGTTACCGTCTGGTCGCCGAAGGCAGGGATCTCTACTGGTGGCACCCTCTCGTCTCCGGCGATCCGGAGACCGTGCATGCGGCCGGCATATCCGTGCGCGGACGCACCGTCGCCGAGGACGGCATCGATATCGAAGATTATGAAGATTATCTCGTGACCTGGCCGCTAGAGGTCGGCAGGGAGCCGGCCGATTAGGGCACGGCGCAGAGTGCTGCAGCGACTTTGCGTATCCATGAAATGCGCGGCACCGTCGCCGTCAGTGACGGCCGTTCTTGGCGACGAGGCTTCTCGGCGCGACATTGCGCCATGCGGTTTCCATGGACTGGCGAACGAGTTCGTCGTCGGCACCGACGAAATAGAATGATGTCCAGCCGCGTGCGCCCCAGCCGCCGGGAACGGCGGCGCAGACGCCGGGCTCCATTTCCAGAAGCATTCGCTGCTGGTCGGGCGTGAACTTGAAAACGGCGCGACCGGCTTCCGGCAGGGTCATGAAAATCCGCTTGCCCACACGGAAATCCCGTGCACCGAAATGGGCATTTTCCTGGGTTCCCGGAAGGCTCAGGGCCAGCTTTTCGATTTCTTCGGTCAGCATGCCAGGAGAGTAGCATGGAATTGCCGATTGGCAAAAACCCCGCGCCGCCGGGGCCGCCACAGCAATTCACTCTGCGGGAGGAACGGTCTTCTGTGCAGCCTCGCCGACCGTGCGCATTTCGCGCCACTCGTTCTCGAACCGCTCGAGCAGCGATTGCGGAATTCTGGATTGCGGTGATACCGGCGGCTTGTTGGCGAGTGTCTTCATCCGGCTCTCCTTTGGGCGAGAATGTTGGACTGGGCGGACGATTCCACAGGATAAAGACTTTGTAAATCAGCGGTTTAAAGCATTTAAACGATTGAAAAAAATTTAAATCGATTAATTTTCCAGACGATCCACAGAAAGATGCCGGCGTCATCATCGATGCCCGCACCGAGCTGCCCGAAAGACCGGTTCGCCCGACCTCTGCAATCTGTGGTCGTTTTCCTCGGCCAGAGGTCAAGCAACCGCCGGACGCGGGTGCGCGTATCCTCAAGGCCGACATTCATTTGCCATTCAGCCTGTATCGGTTAATGATTCCGGCATAGTGCTTCCCAGTCGAAAGTGCGTTCATGTCTTCAGCATTGACCATAGCCGCGCTCGCCGCAGGCCTCGCAGGCTTTTCTCCGCCTGCCGTCAACATGCCTGCGGTTGTCGTCCGCGTGGCTGGCGATTGCAGCGCGGCCGCCGCGCAGGTGGTCGCCCAGACGGGTGGCGAGCTGCTTTCTGCCCAGCCGACCGGCGATGGGCAGTGCGTGGTGACGGTGCTCATCCCGGGCAATGGAGGGCGCCCCAAGAAAGTCACGGTGAAAGTGCCTATGTAAGTTCTTTCGGGGTACCCGAAGGCAAGGGAAGTGGACGACAATGCGCATTCTGATCGTCGAGGACGATACCAATCTGAACAGGCAACTGGCTGACGCTCTGAAGGAGGCCGGTTATGTCGTCGACCAGGCTTATGACGGCGAAGAGGGCCACTATCTAGGCGATGCGGAGCCCTATGATGCGGTAATTCTCGATATAGGTCTTCCGGAGATGGACGGCATCACCGTTCTCGAGAAATGGCGCGCAGACGGCAAGACCATGCCGGTGCTGATCCTGACGGCCCGCGATCGATGGAGCGACAAGGTCGCAGGCATCGATGCCGGCGCCGACGATTATGTGGCGAAGCCTTTCCACGTCGAGGAGGTGCTGGCCCGCATCCGTGCGTTGATCCGGCGGGCCGCCGGGCACGCAAGCTCCGAGATCGTCTGCGGCCCCGTCCGTCTCGACACCAAGGGCTCCAAGGCGACCGTCGCTGGCGTCGCGCTGAAGCTCACATCGCACGAGTTCCGTCTGCTTTCCTACCTCATGCACCATATGGGACAGGTGGTTTCCCGCACCGAGTTGGTCGAACACATGTATGATCAGGACTTCGATCGCGATTCCAACACGATCGAGGTTTTCATCGGCCGGCTCCGTAAGAAGATCGGCAACGATCTGATCGAAACGGTGCGCGGCCTCGGATATCGCATGCAAGCACCCGGCAATGGCCATTAGATCGCTCACGGCGCGCGTTCTGTCGGTTTCGACCGTCTGGGCCGTCGTTGCCCTCGTGGTTATCGGGGTTGTCATCTCAGCTCTTTACCGGCAGGGGTCCGAGCGCGGCTTTCAGGATCTGCTGCGCGCGCAGCTCTACAACGTCATCAACTCCATCTCCGTCGACGAGAAGGCTGCGCTCTCCGGGAGCCCGCAGCTCGGCGACCTGCGCTTTTCCCAGCCTCAGACGGGCTGGTACTGGATCGTCGAGCCGATCGGCGAATTCGACACGCCGCCGCTGATATCGACGTCGCTCGGCACGGCGAAACTGCCGATCGTCAGCGTCGACGAGGTCCCCTTCGACATCCGCTACGAGCGGTTCTACACCACCACGGATCCGTTCGGAAACGAGGTCGAGGTGGCAGAGACCGAGGTCGTTCTCGACATTCAGGGCCACGCCGCCCGCTTCCGCGTCGCCGGCAACCGCGATGTGCTCGAGGCGGATATCGACCGCTTCACGCGCAACCTCACGATCGCCCTGTCCATTTTCGGCCTTGGCGGCCTTGGCGTGAACGCGCTCACGATCCTGTTCGGCCTGAAGCCGCTCGACCAGGTACGCCGCTCGCTTGAAAAGATCCGCACGGGGGAGAGCGAGCGGCTGGATGGCGCTTTCCCGCGGGAGATCCAGCCGCTTGCCAACGAGGTGAACGCGCTGATCGACAGCAATCGGCGCATCGTCGAACGCGCGCGCATGCAGGTCGGCAATCTGGCCCATTCGCTCAAGACGCCGATCGCCGTGCTGCTCAACGAGGCGAGAGTGCTGGAGGTGCCGCACGGCGAACTGGTCAGGGCCCAGGCGGACGCGATGCAGACACAGGTGCAATCCTATCTCAGCCGCGCCAGGATCGCCGCCCAGCGCGGGTCGGTTCTGGCGCGGACCGAAGCCCAGCCGGCACTGGAAAGAATCATGCGGGTGATGCGGCGCCTCAACCCCGACAAGCAATTCAGCCTCTCGATCAATCCGCCCGGACTGGTGCTGGCGATGGAACAGCAGGACGTCGAGGAAACGGTCGGCAACTTGCTGGAAAACGCCGCCCGTTACGCGCATGATCGGATCTCGCTGAATGTCGAGCCGGCCCCTGAAGATGCGCGCGAAAGGGAGCCGGGCCGCCAGTGGATCGTGCTCCAGATCGACGACGACGGACCGGGGCTCGACCCCGATCAGATCGCGGTGGCGATGAAGCGCGGCAAGCGGCTCGACGAGAGCAAGCCCGGAACCGGGCTCGGTCTTTCGATCGTAAGCGAGATCGTGGGTGAATATCAGGGAAGTGTGGAGCTCAGCCGTCGCGATGTTGGAGGATTGCGGGCCACGCTCGTACTGCCGGCCGCAGTCTAAGCGCCAACCGGATAGGACCGATGCGGGACGATCGTGATCCGGCGGTCACACCCGGACCTGAAAATGCCGGCGCTGACGGCAGGCGGTTGCCTCGACCCTCAGGTGGTGCAAAAAGAACTCGACTGGCGACCGACAAGAGGAATGAGTAGCGCGTATCATGAGGAATTACGCAGAAATGACGCGAGCCTTCGCGTCACGCGGTAGGATCGCGGTGGTGGCTTCGGGTGTAGCCCTCGCCGGCTGTGGCACGACCTCGTCCGGCCAAGGCGGGGCGGTTGCCGGACTCGGAGCAGCTTCCACCCGCGTTGCATCGTCCGCGACTTATATCGAAGCCCTGCAGGGTGGCGTCGTTTCGCGCCTTGGCGGCGTCGATCTCGGCAAGTCGGACCGGCAGCGGGCGCTCGAGGCCGAGTATCGCGCCCTCGAGGCCGCGCCGGGCGGGCAGCCCGTCGCCTGGCAAGGGCGGGGCGTCAGCGGCTCCGTCGTCGCTGCCGCACCGTATCAGGTCGGGTCGCAGAATTGCCGTCAATACAGCCATACGGTTACCGTCAAAAGCCAACAGACCACGGCACGCGGCGCGGCCTGCCGCAACAGCGATGGAAGCTGGACGCCGCTCACCTGAGCGGCACCGCCCTCACATATCGCGAACCGTGTAAGGTGTTGACCCGCGGCCGGTTTGCTTTGGGCGAGCGGATTCCTCGCGCGCGGCGGCACTTCTTGCGGCGAAACGCCTCAAATATACGTCATTGCCGGTTTTCGAGTTGGAATGACATGGCCCTCATAGTATTCCCCAAACATGTTGTTCTGGATCCTCGTCGCCATTCTGACGGCGGCTGTCGCAGCCGTGCTTCTTCTGCCGCTCATGCGGGCGGCAGAGCCACTGCCGTCTCGCCATAGTCACGACATCGAAGTCTATCGCGATCAGCTCGGTGAGCTGGCGCGGGACCGGGAGGCCGGTCTGATCGGAAGCGAGGAAGCCGAGCTGGCCAGGGCCGAGATCGCCCGCCGCATGCTTGCAGCCAGTGCCGCGGATCAGGCTGTGGCGGAGCGCACGCCGAAGCGGCTTCTATCCAACCGCCTGGCGCAGGCTTTCATTTTCCTCTGTCTTCCGGCTGTCGGCCTTTGTCTCTATTTGACGACCGGGAGCCCCGGCGTGCCGGCGCAGCCGCTCGCGGCCCGCCTTGCCGACCCCGGCGACGACGTCAACATCCTGATCGCGAAGGCCGAAAACCATCTGGCCCTCAATCCTCAAGACGGTGCCGGCTGGGATCTGCTGGCGCCGATCTACATGCGCCATGGCCGTCTGGACGATGCCGTCGCCGCCTACGACCGCGCGATCCGCCTGCTCGGGCCAACCCCGGCAAGAATGGGCGGCTACGCCGAGGCTCTGGTGGCGCAGGCCGGCGGTCTGGTCACAGCCGAGGCGCAGAACGCTCTGCAAAAGGCGCTGGCCCTCGACCCCGACGATCCACGCTCCGCATTCTACCTCGCGCTCGGCCTGAAGCAGGAGGGCAAGCACGCAGAGGCGCTCGCAGCATTCCGCAAGCTCGCAGAGAGCTCACCGGCCGATGCGCCCTGGTTGTCTCTGGTGAACCAGCATATCGCGGAGCTCGCCGCCGCCCCGGCCGGCCCTGCCGCGCCCGGAAATCCGGCTCCCGGCGATATTGCCGCCGCAAAGGAAATGAATGCCGGCGACCGGCAGGCGATGATCCGCGGCATGGTCGACAGCCTGGCAAGCCGCCTGAAGGAGGACCCGGCCAACCTGGAGGGCTGGATGCGCCTGGTCCGTTCCTATGTGGTGCTGGACCAAAGAGACAGGGCGAAAGATGCGTTGCATGACGGACTGAGGGCCTTCCCGGCAACGGGCGAGCAGGGGAAGCAGTTGCTGGCCTTGGCCCGGGAACTGGGGATCGACGCCGGCGGAGAGGCTGAATGACACGCAAGCAGAAAAGGTTGGCGATAATCGGCGGCGGCGTGGCATTTCTGACGGCCGCGGTGCTGCTCGTCATGTTCGCCTTCAGCCAGGCGGTCGCTTATTTCTATGTTCCGGGCGATCTTGCGAAGGCCGACGTCGCGCCGGGGACGCGTATCCGCCTCGGCGGACTTGTCGAGGCGGGCTCCGTCAAGCGCGGCGAGGGCAGGACCATCACCTTCACGGTGACGGATACGCTTGCGACCGTTCCGGTGACCTATACCGGCATCCTGCCCGACCTCTTCCGAGAGGGCCAGGGCGTGGTGGCCGAGGGTGCCTTCGTCGGCGGCAGCCCGGTTTTCGTTGCGGACACCGTCCTCGCAAAGCATGATGAGACATACATGCCGAAGGATGTCGCCGACCGCCTCAAAGCGCAGGGCGTCACGCTCGGCGGGGAGGAAAACATCCGATGATCATCGAACTCGGGCACTATGCACTGGTTTTGGCGCTCGCGACCGCGATCATCCAGGGCGTCCTGCCCGTCCTGGGGGTGCGGCGCGGCGACCCTTCCTTGATGGGACTGGCAGCAAACGCGGCGCTCGTCTGCTTCCTGCTCGTCGCTTTCTCCTTCGCCGTGCTGACATTCGCCTATGTGACATCGGATTTCTCGGTCAAGAACGTCTGGGAGAACTCGCATTCCCTCAAGCCGCTGATCTACAAGATTACCGGGGTCTGGGGAAACCATGAAGGCTCGATGCTTCTCTGGCTGCTGATTCTCGTCTTCTTTTCCGCGATGGTGGCGCTCTTCGGCCGCAACCTGCCGGAGACGTTGAAGGCGAACGTGCTTGCGGTGCAGGCCTGGATCGCGACCGCCTTCGCGTTCTTCGTCCTGCTGACCTCCAATCCCTTCGCACGGCTAGTGCCGGCACCGGGCGAGGGCAGGGACCTCAACCCCGTGCTGCAGGATATCGGGCTCGCGATCCACCCGCCCTTGCTCTATCTCGGCTATGTCGGCTTTTCCGTATGCTTCTCCTTCGCGGTCGCCGCGCTCATCGAGGGGCGGATCGATGCGGCCTGGGCGCGTTGGGTGCGGCCGTGGACACTTGCCGCCTGGACCTTTCTTACCGCCGGCATCGCCATGGGCTCCTATTGGGCCTATTACGAGTTGGGCTGGGGCGGCTGGTGGTTCTGGGACCCGGTCGAAAACGCCTCCTTCATGCCTTGGCTCGCCGGAACGGCACTTCTGCACTCGGCCCTGGTCATGGAAAAGCGCGAAGCGCTGAAGATCTGGACCGTGCTGCTGGCGATCATGACCTTCTCGCTGTCGCTGCTCGGCACGTTCCTGGTGCGCTCCGGCGTGCTGACATCCGTCCATGCCTTCGCCACCGACCCGACCCGCGGCGTCTTCATTCTCGCCATCCTCGTCGTCTTCATCGGCGGTGCGTTTTCGCTCTTTGCCTTCCGTGCCTCCCATCTTAAGGCCGGGGGAATATTCGCACCGGTTTCGCGCGAGGGTGCGCTCGTCGTGAACAACCTGATCCTGACGACGGCCACGGCGACGGTGCTGACCGGCACGCTGTATCCGCTGGTACTCGAAGCGCTGACCGGCGACAAAATTTCGGTCGGCGCGCCGTTCTTCAACATGACGTTCGGTCTGCTGATGCTGCCGCTCATCGCCGTCGTTCCCTTCGGCCCGCTGCTTGCCTGGAAGCGCGGCGACCTTGCCGGTGCGGCGCAGCGTCTGTTTGCGGCTGCCGCGCTCGGCCTGTTCGCCGCGGCGATCTGTTATTACGCGGTAAACGGTGGTCCGGTCCTGGCTCCTTTCGGCCTCGGCCTCGGCGTCTACCTGATTCTGGGAGCGCTCACCGATCTGGTTCTGCGCTCCGGTCTCGGCAAGGTGGCGGCGGGCGTCGCCTGGAGACGGCTTTCGGGCCTGCCGCGTTCGGCTTTCGGCACGGCGCTCGCCCATATCGGGCTCGGAATCACCCTGATCGGGATCGTCACGGTCACGGCTTTCGAAACGGAAACGGTCGTTGAGATGAAACCGGGGGCGGTGGTCGATGTCGGGCGTTACAGCCTGCGTTTCGACGGCATGCGTGAAGGGCGCGGGCCGAACTATACCGAGGATGTCGGCCATTTCACCGTCAGTCGAGGCGGTGTCGAGGTTACCGAGATCTGGTCGTCGAAACGGCTCTATTCAGCGCGGCGCATGCCGACGACCGAGGCCGGAATCCGGACCTTCGGCCTGAGCCAGCTCTATGTATCCTTGGGCGACGACATGGCAGACGGCGGCATCGTCGTCCGCATCTGGTGGAAACCGCTGATCCTTTGCATCTGGGGCGGCGCGCTCGTGATGATGGTCGGCGGCGTCGTTTCGCTCAGCGACCGGCGCCTTCGCGTCGGCGCGCCGGCGCGTGCCAGAAAGGCCCTCGCCCTGGATCACGATGATTTCAGGTCGGATCGACCAAAAATCATCAACGTGATCGATTCTAAAGGTTAGAGCGGGATGCGGGCGGAAAACCGTGCACACTTTTCCTCATCCCGCTCTGGGGGAGCTGCCAAATGATCCGGCTGCTGATCGCCCTCTTCCTTTTGCTGGCGTCCGTTGCCCCGGGCTTCGCCGTCAATCCGGACGAGGTGCTTGCGGATCCGGCGCTCGAAGCGCGTGCCCGGGCGATCTCCGCCCAGCTCCGCTGCATGGTCTGCCAGAACCAGTCGATCGACGATTCGAACGCTGAACTCGCCAAGGATCTGCGGCTGCTCGTACGCGAGCGCCTGAAGAACGGCGATTCCGACGAAGCCGTGATCTCCTACGTCGTCTCACGCTACGGCGAATTCGTGCTCCTGAACCCTCGCCTCGAGGCCAAGACGCTCGTGCTGTGGGGCATGCCTGCCATTCTGCTCGTGGCCGGCATCATCACCCTCGTCGTGGCCGCAAGACGCCGCGGCGCAAGAGTTCCGGGCGCACCGCTTTCCGCCGAGGAAAAGGAAAGGCTGGACAGGCTCCTGCGGCCCTGATCTCAAGCAGGAGGCGCCAACGCGATTTGGGCGCATCCGTCCGCGCCTTGCAGCTCCACCGCAACATTACCAAAAATTCATCTGCCGGACAGAACTCAGTAAGGTCCCGTCCGTTACATCTGACGGCATAGGCTGTTTCCTCCAGTCACAGCCAGACGAGCGGGTTTCCGACGGTGAGGCCGTTGGATCCGACTCGGGGAAAAGGTTTCGAAGCAGCCTGCCTTGCAGGCGGGCTTCATGAAAGAGAGAAGGCAAAACGAATGTCTACGATCAAAGCTCCACGTCCCTCCTTGAAGACTGTGCTGAAGACCACGACGGTAGCCGGTCTCGCAGCCGTGCTGCTGACGACCGGCCTGCCGGCCGAAGTCGCGCAGTCCTTCGCCGAAGCCGTGAGGGTGCAGGCCCCGGCTGTGCCGAGTTTCGCCAATGTGGTCGACGCCGTTTCGCCGGCGGTCGTCTCCGTCCGCGTGCAGGCACGTGAACGCGTCAGCGACGATGAAAGCAACTTCACCTTCGATTTCGGCGGCCGCGGGTTCGAGGACCTGCCGGAAGACCATCCGCTGCGGCGTTTCTTCCGCGAATTCGCTCCGCGTGAAAATGACCGTGCCGATCGTTGGCGCGACCGCCGCGGTCCGCGTGGCGAAGGTCGTCTCCGTCCGCGGGCGCAAGGCTCCGGCTTCTTCATCACCGAAGACGGTTACCTCGTCACCAACAACCACGTCGTCTCCGACGGCTCGGCCTTCACCGTCATCATGAACGACGGAACCGAGCTCGACGCCAAGCTCGTCGGCAAGGACAGCCGGACCGACCTTGCCGTGCTCAAGGTCGATGACAAGCGCAAGTTCACCTATGTCAGCTTCGCGGACGACGAGAAGGTGCGCGTCGGCGACTGGGTGGTCGCTGTCGGCAATCCCTTCGGCCTCGGCGGCACGGTGACCGCCGGCATCATCTCCGCTCGGGGCCGCGATATCGGCTCCGGTCCCTATGACGATTATCTGCAGGTCGACGCAGCGGTGAACCGCGGCAATTCCGGTGGTCCGACCTTCAATCTTTCCGGCGAGGTGGTCGGTATCAACACGGCCATCTTCTCGCCCTCCGGCGGCAATGTCGGCATCGCCTTCGCAATCCCCGCCTCGGTCGCAAAGGATGTCGTGGACTCCCTCATCAAGGACGGCACGGTGTCGCGCGGCTGGCTTGGTGTCCAGATCCAGCCGGTGACGAAGGATATCGCCGAGTCGCTCGGCCTTTCCGAAGCGAACGGCGCCCTCGTCGTCGAGCCTCAGGCGGGCTCGCCGGGTGAAAAGGCCGGGATCAAGAACGGCGACGTCGTGACGGCGCTCAACGGCGAGCCGGTCAAGGATCCGCGGGACCTCGCACGTCGCGTTGCGGCCCTGCGCCCCGGCTCCACTGCGGAGGTTACCCTGTGGCGCGGCGGCAAATCCGAAACGGTCAACCTCGAGATCGGCACGCTGCCGAGCGATGCCAAGGAGCCCGCACCGGCGACCGGTGAAGCGCAGCCCGACGAAGGGCAGGCAGGCGAGGAGGCGCTGGCCGACCTCGGCCTGACGGTGACCCCGTCGGAGGACGGCAAGGGCGTCACGATCGCCTCCGTCGATCCGGATTCCGACGCCGGCGATCGCGGCCTGAAGGAAGGCGAGAAGATCGTCTCCGTCAACAACCAGGAAGTGAAATCGGCAGACGACGTTCTCAAGGTGATCAACAACGCCAAGAAGGACGGGCGCAGCAAGGCTCTGTTCCAGATCGAAGCACAGGAAGGCAGCCGCTTCGTCGCACTGCCCATCGCTCAGGGCTGAGATGCCACGGACGGACTGAGTGCCGTTTCATGAGGGGGCGCCGCGACATAAAGCCATGTCGCGGCGCTTTCCTGTGTCTGGCCGGGCCGCGTGCCCGGTACGCACAGCGAACCGAATCCGGTTGAGACGAACAGAGGTCCGGGACTATGGTCACCCGCATGAAGATTCTGATTGTTGAAGACGATCTCGAGGCAGCCGCCTATCTTGCCAAGGCCTTCCGCGAGGCAGGCATTGTCTGCGACCACGCGAGTGACGGCGAGAGCGGTTTGTTCATGGCGAGCGAGAACGCCTATGACGTGCTTGTCGTCGACCGCATGCTTCCCCGCCGCGACGGCCTGTCGCTGATTACGGAACTGAGGCGCAAGGACATCCACACGCCGGTGCTCATTCTCTCGGCACTCGGCCAGGTGGACGACCGCGTCACCGGCCTGCGCGCCGGCGGTGACGATTACCTGCCGAAGCCCTACGCCTTCAGCGAGCTTCTCGCCCGCGTCGAGGTACTCGGCCGGCGTAAGGGCGCACCCGAGCAGGACATGGTCTATCGCGTCGGCGATCTCGAACTCGATCGTTTGTCCCATTCCGTCCGGCGGCAGGGCAAGGAGATCCCCTTGCAGCCGCGCGAATTCCGGCTGCTCGAATATCTCATGAAGAATGCCGGACAGGTGGTGACGAGAACCATGTTGCTCGAAAACGTGTGGGACTATCATTTCGATCCCCAGACCAATGTGATCGACGTGCATGTCTCGCGCTTGCGTTCGAAGATCGAGAAGGATTTCGATCCGCCGTTGCTGAGGACGATCCGTGGCGCCGGATACATGATCAAGGACGACCGGACCACGGACGCATGAGCAGGATCAGCGTGCTGTTCAGGACGACTGCAGTCCGGCTCTCTGCGCTCTATCTGGTCCTGTTCTCCCTTTGCGCCGCCTTCCTCGTCTTCTACGTGACCGGCATGTCGGAGCGTCTCCTGCAGCAGCAGACGCGCGACTCGATCGCCGCCGAGGTAACCCAGATTGCGGATGTCTACGACCGCGCCGGGATCAACGGGCTGCTTCGCTCGCTGGAGCGTCGGGCGCGTCAGCCGGGTGCAAATCTCTATGTCATTGCGGGGCCGAACGGAGAAATCCTCGCCGGCAATGTGGCTGCGCTCCAACCTGGGCTCCTCGACGACGAGGGCTGGAAGTCGGAGCCGTTCCGCTACCGGCGCTTCACCGACGAGAGCCGTGCCGAAAGGCACGTCGCCCTTGCCCAGGTCCTGGTGCTCGACAACGGGCTGAGGATACTGGTCGGCCGCGACCTGCAGGAACCCGAGAAGTTCCGCGTGCTTGTCCGTCAGGCACTGATGGTCGCGCTCGGCATCATGGGGCTCGGGGCGCTGGTCATCTGGTTCGGCATCGGCCGCAATGCCCTGCGCCGCATCGACCGCATGTCGGAGGCGAGCACGAAGATCATGGCCGGGGACCTCTCGCAACGCTTGCCCACGAGCGGTTCCGGCGACGAGTTCGACCGTCTCTCGGAATCCCTGAACGCGATGCTCGAGCGCATCGAGAAGCTGAACGAAGGACTGAAACAGGTCTCGGACAACATAGCGCACGACCTCAAGACACCGCTGACGCGCTTGCGCAACAAGGCAGAGGCGGCGCTCGCCGATACCGAGGGGAGCAACCAGAGCGGCGCGCTCGAACAGATCATCGCCGAGTCCGATCAGTTGATTCGTACGTTCAACGCCCTTCTGATGATTTCCCGCGTCGAAGCCGGCTCCGCCGTCGCCGAGATGAGCGAAGTCGACCTGGCGCAGATCGTGGCGGATTGCGTCGAGCTCTACGAGCCGCTGGCGGAAGACAAGGAAATGCGCATCGAAGCGGAGGCGGCGCCGGGGGTGGCGATCTCCGGCAACCGCGAACTGATCAGCCAGGCGCTGGGCAACCTGATCGACAATGCGATCAAATATGCGGAAGGTGCCGAGAATCCGCTGATACGGGTTGAAATGATGAGGAGCGATCGTCACGTCGTGTTGACCGTCGCCGACCACGGGCCCGGCATTCCGGAGAATATGCGCGGAGAGGTCGTCAAGCGTTTCGTTCGCCTCGACGAAAGCCGGTCGAAGCCGGGGACGGGCCTCGGCCTCTCGCTCGTCGACGCCGTCATGGAGATGCACCGCGGCTCGCTGGAACTGTCGGCGACGGAGGAGGACGGTCGGGGCTTGGCTGTTCGCATGGTTTTCCCGGCGGTTGCGACCTGATAAACCCATGACGGGAACCGAAGGGGGGATGTGCATGGCGGAAGCGATCGAGCGGTCTTTGTCCGATATCGATGTGGTGGCGATTCGCCCGGCGAGCCAGGCGGACGCCAAGGCCGCCCTTTCGGTCCTCAAGGATGCGGCGAAAGGCTGCGAACACATTGCGAAGCTCATTGCCTCGGGCGCGCCGCTCAAGGATTTTCTCGTTGCAGCCTTCGCGCTCTCGCCATTCTTGCGGGATACGGCGCGTAGCCACCCGGCGATCCTCGAAGCATTGCTGTCCGAGACGCTGCCGGCGTTTTTGAAGCGCAGGATCGAGGCCGCAAGGGCGGCCTGGCGGGGCGATGCAGCCGGGGCGGCGCTGCCGGATGCGGAGATCATGACGCGATTGAGGCGGGCGAAGCGCGAGGTCGCCTTCGCTGTCGCGCTTGCGGACCTGTCGCGGCTTTTCGGCGGCCGTGAGACGACGCGGTGGCTCAGCGATTTTGCAGAGGCGGCCGTTTCGGCGGCGATCGATCATCTGCTGCTCGGCGCGCATGAAAGCGGCAAGTTCGTGTTGAAGGACAGTTCCGCGCCGTCCACCGCCTCCGGCGTCGTCGTGCTTGGAATGGGCAAGCTTGGTGCCGGCGAGCTCAACTATTCTTCCGATATCGATCTTGTCGTCTTCTACGATCCGCAGTCGAGCATCATCACCAATCGCGACGATGCTCCGGAAACCTTCGCCCGGCTGTTGCGGCGCTTGATTCGCATCCTGCAGGAGAGAACCGGCGACGGCTATGTCTTCCGTACGGATCTGCGGCTTAGGCCAGACCCGGGCTCGACGCCACTTGCCATCCCGGTCGAGGCGGCAATGCTCTATTACGAGAGCAGGGGACAGAACTGGGAACGGGCCGCCTTCATCAAGGCGCGGCCGATCGCGGGCGATCTGGAGGCGGGCGAACGCTTCCTCAAGGAACTGACGCCTTTCGTCTTCCGCAAGTACCTCGACTATGCGGCAATTGCCGACATTCACTCGATCAAGCGGCAGATCCATGCCCACAAGGGGCACGGAGAAATCGCCGTGAAGGGACACAACATCAAGCTCGGGCGCGGCGGCATCCGGGAGATCGAGTTCTTCGTCCAGACGCAGCAGCTGATCGCAGGCGGCCGCACGCCCGCGCTGCGGCTGCGCGAAACGGAAACGATGCTGCGGATGCTCGCCGAGAGCGGCTGGATCGACGGGGCGACGGCCGAGGAACTTATCGAGGCCTATTGGTTCCTGCGCGACGTCGAGCACCGCATCCAGATGGTGCATGACGAGCAGACCCACCTTCTTCCGGAGACCGAGCCGGAACTCAGGCGGATCGCCTATATGCTCGGCTTCGAGGATACGGCTTCCTTCTCGAATGCGCTGTCGCGCGTGCTGCGCACGGTCGAGCGGCGCTATGCGCAGCTTTTCGAGCAGGAGGCGAAGCTATCCACCGAGACCGGAAACCTGGTCTTCACCGGTCAGCAGGACGATCCGGATACGCTCGAAACGCTGAAGAAGCTCGGTTTCCAACGGCCATCCGACATAGCGAACATCATCCGCACCTGGCACTACGGGCGCTATCGGGCAACGCAGTCGGTCGAGGCGCGCGAGCGGCTGACGGAACTGACGCCGGAGCTCCTGCGCGTCTTCGGCGAAAGCAGGCGGGCCGACGAAGCGTTTCTGCGTTTCGACCACTTCCTCTCCGGTCTGCCGGCGGGGATCCAGCTCTTCTCGCTGCTCGGCAACAATCCCGGCCTCCTGTCGCTGATCGTCAATATCATGTCGTCGGCACCGCGCCTGGCGGACATCATCGCCGCCAAACCGCATGTCTTCGACGGCATGCTGGAGCCGGGGCTGCTTGCGGAGCTGCCGACCAGGGATTATCTGGCGCCGCGCATCGCGACTTTCGTCGGCGGAGGCCGGCACTACGAGGAGGTGCTGGACCGCTTGCGCATAATCGCCGCCGAGCAGCGCTTCCTGATCGGCATCCGGCTGCTCACGGGCGCGATCACCGGCCTTCAGGCGGGACGCGCTCTCACCGACCTTGCCGATCTGATCATTGCCGCCGCGCTCGATGCGGTCCTGGAGGAGGTCCGGTCGGCGCATGGACGTTTCCCCGGGGGGCGGGTCGCAATCGTCGGAATGGGCAAGCTTGGCAGCCACGAATTGACCGCCGGCTCCGATATCGACCTCATCCTGCTCTACGACTACGACGACGAAGTGCTCGAGTCCGACGGCGCCAAGCCGCTCGATCCGGTACGCTATTTTACGCGGGTCACGCAGCGGCTGATCGCCGCGCTGTCGGCGCCGACCGCCGAGGGCATCCTCTACGACGTGGACATGCGGCTGCGACCCTCCGGCAACAAGGGGCCGGTTGCCACCCGCATAACCGCCTTCGCCAAGTACCAGCGAACGGAAGCCTGGACCTGGGAGCATCTGGCGCTGACGCGGGCGCGCTGCATCTGCGGCGATGAGAGCCTCGTCGGCGAAGCGGAGGCGATCTTTGCCGAGATTCTCACTGAAAAGCGCGACATCGCGAAGATCCGCAAGGACGTCGAGGAGATGCGCGGCCTGATCGACAAGGAGAAACCGCCGAAGGACATATGGGATTTCAAACTCATTCCCGGCGGGTTGGTCGATATCGAGTTCATCGCCCAGTACCTCGCCCTGGTCGCACCGGCGAGGGGAGTAACGTCCCCTCCTGCCGGTACGCATACGCTCGAGGCGCTGAAGGCGCTCGGTGCCGGGATGATGAATGCGAACGATCTCGATACGGCCGCCGAAGCGCTCGTGCTCTTCACCGAGCTGTCGCAGCTCGTGCGCCTTTGCATCGATGGCGACTTCGACCCCAAGGAAGCGCCGGCCGGTCTCGTGGATCTCGTCTGCCGTGCCGGAGACTATCCGGATCTGACGCATCTCGAAGCCGACATTCGCCGTCTCTCGAAGGCCGTGCGCCGGATATTCCAGGGGGTTGTTGCTGCAGCGTAAGCGGGCGTAGTCAGCCGCGGTCGGGAATCCTGACCGATATGATTGTGCCGACATTCTCTGCCGAATGGATCTTCATTGTCCCGCCGTGAAGCCGCGTCAGCGAACGGGATATGGCGAGCCCGAGCCCGGAGCCGCCCTTGCTCTTGGCATATTGGCTCTGCACCTGCTCGAAGGGCTGACCGATCTTCTGCAATGCGCCCTTGGGAATGCCGATGCCGGAATCGGCGATCGTCAGCGTGACGGCGCCCCTCACCTTGCGGGCCCGCAAGGAGATGCGCCCGCCTTCATTGGTGAACTTGACCGCATTGGAAAGGAGATTGAGCAGGACCTGCTTCATCGCCCGGCGGTCGGCGAACATCGTCAGGCCGGAGGATATCTGCTGGACCACGCGGATGTTCTTTCGCTCTGCCGGAATCGTCGTGAAACGAAGGGTCTCCTCGATGAGTGGCGCGAGATCGATCCGCTCGCGCGTGATGCGCATATGGCCGGCCTCGATCTTCGACATGTCGAGTATGTCGTTGATGACGTTGAGCAAATGCTTGCCGCTCTCGAAAATGTCGCGCGAATACTCGTGGTATTTCTCCGAGCCGAGGGGGCCGAACATCTGGTCCTGCAGGATTTCCGAGAAGCCGAGAATGGCGTTCAGCGGCGTGCGCAGCTCGTGCGACATGTTGGCGAGGAATTCGGACTTTGCCCGGTTCGCGGCCTCGGCGCGCTCTTTCTCCGCCTGATAGTTCGCATTGGCGATGGAAAGTTCGGCCTTCTGCTGCTCAAGCGTTACGCGGGAGGCGGAGAGATCGCCGATGGTCGCCATCAGCCGCCGCTCGGATTCGCGCAGGCGAACTTGATGCCGCTTGAGGAGCGTGATGTCCGTACCCACCGAGACGAGCCCGCCGTCGCGCGTGCGGCGCTCATTGATCTGCAGCCAGCGTTCGTCGGCAAGCTGAACCTCGCTCGTCTGCGAGTGGTTGCTCCGGTCCGGATCGGCAACGCGCCGTTCGACGACGGGCCTTGCCGCCGCAGCATGGACGATCGTGCGTTCGGTGCCCGGCACCAGCACGTGGTCGGGCAACTGCCAGGCTTGCTGGTAATGGGTGTTGCACATCACCAGGCGATCGTGCTTGTCCCAGAGCACGAAGGCCTCCGAGGTGCACTCGATCGCGTCCGCCAGGCGCTGATCGGCCTCGGCGTAACGCTGCGCAAGCCTGTGCTGCTCGGTCACGTCCATCGCAATGCCGATCAGATGCGTCCGGCCCGACACGGTGCGGATCACCTGGGCACGCGCTCGAAGCCATACATAGTGGCCATCCGCATGGCGCATCCGGAACACCTGATCGATCTGGCGCTCGTTGCCTTTCGCGATCGCCCGAGCGACCCGGTATATGCCCCGGTCCTCGACATGCATGAGACGGGCGGCATCGCCGAACGACAGTACGCTCGCGTCGCCCGGCATGCCGAGCATCTCGTACATCGAGCGGGACCAGAAGAGGCGCCGGTTGTCGAGATCGAAATCCCAGAGGCCGCAGCGTCCGCGGGAGAGCGCCGTTTCGACGCGCAGGTTCGATTCGGCAAAGACCGCATCGGCATCGCGGGCGCGCTTTGCCTGGATGTAATAGGCATAGAGGACGACCATCAGGATCGCCGAAACACCGGCAAACAGCGTGACGTTGAGCGAAATTTCGTCGCGCCAGGCCGCTTCGAATCTGGCGATCGACGTTGCCGCCAGAACGGCACCGCCGGAATCCGGCAATTGCCGGAGCGCGATGAAATGCTCGATGCCGTCGATCGACGCTCTTACGACGCTGGCACCCTCGCCGTAATATTGGAGTGTAGCGATCTCGGGAGCGATGGCGGAGAGCGTGCGTCCGATGAGATGGACGCCATCCTGCGTGCCGGCAAAGACGCGGCCGTCTTTGCGGACCGTCAGCAGGAAAATTCCGGCGTCCAGGATTTCCGCAGGCAGAAATTCGGTGAGCCGCCGTTCGACCTCCCAGCGGCGGCCCTCGGCGAAGAGTTCCGATCCGCCGGTCTGGAAAACACCGGCTGCTGCTGCGGCCGCGAGGCTGACCGTCCGGCGGGAGGAGGCCTCCATGCGGGCATGCTCGTCCATGATGCCCGACATGCGTGAGATCGCCACGATGAGAAGAAAAGCGATGATGAGGACCGGGATGGACCGCTTGAGCATCGGCTCGGCCATTGCGAGCTTCTGCGACGCCGGTTCGGCAAAGATCTTTGCCTGCTCGATGAACTCCCGTTCGAGGCCCGAAAAGCCCGGAAACTTGAGTCGCAACCGCCCTTCGGCTGCGCTTCCCCGTCGCGCGTCCGCCATCTTTTCCAATTTGTCGTCCTCGAAAAGCGTTCCGCACTCGACAATGCCGCAAGGAACGCTTGATTCTTCTCAGTCCGAAACGTCGATCCCATCTTCAGCGGTTTCCCGGAAGCGGGCGTTCCAGTGATTCGGCGCGCCGCTCGCCCGAATCTGACTCAATGAATCACAGGGCGATTCGCCTTGTCCAGAGGCAACGGTAAAGATTTGTTAACCATATTTCATCGTTGGGAAATGATAGCCGGACTGCCGGGAGTTTATGGCGGCTGCTGAGAGATGGATGATGGCGTTGAAGTTATGCCTCTCTCATCCCTGTGACGAGCACAGGGATGAGAGAGATCAACAAGCCGGGGACCGATGCTCGTTCAGTGCTCGTCTTTGAGCATGCGGTCGACGATGTCGCTGACATCGGCGGAAAGGTTGGAGGCACGCGCGATTTCCTCGAGCGCGCTGCGGGCGTGGCCGGCCCGGATTTTTTCGAGCGACCGCCATGAGCGCATCGACGTCAGAATACGCGCGGCAAGCTGAGGGTTGCGCGTATCGATGTCCAGGATCTGTCGGGCAAGGAAACGATAGCCTTCGCCGTCGATGCGGTTGAAGCCGGTGGCGTTCGCGAAGGCGAATGTGCCGACCAGTGAGCGAACGCGGTTCGGATTGCTGGCATTGAAGAGCGGATCCGACATCAGCGCCCGAACGCGGTCGAGCGTCGATGCTCCGGGGATCGTCGCCTGAATGGCAAACCACTTGTCGATGACGAGCGCGTTGTCGGCAAAGCGCTTCTTGAACACGGCCAGTGCGTCCGCCGTCTCCCGGGCATCCGGAAACCGGTGTGCAAGAAGCGTCAGCGCCTGGCTGAGATCGGTCATGTTGTTGGCGGAGCTAAACGCATCAGCCGCTTTGTCCGGGCTTCCGTCGGCATAGACGAGATAGGAGAGCCCGGAATTTCGCAGCGCCCGCCGTCCGGCACTGTCGGCGTCGGGCCGGAACGGGCCGGACAGCGACATCTCGTTTACCAGTCGCGCAAAGGTATCTTTGCCGGCCGTGGCGATGGCGGCCAGAATAGCCTGGCGGCCGGCGTAAATGGCATCCGGGTCGTTATTGCTGCCGATTTCGCGGCCTATGTCGGTTTCGCTCGGCAGGGACAGTACTTGCGATCGGAACGCCGGCTCCAGTCGGTCGTCGCCGGCTGCGGCAAGCAGGGCGTCGACGAGCGCATCGTCACAGTCAATCGGCTGGCCGGTACGCGCTTCCGCTGCCGCCTTGACGAGATTGTCGAGGGCCATCGCGTTCAGCGCCTGCCAGCGTGCGAAGAGGTCGGTCTCGTGGCGCGCGATCAGCGCACGATGCTCGGCGCTTTGCGTCAGGTGCAAATTGACGGGCGCGGAGAAGCCGCGGTTGAAGGAGGGGACCGGCTCGGATGGGATGCCGGAAAAGGTGACCGTCTGTTTGCGCTCGGTCAGGTGCAGTACGTCGCCGGTGATCTCGGCGCCGGAGACGGCCGAGGGCCTTGCCTCGCTTCCGTCCGGAAGCAGCAATCCGAAGCGGAGCGGGATATGCATCGGTGCCTTGCTGCTCTGCCCGGGCGTCGGCGGAACGGTCTGCTCCAGCGACAGCGTGTATGTCTGCCTGGCGGCGTCATAGGTGCCGGAAGCGGTGACGAGCGGCGTTCCGGCCTGATGGTACCAGAGCGAGAACTGCTTGAGGTCTCGGCCGCTCGCAGCCTCGAAGCAGGCGATGAAATCCTCGATCGTCACCGCCTGGCCGTCGTGACGCTCGAAGTAGAGGTCCATTCCCTTCTTGAAGAGGTCGCGGCCGAGGATCGTCGCGATCATCCGCGTGACCTCGGACCCCTTCTCGTAAACCGTCGTCGTGTAGAAATTGTTGATTTCGCGGTATTGCGTCGGGCGCACCGGATGGGCGAGGGGGCCGGCATCCTCGGGGAACTGCTCGGATTTCAAGTGCCGCACTTCGGCGATCCGCTTCACGGCGCGAGAACGCATGTCGGCGGAAAACTCGTGGTCGCGATAGACGGTCAGGCCTTCCTTCAGGCAGAGCTGAAACCAGTCGCGGCAGGTGATGCGGTTGCCGGTCCAGTTGTGAAAATATTCGTGGGCGATGATCGCTTCGATATTGGCATAGTCCGCATCGGTCGCCGTCTCCGGATCGGCGAGCACGTATTTGTCGTTGAAGATGTTGAGCCCCTTGTTCTCCATGGCGCCCATGTTGAAATCGGAAACGGCAACGATCATGAAGATATCGAGATCGTATTCGCGCCCGAAGACCTCCTCATCCCATTTCATCGACCGCTTCAGCGCATCCATGGCGTAGGCGGCGCGCGGCTCCTTGCCGTGCTCGACATAGATGTTGAGGGCGACGTCGCGGCCGGAAGCGGTGGTGAAGGCGTCCTCGACGACGCCCAGATCGCCGGCAACGAGCGCGAACAGATAGCTCGGCTTCGGATGCGGATCGAACCAGGAGGCGAAGTGACGGCCGTCACCCATGTCGGCGCCGCCGAGATAGTTGCCGTTCGAAAGCAGCAGCGGTGCAGAAGCCTTGTCCGCGATGATGTTGACGGTATAGACCGCCAGCACGTCGGGACGATCCGGGAAGTAGGTGATGCGGCGGAAGCCTTCGGCTTCGCACTGGGTGCAATAGACGTCGCTCGTGCGGTAGAGGCCCATCAGCTTGGTGTTCGTCTCAGGCGACCAGGCCGTCGTGACGGTGATCTCGAAGGGCGCCGCTTCCGGCAGGCCGCGAATGGTGAGCGTGTCGTCCGTCGCTTCATAGAGCGTGCCGGGGACCGCTACCTGGTCGAGCAGCAGGCCGGTCATGGTGAGCTCGTCGCCGTCGAGAACGAGCGGTGCAGAGGGGCTGACGCCTTCGCGGCGATGGAAGATCATGCGCGCCTCGACCTTCGTTTCCCTCGGGTCGAGTTCGAAAGTCAGGTCCACCCTCTCGAGTACGAAATCGGTCGGCCGGTAGTTTTCCAGATGAACGATCTGGCCAGTGTTTGTCCGCATGGTCAGTCCTGCTTGCGCTTGCTCTTTTGATTTGTAGAGGGCGCTCGTGATGGTGAAAAGCCAAGATCCGAGATTTACGCACGAATGTGGTGCCGGCGACGGTACATCCGGCAGCAAAAACGCAGGGCCCGTCCCGCCTCTTATTGACCGAAGATTTATCGGAGCGGCACTAACAAGAACTAAATCCGCGACGATTTTTTCGGGCTTGCTAAATAAACTGCAGGCGCATTTTTCTCCGGCAGCAAGCTTTGCACATGCAGGCGAAATCATCACGAAAAAACCAGGTCCATCACGAAATTTGATCCAACATGCTGCGCAAGCACGGGTAAGGTGGCGTGGTCCTTTCGCGGCCTTGCCGCCGCGTCCTCCCGTTTTTGTTGGCCTTCCGATCGGTTCGCCGATGTCAGTTTGAAAAGTTGTGTTTCATGGATGCGGACGATGCGAGCCCGATGAAGGGGATTGTGCTCAAGGTGCTCTCCGTCGTCGTCTTCGTGTGCATGTCGACCTGTATCAAGGCTGCGGGCGACGACATCCCCACCGGCCAGATCACCTTTTATCGCTCGGCTTTTGCGATGGTGCCGATCCTTGGATTTCTGGCATGCCGCGGCGCATTGCGGGACGCTTTCAGGACCGCCGATATCACCGGACACCTGGTGCGCGGCTTTGTCGGCATTCTCGCCATGAGTTGCGGCTTTTACGGTCTCGTCCATCTGCCGCTGCCGGAGGCGATTGCGATCGGCTATGCCATGCCGCTGCTGGCCGTGGCTTTCGCGGCGATTTTTCTGGGCGAGATCGTGCGGCTCTATCGCTGGTCTGCGGTGTTTGTCGGGCTCGCCGGTGTGTTTATCATCACCTGGCCGCGGCTTACGCTGTTCAATGAAGGGGGCTTCGGGTCGGCCGAGGCCATGGGTGCGGTCGCCGTACTGCTTTCAGCAGCGCTCGGGGCAACGGCGATGGTACTCGTGCGCAAGCTCGTGCAGAAGGAGCGCACGCACACCATCGTCCTCTACTTCTCCCTTTCGGCCGCGGTGTTCTCGCTCGCGACACTGCCTTTCGGTTGGTCCGAGCTTTCCTGGCAGGCCTTCGTTCTCCTGACGATCGCCGGCTTTTGCGGCGGCGTCGGGCAGATACTGCTGACGGAGAGCTATCGCCACGCCGATATGTCGACGATCGCTCCCTTCGAGTACACGTCGATCGTGCTCGGCATCGTCATCGGCTACTTCCTCTTCGGCGACGTGCCGACCGCGACCATGCTCGCCGGAACGGCGATCGTCGTCGGCGCGGGCATCTTCATCATCTACCGGGAGCATCGGCTGGGACTGGAACGCAAGGGCGCGCGCAAGCACGTGACGCCGCAGGGATAAAGGGATGTGCTACTCGGCGCGTTGCTCCCAGGCAGGAACGGTATCGTCCTCGATGAGTTCGCCTGCGTCCTGCTGCGCGAGCGGACCGGTGACGTCAGGACCGGGGGTCGGCAGTACCGTGGTCGCCTGGAAATCGGTCTTCGCCACGAGGCCGTCATGCTGCTCGCGCTGAAGGATGCGCCATGCGGCATAGCCGCTGTAGAGCGCAAAATACACGGCAAGCGCGATGAACAGTGCGACGGGGCCAAACCGGTCCATGACCGGACCGACCATCAGCGGACCGGAGATCGTGCCGAGGCCGTAGGTGATCATCAGGCCGGATGAAATCTCCACATATTCGTCGGGGCGGGCAAGGTCGTTGGCATGCGCGACGTTCAGGGCATAGATCGGGAAGAGGACCGTGCCGATGCAGGCGGCGAGTGCATAGAGAACCGGGGGACTGCTCGCAATCGAGACGGACATGGCAAGGCACGACACGACGCCGGCGATGCCGCAGGCAACCATGACGATGCGCCGGTCCATCCGGTCCGAGGCACGGCCGATCGGGACCTGCGAGATCGCGCTGCCGGCCAGAAGCGACGCGAGCAGTGTCGCTCCCTCGCCGGTCGAAAGGCCGATCTTCTGGGTGAAGACGCCGCCGAGATTGAGCCATGCGCCCGAGAGCGCACCGGCGAGAAAGCCGCCGACGACCGCGACCGGCGAGCGGCGATAGAGTGCGGGGATATCGAAATTTGCCCGTGCCGGGGGTGCAGGCATCGGTGAGGAGGAGAGGGCGGTCGGCAGCAGGGCGAGCGAGAACAGGACGCCGCAAAGGATGAACAGGGAGGTGTTGCTCGGATCACCGAGCGGCACCAGGTACTGTCCGCCGATCGTGCCGACCATCGTGGTTATGAGATAGAGCGAGAAGAGCAGGCCGCGATTTTCGTTCGTCACGCGCTCGTTCAGCCAGCTCTCGATGACCAGATAGCTTCCGGCAATCGCAAAGCCCGACACGGCACGGAAGCCGATCCAGGCACGCCAATCGACGACGAGCCCGCACATCAGGATCGCGATGGACAGGAGCGTTATCAGGGCGGTGAAGACGCGGACATGGCCGACGCGCAGGACGAATTTAGGCGTGACGATGCAGGAAAGGGTGAACCCCAGCGTGTAGCCGGTCGCGAAGATCGAGATGGTGAGGGTCGACCAGCTTTCCGCCACGGAGCGTACCGGGATGACATAGCTCTGCAGCCCGAATGCGACCATCATCAGGAAGGTCGAGAGCATCAGGCTGAAAACGGAAGCGAAATTCGCCAGCATCGGCGCTCCTGGTGAGGGGATAAGGAGCGGCTTCGTTTCGGCTTCGGCCGATGAACTTCGTCACTCCGTCAAAACGGAATCGAGAGTGGCTGTAACGAAGTTCCGGGGCGCTGTCGATTGCGACAGGGAATGGTGAAATGACGCAGCGGGAAAGGCTGAAGCGGGATGAGGAAAAATGTGTGCGGTTTTCCGCCCGCATCCCGCGTTCAACCAATTGGAATCGATCACATTGGTTACAGGTCGATCCGACCTGGAACCACGTGATCTAGCTCGGCAGCAACCGGCTCGCCGCGCCGTCATGGACGCGCCGTCCGTCGCTGGCGATGCTAAGGCGGCTATACTCGCGAGACGCGCGGACGGCGGTGCGAATGTCGGAGATCGTGTCGACGAGAGCGCGAATGCTGTCGAGCGGCTTGGACATGATCGTTCCCTCCTGCAGTCGTTCCGACGCGGGGCGTTCAGCGCTGGATGAATTCGGCGAAGATCTGAGCCGGGCGGGTCGTCCGCGCGAGGCCGATTGCGGTCAGCTGCTCGTTGGCAGCCGAACCGAAGCTGTTGAACGGCGTGCGCGAGGAAGCACCGGCGTAGCGGAGCGTCTCGAAGCTGCTGTGAATCGGGCGATAGCGGGCAGTCATGGTTCAGTTCCTTATCCATTCCTCCCGTTGCCTTATATTGCGGTGCAGCATTGATTTTGCAATGCGTTAAAACGCCGCTCAGACATGCGCAAATCGCATGGCTTTTTTCACACCTTGTTCATGAATCCAGCAGTGGCATCAGCCGAGGCGCGACTTGAACGCCAGCAGGTCCAGCCAGGCGAAGCGTTTGTTGATCGGCGCCGCGACAAGGTCCTGCGGATGCAAGGTGGCGAGCGTCGGAATGCTGGTGCCGCCAAAGGTGAGCTCTCGCCATTCGCCGCGCAGTTGATGGATCGTTTCGCCGCCGAAGAAGAAGCGGGCGGTGAAGTTGCCGAGTAGAAGCAACTGCTTGGGTTCGGCCAGCGCGATCTGACGCTCGATGAACGGCCGGCAGATATCCGCCTCACGGGCGCTCGGAACGCGGTTGCCGGGTGGCCGCCAGGGCACGGCGTTGGCAAGAAGGACGTCCTCGCGCGAGAGGCCGATGCCGGACAGCATGCGTTCGAGCATCTCGCCGTGCCGTCCCGCAAAGGGGCGGCCGTCGCGGTCGTCATCCGCGTAGGGCATCGGACCGATGATCATGACTCCCGAGGCCGCACTGCCTTCGGCGAAGACGAGGTTGCGGGCGCTGTTCCTGAGATTGCAGCCGGCAAAGGCCTCCATGGCCGTACGCAGCTCTCCCAGCGATCGCGCGGCATCCGCGACGAACTGCGCCTCCTTGATGGCCTGCTCGTCCGGTATCGCCACCACCGGAGGGGGTGCCGGAGGGGGTGCCGGAGGCGCGGAGCGACGCTCGCGGGCGGCGGCAGGGGGAGCAGACTGCTGCGGTTCGACTGTGGTCGCGCCGGTTTGCGGCACGGCGCGGCTTTGTGCGCGCCTGCTTTTCATCGCCTCGAATTCAGCGAGCCGATCGACCGGCTCTTCTTCGAGGAGCCACTCGACACCCGCCTCCGCATGGAAGGCGAGAAGGGCAGCGAGTTCGGAGCAGGAGAGGTCGTTGGCCGAGATCATGGGGCGAATGTAACAGATCGGTGGGGGTGGTCCACTGCACGTTCCTTAAATCTGTAGCGGCAGGGACCGCCTTCAGGCCGCCGCTGTCCAGGCCGCAATGTCGTCGCGCTCGCCGATGAGCGCCAGGCCATGGGCGATCGACAGGAGCTCGCCGCCGCTCTCGATACGCTCTTTGCCGAAGCGGTTCTCGAAGAGACGGCGAACCGCCGGCACGAAGGACGTCCCGCCGGTCAGAAACACCTTGTCGATCCCGCCCGGCGTGGTCGCAGTCGTTGAAAGGACCTCGTCAAGCGCCTCCTCGATGCGGGCGAGGTCAGGCGCAATCCAGCCTTCGAACTCGTCCCGGCGAACGGTACGGCGTGCGCGCTCTCCCAGCGGCGCAAAGGCGAATTCGGTTTCCTCCGCCTGCGAGAGCCGCATCTTGGTGGCCGAGACCGCCTGGTAGAGCGGATAGCCTTCGTCATGCTCGATGAGCTCCACGAAGGACTCCAGCTTCTCCGGCTCCAGGCTTGCCCGCACCAGCTTTTTCAATTCAGTGAAATCTCTCAACGTCTTGAAGATCGAAAGCTGATTCCAGCGGCCGAAATTCGCGTAGTAGCTCGACGGCACCTCAAGCAACTTGTCGAAGCTCTTGAACAGACTCCCCTTTCCGATGAGCGGCGAGACGATGTTGTCGATGATCCGGAAGTCGAAATGGTCTCCCGCGATGCCGACGCCGGAATGTCCGATCGGCGTTGCCGTCAGCCGACCGGCCTGGCTCTCGAATCTGATGATCGAGTAGTCGGTAGTGCCGCCGCCGAAGTCGGCGACGAGCACCGTCGCGTCCCGATCGAGATTGCGCGCGAAATAGAAGGCGGCCGCGACCGGCTCGTACACGTAATGGACTTCGGGAAAGCCCATGCGGGTAAGCGCGCGATTGTAGCGTTCGAGGGCCAGTTTCTCGTCCGGATTGGCGCCCGCGAAATGCACGGGACGGCCGATGACGACACGCCTGAAGGTGGCCTCCCAGTTATTTCCGGCATAGTCCCTGAGCCGCGTCAGGAAGCGCTGCATCAGATCCTCGAACTCGTAGCGTTTGCCGAAGATCAGCGTGCCCTGGAAGAGCGCACTCGCAGCAAAGGTTTTGATCGATTGAAGGAAGCGGCATTCGCCCGGATTGTCGATGAACTCGCGGATTGCCGCCTGTCCTGCTTCCACTTTCAGCGGCGAGGGACCCGCATCCTTCAGGAAAGACAGGGCCGTCCGCGTCGTGTCCGATCTTCCGGTCGGGCTTTCCACGACGATGGAGCGCGTCGATGCGCCTTCGGTCTGCGCCAGTACGGAATTGGTCGTGCCGAAGTCGAGGCCTAGGGCGGATGCCATGATCGTCTCCGTCTTGTCGGTGATGCGGCTTGCGGGGTGGGGCGGGCCTCCTCGCATGCGAGCGCTGCAAAAGCAAGCTGCCGACTGCCACATCCGGGGCAAACTATTTACGTTTACGTTCCAGTAACATAGTAAACTCATGAACTCATGCGCAAATGCAGAGACAGTCTGTCGCATCCCGGCTCGACAAGGTTTACGGCATTTGTCATGACGGGATGATTTGGCCGGGAACGGAGCCGGCAGAAGACCGGCAAAACTGGAGAGTGTAATGACCGAGCAACAAGAACTCCCCGAACGCGAGAGCATGGAATTCGACGTCGTGATCGTCGGGGCGGGACCGGCGGGGCTTGCCGCGGCGATCCGGCTGAAGCAGGTCAATCCGGAACTCTCGGTCGTGGTGCTGGAGAAGGGCGCCGAAGTGGGCGCGCATATCCTCTCCGGCGCCGTGGTCGACCCGATCGGCATCGACCGGCTCTTGCCAGGCTGGCGCGACGAACCGGACCACCCGTTCAAGACGGAAGTCACCGACGATCAGTTCCTCTTTCTCGGCCCCGCAGGCTCTGTCCGCCTTCCCAATTTCCTGATGCCGCCGCTGATGAACAATCACGGCAACTACGTGGTATCGCTGGGCAATGTCTGTCGCTGGCTCGCCACCCAGGCGGAAGCGCTCGGCGTCGAGATCTATCCGGGTTTTGCCGCAACGGAAGTGCTCTACAATGACGAGGGCGCGGTGATCGGCGTTGCCACCGGCGACATGGGGATCGAGCGGAACGGCGAGCCGGGGCCGAACTTCGCCCGCGGCATGGAGCTGCTCGGCAAGTACACCCTCATCGGCGAGGGCGTGCGTGGCTCGCTCGCCAAGCAGCTGATTGCCAAATACAAGCTCGACGCGGGCTGCGACGTGCCGAAATTCGGCATCGGCCTGAAGGAGCTCTGGGAGGTGAAACCGGAAAATCATAAGCCGGGCCTCGTGCAGCATTCCTTCGGCTGGCCGCTCGGCATGAAGACCGGCGGCGGCTCCTTCCTCTATCACCTTGAGGACAATCTGGTGGCCGTCGGTTTCGTCGTCCACCTCAACTACAAGAACCCGTATCTCTATCCGTTCGAGGAATTCCAGCGCTTCAAGACGCATCCGGCGATCCGCGGCACTTTCGAGGGTGGAAAAAGGCTCTCCTACGGCGCCCGCGCCATCACCGAAGGCGGCTACCAGTCGGTGCCGAAGCTGTCTTTCCCCGGCGGGGCGCTGATCGGCTGCTCGGCCGGCTTCGTCAACGTGCCGCGCATCAAGGGCAGCCACAATGCGGTGCTGTCCGGCATTCTCGCCGCGGAGAAGCTTGCGGCGGCGATCGCCGACGGCCGCGCCAATGACGAGCCGATCGAGATCGAGCGCGGCTGGCGCGAGAGCGCTATCGGCCAGGACCTGAAGCGGGTCCGGAACGTCAAGCCGCTGTGGTCGAAATTCGGCACCGCCGTTGGGGTGGCGCTCGGCGGTCTCGACATGTGGACCAACCAGCTCTTCGGCTTTTCCTTCTTCGGGACGCTGAAGCACGGCAAGACCGATGCGCAATCGCTCGAGCCGGCCGCCAAGCACGAGAAGATCGACTATCCGAAACCGGACGGGGTGCTGACCTTCGACCGGCTCTCCTCGGTGTTCCTGTCGAACACCAATCACGAGGAGGACCAGCCGGTGCATCTGCAGGTGAAGGACTGGGACCTGCAGAAGCGCTCGGAATACGAGGTCTATGCCGGCCCATCTTCGCGCTACTGTCCGGCCGGCGTCTATGAATGGGTGGAGAAGGACGGCCAGCCGACCTTCGTCATCAACGCCCAGAACTGCGTCCACTGCAAGACCTGCGACATCAAGGACCCGAACCAGAACATCAACTGGGTGCCGCCACAAGGGGGCGAAGGGCCGGTCTATCCGAACATGTGAATGTTCGGAGAGGCAGGCCCGTACGGACTCCCGCCAGGAGAAAGCGGGCGAAGGGCCGGTCTATCCGAACATGTGAATGTTCGGAGAGGCAGGCCTGTACGGACTCCCGCCAGCAGAAAGCGGGCGAAGGGCCGGTCTATCCGAACATGTGAATGTTCGGAGAGGCAGGTCGAACGCCCCCTGTCCGAACACGCAATTGCACTTCCCGAAAAGGCCGTCGAGCGATCGCCGGCCTTTTCGCATGTCCTTATCAGTCGTCCAGCTTCCGACGTGGATGGTGGGGGTTGCCGGCAAATGAATTTAAAAAAGGGGGTTAAACCCATCAATTATTTGTGTAGTTTGACAAACGGCAGGAATGTCAGCCGCTGACGCAAATGGGAAAGTGTTTGCCGGAAAGACACGATAGCAATGTGGGCGGCACCGGTCCGAACAGGTATCGGTTGGCCCGCGAGCTGTCGCCCGGCATCGGACCGGGGCGGGTGCTTGTACCATTCACTGTCAGCAGCTGCGGTGAGGCTGGCAGTCCGCCATAGAGACACCGCCAAAACAGAGGGAGCCGAAATGAAGAAACTTCTTGCAACGACATGCCTGGCCGCCGGTCTTTTGGGACTCGGCAGCGCGGCATCGGCGGCGGAATGCGGCGATGTGACGATTGCCAACATGAACTGGCAGAGCGCCGAAGTCCTGGCGAGTGTGGACAAGTTCATTTTGACCGAAGGCTACGGCTGCAGTGCAGAGCTGGTCGTCGGCGACACGGTGCCGACCATCACATCGATGATCGAGAAGGGCGAGCCGGACATCGCGCCGGAGGGCTGGGTCGACCTGCTGCCGGACGTGGTGAACCGCGGTCTCCAGGAAGGCAAGCTCGTCGGCGCCGCAGTCGCGCTTTCGGATGGCGCCGTCCAGGGATGGTGGGTGCCGAAATACATCGTCGATGCCAATCCCGACATCAAGACGATCGACGACGTCCTGAAGCATAAGGAACTCTTCCCCGATCCGGAGGATCCGAGCAAGGGCGCTATTTTCAACGGTCCTCAAGGGTGGGGCGGCACGGTCGTGACGACCCAGCTTTACAAAGCCTATGGCGCCGAGGCGGCGGGCTTCACGCTGGTCGACACCGGCTCGGCAGCCGGCCTCGACGGCTCGATTGCCAAGGCCTATGAGCGCAAGCAGGGCTGGGCCGGCTACTACTGGGCCCCGACGGCGCTGCTCGGCAAGTACGAGATGGTCAAGCTCGAGCACGGCGTTCCGAACGACATGGCCGAATGGAAGCGCTGCAACACGGTCGCGGATTGCCCGGATCCGAAGAAGAACGATTGGCCGAAGGACAAGGTCCAGACGCTGGTGACCAAGGAATTCGCCGACCGCGCCGGCCCGGCCATGGAATACCTCAACACCCGCGCATGGACGAACGACACGGTCAACAAGCTCATGGCCTGGATGACCGACAACCAGGCGAGCGGCGAGGAAGGCGCGAAGCACTTCCTCGAGGAAAACCCGGACCTCTGGACCAAGTGGGTTTCCCCCGAAGTCGCCGAGAAGATCGAGGCTGCCCTCTGATCGACTCTCTTCGAAGGAACGGCGCGCGTAAAAGCGCGCCGTTTTTTTGTTTTGGAGTGCGTGGTTTTCGAAGGATGGCGCAAGATTTCGTTCACCGCATGTCGGTTTGAGAATAAGATTGCGCAGCTTCATCGTTTACACCGCGGGTTAGCGTTAAAAGGCAGGCGGCAAAGCAATAACAACCATAAGCCGCCCAAAAGAGTGCGAAGGGGAATCGACACATGGAATGGCTGACCAAATTTCCGCACATGGACGACGATCGGCTTCGACAGTTGAAGAAGATCATCGACGAAGGGTTTCGTAGCTTCACACGCGCCTATGGCGACGCGATCGAATCGTTCTTCGACCCGCTCCAGTTCTTCCTGATCCACGCCGAGCGTTTCATGACGCGAACGCCCTGGCCGATCATTCTCATACTGATCGCCGTGATCGCCTGGTTCGCCAGCCGCAACTGGAAGATCGTCGCCGGTGCCATCGGTACCCTGCTCCTCATCGGCTATCTCGACATGTGGGACGACACGATGAAGACGATCTCGATGATCTTCGTCTGTACGGTCCTGTCGATAGCGATCGGCATACCGATGGGCATCATCATGTCACGTTCCGATCGTTTCCAGAACATCGTCAATCCGGTGCTCGACGTGATGCAGACGATGCCGAGCTTCGTCTATCTCATTCCCGTCGTGATGCTTCTCGGCATCGGCAAGGTTCCGGGGCTTATCGCCGTCGTCATCTATGCGATCCCGCCGATGATCCGCCTGACCAATCTCGGCATCCGGCTGGTCGACAAGGATGTGCTGGAGGCGGCGGACGCCTTCGGCTCGTCGAACTGGCAGAAGCTGAAGAACGTGCAGATGCCGCTGGCGCTGCCGACGATCATGGCCGGGATCAACCAGACCATCATGATGGCGCTTGCCATGGTCGTCATCGCCTCGATGATCGGCGTTCAGGGCCTGGGTCAGCCGGTCTTGAAGGCGATCGCCAACCAGTATTTCACGCTCGGCATCTTCAACGGCCTCGCCATCGTCGGGATCGCGATCATCTTCGACCGGGTGAGCCAGGCTTACGGGCGCCGGCTCCAGCGCCACCGTGAAATCATTCACGGATAGAAGCTCCAAAGAACTTCCCCGCCCCAACCCCTCCCACTTGTGGGGAGGGGTTGGGGCGGGGCCTTGCAGACGGCCCACATCGCGCCGGATCAGAAGCCGGCGAGCACCAGCTTGCCGCGCGTACGGCCGGTTTCGATCATCTGATGCGCCTTCCTGAGCGTTGCCGCGTCGATGGGGCCGAGCGTCTCCGTCAAGGTCGTGCGGATCTTGCCGCCATCCACCAGTTCCGCGACCCTGTTCAAGAGATTGTGCTGCTCGATCATGTCCGGGGTTCCGAACAGCGGACGCGCAAACATCATCTCCCAGTGGATCGAGACGGATTTGCGTTTGAACGGCGTGACGTCGAGGACGGCCAGGTCGTCGATCAGCGCGAAGCGTCCCTGCGGCGCGATCAGCTTGGCGATCTCGTCGACATGCTTGTCGGTGTTGGTCGTTGAAAACACGAAGGCCGGCGCGCCGAGGGCGAGCTGCTCTATCTCCGCCGCAAGCGGGCGGCTGTGGTCGAGCACATGATGGGCACCGAGCTTCAAGGCCCACTCGCGCGTTTCGGCGCGTGAAGCGGTGGCGATGACGGTGACATTGGTCAAAGCGCGCAGCAACTGGATGGCGATCGAGCCGACGCCGCCGGCACCCCCGATGATCAGCACCGCATTCGCTGCACCCGGCACGGGATCATTGACCCTGAGGCGATCGAAAATCGTCTCCCATGCGGTGATCGCCGTAAGCGGCAAGGCGCTGGCGGCTGCGAAGTCGAGCGACTGCGGTTTCCGCCCGACGATCCGTTCGTCCACGAGGTGAAGCTCCGCATTCGTCCCCGGCCGGTCGATGGCGCCTGCGTAGAACACTTCGTCGCCGGGTTTGAAGAGGGTAACCTTCGGGCCGACCGCCTTGACCACGCCGGCGGCATCCCAGCCAAGAACCTTCAGCTGCTCCGGCTCCGGCTGAACGCCGGCGCGCACCTTGGTGTCGACCGGGTTGACGGAAACCGCCCTGACTTCCACCAGGAGATCGCGCTCTCCCGGCGTCGGCACGGGCAGGTCCACGTCGATCAGGGCGGTCTCGTTGGCGATGGGTTGCGGTGTCTTGTAGGCGACGGCACGCATGGAATGCTCCTTTTGAAATTGAACAGGTGCTACATGGGCCCTATGCTCAAAAGGCACAAGAATGCACAAATTTGGCCTATAGTGTCGAAAAGGATACCGTATGTCCCGGCCGCGCGCGAAACTGACGAACACATTTCCGGGCTGCCCGGTGGAGTCGGCCTTGAGCTTCATCGATGGCAAATGGAAGGGCGTCATCCTCTATCACTTGATGAGCGAAGGCGTACTGCGCTTCAACGAACTGCGCAGGAGGCTGCCGAGCGTGACGCCGCGTATGCTGACCAGGCAGTTGCGTGAACTGGAGGAGGCGGCGCTTCTGTCGCGTACGGTCTTTCCGGTCGTTCCGCCGCGTGTCGACTACGCCTTGACGGCGAGGGGAGAAAGCCTGAAACCGGTGATCATGGCCCTGAAAGCCTGGGGCGACGAGAATGTCCTCTGCAACGGCGATAGCATGACATTGAAGCCGCTCGAATCCCGCTCGCGGCCCGAACTCAAGCGCGCTTGATCGCTTCGTCGAAACCTCTCCACGCCGAAGCGGCCGGCGATAAGGCCGCCCGGAATTTTCGTCGCCCGGCTATGGAAACCCCCGCGGCCGCTCTTATCTGAGAAGCTGAACGCACTCGCACGACGGAGGCAGCAGCCATTGAAAGTCAAGGCCATCTTCAATCGAGATGGGGGGACTTTTCGAACGACGGACATGGACGCCTACAGCAGGAAAGTCGAGGAGGACTTTCGGGCTGTCGGCCACGAGATTGAAATCGCCGTGGTCGGAGCGGACGAGATGCGGGATACTCTGGAGACCGCCTGCGGGCGGGGCGATCTCGATGCGATAGTCGCCGGCGGAGGCGACGGCACGATTTCGGCGGCGGCAGGCGTCGCCTGGAAAACCGGCATGCCGCTGGGTATCGTTCCCGCCGGCACGATGAATCTCGTCGCGCGCTCCCTGAAGCTGCCGCTCGATATCTGGAAGGTCCCGGAGGTGCTGGCCAATGGCCGTATCATCGATGCCGATATAGGCAGCGCCGACGGCCGTGCCTTCGTGCACCAGTTCTCGATGGGCCTTCACGCCCGCATGGTACGCTATCGTCAATCCTATCGGTTCGCATCCCGACTCGGGAAGATCAGCGCCAGCACACGCGCCGCCATCGGTGTCATCTTCAATCCACCGGATTTCGAGATCGAATTCGACGCGGACGGGCACCGCGAGCGAAGGCATGTTTCGGCGATTTCGGTTTCGAACAACCATTTCGGCCACGACACGCTTATGTATGCCGAAGACCTGACGAGCGGCCACCTCGGCTTCTACACGGCGCCGCCGCTGAGCCCCGCCGGCGTGGCGAAGCTCTCTTTCGACATCCTGCGCGGAAAATTCAGGAGCAGCACGCTGATCACCGAGATGAGCGCTCTGACGGTCGACCTGCACTTTCCAAAGATGGACCGGAAGATCAACTGCGTCATCGATGGCGAACTCGTTCCGATCAGAAGCGGTCGGGTCGCGTTGCGCGTTCACCCCGGCGAACTGAAGCTGCTGGTCGGCTCGCAGGAGAGCAATGCCGGGAAAACCGTGTAGCGGTTTTCCCGCGCGCTATTCCGCGACCCAGATATAGCTGAAGCCATAGCGATCCGAGCCGGTCCCGTAGAGATAGGGAAGGGCGAGGTGGCGCGGTGCCGCTGCCGCCTCCGGGACACCAAGTTCGGATAGAGCGTTCCGCAGCAGGTCGGGAACGGGCGCTTCCGGCTGTGCGTCATCGTGCCAGACCAGGAGAAGGGGTCTTCTCGACATATCGACCGGAAGCGCATTTGAGGGCCTCGGCATCGTGACCTGTGCCCGGCTGAACTGCGTTCGGAGATTTCCCGCAATCTGCTTGTCATTGGCGAGGATAAGCGCCGGCTGGCCGCCTTCCGCCTGCGCCACCGCTTCGGCAAATGCGGCGTAGGGTATATTCAGCCTCGAATAGTCGCCGAACCACGGCCGGACGACGGCGCGCGCCGATACCATCACGAGTGCACCCAGCGCGATGACGCAGACCAGCAGGAAGAAGCGCCTGAGGCTGTCTGTGAGGTCGATATTCGCCGCCTCGATCTTCAGGCAGAGATAAAGCGGAATGAGAACGAGGAAGAGGACCAGCCATTTTTCCCGTACATGGGTGGCGGCCACGCCGAGTACGACCAGGAGGACCGCAATCAGGCAAAGGGCGAGCATCCGCCCTACGATCCTGCTCCACTGGCTTTCCGCCTGCCAGATCGCGCGGAGCTTGCCGCGGAAGACGAGGCCGAATACGAGCAGCGGCACCAGGCTGCCGCCGATGATGGCTGAGCCGAGCGAATAGACGCCGTAAAAGGCCTGAAGCAGAAGTCCCTCCGCCTCGCGCTCCCTCATCTCGTTCAAGGTCCCACCCGAGGCGAAACCGAAATTCTGCAGCATCCAGTAGGCGTGGGGCAGAACGATGAGAGTTGCTATCGCAATCGCCGGCAGAATGCGCCAGTCGAGTATCCGCGCCCGCAGCTCCCGTTCCGGCAAAACGGCGACAATCGCCGCGACCGGCACCAGGACGAAATTGTACTTCGCCATCAGGCCGATACCCACCGCGACCCCGGTGAGGAGATAGGAAAAGAGGCTGGGCCGCTTGAGCGTCCTCAGGAAGCCGTACAGAAACAACGAGACGGCGAAGAGTGCTGCAATTGTGTGCGAAAGGTCGCGCTGTGCGAGTAGAAAGACTGGGGGTAGCGTGAGAACGCCGAGCATCGCGATCGGGGGCAGACGCCGGTCGGCCAGCACGAGCCGTGCCGCAAGACCATAGAACAGGCAACAGAGAAAAAGGAGCCCGTTCTTGAGGATGGTCATCGTCGCCAGCGAAGGTCCGATGAGCTCTGCCAGTCCATATTGCAGCCAATTGTAGAAGGGCGGCTGCGGCCCGTATCCGAGGGCGAGGAACTGAGACAGAAATGCCTGTTCCGCCTCGTCGATCTCCAGTGAGCTCGAGACGGAGACCCGCAGGATGATGCACAGCAGGAAATAGCCGGCAACCGCCAGGACGGCCGCTCCAGGCCGCCGATTGACCGCTTCAAGCATGCGGCTGCTCCCGCTCGAAAGTCTGGCGCACGATGTAACTCGTCACTTCATCGTCGCGGAAATAGGCGCGCGCCATCATCTCCGAGAGAATGCCGGTGGTGATCAGCTGGATCGACGAGAGGAACAGCATCACGCCGACGATCAGCATCGGACGGGTGCCGATGTCGTTGCCGAGGATGAACTTGTCTATCGCAAGATAGAGAAGGATCAGCACACTGAGGCCGCCTGCGGCCAGGCCAATGGAGCCGAAAAAGTGCCCGGGCCGCGCCTTGTAGCGCATGAAGAACAAGACCGCGAGCAGATCGAGGATAACCCGGAACGTGCGCGAGATACCGTATTTCGAGGTGCCGTAATGCCGCGCATGATGGGTCACCGGCATCTCCCCGATCCGGCTGCTCGGCACGACACCCGCCACCCAGGCGGGAATGAAGCGGTGCATTTCCCCCATCAGCTTCACCTGCTTGATGATGGAACCGCGGTAGATCTTCAGGCTGCAGCCATAATCGTGCAATCTCACGCCGGTGATCTTGCCGATCAGAACGTTGGCGCACCAGGAAGGGATCTTCCTCAGAATCAGCGCATCGCGTCGGTTTTGCCTCCAGCCGACAAGGAGGTCGAGCCCGCGCTCTTCTATCGCCGCGACCATGTTGGGAATGTCCGCCGGATCGTTCTGGAGGTCGCCGTCGAGCGTCGCGATCAGCCGGCCGGAGGCCGCGTCGATTCCCGCCTGCATTGCGGCCGTCTGGCCGAAATTCTTCTGGAGCTCGATGATCTTCAGTTGCAGGTCGGGGTGTGAAAGCTCCTTGCGCGCATTCGGCAGGGTCCGGTCCGTGCTCCCGTCGTCGACGAGGATGAGCTCCCATGACTTCAGGAACCCGGCCATGGCCGCCCGGATGCGCGTGACGAGCGGCCCGACGCTCTCCTCCTCGTTGAACACCGGCACGACTATGGAGAGCTCGACGCCCTCCAGGACTTCGGTCATCGGCTTCACGGGTTCTTCGATGCGATTCAAGGGGGCAGTCTCCGGTGGGCTTGCAGGTTTTCTTGCATACTTATGAGGTTATAACCAATGTCGAATCGCATTGCTGATACAGGAAAACGGTCTCGATGAATACGAACTGGGAGCGCAGCCGGCGGTCGTGGCTCGCGCGCAACCGTCTGGCACTGATTTCCGCGGCGGCAATCGCGGCTTATGCCATCTTCGTAGAGTGGGTCTGGGGCTGGCCGGTACTGCTGCGGCAATGGGCCGAGATCGGCGTCGGGCCGGTCCTCTCGGCGCTAGCGCTTCTCGTCGCCACCTATTTCATCCGCTGCTATCGGATCCACGACTACTTCCCGGGTGAAACCAGGGGCCGTTTTCTGTCTCTCTTCCGGGTGACCCAGGTTCACAATCTGCTCAACATCATGCTGCCGTTCAGAGCCGGCGAAACGAGCTTTCCCTTGCTCATGCGCAGCGAATTCGGCGTGCCGCTGGTGCGTGGCACCGCGGCGCTCTTCGTCATGCGGCTTCTGGATCTGCACGCCCTGCTCACCGTCGCTGCGGTGGGCCTGGTGGCCGGGCGGGGCCAAGGGGCGATCGGCTGGGTTCTCTGGCTGATCGCTTTTCTGTCGCCTCTTGCCTTCTTTCTCATGAAGGAGAAAGCTCTCACCGTGATGCGCCGTGTCGCGCCGGCGAAGGCCGGTCCGCTCCTGGACGAGGCGGAGGCAGGTCTGCCGATCGGCATTCCCGCTTTCCTGCGGGCCTGGGCGATGACGATGCTGAACTGGGCGGTAAAGGTCGTCGTTCTCGCCTGGGTGCTCGCGATCATGGGGGTCGCGCCACTCGCCGCCTCCTTCGGCGGGGCGCTCGGTGGCGAATTGTCTTCCGTGCTGCCGGTGCACGCGCCGGCGGGTGTGGGAACCTACGCAGCGGCGATCGTCGCCGGCGCGGTTTCCTTCGGAGCGTCGGCGGATCAGGCGACGCTCGAGACGCTCGGCCGCGCCAGTGTCAATGCCCACCTCATGGTCATCGTGTCGGCGGTGGCCGGCACGATGCTGTCGCTCCTCCTGCGGCCGAAAGCGTGAAACGCTTCTGCGCGATAAGATGCTGGCTCTACTGGAACGAGGTCTCGTAGAAGCTTCTGAGCTTGCGTGAATGCAGCTTCTCGGGAGGCATTGCCGCCAGTTTCTGCAGGGCGAGGATACCGATCTTCAGATGCTGGCTCACCTGGGTCCGGTAAAAGGCGCTTGCCATGCCGGGCAGCTTCAGTTCGCCGTGCAGGGGCTTGTCGGACACGCAGAGCAACGTCCCGTAGGGGACGCGGAAGCGGAACCCGTTGGCGGCGATGGTCGCCGATTCCATGTCGAGCGCGATGGCCCGGGCCTGCGAGAGTCGTTTGACCGGCCCGCGCTGGTCGCGCAGTTCCCAGTTGCGGTTGTCGATCGTCGCGACCGTGCCCGTGCGCATGATCTGTTTGAGGTCGTAGCCCTTGTAGCCCGTCACTTCGGCGACGGCATCCTGCAGGGCAACCTGCACCTCGGCCAGTGCGGGCAGGGGAATCCAGACCGGCAGGTCGTCATCGAGCACGTGATCCTCGCGCATATAGGCATGCGCCAGCACGTAATCGCCGAGCCGCTGGCTGTTGCGCAGCCCCGCGCAATGGCCGAGCATCAGCCAGACATGCGGCCTCAACACGGCGATATGGTCGGTGATCGTCTTGGCATTGGATGGCCCGACGCCGATATTGACGAGGGTGATGCCGCCGTGCCCCTTCTTCTTCAGATGATAGGCGGGCATCTGCGGCAGACGGGCGAGCGAATAGTCGGCATCCGGCCGGTCGGCACCCGCCGGTGTGGTGATGTTGCCGGGTTCGATGAAGGCGGTGTAACCGTTGCCGCCCTCCGCCATCTGCTGGCGCGCCCAGGCGCAGAACTCGTCGACATAGAACTGATAGTTCGTGAAAAGCACGAAGTTCTGGAAGTGCCTGGCGCTGGTCGCAGTATAGTGGCTGAGGCGCGCCAGCGAATAGTCGATGCGCTGCGCCGTGAAGGGCGCGAGCGGCGACGGTTCTCCCGGTCCCGGCTCGTAGGAGCCGTTGGCGATCTCGTCGTCGGTGGTCGTAAGATCCGGCGCGTCGAAAAGGTCGCGCAACGGAATGTCGATGCTTTCGGCCGCAGACGCTTCGACATGCGCCCCTTCGCCAAAGGCGAAATGGAGGGGGATAGGTGTCGAGGATTCCGACACCGTGACGCCGACGCCGTGGTTGCGCATGAGGTGGCCGAGCTGTTCTTTCAAATAGTGCCGGAACAGTTTGGGCCGGGTGATGGTCGTCGTGTAGACGCCGGGCGCGCTGACATAGCCGAAGGAGAGCCTGGAATCGACATGTCCGAAGCTGCTCGTCTCGATGCTGACCTGCGGATAGCAGGCGCGGAAACGGGTGAGCGGCCTGCCGCTTTTTCCGAGCCCTTCGAAACCTTCGCAGAGGAAGCGGGTGTTGCGCTCGTAGAGCGCCTCCAGACAATCGACGGCCTCGGTCGGATCGTCGAAGAGCTGCGGCTCAAAGGGTTCAGGGGTGGCGACGGAGAGGACGGAGTTTGAAGAGATTCGCTTGTTCATGTCGCATTATATGCTGCACCTTTCGACAAGCAAACGACAAGAGTGTTGTTTTTTGTTCTACAGCGCCGCACGTTGTACTTCAGCGAGGCCCCGCGAGAATGATCGCACTGCCGGCGAGCGCCACGGCGGCGCCCGTCATGTCCCAGTGATCCGGCCGGACGCCTTCGGCAAGCCAGAGCCAAGAGAGCGACGCGACGATGTAGACGCCGCCATAGGCGGCATAGGTGCGGCCCGCCGCTGCCGCGTCCACCATCGTCAGCAGCCAGGCGAAAAGCGCGAGCGAAGCCATGCCGGGAATGAGCCATAAGGCGGATTTGCCAAGTCTCAGCCAGGACCAGAAGGCAAAGCATCCGGTGATTTCGGCAAGAGCAGCGAGAAAATAGATAGCGTATGCGGGCACGGTTTCAGGTCCTCCCGATCAAGAGAGAAACGGACTTTCAACCGACATGCAAGGATAGAAAGCGGGTCTCGAAATCAGCTCATCGCCTGGCGCTGAAGGGTGACGAAAAGAACGAAGCCGGCACCGTTCTTGCCGATGCCGTAGCCGGCGGCTTTGCTGTAAGCGACCGCTCCGATGGGTGCGATCAGCAGGCCCGCGAGTATCAGGAGCCTGAGCGAAAGAATGGCAGAGGAGACGAGAGCGGCCATTCCACAGCTTCCTTCAGAGTTTGGCTTGGCAGTATTGCGCCGTGTGAGCGGTGCAATCCGTGAGCGAGCCGATATAGGTGTTCTGGCGGCGGCGTTCCGTGTCGGCGCCGACTGCGGCGGCAAGCGTCATCGCGAAGACGACCATGAGCAGGCTGATAATGGTAAGGCGGCGAGCGAGAATGTCCATGGTTCCGTCCGTTGAAGCGAGACACGTTCAAATCGATTGATTGTCTTTTCGCACAACCAAACTGAACTCTGGCTGAGACGTCCGTTCATCTGGCGTTCATCTAAGCAGCGCCGAACATGTGCAGCGGTTTAGGGAGAACGATCATGCACTTAAACAAATGCGCGTCGGACTGCGGCCTTGCCGTTGAGCCGTCGTGTTCCTAAGTCAGTCCTTCCGACAAATCAGGAGAGACGCGATGACCGCTCCGATCGAGCTTTATTATTGGCCCACGCCGAACGGCTGGAAGATCACCATAATGCTGGAGGAGCTCGGCGTTCCCTACGTCGTCAAGTACATAAATATCGGCCGGGGCGATCAGTTCCAGCCGGACTTCCTGAAGATCTCGCCGAACAACCGGATGCCGGCGATCGTCGATCCGGACGGTCCGGGTGGCGAGCCCATCTCCGTATTCGAATCAGGAGCGATCCTGCAGTATCTCGGCCGCAAATACGGCAAGTTCTATCCCGCCGACGAGCGCGCCCGTGTCGACGTCGAGCAATGGCTCTTCTGGCAGGTGGGCGGACTGGGGCCGATGGCGGGGCAGGCACACCATTTCCGCCAATATGCCCCGGAAAGGATCGCCTACGGCATCGACCGCTATACCAATGAAGTGAACCGCCTCTACGGCGTGATGAACAAGAGGCTCGCCGACCGACCGTTCCTCGCCGGCGATTACTCGATCGCAGACATGGCCGCGATCGGCTGGGTGATTCCGCACGAGAATCAGGGCCAGGACCTCAACGAATTCCCGAATCTGAAGCGCTGGTTCGACGCCGTGCTTGCGCGACCGGCGGTGAAGAAGGCCATCGAGGTGGGCAAGGAGGAGCGGGCGCGCCAGAAGAGCCTCGCCGAGGACGAAGAGGCGCAGAAGGTTCTGTTCGGCCAACGCGCCCGCTGAGACGATGCCACGGACAGAACGGAGAAGCAGGAAACGAGGGCCTGCCGCATATATTCTCCCCCACAAGGGGGGAGACGACAAGCGGCTTGACCTTCACCTATCCCAGGCGATGCCGTCGGCAGACCGCATAACTGGAAGCGAGAGCCAGCCGGTCTCTCTCCGTGCAACGGCTCACTAGAGGTCGCGGCTGGTGCAACGCCGCCCATGTTTTAGCTGTCGAGGCTTAAAGACGCGTCCAGGTTTGCGACTTGCAAAGGACCTTCAGCACGCAGCCCCGCATCTTCAGCAGATTGCCGTCCACCGACCCCGTGCCGCTATAGGTCTTGTCGCTTTCGGGATCGGTGACCACGCCGCTATAGCTGCCGCCGGTTCCCGACAGCGAACCGACACGCTTGCCCGCGTGCTTGCCCGTCTTCAGCGTGACGCAGAAGGCCGCACCGCAGGGGGCGATTTCCGCGGTGGAGCCGCTCGCCGTCTTCCACTTGCCGAGGATCGGCTCGGCGGCGTGGACCGGGGCGGCTGCGGCAAGGCCAAGCGCTGCTGCGACGAGCAATGTGCGAATCATGCGATCTCCTCCGAAGTCGGCAGGCCCTTCGGTCCTGCCGTGTGCTGGTTCCCTGTGGAGCGCGATCTCCTGCAGCGCCGCACGGGTTATCGGGCGAACGAAGATCACTCCGGCGCAGACAGTATATTACGCGTACGTAAACGTAAATATCCGCGCGTTGCTTTGTAGGACATGTTGCGCGCGGCGGCACCGTCCTTGAAAAGAGCAGCTGTTCTCATGGTTAGCGTTTGGTTGAAATCCGGACGTGAAATTTTCGTAAAATTCGAGGCGAATGCGTGCCTCTGCAGGGCCTGCAATGCTTAACGAAAACCCAAGTTTACCAAGCGTTTGGACTTTGTTTGCGTCAAATTAAGCATGGATTTTAAGCGGCCATTGAAGGCCGTCGGGCATATTCACATCCATAAGACGAGCGGCGAAATAAGCCGCCGACCAACCGGAAAGCGACACCGCAGAAGACGGGGCGATTTCCCGGAAAGCCCGCCAAGAGGCTCGATGAAACAGGGACCAGAATACCAGCTGAAGCAGAGCTCGCCCCATACGGGCGGGCCGCTTCGCTCTAACGAAGAAAAGACAGGGACAAGAAAAATGGCACTCTTTAACATTGAGATCGTTTCGGATGACGCCATCGGCGGCGGCAACCGTGCCGACGTTCTGTGCGAGATGGGCCTCGCCTATGCGACGGGCCGCGGCAGGCCCGTCGATCTGGTAGCCGCGCACAAGTGGCTGAACATCGCCGCGATCAGGGGCTCGGACCGCGCGGCGGATCTACGAGCCGACCTTGCGGCGACGATGAGCAAGTCGGATCTCGCCGCTGCGCTGCGCGCAGCACGCGAATGGATGACGATGCACTGATGCGTGGCGGTTGCCGCCGGTTCAGGTGGCAGCCAAACTCCTGATCACCTCCGGAAGCGCGGCCGCAAGAAGATCCATTTCCGCATCGGGCGCGGTGCTGATGCGGATGCAGCGGTTGAGCGGCGCGACGCCAGGCATGCGGATGAAGATCCCGTGATCGCTCATCAGCCGATCGACGATCGCCCGTGCATAGCTTGCATCCTTTCCACAATCGACAGCCACGAAATTCGTGGCTGAGGGCAGGGGGGCGAGTCCGCTATCGGCAGCTATGCGGCCGATCCTTTGCCGTGAGTTCGCGATTTTGAGCGTGACTTCCTTCAAATAGTCCTGATCGGCCAAAGCGGCGATTGCTGCTGCCACGCCGATGCGGCTCATACCGAAATGATTGCGGATCTTGTCGAAGGCCTGGGCGGTCCCCGGCGTCGACAGCGTATAGCCGATGCGCGCGCCTGCCAGGCCGTAGGCCTTCGAAAAGGTGCGCGTGCGAATGACGTTGGGCTTGTCGATAAGGCTTTCGATCGGCGGGAGCGCATCCCGCGGCGCCGTTTCGCAATAGGCTTCGTCGAGTACGAGGAGCGTCGTTTCCGGCAGGGCCTGCGCGAAGGCGACGACGCGCTCGGCGGGCCACCAGCTTCCCATCGGATTGTCGGGATTGGCCAGATAGACGAGCGGTGCATTCTCACGGCCCACGGCGGCGAGCAGTCCTTCGAGATCTTCCCGGTCGTCGGCATAGGGTACCGTGACCAGCCGCCCGCCATGGCCCGCGACATGATAGTTGAAGGTCGGATAGCCTCCGAGAGAAGTCACCACCGGCGCGCCGGCTTCCACGACGAGCCGCACGATCTGCCCGAGGAGGCCGTCGATACCCTCTCCGATGGCGATATTGGCGGGAGAGGTGCCGAGATGGCCGGCAAGCGCCTGCTTCAGGTCGTGGTTTTCGGGATCGGCATATTTCCAGGTGTCGCCGGCCGCCTGGCGGATGGCGAGCAATACGGATGGTGCCGGGCCGAAGCCGCTCTCATTGGCGCCGATGCGTGCCGCAATCTTGCGGCCGTGCTGACGCTCGAGGGCTTCCGGGCCGACAAAGGGGACGCTGGCCGGCAGGGATTGGATGAGTGGCGTGAAGCGTGAGAATGCGGACATCTTGAAAAACCGTACTCCGTTCGGAAATGCCCGCGGAACTTATCGCATAAGGATGGGAATCGGAATCGACGCAGAGAAAGAATTCCCCCGGAAGAAGTCAGTGCACTTGGCGTTGTGACGTTTCATGCGCGACGGACAAGACCTTTCCCGATTGCCCGATGCGGTCCTAGTTCTCATATGACTCGGGGGCGCCGCGGCCCGAAGCGGATGAAAATCGGATGATTTCCTGAAATTCGACAAAAAAATCTTGCATTGGAAACGCCGTGACACTAGTCAGGCGCTAACGGAGAGGTGGCCGAGTGGTCGAAGGCGCTCCCCTGCTAAGGGAGTATACCGGAAACGGTATCGAGGGTTCGAATCCCTTCTTCTCCGCCATTTTATTTCGGCCCATTCTGTCCGACCCGGACACATGGGTAACACTTCGTCCTTAAGACATGGGTGACAACCTCGTGCCGAACGGGTTGTCGATGGTTTGCAAAGTCCTCTGCTCCAGGTCGATATATCCCAGATCATCGTGCATGAAGCTGACGAGCCAATACCCCGGATCAAGTCCGGGGCAGGCTCCGTCGACTGCTTTGATTCCAAGCTTCTGCCCGGCCAGCACGGTGCAGATGTTGATCTCCTTGCATAGATGCAGAGACGCCCGCAATTTCGTCCACATGACGGTGCTCAGGCTGCATTCTCCAACGGACGCGCGCGCTCGATCCGCTCACGTTCCTTTGGCGTATTCATCACCAGCCAAAGATCGTTGCGCCTCTGCACATTGAGCCAGAAGTCCGGGCTGTTGCCGAACACGCGGGCGAGGATCAGCGCCGTCGCCGCCGTCAGGTTCCTGCGGTTGCCGCATAATTCGTTGACGTGCTTGCGCTGGACGCCCATCGCCTCGGCGAGCGCGCCCTGCGTCAATCCCATCGGCCGCATGAACTCTTCAGTCAGTATCTCGCCGACAGTCGCCGGCTTGCGCTTGGTGGTCAGCATGTTCGCCTCGCTTTCATCGGTAGCTGTGATCGTCCAGATAAATCCCGTCGGCCTCTCCGCGCGTCCCATCCCAGCGGAAGATCAGCCGCCATTGCTGGTTGACGCGGATCGAATGCAGCCCCGCCAGATTGCCGCGCAGCTTCTCGAAGTGATTGCTGGGCGGCACGCGCAAGTCTTGGTCGGTTGCGGCATCGTCAATCATCTGGAGCTTGCGGAACAACCGAGCTTCAAGATCGGACGGGATGTTACGGGAACGGACATCATCCACAAAGAAGGTCCGAAGCCAGTCGTCCCGAAAGCCTACGATCACAGGTTCACTCCAACGATGGACATATGTACCACTCTATAACTCAAATTTCAATGGCAAATGGCTCTGCCGCCGGGTCCGAACAGTTCATCGAACGGATTCCCATTCCCGCCACCGCCGTCACGTTCCTGAGTTTGCTGCTTGATGACATGCTTGGCTGAACCCATTGCCTCGGCGAGCGCGCACTGTGTCGAGGTGCCTGCCGACTCGCGAATCCCTGCGCACTGATTCTGCCGGGAATCGGCCAGGAAGCACCTCGACCATCCGCGCGAACCGACGATCGGCGTGCCCATGGCTTCCGCAAGGACCGGTCTCGCGGAGCGCTCTTGCCCGGTTTTATCCCCCTTTCTGGCCATTTTTTGCCCCTTTCCGGAACAGATGGCCGGGAGTGACCTCGCGCTAAACCCCCGTCGCTAAAGGATTTTCTTAACGCTTTGTTAATTCCCTCGGGCCGTCTGGGGCGATTTTGTGTCGTTTCAGCAACAGGGATCAGGGAAGGGCAGGGCAAAGGAGTCGATCTGGTAAGTTGGTCGTTGCGCGCCCCACCCGGTTTTGTATTTTCAACTCCGGAAGCAAGGGCGGTTGATCGTCCGACTTCTTGAACGTTGGGGATGGGGCAGGGAACGCTGTCCTTCAGCAAAAAAAACCCAGACCCGTTTGAAACTTTTGACTGGAGGTCAGAAATGAACATCAAGAGCCTTCTTCTCGGCTCCGCTGCTGCTCTCGCAGCAGTCTCCGGCGCCCAGGCTGCCGACGCGATCGTCGCTGCCGAGCCGGAGCCCATGGAATACGTTCGCGTCTGCGACGCTTTCGGCACGGGCTACTTCTACATTCCGGGCACGGAAACCTGCCTCAAGATCGGCGGCTTCATCCGTATCCAGGGTGAATTCGGTCGTGACGAAGCTGACGATCGCTGGAACCAGGAAGACTTCGGTGGTCAGTCCACGTCGGACTGGGACATGTTCTCCCGCGCCTACATCTCGATCGACGCGAAGAGCGACACCGAATACGGCACGCTCACCGGCTTCTTCGCTGCTGAGTTCAACGCCGACAACGACACCGACGAAGGCGACAGCCTGATCGACGTCGATGAAGCCTACATCCAGCTCGGCGGCTTCAAGGCCGGCTTCTTCTACAGCTGGTGGGATAAGGGCCTGAACGGCGAAACCGACTCGCTCGGCAACGTCACCGAGTTCAACTCGCTCGCCTACATCTACGACGGCGGCACCTTCCAGGCCGGTATCTCGGTTGACGAACTCGAAGGCACGAGCACCAAGGCCAACGGCGTTGGCGTTACCGGTATCGTCTCCGCGACGCTCGGCGGCGTTGCTTTCGACTTGCTCGGCAGCTACGACACCGAGTGGGAAGAAGGCGCTGTCCGCGGCTTGCTCTCGGCAGACCTCGGCCCGGGCACCCTTCAGGTCGCCGGCATCTGGGCGTCCAACCCGAACGCTTACTGGGCTGACTCCGAGTGGACCGTTGCTGCGTCTTACCGCTTCAACGCTTCCGACAAGTTCGCGATCACCCCGGCTGCTCAGTACTGGGGTAGCCTGCAAGACTCGAACACCAGCTTCGGTAACGACGATCAGTGGCGCGTTGGTATCACGACCGACTACGACATCACGGAAGGTCTCGCTACCCGCTTCACGATCAACTACACCGATCCGGATGATGGTGACGAGTACGTCAGCGGCTTCCTCCGCCTGCAGCGTGACTTCTAATCTGACCTGACCTCGGTCAGTGGAAGGGAAGCCCGGCTTTAAGCCGGGCTTTCTCTTTTCTGGAGTATGGCTACGGGGACGCGCGCTGCTGCCGGCGCTCATGCGCGATTACTTGAGATGACGCTCAAGTACGGGCACGCACATATCGAGGTCATGGGAGGCCAGATGCGCGTAGCGCATCGTCATCTCGAGGGTCTGGTGGCCGAGCCACATCTGAACCCGCCTGAGGTCGATCCCGCCTCTGACCAGGCGCGAGGCGCAGGTATGCCGCAGGATGTGGGGAACGAGATCGTCTTCGTTGCCGAGGCCCGCATCCACTTTCGCGGCGTTCCAGACAGCACGGTATTTTTGCTGGTCGATTCTCGAAAATGGACCCGGGGACCTGTCCGCGACGCGCTTCAATGCGTCTTTTGCTCTCACGGTAAGCGGGACTGTGCGGCTGCGGCCCGATTTCGTCACCCAGAATGTCGCCCGGCCCTCGTGAATATCGTTCCATTTGAGGGCAATGGCCTCGCCCAGGCGAGCACCGGTATCCACCAGAAATATCGAGAGGTACAGATAGAGTTCCGATCGGCTGGCGATTTCGCGGAACAGCACCTCTTCTTCGTCGGCCTCCAGGAAGCGCAGGCGCCCCGCTTTCTCCTTTTGGCGTTTGAATTCCGGCAGATTGTGGATGTCCCCCATCTTGTACGCTTTCCGCAGCAACTTCCCCAGCGCCGCGATCTTCCTGTTGATGGTCGCGTTGCTGTTACCGCGCTTGCGTAGCGCACCTATGAGGCCGTCGAGCAATTCCTGCGAGAAGGCGGAGAAACGGGCACCGAGCAAGATCTCGTCGAGCTCTCCGATGAAGGCCTTCACATTGTATTTGTGCCTGCCTTCGTCCCACAGGATGTCGGCATAGCGCTGAAGCAATTCGGCAAGCGTGGTCTCCTTGACCACGCCGATCGGCCCTTGCCGGCCGAAGGTATAGTTGACCTCATACCCCGAACCCATATCCGGGAAACCGAGATCACCTACCTGTTTTTCAGCGTCCGACGTCACGTTTGCCGTTTCCTTCCCATTCTCCGTGAACGAGCCAAAAAACCACTGGCAATGAAACCAGTGCTTATAGTCAAACAATCTCAACGCTTGGCGGCGCACTTTGCGTTGCAGTACAGCAACAGCCCGCAACCCAACTTGTGAGCTGCGGGCTTTCTTTTACCTGACTAGGTCAGATTAGAAGTCCCGCTGCAGGCGAAGGAAACCGCTGACGGAATCCGGAGCATTGCTCGGGTCTGTGTAGTTGATCGCGAAGCGGGTCGCGAGACCTTCGGTGATGTCGTAGTCGGCGGTAAGGCCGACACGCCACTGGTCCGCATCGTTGTCGAAGCGGCCGCCGAGCTTGTCGCTTTCGTTCAGGCCGCCCCAGTATTGAGCGCCGGGCGTGATCGCAAGCTTGTCGCTCACATTGAAGCGGTAGGAGGCAGCAACGGCCCACTCCGAGTCATGCCAGTATGCGTTCGAGCCGGATGCCCAGATACCGGCGACCTGGAAGGTGCCCGGACCGGCATCCGCGGAGAGCAGGGCACGGATCGCGCCTTCTTCCCATTCCGTATCGTAGCTGCCGAGCAGGTCGAAAGTCACGCCGCCGAGCGAAGCCGATACGATGCCTTCGACCCCGACGCCATTCGGCTTGGTCGAAGTACCCTCGAGTTCGTCGACAGCAACGCCGGCCTGGAAAGTGCCGCCGTCATAGGTATAGCGGACCGAGTTGAACTCGGTGTTCTCGCCGCTCGAGTCGGTTTCGCCGTTCAGGCCCTTGTCCCACCAGCTGTAGAAGAAGCCGGCCCGGAAGCCGCCGAGCTCGATGTAGGCTTCGTCGACGTCGATGTGGCTGTCGCCGCCGCCGTCCGAGGCCGAATCCGTATCGGAATTGAACTCGGAAGCGAAGAAGCCGGTGAGCGTGCCGTACTCGGTATCGCTCTTCGCGTCGAACGAGATGTAAGCGCGGGAGAACATGTCCCAATCGGAAGTGCCGTCATCATCGAAGCTGGTCAGATGATTGACATTGTCACGGCCGAAGTCGCCCTGAACGCGGATATAGCCGCCGATCTTGAGGCAGGTTTCCGTGCCCGGGATGTAGAAGTAGCCCGTGCCGAAAGCATCGCAAACGCGGACGTATTCCATAGGCTCCGGCTCTGCAGCGACGATAGCGTCGGCAGCATGCGCGCCGGAGACTGCCGCCATAGCAGCAGCCGAGCCAAGAAGAAGGCTCTTGATATTCATTTCTGACCTCCAGTCAGACGTGAGAAATAATTCCTATGACTGGACAGGAGATACAAGGCCGCGGGCTTACATGCCGCGGATGAATCAGGCGGTAAATGGCAGGGGATTCGGTGATGAACTGTCGGTGCCGCGCAAGAATGACGGCCCGAGCATGCGGGCGAGGGAGGCGCGCCGGCTCCTCCCTTCAGACTCACGTCTTAGGTGCGAAACTCATCAGCTATAGGGCGAATAGCACTGGCGCCTCGGGCCGTTATAGGGCTGGAACGTATTGTCCCAGGCCCGGTACGAGCGATAGCGCGAGTAGCACCATTCGACATGTGCGTTGCCGCCGCCGGAATACCGCGGAGCCGCATATCTCGGCTGGCTCAGCACGCCGCCGACGATCGCGCCGGCTGCCAGGCCGCCAAAGAATGCGCCGAGATCGTCGTCGTCATCGCGATAATAGCGGCGGTGGTGGTAACGGTTCCCGTAATAGCGATTTCCACGATAGTTATGCCTATTGCCACGCCAGCGTTCCCGCCCCATACGCGGGCAACCAACACCCGGGCAACGCGCCCTGTCGGGAAACTGCGCCAACTGCACGTCGGCGGCCTGCGGCTTCGGAGCCGGAACGATCGGAAATGCCTCTGCGGGCGGAACGCTGCTGATGACCGTGGCCAGCGACAGGGCAACAATTGCTAAGGTCTTCATTGGCCTCACCATTTCCTCTCAGGAGAAAGTAAATCCCTTCCAGGGGAAAATGGCCGAAATCGTATTTTGTGCCGGACGCGGCCAAACGATCACGATGATGTGATCCTCTCTCGGCAGAGTTGCCGCGGGGGAACGTTGCAGTCAGGCGCGACCGTTCGGTTCGCACCCGCAGCCCGGGCTCAAGGCAAAGCGCGTCCCAACCTCAAATCCGCAACGATATCCGCATCTTGTCCCAGCCGCGACTTATAAACCTGATAGTTCTCCATCACCCGCTGGACATAGTTGCGCGTCTCCTCGAAGGGGATGCGCTCGATCCAGTCCACGACCTCGTCGATGGGCTTTCCGCGTGGATCGCCATAGCGGGCGAGCCAGTCAGGAACGCGACGTGGGCCGGCATTATAGGCGATGAAGGTGAGAATGTAGGAACCGCCGAAGCTGTCGATCTGCTCGCCGAGGTAATGGGCTCCAAGCGTCGCATTATAGCCGGCGTCGCTCGTCAGACGGTCCTTCGAATAGGCGAGGCCATAGCGGCTGGCGACGCCCTTGGCTGTGCCGGGAAGGAGTTGCAGGAGCCCCCGGGCATTCGCCACCGAAATGGCGGCCGGATTGAAAGCACTTTCCTGGCGGGCGATGGCATAGGCGAGCGCCTTGCCGGCGCCCTCGATATCCGCGCTCGGCGGAATGACTCCGATCGGAAAGGCGAGGGCAGCCACCTCGATGCCGCGGCCGAAGGCGATCTTGCCGATCTGCAGCGAGAGTTGGTGATTGCCCGACTTCTCGGCCCGCTCCGCCAGGATCGCAAGCTCCCCAGGGCTGGTCAGTTCCTCGGCAAGCGCACGATAAAGACTTTCGGCGCGCCAGCCATGGCCGGCGGCTTCGAGCCGGCCGATCGCCTTGACGGCTTCGCGACCTTCCAGCCGGATGCGGTCTTCCTGGGTGGGTGAGGGGTAGCTCATGTCGAGCTTCGCCTGGCCGAGGCGTGCGGCGGCGAGTTGTCCATAGAAGGTCGCCGGATAGCGCGCCGCGTTGGTGAAATATTCGCGCGCGTCGCCTGGGCCGCCCGCTTCGGCCGCGCGGCCCAGCCAGTACCAGGCGCGCGAGGCGGAGATCGGCCGGCTCGATGCCTCGAGAATCCTGCGAAAGTGAAGCGCCGCCGTCTCGGGTTCCTCGAGGCCGCGAAGCGCATACCAGCCCGCGTGGAATTCCGCATCCACGAGGTCCGTAGCGCGCTTTGCCGCATGGTTGGCGGCGATGCGGTAGGCGCCGCGGAAGTCGCCGGCGTCGAGCAGACCGCGGCTGACGATACGTTGCTCGACCCACCATTCTCCGGGATTGACGAGGGCGCTGTCGTCCTTCGGCATCTGGTCGAGAAGCCGGGCCGCCTCGGCGTAATTCTGCTGCTTGCGTAAATGCTCGATGCGAATGAAGAGGTAGGAAGGCTTGCTGCGCCATGAAGCATCGACCGCTTCGATGAGCGAGGCCGCGTTGCTGCTGCCGCGGGTCACTGCGGCCCAGGCGCGGAACAGCGATTGCGCCTTGCCGAGATCGCTGAACCGCTCGGCCTGATCTATGCGGGCGCGGTAGAGAAGCATTTCCATCCGCTGCCGGTGGTCTTCCCTCGTCAACAGATCGGAAAACTCGGAAAGGATCTTCGTTTCCGTGTCCTTGTCCAGGGCTTCGCTCAGCCAGAATGCGCGCACGTGCGTGGCGGCCGCCGAGCTCTGCCCCTGCGCTGCAAGTGCGCGTGCGAGGATGATCGCCCCTTCAGCCGTCTCCGGGCGGGTGGTGCCGAAGGCGGCGATCACATCGGCGGCCGGGGCGTTCTCGCGATAAAGCGCCCGTTCCGAATGGGAGCGCAGTGATTTCAGACCGGGCCAGCCCTGGAGTTCCCGCTGCGCCTCGGCAATGTCAAAGGAGGGAATGCCCTTCTGTCCGGACACCGCGATCGCCCAGGCTAGGATATGGCGGTCGAGCGTTCCTGCCGGCATGCGCTCGCGAACGGCGATCGCCTTGTCCGGTTGCCGATCGGAGAGGGCATCGAGACCGCTTTTCAGATCGGCGCCGAGGATAGTTGAGAGTTCGCCGGTTTCGAGGCTGCCGATCTTGCGGGCGTCCGGCTTGCTCGTCGGTACAGGAATCCGACCCTCGGCTGCGTCGGCCGAAAAAGCCAGCATCCCCGCACCGATCATGGCGGCGACCGGCAGAAAGACTGTTCCCCGCATCAAGAGCCCCGTGGTCCCCCATCCTTCGACTTCATTGCCGCTCCATTACAGCCGATCGGCCGGCGAAAACCTAGCCACATTTGTCAGCTTGCTTGCCGGCCGGCGCGTGCGCGTTCCCCGAAACCCGGCGCCCATTGCGGTCTCGCTCGACGGCGTCGATTGCGCGGAAACGAAAGCGAAATGCATCCTCTCAGCGCTTGCCGCAGACACGTCACATGATTATGGTGCGGCAGTTTTTTAACCGTCGATTGCGGCCAAAGCGTGAGCGTATTCTGCGCCCTCGGTCGTCAGGAGTTGTGCATGTTCAAGGGTTCCATTCCCGCACTCGTAACGCCGTTCACCGCCGCCGGCTCGGTTGATGCGGATAGTTTCGTCGCGCATGTGGAGTGGCAGATAAAAGAGGGCAGCCACGGCCTTGTGCCGGTGGGCACCACGGGTGAATCTCCGACGCTTTCCCACGACGAGCATAAGAAGGTCGTGGAACTGTGCGTCGAGGCGTCGGCGCGGCGCGTACCGGTCATCGCCGGTGCCGGGTCCAATAATACGATCGAAGCGATCGAGCTTGCGCAGCATGCGGAAAAGGCCGGTGCGGACGCGATCCTCGTCGTCACGCCCTATTACAACAAACCGACGCAGAAGGGTCTTTTCGCCCACTTCGCGGCGATCGCCGAAAGCGTGAAGCTGCCGATCGTGATCTATAACATTCCCGGCCGTTCCGTCGTCGACATGAGCGTCGAGACCATGGCGGCGCTGGCGAAGGCCCATCCGACGATCGTCGGCGTGAAGGATGCGACCGGCAGGATCGAGAGGGTTTCCGAGCAGCGCATGGCCTGCGGCAAGGCCTTCGTGCAGCTTTCGGGTGAGGATGCGACCGCGCTCGGCTTCAATGCCCATGGCGGCGTCGGCTGCATTTCCGTCACCGCCAATGTCGCGCCGCGCCTGTGCGCCGAGTTCCAGGAGGCCACCCTTGCCGGCAACTATGCCAAGGCCTTGGAGCTTCAGGACAAATTGATGCCGCTTCACAAGGCCATCTTCCTTGAGCCGGGCGTCTGCGGCGCCAAATATGCGTTGAACCGCCTCGGGCGAATGAGCTTTACCGTTCGTTCGCCGTTGTTGTCGGCGCTCGAGCCGGCCACGGCGTCGGCTATCGACGCGGCGCTCAGGCATGCAGGGCTGATGAACTGATGGCACCGAAAGGCAGCGAACGCACGGTCAAGAAGGTTGTCGCGGAAAATCGCAAGGCCCGCTTCAACTACGAGATCGTCGACACCTACGAGGCCGGTCTGGTCCTGACCGGCACGGAGGTCAAGTCGTTGCGCGAGGGGAAGGCCAATATCGCGGAATCATACGCGACCGACGAAGGCGGCGAGATCTGGCTCATCAATTCCTACCTGCCCGAATATCTGCAGGCCAACCGCTTCAATCACGAGACGCGTCGCCGCCGCAAATTGCTCCTGTCGAAAAGGGAAGTGAACCGTCTGCAGGGTGCGGTCAACCGCGAGGGGATGTCGCTGATACCGCTCCGGATATACTTCAATGAGCGAGGCAGGGCGAAGCTGGAACTGGCGCTCGGCAAGGGCAAGAAGCTGCACGACAAGCGAGAGACCTCCAAGGAACGCGATTGGAACCGGCAAAAGAACAGGCTCCTCAAGGAGCGCGGCTGAGTCCTCGTCGATCGTTGGGGTATATTGCTCTTCATCCGGCAGACGAGATCACGATGGATTAGGTCGGTCGACCTAAACCATGAAGGTGATCGATTCCAAAAGGTTGGGGCGGGATGCGGGCGGAAAACCGCGCCCGTTTCGGAGGACCGCAATCTCTCCTCTTGTCTCTGTGCTTGTCACAGAGATGAGAGCAGCGCCGCGTCTGCGGCGCGGGAAGCGTTCTTTCAGCCCAAGGACTTGGTCTGGCTGGATCCCTGTGACGAGCACAGGGATGAGGAAATCAAACAAACCGCGGCGGGTAGCCCGAATTCAACAGGCCTTGGTTCACGATGGTTTTAGGTCGGGTCGGCCTAACATCACGAACGCGATCGATTCCAAAGGATTAGAGGGGATGCGGGCGGAAAACCGCGCCAGTATCGGAGGACCTGCATCTCTCCCTTCCTCATCTCTGTGCTTGTCACAGAGATCCAGCAGCGCCGCGTCTGCGGCGCGGGAAGAGTGACCAAGGACTTGGTCTGGCTGGATCCCTGTGACGAGCACAGGGATCAGGAAAAATCCCAGCAGGCCTTAAAGCTCGACGTCGTCGGCGACCGGCTCGACAGGGCGCTGAACGCGTTCAGATGGTTCGCGGCCGATCTCTCCCCTAAGGGTCGCGAGATCGATGAAGTGGTCGGCCTGGCGGCGCAGGTCGTCGGCAATCATCGGCGGCTGCGTCGACATGGTCGAGACCACGGAAACCTTTCGCCCCTTGCGCTGCAGCGCTTCGACGAGTGTGGTGAAATCGCCGTCGCCGGAGAAAATCACCAGGTGGTCGACCGATTCGGACTGCTCCATGGCGTCGATCGCCAGCTCGATGTCCATGTTCCCCTTGATCTTGCGGCGTCCGAGGGAATCGGTGAATTCCTTGGCAGGCTTGGTCACGACCTTATAGCCATTATAGTCCAGCCAGTCGATCAGCGGGCGGATCGACGAATATTCCTGGTCCTCGATGAGTGCGGTGTAGTAGTAGGCCCTGAGCAGGTAGCCGCGCTTCTGGAAGGCCTTGAGCAGCTTGCGGTAATCGATGTCGAAGCCGAGGCTCTTCGACGCGGCGTAGAGGTTGGCGCCATCGATAAAAAGAGCGATTTTCTCGCGAGGATCGAACATCGTTACTTCCTTTTTCCGTACCCTGCACAGTGACCGGACCAACCCCGCGGAGCGTCACGCTTAAAATTGGCGGATTAAATTAAAGCTCACTTATCTGCAAATAATGTGGTCATGCCAACGCATTATTCCAACCAGGGCGCGGCGCCTATAGCTAGTTTTAGCAGTTGCTGCAGTTCGTCCACATTTTCAATCTATAATTGTTGCTGGATACGTGTTCGAAATTATCACGAAATACAGGCAGTGTCTGTGACCCGATGGCAGCGTTCCACAGACGTGGCATTTTATCATGCTCCGCGCGATGACGTGAGCCGGATGCAGGAAAAACTTGAACTTATGCTGTTTTGATTGTATCGGACGCCTAATTCCAGAAATCGGAGCTGATGGAGCCGCATGTCAGCGGACGTTCCGGTTTCGCGTTGTTAAACCTGCCGCGGCGATGCCGCCGCATCTCTTGACTCGTAAAGGACAGGCCATGGCCCGCGTCACCGTCGAAGACTGCATCGACAAGGTCGAAAACCGTTTCGAACTCGTCCTTCTTGCCAGCCACCGCGCACGCCTGGTTTCCCAGGGTGCCCCGATTACGGTCGACCGCGACAACGACAAGAACCCGGTCGTTGCACTGCGCGAGATCGCCGATGAAACCCTGTCGCCAGGCGACCTGAAGGAAGATCTGATCCACTCGCTGCAGAAACATGTGGAAGTGGACGAGCCGGAACCCGATCCGGCGTCGCTCGTCCAGACCGAAGCAGCCCCTGCCTTCGCTGAGGCCGCCGAAGAGGAAGACCAGCCGGAAGCGTTGACCTTCGACCGCATGTCCGAAGAAGAACTGCTGGCCGGCATCGAAGGCCTCGTTCCTCCGGAAAAGAGCGACGACTACTGAGATTCGTTCCGGAACAACGTTCCGACGTGTTATCGAAGCAGTGCGCCACTCATATGATTGGCGCACTTTTTTATTTGCCTGATTTCACGGAGCCGCTAGCGGATGATGCGCCAATACGAGCTCGTTGAGCGCGTGCAGAAATACAAGCCCGACGTCAACGAGGCGCTGCTGAACAAGGCCTATGTCTACGCCATGCAGAAGCACGGGCAGCAGAAGCGGGCAAGCGGCGATCCTTACATCTCCCATCCCCTGGAAGTGGCGGCGATCCTGACCGAAATGCATCTGGACGAATCCACGATCGCCGTCGCGCTGCTGCACGACACGATCGAGGATACGACCGCGACGCGGCAGGAGATAGACGACCTCTTCGGCGAGGATATCGGCGCCTTGGTCGAAGGCCTCACCAAGATCAAGAAGCTCGACCTTGTCACCAAGAAGGCCAAGCAGGCGGAAAATCTTCGCAAGCTGCTGCTCGCCATTTCGGACGACGTCCGCGTGCTCCTGGTCAAACTTGCCGATCGCCTCCACAATATGCGCACCCTCGACCACATGTCGGCCGAAAAGCGCGCGCGCATCTCCGAGGAGACGATGGACATCTATGCGCCTCTGGCAGGGCGCATGGGCATGCAGGACATGCGCGAGGAGCTCGAGAACCTGTCCTTCCGCCACATCAACCCGGAGGCTTACGAGACCGTTACCAGACGCCTCCAGGAGCTCTCCGAGCGCAATGAGGGGCTGATCAAGAAGATCGAGGAGGAACTGAGCGAACTGCTTCAGGCCGAGGGGCTTACGGACGCACAGGTCAGAGGGCGCCAGAAGAAGCCCTATTCGGTTTTCCGCAAGATGCAGTCGAAATCGCTCTCCTTCGAGCAGCTCTCGGATGTCTGGGGCTTCCGCATCATCGTCAACGACATCCCGTCCTGCTATCGCGCGCTGGGTATCGTGCACACCCGCTGGCGTGTCGTGCCGGGACGCTTCAAGGACTACGTCTCGACCCCGAAACAGAACGACTATCAATCGATTCACACGACGATCATCGGCCCGTCGCGCCAGCGCATCGAACTGCAGATCCGCACGAAGCGCATGCATGAGATCGCCGAATACGGTATCGCGGCCCACGCACTCTACAAGGATCGAGACACCGTTTCGGGCGACCTGACGCGCACTCCGACATCGAATGCCTACTCCTGGCTGCGCCGCACGATCGAATCGCTTGCCGAGGGCGACAATCCGGAGGAGTTTCTCGAGCACACCAAACTCGAACTCTTCCAGGATCAGGTCTTCTGCTTCACACCGAAGGGGCAGCTGATAGCGCTGCCGCGCGGCGCCACCCCGATCGACTTTGCCTATGCCGTGCATACGAATATCGGCGACACCTGCGTCGGGGCCAAGATCAATGGTCGCATCATGCCGCTGGTGACGCGGCTCAACAACGGCGACGAGGTCGAGATCATCCGCTCGGGCATTCAGGTGCCGCCGCCGGCCTGGGAAGAGATCGTCGTCACGGGCAAGGCGCGGGCGGCCATCCGCCGCGCGACCCGCGCCGCAATCCGCAAGCAATATGCCGGCCTCGGCTATCGCATCCTCGAGCGCACCTTCGAACGGGCGGGCAAGACCTTCTCGCGCGAGGCCTTGAAGCCGGTGCTGCATCGGCTCGGGCAGAAGGACGTGGAGGACGCCATTGCCGCGGTCGGGCGCGGCGAACTCTCCTCACTCGACGTTCTGCGCGCCGTGTTTCCCGATCATCAGGACGAGCGCGTAACCGTGAAGCCCAGCGCCGACGACGGCTGGTTCAACATGCGCAGCGCCGCGGGCATGATCTTCAAGCTGCCGGAGCGGTCGAAGGAAATGGCCGCAGCGGAGCAGGCGGAGGGGCCGGAAGCCCTGCCGATCCGCGGCCTCTCCGGCAACGCCGAGGTCCATTTCAGTCCTGCCGGCGCCGTTCCCGGCGATCGCATCGTCGGCATCATGGACAAGGACAAAGGCATCACCATCTATCCGATCCAGTCGCCGATCCTGCAGAAGTTCGACGAAGAGCCCGAGCGCTGGATCGACGTTCGTTGGGATCTCGACGAGGCGAACAACAGCCGTTTCATGGCGAGGATCGCGGTCAGCGCCTTGAACGAGCCCGGCACGCTGGCGGAGGTCGCGCAGGCCATCGCGACCACCGACGTCAATATCCGCTCGCTTTCCATGGGGCGCGTCGCCGCGGACTTCAGCGAATTGCAGTTCGATCTCGAGGTCTGGGACCTGCGCCAGCTCAACCATCTGATGGCGCAGCTCAAGGAATTGCCGAGCATATCCATGGTCAAGCGTTTGTTCGAATAGGGCGCCTGTTCGAACAGGGGGGACACTCCCGCAGAATACAGGAGGCCGGAATGGCAACCACCGTTACGATCAAGGGGCAGGTCGCGATACCGAAAGCGGTGCGCGAACTGCTTGGTATCAAGCCGGGCAGCAAGGTTGACTTCCGCCGCACCGGCAACGGCATCGTCGAAATCAGGCGGGCCGACAGCAAACCTGTCCGCAGCCGTTTCCAGAATCTGCGCGGCCATGCCGGCGAGGGCCTCAGCACGGATGACATTATGGCGCTGACGCGTGGTGATGCGTGACGCTGGTCGACACAAGCGTTCTGCTTGATCTCGTTACCGATGACGCAAACTGGGCGGGTTGGTCGATAGACCAGTTGGAAGCGGCAAGCCTGCAGGGCCCCCCGCTTCTGATCAATGACATGATCTATGCGGAGCTCGGCGTGCGATACGAACGCATTGAAACGCTCGATTCGTTCATAGCCGAAGCCGGCCTGGAGCGGGTGGCCCTGCCCCGTGCCGCACTGTTCCTGGCCGGCAAGGTCTTTGCGAAGTATCGCAGGGCAGGGGGCGCGCGGTCCGGCGTGCTGCCGGACTTCTTCATCGGTGCCCACGCAGCGATCGTCGGAATTCCGCTGCTGACACGTGATGCCTCCCGCTACCGCACTTCCTTTCCCACTGTCGGGCTCATCACTCCGACCGCGTGAAATCGATCCCGTTCACCTGACTTTTCGATCCGTCCATTCCGGGCGCGAATTCAGGCACATTGCCTTTGAAATAAGCAGATCGTCGCATCGAGCTCGACAGTCATGCGTCTTTCGCATGGCTGCCGCCGCTTCGCGGGACTGGTGGCGGTTCGGCTGGTGAACTATCTTTCGCATCGGGAGGTGAACGAAAGGGGTTTGCCATGTTCAAGCAGTTGAAGAAAATCACCCGTGCCCTGCACATTCCGAGCGTTGAAGAGCGCGAGACCGCCTATCTGAACGGCTCCGTGGACCGGATCGACCTGGAATACCGTCAGCGTCAGATCGACCGCGGCCTTTTCCGGAAGGGCTTCTGATCGCGAATGCGGCGCGCCGGAGAGGCGCGCCACGGCTGCCGCGCCCAGCGGTAGCCTGAGCTATGCGTTCTACGAATAGCTCTCTTGCCTTATCTGTCGGTCTGGCGCCTTACGGCGCCGCGCCTCTTGTCAGATGCGCAAAGGTCGCCGTGACGTTTTGATCTGCCGCATGACTCAGTCCGTCAAGGATTGAAGGAACCACGCAGCAGCTTGCACATGGCGTGCGTGGCGCCTATCTTGCGCCCATCGAAAGGCGGACGGTCCGTCTTGCGCCGGCGGGCGGCTTTGAATGCGAACATGACGGCATAATGTTATTCAGGCGCAGAAAACCGGTCACACTCTCCGAGAGGCTTCGCGCCTTCTTCTGGCCGCGCAAGGGGCTGACGCGCGCTCCTCGCTACATTGCCCTTCGAATTCTCCGCCTGAACTCGTCTCCGCACTCGATCGCCGTCGGGGTGGCGGCGGGTGCTGCGTCGTCATTGACGCCGTTCTTCGGCCTGCACATCGTTCTCGCCGTCCTTCTCGCGTCGGCGTTTTCCGGAAATCTGATCGCGGCCGCGATTACGACGCTGCTCGCCAATCCCATTACGATACCGGTCATCCTGACGGCTTCCTATGAGGTCGGCACGATGATTACGCAGCCGCAAGCCGCTCAGGTGATCGGCGGTCAAGAGATCATGCGGATGGTCGAACATCTCGATCTTGCAAGCCTGTGGGGTCCGGTCTTCAAGCCGATGCTCATAGGCTCGCTTCCTCTTTCAGCGGCGGGTGCCTTGATATTCTACCCGCTTGCCTTCCAGACGGCCCGCCTCTTTCAGGAGCGGCGCCGGCAGGCCCGCTCGCACAAATTCGGACATCCGACATGATCATCGGTATCGGCAGCGATCTCATCGATATCAGGCGCATCGAAAACTCGCTCCAGCGCTTCGGCGAGCGTTTCGTCAACCGGTGCTTCACCGATATCGAGATCGCCAAATCCGAAGGCCGCAAAAACCGTGCGGCCTCCTATGCCAAGCGTTTCGCCGCAAAGGAGGCCTGTTCCAAGGCACTGGGCACAGGCCTGGCTCAAGGCGTGTTCTGGAAAGATATGGGCGTCGTGAACCTGCCCGGCGGGAAGCCGACGATGCAACTGACCGGCGGCGCAGCCGCGCGCCTTCAGGAAATGCTGCCGGTCGGCCACCGCGCTTCAATCCATCTGACCATCACCGACGACTTCCCGCTTGCTCAAGCTTTCGTGATTATCGAAGCGCTCCCAGTTGCCCCCGCCGAGGGAACGGTTTAGAGCACTTGCCGAAAGCCCGGCCCGCGGTCGCTTGAAGCACGGTATTCCCGCGACATATAGCATCGAGTTGCGGGGCGGCGTGCGCATGAGTTCGGGCGCAGACGAACGTTGAAGCGTTAGGCCCGGGTGCCCCGGGCAGGATGACAAGGAAGACTGAGCGTGGCAGAAAAGACAGAAGCGAAGCAGAGCGGTCTCTGGGAGAACGTCAAGGTCATTATCCAGGCGCTGCTCCTCGCCGTGGTCATCCGCACCGTCTTCTTTCAGCCCTTCACGATCCCGTCCGGCTCGATGATGCCGACGCTTCTTGTCGGCGACTACATCTTCGTCAACAAGTTCGCCTACGGCTATTCGAAATACTCGCTGCCCTTTTCGCCGGATCTTTTCAGCGGCCGGATCTTTGCGAGCGAACCGGATCGGGGCGACATCGTGGTCTTCCGGTTCCCGCCCAATCCCGACATCGACTACATCAAGCGCCTCGTCGGCCTGCCGGGCGACCGCATCCAGGTCAGGAACAGCGTTCTCTACGTCAACGACAAGCCGGTCGAACGGGTGCCGGACGGCACGTTCCGCGCGGACGACCAGTACGACACGGGCGGCGATGTTCCGGTCTATCGCGAGACGATGGACAATGGCATGACCTACGACACGCTCGACCAGTTCCCGGATTCGCGCGGCGACAACACCCGCGAATTCATCGTCCCGGAAGGTCATTATTTCATGATGGGCGACAACCGGGACAACTCCGCCGACAGCCGTTTCGACGTCGGCTTCGTGCCGGCTGAAAATCTTGTCGGCCGGGCGAGCCTGATCTTCTTCTCGCTCGGCAACGACACCTCGTTCCGGCAGATCTGGAAATGGCCGGCGAACCTGCGTTACGATCGTTTGTTCAAGGTCGTCCACTGATGAAGGGCCGCTCGTTGAACGCGGAGGACCGGGCGCGGCTCGAGGCCGCGATCGGTTACCGGTTCGCCGAGAAGGAACGTCTCGACCGGGCGCTGACGCATTCGAGCGCTCGCAGCGGCCGTGCGATCAACTATCAGCGGCTCGAATTCCTGGGAGACCGGGTGCTTGGGCTCTGCGTCGCGGAACTCCTGTTCCAGACCTTCACCGATGCCAATGAAGGCGAGCTCTCGGTGCGCCTGAACCAGCTCGTCAGCGCGGAGAGCTGCGCCAAGGTGGCGGATGAGCTCTCGCTGCATGAGTTCATCCGTACCGGCTCGGATGTGAAGAAGATCACGGGCAAGCACATGATGAATGTGCGCGCCGATGTGGTAGAGTCGCTGATCGCCGCGATCTATCTCGATGGCGGCCTGGATGCGGCGCGACGTTTCGTGCTCGAGCATTGGACGCATCGGGCTGCAAGCGCAGACGGCGCCAGGCGGGACGCCAAGACGGAACTGCAGGAATGGGCGCATGCCAAGTTCGGTGTCGCGCCGAAATACAGGACGGATGACCGTTCCGGCCCCGATCACGATCCGCGCTTCACCGTGACGGTGGAGGTCGACGGGATCGCGCCGGAGACGGGGGTCGATCGTTCCAAGCGTGGGGCCGAGCAGGTCGCGGCCATGAAATTGCTGGAACGCGAAGGTGTGTGGCAGAAGCGCTCTGCCGGAAATTGACGGATATCATGACGGATACTCAAAAGGATACGGCCGGCGGCGCAGTGCCGACGCGCTCGGGCTTCGTGGCGCTGATCGGGGCGACGAATGCCGGCAAGTCGACACTGGTCAATCGCCTTGTCGGGGCGAAAGTGTCGATCGTCAGCCACAAGGTGCAGACGACGCGGGCGATCATCCGCGGCATTGCGATCCACGGCAGCGCTCAGATCGTCTTCATGGACACGCCCGGCATCTTTAAGCCGCGGCGCCGGCTCGACCGCGCCATGGTCACCACGGCCTGGGGCGGAGCCAAGGACGCCGATCTGATCATGCTGCTGATCGACAGCGAGCGTGGGATCAAGGGTGACGCGGAGGCGATCCTTGAAGGCCTGAAGGAGGTACATCAGCCGAAGGTCCTCGTCCTCAACAAGGTCGATCAAGTTCGCCGCGAGGATTTGCTGAAGCTTGCGGCGGCTGCGAACGACGTGGTCGCATTCGAGCGCACCTTCATGATCTCGGCGCTGACGGGTTCCGGCTGCGAAGACGTGATGGATTATCTCGCCGAGACGCTGCCGGAAGGTCCATGGTACTATCCCGAGGATCAGATCTCCGATCTGCCGATGCGCCAGCTCGCCGCCGAGATCACCCGCGAGAAGCTCTTCCTTCGGCTGCATCAGGAGCTTCCCTATGCATCTCACGTGGAAACGGAGAAATGGGAGGAGCGCAAAGACGGTTCCGTGCGCATCGAACAGGTGATCTACGTGGAACGCGACAGCCAGAAGAAGATCGCCCTCGGCAAGGGCGGCGAGGCGATCAAGGCGATCTCGACCGCCGCGCGCAAGGAAATCTCCGAAATCCTCGAGCAGCCGGTGCACCTCTTCCTGTTCGTCAAGGTGCGTGAGAACTGGGGCGACGATCCGGAGCGCTTCCGCGAAATGGGGCTCGACTTTCCGAAGTAGCGGGAAGGAACGTCAGACGCTCTTCAACGTCACGCGGTGTTCGAGCTCCGCAGCCGATTCCTTGCGCTCGCTGTAACGATCGGTCAGGTAAGCGGAGCAGTCACGCGTCAGAAGCGTGAATTTCACCAGCTCTTCCATGACGTCGACGACGCGATCGTAATAGCTCGACGGCTTCATGCGGCCGTTCGCATCGAATTCCTGGAACGCCTTGGCGACGGATGACTGGTTCGGAATCGTGATCATGCGCATCCAACGGCCAAGAATGCGCATCTGGTTCACCGCATTGAAGCTCTGCGAGCCTCCCGAAACCTGCATCACGGCAAGCGTCTTTCCTTGAGTCGGCCGGATGGAGCCGGTGGAAAGCGGGATCCAGTCGATCTGAGCCTTCATGATCCCGGTCATCGCGCCGTGCCGCTCCGGGCTCACCCATACCTGTCCTTCGGACCAGATCGACAATTCGCGCAGTTCCTGCACCTTGGGGTGGCTCACCGGCGCCGCGTCGGGAAGCGGCAGACCGGATGGATCGAAGACCTTCACTTCCGCGCCGAAAAATTCGAGCAGACGCCGGGCCTCCTCGGCCAAAAGGCGGCTGTAGGATACGGTCCGCAGCGACCCGTAGAGGATCAGGATGCGTGGCCTGTGGGTTGAAAAGGCCGGGCGCAGCCTGGCGCTATCCGGCAGCCGCAGCTGTTGCAGGTTCGCGGCAGGCAGGTCATGGCTCGAATCGTCGTCAGACAATGCGCTTGCCTCCGGCGTCGAGGACGGCTTCGCCGTCCTCCTTGGAAAACGGACCCTTGTGGGTGTCGGGCAGAATGTTGAGCACAACCTCGGAAGGCCGGCAAAGTCGTGTGCCGAGCGGCGCCACGACGAAGGGACGATTGATGAGAATCGGATGCTCGAGCATCGCATCGAGCAGTTCCTCGTCGCTCCGCGACGGGTCTCCGAGGCCGAGTTCGGCGAAGGGTGTGCCTTTTTCGCGGATCGCCTGGCGCACCGTCAGCCCGGCGGCGGCTATCATCGCCTCAAGCTCGGCGCGTGAAGGAGGGTTCTTCAGATACTCGACGACGGTCGGCTCGATGCCGGCATTGCGTATCATGGCCAGCGTGTTGCGCGAGGTGCCGCAAGCCGGATTATGGTAGATGGTGACGGTCATGGAGCGGTCTCCGGGGAGGTTTGACGAATGATGGGTCGGGCGGTCTGCAAGAGCCATCGCATCAGCGCGAGCGCGCAGACGGCCCCGAGCAGTTCGGCGATCACGAACCCCGGCAGGTCGCCCGGGCGGATGCCGGAAAAGGTGTTTGTGAACGACCGCGCCAGTGCCACGGCGGGATTGGCGAAGGACGTGGATGCGGTGAACCAGTAGGCGGCAGTGATGTAGAGACCCACGAGCCAGGGCACGGCCTCGCGGTGGAAACGGATGCCGGCAAGTATGGTGGCGACGAGTCCAAAGGCCGCGACTCCCTCGGAGAGCCACTGCGCCGGACCGGTGCGCACCTTCATGGACACGTCGAGCGGCGGAAGATCGAACATCAGGTGGGCGAGGGCAGTCCCGGCAATCGCGCCGGCCACTTGCGCGATGACATAGGCGGCGCAGTCCCGTCGCGTAAGTCTGCCGGAAAGCGCGAAGACAAGCGACACCGCCGGATTGAAATGCGCTCCTGACAGCGGGCCGAGAATGGTGACCAGGACGACGAGGATTGCGCCGGTGGCGATCGTGTTGGCAACGAGCGCCAGGGCGTCGTCGGCGGTAAGCGCATCGGCCATGATCCCCGACCCGACGACCGCCGCGACGAGAAGACCGGTGCCGAGCGCCTCTGCAACACAGCGCCGTGTCAGGTCGAACTCCTGCATCAATTCTTCCGATCCGCGGCTTCGCCGTCCATTCCGCCGCCTTCGGAGCGATGGCTGCGGGATGCCGGTCTATCCATTGGCGAACAGCATGGCGTGAGATCTGCAACGAGCGGCGCGCAAACGTCCGGATGGCCGGCGCAGCAGTCCTTGAGCAGAAAGCTTACGACGTGGCGCAATCCGTTGAGGTCGGCGCGGTAGATGATCGACCGGCTCTGCCGGCGCGTTGTCACCAGCCCTGCGCGCTGCAACTGCGCGAGGTGGGTGGACATGGTGTTGTGCGGAACGTTCAGAAGCCGCGCGATCTCCCCTGCCGGCAGTCCGTCCGGTTCATGCTTGACCAGGAACCGGAAAGCGTCGAGCCGCGTCGGCTGAGCGAGGGCGGCAAAGGCGGCGATAGTGTCAACTGTGTCCATTTGTCGCGATATATCGACATGTGGTGAGCCACGCAAGAGAAAGGTTGCGCTCTTCTGCTACTGCCGATTGGCCTGATCGGTCGCGGCGCCGGGGCGCTTGCCGAGAAGGGGAGCGATTGTTTCCGCCTTGTTGGTCCATACGTAGCCGGAGAAGCCCTCGGGAACGAAAGCGAGATCATCGGTGCTGTCGATGCCGGAGGTGAAATCGCCGCCGCTGTAAGGGCCAAGCAGGATGATTTCGCTGCCGGCGGCCTGCATGCGGGCCGCGAACCGGTCGGGCCAGCCCCACAGAAACCTTGCATAATTACCGGGCACGATGATCAGCGTATCGCGACAGGCGTCCGGTACGATGCCGGTCCAGCCATAGGCGGCGTAGCGGCCAAGGCAGGCGATCGTGGATTGTCGATCATAGCCTCTGAGCCCCGGAACCAGCCGGAGCGTTTCCTGCGTCGGAGCAGTGCCGCCATACACGCCGAACACCTGTTTGCGCCACTCCGGGTGGAACCGGAGCAGGACGGCGAGGGTCGCTCCTTCCTCCCGCCGCTCGCTCTTGAAATTGATCAGGAAGCGGCCCTCGGGCAGGGCCTTGAAAACTTCCGTCAGCGTCGGCATCTGGCCGGCCCCCTGGCCGCGGAAGGGGAAGGACTTGCCGCCGTCGGCCGTATAGCCGTAGCCGATGTCCAGTGTCTTCAGCTCGGACATCGGGGTTTCCTGGGTGACGCCGCTCCCATCCGTCCGGCAGTCGAGCGTCCAGTCGTGAAACACGGCAAACTGGCGATCCGGTGTCAGGTGGACGTCGAGCTCGACGACGTCCGCGCCGCTCTCCATCGCCGCGCGCATCGAGGCAATCGTATTTTCGAGATAGCTGTGGCGCGGCGTTTCGATGCGCTCGGCGGTGCAGGTGTCGTTGTCGAGACCTTCCGAGTGAAAAACCTGGTGGATGCCGCGATGGGCGAGGATCTTTGCATTGCCGGAGGGGGGCGGCGCCAGAAGCGACGTATTGAGAAGCCAGACGATGGCGACGACGACGACGAGCGCAACCGCTGCGATCTTCTTCATCGTGTATCCTCCTCTCGCGACGGGCTTGCCGCGACAATGTGGCGTGACGATGTTACCGGTAGGTATACGAGTGTTACAAGGGATCGGCACCGCTCTGTCACCCGGCGCATGATCGGCCGGCCACCACGAATCGCAGGTAGGCGCTCGGAAGCGGTCCTGCAACACCCGTCTCGAAAGGGGGGAGAAAAGATAGCCTCGATGCACCGGCCGGCCCCACGCGCACGGTCTTGCCTCGGTGCTTTCGAATTTGCTAAGCAAACAAATCTTTGAGGGGCCACAAAAAAGCCCCATTGAATAACCGCCGAACACAGCTAAGTTAATGGAAGTTCTGATGGATAGGAGCCCGATGGGCTGGCCTGACGAATTCCCGCAGCTGGTCCTTGCCTCGCTTAGCGAGGACTCGCCGGAAACCGTGAGGTTGCGCTCGAGCCGGTTTCTCGCCGCTTCCGGATGTGGCCGCGCGCTTCCAGGCACAGCTGCCGCATTTCTGCCCTGAAGCCGACCAGCCGCTCACCCGCTCCCCCGTGAAGGAACCGATGGTCCGTTTAGGTCTGAGCTGAGGTAGGATATGAATGCGGGATTGTTAAATCTACTTCGCCGGCTTGTCGAGAAAGGCAGGCTGACGGTCGTTTTCTCGTCGGGTGAAAAGGTGGTTCTGGGCGATGGCACGGGCAAGCCCGCGGCCATCCGTTTCGCTGATGCCGGAGCGGAAAAAGCCGTCCTTCACGACCCAGGGCTGAAATTCGGCGAAATGTACATGGACGGTCGCGTTCTCGTGGAGGAGGGCGATATTTTCGACGTGCTGGCCATCGTCAAGAGCAATGATCTCGACAAGGCGGCAACCTTCGCCAATTCGATCGTCGCGCTGGGACACATATTTCGCCAGCAGATGAAGAGCCGGCTGCCGGTAAACCGTAACCGCTACAACGTCGCCCACCATTACGATCTGGACGGCAAGCTCTTCAATCTCTTCCTCGATGAGGACTGGCAATATTCCTGTGCCTATTTCCATCCGCCGGGTATCTCGCTCGACGAGGCGCAGCGCGCCAAGAAGCGCCACATAGCGGCAAAGCTGCTGCTCGAGGCCGGTCAGAAGGTACTGGAAGTGGGTTCCGGCTGGGGCGGCATGGCGATGTACCTCGCCGAGTCGTCGGGGGTCGAAGTCACGGGCATCACGCTCAGCGAAGAGCAGTTGAAGGTCTCGCGCGAGCGTGCCGCCAGGCGCGGACTTTCCGACCGGGTGCGTTTCGAGCTGCAGGACTATCGCACCATGCAGGGGAGGCAGTTCGACCGCATCGTCTCCGTCGGCATGTTCGAACATGTCGGTATCGGAAATTACGGCAATTTCTTCCGCAAGATGAAGGAACTCCTGAACCCCGACGGAGTGATGCTGCTGCATTCGATCGGCCAGATCTACAAACCCTGGGCGACCAACCCATGGATCGAGAAGTATATCTTTCCCGGCGGCTACATTCCCGCCCTGTCGGAGGTGTTGCCACGGGTCGAGAGCAACCGCCTGCTCGTCAAGGACATCGAGATTCTGCCGCTGCATTACGCCTGGACGCTCAGGGCCTGGCGCGAGCGATTCCTGGCGCAGCGGGAGGAGGCGGTCAGGCTCTATGACGAGCGCTTTTTCCGCATGTGGGAGTTCTATCTCGCCGCCTCGGAAACGGCCTTTCTCTACGACAAGCACTTCGTCTTCCAGCTCCAGCTCTCGCCCTCACTCGCGACGGTGCCCGTGTCGCGCGACTATATCGCCATCAAGGAGCGCGAATTGCTGGAATTCGAAAAAACCCGCGAACGGCTGGAACTCGTCGCGGTCTGAGGGGCGGGCGAAAGGCCCCTCATCCGCCTGCCGGCACCTCGCCCCAAATGCGGGGCGAGGGACGCGTGGCGAGCGCCCGCTCGCTGACACGGCGGCACCGTCTCATGATCTTCTGTGGAGTTCGCCCGGGCGGCCACCGGCCTTCACTTGGCCTTGATGGTCTGCGCCAGTATGGTCCGGCCGAAACAGGAAACGGAACGAGAGAATGGTCACGACCGCAAAGCCCATCGCCGCCATCATCGCCAGCGAAATCAAGGCGACCGCCGCACAGGTCGCGGCGGCCGTCGAATTGCTGGATGGCGGGGCAACCGTGCCTTTCATCGCCCGCTACCGAAAGGAGGTCACCGGCGGCCTCGACGATACGCAACTGCGCGTCCTGTCGGAGCGGCTCACCTATCTGCGTGAGCTTGAAGCGCGGCGGGCGTCGATCGTCGATTCGATCCGCGGCCAGGGCAAGATGACCGACGAGCTCGAAGGCAAGATCGCCGCCGCGGTTACCAAGGCGGAACTCGAAGACATCTACCTGCCCTACAAGCCGAAGCGCCGCACCAAGGCGGAAATCGCTCGCGAACGTGGTCTGGGTGCACTGGCCGACGCAATCCTTTCCGATCGATCGGTCGCGCCGGCCGAACGCGGGGCCGCCTTCCTCACCGCCGATGTGCCGGACGTCAAGACCGCACTCGACGGCGCCCGCGATATCATTGCCGAAGCCATGAGCGAGAACGCCGACCTTCTCGGGCGGTTGCGGAACCACATGCGGGAGGTAGCCTTCCTGCGCGCCCGGGTCGTGGACGGCAAGCAGGAGTCCGGCGCCAAATTCTCGGACTATTTCGACCACTCCGAGCGCTGGGCGACGGTGGCCGGGCACCGCGCATTGGCGATGCTGCGCGGCTGGAACGAAGAGGTCCTCTCGGTCGATATCGTAGTCGATCAGGAGGCGGCGCCTTCGCTGAGGCCGACCGAGCGCATGATCGCGGCGGCTTACAATGTCGGCGATCGGTTACCCGGCGACCGGTGGCTGCTGGAGGTGATCGGCTGGACGTGGCGCGTCAAACTCTCGCTCTCGCTGTCGCTGGACCTGATGCGCGAGCTGCGCGAGCGGGCCGAAGAAGAGGCCATCCGCGTCTTCGCGCGCAATCTCAAGGACCTGCTGCTCGCGGCACCGGCGGGCTCGCGCGCGACGATGGGCCTCGACCCCGGCATCCGAACCGGCGTCAAGGTCGCGGTCGTCGACGGCACCGGCAAGCTGCTCGACACCGCCACGGTCTATCCCTTTCCGCCGAAGAACGACATCCGCGGTACCCAGGCGGTGCTTGCGGCGCTCGTGCGCAAGCACAAGGTGGAACTGATCGCGATCGGCAACGGTACCGGTAGCCGTGAAACGGAGAAGCTCGTCGCAGACATGCTCGCTGCCATGCCGGCGCCGAAGCCTACCAAGGTGATCGTGTCCGAGGCGGGCGCATCGGTCTATTCCGCTTCGGAGACGGCGGCCGCCGAGTTCCCGGGCCTCGACGTTTCCCTGCGGGGCGCCGTCTCGATCGCCCGCCGGCTGCAGGACCCGCTGGCCGAGCTCGTCAAGATCGAACCGAAGTCGATCGGCGTCGGCCAGTACCAGCACGACGTCGACCAGTCGAAGCTCAGCCGCTCGCTCGATGCCGTTGTCGAGGATGCGGTGAACGCCGTTGGGGTCGATCTCAACACCGCCTCGGCGCCGCTCCTGGCGCGTGTCTCGGGGCTGGGCAAGTCCTCGGCCGAGGCAATCGTCGCGCACCGGGATGCGATGGGGGCCTTCGCCAGCCGCAAGGAACTTTTGAAAGTGCCGCGTCTCGGCGCGCGCACCTTCGAGCAGTGCGCCGGCTTCCTGCGGATACCGAACGGTTCCGAGCCGCTCGATGCGTCGGCCGTACATCCGGAGGCCTATGGCGTCGCCAAGAAGATCGTTGCAGTCTGCGGCCGGGACGTCCGCTCGCTGATGGCGGATAGTGCCGAGCTGAAAAAACTCGACCCGCGCATTTTCGTCGACGAGCGCTTCGGCCTGCCGACGGTCAAGGACATCCTGGCCGAACTCGAGAAACCGGGCCGCGATCCGCGCCCGAGCTTCAAGACGGCGACCTTTGCGGAAGGCGTGGACGACATCAAGGATCTGAAAGTCGGGATGCGGCTCGAGGGCACGGTGACCAATGTCGCAGCGTTCGGCGCCTTCGTCGATATCGGCGTGCACCAGGACGGCCTCGTCCACGTGTCGCAACTGGCCGACCGCTTCGTCAAGGATCCGCATGAGGTCGTCAAGGCGGGTGACGTCGTGCAGGTCCGCGTCACGGAGGTTGATGTCGCGCGCAAGCGCATCGGGCTTTCCATGCGCAAGGAAGGCGGCACAGATACGCCCCGCGAGGCGAGGGGGGCGGCACCGAAGGGCGGAAACCGGGGCGGGTCGGCCCGGTCGCAAACACCGCAGGAGCCGGCGCAAGGCGCGTTCGGCGCGGCGCTGATGGCGGCGATGAAGAAAAAATGAGAGCGGCCGATGGAACGGCCCGCATGGAAGGATCGTTACCCGGGCATCGATGCTGGTGTGACGGTTCAGGTTACGTTCTATAATTTAGCCAATTGAGATGTAACCCGCCTCCGTCACACTTTTCAGATGGCGACATCGCTTCGTCGCGTGAAGGTGTCGACCATCGAATGCCGGTATACGGCGGAACAGGTCAGCGGAAATCCTCTTCCGCCGGGACTTCCCGGCGAAAGGAGGTGCGTCATGGTACGCAATGTGGTCCGCGGCCTCTCTCTTGCCGTCCTTCTGACGGCGGCAGTAACGGCCTACCCCCATACGGCAGACTCACAGGCCGTTGTGAATTGCGCTGAGCGATCGCAGGTCATCGAGCTGCTTACTCGACGATATGAAGAAAAGCAGGCCGCCGTCGGGCAGATCAACCCGCAAGCGGTCATGGAACTCTATGCAGCCGACGGCGGCAGTTGGACATTGATCGTGACCGATGTTTCCGGGCGAAGCTGCGTCATTTTTGCCGGAAAAAGCTGGGAGCAGGTCATCCAGGTCGGCCCGAAGGCCTGACCGCCAGCCTCCTGCGCGAGGCGCGCAGAGGGAAGCCCGTGCAGCTTCCCTCTGCTGACCAATCAATGCGACGGTGCGTTGCCGGTCAGTCCGGCCTGCCGATGCTCGCATAGCGGAAGCCGTGCTTTGCGACCTCGTCCTTGCGATAGATATTGCGCAAATCGACGAGCAGGGGCGTCTTCATGGTAGACTTCAAACGGTCGAAATCCAGCGCCCGGAATTCGTTCCACTCGGTGATGATCACCAGAGCGTCCGCCTCTGCCGCCGCTTCATAGGGATCGCGCGCGCAGTCCAGCCCCTCTATCAGCTTGCGCGCGTTTTCCATTCCTTCCGGGTCGTAGCCGGTGACCCGGGCGCCTGCGTCCTGCAGCGCCTGAACGACCGCGATCGCGGGGCTGTCCCGCATGTCGTCGGTATTCGGCTTGAAGGTCAGGCCGAGGACCGCGATCTTGGACCCGCGGATATCGCCGCCGGCCGCCGCGATCACCTTGCGTCCCATCGCCCGCTTGCGGTTGTCGTTGACGGCGACCGTGGTTTCGACGAGCCGCACGGGGGTGTCGTGGTCCTGCGCGGTCTTGACCAGCGCCAATGTGTCCTTGGGGAAGCAGGAGCCGCCATATCCCGGCCCGGCATGCAGGAACTTCGACCCGATGCGGCCGTCCAGCCCGATGCCGCGGGCGACGTCCTGCACATTGGCACCGACTTTCTCGCAGAGATCGGCAATCTCGTTGATGAAGGTGATCTTCATCGCCAGGAAGGCGTTGCCGGCATATTTGATCAGTTCCGAAGTGCGGCGTGTCGTGAACACGAGCGGCGACTGGTTGAGATAGAGCGGCCTATAGACTTCCGTCATCACCTCTCGCGCGCGACCGTCGCTGCCGTCGACCCCGATGACGATCCGGTCGGGCCGTTTAAAATCCTCGATCGCGGCACCTTCCCGCAGGAATTCCGGGTTGGAGACGACGGTGACGTCAGCCGCGGGATTGGTCTCGCGGATGATGCGCTCGACCTCGTCTCCGGTACCGACCGGAACCGTCGACTTGGTCACGACGACGGTGAAGCCCTGAAGGTTGGAGGCGATTTCGCGTGCAGCTGCGTAAACATAGGAAAGATCCGCATGCCCGTCGCCGCGCCGTGACGGCGTTCCGACGGCAATGAAAACCACGTCGCTGGCGGCCACGGCGGTCTTGAGATCGTCGGTGAAGTTCAGGCGCCCGGACGCGACGTTGCTGGCGACGAGATGGTCCAGCCCGGGTTCGAAAATCGGAATCTGACCCTTCTTCAGCGCCGAGATCTTGCCTTCGTCCTTGTCGACGCAGACGACGTCATGGCCGAAATCCGCAAAGCAAACACCGGAAACAAGGCCGACATAGCCGGCACCGATCATCGTGATTTTCATCCGCTCTTCCTTTGATTGTTCTTGAGAACGCTGATCAATTAAGTTTTATCTAATAAAAGGATGTCATCGAGAAAAAAGTAAAGAAAAACCGAATTGCAATTGGGTGCGGAAGCACGCGCTTCGCACAAATATCGCTTGTTTTACCATCAGACGGTCGTGTGTGCACGGCGATAATTCTGATCATACCACTCGACGAAGCGCGCAACCCCTTCCTCGACCGAAACGGACGGCTTGAATCCGGTCAGGGCCTCGAGCAGGTCCGGCGAAGCGAAGGTGCGCGGGACGTCGCCCTGCTGCATCGGCAGCATGTTGTGGATTGCCGGACGGCCCACCGCCTTCTCGACCGTTTCGACGAAGGTCATCAATTCTACCGGCTGGCCGCCGCCGGTATTGACGACGCGGAACGGCGCATGGCGCGAAAGCGTGTCCGTGGCCTTTTCCGGTGCCACCCGGTTCTCTTCCGAAGGAGGAACATGCGACAGCCGGACGATGCTTTCGACGAGGTCGTCGATATAGGTGAAGTCCCGGCTCATCCGGCCCTCGCCATAAATGTCGATCGGCCGGCCGTTGTGTATGGCGTCGACGAATTTGAAGAGCGCCATGTCCGGCCGCCCCCAGGGGCCGTAGACGGTGAAGAAGCGGAAGGCGGTGGTCGGCACCTTGTAAAGATGCGCATAACTGTGCGCCATCAATTCCATCGACTTCTTCGTCGCGGCATAGAGCGTCATGGGTTCGTCGGCCCGGTCCGCTTCGGCGAACGGGATCTTCTCGTTGGCGCCGTAGATCGAAGAGGTGGAGGCGAGCATCAGGTGCTTCGGTGCGATCGCCTTGGCGAGCTCAAGCATGTTCCACGACCCGACGAGGTTCGCGTCCACATAGGCTTTCGGGTTTTCGAGGCTGTAGCGGACGCCCGCCTGGGCGGCGAGGTGGATGATGACTTCCGGCTCGGCAAGCTCCGCCGCCCGGTCCAGTGCGGCCCGGTCCTCGAGCATGGCCGTCACCGCCTTGAAGCCGTTGGAGCGCTGAAGGATCGCGTGCCGGCGCTCTTTCAGCGTCACGTCGTAATAGGGCGTCATGCCGTCGAACCCGACGACGAAATGCCCCTCGTCGATCAGCCGTTTTGCAACATGAAAACCGATGAATCCTGCAGTGCCGGTGATGAGGTAACGCATGACGATTTCCCCCAGTTTGCCCCACTCGACAGTTCATACGCAGAAAGCCGGCCGATGAAAAGTCAATTCCGTCACTCGCGGGGCTCGTCGAGCTCACGTTGGAGGGCTGTCAGAACGGACATTGCGTGGCCGGCATACTGGCTGATCCAACGATCGTGAATGGCGCGGATGGGCAAGGCGTTCAGGTGGTTCCACCGCTCGCGGCCCTCGCGCCTGACGAGAACGAGATCGGCCTCCTCCAGAACCTTAAGGTGCTGCATCACCGTGCAGCGATCCAGGGTCGGGAAGCGTTCACAGAGCATGCCCGTCGTTTGCGGTTTCTCCTTCAGCACGTCGAGCATCTGTCGGCGCAGGCCGTTCGCCAGCGCCTTGAAAACCGCATCGTCTTTCGAATCGTTTGACATGTTATGTTTTTATAACATATTATCGGCAGATACAATCGTGAGGAGGACGTCATGGCTTTCGAATTTCGAGTGAATGGGAGGATTGCCCGTCCCGTCGGGCAGGTTTTCGACGCGGTGGTAAATCCGGATCAGCTCAGCCGCTATTTCGTAACGCTCGGCGGCATCAGCGGGCCGCTGGTTGCCGGCACCACCGTGACGTGGTGGGGCGAGGTTCCCATCAAGGTCGAGGCCGTGGAGCCTAACGAGCGGATCGTCTTTTGCTGGGACGCCATGACCGGTGAAGGCGAGTCTCCCTACCAGACGCGGGTTGAAATGCGCTTTCAGCCGCTCGACGACGGCGCCACCATGGTGACGATCGCCGAGAGCGGCTGGCGGGAAAACGAACAGGGGCAGAAGAGCTCCTATCTCAATTGCGAGGGCTGGTCGCAGATGCTCGCCTGCATGAAGGCCTGGGTCGAATACGGCATCAATTTGCGGGAGGGCTATTATGTGAGCGAACTCTCCGGCAAGCCCGCGCTCGAACCGCAACTGTAGGAGGGATCTATGTCCACCGAAATCAAGGGCGGTATCAACATCGCCATGAAAGTTCCGAGCCATCAATACGAGGCGGTGATCGCCTTCTACCGGGACGTCGTCGGTCTTCCCCCTTTCGACGAGAAGGCACCGGCGAAAGGCTTCGTTCTCGGCCCCAATCGTTTGTGGATAGACGAAGCGCCGCATTACAGCCAGGCAGAGATATGGCTGGAGCTCTTCACCGAAGATCACGGGGCGGCGCTCGATCGCCTCGCAGCGCACAAGGTGGTGCGCTGCGATCAGGTCGAGGAACTGGGCGAGGGCTTCCGCGGCGGATGGATCATGAACCCCGCCAATATCGTCCACCTCGTGCGCGAGCCGGATGCCTGGTAGACGTGTTAGAACGAAAGCGAACCGCTGCCGTCGGCAGCGGTCGACATCGGTGCATCCATCGGCTGGCTCATCGGCGGTTCCGCCTGGAGCACGACGACGCGCGAGCCTTCCGGAACGCGGCTGTAAAGGTCGATGATATCGGGGTTGAAAAGGCGGATGCAGCCGCTCGACACCGCCTTGCCGATCGACCAGGCCTCCGTGGTGCCGTGGATGCGGAACAGTGTGTCCCGGTTTCCCTGGTAGAGATAGAGCGCGCGCGGTCCGAGCGGATTGCGCAGGCCGGGGTCCATGCCTCCCGCGAGCGGTCCGTAGCGCTCCGGTTCGCGCGCGACCATGTCGGATGTCGGCGTCCACCGCGGCCATTCCGCCTTGCGGCCGACGCGCGCCTCGCCCTCGAACTCCAGCCCGGCCTTGCCGACACCGATGCCGTAACGAAGCGCCATGCCTCCGCCCTGCACGAGATAGAGAAAGCGATTTTCCGTGTCGATCACGACCGTACCCGGCGGCTCATGCGTGACGTAAGGAACCTGTTGCCGCAGAAAACGCGGTTCGACCTTGCTGATGTCGGTGGCGGGAAGCGGAAACTTCTCCTCGGACTTCGCCCCATACATTGCCACGAAATAAGGATCCGGCCCTTTCGGTCGGACCTGCTGGCTGTTGCTAACGCAACCCGCCAGCGCGGCGGAGAGGGCCAAAACTGCGCAAAGCTGCATCAGGCGGCTGGCGCGATTCCCGGACACACACATAGTCGAATTGTTCCTGCTGACTGTCATTCTTGAGGAGGCACGTCTAAGACCTCGGAACCCGCATTGGAAGACGTCGCAATCCGGCAAAAGCGACAATAGAATTGAGGCGCACAGCAAGTGTAGCGGAAAGGCTACAGTTTGCTTCCGCCGCACCGGACGAGGCTCGAAACAGGGGGCGTTTCTTCGCTTGCTCCGGTTTCCGCGGCGGGTGTATGCCTCTTTCATGCAATGGAGCGATGAAGCCATAATTCTCGGCATCCGGCGGCATGGCGAAAGCTCTGTCATCGCGGAGGTGATGACGCCCGGGCACGGGCGGCATCTCGGGCTCGTGCGCTCGGGCCGCTCGCGTACGATGCAGCCGGTGCTGCAGCCGGGCAATTCCGTGGAGGTGAGCTGGCGGGCGAGGCTCGACGAGCATCTCGGCGAATTCCGCGTCGAGCCGCTGCAATTGCGCGCCGCGAGGCTGATCGAGACGGCGACTTCCGTCTACGGCATTCAGGCGCTTGGCGCACTCTTGCGGCTCCTGCCGGAGCGCGACCCGCATCCCCATCTCTACGAGGCGCTCGCCGTCATCGTCGATCACCTCCAGGACCCGGCAGACGCCGGCGAATTGTTCGTGCGCTTCGAACTCGCGGTGCTGAACGATCTCGGCTTCGGCCTGGATCTTTCCCGATGTGGGGCGACGGGTGCGCGCAGCGAACTTGTCTACGTATCGCCGAAATCGGGCCGCGCGATCTGCCGCGAAGCGGGTGCCCCTTACGCCGATCGCATGCTCGCCCTTCCGGATTTCCTTTCCGGAGGAAGCAGAGCTGCCGATCACGAAAGCCTTGCCGCTGCCTTCCGTCTCACCGCCTATTTCCTCAACCGCCATGTTTACGAGCCACGGGGCGTCGACGCCGCGTCGGCCCGGGACGGGTTCGTCCATGCGACGCTGAAGGCGCTGAAGTCCGCATCGTCGGCGGCTTAACGGTTGTTTCAATCCCTGTGACGGGGCGCAGGAAGATGGGGAGGCGTGGGCGTTGCGATAGATTCCGCTTGCGGATATGCGACCTGTCTTCTCCCCTTCCTCATCTCTGCGCTTGTCACAGAGATGAGAGCAGCGCCGCGTCTGCGGCGCGGGGAAATCTTTTCAGCTCAATGACCTGGTCTGGCTGGATCCCTGTGACGAGCACAGGGACGACCGAGCAGAGGAAAGGGCACCGCTACACCGCGACCAACGAGGCTTGCCGGAGCGCGTGCGCCAGCGCCGCGCTCCGAACTCTGAGGCTTGGTTCAGCCGATCTTGCCGCCACCCTGCCTGGTCACGGCGACGACGGCCGGGCGCACCGGCATGTCGTCGCGGAAATCCGGCCAGCGCGTCGCCGGCTTTTCGTAGGTTGCGAGACCGGCATCGCCCGGATGCTGAACCGCGAGGAAGAAGGTGTCGCTCGTCGGGTTGAAGCTCGGGCCGCACATTTCGGCGCCGACCGGCACGCGGAAGAACAGCTTCGAGGTGCCGCGGCCTTCGCCTTCGGTCTCGACGGCCCAGACCCCGTCGGTGCGTCCCGTGTCCTTTTCGTTGTTGCCGTCGGTCGAGACCCAGAGACGGCCTTCGGCATCGATGGCGCAATTGTCCGGCATGCCGAACCAGCCGTTCCTGGTCGTCGCGGTGGAGAAGGAGGCACCGACCTCGGCGACGCTCGGATCGCCGCACTTCAGCAGTACGTCCCAGCGGGATTTCGTCGAGGCGAAGTCGCCGTCCGTTTCCGAAATCTCGACGATGTGGCCGAAGGCATTCTTGGCACGCGGATTGGCGGCGTCGATCTCGTCCTCCTTGCGCTTCGTGTTGTTGGTCAGCATGACATAGACCTTGCCGGTCTTCGGGTTGGGCTGGACGTCTTCCGGCCGGTCCATCTTGGTCGCGCCGAGCGCATCGGCGGCAAGACGGGTGTCGATCAGCACGTCGGCCTGGGAGGCGAAGCCGTTCTCGGCCGTCAGCGGACCTTCGCCATGGACAAGAGGCATCCAGGTGACCGTGCCGTCCTCGTCGAACTTCGCCACGTAGAGCGTGCCTTCATCGAAGAGATCCATATTCGCGGCGCGGTCGTCCGGGTTGTAGGTGCCTTTCGTCACGAACTTGTAGACATAGTCGTACCGCTCGTCGTCGCCGCTATAGAGGACGACCCGGCCGTCCCTGTTGACGATCGACTCGCAACCCTCGTGCTTGAAGCGTCCGATCGCGGTGCGCTTCTTCGGAACGGAGGTGGGGTCCAGCGGATCGACCTCGACCACCCAGCCGAAGCGGTTGGCTTCGTTCGGCTCCTTGGAAACGTCGAAGCGGTCGTAGAATTTCGACCATTCATACTGCCCGCCCGGCGTGCCGAGGCGTTTCATCTGCTTGAATTCCGGATGATCCTCGGCAAGCTCGCCGCCGAAATAGCCGTTGAAGTTTTCCTCGGCCATCATGTAGGTGCCCCAGGCGGTGACGCCGCCGGCACAATTGTTGATGGTGCCGAAGACCTTCCTGCCGGTCGGATCGGACGGGGTCTTGACCCGCTCGTGACCGGCCGCCGGGCCGGAAAGCTGCATTTCGGTAGTGGCCGTGATGCGGCGGTTGTACTTGCCGTCGAGGACAGGCTGCCACTTCCCGTCGACCTTGCGGATTTCGATGACCGTGCCGCCATGGGCAGCCATTTCGATATCGACCAGTTCCTTGGTGTATTCGCCGAGTACGACCTTGTCCTCTTCCTTGCCGTCCTCCGTCACCTTTTCGACACGGGCGAAGTTCGGGAACATGATCTCGGCATTGGTATATTCGTGGTTGACGACCAGCAGGCCGTGGTCCGGATTGCCCTCGAGCGGAATGAAGCCGACATAGTCGTTGTTGTAGCCGAACTGCCGGCTCTGGGCGTCGGCGGTCTGCTTGAGCGGATCGAATTCCGGACTGTCGGCGAAGACTTTGTCGCCCCAGCGCAGCAGGATGTCGGCGTCGTAGCCCTCGGCAACATGGTGGGTCTCGTCTACGCCGGCTTCGATCTCCTTGAAGTCGAAGGGCGACGCTTCACCCTCAGCCCGGGCCTCGTCCGCCGTCAGCAGGGCAAGCGGGCTGACCGTCGTGGAGATGGCAGCAACGGCCAGAGAGCCGCCGATGAACGACCGGCGCGAGAAACGGCGGTTGATGATGTCGCCCATGGTGGGATTGGCGGAACAGTTCCGGCCGGCGTCTTCCAGTTCCTCTCTGCGCTCCGTCAGCGTCTTGAATTCGGTTTCATCCGTAGGTCCGAGATATTTGTCCATGGAAATTCTCCCCATTGAGACGATCGATGCGCCCGTTGATCTTCGGGCGTCCCGGTCCCGCTTTACCAGCGAGTTCATGACAGCTCTGCGACAATTGGATGAAGAGATTGCTGCAACGGGTCGCGATGCCGGAACGCTCCCACGGCTCCGTAAGCCCGCAGATGTCAGGCGCAGGATATTTTCAGCGGCCGTTTCGCGCTAACGTTGTCCGAATCGATCTGACCATGATGATGCCGGGGGACCTGATGCTCGAGGCCATAGCTCTTCTAGCCTTCGTGATGGCGCTCGCCGCTTTCCTCGGCGGCCGCAGGACGGCCGAGCGCCTTGACCGCGAAATCGAGAGCCTTAAGTCGGAGATCGCGCGGCTCGCGAAAGAGGGTATGGGAGAGCCCGCGCCGGACCTTGCCACCGGCCGGCCGTCGGAGGCTGACGTTCCAACCGTTGCCGGGACGGAGGCGACAGTCGACGGCCCATGGTCCCGGGTGCGGGAAGGCGCGGGGACCTCCCATGACGAATCCGCCGCCGGCCGCGAAAGTGGGGACGGGGCAATCGACGGCCCGGTAGCGCCCTCCGCAGCGGCAGCGCGGGCCGAAAGCCTCGAGAGCCGGATCGGCGGCCGATGGCCGGTCTGGGTCGGCGGGCTGGCACTGGCGCTGGGTGGCTATTTTCTCGTGCAGTATTCGATCGAGGCCGGGCTCTTGAGCCCGGCGGTCCGCCTGACGCTTGCCGCGGTTTTCGGGCTTGCGCTTGGGGTGGCCGGAGAGGTGATCCGGCGGCGCGACGTGCCTGCCATCGCCGACCGGTTCCGCAATGCGATGATTCCCGGTGTGCTGACCGCCGCCGGTGCCGTCACGCTGTTTGGCGTCGTCTATGCGGCCTATGGTATTTACGATTTCATCGGCACCGGCGCGGCCTTCGTCCTGCTGGCGCTGGTTTCGCTTGCCACCGTCGGGCTCTCGCTGCTGCACGGGCAGGCGCTCGCCGGCCTCGGCCTTCTGGCGTCGCTCCTGACACCGCTCTTCGTCTCGAGCGGAGAGCCGCGTCCCTGGGTGCTGTTCGGCTTCCTCGCCGTCGCCTGGCTCGCCACGCTCGCCGCGTCGCGCCTGCGTCGATGGAGCGTGGTGCCGACGCTTGCCAATGCGGGCCTGGGGCTCTGGGGACTTGCCTATGTAGCGCTCGCGACGCCTTTCGAAGCGCCTCCGGTCACCTTCGCGCTCCTCGTGATGATCGCGGGTGTCGCGCTGATCTGGCCCGGCCGGGCGGAGCGGACCGCGGAGCCGAGCGGGACAACGCAAATTGGTGCTGCCAGTGAGCCGGGTGCGTGGGAGAGGCTCTTCACGCCGCCTTATCTTGCCATAAGCATATCGGCGGCGATCGTCGCGACCGTTCTCGCCCTTTTGTTCATCAGCCCGGCGGTCGATGCCGCGCGTTTCCCGGTGAGCGACTTCGTGGTGATCGTCGTCGCGCTGGCGGCGGCAGGCTCCCTGCGGCCGGCGGCGATCTATGCGGCACTGCTTGCCGCCTTCGGCGCCGTCGCCGGCACCTGGAGCCTGACCGCTCTCAGTGGTGTTCTTGCCTATCTCGATCCCTCATTCGCCGGTTCGCCGCCCGAGATCGTCGTCCCCGGCCGCACTGCCATGCTGACCGCGATGACCCTGTCGGCGCTCTTCATCCTCCTCGGGGGCTTTGTGCTTGCCCGGCGGCCGGCGGGGGATCGGCAATTCGCGGCCCTTTGGGCCGGCATCGCCGCCGTGGTGCCGAATGCGCTTCTGGCCATGTCGTTCGTATTGACAGGCAGTTTCGCCTTCGACCTGCCGCATGGGCTTGCCGCCTTTGCCGGCGGCATCTTCCTTCTCGGCCTTGTGGAATGGCTCTATCGCCGGAGCCCCGGGGCAGGGGATGCCGATGTCGATGGGGGGCTGCTGGCACTCGGCTCCTTCGGCCTCTTCGTCATCGGGCTTCACGCCTGGACCGACGGTCTGGTGACCACCCTGGCGGTCGCGCTGCTCGGGGCCGGATACAGCTTTGCGACGCGCCTGCGTTCATGGCCGGTTCTCCCCTGGGTGACGGTCGCAGGCGCGGTCGTCATTCTCGCCCGAATTGCCTGGGAGCCGACGATCGTCGGGCCGGGCAATCTCGGAACGACGCCGGTGTTCAACGCGCTGCTTCCGGGTTACGGCATCCCGGCACTGTTGCTCGTCGTCTTGGCCTATCTTCTACGGGCCTGGCCGGACCTGCGTGTGCGCAACCTGCTGCAGGCGCTCGCAAGCCTCTTCGTCCTGTTGACCCTTGCAATCCTCGTACGTCATGCAATGAACCGCGGCGTGCTCGACAGCTCCGTCCCGACACTTGGCGAACAGGCGATCTACACGCTTCTCGCCATCGGCGCGTCGGGAATATTCATGACGCTCGACGGAAGATCGCCGAGCCCGGTGTTCCGTTATGGAGGCATGGCGCTCGGCGTTTTATCCATGCTCTCCGTGCTTGGGGCGCACCTTGTCGGCCTCAATCCCTATTTCAGCGGAGAACTGCTTGGAAGCCTACCCTTCTTCGATCTGCTCCTCATCGGCTATCTGCTGCCCGCCATCGGCTATTTCGGGCTTGCCTGGTATGCGCGCGGCAGACGTCCGCTGCCCTATGTCGTGGCGCTCGCCGTCAGCGGCGCCATCCTTGCTTTCGCCTGGACAACCTTAAGCGTTCGCCGCTTCTGGCAGGGCCAGAACGTCGCCGACTGGAAGGGGTTCCTGCAAGGTGAAACCTACACCTATTCGGTCGTGTGGCTCGTACTCGGCGTGCTGCTGCTCGTGGCCGGCTCGCGTCTCGACGCAAAGAGCATCCGGATTGCTTCAGCCGTTCTCGTCTTCGTCGCGGTGCTCAAGGTCTTCCTGGTCGATATGTCCAATCTCGAAGGCTTCCTGCGGGCGCTGTCCTTCATCGGCCTTGGGGCCGTGCTGATCGGCATCGGGCTCTTCTACCAGAAGATATTGTCGGGCAGCGCCGGCAACGCGGGTGAAGGGGCCCGCCGCGCATGACCCGGTTTTCCGGGCTGGCAGCCCCATTCGCTCCTCACGCCGAACTCGCCGGCGAACTCCTTCCGCATGCCTTTGCCGCCGATGACGGCTCGCACGATGCGTCACACCTCATCCGCGTCTGGAAGAACGCTCTTCGCATCCAGGCCGAGGAGGGCGGCGACACGCGCCGGCTCGCCGCTGCCGTGCTGCTGCATGACTGCGTTTCCGTCGAAAAGAATTCGCCGTTGCGGGCGGAAGCGTCGCGGCTGGCGGCCGAAAAGGCGTCGGCGATCCTCAATGGCCTCGGCTGGAGCGCGGCCGATATTTCATCCGTCGCGCACGCCATTCTGACCCACAGCTTTTCGGCCAATCTCGCGCCGGAAACGCTGGAGGCCAGAATTCTCCAGGACGCGGATCGCCTCGATGCGATCGGCATGGTCGGCGCCGCGCGTTGCTTCTACATCGCCGGGCGCATGAGCAGCGCCCTCTACGATCCGCTCGACCCGCTGGCAGAAAGCCGGGCGCTCGACGACAAGGCTTTCGCAATCGACCATTTTGAGACGAAGCTTTTTCGCCTCGCCGACGGTTTTCAGACTGCCGCGGGGCGGCGGCTCGCCCTTGAACGGCAGGCGCGGCTCCGCAGCGTGCTTGCCATGCTGCTGGACGAAATCTAAAAGCTTCAATCGGTTGGCGCCGACTGGTGAATCAGATTGGGAGCGGCCGGAATCATTTTCTGAACTCGGAAGATCGCCATGCACGTGACCGGCCTCAACATCCATCCCCTGAAGAGCGGCCGCGCGGTGCCGCAGACGGCCGTGACTGTCAATCTCGACGGGCTGGCCGGCGACCGGCGCTTCATGCTGGTTGCACCCGATGGGCACTTCATCACTCAACGCGATTTGCAGGCGCTGGCGCGGGTCGAGGCGGAACATGTCGATGGCGGCGTGCACCTCAGGATGAACGGCGAGGAACTCTCCGTTCGCTTCGACCCGGATGACCGCCTCGATGTCCGGGTCTGGTCGAGCGACGTCAATGCGGCGGTCGCCGGAGGTGCTGCAAACGACGTGCTGTCCGGCTGGTTCGGCCGCCCGGTCAAGCTCGTCCACATGGACGCTGAGGCCGAGCGCTTCGTCGGCGCGGAATGGGCAGGAGCGGCAGCCCCCGTCGCATTCGCCGACGGCTTTCCGATTCTCGTCACGACGACGGGCTCGCTCGCCGATCTCAACTGCACGCTGGCCGAGAAGGGGCAGGAACCGGTCGGCATGGAGCGCTTCCGCACCAATATCCTTATCGATTGCGATGAGCCTTGGGCTGAAGATCTTTGGGAGAGCATCGTGATCGCCGGCATCGCCTTCGATCTCGTCAAGCCCTGTGCCCGTTGCATCATGACCACGCAGGATCAGACGACCGGCGAGCGCATCGGCGGCAACCCGATCCAGGGTCTTTCGGAAAAGCGCATGTCTGCCGACCGGCGCGTTCCCGGCGTGCTCTTCGGCTGGAACGCCGTGCCTAGAGGCGAGGGTATCCTGAGGCTCGGCGACGCGGTCGAGGTCGTGCGCCGTCGCGATGAGCGTTGGCCGATGAAGGTGCGCTCCGCCGGCTGAGACGCATCCGCAGGAACCTGCGCTTGCGGCCGGCGCATCAATTCCTGTGATCGCATCGTCAATTTAATTGGCTTCCCCCAAGGCGGGCGCCGCCATAGGATGGCCCCTCATCATCAGGAGCTTGCCCATGTCCGCTGTTTCTTCTGCAGTCAGCCGCCCGGTCGAGCGCAGCGGCCTGCCGTGGCTCATCATCATCGCCGGCTCCATCATCGCCATGTTGACCTTCGGTCCGCGCTCCGCGATGGGGTTCTTCCAGCTGCCGATGCTTGCCGAGAAGGGTTGGGACCGGACGACCTTCGGCCTGGCAATGGCGTTTCAAAATCTCTGTTGGGGCCTCGGCCAACCGTTCTTCGGCGCGATCGCCGACAAGTTCGGCACCTGGCGCGTGCTCGCGCTCTCCGGCCTCGTCTACGCCGCGGGCCTGATCCTGATGGCCTTCGCGGATGCGCCGATCTGGCTGCACATCGGCGGTGGCGTCCTGGTCGGTCTGGGGGTTGCATCGGGTTCCTTCGGCATCGTGCTTTCCGCCTTTGCCCGCAACGTCGCGCCCGAGCAGCGCTCGCTCGCCTTCGGCATAGGCACCGCCGCCGGCTCGGCCGGCATGTTCCTCTTCGCGCCGCTGAGCCAGGGCCTCATCTCCGCCTATGGCTGGTCCGACAGTCTCGTCTATCTCGGCCTCCTGATGCTGCTCGTTCCGCTCTTTGCGATTCCGCTGCGCGGCAATGCCTCTTCCGGGCGCCAGTCGGAGGCATTGTTCAAGCAGACAGTCGGGGAAGCGCTCAAGGAAGCACTCGGGCACAAGAGCTATCTTCTGCTCGTCTCGGGTTTCTTCGTCTGCGGCTATCAGGTCGCTTTCATCACCGCGCATTTTCCGGCCTATATCGGCGATATCGGAATCGACGCCCGCTATGCGGTGATCGCGCTGGCATTGATCGGCTTCTTCAACATCATCGGCTCGTTCTCGGCCGGCATCATCGGCCAGCGTTATTCGAAACCCTATTTCCTGGCGCTGATCTATCTGGCCCGTTCAGTCGTCGTCTCGGCCTTCCTGCTGCTGCCGCAAACGCCTACATCGGTCATCGTCTTCGCGGTCGTCATGGGCCTCCTGTGGCTCTCGACGGTGCCGCCGACCAACGGGCTGGTGGCGATCATGTTCGGAACGCGGCATCTCGGCCTGCTCGGCGGCATCGTGTTCCTGTCGCACCAGATCGGTTCATTTCTCGGCGTATGGATGGGTGGCTATCTCTATGACCATTTCGGCTCCTACGATCCGGTCTGGTGGGTGGGCGTTGCCCTCGGGGTGTTCGCGGCCATCGTGCACTGGCCGATCGAAGAGCGTGCCGTCGCCCGTCCGGCAATTGCCTGATCGACAAAATGTTGTGATGCGCCCGCTATATGCGGGCGCATCGTTTCCGTCCTGCACGCTTGAAATCTGTCACAAAACTTTCTAAATCAGTTCCGGCGGCTCAGCCGCTTTTGTTTTGACCTAATTATGCTCAGATTGAGCATAATTAGAATTTGCCGGAAACGGCGGGAGAGGAGAGCCCGATGACCACTCTTGACCTTCGCAAGGAAGCGGCGCCCGCTCCGGCCTTCGTGAGCGCTGCGGCACGCTTCGGCGTCATCGAGAAACCGGATCTCGCCTTTACCCCGGCTGTCGCGCGCGAGACCGAGCACCTTTACGAAAAGGTAAAGGACTTCATTCCTGCGTTCGAGTGGGCGGCTTATGCGCCCTACGTTCATGCGATCAACCGGCTGAAGAAGGAACGTAACGCGGTCATCCTGGCCCACAATTATCAGACGCCGGACATCTTTCACTGCGTGGCGGACATCGTCGGCGATTCGCTCCAGCTTGCGCGCGACGCCACCAAGGTCGACGCGGAGATCATCATCCAGTGCGGCGTGCACTTTATGGCCGAGACCTCAAAGTTGCTCAATCCGGAAAAAACGGTGCTCATTCCGGATGCGAAAGCAGGTTGCTCGCTTTCGGAGTCGATCACCGGAGCGGATGTGCGGCTCCTCAGGGAACGCTATCCGGGCGTGCCGGTCGTCACCTATGTCAACACCTCGGCCGACGTGAAGGCGGAGACCGACATCTGCTGCACGTCCTCCAACGTGCTGGCAGTGGTCGAAAGCCTCGAGTCCGACACCGTGCTCTGCATCCCGGACGAGTATCTGGCGATGAACGTGGCGCGTCAGACGAACAAGAAGATCCTGACCTGGAAAGGTCATTGCGAGGTGCACGAGCGGTTCACGGCAGCCGAACTCCTGGCTTACAAAGAAGCCAATCCCGGCATCGAGATCGTCGGCCATCCGGAATGCCACCCCGACGTCATCGCCGTCTGCGATTTCTCCGGTTCGACCTCGGGCATGATCAATTACGTCAAGGACAAGCGGCCGCAGCGGGTGCTGCTGGTAACGGAATGCTCGATGGCGTCGAATATCCAGGCGGAGGTCAAGGGCGTCGATTTCGTCAAGCCGTGCAACCTGTGTCCGCACATGAAGCGCATCACGCTGCCGAAGATCCTCGACAGCCTGCTTAACATGACGGAAGAGGTTCTGGTCGATCCGGCGATCGCCGACCGCGCGCGGCTGGCGGTCGAGCGCATGGTGAACCTCAAGCAGTGATCAATGCCGGGGCAAACCCCGTGCAGGCCCGTGGAGGAGTTATCGAGCCATGCTGACCGACCATTTCCGCCCGCAGTCCTTCAACGGGATCGATGACATCGTCATCGTCGGCGGCGGCCTTGCCGGGCTTTTCTGCGCGCTGAAACTGGCGCCGCGTCCCGTCACGATCCTTGCCGCCGCGCCGATCGGCTACGGCGCCTCCTCGGCCTGGGCGCAAGGCGGGATCGCCGCGGCGATGAGCAAGGGCGATACATTCGAGAAGCATGTCGCAGACACCGTCGCGGCCGGTGCCGGTATCGTCGACGAGAAGATGACGCGCATGATGGTCGCAGAGGGCCCGGCCCGCATCCACGACCTGCTCGAATTCGGGGTTCCCTTCGACCGCGACCTTGAGGGAAAGCTCCTGCTTTCGCGGGAAGCCGCGCATTCCGAGCGGCGCATCGTCCGCGTCAAGGGCGACATGGCCGGCAAGTCGATCATGGAGGCGCTGATTGCCGCGGTGCGCAATACCCCGTCGATCCGGGTGATCGAGGGCTATGTGGTCGAGGAACTGGTGCGCGAGGGGCGGTTCATCTCCGGCGTTATCGCGCGGCCGGATGCCGGCCAGTCGAAGAGCCGCGTTTCCTTCCCGGCGCGCGCCGTCGTTCTTTGCTCGGGCGGCGTCGGCCATCTCTATGCCGTCACCACCAATCCATGGGAAGCATGCGGCCAGGGCGTCGGCATGGCGGCGCGGGCGGGCGCCATCATTGCCGATCCCGAGTTCGTCCAGTTTCATCCGACCGCGATAGACATCGGCAAGGACCCGGCGCCGCTTGCGACCGAGGCGTTGCGCGGCGACGGCGCCACCCTGATCAACTCGGAAGGCCGCCGTTTCATGCTCGACATCCATCCCGATGGAGAGCTCGCGCCGCGCGATATCGTTTCGCGTGGCGTCTTTGCGGAAGTCCAAGCCGGACGCGGCGCCTTCCTCGATTGCACAAAGGCCGTCGGCAGGCATTTCCCCGAGATGTTCCCGACCGTCTACGCCTCGTGCATGGCAGCGGGCATCGATCCGGTGAGGCAGCCGATCCCCGTCACGCCTGCCGTGCACTACCACATGGGCGGCGTGCTGACGGACGGGGAAGGGCGGACCTCCATCGACGGCCTTTGGGCGGCGGGCGAAGTGACATCGACCGGCGTTCACGGCGCGAACCGCCTTGCCTCGAATTCGCTGCTGGAGGCGGTCGTCTTCGCGGCGCGGATCGCGGAAAATATCAAGGGCAGCTTGCCGGCCCCGAAGCTGACTGCCTGGGGCGACAATGCCGGCGAGAACGACGATCCCGTGACGGTCGAGGACAGCCCGCCTTTCAAGATGCTGCGGCAATTGATGAGCGACTGCGTCGGGGTCGTGCGTACGCGCGAGAGCCTGACCCGCGCGATCCGGGGGATTGCGGAACTCGAGCGGACCAACAAGCGCCTGCGCTTCGCCAATATCGTCACCACAGCCAAGCTCATCGCGATCGCCGCGCTGCAGCGGACGGAAAGCCGCGGCGGTCATTTTCGGGCCGATTGCCCCGACGAACGGCCTGAATGGCGGCGCCGGACCTACCTGACGCTCGCCCAGGCGGAGCGTCTGGCCGCGGAAGTGGCCGAGAGCGAACCGGCATGACGGCGGCAAACGCAAGATTAGAAGCTACTCAATCGCAGGAACGACATAATGACCGCCCTTCGCCCGGAACTGCCCGCTCTCATGGTCGAGGAGCAGGTGAAAGCGGCTCTTCTGGAAGACCTCGGCAGGGCCGGTGACATCACCACCCTCTCGACGATCGGGCCGGACCGTACGGCCGCGGCGAATATGAGTGTGCGCGAAGCGGGCGTGGTTGCCGGGCTGGAACTGGCGCGAGCCGCCTTCCGCCAGATCGACCCGTCGATCCGCTTCGAAGCGCTCGCTGCGGACGGCGACCGGGTGGCGCCGGGTACGACGCTTGCGCGAATTTCCGGCCGCGCCCGAGGGCTTCTTTCGGCCGAGCGGGTGGCGCTCAACTTTCTCATGCATCTCTCGGGGATTGCGACCTACACGGCGACGTTCGCCGATGAGATCGCCCATACGGGCTCCAAGGTCTGCTGCACGCGCAAGACGATCCCCGGCCTTCGCGCTCTCGAAAAATACGCCGTTCGCCTCGGCGGCGGCTCCAATCATCGTTACGGCCTCGATGACGCGGTGCTGATCAAGGATAACCACATCGCCGTTTCCGGCGGTGTTGCCGGCGCCGTCCGGGCCGCGCGGGCCTATTGCGGCCATCTCGTCAAGGTCGAGGTTGAAGTCGACGGCCTCGCCCAGTTGCGCGAGGCGCTGACCGCCTCGCCGGACGTGGTCCTGCTCGACAATATGGGGCCGGAACTGCTCAGTGAGGCCGTCGCGATCAACGCGGCACATTGGGGACTGTCCGCCGCTTCCTATCCCGGCGACCTGCGCCGCACCAGGCTGGAGGCGTCGGGAAACGTGAGGATCGAAACCATTCGCGCAATCGCCGAAACGGGCGTCGATTACATCTCGACATCGAAGATCACGATGGCCGCACCAACGCTCGACATCGGTCTCGACGTGTCGATTTAGCCCAATTCGCCGGATTGGCTGCAACTCAGCCGCGTTTTTGCGGAACGACCCCGGCAGCCGCGCGTTGTCTCCTATCGACCCGCGAGTGAGAGGGAGAACTCCGATGATGAGAACGATGATCGCGATCGCCTGTGCGGCAGGAATGGCGGGTGCCGCTTCGGCACAACAATCCTCGCAGACGGCGACGGCCGAGTTCGTGGGCAAGGACGGCACGGACATCGGCCGGGCCACTTTGACGGCAGGCGGCAAGGGCGTGCTGATCGAGATGGAGATAAGCGGCCTGCCGAAGGATACCTGGGTGGCTTTTCACGCTCACGAAATGGGGCGCTGCGATCCCAAGGACGGGTTCGAGTCGGCGGGAAAGCATTTTGCCGGCGAAGATGAGAATGCCGAGCACGGCTTCCTCGCTTCCAATGGCCCGCATGCCGGCGACATGCCGAACCAGTATGTCGGTGCCGATGGAACCTTGCGCGCCCAGGTCTTCAACAGCTTCGTGTCGCTCGACGACAGGGCTACCGCCCTTCGCGGCCGGGCCCTGGTGATCCATGTGCATTCGGACGACAATCGCAGCCAGCCCTCCGGCGATGCCGGCGACCGGTTGGCCTGCGCGGTGGTGAAGTAGTGCATGTCGCCAGTACGTTTCTGTGCGCGTCCGAGCCACCTTGGGGGCCGCACGAACGAGGAACGTATTGGCGGGCTGTTTCGGGTAAGCAGGCCAGCTGGCTTGGCTGGCGTTGCGCCGCAACGAACCCAAAACATTTCGTCCCAACTGTCGCTGCCAAGTCATTGCCGCCAACCACACGCTAAAACGCGGCAAAGCAAAAACCTCGCCGCGTTTCCGTTCTGTCATTACGAAGGTTAGCGGCCGCCAAACCCTCCAGCTCCAGGGCCGGGAGAGCCGCCGCCACCATAGTCTCCCATGGGGTTATAGCCGCGGTAATCTGGCGCTCCGTTGCCAACGGAGCTCCCATCGCAGTTCTCCAATCCAGTAACGTTTCTACCTCTGATAGGTCGCAATCCATTCAAACGTTAGCAAAATGCAGTACGACCAAATAAATCACGTAGTTGATTATGGCATAGATGAGAAGGGTAACCCATTTTGGCGGAGATAACCCTGCAATTTTTATAATATAATCCACGATTGTCATCGACAAAAACACAATAATGGCGGCAATTATAGGGTATAAACTCATCTAGATCCCCGACAGCAGAGCTATAGCGTCGCCTATCTCAGCATAAAGACGCTGATGGTCACTAAACAATATACTTCACTTTTTGGTTGCGGAGTCAAATTGATTCTGGTATCAGGGATAATTGCGGGAGACGATCTTCGAGTGTGGTGGGGGATACTTACGAAGTGGTGGATAATCTCCGATTAGCACCTCTTTCGTGGTTCACGCGCACCACATTTTTCTACACGCCATTAATGATCGAACTCATGATCGTAGCGATTGTGATGCGGTTGCTTGGCTTGGTACAGCCTTTTGTCTTTCAGGCTGTCATTGATCGGGTCCTGCCGTTCCAGCGGGAAGCAACACTGCTGCTGATCGTAGTTGTTCTCGGCGTTACCGCGATCTTGTCCGCTATTCTGGACGCGCTGGCGGCCTATCTCGGAAACCACATGGGCAATCGGCTGACGTTGGATCTCGCCGGCCGAATCTTCCGGCATGTCCTTCATCTGCCGTTGAGGCAACTTCAATGTTGGCGGGTGGGGGAAACGCTAACCCGCATTTCCGAAATCGACACGGTCAAAGCATTCCTAACAGGAACCGTTTCCAGCATTTTGGTCGATTTGCTGTTCGCGATTATCTACGTCGCTGCTCTGATAACCATCAGCCCTATGCTGACGCTTATCGTTTTGATCGTTCTGCCTCTGCAAGTAATCGCGTTCGGTGTCATTGGGCCGCTGACACGACGACGCATGCAGAGGGCTTTTTTGGACTATTCCAGGCACCAGTCTCGTCTCGTGGAGACGTTGGCTAACGTAGTCACCGTCAAGGCGCTTGGATGCGAGGCGGTACAATCGGAGCGGCTTAACCGTACATTGGCAGATAGTCTCCTTGCCGGTTTTGAAGTAACCAAGCTCCATATTGTCAATGGCTTTACCGGCGGACTTTTAGGCAACGTTTCGGTTATATCGATCGTCTTTTTCGGATCTCATCTCGTCTTGCGAAATGAGATCACGCTCGGGCAGCTGATTGCATTTCACCTGCTGGCCGACAAGGTGGCTGGGCCGATCCTCTCCCTGTCGGCAGTGTGGGAACAATGGCAGGCACTTCGGATCGCTCGGCTGAGGTTAGGCGATTTATTGAATGCCGCAGCAGAAACCGATATTTCCAAGCCGCCGCTCCCCGTGTCCGGCCGGCTGAGTCTCCACTTGGAGGCCGTATCGTTTTGCTATCTACCCGAGCAACCTGTTATCCTTGACCTCACTCTGGAGATATCCCCGGACCGCCCAACGGTGATTACCGGCCCATCGGGCTGTGGCAAGTCTACTCTCGCCAAGCTTATCAGCGGCATTTACAGGCCGGATTGCGGAGTGGTTGAGGCGAACGGACATAAACTCACTGACTACGATGAACGCAGCGTGCGGCAAGCGATTGCGTATCTTCCGCAGGAGCCGGAACTATTTTCGGGTTCCGTTCAGGACAACATTCTCTTGGGCAACGCCGCCGCAACGGATCAGGAAATCCGTTCGGCTTTGGTCGAAAGCGGTTGCGATTTGTTTATTGGGGAGCTGCCAAATGGCATACTCACGGACGTTGGCGAACGTGGCGCTTACCTTTCTGGTGGTCAGCGCCAGCGCATTGCACTTGCACGGGCCCTTGTGTCGCCATCCCGTGCACTGATCCTCGACGAACCCACCAGCGCGCTTGATTCCGCATCTGCTGACATCGTCATTGCTGCGATTAAGCGGCACGCCGTCAAGAGCACCGTGATTATTGTCACTCACAATCCCGAGCTGTTTGGCAGTGACGTGAACATGGTCAACATTGCTCAATTGCAGCGCCCCAGCGATAGTTCCAGGCAGACTTAGTATGAAGGAAGCCGTCATCGAGAGGCCAGTCTCGCCAACCGTGCGCTTAACCACTTGGGTTCTGATTTCGGGTCTGGTCGCGATTTTCGTTGGAGGCTATTGGCTCAAGATCGAAATAGTGGCCCGAGGTCAAGGCAAGGTTATTCCAGTCAGCAGGGTTCAGCTCGTTCAGCCACAGACCAACGGGAGGATCATACGCATCCTGGTCACAGAGGGGCAGCCGGTGAAGGCTGGTGACTTGTTAGTCGGCATGGATACCGTCTCGGTTGAGAGCCAGATCAAGCTCAGGCTGACCGAGGTTCGTCGCCAACGTCGCGGGGCGACGGTTGCCCGAGTAATCATTGCGGCGCTGACAAATGTTGCAGTCGCAAACGATGATGTGCTTGCGGCAGGCAGAGCTGCCTTCGAAAGGGAGCGGCATGACCTGGAGGTTATCGACGGAGCGGAGGCACTTATAGAGGCTGTGCTAACGTCTCTTCGAGATCAGGTTGCGCGGATCAATGCGCAACTTGATCGTGTCGAACAATCGCGAATAACCCAGCAGGCGCGACTGCAGAAAGCTCGGTCTGATCTGGATATTTCCTCCAGGAAATTTTTGTCAGCCGGCAAGTTGAAGGACAAGGGAGCCATCAGCGAAGTAGACTACTTCGAGCGATTGCGTGAGCAAAGAGCACGCGAACTGGAGGTGCTCATCTCCGAGAGCGAATTGAATATCCTTGCAGCGGAAGCGAACGCGTTGGCTAGACAGCGGCAGAGCATCATTTCGACCGCAGTCGAGAACTATCAGAAACAACTGAACGAGGCGAGCACGTCCCTTGCAGGGCTGGAAGCGGAACTGAGCGCGGCTAGGAACCAACTGGCCTTGCTCGCGATTCGCGCACCAGCAGATGGCAAGGTCGAGAACCTCACGGTATTTACCATCGGCGGTTTCGTGGAAGCAGGTTCAACACTCATGTCCATCGTACCTTCCGGCGATGGCATGGAGATTGAAGCTTTCTTCGACAACCGTGACATCGGCTTTCTTGAAAAAGGGCAAGAGGCATTTGTGAAGTTTGACGCCTTTCCGGCCGAACGTTTCGGTATTGTTCGCGGTCGGGTGACTAGAGTTGGTGCGGATGCGCGCGGCGACATCGTCCCAGGGAAATGGGTCTACGCAATCCACCTTGTACTCGACCAAGAGACAATTGGGATAGGCGAGCGCGACATAGGGTTCTCGCCCGGCATGACTGCGACGATCGATGTGATAACGGGTGAACGGCGGCTCATTAGTTACTTCTTCGAGCCAATAATCAAGGCAATTCAAGACGGATTAGGGGAACGTTGACGGAGAAGACAAAGGAGGTTCGCCTAGATTTTTTTGAAGCGCTCGGAATGGTCACTGCGCTCATGATGGATTGCGACTACAAACACTGGTTCGTTGCGGACATAAGTCGTAACATCATACCTGCGCTTCAAGCCGGTCAGTGCAAAGTGTACTTCGACGAAGAAGGGCGACCGAACGCATTCGTTACCTGGGCACTTGTTGACAACGACGACCATGAAGCACTGCTCCGCGAAGGATGCAATCCCCCACCGGGCAAGTGGGCTTCGGGGAACCATCTCTGGTTCATCGATATCGTCGCTCCCGTCGGGAATATACTTCCGCGGATCAAGCGGGATCTCCATCAAAACTATTTCGCCGATCACAACAAGGCTTATGCGATCAGGAGAAAAGCTGACGGTGCCATTAGACGAGTGCAGGTTTGGAAAAACCCTTTGGTTACCCGACCAACCCGCTCTTTCCGCATTGGAGCCGATATCGAAACTCATGATGATTGAGCCAATCCGCGAATGAGCAGCATAGCGGCGTAAGAGAAGCAGCCATTACCAAGTGCCGCTGCTCTCGCTTACGGCTACGCCACTTATAGCGGCAGTTGATGCCGTCGACGGTAAGCCCGCGCTGCAGACCCGTCACAACTGCCGTTTGCGCGTATGCCAGCGACGCGGCAGCGTCAGCGCCCGCCGACCTTGAGGCCGGGCGCGGGCCGCTCGTCAAGGATCTGGCGGCGGAAGCGGAAGAGTGCGGCCGGACGGCCCCCGGTCGATGCCAGGGTCTCCCCCGTCGGCTCGACGAGCTCCGCTCCTTCGACGAGGCGGCGGAAGTTCTGCTTGTGAAGATGGCGCCCTGAGATTGCCTCGACGGTTGCCTGCAGGTCGGTGAGGGTGAACGCCGGCGGCATCAGCTCGAAGACCACCGGCCGGTATTTGAGCTTGCCGCGCAGTCTCGCGACGGCGGTAGCGACGATCCGGCGGTGGTCGTGGCGCATCGCCAGCCCTGCAGCCGGGCTCTCCGGATCGCGGCAATGGCCGTCGATCACGGCCTCGCGCACCAGTCCCGCCTCATAGAGCAATTCGTAGCGCTCCAGCACGCGTTCTTCGTCCCAGGGAAAGTCGTCAAGGCCGAAGGCGAGGCGTATCCGTGAACGACGCTGTGCCGAGGCCGACTTTTCGTCTCCGGACTCCCAGCGGGCAAGCGCGGGCAGGATGCTCTGGTCGAGTATCGCGGGGCGTCCGAGACGCCAGTCTTCCCAGGGCAGATAGCCGTACCAGTCGCGCCAATGGGCGCCCGCTTCGGCCAGCCTCTCGTTGTTCTCGGCGTCGGTGCGCGTCAGCGCCAGATAGCCGACGGACACCATGTGCTTGCCTTCCTCGCCGGGCAGACGCTGGCGCCCACGGTCGCCGAAGGTGTAGAGCTGCTCGATATAGCCGAGCTTGAGCGCCGTACGCTTCTCGACGCGCGCCCGCAGGCTCGCCTCGAAAGTACGGTGGCGGGCCGGATCGAAGGGGCCGAAGGGCAGGCTGTCGCGAGCGTCGCCGTCCGCCTCGCTGACGGCGAGGATGCGCGGGCTGCGGCTGACGACCGCGACGATCACGGCATTGAGCCCGATCTCGACCGTGACCGGCTGCGCTTCACCCGGCATGTTGCACGTCTTGCAGGGGCAGGACGAAAGGCGCATTGCCGTCGGCATCCGCGCCGCGGCCGATGGCTCGCACCGCGGCGACGAGCGCACCCTTGCGCGACAACGCCCGGTCGCCGATTTCCACGAGCCGCGCATTCGGCGTCGCAAAGGGCGAGGCGGCGCGGAGGCGCTTGGCGAGCGCGTGGTCGTCCTGGTCCGGTTCGACGGCGAGTGCGGCGATCAGCGCGGCCGCAGGCGAGCGGGAGACGCCCATCCAGCAATGTATGAGCATCGGCCGCGTCCGGTCCCATTTGCGGGCGAAATCGATGATCCGATGAACGTGTTCTTCCTGCGGCGCAATCAGGCCGCCCGTACCGGCGAAGCTGATGTCGTTGACGCCGATCGTCAGATGCTTCGCATGGTCGATGACGGCCGGGCGATGAAAATTCTGGCCCTTCGCAAGCAGGCTCAGCATTTCGCGGCAGCCGTGCCGGACGGCCATTTCCGCGATGCGCTGAAGCGGCGAGACGACGATTGCCGTCATGGTCACGCCTCCTGCCTCGCCTTGGCGCGTTCGGACTCCAACGCATTGAAGCGCGTGGCGAAGAGGCGCTGCGCCTCGACCGCGGGCAGGGGATCGATCAGCAACATCTCGCGGGTGATGCCGCGCGGCTGGCCGAAGAACTTGCGGGCCTCCTCTGCGGAAAAGCCGGCAAGTTCCGTCGCTTCGAAATAGGCGGCGATACGGTCGGCCTTCTTGATCCGCTCCTTGAGTTCCCTGGGCGTGTGTGCCGGAAGCCCGAAGCGCAGGTGGACAGCATTCTCCAGGCGCTTCTCCACGGTCTTGTAGCCGCCGCCGACGACGGCCTTGAACGGCGAGATCATGTCGCCGATGACGTATTCCGGCGCGTCGTGAAGCAGGGCCATCAGGCAATCCTGGGCGTCGCAGCGATTGGTGCGACGGAAAATCTCCTCGACAACGAGACTGTGCTGGGCAACGGAGAAGGCGTGGTCGCCGGAAGTCTGCCCGTTCCAACGCGCCACGCGGGCAAGTCCGTGGGCGATGTCGGAAAGCTCGACGTCGAGCGGTGAGGGGTCGAGAAGATCGAGCCGCCGCCCGGAAAGCATACGCTGCCACGCACGCGCACTCATCATGCGCTCGCCTCTCCTGCCTCGCTCGAAAAGGCAAGCCCCGTCCAGGCGGGCAGCGTCAGGGTAAGGCGCACGTCGCCTGCAAGAATGGCCTCACTCTTGGCGATCGCTTCGCCCGCCTTGTCGATCCTGACGATGGCCAGGCCGTCCCGATCCAGGACGGTGCCGAGAGAACCGATCGGCCGCCCGTCGACGGAAATGTTCGTTCCGCTCGGCGGCAGCGTCGCCGCGCCGGCGACGATGACGAGGCGGCGTCTCGCGGTGCCGCGGTGCTGCATTCGCGAAACGACCTCCTGCCCGACATAGCAGCCCTTGCGGAAGGATAGGCCGCCGTTCAGGTCCATGAGCACGTCATGCGGAAAGGCGTCCTGCAGGTCGTAGTCGCGGCCGGCAACGGCGATGCCCGCCGCGATTCTCAGCCGGTCAAGGTCGGCGATGCCCGCTTCCGCTGCAGGCACGTCGCGATAGAGGCGGAAAACGGATACGCCCGCCTTCTCGAACCGATGATCGCGATAGCTCTCGGCAGGCGCGTCTTCTCCGAACACGACAGTGACCGGCGCCGGCGAATTGAGCGACAGGTCCACTGCCGATCGCAGCTTGTACATCGTCAGGCGCTTGACGAGCGCTTCGGCTTGATCCTCCGTCGTCTCCAGACGCAACGCTTCGCCGTCGCGGGAGATCAGGAAATCGAAAAGGATCTTGCCCTGAGGCGTCAGCAGCGCACCGGGCCTGACCTCATCCGCGGTCAGCGCGGCGATGTCCGTCGTGATCAGCGTCTGAAGAAGGGTCTCCGCGTCTTTTCCGGAGACACGGATGATTGCGCGGTCGTCGAGGCAAACCATTGGCATATGTCGAGTCCTATTCTCTATCCTGAAGAGGTAGGATGTCTGCCGGGGAAGGGCAAGCATGCCCGAGCGGGATCCGCCGGCATTCCCGTCTCTCCGGCACGAGACGCGCTCAATCTCCCGCGACGAAGAACTTCCACTTTCCATCCGGCGTGATGCCGACGCGGTAGAAATTATAGGTGCCGAACTCCTCCATCCCGGCGAAGTCGCCGGCGGTCACCAGTCGGAAGAGGTCGACCTTTTCCGGGGCGGTCAGCGACGAGAGCGGCTTCTCGGCGAAATAGGGCCAGACATAGGCCTCCTCGGGAGTACCCTTGTCCGCAAGCACGAAGCCCGTCGACATGACATCGAGGAGGATGGCCAGAATTTCGATGCCGTCCTGGTCGCCGGAAAGACTTTTGAGTGCGGCAATCGGGTCGTCTTCCCCGGCGGTGGCGGTGACTTGGGTTTGGGTGGGGCCCTTGCCGAGCAGAGGGCGCAACCGCTCGATGTCACCCGAAGCCGCCGCCTCGACGATCAGTTCGCGCATGCGTGCCACCGGCACCGGGATCTTCGAGACATCCGTCAGCACTTCGACAGGCTCCACCACGTCCGGCGCGGCAATCTCATCGTCCTTCAACTCGACGGCCGTCCTGTCGACGAGAGGGTCGGGCATTGGAATTTCAAGGGGGGTCCGTTCTTCCGGCGCGGCCTCTTCGGCCTCATCGCCTGGGGCTGCGTTCTGCTCGCCGGCAATGGGAGCAGGGGCGCCCTGAAACTCACTGAGAGCCAGCACGGGCGTGGCAGTCATAGTCGCACCCGCCAGCAGCACAACAAGACCAACCGGGAGGGCCCGGTTTGCAGGGTTCCGGTTCATCGGGCAGTCCTGATGTTACTGAATCGTCCGCTCTGGCGAGAATTCTCCGGCGAGCATGCGCTCGCGAAGCGAATTAAGCATTGCCTCGGCACCTTCTTCGCCATGAAGCCGGACGGTTTCGCGCATGGCAAGCGCAATCGCCGCATCGGCGATGATTTCGGGCTCGATGCCGTCGGCCATGCCATCCGCCCAAGCCTCGTTCTGGTGCTCGAGCGCCGCCTGCATCTTCTCGTGGACGATCATGTCGTCGATGTCTGTCAGGCTTGGTTCCATCATTCGTTCCATGCGGCTTCCAATACGTGCACGTGGCTAACCTAGCGCCCATCCGCTGAACCGCAACTGAACGGGCAGACAGGCCGGTTACTTCTTATCACTCTCTTAACAAACTTAGCAGCCTTTTCCCGAAACGACACGGGGTCAGGGAAAAAGAGGTTAATATCTGCCTAATTTCCAAAGCGGGCGACGATTTCAGAAGCGAGTGTTGCACCTTCGGCACGGTAGCGTTCTTCCGCGAGCGTCGCGGGCTCCGTACACCTGGTATAGACCGAGGCGAAGGTCCGATAGCCCCGGTTGAAAGCGGCGGTTATGCGCTCGCGCCGTTTCGGCTCTCCGGCCGCCTCCTTGTCGATCAGTTCCTGCGTGGAGCGGCGCCAGCCGTCCTCGGACTGGTCTAGACAGAGATTGCGCAGATAATGCACCGAGCCGAGAATTTCGGCGAGGCGGATCAACCGCTGGTCGTAGGGAGTCGGCTTTTCCTCCTGCGCCGGGGAGGGAGAGGGAGCGGTCGTCTGCGGGGCAGGCTGCTTTTCCTGAGCCGCCGCGCCCGCGGCGGTCGCGAGGAGGATGCCTGTCAGCAACAGTCTGGACGGGAGTCGCGTATCGATCATGAACCCCTCAAATCGGAACTGACGCCGGTCGCTGACCCGGGAACACGCCTTGGCCGGCCGGCCGTCAGCTTCTCCACGCAGTCGCGCACGCTTTCCGGAATGGGCAAGGTGAAGATCTCCTCCGGTGTGAACCAGCCAACGCCGGCGGCATCATCGCAGGCGATCGCGACCAAATCAGGATCGGCTTCGACGGTGAAGACCGAGAGCAGGAAGTGACGCTCCTGCGGGCCTATAGCGGGCAGGTCATAGATTTCGAAGAGCACGGGATCGCGGGCGCTGATGCCGGTTTCCTCGGCGAGTTCGCGCAATGCCGTTTGCGCAGGCGTCTCGCCGGGCTCCGCCCTGCCGCCGGGAAAAGCGTACATGTCTGCTGACGGCGGGTTGGCCCGCCGGACAAGAAGATAGCGGCCGTTCCGTTCGAGAATGGCGGAGGAGGCGCGCTCGGGTTGTTTGGTCATCATGGAATCGAAAATCACCTCGGTCGTTGACCCATACTACGTGAAGTGCCACATCGATGTCATGTGCGGACGTTTTGCGCTTACGGCCACGCCGGAGGAATTGCTGGAACTGTTTGGCCTGCTTGAGGCGGAGGGATTTCCTGCGCGCTTCAACATCGCGCCGACGCAGCCGATAATCGTGATCGTGGCCTCCGATCGGCCGGAGCCGGGCAGCAACCTGCCGGAGCGCAAGGCCGTGCTCGTCCGTTGGGGCTTCACCCCAGGCTGGGTCAAGGACCCGAGCAAGTTTCCGCTGCTCATCAACGCTCGGGCCGAAACCGCGATCGGCAAGGCCGCCTTCCGCGCCGCAATGCGCCATCGCCGTGTACTGGTGCCGGCGTCCGGTTTCTACGAATGGCGCCGCCCCGTGAAGGGCAGCCGGGAGGCCTCGCAAGCCTTTTGGGTCCGGCCGAAAAAGGGCGGGATCGTGGCCTTCGCCGGGCTCATGGAGACATGGTCTTCCGCCGACGGTTCGGAGGTCGACACCGCGGCGATCCTTACGACCGATGCGAACCGCGCCGTCAGTCACATCCATGACCGCATGCCGGTCGTGATCCAGCCCGAAGACTTTTCCCGTTGGCTCGACTGCAAGAGCCAGGAACCCCGCGAGGTGGCCGACCTCATGGTCCCGGCGGCGGAGGATTATTTCGAAGCAATCCCCGTTTCGGACAAGGTCAACAAGGTCGGCAACACCGGCCCTGAGCTCCAGGACGAGGTCGCGCCCATAGCGCCGATCCCGAAGAGGGGGCGCTCTGACGATCGGGACGACGGCGGGCAGATGTCGCTGTTTTGAGCCAAGGACCGCCCCTCATCCGGCCTGCCGGCCACCTTCTCCCCGCAAGCGGGGCGAAGGGGACTCGCGGCCCCGCTCTGCCCTCAGCCGCTCAAGAGTGAGCGGTGAAGCCGAGGCTTGTCCCTTCTCCCCGTCAGAACGGGGAGAAGGTCGCGGCAGCGGGATGAGGGGCTGCCCAGATCGGAACTAAGCCGAACGCTTCGCGATCTTCTTGTCCGCCGGTTTCGCCCTGACTTGCAGCGCGGCTGCGAGGACGGCCTTCAGGCCAAGCGGGCGGTATTTCGTCAGCAGATCGGACGGCGGCGGCTTGCGTTCGGCAATTTTGGCGGCCTTCATTGCATGTCTTCCTTGGTGTTTTCCCTATTGGGAACATTAGCCCTCGTGAATTTTCAACGAAAACCATGTCCCTGTTGTTCCTCGGGAAACAGGACCTGATGCAGTATCCGGCTGCATTCGCGAATCTCCTTCCCCTCCGATGATTTCCAGATAAGCCAAATCGTGACAAATCCATGGCCGTCATGGTTGCAGATTGACGACTTTCGCTTGCACGTGGCTCGCCTCTTGACCGGCGCCGGGCGACGCGCGATAAGGGTCGCCATGAAAACGGTTATCTGCATTATTTGCCGGAACATTATTCGCTAGCGATCCGCTGGCCTGGCCGTTTTCGTCTCCATAAATCCAAGATGACAAACGCGCGGGGCCACCCGGCGACTATATTGCGACGGCTGCATGCAGACTTGGAGATCTGGGATGGGCGGAATGCCGATTTTGAAGCTGTACAACACGCTGACGCGGGAAAAGGCCGATTTTCGGCCGATCGACCCTCAAAACGTCCGCATGTATGTCTGCGGCCCGACGGTCTACGACTACGCCCATATCGGCAATGCACGGCCGATCATCGTCTTCGACGTCCTGTTCCGGCTGCTTCGTCACGTCTATGGCGCGGATCACGTCACCTATGCCCGCAACATCACCGATGTGGACGACAAGATCAACGCGCGGGCATTGCGCGACTATCCCGGGCTGCCGCTGAACGAGGCGATCCGTCATGTGACCGAGAAGACCGAGACGCAATTCCTCGAAGATGCGACTGTGCTCGGTTGCCTGGATCCCACCGTGCAACCGCGCGCGACCGAAAACATCGCCGGGATGATCGAGATCATCGAAAAGCTGATCGCCAAGGGCCATGCCTACGAGGCCGAGGGGGAAGTCCTCTTCGATACGCGGTCGATGGACGATTACGGCCAGCTCTCCAAGCGCAATCTCGACGAGCAGCAGGCCGGTGCCCGCGTCGCCGTCGAAGCGCACAAGAAAAACCCGGGCGATTTCGTGCTCTGGAAGCTCTCCGCCGAGCACGAGCCGGGCTGGGATAGCCCCTGGGGTCGCGGGCGACCCGGCTGGCACATCGAATGCTCGGCGATGAGCGGGCGCTACCTCGGCGACGTCTTCGACATCCACGGCGGTGGCATCGACCTGATTTTCCCGCATCACGAGAACGAGATCGCCCAGTCGCGTTGCGCCCACGGCACCGAGGTGATGGCGAATGTCTGGATGCACAACGGCTTCCTGCAGGTCGAAGGCCGCAAGATGTCGAAGTCCGAGGGCAATTTCATCACCATCTACGAGCTTCTTCACACGGAAAAATTCGGCGGCCGCAAATGGCCGGGCGAGGTGCTTCGGCTGGCGATGCTGATGACCCATTACCGCGAACCGATCGACTTCTCGATCAAGCGGCTGGACGAGGCCGAGCGTCTGCTGTCGAAATGGCCGGTTTACGGCGACGCTGCAGGCGAGGCGGACCCGGCCGTCGTCACCGCCCTCGCGGACGACCTCAATACCGTGGCCGCCATTCAGGCGCTGCATGCGCTGGCGCAAAAGGCTTCCGCCGACTCGCGCCATCTCGGGACCTTCGCTGCGAGCGCGGCGCTTCTCGGCGTGATGCCGAAGGAGGTCGAACTCGACGAGGCGGTCGTTCACGAGATCGACGGCCGTGTACGTGAGCGCCTGGAGCTTCTGAAGGCCAAGAACTACGCGGAGGCCGACGGCATCCGTGCCGATCTCCTGGCCAGAGGCATCCAGCTCAAGGACGGCAAGGATCCCGAGACCGGCGAAAGGGTGACCACCTGGGAGGTGAAGCGGTCTCAGGTCTAGTTTTAAGGATGATGGCGCTGCCGGCACGCCGGAGGAAAGAGGAGGGCGATATGGCTGACGAGATCCATACGGGCGGATGCCAGTGTGGCGCGGTCCGTTTCCGCGTCGAGGGCAAACTCGGCGATGCTTCCGTCTGCCATTGCCGCATGTGCCAGAAGGCGAGCGGCAATTTCTACCTGCCGCTCGTTTCCGTACGCGGCGCGAAGCTCGTATGGACCCGCGGCGAGCGCAAGCGCTTCCGGTCCTCGAATGTGGTCTGGCGCGGCTTCTGCGGCGACTGCGGAACACCGCTGACCTACGAGGCGCCGGACGGCATGGCGCTCGCGATCGCTGCATTCGACAGGCCGGAAGGCATCGCGCCGACCATCCAATGGGGCGTCGAAGGGAAACTGCCCTATGTCGATCACGTATCCAAGCTGCCCGGCGAAGAGACGATGACCGACCCCGAGGCTGTCTCGTTTCTTGCCGATCTCGTTTCCTATCAGCACCCCGACCACGACACCGAAACCTGGCCACCGGAGGAAAGAGGATGAACAATGCCGTCAGGACTGGAGGCTGCCAGTGCGGGGCCGTCCGCTTCCGCATCCGCGGAGAGCTCGGGCGCCCGTCGATCTGCCATTGCCGCATGTGCCAGAAGCAGTTCGGCTCTTTCTTCTCCGCCTTGGTGACGGCGCCGAAGGACGGGGTCGAGTGGACCCGTGACGAGCCGAGCTACTTTCAGTCATCAGTCAATATCGATCGCGGCTTCTGCCCGAAATGCGGCACGCCGCTGACCTATCGGCATCCCGGCGGCCTCGAAATCGCCATAGGCGCCTTCGACGACCGCTCCGATCTCGCGCCGAAAATCCAGGTCAATTACCAGTCCCGGCTTCCCTGGGTCGAATCGATCTTCGAGCAGCCGGTTCACGACGATCCCGACTATTACGGGCGGCAGGAGCAGATCATCTCGTTTCAGCATCCGGACCATGAGACGGAGCAGTGGCCTCCGGGCGGAGTCTGGGCACGATGATCGGACGCATCTTCACCGGCGGCTGCCAGTGCGGCGCGGTGCGCTACCGCGCCGAGGGCACGCTGGGCGATCCGCATATCTGTCATTGCCGCATGTGCCAGAAGGCGGCGGGCAACTACTTTCTGCCGCTCGCCAATATCGTGCGCGAAGGCTTCCGCATCACGCGCGGCCAGCCCGCCTGGTACCGTTCGTCCGATCTCGTGCGCCGCGGCTTTTGCCGCGATTGCGGGACGCCGCTCTTCTACGACATGCCGGATGCGAGCTTCCTGAACATCGCGCTCGGTTCGCTCGACGATCCGGATGACGTCCAGCCGGTCTACCAGTCCGGCGTCGAGTCGCGGATGTTCTGGTTTTCGCATCTGCCGCAGCTCGCCGAAAAAGAGACGGACGACGGCAGCGAAGCGGCTGCCGAGCGCCATCTCATAGTCCTGGAATCCAACCGCCAGCATCCCGACTACGACACGGTGCACTGGCCGCCCGAGGAAGATCTATCGTGAGTTCTCCATTGCGTACCCTCTATCCCGAGATCGAGCCCTATGCATCCGGGCACCTCGATGTCGGCGACGGCCATTCGATTTATTGGGAACGGGTGGGCACGCCCGGCGCCAAGCCGGCGGTCTTCCTCCACGGCGGCCCGGGCGGTACGATTTCGCCGAACCACCGCCGGCTCTTCGATCCGTCGCTCTACGATGTGATGCTGTTCGACCAGCGCGGCTGCGGCAGGTCGACGCCGCATGCAGAGATAGAGGCCAACACGACCTGGCACCTCGTGGCCGATATCGAACGGCTGAGGGAATTTGCCGGGGTCGGCAAGTGGCTCGTCTTTGGCGGCTCCTGGGGCTCGACGCTGGCGTTGGCCTATGCCGAGACCTATCCTGAGCGGGTAACCGAGCTCGTCGTCAGGGGCATTTACACCCTGACCAAGGCCGAGCTCGACTGGTACTATCAGTTCGGCGTCTCGGAAATGTTCCCCGAAAAGTGGGAACGCTTCGTCGCGCCGATCCCGCCGGAAGAACGCCACGAGATGATGCGGGCCTATCACCGCCGCCTGACAAGCGAGGACCGTGCGACGCGGCTTGCGGCGGCCAGGGCCTGGAGCATCTGGGAGGGGGAGACGATCACCCTTCTGCCGGAGCCGGCCACCAGTACGCCCTTCGAGGAAGACGAATTCGCTCATGCGTTCGCCCGCATCGAAAACCATTTCTTCGTCAATGCCGGCTGGCTGGAAGAGGGGCAATTGCTGCGCGATGCCCACAAGCTCCACGGAATTCCGGGCGTGATCGTGCACGGCCGCTACGACATGCCGTGCCCGGCGAAATATGCCTGGCAATTGCACAAGGCCTGGCCGCAAGCCGAATTCCACCTCATCGAGGGGGCGGGGCATGCCTATTCGGAGCCCGGCATTCTCGACCGGCTCATCCGGGCGACCGATAAATTCGCCGGCAAGGCCGAACAGGGCGGGTGCGAAGAACCCGCAATCGATCAGTGATCTGTACGTTGGAAATCGAGACATGACCAGGGAACGCATCTATCTCTTCGACACGACGCTTCGGGACGGGCAGCAGACGCCCGGCATCGACTTTTCCGTCGAGGACAAGATCGCGATTGCGTCGCTGCTTGATCAATTCGGCATGGACTATGTCGAGGGCGGATATCCCGGCGCCAATCCCACGGATACGGAGTTCTTCAAGTGCCGGCGCACCGACAAGGCCTCCTTCGTCGCCTTCGGCATGACCAAGCGCGCCGGCGTCTCCGCCTCCAACGACCCGGGCCTGAGCGCGCTGCTGAGCGCCAAGAGCGATGCGATCTGTCTTGTCGCCAAGAGCTGGGATTATCATGTCGAGGTGGCGCTCGGCTGTACGAACGAGGAAAATCTCGACAATATCCGCGCTTCCGTGGAGGCGGTCGTGGCTTCCGGCCGCGAGGCGATGGTCGATTGCGAGCATTTCTTCGACGGCTACAAGGCGAACCCGGCCTATGCGCTCGCCTGCGCGAAAACGGCTTTCGAGGCCGGCGCGCGCTGGGTCGTGCTTTGCGACACGAATGGCGGCACGCAGCCTCCCGAGATCCGCGAGATCGTCTCGGCCGTGATTGCTGAGGGAGTGCCCGGTGCAAATCTCGGCATCCATGCGCATAATGATACGGGGCAGGCGGTGGCCAACTCGCTGGCTGCGGTGGAAGCCGGCGTTCGTCAGATCCAGGGCACGCTCAACGGCATCGGCGAACGCTGCGGCAATGCCAATCTCGTGACGCTGATTGCGACGCTTGCCCTGAAGGAAACCTATTCGAGCCGTTTCGAGACGGGAATCGATGCCGAGAGGCTCCAGGAACTGACTAAGCTCGCCCATGCCTTCGACGAGTTGCTCAACCGCTCTCCGGATTCCCAGGCCCCCTATGTCGGCGCTTCGGCTTTTGCCACCAAGGCCGGCATCCACGCCTCCGCATTGCTCAAGGACCCGAGGACCTACGAGCATGTCGCGCCGGAAAGCGTCGGCAACCTGCGCAAGGTCATGGTCTCCGATCAGGGAGGCAAGGCCAACTTCATCAATGCTCTCAAGCGGCGCGGCATCACGGTCTCCAAGGACGATCCGCGGCTCGACAAGCTGATCTCGATCGTCAAGGAACGCGAGGCGACGGGCTATGCCTATGAAGGTGCGGATGCGAGCTTCGCGCTGCTCGCGAGCCGCATTCTCGGCACCGTGCCCGATTTCTTCCGGGTGGAGAGCTTCCGCGTGATGGTCGAGCGCCGCTTCGACGCGAACGGCAAGCTGAAGACGGTATCGGAGGCCGTGGTCAGGGTGATCGTCGACGGCGAAACGATGATGTCGGTCGCCGAGGGGCATGGCCCGGTCAACGCGCTCGACCTCGCGCTTCGCAAGGATCTCGGCAAGTACCAGTCCGAGATCGCCGATCTGGAACTTGCCGATTACAAGGTGCGCATCCTCAACGGCGGCACCGAGGCCGTCACCCGCGTCCTGATCGAATCGACGGACCGCTCAGGGGCGCGCTGGTGGACGGTCGGCGTATCCGACAACATCATCGACGCCTCATTTCAGGCATTGATGGACAGTATCGTCTACAAGCTGCTCAAAAACCGCGATCAGGTCGGATCGATCGCGGCCGAGTAGTTTGGATCACGATGATGTTGGGTTGCGCGGGATATCCAGCTCCGTCCGCATCAACGCCGTTCATCCATCGGTTCACGGAAATGAATTGGTGCATCACCGTCCGTCGGAGTAGGACGCAGGAGGACTGACGGCAATTGCTCCCGAGAGGGTTGGCCGTCGATTGCGACCGGAGCGCTTCCCGCTTAGCTCCGGTGGAATTTCAGGATCAAAATCATGGCTGAGCCGAACGCGAATTTGCCCGCAGAGAATGTCGATTCCCCGAAAGGTTTCGCCTTCGCGCTGGCAGCCTACCTGTTGTGGGGTTTCCTGCCTTTCTTCATGAAGGCGGTTTCGCATATCCCTGCGGCCGAAGTCGTGGCGCATCGTATCGTCTGGTCGGTGCCGCTCGCAGGCCTCGTGCTCGTGTGGCTCGGCCGCACGCAGGACGTGAAGGTTGCGCTGCGCTCTCCACGCGTGCTGATGATGGCCACGGTCACGGCGGCTCTCATCACGATCAACTGGGGCATCTATGTCTGGGCGATCGGCGCGGGCCGGGCGATCGAGACGGCGCTCGGCTACTATATCAACCCTCTGTTCTCCATCTTCCTCGGTGCGCTGCTGCTGAAGGAGAGGCCAAATCCGGCGCAGATGGTGGCGATCGGCCTCGCCGCGCTCGCCGTGGGCGTGCTTGCCTTCGACGCGGGCGGTCTTCCCTGGGTTTCGATCGGGCTGTGCTTTTCCTGGGGTTTCTACGCGTTCTTCCGGAAGACGCTGCCGGTCGGGCCGAACCAGGGCTTCTTCCTCGAAGTCCTGCTGCTCAGCATCCCGGCTGCGGGCTACGTCATCTGGCTCGAGGCGACGGGGCAGGGCCACTTCCTCGGCGACTCCAACATGACGGATGTCCTGCTTCTCCTCGCCTGCGGGATCGTCACCGCCGTGCCGCTGATGATCTATGCCAATGGCGCGAAGCTGCTCCGGCTTTCGACGATCGGGATCATGCAATACATCGCTCCGACGATGATCTTCCTGATCGCCGTCTTCGTTTTCCACGAACCCTTTGGAACGGCAAAACTCGTCGCCTTCGCCCTGATCTGGGCCGCGCTCTTCATCTATTCGGGAGCGATGCTTGCGGAGAGCAGGGCGCGGCGAGCGGCTCAACCGACGCCGGCCGAATGATCGGCAGAGTTTGAAGTTAGAGCGGGATGCGGGCGGAAAACCGCACACACTGTTCCTCATCCCGCACTAGATCAGAGCCTGGAGATGATCTCGGCTTCGCCCTCGCGCCCGTTGGCGCGAACCGAGGCAAGGATGCCGGGGACGATGTCTTCCGCCCGGTCGATCACCAGCGGCTGCACGAGATGCGCCGTGTGGACGAATCCCTGGTCGCGCATGTGGTCGATCAGCTCCAGCATCGGATCCCAGAAGCCGTTGACATTGCCGAAGACCATCGGCTTCCTGTGGCGGCCGAGCTGCGCCCAGGTCATGATTTCGACGATCTCCTCGAGCGTGCCGATCCCGCCCGGAAGGGCGACGAAGGCGTCGGCGCGCTCGAACATCTTGTGCTTGCGCTCATGCATGTCGGCGGTAACGATCAGTTCGTTCAGCTGGCCCAGCGAGTGACGCGTCGCTTCCTTGTCCATCAGGAATTCCGGAATGATGCCGGTGACGTGTCCGCCGGATGAAAGCACGCCGCTTGCCACGGCGCCCATGATCCCGCGCGTGCCGCCGCCATAGACGAGGCGCAGGCCATGATCGGCGATCGATTTGCCGAGGGTGCGGCCGGCCTGGATGTGGGCGTCGTCACGCCCGGGCTGAGAACCGCAATAAACGCAAACGGACAGAATCGGCGTGGTTTCCTTGTTCATGGTCCCACCAGAGATTGCAGTGCAGCACGGGTCAAGGAAAATGGACGAAAAATCTCCGGCTGTCGAGCGCCGGAATCATAGTGAGCGCTTGTATAGAACTATAAGAAACGTTAGCAATTTCAGTAATACATTGAAGAATTCGGACAGTGTGCTGCGGTTGCGCTATAATGCACCTGGCGCCGCAGCGCCGGCCGGTGGGGCATGCGGGGAGCATAAAGGCGCTCCGCCCTGTGGAGAGTGGCATGATTAAGAATAAGGCCAGCTGGGTGGCCCTTGGCGTCCTGGCAATCGCGACCGCATTGATGATCTTTGTGGTTCAGCCGAATCTGCGTGACAGCGACAAAGGGGCGGTGGCCCAATCCGGCGCAGGCGAGCAGCCCGGCCAAACGGCGGCGGCAACGAAGACCGATCCGTCCGCCCTGCAAGGCAACGCAGCGCAACAGGCGACAGCGGCCTCCGGCGGCAATGCGGCCGCATCCGACCCGGTGGCGAACTGGACGGTTCCGGGGTTTGACGTCCTGCGCGTCGAACCGGACGGCTCGACGGTCGTCGCGGGCAGAGCCCAGCCCGGCACGAAGCTCGAGATCCTGAGCGGCGACACGGTCGTCGGCACCGCCAATGTCGGCGCGGGCGGCGATTTTGCCGCCGTCTTCGACAAGCCGCTCTCGGCAGGCGACCACCAACTGACGCTCAGAAGCGTCGGCTCAGGCGGACACAGCAAGACGTCGGAGGAGGTTGCGACTGTTTCGGTTCCTAAGGATTCGAGCGGGCAGCTGCTGGCAATGGTATCCAAGGCCGGCAAGGCGAGCCGGCTGATCACGACGCCGGAAGCTGAGCCGAAGCCGATGCAGGCAGCCGCCGAGCCGGGCACGGTACCGGCCGGCGAGCCCGGCGGGGCTTCCGTTTCTCCCGCCTCTCCGGCAACCATTCCCGGGCTGCAGGTGACGGCGGTCGAGATCGAAGGCGGCATGATGTATGTCGCAGGCAACGCCAAGCCCGGCGCCCTTGTCCGCATTTACGCGGACGACAAGCTGCTGGGTGAGGTGAAAGCCGACGACAAGGGACATTTTGTCGTCGACGGCTTGATCGAGCTCTCGGTCGGCAGCCATATCATCCGCGCCGATATGATGAACGAAGATGCGAGCAAGGTGGCGATGCGTGCCTCCGTGCCCTTCGACCGGCCGGCAGGTGCGCAGGTTGCCGCCATCGCCGGTTCGACGCTTGCAGCACCCACGACGGGTCTCGACCGTTTGAAGGCGGAAGCGGGCAAGGCACTGACCCTCTTGAAAGCGCTTTTTGCCGACGGGAAGCAGCCTTCCATGGAGCAACTCGCCGCGGCCCGCTCGGCAACCGAATTCGCCCTCCAGTCGCTGGCCGAATTCAAGCCGGCCGACGGCTCCGATGCCGATTTGGCGGCGGCCGCCGCTGAAGCGTCCAAGGCGGCGACAACGGCGCTGGACGCGCTCAAGGCTGCGCCGCAGGACCCGTCAAGCGTCGCAGCGGCGGTGGAGAAGGTCGATGGCGCTCTTGGGTCCGCATTGACGCGCCAGAATGTCGGCACCTCGGTGGCATCCGCCGAGCCCTTGGCGGTGCAGGCGAACGATGCCTCGAAGCAGCCGGAGCCTTCGGCAGCGGGCGAGACAAACGCAACCGTGGTCGAACAGGCGGCGGCGCCGGCTTCGGATGCGGCGAAGGAACAGCCGGCCACCATCGAGCAGGCACCGCTCAAGGAAAGCAAGACGTCAGTGATCATCCGCCGCGGTGATACGCTGTGGCAAATCTCGCGCCGCGTCTACGGTGCCGGTCTGCGCTACACCACGATCTACCTTGCGAACCGCGAGCAGATCGAAAATCCCGACCTGATCCGTCCAGGCCAGGTCTTCGGGGTTCCGGACGAGGCGCTTTCCGAGGAGGAATCGCGGGAAGTCCACCGCAAGCATATGCGGCACTGAGTTTCGCCCTTCTTTTGCCGGCGCTTCCATTGCGTCGGCGGGAAGCCGGGCCTATCTGTCAGGAAAAGCGGCGTCTTCCTTAAAAGGCGCCGCTTTTCATTGAAGCTGGTGTGGGACGAAGACGCGCTAGAGAAAAACGTGATCTCGGCTGCGGCTCGCCTGCGGTCTTCGTCAACAAAAATGAAGCGGACAGAGACGTGGCGCAGAAGAAGACGGTTTCCGCCGACAGTGCCAATCCGATCGAAACCATAGCGAATCTGTGGCCATACATGTGGCCGGCGGACCGCATCGATCTGAAACTGAGGGTGGTCTGGGCGACGGTGATCCTGGTGATCGCCAAGGCGGTGCTCGTTCTCGTCCCTTATTTCTTCAAATGGGCGACGGATGCGCTCAACAACAAGCCCGACGCGCTCGGCTTCCTGCCACAGTTCCTGACCGGCGCGGTCATGCTGGTCCTCGCCTATAACCTCGCCCGTTTGCTGCAGGCGGGCCTCAACCAGTTGCGCGACGCGCTTTTCGCCAGTGTTGGCCAGCATGCCGTCAGGCAGCTTGCCTACAAGACCTTCGTTCACATGCACCAGCTCTCGCTGCGCTTCCATCTCGAGCGGCGCACGGGCGGGCTTTCGCGCATCATCGAGCGCGGCACCAAGGGCATCGAGACGATCGTCCGCTTCACGATCCTCAACAGCGTACCGACGCTCATCGAGTTCCTGCTGACGGCGGTGATCTTCTGGTGGGGCTACGGCTTCACCTATCTCCTGGTGACCGCTGTCACGGTATGGCTCTACATCTGGTTCACGGTACGTGCGAGCGACTGGCGCATCGCCATTCGGCGCTCGATGAACGACAGCGACACCGATGCGAACACCAAGGCGATCGATTCGCTGCTCAACTTCGAGACCGTCAAATATTTCGGCAACGAGGAGATGGAGGCGAAGCGCTTCGACAAGTCGATGGAGCGTTACGAGCGGGCCGCAACGCAGGTCTGGACGTCGCTCGGCTGGCTGAACTTCGGCCAGGCGCTGATTTTCGGTGCCGGCACGGCGGTGATGATGACGATATCGGCGCTCGCCGTACAGCGCGGCGAGCAGACCATCGGCGATTTCGTCTTCATCAACGCGATGCTGATCCAGCTCGCGATCCCGCTGAATTTCATCGGTTTCGTCTATCGCGAAATCCGCCAGGGCCTTACCGATATCGAACATATGTTCGATCTGCTCGACGTTCGGGCGGAGGTCGTCGACCGGCCGAACGCGAAGGAGCTCAAGATCGAGCGAGGCGCAATCGCCTTCAAGAACGTCCAATTCGCCTACGATCCGGCACGGCCGATCCTGAAAGGGATCAGCTTCGAGGTGCCCGCCGGAAAGACGGTCGCAGTCGTCGGCCCCTCAGGAGCCGGCAAGTCGACATTGTCGCGGCTGCTCTACCGCTTTTACGATGTCCAGGAAGGATCGATCACCATCGATGGTCAGGACGTGCGTGACGTCACCCAGAAGAGCCTCCGCTCCGTAATCGGCATGGTGCCGCAGGACACGGTGCTCTTCAACGATACGATCGCCTACAACATCCGCTATGGCCGGGTGACCGCGAGCGATGCGGACGTCGAGGCAGCCGCCGAGGCGGCGCAGATCGCCGATTTCATCCGCGACCTGCCGGAAGGCTTCCGCGCCATGGTGGGCGAGCGCGGGCTGAAGCTTTCGGGCGGCGAGAAACAGCGCGTCGCGATCGCGCGAACCATCCTGAAGGCGCCGCCGATCCTGATCCTCGACGAGGCGACTTCGGCGCTGGACACGAAGACGGAACAGGAAATCCAGGCTGCGCTGGATATCGTGTCGCGCAATCGCACCACCCTCGTCATCGCCCATCGCCTGTCGACGGTCATCAACGCCGACGAGATCATCGTCCTGAAGGACGGCGTGATCGCCGAACGAGGCACCCATGGCGAACTTATCGACCGCGGCGGACTTTATGCTTCCATGTGGAGCCGCCAGCGCGAGGCAACGCAGGCCGAGGAACAGTTGAAGCGCGTGCGTGAGAGCGACGATCTCGGCATCGTCGACCGGGGAATGCCGGCGCTCTGACCACAGCGAGGTTGCCGCGAGTCCTCTGTCTCCGGGTCTTCGACATTGCCGGCCTGTCTGATTCGCGCTAGTTCACGTCGCAAAGCAAATATGGAGAGTAGAGTTCATGAGTTTGATCGACACAGTGCGCAACACGCTCGTACCGGTCCACAGGGAAGGCTACCGCTTCATTGCGATTTTCTTTGTCGTTTCGCTGGCGCTTGGCTTCCTCTGGGAGCCGCTGATGTGGATCGGCTTCGTTCTGACCGCCTGGTGCGCCTATTTCTTCCGCGATCCGGAGCGCATGACGCCGATCGACGACGATCTCGTCATCAGCCCGGCGGACGGCACCGTATCGTCGGTCGCCACCGTGATGCCGCCTGAGGAACTGGGCCTCGGCTCGGAGCCGATGCTGCGCATTTCGGTCTTCATGAATGTCTTCAACTGCCACGTGAACCGTGCGCCGATGGGCGGCACGGTACGCCGAATCGCCTACCGTGCCGGCAAGTTCGTGAATGCCGAGCTGGACAAGGCGAGCCAGGAAAACGAGCGCAACGGCCTCGTCATCGAGACGAAACACGGGCAGATCGGCGTGGTCCAGATCGCCGGTCTCGTCGCCCGCCGCGTCCTCTGCTGGACGCGCGAGAGCGCGTCGCTCGAGGCGGGCGAGCGTTTCGGCCTCATCCGCTTCGGCTCGCGTCTCGACGTGTTCCTGCCTGCCGGTGCGGAACCGCGCGTAACGGTCGGTCAGACGGCCACGGGCGGCGAGACGGTGCTCGCCGAATTCGGATCGGCGAAGGGCCCGGTCATCAGCCGGCGCGCGTGAGGACAGGTCATGGAAGAGCCCCGCCACGAACAATCCGCAGGAAGCCCGGAAGCCGCTGAGCACGTGGGCGCCACCGGCACGCACGACAAGGCCCGGGGGCCCCGGTTGCGGGAGATTCCGCTCCGGCTGATGGTCCCGAACATGATCACGGTCCTGGCGATCTGCGCCGGCCTCTCGGGCGTCCGGCTGGCATTCGAGAATCGATTCGAGCTCGCGGTTGCGATGGTGCTCCTTGCCGCTTTCCTCGATGGCATCGACGGGCGCATCGCGCGTCTCCTAAAGGCGACCTCGAGTTTCGGGGTCCAGATGGACTCGCTTGCCGACATCATCAATTTCGGGGTCGCGCCCGCCCTCGTCCTCTACGTGTTTCTGCTCGATCAGGCGCGTTCCCTCGGCTGGATTGCGGCCCTGATCTACGCCATTGCCGTCGGTCTGAGGCTGGCGCGCTTCAACGTCATGGCGGAGCGCCAGGTCAAGGCGTCCTGGCAGTCGGAATATTTCGTCGGCGTTCCGGCGCCGGCCGGTGCTATGCTGGTTCTGCTGCCCGTCTATCTTGGTCTGCTCGGTCTTGCGCCGGAAAGGACCTTTGCGCTGATCGCGTCGGTCTATACCGTCCTGATCGCCTTCCTTATGGTCAGCCGTCTTCCTGTCTGGTCCGGCAAGTCGGAGAACCGCGTCCGCAGGGATCTGGTCCTTCCCGTCATTCTGGTCGTCGTCTTCTACGTTGCGACGCTGATGACCTATACCTGGGAGACGATGGTCGTGACGGCGGTGGCCTATCTGGTGAGCCTGCCCTTCGGCGCCCGTTCCTGGCAGCGCAAATACGGCGACTGGCCGGGCGGTCACGGGAACGATGGTTTGCCGGGTGATAGCGAATAGGGCGAATGCCCCTCATCCCGCTGCCGCGACCTTCTCCCCATTGTGACGGGGCGAAGGGACAAGCTGCTGGATGGCCATTTCCTCTTGAGCGCCCGAGAAGCGGTGCATCACCGCGAGTCCCCTTCGCCCCGCTTTCGGGGAGAAGGTGGCCGGCAGGCCGGATGAGGGGGAGGTGCCGCCAGCCTATTCCGGCATGCGGTAGTCGACGATCTTCTTTTCCCGAACGATGAAGAGCTTCCCCGTCTCGGTCTGCTCGCGGCCGAGCAGCGGCAACAGCGCCTGAGCCACCTCGGAGGGATGCGGCAGGGTCTCCGGATCTTCGCCGGGCACGGCCTGCGCCCGCATGGCGGTGCGCGTGGCGCCCGGATCGACGCTGAGGATGCGAAGCGGCAGGCGCTGTGTCTCGTAGGCCCAGGTGCGTGCCAGCGCCTCGACCGCAGCCTTGGAGGCGGAGTAGGGGCCCCAGAAGGGCTTGCACTTGTGCGCAGCGCTCGAGGAGAGGATGAGGGCGCGGCCGGCATCCGAACGGACGAGCAACGGCTCGAGCGACCGGATCAGGCGCCAGGTCGCGGTGACATTGATCGCCATCACCTTTTCGAAGACCTTGGCTTCCACATGGCCGATCGGCGAGATCGTGCCGAGGACGCCCGCATTGGCGACCATGATGTCGAGCTTGCCCCAGCGCTCGTTTATGGCGCCGCCGAGCTTGTCGATGGCGGCCATGTCCGAGAGATCGAAGGGGACGAGCGTTGCCGAACCGCCGAAAGCCTTGATCGCGTCGTCCAGTTCTTCGAGACCGCCGAGGGTGCGGGCGCAGGCGACGACGTGGGCGCCGGCCTTGGCGAGTTCAAGAGCAGTGAAGTAGCCGATCCCGCGCGATGCGCCGGTGACGACGGCGATCCGGTCTTTCAGATTGGGCGTCATGTTGTTGTTCGTTATCCGTTGCTGGCGAGAACCGAGAGTTTGCGAACGTTGCTCGCTGCCCCCTGGTCGAGAAGGCGGGTCGGGTAGTCCCCGGTGAAATAGTGATCGGTGAACTGCGGCGCCTGCGGGTCGCGCTTCTCGCCGCCGACGGCACGATAAAGCCCGTCGATCGAGAGGAATTCGAGAGAATCGGCGCCGATGAAGCGACACATCGAGGCGAGGTCGGCATGCTGGTTGGCGAGCAGCTTGTCACGGTCGGGCGTGTCGATGCCGTAGAAATCCGGGTGGAAGATCATCGGGCTCGCGACGCGCACATGCACCTCGCGGGCGCCCGCCTCGCGCATCATCTGGACGATCTTGACCGAAGTGGTGCCGCGGACGATGGAATCGTCGACGAGCACGACGCGCTTGCCGGCGATCATCGCCCGGTTCGCAGAATGCTTGAGCTTGACGCCGAAGGCGCGGATCTGCTGCGTCGGCTCGATGAAGGTCCGCCCGACATAGTGATTGCGGATGATGCCGAGCTCGAAGGGGATGCCGCTTTCCTGCGCATAGCCGATTGCAGCCGGCGTACCGCCGTCCGGAACGGGCACCACGACATCCGCCTCGACGGGGGCCTCGATGGCGAGGTTCTTGCCCATGTTCTTGCGGGCGACGTAGACGTTGCGGCCGCCGACGACCGAATCCGGCCGGGCGAAATAGACGTACTCGAAAAGGCAAAGGCGTTCCGGCAGCGGATTCTGCGGCTTGCGGGCATCGATGGTGATCGACCCGTCCGGCTGAATTTCGCAGATGACGATTTCACCGTTCTCGATATCGCGAACGAATTTGGCGCCGATGATATCCAGCGCGCAGGTCTCCGAGCAGAAGATCGGCTTGCCGTCGAGTTCGCCCATGACGAGCGGGCGAATGCCGTTCGGGTCGCGGGCGGCGATCAGCTTGGTGCGGGTCAGAGCCAGCATCGAATAGCCGCCTTCGACCTGGGCGATAGCGTCGGCGAAGCGATCGCTGGAAGAGACGTGTTTCGACCGCGCGATCAGGTGCAGCACGACTTCGGTGTCGGATGTCGACTGACAGATGGCACCGTCTGAGATGATCTGGCGCCGCAGCGTCAGGCCGTTCGTGAAGTTGCCGTTGTGCGCGATTGCGATTCCGCCTTCCTGCAGCTCGGCAAACAGCGGCTGGACGTTGCGCAGGACCGTCTCACCGGTGGTGGAATAGCGTACATGGCCGATCGACATCGAACCGGGCAGCTTCGCGAGCGTCGTGGGATCGGTATAGTGGTCGCCGACGAGACCCATCCGGCGCTCCGAATAGAACTGCCGCCCGTCGAAGGTGACGATACCGGCGGCTTCCTGCCCTCGATGCTGGAGAGCGTGCAGGCCGAGCGCCGTCAGCGCGGCGGCGTCCGGATGGCCGAGAATGCCGAAAACGCCGCACTCCTCATGGAGGGTGTCGCCGTCGAGTTCGTCATGGATTTCGCTGGATCTGAGATCGGTCATCGCAATTCGCCTTTGCTACGTGCCGGTGCGCATATCGTGATCGGGCCGCCAGTCTTCAAGCGATCTTACCCGAAAACACTGACAAGCGTCATTCCAAATGGATAAAGCCCGCACAGCGGGCTTTATTGCAAACTTTCCTGTCGATCTCAGCCGTTCGTCGCCGGTGCTTCCTCGCCGGGCGCCTGTTCCGTCTGAGCCGGCGGCGTCTCGCTTTCGCCTTCGCCGGTCGTATCCTTGCCGCGCAAGCGGTCGAGAATGGTGGCGTCGGCCTCTTCCGGCAGGAGCGCTACCAACTGATTGCCGAGATTGTCGAGCAGCGGTTTCGACTTCGCGTGGGTCACCCAGACGGGCTGCTGCTGCGGCGCCACGAGCCAGTTGAAGAACAGCATGGCGACGACGACGAGCAGAATGCCGCGAGCGGCCCCGAACAGGAAGCCGAGCGTGCGGTCGAGCGCGCCGATGCGGCTGTCGATGATGAAGTCGGCCACCCGCATCGTGATGAAGGAGATGATGATCAGCGCGATCAGGAAGATCACGGCCGCCGAGCCGATCATCGCGACCGTTCCGCTGGTCGTGTACTGGCTGGCGTAGGGCAGAAGATGCGGATAGAGGAAATAGGCCGCGGCGGCTGCGCCGACCCAGCTCGCCACCGACAGAACCTCGCGCGAGAAGCCGCGAACCATCGCGAGGACGGCTGAAAACAGCGCGACGCCGAGAACGATACCGTCGAGAATTGTGATGGGCATGTTGTCCTTACTCCGACTCCACCGCCAGGCGGCACATCCCGTTGATGCTCCAGGGCGCGGCTATTCCGTCAGTCCTCGTCATTCGTCTGTTGCAGGGCACGCCGCGATCCCGCGATACGCGCCACCAGATCCGGCAGGCTTTCCATCTCGCTCCAGCGGCCGTTGCCGTTCTTCGGCAACTCGGTCGATGCAGATGGCAGGACTGCCTGGGAGAAACCGAGTTTCTCGGCTTCCTTGAGACGTTGGGCGGTATGCGCAACCGGCCGGACTGCACCCGACAAGCTGACTTCGCCGAAATAGACGCAATCGGGCGGCAGGGCAAGCCCGGCAAGCGACGAAACCAGTGCGGAAGCCACAGCGAGATCGGCCGCCGGTTCGGAAATGCGATAGCCACCCGCGACATTGAGGTAGACGTCGTGCTGGCCGAGGCGAATGCCGCAATGGGCTTCCAGCACGGCGAGGATCATCGAAAGGCGGGCCGAGTCCCAGCCGACCACGGCGCGGCGCGGCGTTCCGAGCGATGTCGGCGCGACCAGCGCCTGTACCTCGACAAGCACGGGCCGCGTGCCTTCCATGCCGGCGAAAACCGCTGCACCCGGCGATTTCGCATTGCGTTCGCCGAGAAACAGCTCCGACGGGTTGGCGACCTCGCGCAGGCCCTTGTCGGACATTTCGAAAACGCCGATCTCGTCGGTCGGTCCGAAACGGTTCTTCACCGTCCTGAGGATGCGGTAATGATGGCCGCGGTCGCCCTCGAAATAAAGGACGGCATCGACCATGTGCTCGACGACGCGGGGGCCGGCGATCTGGCCCTCCTTCGTCACGTGGCCGACCAGCACGACCGCCGTGCCCGTCTGCTTGGCGAAGCGGATCATCGCCTGCACACCGGTGCGCACCTGCGTCACCGTGCCGGGTGCGGAGTCGACGATGTCGCTCCAAAGCGTCTGGATGGAATCGATGATGACGAGGTCCGGGCGCTTGCCCTCGGAAAGCGTCGCGAGAATATCTTCGACATTCGTCTCGGCGGCAAGGAGCACGTCGCTGTCGGCGGCGCCGAGCCGCTGAGCACGCAGGCGGACCTGGGCGATCGCTTCTTCGCCCGAGACATAGATCACCCGGTGCTTCCGGCGTGCAAGCGCCGCGGCCGCCTGCATCAGCACGGTCGACTTGCCGATGCCCGGATCTCCGCCGACGAGCAGTGCGGATCCGCGAACGAAGCCGCCGCCGGTCACGCGATCGAGTTCCGAAATGCCGGTCTGGATGCGCGGCGCGTCCTCGATCTCTCCGGACAGCGTCGTAAGTGCGACGGGACGCCCCTTCTTCGGCGTGCGCATGGGACCGCCGCCGATCCCCGCCGTGGGATTATCCTCGATGATCGTGTTCCACTCGCCGCAGCCGTCGCACTTGCCCACCCAGCGGGAATGGACTGTGCCGCAATTCTGGCAGACGAACTGGGTGCGGGCTTTCGCCATAGATGTCGGCTTTCGGATGTTTGCGGGCAGATGGCGGAATTGCCGCCGCCCGAGAATCACTCTTGGCGGTCACATAATGCCGCGAAATCCTGTTTGAAAGGACGATATTCCTTTGCGCCTTGTTCAAGCGCCTCCGACATAGGTCCGATGATAGCGCCGGCCGAGGCTCGTCAGCAGCTCGTAGCCGATGGTACCGCCGGCGCGCGCGACGTCGTCGATGGCGACATTGCGCCCGAAGACCTCGATATAGTCGCCGGCACGTACGGCCGCTTCCGGCAGGTCCGTGACATCGAACAGGCTCAGATCCATAGTCACCCGACCGACATGCGGCACCTTCATACCATGCAGGAAACCGAAGGCGCCCGAGGGCATCGCCTGTCTGAGGGTGACGCCGCCGCCCGAAACCGAACGGTGGTAGCCGTCGGCATAGCCGATCGCGACCGTCGCAATGCGGCTGTCGCGGCCGAAGCGGACCGAGGCGCCGTAGCTTGCCGTTTCGCCGGATGGAACCGTCCTGACCTGCACGATGCGCGCTTCGGCGGTGACGACCGCTTTCATCGGATTGACGGCGCCATTTACCGCCTCGCCGCCATAGACCGCGATGCCGGGCCGGGTGAGATCGAAGTGGTAGTCCGCGCCGAGGAACACGCCGCCGGAATTTGCAAGGCTCGCCGGCACGCCCTCGAAGGCGGCGGTCACCTCGCGGAAACGCTGAAGCTGATAGCGGTTCATCGGGTGTCCGGGATCGTCGGCGCAGGCCAGATGGCTCATGACGAGGACCGGCGAGAAACTCGCAGGCCGCGCAGGGTCGTGGGCGAGGGCAACGGCCTCCTCCGGCGACAGGCCGAGCCGGTTCATGCCCGTGTCGACGTGGAGAACGCAGGGGTGGTCGCCCCGTTCGGAAAGCGCTGCCATGAAGACCGCCAGCTGCTCTTCCGAGTTGATGATCGGCACGAGATCGTTCTCGAAGAAGAGCTCCTCGTTGCCGGGCCACATTCCCGCGAGAATGTAGATTCGCCCATCCGGAACAAGCGGGCGAAGATCGGCCCCTTCTTCGACACTGGCCACGAAGAAATCGCGCGCGCCGGCGGCATAGAGAGCCGGAGCGGCATGCACGACGCCGAGACCGTAGGCATCGGCCTTCAGAACGGCGGCGGCGCGGGCTTTTCCGGACCGCTCGTTCATCGCCCGCCAATTGTCGGCGAGCGCGGTGAGGTCGACGGTGAGCCTGCTGGAGGCGGAAAGAAACTCGGGGCTTTGCATACCGAAAACTCTGCGTGGGCGATATCGGCAGCAATACATCCAAGTGCCCCGCGCCGCAAACGGCCGACGCAATGCTCTGGCTGAAAGCACTTTCATGCAAGACGAGGCTCTCCTCGCCCGATAAGATCGTCCGATGGAAACGATCTCACAGGAAAAGGCCATCGAGGCCATGCCGCTCGAGGGAGCCGAGCGGACCCGTTTCTGGCGCGACCCGCGCTTCAAGGGCATGGAGTGCCTGAGCGCGACCTTCATCACGCATGAATTCGCGCCGCACGCGCACGACACCTTCAGCATAGGTGCGATCGAAGCGGGTTCCCAGATCAGCACGATCAAGGGGGAACGATCGCAGACGGGCCCGGGAGATCTCTATCTCATCAATCCGGATGAAATCCACGACGGGCATCCGGGTCACGAAGGCTACCGCTACCGGATGATCTATCCATCCACGGACCTGCTGGTCGAGATCCTCGAGGATGTGACCGGCCGCTCCTTCAGGGGAACGCCGTCCTTCTCGCGGCTGCTTCTCACCGATAGAGAGCTTGCGCTCGGCTTTCAACGTGCGCACCGCGCATTGGAAGGCAAGGTCGGTACCCTGGAAGCGGACGAGAGCATGTTCGGGTTCCTGGCCAGGCTCTTCGAGCGCCACGGCAACGCTATCATCGTCCCCCTGCAGACGCGCGAGAGCTCAGCCGTGCACCGGGCACGCGACTATCTTGTTGAAAACTACACGCACGATATCGGGCTGGAGGAGCTTGCGAAGCTGGCAGGCCTCAGCCGCGCCCATCTGATCCGCGCCTTCCGAAAGGAATTCCACATCACCCCGCATGCTTTTCTCACCGACAAGCGGGTGCGGGAAGCAAAGGCGCTCCTGCGCAGAGGTTGGTCTGCGGCGGACACCGCCTATCATTGCGGTTTCGCCGATCAGGCGCATTTCAGCCGCCATTTCAAGGCTCGAACCGGCGTCACGCCGGGTGCCTATCGCTCAGCCTGATCACTTTCGTTCAAGACGGCGGTCTTCTGCCTGGTTACTTCCTGGGCACTTCCAGGAAAAGCGTGTGACGGTTTTCCGTCCGGAAGCGCGTAGTTTCAGAAGGTAGTGTTGCAGGTACGGGAGATCCCAGGCGTGAAGAAGTCGCGGGCAGTCGAGGAATTCTGGGGAGGTTTCAGGGCGATGGCACCGCTCATCGTGGCGGTGATGCCGATCGGGCTCGTTTTCGGGGCCGTTGCCGCGACCAAGGGCCTGTCGAGCCTCGAAGTCATGATGATGAGCGCGCTGGTCTTCGCCGGCGGTTCGCAATTCGTTGCGCTCGACATCTGGACTCATCCCGCCTCCTGGGCCGCTCTCGGATTTTCGGCGCTGCTCGTCAATATCCGTCATCTTCTGATGAGCGCATCGATCGGCACGAAGATGCCGGCCTTCTCGGGGCCGGCGAGATATGCCGCGATGCTTCTCCTTGCCGACGAGATCTGGGCCATGGCCGAGGTCCGGGCAGGTGAGTCGCGTCTCACGCCTGCCTGGTATGCGGGCCTTGCGGTGCCGTTCTATCTGGTCTGGGTGCTTGCCGGTCTTGCCGGCTCGCTCGCCGGCGCATTCCTCGGAGACCCGAAAGCGCTCGGTCTCGATTTTGCGTTTCCCGCGGTCTTCATCGTCCTGGTCATGGGCTTCTGGAAGGGACGTGAAACCGGCGCGATTCTCGCTGCGAGCGCCGCGGCCGCGGTCCTCGCACACCAGTTCCTCCCCGGCGTCTGGTACATCGCAGCCGGTGCGGCGGCTGGCGTCGTTGCGGCGCTTTTCACCGGTGAACGTCAGGAAGCCCGCGCATGACGCTCGATCCGCACACGTTTCTTGCGATCGCCGCGATGGCCGTTGCGACGGTGCTGACCCGGCTCGGCGGTCTTGTCCTCATCCGTTTCGTGACGATAGGTCCGAAGCAGAAGCGGGCGCTGGAGGCGATCCCGCCGGCCGTATTGATGGCCGTCATCGCGCCGACGGCGTTGGTCACCGGGCCGGCCGAAACGCTCGCGGCCCTCGCGACAGCGCTTGTCGCCACGAGGCTGCCGCTGCTCGCGGCCGTGGCGGCCGGCGTGATTGTCGTGGCGGTTGCGAGGGTGTTCGTGGGGTAGAGAGGCCAAATCCGCCCCTCATCCGGCCTGCCGGCCACCTTCTCCCCGCAGGCGGGGAGAAGGGGACTCGCGGCTCCGTCTCAATCCTTGTCGCGGCAGCGGGATGAGGGGCCGCAATCAGCCTGTCAATGCTCGTACTGCGTGAACGACGGATCGGCGAGATCCGAGAAGCGCGTGAATTCCGACTGGAAGGCGAGCTTGACGGTGCCGGTCGGTCCGTGGCGCTGCTTGGCGATGATCACGTCGGCCGTGCCCTTCACCTTCTCCATCTGCATCTTCCACTCTTCGTATTTCGGATCGAATTCGTCGCGCGGTTCCATGTTCTTCACGTAATATTCCTCGCGGAACACGAAGAGGACGACGTCGGCGTCCTGTTCGATCGAGCCCGATTCACGCAGGTCGGAGAGCTGCGGCCGCTTGTCCTCGCGGCTTTCCACCGCGCGCGAGAGCTGCGAAAGCGCGATGATCGGCACGTTCAGCTCCTTGCCGAGCGCCTTGAGGCCGGTGGTGATCTCGGTGATTTCCTGTACGCGATTTTCGCCGGACTTCTTCGAACCGGTCATGAGCTGGATGTAGTCGACCACGAGCACGTCGAGGCCGCGCTGCCGCTTCAATCGGCGAGCGCGCGCGGCAAGCTGGGCGATCGAGATACCGCCGGTCTGGTCGATATAAAGCGGCACTTTCTGCATCATCTGGGAGCAGGCGACGAGCTTCTCGAAATCCGCCTCCGAAATGTCACCGCGGCGGATCTTCGAGGAGGAGACCTCGGTCTGCTCCGAGATGATACGGGTGGCGAGCTGTTCGGACGACATTTCGAGCGAATAGAAGCCGACCACGCCGCCGTTCTTGGCCTTGAAGGAGCCGTCGGGCTGTACTTCCGGCTCGTAGGCGGCGGCGATGTTGTAGGCGATGTTCGTCGCGAGCGAGGTCTTGCCCATGCCCGGACGGCCGGCGAGGATGATCAGGTCCGATCGCTGGAGTCCGCCCATCTTCCCGTCGAGGGAATGGATGCCGGTGGAAATGCCGGAGAGATGACCGTCCCGCTCGAACGCCTGTCCGGCCATGTCGATCGCGAGCGCTACCGCGTCATTGAACGATTGGAAGCCGCCATCGTAGCGCCCTGTTTCGGCGAGTTCGAACAGCCGCCGTTCGGCGTCCTCGATCTGGCTCTGCGGCGGCATGTCGAGCGGTGCGTCATAGGCGATGTTCACCATGTCTTCACCGATGGTGATCAGCGATCGGCGGAGCGCCAGGTCGTAGATCGCGCGGCCGTAGTCCTCCGCATTGATGATGGACACGGCTTCGGCGGCAAGGCGCGCGAGATATTGTGCAACCGTCAGGTCGCCGACCTTCTCGTCGGCCTTGAGGAAGGTCTTGACCGTCACCGGGTTGGCGGTCTTGCCCATGCGGATGATTTCGCCGGCGATCTCGAAGATCCTGCGATGCAACGGCTCATAAAGGTGTACGGGTTTCAGGAAGTCCGAGACGCGATAGAAGGCGTCGTTATTGACGAGAATGGCGCCGAGCAGGGCCTGCTCCGCTTCCAGATTGTTCGGCGCCTCGCGATAGTGCTGTTCCGCCTGATCCTTGGCCAAAGGGGCGAGCTTTCGCGCTGCGTCGTTCATCTTTTTCCGTTTCCGCTTATGATCCCGTGAGGCACCCGGTTTGCTGACTGTTGCGCGCCGCGTCTAGTGCAGGCACGCAACAGTGGCGTGCCATACAACCCCGCCTGTCGCCTTTGCCCGTTGTTCGACTGATCCACAGGGGGACAAGGGAGAAGTTGTAAAAAACTACATTCTCACGCGATGCTGGTTGACGCCGCGGCCATGGGTAAAACTACCTGATTCGCATCCCCGCGTCCTCGATCGGCATCTTGAAAAATGCCCATGGCCGGATTAAATAGTGTCCAGATAGTTAGCATGCTAGTAATATGGAAAAGATACTAAATGCCGAAGCCAAACGACAATCGTGAACTGTTCGACGCGCTTGCGACCGTCAATCGCAAACTGCGGTCGGTGTTCGACGCGCGGGTGAAGGAGCGCGGCCTGACGCTGCCGCGTGCGCGGATGCTGTTCGCGCTCGCCAGGAAAGAAGGTCTCAATCAGCGCGAGTTGGCCGAAGAGCTCGATATCGAGACGCCGACGATCGTTCGGCTTCTCGACGGCATGGAAAAGCAGGGCTTCATCGAGCGCCGGGTCGAGCTTTCCGACCGGCGTGCGAAGCAGATCCATATGACGGATGTCGGCCGCTCCATGGCGGATGAGATCCAGAAGCTCGCGAGCGACATCCGCGAAGAGGTTCTGGGCGGGCTGCAGCTGCAGGAAATCGCCGTCGCGCTGAAGGTCGTCTGCAAGATCGCGACGAACATCCAGTCGATCGGTCGGAGTGGCGACCGATGAATGCCGTTGCCGCTCCCGGCTCGATGCGTATCGGCAAATCGGCTCTCTATATCGGCGGCTCCGCTCTCCTCTTTCTGACGCAGGGGCTGGGTATGAATCTCGCGTCGGCCAATCTTGCGCAGGTCCAGGGGTCGCTTTCGGCCACGTCGGTGGAGGCTGCCTGGCTTGCCGCTGCCTATATGGCGCCGAATGTCAGCCTTTCGGCCGCTCTCGTGAAGATCCGCGCCCAGTATGGTCTTCGCCGCTTCGCAGAGATCGGCATCGTCGGATTCGTCATCGCTTCACTGATGAACGTCTTCGTCTCGGACCTTCATTCGGCGGTCGTCGTCCGCTTCATCAGCGGCATTGCGGCCGCGCCGATGTCGACCCTTGGCTTTCTCTATATGCTGGAAGCCTTTCCGCCGGCGCGAAAGCTGACGGTGGGCCTCGCACTCGCCCTGACATGCACGACCTTGGCCGCACCGATCACGCGGCTGATCTCGCCTGAGCTCATCGAGATCGGACAATGGCACGGGCTGTACACGCTCGAGATGGCGCTCGCGCTGATCGCGTTGCCGATCATCTATCTGCTGCCCCTGACGCCGGTGCCTCATGCCAAGGTCATTCAGCGTGCCGACATCCTCAGCTACCTGCTGCTCGCCGTCGGCTTCGGCTGCGTTGCCGTCGTCCTCGTGATGGGCAGGCTCTATTGGTGGTTCGAGGCACCCTGGCTCGGCATGCTGCTCGCCCTGTCGGTCGTGACCCTCACGGCCGTCGTACTGATCGAACTCAATCGCGAGCAGCCCTTGATCGACATACGCTGGTTGGCCTCGCGCGAGATCGTGCATTTTGCGGCCGTGCTGTTGATCTTCCGCCTCGTCGCCTCGGAACAGTCGGCGATCGCCACCAATTTCTATCAATTGCTCGGGCTGCAGTACGATCAGCTCGCGACGCTTTACTGGATCATTCTGGCCGCATCGCTGGGGGGCGGTCTGCTCTGTGCGGCGCTGATGAAGCCGGGGCACGCGGACGCCGTCCACGTGCTCGCCCTCGGCATGCTCGCCGCCGGCGCCTATATGGACAGCCATGCGACGAGCCTCACGCGTCCGGAGCAGATGTATGCGAGCCAGGCGCTGGTCGCCGCCGGCACGGCACTTTTCCTGCCGCCGGCCATGGCCCGCGGTTTCACGGCGGCACTCGCGAAAGGCCCCAGCTACATCCTGAGCTTCATCGTCGTCTTTCTCTTCACCCAAAGCATCGGCGGCCTGATGGGCTCGGCCGCCTTCGGAACCTTCGTGACACTGCGGGAAAAGTTCCACGCCAACATTCTGGCCGAGCAGATCGTTCTCACCAATCCTCTCGTCGCCCAGCGCATCGGCCAATTGTCGGGCGCCTACGCCAAGGCGATCGGCGACAGGGCGTTGCTGAACGGGGAGGGCGTGGCCCTGCTCGGACAGACGATCACCCGCGAGGCCAACATCCTCGCCTACAACGATGCCTTCCTGTTGGCGGCGATCATAGCGCTTTTCGCGCTCGCGGTGCTGCTCGTCCAAATCGCAGTCAAACGGCTCGCCAGGCACGATCCCGACATCGTACCGGCGGCCACATCTTGAACAATGAAGTCGTTATCATGCTGAAAAATTTCCGCTCTCCCACCACGCTTATCGTTCTTCTTGCCGGCCTCGCCGGTCTTTCGCTCGTCCTCTACGCCTGGCGTCTGCCGCCCTTCGCGAGCTCCGTCGAAACCACGGAGAACGCCTATGTCCGCGGCTATGTCACGACCATCAGCCCGCAGCTTTCCGGCTATGTCGCGGAGGTGCCGGTGCGCGACTACGAGGAGGTGAAGGCTGGTCAGCTCCTCGTCAGGATCGATGACCGGATTTACGTCCAGAAGCTTGCGCAGGCAAAAGCGACGCTCGCGACACAAAGGTCGGCGTTGGCGAACTCGTTCGAACAGGAGCTGTCGGCAAAGGCCGGAATCGCCGCGAGCGAGGCCCAGCTCGACGGGGCCAAAGCGGCTCTGGCAACGGCGAGAGCCACCTGGGACCGCATTCGTCCGCTCGCCGACAAAGGTGTCGCGACGCGGAGCGACGCCGACCAGGCCCGGGCGGCCTTCGAGCAGGCGGACGCGGGCGTCAAGCAGGCGATCGCCAATCTCGAGGTTTCGCGCCAGTCGCTTGCGACGACGCTCGGCGCCCGCGCCGGCCTCGAGGGTTCGGTAGCCGGCGCCGAGGCGGCCGTGGAGCTCGCCGAGATCGACCTCGACAACACCAGGATCGTTGCGCCGCGTGCCGGCAGGCTCGGCGAGATCGGCGCCCGTGTCGGACAATATGTCACCGCCGGCACGCAGCTGCTTTCGGTCGTGCCGCACGAGGTCTGGATCGTCGCCAACTTCAAGGAGACGCAGCTTGACGGAATGAGGGTAGGGCAGCCCGTCACCATTTCGGTAGACGCTCTGAACCGGCAGGTGCTGAGCGGCCACATCGAGCGCTTCTCTCCTGCTGCCGGATCGGAATTCAGCATAATCCGGCCCGATAACGCCACCGGCAATTTCACCAAGGTTGCGCAACGTCTCGGCGTGCGCATCGCCGTCGACCCCGAACAGCCGATGGCCGATCGCCTTGCTCCCGGGCTTTCGGTCGTGGTGAGGGTCGACAAGGCGGCCGAACCGCAGGCGGCAATCGCATCCGCCGAGTAGAGAGCAGATCCAGGATCCGCAAAGCTCCGCCCGCAAACAAAAAGCCCGGATCCGGTCGGATCCGGGCTTCTTTCTTTAGAGCGTTTGAAGCTACGCACTTCCGGACGGAAACCCGTCACACACTCTTCCTGGAAGTGCTCTAAGGTCCGCTTGGGTCTTATTCTTCTTCGGACTCGAGCTCGGCTTCCGGGTTGAAGAAGTCTTCCGGCTTCAGCGCGTCTTCGTCCACGCCGTAGATGGCGTCGGCCGAGGTCAGGCTTTCGCCCTTGGCCTGGCGCTCGGCTTCTTCGGCCGAACGGGCAACGTTGATTTCAATCGCCACGTCGACTTCCCCGTGCAGGTGCAGCGTGACCTTGTGCAGGCCGATAGCCTTGATCGGCTGGTTGAGGTCGACCTGGTTCCGGTTGATGTTGAAGCCTTCGGCAGCCAGCGTCTCGACGATGTCGCGGGCGGCAACCGAGCCGTAAAGCTGGCCGGTTTCGCCAGCGGAACGGACGATGATGAAGGACTTGCCGTCAAGCGAATCGGCGACCTTCTGGGCTTCCGACTTGCGCTCGAGGTTGCGGGCTTCGAGCGTCGAGCGCTCGGATTCGAAACGCGCCTTGTTGGCGGCATTGGCGCGGAGCGCCTTGCCGAGCGGCAGCAGGTAGTTACGCGCGAAGCCGTCGCGAACCTTTACGGTTTCGCCCATCTGACCGAGCTTGGCGATGCGTTCGAGGAGAATGACTTCCATTTTGATTTCCTTTCAGTTTTGTTTTGTTTCGTTGGTCAGTTTTTTCCCGTGGGCGTGAGTGCGATGGCGCGGCGCGTATCGATCAGGCCGGACAGGAGGAAGAAGAAAGCCGGAATCGTGAAGACGAATACCGACAGGTATGCGATCCACAGCACGGGAAGCCGCCAGGACTTGCCGCGCGTGCGAAAATGGAAGGAGGCGAAGCCCGAGAGCAGGAAGCCGGCGCCAAAGGTGCCGCAGACGAGCGCACCTATCACAGCCGGCGCACCGCCGAAGAAGGTGAGGGCCAGGCCGCCGAGAAAAACGAAGATGGCGTTGCGGTGCATCCTGAGCGACGAGGGAACGTCCTCCCGCGGCCGAAGCGCCTTGCCGGATAGCTGTACGATGCGGGTCGCGAGGTAGTAGGCGGCGAACAGCATCAATACCCAGATCGCACCCTGCACGAGCGGCAGCGCCAGCGTGAATATCGACTTGAGCTGAGCGATCGCCGCGGCATCCGGATTGTAGAGCGGTTCCTGCGCCTTCACGGCCTCGATCACCATGTCGACCATGATGTCGGAGACGCTCGAGTCGTACCCGACAATGTAGCCGACGATGACCATGCCGACCGTCACCAGTCCGGCAAGATGCACGAGGATGTCGGAGAGCGGATACCAGGCGAGTGAACCCTCGGGACCGCCGAGTTCAGAAGCCGGGCGCGCAAGATTGGAGAGGTGGCTGAGCCAGCCGGCCGGGACGAGCGTCACGACGACGATCAGCAGTGCGAAATAGGGTGACACGAGCGCCACTGCTGCCCCGCCCGCGACCACGATGGCAGCGATGGCGGCGGCGTTTCCCCAACCGAGACCCGCAATCAGGATCGGCAGCGCGGAGGCGGCGTAGAGAACGATCGCAAGAGACGACTGCGTATTCGCGCCCATCGACAAGAGGGCGGCGGTAATGCCGGCGAGAACGCCGGTCAGCAGCGATGTCCTGTTCCAGTTCTTCACGTTCGCTGTCCTGCTTGAGAGGCAGTTAGGGGCGGCCATCCGGCCATTGCCCCAACATGGGATTTGTGCGCCGTTCCGGCGCGTTTCCGATCCGCGCCCACCGCGGAAGGGAGGAATCGAGGCACCCTTGAGAGAGCGCCTCGATCGAAGCTGGTTTCCGTCGAGTCAGCCGATCGACGGAGCGCCGGCCGCCTTACGATACGATGTAGGGCAGCAGGCCGAGGAAGCGGGCGCGCTTGATCGCCTGGGCGAGTTCGCGCTGCTTCTTCTGGGAAACGGCCGTGATGCGCGAGGGCACGATCTTGCCGCGCTCGGAAATGTAGCGCTGCAGGAGACGGACGTCCTTGTAGTCGATCCGCGGAGCGTTTGCACCCGAGAAGGGGCAGGTCTTGCGGCGACGGTGGAACGGACGGCGTACCGGAGCGGAAGAAACTTCAGCCATTGTCTTTATCTCCTAAAGCTTCTTGTTAAGCGCGGTCTTCGCGCGGGCGGCGCGGACGGTCATCGCGGTCGCCACGGTCCGGACGCGGACCACGGTCGCCAAACCCACCACGGTCCGGACGGTCGCCGTCGCGGCGCGGGCGATCGTCGCGGTCGCGCTTCTGCATCATCGCGGACGGGCCTTCCTCGTGCTTGCCGACGGCGATCGTCATGTAGCGCAGGACGTCTTCGTTGATGCGCATCTGACGCTCGACTTCGTGCACGGCCGGTGCCGGGGCATCGATGTCCATGAGGACGTAGTGAGCCTTGCGGTTCTTCTTGATGCGGTAGGTGAGGGACTTCAGGCCCCAGTTTTCGACCCGACCGACCTTGCCGCCGTTCGCTTCGATTACACCCTTGTACTGCTCGACGAGAGCGTCGACCTGCTGCGGCGTGATGTCCTGCCGAGCGAGGAATACGTGTTCATAAAGAGCCATTGTGGCTTGCCTTTCTTGCGTTAATCAGCCCGGACCTCGGCGGCTAAGCCTCAACGACTGTTCTTAAAGGCTATGAGAGCCGGCAAGAAAGTGTTGCATCGAGACGGTCGAGAGCGGAGACACGGGAGGCCGGAATGCCTTTACATTCCTCGCGGCTTCCGAATGGAAACCGGCCCTCCGTTCAGCCACCAGCCAGAAGACCGGGCGTTTCGAACAGCGCGCTTATACGGGTTTTCTGCCGAAATGCAAGCCGCCTCGTCGGATTGGTGTCCGGGCTGCGCTCAGCCGGAACAAAAGCGCCCTTGCGCTGTTGAGTGGGCTTCCACCCATCCGGGAGAAGAAAATGGCCCACTTCGATCCGAAGATGCAGGAATGCATAGAGAATTGTCTTGCCTGTTATCGCGTCTGCCTTTCGACGGCGATGACTCATTGCCTCGAAGCCGGCGGCGAGCATACCAAGCCGCCGCACTTCCGGCTGATGATGGCCTGCGCGGAGATTTGCAGGGACGCGGCGCATTTCATGCTGCTTGGCACGCCGCACCACAAGCACCTGTGCGGCGAGTGCGCCGAGATCTGCGCGGAGTGCGCGGACGATTGCGAACGCATCGGCGACATGGGCGATTGCGTCGACGCCTGCAGGCGGTGTGCCGAGAGCTGCCGCCAGATGGCGGCATGAAGCCGCCGCTCCGGCGCGAGAGTGTTTCAGATCGGCGCCGGATAGAGCCGATGCAGGCGCCGGATGCCGTTCATCACGTCCTGGGAAAGAGTGACGTCGGCGGCGCCGAGGTCGTTCTTCAGCTGCTCCATCGACGTGGCGCCGATGATGGCCGAGGCCATGAAGGGGCGCGTGAGACAGAAGGCGATTGCCATCTGGGCCGGGTCAAGACCGTGTTCGCGGGCGAGTGCGGCATAGGCGGCCACGGCGGGCTCCTGATGCGGCGTGTAGCGGCCGCCGAGGTCGCCGTTGATCGACAGGCGCGATCCGGCCGGCCTGGCACCGTCCAGATATTTTCCGCTCAAGAGCCCGGCCGCCAGCGGCGAATAGGCGAGCAGGCCGATATCTTCGTGGTGCGACACTTCCGCGAGGTCGAGATCGTAGCTGCGGTAGAGCAGATTGTACTCGTTCTGGATCGTCGCGACGCGCGGGAAGCCGTATCTGTTGGCGAGGTCGATCATCTTCATCGCGCCCCAGGCCGTATCGTTCGAAAGGCCGACAGCGCGGATTTTGCCCGCTTTGACGAGTTCGCCGAGCTTGTCCAGAATGGCCTTGAGATCAGCCGCAACCTCCTCCTTGTTCTGGTGGGAGGGGTCATAGGACCAGGCGTTTCTGAAGTGGTAATGACCGCGATTGGGCCAGTGCAGCTGATAAAGGTCGATATAGTCGGTCCTGAGCCGCGCGAGGCTCGCATCGACCGCCTCGCCAATTCCTTCCGGGGTGACCGGGCCGCCATTGCGGATGTAGGCACGGCCGGAGCCGGCGACCTTGGTTGCAACCACCACGTCGTCGCGTCGGCCGCGCGCGGCCAGCCAATCGCCGATGATGCGTTCGGTGTTGCCGTAGGTCTCCGCTGAAAGCGGCGTGGTCGGATAGAGTTCGGCGGTATCGATGAAGTTGACGCCGCGGTCGAAAGCATAATCAAGCTGTTCGTGGGCTTCGGCCGGCGTGTTCTGCGAGCCCCACGTCATCGTTCCGAGGCAGATGGACGAAACCTTGATGCCGGTGCGGCCGAGTTTGTTGTAGCGCATGACGTTCCTTGTGGAGCGGGTTCGCGCCATGGGAGGAAGGCGCTCCGCCTTGGAAATGACGGTTGGCCGCAGCCCGGGAAGTTCCGGAACGACGCGGCGGCAAAGCGGGGCAAACTTAAGCCTTGATTGGCGAAGATCAAGGGCAAAAGACCGCAAGCAGCCGGTCAAGCGCGGCTTCCGCGCTTGACTTGCTGTTCAGGAATGTGAATGGAGAGGAAAATACGCGGCGGCAGCAGGGTCCGGGCGGTTCATCTGCACCTGCTCGCGCAATTGAAACGATCACGGCTATTTGGTTGCTCCGAGCCAGCCGCGATCCAGGGAAGGGGCACTCTTGATGAGCATCGCATTCACGTTCCCCGGCCAGGGCAGCCAGGCCGTGGGCATGGGCAAGGATCTGGCCGAAGCCTTTCCGGAGGCCGCGGCTGTCTTTGCCGAGGTCGACGACGCGCTCGGCGAAAAGCTTTCCGACATCATGTGGAACGGGCCTGAGGAGACGCTGACGCTGACGGCGAATGCGCAACCGGCGCTGATGGCAGTGTCCATGGCGGTAATCCGCGTGCTCGAAGCCAAGGGCCTCGACCTCAAGAGCAAGGTTTCCTTCGTCGCGGGCCACTCGCTCGGGGAGTATTCGGCGCTCTGTGCCGCCGGTACGTTCTCGCTCGCCGACACGGCGCGTCTTCTGCGCATTCGCGGCAATGCGATGCAGGCGGCCGTCCCCGTCGGCAAGGGCGCGATGGCGGCGATCATCGGTCTGGAGCATGACGATGTCGAAGCGGTCTGCCGTGACGCATCATCGCTCGGCTCGTGCCAGATCGCCAACGACAACGGCGGCGGTCAGCTGGTGATCTCGGGCGAGAAGCCTGCTGTGGAGAAGGCCGCGGCCCTCGCTTCCGAAAAGGGTGCCAAGCGCGCGCTTATGCTGCCCGTGTCCGCCCCCTTCCATTCCGCCTTGATGACGCCGGCGGCCGAGGCCATGCGCAAGGCGCTCGCAACGGTCGAGAAGCGCGATCCCGTGGTTCCGGTCGTCGCGAACGTGCTTGCTGCGCCGGTAAGCGATGCGGGCGAGATCGCGCGCCTGCTTGTCGAGCAGGTGACCGGGCAGGTGCGCTGGCGCGAGACGGTCGAGTGGTTTGCGGCCCATGAAGTGACGACGCTTTACGAGATCGGCTCGGGCAAGGTCCTGACGGGACTTGCCCGGAGGATCGACAAGACCGTCACGGGCATCGCCGTCAATTCGGCCACCGATATCGATGCGGCGCTTGCCGTCCTCTTGGCCTGAGCGCCCTACTATAAGGAGAAATCCATGTTCGATCTTTCAGGCCGCAAGGCTCTCGTTACCGGCGCTTCCGGTGGTATCGGCGAGGAAATCGCCCGCATGCTGCATGCCCAGGGCGCCGTCGTCGGACTCCATGGTACCCGCGTCGAGAAGCTCGAAACGCTTGCCAACACCCTCGGCGAGCGGGTTCAGATATTCCCGGCAAATCTCTCCGACCGCGCGGAAGTCAAGGCGCTCGGAGAGAAGGCGGAAGCCGATCTCGGCGGCGTCGATATCCTCGTCAACAATGCCGGCATTACCAAGGACGGGCTCTTCGTCCGCATGAGCGACGAGGACTGGGACAACGTCATCGAAGTCAATCTCACGGCCGTCTTCCGGCTGACGCGCGAGCTCACGCATCCGATGATGCGCCGTCGCTTCGGCCGCATCGTCAACATAACCTCGGTCGTCGGTGTCACCGGCAATCCGGGGCAGGCGAATTACTGCGCCTCGAAGGCGGGCATGATCGGCTTCTCCAAGTCGCTTGCACAGGAAATCGCCACCCGCAACGTCACGGTCAACTGCGTCGCCCCGGGCTTCATCGAAAGCGCAATGACGGGCAAGCTGAACGACAAGCAGAAGGAAGGGATCATGTCTGCGATCCCGATGCGGCGGATGGGAAGCGGAGCCGAAGTCGCCTCCGCCGTGGCCTATCTCGCTTCTAACGAAGCGGGATATGTCACCGGTCAGACGATCCACGTCAACGGCGGCATGGCGATGATCTGACGAGGCGATGGAGTGTGCGGCTCCTTGGGCTTCGGCCTGTGCCGCGACCTCCGATCAGCCTCTTCGTTTGTTTGTGCCAAATGCCTGAAATTCAATGTTGACCAAGGGAATAACGGGCATTTTCGCCCTTTGCGGCAGGCATAAACCGTGTTAATCGGGCCATGACTGCGCGCAGTCGACCGTTCCGGCCAGGTGTCCGGCAGCTCTTGCTGCCCTGGGTTTCCGCGGTTTCGGTTGGATGGATTGCCCGTTGGACCAACTTGGTCTATCAGGCGTGATAGAGTGCCGGTGCCGGTAACAGCGCCGTAGAGAAACATAAGGTCGAGGAACTCCGACATGAGCGATATCGCAGAACGCGTGAAGAAAATTGTTATTGATCATCTTGGCGTCGACGCCGAAAAGGTCAGCGAAGGCGCAAGCTTCATCGATGACCTCGGCGCGGACTCGCTCGACACCGTCGAACTGGTCATGGCATTCGAAGAAGAATTCGGTGTCGAAATCCCGGACGACGCAGCAGATTCGATCCTCACCGTTGGCGACGCCGTCAAGTTCATCGAGAAAGCCCAGGCCTGACCTTTTGGCTTGAGTCATTGGCGGGCCGCACTCGCGGCCCGTTCAGCCCTGGGGCAGTGGGCTGGCCCGCATGCACTGCGGGTTGCGATCGGCAAAGCGTCCCGCCTTTCCCTCTGGTCGTCACTACTGCATGTATCCTGATAGGAGTCCGTCCAGGGACAAGAACATGCAAGGAACCATAAGGTCACAGCGACCTTTGCGCGTCTTCACGACGCTGTAATGAGATTTGCAATGCATGCGCGGGTCGCGATCGTCGCGTGGTCCGGTCCGGCGGTTGAATTGAACAGTCAGGGTGGGTCACGGGTATGAGACGTGTCGTTATCACCGGTACCGGCATGGTATCTCCTCTGGGTTGCGGAACCGAAGTCAGCTGGGCGCGTCTTCTGGCCGGCGACAACGCGGCCCGCAAGGTCACCGAGTTCGAGGTCGAGGACCTTCCCGCCAAGATTGCCTGCCGCATTCCCTTCGGCGATGGCAGCGACGGCACGTTCAATGCCGACGACTGGATGGAGCCCAAGGAACAGCGCAAGGTCGATCCTTTCATCGTCTATGCGATGGCCGCTGCCGACATGGCGCTGGCGGATGCCGGCTGGAAACCCGAAAGCGACGAAGACCAGATTTCGACCGGCGTCCTGATCGGCTCCGGCATCGGCGGGCTGGAAGGTATCGTCGATGCGGGTTACACCCTGCGCGACAAGGGCCCGCGGCGTATTTCCCCGTTCTTCATTCCCGGCCGGCTGATCAATCTCGCAGCCGGTCAGGTTTCCATCCGCCACAAGCTGCGGGGTCCCAACCATTCCGTCGTGACGGCCTGCTCGACCGGCGCGCATGCGATCGGCGACGCCAGCCGGCTGATCGCGCTCGGGGATGCGGACGTGATGGTGGCCGGTGGTACGGAATCTCCGATCTGTCGGATATCGCTCGCAGGATTCGCCGCCTGCAAGGCGCTCTCGACACAGCACAACGACAATCCCGAGAAGGCCTCGCGGCCCTATGACGCCGATCGTGACGGCTTCGTCATGGGCGAGGGTGCGGGCATCGTCGTTCTGGAAGAACTGGAGCACGCAAAGGCGCGCGGTGCCAAGATCTACGCAGAAGTGATCGGTTACGGCCTGTCCGGCGACGCCTTCCACATCACTGCTCCGTCCGAAGACGGCGAAGGCGCTTACCGCTGCATGCAGATGGCGCTGAAGCGCGCGGGTGTCACGGCTGCGGACATCGACTATATCAACGCTCACGGAACATCGACGATGGCCGACACGATCGAGCTCGGCGCGGTCGAACGGCTGGTCGGCGACAGCGCGTCGAGGATCTCCATGTCCTCGACGAAGTCGGCCATCGGGCATTTGCTCGGCGCAGCCGGCGCGGTCGAAGCCATCTTCTCGGCGCTCGCAATTCGCGACAATATAGCCCCGCCGACGCTCAACCTGGACAACCCTTCCGTCGAGACGAAGATCGATCTCGTGCCGCATGTCGCGCGCAAGCGCGAGATCAATGTGGCCCTGTCGAACTCGTTCGGTTTCGGCGGCACCAACGCGTCGTTGATTCTGCGCCGTTACACCGGCCATTGATCCCTCGGGCGGGCGTGTTGCGAAACGGGTTGCCAAGGTAAGCGGAATTCGGGCACATCTTCCGATCTGCATCGACCCGCGATCCCGCTTTTTGCCGCAATGCTCACTACAAGCTGTCGCTGGAGTGGCGACGACTCGGGGACGCCGCCAAGGGGCATGTTCGCGCAAGCCACATCTGGTAATTGTAGGATATTCATCGCTGGGCAGGCCGCTCCTTCACCGGAGCCGCAGAGGCCGCCGTAACATTCACTGGTCGCCGGTCTAATCCGAAATTCGCACCGGCGGCGGTTTGATAAGGTTGCGAATTTCGGAATCGGGACAATCGTGAGCGACTCAAACGATAACAGCGCGGTGCAATTCGGCCGCAATGAAACCGGGAGCAACGGGCCGATCATTCCGAAGTCGGCCAACGAAGCGCTGCGTCCCGAAAGAGTTCCCCATCCGCCGAAGCGTTCGCGCAAGGCCCGCAGCCAGGTCGTCATCTTTCTCAACTTCGTCATGACCGTGGTCGTCTTCGTGGCGCTCGCGGCCGCCGGGGCCGTCTATTACGCGATGCACGAATATGAAAAGCCGGGGCCGCTGGAGGCGAACAAGAATTTCATCGTTCGCAGCGGCGCGGGCATCAGCGAAATCGCCAGCAACCTGGAGCGCAACGAGATCATTACCGACAGCCGCGTATTCCGGTTCGTTTCGGAAGCCTATCTGAGCAATGACACGCTCAAGGCCGGCGAGTATGAAATCAAGGCGCATGCATCGATGCAGGAGATCATGGAGCTTCTGAAGTCCGGCAAGTCGATCCTCTACTCCGTTTCGCTGCCGGAGGGTTTGACCGTGAAGCAGATGTTCCACAGGCTTGCCGACGACCCGGTTCTTGTCGGCGATCTGCCGGCGGAGCTGCCGCCCGAAGGCTCCCTCAAGCCGGACACCTACAAGTTCACCCGGGGAACCGACCGTAACGAGATCGTCAAGCAGATGACCGCTGCCCAGAAGGCGCTGGTGCAGCAGATCTGGGAGAAGCGGGATCCGGATCTTCCCGTGTCGACCATAGAGGAGTTCGTAACTCTTGCCTCGATCGTTGAGAAGGAGACCGGCCGCGCCGACGAGCGACCGCGGGTCGCTTCCGTGTTCATCAATCGCCTGGAAAAGGGCATGAGGCTGCAGTCGGATCCGACGATCATCTACGGTATCTTCGGCGGCGACGGCAAACCCGCCGACCGGGCAATCCTGAGGTCCGACCTCGACAAGCAGACGCCGTACAACACCTATCTCATCAAAGGCCTGCCGCCGACGCCGATCGCAAATCCGGGCCGGGCAGCGCTCGAAGCCGTCGCCAATCCGTCGCGCACGCCCGAGCTCTACTTCGTCGCCGACGGCACCGGCGGGCATGTCTTCGCGGAGACGCTCGACGAGCACAATGCCAATGTGCGGCGCTGGCGCAAGCTCGAGGCGGAGAGGGCGGCGGAGGCGGCCAAGGCCACCGAGGCTGCACAGGATGCCGTCACGCAGACCGGGACCCAGCAATAATACATGTCGCCAAAAACCGCGCAGCGGTTTGGGACGACATGCACGAAAGCAAAACCTGAGGCGCGTCGCATACATTGATGCGGCGCGCTTCAGCCTCATGTGGACGGACTCGCCGCCGCGCGGATATTCCTTGCGGAGTTCGGCGCTGTCGCCATAGTGCTTCCCTCAATGACAATGTCGTGCCTCCGCTCGGAGGTGCAGAGATCGTTGTGCTTTATCGAATCACTGCCAACGGAGGAAACGATGCCGCTCCAATCGATGACCGGCTTTGCCAGGAAAGAGGGGAGCAGCGGACGCTATCGCTGGGCTTGGGAACTCCGTTCGGTCAACGGCAAAGGTCTCGACATGCGGCTTCGCCTGCCGCCGGGACTGGAACGTATCGAGCCCGACTGCCGACGCCTCGCCTCGCAGTATTTCTCGCGGGGGAACTTGCAGGTCGGCCTTTCGCTGAGCGGTACTGAAGCTTCGACGGAGGCAGTTCTCAACGAGGAAGCGCTCGCCGCCGTCCTGAAGCTTCGCGAACGGTTGGGCGATGTCATCGATCGGGCGCCGCTCAAACTCGATACGTTGCTTTCCATTCGCGGCATTGTCGACTTCCGCGAGCCGGAGGAGAGCGAGAACGAGCGCGCGGAACGCGACGCGGAGATACTCGCCGGCCTGGAAGGCGCGCTCGCCGATCTGCGGACGATGCGGGAAGAAGAGGGCAAGGCGCTCGGGCAGGTGTTGCTAGCCCAGGTGGATCGCATCGAGAAACTGACCGCGGTAGTCGAAAACGATCCGTCCCGCAGCCCGCAGGCGATCGCCGACAGGCTGGCGCAGCAGGTTTCGGTGATCATGGCCAACGCGTCCGGCATCGATCGCGAAAGGCTGCATGCAGAGGTCGCGCTGCTTGCGACGAAGGCCGATCTTCGGGAGGAACTCGACCGGCTGGGCTCGCATATTGCGGCTGCCCGCGACCTCCTGACAAAGGGCGGGCCGGTCGGACGCAAGCTCGATTTCCTTGCACAGGAATTTAACCGCGAATCGAATACCATCTGTTCGAAATCGAATGCCGCCGCCGTGTCTGCCGCCGGTATCGAATTGAAGGTCGTGATCGACCAGTTCCGCGAACAGGTTCAGAATCTGGAGTAGGATATGAAACCGGCGACCGTTTCGCCCATCAAGATCGCTCGCCGCGGGCTGATGCTCGTCATTTCATCGCCCTCGGGTGCGGGGAAGTCTACGATCGCGCGCAACCTGCTCGAAGCCGATCCGGACTTGAGCATTTCAGTGAGCGTGACGACGCGTTCGCGGCGGCCGAGCGAGATCGAGGGGCGGCACTATTTTTTCAAGTCGATCCGAGAGTTCGAGGCGCTGAGGGCAACGGACTCGCTGCTGGAATGGGCCGAAGTGCACGGCAATTACTACGGCACGCCGCGTGACGCCGTCGAAAAGGCGATGGGCGAAGGGCGGGACATGCTCTTCGACATCGATTGGCAGGGCGCCCAGCAGCTGCAGGAAAAAATGGCGGGCGACGTGGTATCGATCTTCATCCTGCCGCCGTCCATGGCGGAGCTGCAGTCGCGGCTCCACCGGCGCGCCGAGGATAGTGAAGAGGTCATCGCGACGCGGCTCGCCAATTCGCGCGCCGAAATCGAGCACTGGCGCGAATACGATTACATCGTGGTCAACGACGATCTCGACCGGGCCTTCTCCTCCGTCAGGGCGATCGTCGAAGCCGAGCGCCTTCGCCGCGACCGACGCCCCGGCCTCTTCGAATTCGTCAACGGGCTGCTGACGGAAAATCCTCTCTGAGCGCGCCGCTTATCCCTTCGCCCCTCGCGGGGAGAAGGTGCCGGCAGGCGGATGGAGAGGCCTTGGATGTGCGCCGAGGTGCGGCCCCTCATCCCGCTGCCGCGACCTTCTCCGCCGGGCGTTCGCTCGACAAGGCGGACGACAATGAATTCGTGTTGCTCGAAGTCGGCGAATTCCTGAAGGCCGAATAGAGCGCGGTCCCCTCGAAACGTCCTATAAGCCGGGCTTGCTTTCCCGCAGCAGACATGGGTGTAACGCCCGCTCCTCCTACCCTCATTCCTGTGCCTGTCACAGGAATCCAGCCAGCCCAAGTCCTTGGGCTGGAAAGGCTTTTCCGCACCGCAGACGCGGCGCTGCTGGATCTCTGTGACAAGCACAGAGATGAGGGCGAGGGTGGGTTAAGCGTCCGGCTCTACAGACAATTGGCCAATCGGCAAAATTCTTCGACGGTCAAGGTTTCCGCGCGGCGTTGCGGATCGATGCCCGCCTTTGCAAGCAGCGCCTCGCCACCGAGGGGTTTCAGGCTCTGGCGGAGCATCTTGCGCCGTTGGCCGAAGGCTGCCTGGGTGACCTTCTCGAGGACCGCGGGCGAGCAGGGAATTGGAGCCTCGACAGGCTCGAGATGGACGACCGTCGATGTCACCTTGGGCGGCGGTGTGAAGGCCTGAGGCGGCACGTCGAATGCCAGACGCGCCTTTGTCCGCCAGCCGCAGAGGACGCCGAGCCTGCCATAGTGATCGTCATCGGCGCCGGCGACGATCCTGAGGCCGACCTCGCGCTGGAACATCAGCGTCATCGATTGCCAGAAGGGCGGCCAGTGCCCCGGCAGCAGCCAGTTGACGAGAAGCTGTGTGCCGACATTGTAGGGAAGATTGGCGATGATGCGCACCGGTCCGCCGGCAAGCGCTTCGAAGTCCACCTTCAGTGCGTCGCCCTCGATGATGTCGAGCCGCCCCGGATAGTGGGCGCCGATCTCGGCGAGTGCCGGCAGGCAGCGCGAATCGCGCTCGATCGCGACGACCTTCTTTGCCCCAAGAGCGAGGATCGCCCGTGTAAGGCCGCCGGGACCCGGACCGACTTCGATCACTGTCACGTCCTCCAGCGGACCGGCGGTGCGCGCGATCTTTTGGGTAAGGTTGAGATCGAGGAGGAAATTCTGGCCGAGCGCCTTCTTCGCGTCGAGACCGTGCCGCTGGATGACGTCGCGTAGCGGCGGCAGACCGTCGAGAGCCGCCATCAGCGCTTCGTCCCGCCGACATTGCGGGCAAGTTCTGCTGCAAGCCGCAAGGCCGCAAGAAGGCTTTCCTCGCGCGCGATCCCTTTCCCGGCCAGGCTGAAGGCGGTCCCGTGATCCGGCGAGGTTCTGATGAAGGGCAGGCCCAGCGTGACATTGACGCTGTCATCGAAACCGAGCGCCTTGGCCGGTATCAATGCCTGATCGTGATACATGCAGATGGCGACGTCGTAGGTCTCTCTCGCGCGATCGTGGAACATGGTGTCCGCCGGCAAGGGTCCGACGACGTCCAGCCCCTCGGCGCGCAGGCGATCGATGACCGGTCGGATGACGGCATCGTCCTCGCGGCCGAGCGCGCCGCCTTCGCCCGCATGCGGATTGAGACCGGCAATCGCCAGGCGCGGCGCCGGCAGGCCGAAGCGGCTCCTGAGGTCGGCCGCGGTGATCGTGCAGGTCTCGTAGATCAGATCCGGCGTCAGCGCGGCTGGAACGTCCTTGAGCGGGATATGGATCGTGACCGGAACCGCGCGCAGCTTCGGTCCTGCCAGCATCATCACCGGCAGGGCGGCAACCCCCGTTGCGCGCGCAGCGAGGTCCGCGAGATATTCGGTGTGGCCCGGAAAGCGGAACCCCGCCTCGTAGAGCACTGCCTTGGCAATCGGATTGGTGGCGAGGGCGGACGCTTCTCCCGCCAGCACGAGCCGGACGGCGGTGTCGATCGCATCGGTCACGGCGGAAGCATTTGCCGCATCGGGATTACCGGGAATCACGGGGGCAGGGGAGCGGACCGGCCAAACGGGCAGCGCCTGCCGGAAAGCGGCGACGGCCCCGGGACAATCGGTCTCGCATATCGGCACGGTCTGGCCCAGGAGCTTGGCGCGGGCGGCAAGCACCGCCGGATCGCCTACATAGAGAAACGGCGGCGTCGGCCGATCGGCCCGCTTCGCCCATACGGAAAGGGTGATATCCGGACCGATCCCGGCCGGATCGCCCATGGTCAGGGCGACCGGCCCGATGCTCGTCTCGCTCATGCTGGCTCGTTATTTGTTGACGATCTGCGCCTTCGAGCGCAGTTCTTCAAGATATTTGGCGCTGTTCGGGTCTTCCCCCTCGGACTTCTTCTTGCCGAGGTCCTCGGCACGGAAGACGATCTCGGCGGCGGCGTCGTCGTTGACCTGACGCTTCTTGCAGATTGCCAGATATTCGACGCCTTTCTCGGTAACCCGCGTACCCGTGGTCATGCCGTCGCCGGCTTTTTCGACGAGCGGCTTCCAGTCTTCGGGCAGTTGCTGTGCAAGAATTCGGCCGAGGCTGCGGATCGAGACGTCGCGATAGTTCGCCGCGAAGGCCTTTGAGGTATCGCAGCCTGGAAACTGCGAGCGCGAGGCATTGGCTTCGGCCTGCCGCTTCGCCGTGATGGCGCCGCGCTTCGATTCGGGAATGACGAAGATGACCTGCTGCAGGAAATATTCCGTCGTGACCGGCTTGTTGCCGCCGCCCTGCATCATGCGCTTGACGAGGTCGCCGCCGGAAAGGCGGCTGGCGCTGCCGTAGCGGAAGTTGACGACGCGCGGCCAGCTCATCTGGACTGCGATATACTGCTTGAAATGGTCGACCCCGACGCCGGCCTGGTCAAGGATCTTGCCGAGCTGCTCCGGCGAAAGCTTGTTACCGGCGGCGAAACGCGCAAAGGCGGCATCGACCTCGTCCGTGCTGACGGATTGCTGAACGCGCGCGATCTCGGCGCGCTTCAGTACCTCGTCGACGAGCTGCTGCTTGGCTTCGGCGGCGCCGCCGCTTTGCCGCTGAAGCTTCAGGAATGCGACCCGCTTGGCGACGTCGCCGGAGGTGATCACGGTGCTGTTGACGACCACCTCGACCGTGCTCGCCGCCATTGCCGTGGTAACCGTACCCGCTGCGACACTCAGCGCACCCGCCAGTGCAACCGCCGAAAGCAACCTCACGATCGCGTTTTTCCCGCCCATCATCATTCCCCTGCTCGTTCTGCCTCCCGTTGCCGGCGGCTTCAGTTGCCACACTGCCGACTTCGCTACGGCGAGCTCTGCGCGTCCCGCAAGACGCGCGGCGCCGTAGGTGTCAATGTGAGGCAAATGCATAATACATGCGGCCAAACAATGACAAGACCGCATGATCGATGCGGTAAGGGCGGGTCAGGGCCACTTTAGAAGTAGTCCAGCTCGTCAAATTTCGTGTCGCCGACATAGACGTCACCGAGCGTGCGGAAGCTGATGCGGGCGCCGATCGACCAGTCGTTCGCAAGCGAACTGTCGGTATCCCGCTCCTGCTTGTAGACGATCGAGAACAGCGTGTCCTGGTCGTCATAGGTGATGCCGAGGCCGTTGCGGGAGACGACGCCCGCGTCGATGTCGTAGGTCACCGCGCCGAATACCGACCAATATTCGTGGAACCGGTAGGCGGCAGCGGTCTGGATTTCGTCCTGATCGAACGGCGAGCCATAGGTCGGCTGCGCTTCGATCCGCGTATAGGTGAGAGCGGCCTGCCAGTTCAGCCCGAGATAGCCGACCGTGGCATCGGCCCGGCGCAGCGAGAAGTCGCTTTCGTCCAGCCGTCCGGAGAGGCTCGCCATCAGACCGGACGGGGCGTCGATACCCAGCATGGCGACATAGTCGGAACTGTCGGTTTCGAGGCCCGAATCCGCCCCGGCCTTGACGAGATCGTCCGTCGCGAAGGAGTTCAGGCCGCCAAGCTGAAACGACTGGCCGGCAATGGCGCGCAGGCCGTAGCCGCTGTCGAAGCTTCCGGTATACCGCAGACCGATATTCGCGCGTGTACCGCCCTCGATGCGGTCGTAACCGGAGAATTTGTCGCGATCGAAGAGGTTGGTCGCATCGAAGACGAAACTCTGCGCGTCTTCGTTCGGCAGTCCGCCCGCATATTGCTCGTCCGGGCGCGCATATAGCTGGCCGATCGGTTCGAGAACATGGGTGCTCGTCTCTCCAGCGAAGAGGATCGGGTAACGCGCCTCGAGTCCGGCGGTCAACATTCTGCGCGTCTGGGCATCGCTGCTGGTGAAGTTGCCGGTATAACCGACCGGGTCATCCACATTCATGCCGAGGGCATCGCCCCGTGCCGCGAGCAGCGGTGTCAGCACAAGTCCGCCGGGCGCAATGAATGTCCGCTTCCATTCGAGTTCGCCGGTGAGCCTGTGCGAGGTACCCTCGAGCCCACGGAAGCGCTCGACCCCCAGCACATTCACCCTGTCGAGGCGGTTGCGCTTGATGTTGGTCAGGTTGAAATCGGCGTTGAGTTCGCCGCCCAGGATCGGCTCCGGTGCAGTGTAGGAATAGTCGAGGACTTGCGCGACCGGCTGCTTGTTTTCGTCGATGCTGTCCGGGTCGGCATCCTGAATGTCGAAATAGAAGGCCCGCAGGTCGAAATAATTGCGTTTGCCGAGGCCGGTCAGATAGGCCTGGTTCACATAGGTCGTGCCGTCGAAGGTCGACAGATCGTAGGTCTTGGCGAAGTTGTTGTCCGACTGGACGAGGACGTTCCAGCCGAAACTCCAGCGGGGATTGATCTCGAATTTGCCCCGCGAGGCGATCATGCCGCGATTGGTTTCCAGCGCGTCGACGGTGCCCGGCGTGAACTGCTCCCTGTCCAACTGGCTGATGCCGGCGACGTTCAGCGTATGCAGGCCGTTGTGGAACTGCTGCCGGAACTCACCCTCGAGGAGGAAGCCCTGGCGGGTCAGTCCGGTGCCGGTGATCGTCGCGTCCATATGAGGCGAGATCGCCCAGTAATAGGGTACCCCCACGCCGGCGCCGAGCTTTTGCGTGTAGCGGAACTGCGGGAAAAGGAAACCGCTCTTGCGCTTGACCGTATGGTCCGGGATTTCCATCACCGGAATGTAGGCGATCGGCTTGCCGAAGAGTTCGAAATAGGCGTGCTCGAGCCGAATGGTACGGGTGCGTCCGTTCTGAATGATGCGCTGGGCCTTGATGTGCCACAGAGAGCGATGTTCCGGCTTGGTGTTGCACGGAGTGCATGCGGTGTAGACGGCCTTGTTGAGGATGAATTCCTCGCCATTGCGCCTTTCGCCGGTCTCCGCCGCCAGGCGCGTCAGATCGGTCGTTTCGATCCTGAGGGCCTGGACGAAGCCGTTGCCGAAGTCGTCGGTGACGTCCATCCTGTCGGCATAGACGATGTTGCCGCCCGGCTCGATGAGCTGGATGTCGCCGGTCGCGAGGATACGACCGGATTTCTGGTCGTAATCTACCTGCCGGGCGACCATCTTGTAGCCGCCGTATTCGATCTGGACATTGCCGCGCACGGTCACCTTTTCCGTGTCGCGATTATAGACAAGCTCATTGGCGGTCAGCAGCAGCTTGGCGTCGGCAGGGATATTCGGCTGCAGATCGTCGATTCGCGCCGCTGCATCCTGCGCCTTGGCTGGCGGATTCATTCCGATGGCAAGCATATGCAGCGCCACGCCTGCAAGCAGGGCAGCGTTGGTAAGCTTCATGCGTTTGCGGTTGCCTGCCGCCACTAGCCATCCTCCTGATGCAGTAGAATCGTCGAGCCCAGCGCCATTGCTACAACGACCGGCAGCCAGGCTGCAACGAACGGAGGCACAATGCCGCTGCTCCCGAATGCTTTGACAAGCACGGTGACGACATAAAGCACGAAGCCCGACAGGATTCCACCGAGAATCACTGACCGAGATTGATTGAACCGGCTAAATTTTAACGAGACGCAGGCGGCGATCAGCGTCATCGCGACGAGGAGCAGCGGCAGCGACATGAGAGAGTGAAATTGCGTTTCCAGGCCGTTGGTGGAAAAGCCGAAGGACCGCGCCACTTCGATTTTCCGCGGAAGGTCGAAAAACTGAATGGAATCAGCCTTTGCCAGACGTTCCTGGACGAAATCCGGCTTCAGATTGGTGCGAAGCTGTGCCGTTTCCATACGACGGGGCAGGCGCCCGACTTCCGTCTCGACGACGCCGTTAAGAAGCCAGTAACCATCTTCGAGTTTCGCCGACTTCGCATCCTGCCGGAGCGTGATTGCGCCCTGTGGATCGAAGTGGATAACGGTCACGTTGATCAGCTCGGTGCCGCCGTTCTGGACGGAGCGTGCGCCGATGATCGTGTCGGTGCCGTCGTAGATCTGCCGGAGCCAGGGAATCGAGTTCGCGGCAGCCGAACGGGTGGAGCCCCACTCCGCTTCGAGCGCTTCCGCCTTCTTGGTTCCCCAGGCGGCAAGCGGGTTGATCACGACCACGGCAAGCACGCCGAAGAGCAGGGCGCCGACGACGAACGGACGCAGGAATTGCCAGACGGAAATGCCCGCCGCCCGGGTTACGACGAGTTCATAGCGCCGGTTAAGGGAGATCAATGCAGCCATCGCCGCGAAGAGCGCAACGAAGGGAACCGTTTGCTGCAGGATCGTCGGAATGCGGAACGTGGTCATCAGTAGCGCGCCCGACACCGTGTAATGTGGCAGGTTCGACATGCGGCTGGTCAGTTCGCTGAAGTCGATGATGAAGATCAGCGCGAAAATTCCGACGAGGAACCAAAACGTAGTGCGTGCATAGCGCTTGAAGAAATAGCGTCCGAGCGTGTTGAAAATCATGAGGGCTGCTCCCCGTCGGCACCGGCCGGCCGCACGAGCCGAAGCCTGACCATGAGGTCCGTGAGCTTTTCCTGCCAGGTCATGGGGATGTCGAGGCGCCGGTTGCTGGCAAGCTGCTGTATGGCAAGCGCTCCCGTCACCAGCGGGACCAGATACATGAGCGGCACGAACCATACCGAATCTTCGGCGCTGTTGGCCGCGTAGAACGTCATCCACCGGATGACCAGAGCCGCTCCAAGGGCGCTGACCATCGGGTGCACCCGTGCTTCGCGGTGCGACCGGGCATCGCTGCTGACCACAAGTGCAATGAGGCCGAAGAGCAACGGAAAGGTCCATTCGGTGAAGCGCCGGTGCAGCTCCGCCGTAAAGGCGAGCGGAGCTCGCTTGTAGGCTTCGTCGTCGGGATCGGGATCAAGCAGATAGAAGAGATCGCGATCCTTGGCGCGGATATTGGCCTCCCCCGCCATCCTGGTCAGGTCCGTCAGATCGAAGGCATAGGAGTCGAACTTGATGATGGAAACGTCGCCGTCCGGCAGTTTGCGGTGGACCTCCCCATCCTTCATCACCAGCGCGGAGCGTTCCTCGTCGACGGCCCCCTCGCGCGCATAATAGACGAGCTCGAAATTCGGATCACGCGCATCGGCGACGAAGATGCCTTGCAGTACGCCGCCGCTTCGGCGGGCGCCGACCTGCACGTAAAGCCCGTCGGTAATCTTGCGGAATGCGTTCTCCTGGACGACGGAGGCGAGCAGGTCCGCATGGGCCGTCGCGATCATCTTGCGTACGGCAACGCGCGAATAAGGCTCGACGAAATTGTCGATGGCGAAGGAGAGGACGCTCAGTCCTGCCGCGAGGAACATCACTGGCCGGATGATGGACATGCGCGAACTGCCGGCGGCACTGAGCACCGTAAGCTCCGAATCGGTGTTCATCGCGCTCAGCGTCTGCGTCACGCCGATCACGAGGGCAAAAGGCAGAATGATCGGCACGACCGACGGGAGAATCAGCGTCGCGAGCTTCAGGAAGGCGATGATCGACTGACCGCTGTCGGTAACGAGGTTCACATTGGTGAGCGCCTGCGTGGTCCACACGATGCCCATCAACGGCAGGAGCGTCGCCAGGAACATGATCGTGGCGCGCCGGAATATGTAGCGTTCGATGAGCTTCATAGCCGTATCCGGTCCAAGGTCCTGCTCAAATTCGTATGCCGTTCGGTTGCGGACGAGTGTGCAATTTCTTGCCGGCCGATGTAACCGTCTTCGTCCCCGTGCCGCGAATCGGAATCTGCGACAACAGGGAAAATATAAGCCGAAGAACTTCGGTTAACCGCATGTAAACATGTGCGAGCATCTTGCCAAGCGCCTGAAAAGCGAGAAGGGTGCGCCCCACAGCTTCGATCACCGCCGACGTCGCGAATGTCGGTCACTGTAGCCGTCCGGTAACAGGCCGGGCGCCACCGTCAGAAAGTGCCTGGAGTCCTGCATGCCGATGAAATTCGAATTTTCTTTCAGCAAATCCCACCGCCCGGCCGGCGGCGCCGCGGTTCTCCTGCAGGTTGCAGGAGCCAAGGAGGCAGCCGGGGCGGCTGTCGTCGATCCGGAGGGCGTCCTGGCGAAGGCGGCGAAGATCGGGAAGTTCACGGGCAAGGCGCTCTCGACCCTCGACGTCATTGCGCCGCACGGCTCGCCGGCCGATCGGATTGTCCTGCTCGGCCTCGGGGACGCGGGCGGCGTCGGCGATCACGACTGGCTGAAGGCCGGTGGCGCCGCGGCGGCGAAATTGCGGTCTGCCGAAAAGATTACGGTTTTCCTGGATGCGCCGGGGCTCGAAGTCACCGGCAAGGCAGCCGCGGATTTCGCCCTTGGCATGGAAATGAACGCCTACGGCTTCGAGAGCTACAAGACCCGGAAATCGGATGACGAACCGAAGGCGGCGCAGAAACCGGTGAAGGTCACCATCGTCACCGGCACGGTGATCGCAGCGAAAAAGGCCTTTATGACGGCCCAGGCGGTCGGTGAAGGCGTGTTTCTGGCGCGCGATCTCGTCAACGAGCCCGCCAACGTGCTGGGCCCCGTGGAGTTCGCGGCGCGCGCGAAGGAACTGGAAAGACTCGGCGTCGACGTCGAGATCCTGACCGAGCGGGAGATGAAGAAGCTCGGCATGGGCGCACTCCTCGGCGTAGCGCAAGGCTCGTCTCGTCCGCCGCGGCTGGTCGTCATGCAATGGAAGGGCGGAAAGGCCAAGGAAAAGCCGGTCGCCTTCATCGGCAAGGGGGTCGTCTTCGACACCGGCGGCATTTCGATCAAGCCCGCTTCCGGCATGGAGGAAATGAAGGGCGATATGGGCGGGGCGGCGGCAGTGACCGGCCTGATGCATGTCCTTGCCGCGCGCAAGGCGGCCGTCAATGCCATTGGGATCATCGGGCTCGTGGAGAACATGCCGGACGGAAGTGCCCAGCGGCCTGGCGACATCGTGACGTCCATGTCCGGACAGACGATCGAGGTGATCAACACCGACGCCGAAGGCAGGCTCGTCCTCGGCGATGCCCTCTGGTACTGCAATGACCGCTTCAAGCCGCAGCTGATGATCGATCTCGCAACGCTGACCGGCGCGATCATGGTGGCGCTCAGCAATCATTACGCCGGGCTGTTCTCGAACGACGACCGGCTGGCCGAGCAGTTGCTCGCCGCCGGTTTGGCGACGCAGGAGCGACTGTGGCGGATGCCGCTCGGCAAGGAATACGACAAGATGATCGACAGCAAGTTCGCCGACATGAAGAACACCGGCGGCCGGCACGGCGGCTCGGTCACCGCGGCTCAGTTCCTGAAGCGCTTCGTCAAGGACACGCCCTGGGCGCATCTCGACATCGCCGGCACCGCCATGGGTTCGCCGACCGACGAGATCAACCAGTCCTGGGGCTCCGGCTTCGGCGTTCGTCTCCTCGACCAGCTGGTGCGCGCGAACTACGAATCGTGACCGTTCGCCCGAGATCGGAATGACCGAGATCCTTTTTTACCACCTGACGGAATCGAAGCTCGAAGACGCCCTGCCGCCGCTGCTCGACAAGAGCATAGAGCGCGGCTGGCGGGTGGTCGTGCAGACGATAGACGCCGAAAGGCGCGATGCACTGGATACGCATCTATGGGTCTATCGGGACGACAGCTTCCTGCCGCACGGTACGGACGCCGGCGAGTTCGCGGCGGAGCAACCGATTCTCGTCGTTGCCGATGACGGCAACCGGAATGCCGCGACTGTGCGCTTTGTCGTCGACGGCGCCGAGCCGCCGCCGGTTTCCGAATATGAGCGGGTTGTTTTCATGTTCGACGGCTACGACCAGCAACAGCTCGAGGCGGCGCGCGATCAGTGGAAGCGGCTCAAGGGCGAGGGGCACAATCTCACCTATTGGCAGCAGAACCGTGACGGAAGGTGGGAAAAGAAGGCGTGATCGGTCGAGTATCGATGGCCTGTGACAGACCCCTCCCCAACCCCTCCCCACAAGGGGGAGGGGCTTGGATGCCGCGCCCCCTTTTTCCGTAGTCGTGATCCGAGAATTCTAGGCTGCTTTAGTCACGAGATTGTCGCAAGCGCCTGGCCCCTCCCCCTTGTGGGGAGGGGTTGGGGAGGGGTCAAAGCCCCTTTCCATCAGTCGTGAAACGCCTCGACGAATTTGCGTCGGCCGAGCATGAAGGCGTCGGCCACGTGCCGGAGCGGCGCCAGGTCGACGTCCGATCTGCCGGCCTTGATGATCTCGGCGAAACGCCGATAGAGCATGGGGTACTCCTGCTCGGGCTCCTCGTGGACGATCTTGCCGTCGATCGCGAGTTTGGCGCCGCCTTCGGAGAGGACCATTCCGCCCGCGTCGGTTTCAGCGACGATGTCCCAGCTCTGCTTGCCCGTCTGGCGCCAATCGAACTCGGCAGCGACATCGAGCTTTTCGGCATCGCTGAAGGCGATCGTGGCAGCGATCGGCGCGTCCCGGTTCTCGGGAAATTCCAGCGTCGCGGAGGTGATGAAGACCGGCCGGGGCAGGATGTGGGTCATGATCGAGAGTGCATTGATGCCCGGGTCGAAGACGCCGAGCCCCCCGGCTGCCCAGATCCACTCCTGGTTCGGATGCCAGTGGCGGACATCTTCCTTCCAGATGATCCGGACGTTGCGAATCGCGGCCGACGCCAGAAACGCCTTTGCGGCTTCGACTGCCGGCGCATAGCGCGAGTGCCAGCTCGCGAAAAGCGAAACGCCTTTCTCCTCCGCCAGCGCCTCCAGGTCCGCGACCTCGCTCAGGGTCGCGCCCGGCGGCTTTTCGAGGAAGACATGCTTGCCCGCGGCAAGCGCGGTACGCGCCGCCTCGTAGCGGTATTGCGGCGGCATGCAGAGCGAAACCGCCTCGACCGCCGGCACGGCGTCGATCATGGCCTCTATCGACTTGAAATTGTCGATGCCGTCCACCGTTCCGTGGCGGCTTGCGGCTGCGATCAGGCGGTAGTCCGCGTTCTTCGCAAGCGCCGGCAGATGTTGGTCGCGCACGATCTTGCCGACGCCAACGATGGCAATGTTGATTGGGGACATGGTGTCTTCCGCCCTGATTAGTATGATTTATTCCGGACCCTTTTAGCAGATTGGGAAATACCGACAAGCCGGCTTCCCGTTGCAAAAATTAGCCTAGCCGCTTGGGTGGACAAGATGGAACGCAAATCTATCTTGTCCGTCTTCTTGCCTCTCGAGGGGGGTTCTTCGGAGCGAAGTCAGGATTTCAGAATGCCACATATTCGTCTTGCGACACGGGCCGAGCTCGACACGATCATCGACTGGGCCGCCAGGGAGGGATGGAATCCCGGTATTGACGACGGCAACGCTTTCTGGGCCGCCGATCCCGAAGGCTACTGGGTCGCGGTCGAGGAAGAGCGACTTGCCGCTGCCATTTCGCTCGTGCGCTATGGCAGCGGTTACGCATTTCTCGGCTTTTTCATCGCCGATGAGGAGTATCGGGGCAGGGGCATCGGCCTCGATCTCTGGAAGTGGGCAATTGCAAGGGCCGAGGGGCGGACCATCGGCCTCGACGGGGTCGTGGGCCAGCAGGAAAACTATCGGAAGTCGGGTTTCGGCTGGTCGCATGCGAACATCCGCTACGGCGGCGTGGTGAACGTGACCGAGCCGCCCGGCACCGAGCTTGTCGACGTGGCGCCGGTGCATGCGGCGTCACTGATCGATTATGACATGAGGTTCAATCCAACGCGGCGCGAGGCATTTCTGCGCGAATGGACCAAGCAGTTGCAGACGCGCAGAAGCGTGGTCCTGCTGCGTGACGGGGCAATCGCCGGTTACGGAACGATCCGCAAGTGCCGCGAAGGCTACAAGATCGGTCCGCTGCTCGCCGACAGCGAGACCGGTGCCGATCTCCTGTTTCGCAAGCTCGCAACCGGCACCGGCGGGGAACGGACCTATTTGGATGTCCCCGAGCCGAATGCGTCGGCACGGGCACTTTGCACGCGCTACAACATGAAGCCGGTTTTCGAGACCGCCCGCATGTATCGCGGACCGGCGCCCGATCTGCCGCTTGCGCGCATTTACGGGATTACGACCTTCGAACTCGGCTGAAAACAGGTTCGCCGGTCGGCTAGCCCGCCATCGCTTCCTCGTATTCCGCCGACAGTTCCAGCCATTGCTCTTCCGCAGCCGCAAGCTTTTCGACGGCATCGGCGCGCTCCTTGGCGCGTTGAGCCGCTTTTGCCGGGGCCTTCTCGTAAAGGGCCGGGTCTGCAAGCTCGGCATCAAGTGCCTGAATCACTTTCTCCAGTTTGCCCGTCAAGGACTCGATCTCATTGATCTTTTTCCTGAGCGGTGCCAGTGAGGCTCGCCTGTCCGCATTGGCCTTTCGCTGGTCTGCCTTGGAAAGCGCCTCATCAGATCCGTTCACCCTGGGCTTGTCGTCCTTCGGCTTCGGCCCGCCGACGATCAGCCCGCGATAGTCCTCGAGGTCACCGTCGTAGTTCGCGACGGTTCCGTCGCGCACCAGCCACAGCCGGTCGGCCGTCGCTTCGATCAGGTGGCGATCGTGGGAGATGAGGATGACCGCGCCGGAGAAATCGTTGAGGGCGGCGATCAGTGCGTTGCGGCTGTCGATGTCCAGATGGTTGGTGGGCTCGTCCAGGATAAGCAGACTTGGAGCCTCGAAGGCGGCAAGGCCCATGAGAAGCCGCGCCTTTTCGCCACCGGAGAGATCCTTGGCCGCGGTGTCCATCTTCTCGGTCGCAAGCCCCATCTGCGCCACGCGGGAGCGCACCTTCGCTTCCGGCGCTTCCGGCATGCGGCGGCGGACGTGCTCCACGGCGCTCTGCGTCGGCACGAGATCGTCGAGCTGGTGCTGGGCGAAGAAGCCCACCTTCAGTCCCGGGGCGATCCGCACCTCGCCGCTTTCCGCGCGGAGGCGTCCGGCGATGAACTTCGCAAAGGTGGATTTGCCGTTACCGTTGGACCCGAGCAGCGCGATCCTGTCGTCCGCATCGATGCGCAGATTGAGCCTCTTCAGGATAGGCTTGCCCGGTTCGTAGCCGACCGCGCCTCCCTGGATGGCGACGATCGGTGAGGCCACCTGCTTCTCCGGATCCGGGAAGGTGAAGCCCTGGACGTGGTCTTCGATGACGGCTGCCACGGTGCCCATCCGCTCCAATGCCTTGATGCGGCTCTGGGCCTGACGGGCCTTGGAAGCCTTGGCCTTGAAGCGATCGATGAAGCTCTGCAGATGCTTGCGGGCCGCCTCGTTCTTGGCCTTCGCCTTCATCTGCAGTTCGTCCGCTTCCGCCTTCTGCCGCTCGAACTGATCGTAGGAGCCGCGGTAGAAGGTGAGCTTCTTCTGATCGAGGTGAACGATCGCGTTCACCGCGGTGTTCAGGAGGTCGCGATCGTGGCTGATGATGATCACGGTGTGCGGATAACGGCGGATATAGTCCTCGAGCCACAGCGTTCCTTCGAGATCGAGATAGTTGGTCGGCTCGTCCAGGAGCAGCAGATCGGGCTCGGAAAAAAGGACCGAGGCAAGCGCCACGCGCATGCGCCAGCCACCGGAAAAGGAGGAGGCGGGGCGTTTCTGCGCCTCGTGGTCGAAGCCGAGACCGGCGAGAATGCTTGCCGCGCGCGCTTCCGCCGAATGGGCGCCGATGTCGGCGAGCCGCGTCTGGATCTCGGCGATCCTGTGCGGATCGACCGCCGTTTCCGACTCCGCGATGAGCGCCGTGCGTTCCCTGTCGGCCTTGAGCACGATTTCGATCAGAGGTTCTTCCGTCCCCGGCGCTTCCTGTGCGACCTGTCCGATCCGCGCGTTCTTCGGCAAGGAAACACTGCCGGCTTCCGCCGCAAACTCGCCGGTGATGACCCGGAACAGAGTCGACTTGCCGGCGCCGTTGCGTCCGACGAGCCCGGCCTTCGTGCCCGCCGGAAGCGTCACGGAAGCGTTATCGATGAGCAAACGGCCCGCAATGCGGGCGGAGAGGCCGGATATCTGGATCATCCGGGCCTTTTGCCCGGACTTTTTCGGGAAGGCAAGAGGCTCGCGCCACTGCTGCCGCGATCGCTCGAATAAGGATGCCGAGGGCATTTTCAAGTGAGGATTGTTATGGATTCATGGACAACGTGTTCCGATAATCAATACTTCCCATCCTCATGATGAGGCCCCACATCTTCGGACGGAGAGCACGAGAATGCTCTTCTGACCCTTTGATCGGACCGGGCGCCATCGGCGAGGCCACCGCGTCCGGAATGGTGCCGATCAAAACGGTCGCGACGAAACCTTCGTTCAAGCGAACGACCGATCAGGAGTGATGATCATGAGGAACGCAATCCATACTGCTCTCGCCGCCACCCTCGTTGCCACAGCCGTTCTCGGCGGTGCATCCGCAGCCTTTGCCGGCGGCAGCTATTATCAGGGTGTCAGCGACAAGCCGCTCTACACCGAACGCGCAGCGCGAGCCGGTGACCAGACGGCCGTTCGCCGTGCTGACGGCTCCCTCGACCGTACGTCCACCGGCTCCGTCGGCTATGCTCCGCAGCCGAAGGTCGTTTCCGGCGGTGAAGGCGAATACTACCAGGGCCTCAGCCGCTAAGCCGCAGCTGACGAGTCACGGAGCAGGCGCGGCCTCCCACGCGCCTCTTTGCTCCGCCCGAACGAAAGGCCCGGTTTCCCCGAACCGGGCCTTTCGTGCCCCGGATGGCCTTTTGAAACGGCGTACTCCCGCGCGGAAATCGGTTTCGCACAAAGTCCTGTATTCGCTTCGCCTTTATACTTGACGATCAAAGTCAGCAATAATATGCCGCCTTGCTAAAATGGAGGTGGTTTTGGGCGGCTCAGGCGAACTTTCGGTCTCTCCGTTCGGTGTTGCAAGTCTGGCTGCGCGGGGCGACCGGCCGGCGCTGCTTTTGCGCGGCGGGCGGATCGTGAGTTACCGCGAACTTGCCGAGCGCATCGACCGGCTCGCTTCTCGGTGGCGCGGCGATCGCGGACTGGTCACAATCGAGGCCGACCTTTCCGAACACGCTGTCGTCGCTTATCTCGCGGCACTCGAGGCGGGCCACGCGGTCGCCCTGTGCGGCACCGCTTCCATGCTCCGGGACCGCGAGGTCTTCAGACCGGAATATTGCTACCGCCGCTTTGACGGCCGTTGGCGCATGGAGCGGCTGGAGGGAGACGCGATCGCGCCGCATCCCGAACTTGCCGTCCTGCTCTCGACGTCCGGCAGCACCGGGCATGGAAAATGGGTGCGGCTGTCGCACATGAATATCCAGTCCAATGCACGATCGATCGCGGAATATCTCGGCTTGACGGCAGCGGACCGAGGCTGCCTCATCCTGCCGCTCCACTATTCCTACGGGCTTTCCGTCCTTAACGCCCACCTCGCCGTGGGCGCGAGCGTCTATATGCCGGGCTGTTCCATCCTCGACGAGGGCTTCCTCGATGAACTTGCGCAAAGCGCCAGCTCCAATTTCGCCGGCGTCCCTTATTCCTACGACCTTCTGGAAAAGGCTGGGTTCCGGGCGCGGGATTTTCCGGCGCTGCGCTTCATGACTGTTGCCGGCGGACGTTTGGCGCCGGAACTCGTGCGCCGCTACAATGAGCATCTCTCCGCGCGCAATGCGCGCCTTTTCGTGATGTACGGCCAGACAGAGGCAACGGCTCGCATGGCCTATATGCCGCCGGACCGTCTCCGGGGCAGGGAAGACCGGATCGGCATTGCGATCCCGGGCGGGAGCCTGACGATCGAGGACAACGATGGAAGGATAATCTCCAGCGCCGATCAGCCCGGCGAGCTTGTCTATCGCGGGCCGAATGTGATGATGGGCTACGCGTCGTCACGCGCCGATCTCGCGCGGGGGGCCGAGTTGTCGGAATTGCGGACCGGCGATCTGGCCGTAAGAGACGCGGACGGCGTCTTCCGGATCGTCGGACGAACAAAGCGGATATCGAAGATTGCCGGCCTGCGAATCGGTCACGACGCTCTGGAGGCGGCACTGGAGCAGCACGGCGTCGCCGCCGCCGTCGTCGGCAACGACACCGAAATCCACGCCTACTATGTGGGAAGCGGCGATCCGGATGAAGTTCGCCGCCTGCTCGTCGAGGCGAGTGGCTTGACCTTGATGCATGTAGGGGCTTCCCGCCTGGACAAGTTGCCCCGATTGACATCCGGCAAGATCGATTACCCGGCCCTTCGCATGCGGCCGGCCGCGGCGACGTGCGGCAGTTCGGAAGAGGGGGACATCGAGGCGCTTTTTGCCCAGCTCTTCTATCCGAAGAAGGTTCGACCGGAGGACAGCTTTCTATCGCTTGGTGGCGATTCGCTCCGTTTCGTCCAGCTTTCGATCGGCCTTGAGAAGAGGCTCGGAGAACTGCCGGAGGGCTGGGAAAAAATGCCGGTCGGCGCACTCGCCGCCCATAACGGCCGCGAGCGCAAGAGCCGCCGGATCGGCGCGGATTTCCTGATCCGGGCGCTGGCGATCCTGCTGGTCGTTGTCCACCACGAGACGCTTTGGCCGATTCCGGGGGGATCGGCCGCCATGGTCATTCTCGCCGGCTTCGGTCTTGCGCGATTCCAGAGCGGAGCACTGCTCTCCGGCGCGATAGACAAGCTGCTGCGGCCGCTCGCCCAGATACTCGTCCCCTACTATCTGATCGTGGCGGGCTACGCGCTCGCCTGGGGCGACGTGCCCTGGGCTTCGGTCTTTCTCGTCGGGAATTTCGGCATCGCAGATCCCGGGCTCCACGGCATGGTGCCCTATCTCTACTGGTTCATCGAAGCCTATTGTCAGATGCTGCTGGTGTTTGGCGCTCTGTTTGCCGTTCCGTTCGTCCGGCGCGCCGCGGCCAAGAGACCCCTTGCCGTGGGCATGGCGCTGTTCGCTGCGGCCTTCGCCGCGCGGATGGCGTTTCCGCTTCTCATCGATATCGGCAACCGCCAGATATTCACCCTTCCATGGATCTTCTACATGGCGGTGCTCGGCTGGTGTGCGGCAATTGCCGAAACGTGGAAAGAGCGCTCGATGGTGATGCTGGCAGGGACAGGCGTATTCCTGTTCCTCGGGCTCTATGAGGGCGTCTGGATCGGGACGAAAGTCAAATATCTGCTGCAGATCGCCGTTCTGGCCGCGCTGCTCTTCCTGCCGCGCATTCGCATGCCGCAATGGGGTAGGCGGCTGATCCTGCCGCTTTCCGCAGCGGGCTTCCACATCTACATCCTGCACCGTTTCGTGCCGGAGTTGCTGTTGCTGCCGATCCGGCCGTTGCTCTCGCCGTTCGCCTTTGCCCTCTGCTCCATCCTGGGCGGCATCGCGCTCGGGATTGCCGCCTGGCTCGGACAGCGTCGCCTCATCGCGTGGCTCGCCGGGACCCGAGACAGGCGCATCTCGCTTGCCCCGGTGGGCCGGCTCGAGCCTGGACTCGCCTCAGTCGGCCCACTTCTTGCCCTCGGTCCGCAGGAAGGAAACCAGATCCAGCGTCAGTGAGGGGTGCTTAAGCGCGGTCAAGGTCGCATGCGCCTGGCCACGATGATGGGTCTGATGGTTGAAGAAGTGAGCGAGCGTCCGTGCGAGCCGTTCCGTGACCTCGACCGGATTGGTGAGCGGAGAATAGGTGAAGTGCCCCGCAAGACGCTCCTCGTCGAGGCTGTCGATCCAGGCGATGATTCGCTCGTCCTCGGCCACCCGCGCCGCCGTCAGACCGTTGAGATCTTCGTGCAGGATGGCGTCGAGCCGCGACGGCGCCTCGCCCTCTTTCGTAAACCGCTTCATCCAGATCCGGTCCGCCACGAGGATATGGTTCAGCGTCCCGTGCAGCGAGCCGAAGAACGCTCCCTTGTCTTCCCGGTATTCCGAATCCGATAGTTCCGAGACGGCGGCGTAGACACGCCGGTTCGCCCAGCGATTGTAATCAGCAAACATCCGGTAATGGTCGAGCATCGGCAATCTCCTCGTGTGGTCGGCAACCTATCGCGATTTCGTATTCCGGTGGCAAATGCCACTCATGAAATTTAATGATTGATCCGCAAGCGATGCTCCCCTTATGTCGCCCGGTAGCGAAGTACAGGAGCCTGAATGACCCGCAAACTCTACGCACTCTCCGGAACCGACACGAGCCGCCCCTTTTCGCCGCATGTGTGGAAGACGAAGCTGTCGCTCGCCCACAAGGGCCTAGCCTTCGACATCGCGCCGGTCGGCTTCACCGAGATTCCGAGGCTGGAGCAGGGGGCGACCAAGATCGTTCCGCTGCTGCGCGACGGAGAGAAGCTCGTCAGCGACAGCTTCGATATCGCTCTCTATCTCGAAGAGGCCTATCCCGATCGTCCGCCCCTGTTTTCCGGCGAAGGCGGCAAGGCCATGGCGCGCTTCGTCGAGGGCTGGTCGCAAACGACATTGCATCCGGCGATCGGGCGTATCGCGATCATGGACATTCATGACAGCCTCGACCCGATCGACCGGGCTTATTTCCGGGCGAGCCGCGAGGAGCGCTTCGGAAGGCCGCTGGAGGCGGTCGCCGAGGCCGGGCGAGGAGACCTCGAAACCTTCTCGGCGAAGCTCGAACCGATCCGCCACATGCTGAAGTTTCAGCCGTTCCTCGGCGGCGACAGGCCGCTCTTTGCCGATTATATCGTCTTCGGCGCGCTGCAATGGGCACGCATCGTTTCGCCACATCGCCTGCTTGCCGCAGGCGACGTCGTCACCGACTGGTTCGAGCGTTGCCTTGACCTTCACGATGGCCTGGGCCGCAGCGTGACAGCAGCGTGAAACTACGGCACGAGGGGGCGAATCATCGCCGCGCCCCCTTGTTTTGCGCGGAATTGGCGGCTAATGAACCGCCACTTCTCAAGAGCAAGGGAAATTGAGCCAATGGCGATTGAACGTACCTTTTCGATGATCAAGCCGGATGCGACGAAGCGCAATCTGACCGGCGCCATCACCAAGATGCTGGAGGATGCCGGGCTTCGCGTCGTCGCCTCGAAGCGCGTCTGGATGAGCCGCCGCGAAGCCGAAGGCTTCTATGCCGTGCACAAGGAGCGCCCGTTCTTCGGCGAGCTCGTCGAATTCATGTCCTCGGGTCCGACCGTGGTTCAGGTTCTCGAAGGCGAAAACGCCATTGCCAAGAACCGTGAAGTCATGGGCGCTACCAACCCGGCCAACGCTGCCGAGGGCACGATCCGCAAGGTCCACGCTCTTTCGATCGGCGAAAACTCGGTTCACGGTTCCGATGCCCCGGAAACGGCTGCCGAGGAAATCGCCTACTGGTTCTCCGGCACCGAGATCGTCGGCTAATCGGTAAACCAGCAAAGTGATTTTCAAGCCGGGGCGGCGACGCTCCGGCTTTTTACGTCGGACAGGTGGCGGTCTCGAAGCGCGCCGGCGCCTTGCCGTCCTTGAAGACCTCCGGGTTCTTGTCGTAGGCCGGACCTTCGACAAGGGGCTTCGCCGGCATCACGTCCTGATCGATGTCCGAAACGACAGTCGTCTCCAGCCTCTGAAGCGATGTCCCGTCCGGTCCTTTGACCTCGATGGTCACGGCATAGGGTCTCTGCTTCTTCACGCAGGTGATGTCCGGACTTTCCAGCACCACCTTGTTCAGCTTCGGGAAAAGCTTCCGTTCAAGCGTCAGCGGATTGCCGCCGGCAGGGTTTTCGAAGGTTGCGACGACAGTGCTTCCATCCGGAACCGGCTCCGTCTTGTTGAGTGTGACCATATAGGTCGCATAGGCCAGCCGATAGTTGAACACGAACATCTTGCCGGTCAGTTCGAGCGGATCCCTGCCGCTTTCGCGTTGACAGCCGGCAGCGACCGCTGCGGCGAGCAGAGCGGATATCATGGCGCTCTTCATGGCTTCGGTTCCTCCCTGCTGCGGCGATAATGGCGCCTGGCCTTCGTCCGGTTGCCGCAAACCGCCATGTCGCACCACGTCCTGCTCCGGTTGCGGCTGCGGTCGAGAAACAGCCACGCGCAGTTGGGGCAGATTTTCAGGCGTTCCCTCTCCGGTCCGGCAATGAGGCCAAGTGCCGAATGCGCCGTGGCCACATCGAGCGGCGTGCCTTTGCGCGTGTCTGCGGGTTGACGCAGGACGGTGGCGATCGCCTCGAGCAGGTCGGCCAGGAGATCCGGCCGGTCCTCAGTCCTCACCAGGGCGCGGAAATGGCGGTCCGTCGCCTCGCGCAATCCGATGAATGCATTTCGGCGCTCTGATTTTGCCGGGACGAGCGTGCCGAAACGGTTCCGTTCGGCGCCGTAGAGATTTGCGGCCTCGGCGAAGGTGTCGATCGCGGCCGGGTCGTCGAAGCGATCGGTCCTGCGCTCCGCATCGAAGCGCATGACCACGGAATTGGCGACGTCCAGTGCGAGCGCGCCGCCGGAGAATCGATGTGCGGTCCAGGTGAAGCTCATGCGAAAATCCTAACTGGTAAAAGCCAGTTTACCAGTTATAGTACGCTTGTCATCACGCGGATGTGCCATGGCCTATTTTCTGCAGCAGATCGCCAATGCCGTACCCGTGGCCGCGCTTTATGCGGCGCTCGCCTTTGGATACGCGATCGCCTTTGCTGTCACGCGGCGGGCGGACCTGACCTATGGCGCGCTCTTCGCCTTTGCCGGGCAAATCTTCGTGCTCTTCGCGGATGTCGGCTGGAACCGGCTGTGGCTGGTACTGCCGGCGGCGCTCGGGCTCGGGGCGGCAGCGGCGCTCGCATTCGGGCTCGGTGCCGGTCTTATTGCCGGCCGCTACGTCATGCGGCCCCTGGCTTTTTCCTCCGCCAATGCCGTGGTCGTCGCCTCGCTCGGAAGCCTGCTGGTGCTGATGGAAACGGCCCGGCTCGCCTCCGACACCAGAAGCCTCTGGCTGCCGCCCTTCTTGCACGACGTGGTGGTGTTCTGGCCGAACCCTGCCTTTCCGGTCGCGCTGACGGTCGTGCAGCTCGTCAACACCGCGCTCATGATGGCCCTTGTCGCCGGCGGCCATTGGCTGTTGACCCGTTCCTATGCCGGCCGCTACTGGCGCGCCGTTTCCGAGGACCGCGAGGCCGCCGCGCTTTGCGGCATCGATCCGGGAGCGGTCTATATCGCCGCCTATGGCGTGGCGTCGCTGATCGCTGCGTTCTGCGGGATTCTCGCTGCTTCCTATTACGGCAACATGGATTTCGGCACCGGGCTGACCTTCGGGGTCAAGGTCCTGTTCATCGCCGCCATCGGCGGGCAGACTTCGCCGTTATTCGCGGCACTGGGCGCGGCCGGCATCGGCCTCATGGAGACGCTGTGGAGCGCCTATGGACCCATCCTCTGGCGGGACTTCGCCATATTCGGCTTTCTGGTGATCGTGCTCGTGGTCACGCGCCGGGAAAGGATCATTCCCTGATCAGAGCGGGATGAGGAAAAGTGTGTGCGGTTTTCCGCCCGCATCCCGCGTCTCAACTTCTTGGAATCGATCACGCTCATGTTTTTAGGTCGACCCGACCTAAAAACATCGTGATTCAGGCGGCGTGAGAGATCAGCGGCGCGTCCAGCGATCGCGTGCCGCGTCGTCCGCATCCTTCGCGCTGACCCAATCGCCTGCGCTGCCGTCGGCGTGATGTTCCTTCTTCCAGAAGGGGGCCGAGGTCTTCAGGAAATCCATGATGAAATTCGCGCCATCGAATGCCGCCTGCCGGTGCGGCGAGGCGGTTACCACCAGGACGATATTCGCTCCCGGCTCCATGCGGCCGAAGCGATGGATGGCGGTTGCAGCCTGCAGGCCGAAGCGCTCGACCGCTTCGTGGCATATCCGTTCGATCTCCGCCTCTGCCATGCCGGGATAATGCTCGAGCTCGAGCGCACTGAGGGCTCCGGCCTCGTCCCGGCACAGCCCCGAAAACGTGACCACCGCACCGACGTCAGTCCGCGCACGGCAAAGCGCCGAGACTTCGGCGGCGATGTCGAAGTCGTCGCGCTGGACGCGCACGGTGACGGGGGCGGCCATGGCTTCAGCCGCCCGTCATCGGCGGGAAGAGGGCGATCTCTCGGGCGCCGGCGATCGGCTCGCCGTGCTCCACATGTTCCTGGTTGATCGCCGCGCGGATGACGTTCGCGTGCTCGAAAACCGCGGCATATTCCTCACCGCGGGTCTTCAGATGGCCCAGCAGGTCGGCGATCGTGACGACATTCTCCGGCAGGTCCAGTGTTTCTTCAGGCCTGCCGATGCGCTCGCGAACCCAGGAGAAATAGACGAGGTTTACCGTGCTCATTCGTTGACCACATGTTTCAGGCCGGCGCGGAAATAGTCGTAGCCGGTATAGAGTGTGATGGCCGCGGCGATCCACAGCAGCAGGATACCGGCTTCCGTGACATAGGGCACGATCTTGTCGCCGGCGGGACCGGCGAGCAGGAAGGCGATCGCGACCATCTGGATCGTCGTCTTCCATTTGGCAACCCGCGTCACCGGAACGCTGACCTTGAGGGCTGCAAGATATTCGCGGAGGCCGGAAACCAGTATCTCGCGGCAGAGGATGATGATGGCAGCCCAGATCGACCAGCCGGCGATCGTTCCGTCGGCGGCCACGAGCAGCAGGATCGAGGCGACCAGCAGCTTGTCCGCGATCGGATCGAGCATGCGGCCGATATTCGAGGTCTGCTTCCATATGCGGGCGAGATAGCCGTCGAAGAAATCCGTGATCGAAGCCGCGACAAAGAGGATGAGCGCGGTCCAGCGCGCAAAATCCGAGCTGTGAAGCCGGCCTTCGATGAAGAAGCAGAAGACGATCAGCGGCACGATGAGGATGCGGAAATAGGTCAGCAGATTTGGGATGCTATAGGCTATGGGCGTTGGCATGGATTCGGTTTCTCTGGACACGACAGTCCTCATTTCCCGCCATCTGGGGTCTCGGCGCGATCGATTCTAGTGGTCGAAGCGGGATGCGGGCGGAAACGCCGAACGCCTTTCCTCATCCCCTCCGGGTTCAGCTGTACAGAATGACTTTGCGACCATAAGGTCAACAGATCATTGCGTGACGCCTGTCATATTTGGCGGATTTCGCCTGAACGCAGGCTGAACCGCGCCGCCCCGTCATTTGGCGGCGTCCTCGTGGAAATGCTCGTAGACGATACGGGCGACCGTTTCGGAAATGCCGTTTACCGACATCAGGTCGTTGATGCCGGCGCGGGACACGGCTTTGGCGGTTCCGAAATGGGTGAGGAGCGCGCGTTTGCGCGTCGGGCCGATTCCGGCGATCTCGTCGAGCGGATTCTTGACCATTTCCTTTTTCCGGCGAGCCCGGTGCGAGCCGATCGCGAAACGGTGCGCTTCGTCGCGCAGACGCTGGATGAAGTAGAGGACGGGGTCGCGCGGCGGCAGAGTGAAGCTTTCCCGGCCTTCGGCGAAGAAACGCTCGCGCCCGGCGTCGCGGTCGACGCCCTTGGCGACGCCGATCGCCGTCACGCAGTCCTCTACGCCGAGGTCCTTGAGAATCGTACGAACTGCCGTCATCTGGCCCTGGCCGCCATCGATCAGGATGACGTCGGGCCACGCGGGGAAACCGGCATCCTCACCCGGCTCTGCGGACCGATCCGGCTTGCCCTCTTCTTTCAGGAGGCGGGAGAAGCGCCGCGTCATGACCTCGCGCATCATGCCGAAATCGTCGCCCGGCGTGATGTCGGTCGATTTTATGTTGAACTTTCGGTACTGGCCTTTGACGAAGCCCTCCGGGCCGGCGACGACCATGCCGCCCACCGCATTGGTGCCCATGATATGCGAGTTGTCGTAGATCTCGATGCGGCGCGGCACGTAAGGGAGTTGGAAGGTTGCGGCAAAGCCTTCGAGCAGGCGCCCCTGCGAAGCCGTTTCGGCGAGCTTGCGGCCATGCGCCTCGCGGGCGTTTGCGAGCGCATGCTCGACGAGATCCTTCTTCTCTCCGCGCTGCGGCACGAGGATCGAGACCTTGTAGCCGGATTTCTCGCTGAGCGCCTGTGCAAGCAGTTCCTGTTCCTCGACGGGGGCGCAGAGCAGGACCTGCCGCGGACAGGGCTTGTCGTCATAGAACTGCGCAAGAAACGCGCTGAGCACCTCGGCAGGGGGAATCGAAGGATCGGCTTTCGGAAAATAGGCGCGATTGCCCCAGTTCTGCCCCGTCCGGAAGAAGAACACCTGGATGCAGGAGATGCCGCCTTCGTGATGGATGGCGAAGACGTCCGCTTCCTCGACGCCGGCCGGGTTGATGCCCTGGTGGCTCTGGACGTGGCTCAGCGCGGCCAGCCGGTCGCGGTAAAGCGCGGCCCGCTCGAAATCGAGGTTCTCCGAAGCCTCGGCCATGGCGGAGGCAATGGTCGCCTTCACCGCCTGGCTCTTGCCGGAGAGAAAATCCTTGGCTTCGCTGACCAGTTCCGCGTAATCCGCATCGCTGACCTCGTTCGTGCACGGCGCGGAACAACGCTTGATCTGATAGAGCAGACAGGGGCGCGTGCGTGTTTCGAAGACACTGTCGGTGCAGGTTCTGAGAAGAAAGGCGCGCTGCAGCGAGTTGATCGTGCGTCCGACTGCTCCGGCCGAGGCGAAGGGGCCGAAATAGTCGCCCTTGCGGCTGCGCGCGCCGCGATGCTTGTAGAGCGCCGGCGCACGCGTATCGCCGGTGACGACGATATAGGGGAAGGACTTGTCGTCGCGCAGAAGCACGTTGAAGCGCGGGCGCAGGCGCTTGATGAGGTTTGCTTCGAGCAGCAGCGCCTCGATCTCCGTCCGCGTCGTCACGAATTCCATATGCGCAGTCTCGCGAACCATGCGCGCGATGCGGTTCGAGTGGCCTCGCCCCTGCGCATAGTTGCTCACCCGCTTCTTCAGGCTGCGGGCCTTGCCGACATAGAGCACGTCGCCGGCCTCGTTGAGCATCCGGTAGACGCCGGGCCCGTTCGGCAGGCGCTTGACGAAGGCCTGGATGAGTTCGGCTCCCTTGAGGCCCGCCGCTTCCGGCAGGCTCTCCGCCCATCCTATTGCCGGCGCCGGCCGTTCGGCCTCGGTCACTTCGACCAGATCGTCTTCGTCGTCGGTCTCCGTGGCGTCGTAAAGGATGCCGCCATCGGTGGGCGTCTGCCCGTTCATTCCACTATCTCCCGAATATCAGGCGTCTCCCAGGCAAGGTGCTGGCCGCCGTCGAGTGCAATCATCTGTCCGGTAACCGACGGCGTGTCGAAAAGGAAGCGGATCGCACGTCCGAATTCCTCGAGCGCCGGACCGCGCCTGAGGATGAGCGCCTCGACCTGGGCCTCGAAATCACGCGGATCCTGTCGCTCGTTGGGCAGCGTCGGCCCGGGTCCGATGCCGTTGACGCGAATGTCGGGGGCGAGCGCCTGGGCCATCGTCTGGGTTGCCGTCCACAGCGCCGATTTGGACAACATATAGGAATAAAAGCGCGGATTTGGAGACCAGACGCGCTGATCGATGACATTGACGATCAGACCGGAGACGTCGGCCGGCCGCTGCAGCGCAAAATCGCGGGCGAGCAGGGAGGGGGCTTTGACATGCAGCGCGAAGTGCCGCTCCCAGACCGCTTCGTCGAACTCGGCGAGGCTGTCCTTGTTGAATACCGAGGCATTGTTGACGAGGAGATCCAGCGGACCGAGCAAGGCTGTTGCCTCCGCGACGAGCCCGGAGGCGGCGCCGACCTCGGTAAGATCGGCCCTGAGCGCGACCGCCCTCGCGCCGGTCTTTCCAAGCTTCCCGGCGAGCGCCTCCGCTTCTGCGAACGATCCGTTCGCGTGAATGGCGAGCGCGAAACCGTGCGCCGCCAGATCCTCGACTATTGCCCTGCCGATGCGTCGGGCGCCGCCGGTAACGAGCGCCGCCTTGAGTGTCCTTTTCAACGTTTCGTCCCGTTCTTCGAATCCTGATGCCGAGTGGCAGAAGATATAGGCTGGAAACGCTCGCCGAAACTCTCGCCGGACGATTCATTTCTGAAAAATTAACGCGGAAGCCGTAATTTGCATCAGTTTGTATTGCTATAGTATATCTTTCGTTAATCTTGAATCGTGGTTAATAAAGTACCTGTGTCTGCGCTGCAACATCGCATTTCAGTCGCGTTGCCGCCACTAAAATTTCACATTTTGGCTCTTGAGATTCCTCATTTCCTGATCAATTTCGGGTCAACCGGGCGGGTTAATTGTAGATGTCCGGTGTTCCGCTGAGAAACAACTAAAACGGAACGCCGGTTCGAAAGGAGAATAGTATGCGTACGCTCACCACCACCCTCATGGCCTCGGCCATGGCCCTCGTTGCCTTCCAGGCCGCCCACGCCGCTGACGTGGTCGACGAAGTTCCGGCTGCTCCGGCTGCCGAATATACCGAACCGGCAGTGCGCAACTGGTCCGGCGCCTATGTCGGCGGCACCATCGACTGGCACCATGGCGAGGCCGATGCGACCGGCAACAATAAGTCGGTCGGTTTCGGTGGCGGTCTCTATGGCGGTTACAATGTCCAGGACGGCCAGATGGTTTATGGCGGTGAAGCCGACGTAAACTACACCGGCAACGACTCCCGCTCCAGCGGCCGCCGCGTCAAGCAGGGTGTCAACGGCTCGGTCCGCGGTCGCGTCGGTGTCGACCTGAACCCGGTCCTCGTCTACGGCACGGCCGGTGTCGCACTCGGCAATGCCAAGCTTTCGACTCCGGCAGGCTCCGACGACAAGACCCTTGTCGGTTGGACCGCAGGCGTCGGCGCCGAAACCTTCGTCACCGACAACATCACTGCGCGTGCCGAATACCGCTACACGGATTACGGCTCCAAGGACTTCCGCGCCGGCGGTTCGACGATCTCGTCCGGTTACGACGAGCACAGCGTCAAACTCGGTATGGGCGTCAAGTTCTGATCCGTCCAACACGATCGAAAAAAAGGCCGGGGCGACCCGGCCTTTTTGTATTGTGGGCTGCTTTACGTGCCCCTCATCCGCCTGCCGGCACCTTCTCCCCGCAAGCGGGGCGAAGGGGATAAGCGGCAAGCGCCAGGCCTCTTTCGCCGTTGAATTCGGGGCAAGGCGGGGCTGCGTGTCCCTTCTCCCCGCCTGCGGGGAGAAGGTCGCGGCAGCGGGATGAGGGGCACGCGCAAAAGCTCAAGCCTTGAACTTCGAATAATCCGGGAAGTGCTTTTCGAATTTGGCAGGCCAGTTCTTGAGCTTGGGCCGGCCCTTCTGCCATTCGCCGGCGAAGCGCAGTTCGATGTAGCGCAGCGTGGCGGCGAGCGCGAAGTGACCGGCATTGAGCTTGCTGCCGGTCTTGGGCAGGTTCGCTTCGAGGTGGTCGAGCCCCCGTTCCACCTTGTCCCATTGCCGGTCGATCCAGGGCTGGTGCACCTTTTCAGGCGGATGGAAGCGTTTCTCGTAGACGATAGCGAGCAGGCTGTCGCAAATGCCGTCGCAAAGCGCCTCGAAGATCTCGATCCGGGTACGCTTTTCGTGATTCTTCGGATAGAGCTTGCCCCCGGTTTCACGATCGATGAAATGCATGATCGCCCGGCTGTCGTAGATTGCCAGGCCGTCCGCGGTTATCAGCGTCGGAATCTTGCCCAGCGGGTTGTTGTCGATCAGCTGCGGCGGATTGGAATTGGTTTCCGTGAGAACGCTTTCCGCCGCGATTCCGGCATGATGAGCCGCCATGCGGACCTTGTTCGAATAGGGGGAGGCGGGCGAGTAGAGTATCTTCATCCGATGTCTTTCCATCATGGTGCTGGAGGCAGCGAGACGGTGTCTCGTCTGCAGGCCTGTCGGTCGACTTGAGGACAAGCCCTGAATTTCAGTTCCTTGTCGAAGCAGATCCTGATTTCTTCGAGTAGCCTGCCTTCGCAGGTAACAGCGATCGACTCGCTCGTCATCCCGGAATTTTTCTTCTCGAAGGCCGCTTCGATCGCCTGGACGGAGAGGCTCTCCGCGCCGTCCGCAGTCGTCAATTCCGGAGGAATGGTGAGCCTCTCATGCGCGGCGCGCGTGACCGCGAAATAATCCCTCTGGCTGAGGCCAGAACAGGTGCCGTGCTTGCGCCACTGGTGGCCGATAAGGCCCATAGAGGGGATGAGGTCGAAATATTGCCGTCCGAGCGATTCGGGCACGCGGTCCGAGTGCCGCGTCCGGCAATATTCCGGATAGCCGTTTTCGTTCTGCGGCCAGAGTCCGTGTACGATCAGGCCATGTCCGCTGCCGGTTTCGCACTGATCGGACTTGCCTTTGGGATCGTTGGCGTCGCACCATGTCGGCGACCAGGAGAGGGAAAGCACGTAGAAGTCGAAGCCCGTGCCGACGGGCACAGGCGCGATTGACGCACTTCTCGCCAAATCTTTCGAGGGGTTCGGGGCAGTCTGGCTGCCGTCTTCACCGCCACAGCCGACAAGAGTACCAAGGACGACGATTGCCGGCAGCAGCCAGAAACGCGTCGCGTTCGATCGAATTCGTGAGATGCGCTTCAGCTTTTTGTACTCATGCATGTCGTTGTCCCAAAACCGCTGCGCACTTTTGGGCGACATGCGTCAGGTGCTGATCACCGAAGCGAAGCGCAGTTGGCGCCGTAGACATACCATGGGTCGAGGCCGCCGACGCAGAACTCGATATTGGACCCGACGCCGGCAAAGCCCCATGGTCTCTCGATCAGATACCACATCGGGCGCCGAACGCCGTCCGTCGTCACCGCGGTCGCGTAGCAATATTCGCGTTCCACCAGATGGGTGTAATCGCGCGGTTCGAAGCGGCTCTGACCCATTTCGCGGATCTCGGCGATGGCGATGTTGGCGCGCAGGTAGTTCGCCGCCTTGTAGTCGAAGCGTCGGGTGATGAAGCCGAGGACGGAGGGGTTGCCGCAAACGCCGACGTCGTAGGTGTGCCGGGCGACGGGAACTTCCGCAAAGTCTGCGGCGGCCACGCTGCTGGCCATGCCGGCAACGAGGGAAAGCGAGGTGAGAAGCATTGCGGCAAGCTTGCAAGTCATGGCTACCTCCCTGAGTCGTCGTAAGAGATTGAAGCCACAGAACCTTATCCGTCAAGGCCCTCGATTGAGCGGCGCCTCGCCGCGCAGCCAGAAGCAACGTCCCGAAGCGAAACGATCCTGGGCGAGTTGTGTCTTCAGGTAGGGTAGGAGGATGTCGAGTTCGCCTTTCAACGTGAAGGGCGGGTTGACGATGACGAGGCCCGATCCCGCGAGCCCCGTGGTAACGCGATCGCTGCGCACCGACAGTTCGGCGCAAAGCATCTTCGGGATTTCCAAAGCCTTGAGCGACTCGTGAAAATCCCTGATCGGCGCGCCCTTCTTCAGCGGATACCAGAGGCAGTAGATGCCGCCGGTGAACCGGCGGTATGCCTTGGCAAGCCCATCCACCAGCCGCTCATACTCGCCTTCGGCTTCGAACGGAGGATCGACGAGAACGAGCCCTCGCTTTTCCTTCGGCGGCAGGTGTGCGCCCAGCGCCAGCCAGCCGTCGAGCCGGGTGATGCGGCTCTGGAAATCGCCTTCGAAGAGCCGGTGCAGCGCCTCGTGATCCTCCGGATGAAGTTCCATGGCCGACAGCCGGTCCTGCGGACGAAACAACATGCGGGCGAGCTTCGGCGACCCCGGATAATGCATGAGGCCGCCTTCGGGATTGAGGTCGCGAACGGCGGAAAGATATGGTTCGAGAATGGCGGCGACCGGGGCGGGAAGCTCGGCCTCGATCAGCCTTCCGATGCCCTCGCGCCATTCGCCGGTCTTCTGCGCTTCCTCGCTCGAAAGGTCGTAAACGCCGATCCCCGCATGGGTGTCCAGCACGCGGAAGGCCTTGTCCTTCTGCTTCAGATAGGTGACGAGCCGCGCCAGCACCGCGTGCTTCAGGACATCGGCGAAGTTGCCCGCGTGGTAGATGTGCCGGTAGTTCATAAGCGTTGCCGATGGCCGCGATCAATTGTTTCGATGAATGGCGAATGGGGCTTTGAGCGTCCCTGGCCATGCCATATAGAAAAGCCATGAACGTTGCGACCCCTATCAGACAAGAAAAGACCATCGGCCATTCGGTCTGTCCGCATGACTGTCCCTCGGCTTGTGCGCTGGAGGTCGACCTCACCGCCGAGGGCCGGATCGGGCGCGTACGCGGCGCGGCGGAAAACACCTACACCGCCGGGGTCATCTGCGCCAAAGTCGCCCGCTATGCGGAGCGTATCTATCATCCCGGCCGCTTGATGGTGCCGCAACGCCGGGTCGGTGCGAAGGGCGAGGGGCGTTGGCAGGAGATTTCCTGGGAGACGGCCCTCGACGAGATCGCCGACCAGTTCGTCAAGGCCGAACAGAGACACGGCTCGGAGGCGGTCTGGCCCTATTTCTATGCCGGGACCATGGGGCAGGTGCAGCGCGACTCCATCGAGCGGCTGCGCCACGCCAAGCGTTATTCCGGCTTCTTCGGGTCGATCTGCACCAACATGGCCTGGACCGGCTACACCATGGCGACCGGTACCCTGCGCGGACCGGACCCAAGGGAGATGGCCAAGTCCGATTGCGTGGTGATCTGGGGCACCAATGCGGTGGCGACGCAGGTCAACGTCATGACCCACGCGGTCAAGGCGCGAAAGGAGCGCGGCGCCAAGATCGTCGTCATCGACGTCTACGACAATCCGACGATCAAGCAGGCCGATATGGGGCTGGTCCTGAAGCCCGGCACCGACGCGGCGCTCGCCTGCGCCGTCATGCACGTCGCCTTCCGCGACGGTCATGCGGACCGCGCCTACATGGCTGAATTCGCCGACGATCCCGCGGGACTCGAAGCGCATCTGAAGACGCGCGGACCGGAATGGGCCTCCGCGATCACCGGGCTTTCGGTGGAGGAGATCGAAGCCTTCGCGAGACTCGTCGGAACGACGCCGCGGACCTATTTCCGTCTCGGCTACGGCTTCACCCGCCAGCGCAACGGTTCCGTCGCGATCCATGCCGCAGCCTCCGTTGCCACGGTGCTCGGCTCCTGGAAACATGAGGGCGGCGGCGCCTTCCATTCGAACAACGACATTTTCCGGCTGGACAAGCGCGAACTCGTCGGCAGCGCCTTTCACGATCCGGATGTGCGCATGCTCGACCAGTCGCAGATCGGCCGCGTTCTGACCGGAGATGCCGAAGCGCTTCGCCATCGCGGCCCCGTGACGGCACTGCTCATCCAGAACACCAATCCGGTCAATGTCGCACCGGAGCAGCGGCTGGTGAAGCGCGGCTTCCTGCGCGACGACGTCTTCGTCGCCGTGCACGAGCAATTCATGACGGACACCGCGCAGCTCGCGGATATCGTCCTGCCGGCCACCATGTTCCTCGAGCACGACGATCTTTATCGCGGTGGCGGCCACCAGCATATCCTGCTCGGGCCGAAGGTCGTCGAGCCGCCGCCGACCGTGCGCACCAATCTTTTCGTCATCGAAGAGCTGGCAAAGCGTCTCGGCGTTGCAGACTGTCCCGGCTTCCGCCTGACGGAACGGCAGCATATCGACCGATTGCTCGCCAATTACGGCATCGGCTACGACGAGATGAAAAAGCGGAAATGGCTCGATTGCCAGCCGGCTTTCGACGAGGCGCATTTCCTCAACGGTTTCGGGCATCCGGACGGCAGGTTCCGGTTCAAGGCGGATTGGACGGGTACGCCCGCGCCGAACCGGCCACCGAAGGCGATGGGGGCTCAGGGGCCGCACGGTCAGCTTCCCGAGTTTCCCGATCACGTCGACCTCATCGAGGTGGCCGACGAGCGGCATCCGTTCCGGCTGGCCACGTCGCCGGCGCGTTCCTTCCTCAATTCCACCTTTGCCGAAACCCCGTCCTCGATCCAGAAGGAGGGCCGGCCGGAAGTCATGATCCATGCGGAGGATGCGGCCGAACTCGGTATCGCCGAGGGCGACGTCGTCAGGCTCGGCAACGGGCGTGGTGAAATCCGCCTGCACGCGAAGATCGGAGGGGGCACCCGTCGCGGCGTCGTCATCGCCGAAGGGCTTTGGCCCAATGGGGCCCACCTGGACGGGGAGGGGATCAACGTTTTGACCGGTGCCGATGCCGTGGCACCCTATGGCGGAGCCGCATTCCACGACAACCGCGTCTGGATGCGCCGGGCCTGACCGCGCCCGCTCTCGAGTTGACGATGATTTTAGGTCGGGTCGACCTAAAACCATCGTGAACGATTCTAATAAATTCAGGCGCGGCATAGGAAACGTGTCGGAGGACGGCAATCTCTCCGCCCCCTCATTCCTGTGACAAGCACAGGGATGAGGGGGGAAACAAGTCCCGGCGAGCATCCCGAATTTCAACAGGCCTAAAGGACTTCCCATGACCAAAAACGCAGACGCGCGCTTCCGGATCATCGATCGCAAGACGGTCTGGGATGGCTTCATCAATCTCGAGCAGATCACGATCGAGCAGGAAATGTCCGACGGCAGCACCGCGCGCCTCGTGCGTGAAGTGCACGACCACGGCCGAGCCGCAACGATCCTCCTCTTCGATCCGGAGCGGCAGGTGGTGGTTCTCGTCCGCCAGCTGCGCCTGCCGGTTTTCCTGCAGGGGGAAACGGGATATCTCCTCGAAGCGCCGGCGGGCCTCCTCGACGGCGAGGCCCCGGAAGTCGCGATCTGCCGCGAGGCGATGGAGGAAACCGGCTACCGCATCGAGACGGCCATGCATCTCTTCGATGCCTATATGAGCCCCGGCTCCATTACGGAGCGCACGAGCTTCTTCCTCGGTCTCATCGATATATCAAAGAAGGTCGCGGCGGGCGGCGGACTTGCGCATGAGGGCGAGGACATCGAGGTGTTGGAAATTTCCTTCGACGAAGCCGTCGCGAGGATAGGCACCGGCGAGATCTGCGATGCGAAAACCATCATGCTTCTGCAGTGGGCTATGCTCAACCGTGCCTCGCTCGCCAAGTAATCGCCTGATATTCTATAATATTCTACATTACCGATATTTCACTGTTTGATCGCGCTGCACTGCGGTAAGCCATTGTCGTCTCCTTCAACGCACGGGCGAACCAATGGCGTCCTCCACGGAAGAGTTTGAAGCGGAAGACCAACAGGACCGCGGTGCATGGCGGCTCTTTCTGAGACGCAACCAGCGTTACCTCTCCGCGATAGGCACACTCCTCGTGATCGCGCTCTTCGGCGCGGCGATCTTTCACCTGACGGCCGAGGTGCGATATGACGACGTCGTGTCGGCGCTGGCGGATACGAGCCGGCGATCGGTGGCAACGGCGATCCTGTTCACGGGCCTGAGCTTCCTCGCACTCACCTTCTACGACGTCAGCGCGCTCGATTACATCGAACGCAAGCTTCCCTATCCCGCCGTCGCGCTCACGGCCGCCTGCGCCTATGCCGTCGGCAACACGGCGGGCTTCGGTCCGCTGAGCGGCGGTGCAATCCGCTATCGGTCCTATTCGCGCCTCGGGCTGAAGCCGGAGGAGATCGCCCGTCTCATTGCCTTCGTCACACTCGCCTTCGGGTTGGGTCTCGCGGTGGTCACCTGCTTGAGCCTGCTTGCCGTTGGCGAATACGTGGCGCCGCTGACCGGGATCGATGCGGCATGGCTGCGGGCAATCGCCGTCTTCGTCCTTGCCGGTTTGCTGGTGGTGCTGATCGCCGCTCGCAGCGGTCGCGAGGTCCGCATCGGCCGCCTCGTCTTGCGTCTGCCGGACTCACAAACATGTTCGCGCCAGTTCCTCGTCACGGCGCTCGATCTCGCGGCGTCGGCGACCGTCCTCTATGTCCTTTTGCCCGCCGGAACGGTGGGCTGGCCGGCCTTCCTGGCGATCTATGCCGTGGCGGTCGGCCTCGGCGTGCTCAGCCATGTGCCGGCGGGGCTCGGCGTTTTCGAAGCGGTGATCGTTGCGAGCCTGGGCCGCGCAGCCGGCGTCGATGCGGTGCTCGGTGTACTCGTCCTCTACCGCGTCATCTACCACCTGTTGCCCTTGCTCATCGCCATCGTCGTGATGATCGGCATCGAACTCCGCCAGCTGGCGGGCCACCCGGCAGCCTCCAGCCTTCGCCGCGCCGGCGGCCGGATGACGCCGCTATTGCTTGCCACGCTGGCGCTCGTCCTCGCCCTGATGCTGGTTCTCTCGGGCGTGACGCCGACGCCGGACGAGAACCTGGCCTTTCTTGCGAATTACGTGCCCCTACCGATCATCGAAGGCGCGCATTTCCTTGCGAGCCTTTTGGGTCTGGCGCTGTTCATCGTCGCGCGGGGGCTGGCGCTGCGCCTCGATGGCGCCTGGTGGGCATCGGTCGCGATCGCGTTGGCCGCAATCCTGCTTTCGTTGGTGAAGGCGGTGGCGCTCGGGGAAGCCGGCATGCTCGCCTTCCTTCTTGTCGGGCTTCTCGCAAGTCGGCGGCTCTTCAATCGTCCCGCCTCGCTTTTCGGACAGGCGCTGACGCTGCCGTGGCTTACCGCGCTCGGCGTCATCTGTTTCGGCGCATTCGTCGTCCTGCTCTTTGTCTATCGCGACGTCGCATACAGCCATGAGCTCTGGTGGCAGTTCGAATTCTCGGCGGAAGCGCCGCGCGGGCTCCGCGCCTTCCTGGGAGTGACGATCGGCGCAAGTGCTGTAGCGATCTGGAGCCTGATGCGCCCGGCCGCTGCGGCCGTTGCCCCCGCCTGCGGACAGGAGATGGAGCGGGCGGTCGCCATCGTCGACGCGCAGGACATGTCCGACGCCAACCTCGTGCGCATGGGTGACAAGAGCATCATGTTCTCCGCCGACGGCCGGGCCTTCATCATGTATGGCCGCTGGGCGCGTTCCTGGATTGCGTTGTTCGATCCGGTCGGACCCGTGGATGCCTGGCCGGATCTCATCTGGCAGTTCATCGAGGCGGCGCGCTCCAATGGTTGCCGGGCCGTCTTCTACCAGGTCTCGGCGCGCGGGCTTTCGCATTACGCGGATGCGGGCTTGAGAGCCTTCCGCCTCGGCGAACTTGCCGAGGTCGATCTCCAGCGCCTCGAGATGAAGGGCGGCAAGTGGGCAAACCTGCGCCAGCAGGTGAGCCGTGGCATTCGCGACGGGCTGGAGTTCTCGGTCGTCGCGCCTGCGGAAATACCGGCGATCCTTCCGGAGCTCGGGGCCGTTTCCGATGCTTGGCTCGCCCACCACAATGCGAGGGAGAAGGGCTTTTCCCTCGGCGCCTTCGATCCGCGATACCTGACGGCGCAGCCTGTCGCGATCCTCAAACGGCAGGGTCGCATCGTGGCCTTCGCCAATATTCTGATCACCGGCACCAGGGAGGAGGGCTCGGTCGACCTCATGCGTTTCTCGCCCGAGGCGCCGAAAGGGGCGATGGATTTCCTGTTCGCGCAACTGATGGAATATCTGAAGAACGAGGGCTATCGGCGTTTCAATCTCGGAATGGCGCCGCTGTCGGGCATGTCGGAGCGCCGGCTGGCGCCCGTATGGGACCGCGCCGGCCGGGCATTCTACGAGCACGGCGAGCGCTTCTACAACTTCAAGGGACTGCGCGCCTTCAAGTCCAAGTTTCACCCGCAGTGGCAGCCGCGCTACCTGGTGGCGAGCGGAGGCTTCAACCCGATCCTGGCGCTGATGGATGCGACATTCCTGATCGGCGGCGGCCTGAAGGGAGTGATCAGGAAATGACCCCCATTAAAAGGATCTTGAAGCGTGCAGCCCTGGCGGCACTGATTGCCGGCGCTGCATCCCTTCCGTCTTTTGCCGAAGACGCGGCAAAGTTCGACACCGGCATGATCCCCGCACCGCACATCCTGTTCCCGAAAGAGGCGGCTTCCGGCGCCGTGGTGCTGCTTTCGGACGCCGGCGGCTGGACAGAGAGGGAGGATGCCGTTGCCCGAAAGCTTTCGAGCGAGAAAGCGCTCGTCATCGGCATCGACCTCAAGGCCTATCTGGCAGCCCTCGGCAGGGATGACGGGGACTGCGTCTACACGGTCTCGGACATCGAATCCTTGAGTCAGCAGGTGCAGCGCGCGGCCGGCAGCGGCGCCTATCGGCCGCCTACCGTCGCCGGCGTCGGGGCCGGCGGGGCCATGGCGCTGGCGATCGCCGCACAATCTCCCGCAGCGACCATCGGCCGGACGCTCGCGGTCGATCCCGAAGAGGGTATCGCCCTGACGAAGCAGCTCTGCACTCCTGCCGAAAAGACACGGAAAGGCGACCGCATGGTTTATGGCCTGACCGATGGCGCCTTGCCCGACCCGGTAACCGTCGTCTCTTCGCCGTCCGCGTCGGCTGCCGGACGCGAGCACGTTGCCGCTCTCGCAGCCAAGCATCCGGACGTCGAAGTCCAGGAGAGCGACGAAGACGTCTATGCCGCACTTTCCTCCACGCTTGCGGGGTACATCCAGCAGGAGGACGAAGGGGACAACCCGTTCGGACTCCCCCTGACCGTTCTCGATGCGAAGCCTGCGCGCGATACCATGGCGGTGATCTATTCCGGCGACGGCGGCTGGCGCGACATCGACAAGGAGGTCGGCAATGCCCTGCAGCAGCAGGGCGTGCCCGTCGTCGGGGTGGATTCGCTTCGCTATTTCTGGTCGGAGCGCCAGCCGCAGGCGACGGCGGACGATCTCGCCCGTGTCATCACCTATTACGGCAGGCGGTGGAACGTCCGCAATGTACTGTTGATCGGCTATTCCTTCGGCGCCGACATCCTGCCGCGCACCTACAACCTGCTTCCGTCAGCGACCCGCGCGCGCGTACGGCAGGTAACGCTCATGGCGCTGTCGCATCGCGCCGACTACAAGATCTCCGTCCTCGGCTGGCTCGGCGCCGACGGAGAGGGGAATGCCGGCGACCCGGTCGACGACATCAAGGCGATCGAGCCGGCGCTAGTGCAGTGCATCTACGGCACCGACGAGGAGGACGATGCCTGCCCGGATCTGAAATCCTCCGGCATCGACGTGGTTTCCATCGAGGGAGGCCATCATTTCGATGGCGACTACGCCGCTCTGACACGACGCGTGCTCGATGCGCTCGACCGCCGGCTGGCGATGGGAAGGTGACCCGCTGCCTCAGATGGCGGGGGAAATGAGCGTACCCGTTGCCTCGCCGACGGCATGGCTTACCACCCGGCCGGCTTCCATCCGCACCTTGCCTTCAGCCACGAGCCGAAGCGCCATCGGATAGGTTCTGTGCTCGACGGTAAGGACGCGGGCGGCGAGCGTATCCGCCGTGTCGCCGGAAACGACCGGTACGGCCGCCTGGGCGACGATCGGCCCGTCGTCCATAGCCTCCGTCACGAAATGCACGGTGCAGCCTGCGATCCTCATCCCGGCGTCGATTGCCCGCTGGTGCGTGTGAAGCCCGGGGAAGAGCGGAAGCAGCGACGGGTGGATGTTGAGGATCCGGCCCTCGTAGCGCTGGATGAAGGCCGCAGAAAGAAGGCGCATATAGCCCGCGAGACAGATCACGTCCGGCTGGAGCCGGTCGAGCTCGGCGAGGATTGCTTGCTCGTGCGCTTCCTTGCCCGCAAAATCCTTGCGAACGAAGGAGAAGGTCGGAATGCCGAGCCCGGCCGCCTTGTCGAGGCCACCCGCATCCGCCTTGTCGGCGATCACCGCAATGATCTCGGCCGGAAAATCCGGCGCGGCGGCAGCCTTCGCCAGTGCGATCATGTTGGAGCCGCCGCCGGAAATGAACACGACGACCTTCTTCTTGCCGGCCACCATGCTCATATGGCGAGATTGCCCTTGTAGATCGTGCCGGGCGCGCCCTCGGCGCGTGCGACCATGCGGCCGAGCGTGAAGACCGTTTCGCCTTCGCCGGCAAGCACTGCTGCAACTTTTTCCGCTTCACTCGCCGGAACCACGGCGATCATGCCGACGCCGCAATTGAAGGTGCGCAGCATCTCGTTGGCGGCAACGCCGCCGGTCTTTGCGAGCCAGGAGAAGACGGCCGGCGGCTTGATGGCGCCGAGGTCGATCTCGGCGGCAAGATGCTTCGGCAGCACCCGCGGAATATTCTCGGGGAAGCCGCCGCCGGTGATGTGGGCCAGTGCCTTGATCGCACCCGTCTCGCGGATCGCCTTCAAAAGCGGTTTCACATAGATGCGCGTCGGCGTCATCAGGAGGTCGGCGAGCGTGCCTTGGCCGAAAGGTGCCGGAGCATCCCAGGCGAGGCCCGAGAGCGAAACGATCTTGCGCACCAGCGAATAGCCGTTCGAGTGGACGCCCGAGGAGGCAAGTCCGAGGATGACGTCTCCTTCGGCAATGTCGCCCGCCGGCAGAAGCTGCCCGCGCTCGGCCGCGCCGACTGCAAAGCCGGCAAGATCGTAGTCGCCGCCGGAATACATGCCCGGCATCTCGGCCGTCTCGCCGCCGATCAGCGCGCAGCCTGCCTCGCGGCAGCCGGCGGCGATTCCCGCGACGATCGCGGCGCCCTGGTCGGGATCGAGCTTGCCGGTCGCGAAGTAGTCGAGGAAGAACAGCGGTTCTGCGCCCTGCACCACGAGATCGTTCACGCACATGGCGACGAGGTCGATGCCGACCGTGTCGTGCTTGTCGGCGTCGATAGCGATCTTGAGCTTCGTGCCGACGCCGTCATTGGCTGCGACGAGGACCGGATCGCTGAAACCGGCGGCCTTCAGGTCGAAGAGGCCGCCGAACCCGCCGATCTCGCCATCGGCGCCGGGACGCCGGGTCGAGCGGACATGCGGCTTGATCTTCTCGACCATCAGGTTGCCGGCATCGATATCCACACCTGCGTCGCTGTAGGTGAGGCCGTTCTTTCCCGACTGGCTCATGCTCGCTCTCCAAGGCTCGTCGCTGATTGCGGATGCGATTGGCACGGAGAAGCGAGGAGTGCAAGCGCAGAGGCGCGCCCGATCCTGCATTTTTCGTGAATTCGACTGTGGTCAGCACCTTCTGCCGGCCACAGGCCGTTTGCCCCGTGAGCGCTGCCGGACTTGACCTTGGCGCGCCCCAAGCCCTATCTCGTCCGAACGAAAGACGCGGAAGGTGCGGTGTGCCGCGCGCAACGGGGGCCGTCATGGGCGATCGGGTCAGCAGTATGGGACTTCAGCGCCAGATCTTTTTCTGGCTGCTGGTGCTTGTCGGCTTCATTGCCTTCCTGCTGGTGTTCAGTTCCATTCTTCTGCCCTTCCTCGCCGGCATGGCGCTCGCCTATTTTCTCGATCCTGTAGCCGATCGCCTGGAGCGGCTCGGTCTGAGCCGGCTGATGGCGACGATCGCCATCCTGGTCGCCTTCGTCGTCGTGCTGGCGCTGTCGCTGATGATCATCGTTCCGCTGGTCGTCACGCAGGCTGCCGAATTCATTCAGAAAATGCCGGGTTACATCACCAGGCTTCAGGAATTCCTGACCGACAGCCAGTCGACGCTGTTGCCGGACTGGCTCGCCGGCCAGATGACGACCATCAAGCAGAACTCGGCCAAGCTTTTGGAGCAAGGCGCTAGCTTCCTCGGCACGCTGTTCCAGCAGATCTGGAACTCCGGCTTGGCACTTCTCAATATCCTGTCCCTGTTCGTCATCACCCCTGTCGTCGCCTTCTATCTGCTGCTCGACTGGGACCGTATGGTCGACAGGGTCGACAGCTGGATACCGCGCGATTACGTCGAGGTCGTGCGGCAGATCGCTCGCGACATGAATACGACCATCGCCGGATTTGTCCGCGGCCAGGGCTCGCTCTGCCTGATCCTCGGCCTCTATTACGGGATCGGGCTGACGATGGTGGGGCTCAATTTCGGCCTCCTGATCGGCCTCTTCGCCGGCATGATCAGTTTCATTCCCTATGTGGGATCGCTGGTCGGCCTCGTGCTTGCGCTCGGCGTCGCGCTCGTTCAGTTCTGGCCGGACTATGTCTGGATCCTTTTGGTTCTCGCCGTTTTCTTCAGCGGCCAGTTTCTCGAAGGCAATATTCTGCAGCCGAAACTGGTCGGCAAAAGCGTCGGGCTGCACCCGGTCTGGCTGATGTTCGCCCTGCTTGCGTTCGGCGCGCTCTTCGGCTTCGTCGGCCTGCTCGTGGCGGTGCCCGCGGCGGCCGCGATCGGTGTGCTTGTCCGCTTCGGCATCCAGCGGTACCTTGATAGCGATCTCTATCACGGGCATAGAACAGCCGTTCACAAGGAGCCGGAGAGCCACGGCTAGAGCTTTTCGGTGCGGAAGTGCGTAGCTTCAAAATGTGAATGCTCACGGGTAATGCATGAAGAGACATCTGTCCGAACAATTGCCTTTGGTCTTTGGCCATGCGCCCGCAACCGGTCGCGACGACCTGCTCGTCTCGGACCGGTTGAGCGCGGCCATTTCCATCGTCGATCACTGGCCCGCCTGGCCGTCGCCGGTGGTCATCATCTGCGGGCCGGTCGGTTCCGGCAAATCGCACCTTGCGGGCATCTGGCGCGAAAAGGCCAGAGCGGAGCCGATACATCCCTTTGCCGGCTCGAACGCCGCCGATATCGCCGCGGAAAAGCCGGTCCTCTTCGAGGATGCCGACCGGCAGGGCTTCGACGATGCGGCTCTCTTCCATGTCATCAACAGCGTGCGCCAGAACGGCACGGCGCTTTTGATGACGTCACGGCTATGGCCGATGTCATGGCCGGTGGGGCTTCCTGACCTCAAGTCGCGCCTCAAGGCTGCCACCGTGGTCGAAATCGGCGAGCCCGACGACGAATTGCTCGTGCAGGTGCTCACCAAGCTTTTTGCCGACCGCCAGCTCCTGGTCGACGAGCGCCTGGTCGGCTACGTCGTCGCGCGGATGGAACGCTCGCTGGAGGCGGCACAGACCATCGTCGAGCGGATAGATCATCTGGCGCTTGCGCGCGGAACGCGGCCGACCCGCGCCCTGGCGGCGGAAGTCCTGGAAGAGCTTGCAAATACAAGCCTCTCCGATTGACTGTCACAGTTCCGTCGTCAAACTGGGTTAGCTCGTTCGTTCGGAGTAATGGGGCTTTACAGGCATGGACAGCGCAACGTCTGCAATCACGGAACACGAGGCATCTGCCGAGCAGAAGCGTGAGGCGCCGGCCGAGGCGCTGGACCTTCTCAAGAGCCCCGAGCGCTTCGTCAACCGCGAGTTCTCCTGGCTTCAGTTCAACCGCCGGGTCCTCGAGGAGACGCTGAACACGGCGCATCCCCTTCTGGAGCGCGTCCGTTTTCTATCGATCTCCGCCGCCAATCTCGATGAATTCTTCATGGTCCGCGTCGCGGGTCTGGAGGGCCAGGTCCGTTCCGGGCTTTCGCTGCGCAGCCCGGACGGCCTGACGCCGGCGGAAACGCTCGAGAGCATTCTGACGGAGGTCGACAATCTGCAGATGGAGCAGCAGGCATCGCTTGCCGTCCTGCAGCAATATCTCGCCAAGGAAGATATCCTCATCGTCCGTCCGGCTTCGCTTTCCGCGCAGGATCGCAGCTGGCTCGCGAATGAATTCGACCAGGCGATCTTCCCCGTGCTGACGCCGCTCTCGATCGACCCGGCACATCCGTTCCCGTTCATTCCCAATCTCGGCTTCTCGATCGGCCTGCAGCTCGTCAGCAAGACCGGGCGCGACCCGATGACGGCACTGCTGCGCCTGCCCGTGGCGCTCGATCGCTTCGTTCGCCTGCCGGACGTCAAGAACGTCATCCGCTACATCACCCTCGAAGACGTCGTCAGCCAGTTCATCGACCGGCTTTTCCCCGGCTACGAGGTGAAGGGGTCGGGCACGTTCCGCATCATTCGAGACAGCGACATCGAAGTCGAGGAGGAAGCCGAAGACCTCGTGCGCCTTTTCGAGACGGCCCTCAAGCGCCGCCGTCGCGGGTCGGTGATCCGTATCGAGACCGATTCCGAAATGCCGGCTTCGCTGCGTCAGTTCGTCGTGCAGGAACTCGGCGTTCCCGAAAATCGCGTCGCGGTACTGCCTGGCCTGCTGGCGCTGAATACGCTTTCGGAAATCACCAAGGCGCCGCGCGAGGATCTGCGCTTCGAGCCCTACAACCCGCGCTTCCCGGAACGCGTACGCGAACACGCGGGCGACTGTCTTGCGGCCATCCGCGAAAAGGACATGGTGGTCCACCACCCCTACGAATCTTTCGACGTCGTCGTGCAGTTCCTGCTGCAGGCTGCGCGCGATCCGGACGTACTGGCGATCAAGCAGACGCTCTACCGGACCTCGAACGACAGCCCGATCGTGCGCGCGCTGATCGATGCCGCCGAGGCCGGCAAGTCGGTGACCGCGCTTGTCGAGCTGAAGGCGCGCTTCGACGAGGAGGCAAATATCCGCTGGGCGCGCGACCTCGAGCGCGCCGGCGTGCAGGTGGTTTTCGGCTTCATCGAATTGAAGACCCACGCAAAGATGTCGATGGTGGTGCGCCGGGAGGAGGGCAAGCTCAGGACCTATTGCCATCTCGGTACCGGCAACTACCACCCGGTCACGGCGAAAATCTACACCGACCTGTCGTTCTTCACCTGCAACCCGGTGATCGCCCACGACATGGCGAACATCTTCAACTTCATCACCGGCTACGGCGAGCCGGAAGGGGGCATGAAACTCGCGGTCTCACCGCATACGCTGCGTCCGCGCATCCTCAAGCACATCGAGGAGGAGATCGTCCATGCGCAAGCCGGGCGTCCGGCGTCGATCTGGATGAAGATGAACTCCCTGGTGGATCCGGAAATCATCGATGCGCTCTACAAGGCAAGCTGCGCGGGCGTCGTGATCGATCTCGTCGTGCGCGGCATCTGCTGTCTCAGGCCGCAGGTGCCCGGGCTCTCCGACAACATCCGCGTCAAATCCATCGTCGGCCGCTTCCTGGAGCATTCAAGAATTTTCTGCTTCGGCAACGGACATGGACTTCCATCGGAGAATGCGCTTGTCTATATCGGCTCGGCAGATATGATGCCGCGCAATCTGGATAGGCGGGTGGAGACGCTCGTTCCTCTCATCAACCGCACTGTGCACGAACAGGTTCTTTCGCAGATCATGCTGGGCAATCTCATCGACAACCAGCAGAGCTACGAGATTCTTCCGGACGGCACCTCGCGCCGCATGGAAGTCGGCAAGGACGCCGAGCCGTTCAACGCTCAGCATTATTTCATGACCAATCCGAGCCTTTCGGGCCGGGGTGAGGCTCTGAAATCCAGTGCACCGAAGCTGATCGCCGGCTGGAAGAGCGGCTGGCACAAGTAAACTGGAATTGCATGGTCGAATCTGAAGCGCAGGGACGTCTGCCCGGTATCCGCCCGGTCTCCGTTGTGGATATCGGCTCCAACTCCATTCGTCTCGTCGTCTATGAAGGGCTGAGCCGTTCGCCGGCGATGCTTTTCAACGAGAAGGTGATGTGCGGCCTCGGCAAGGGCATCGATGCGACCGGCCGAATGGAGGAGGAAAGCGTGGCGAGGGCGCTGAGGGCGCTGCACCGCTTTCGTGCGCTCTCCGACCAAGCGCGCGCGACCGAGATGTATGTGCTCGCGACCGCTGCGGCGCGGGAGGCCACTAACGGAGCGGCCTTCATCGAAAGGGCGGAAGCCATCCTCGGGCAAAGGGTGAAGATCCTGAGCGGTGAGGAGGAAGCCTATTATTCGGCGATGGGCATCGTCAGCAGCTACCACGAGCCGGATGGCGTCGTCGGCGATCTCGGCGGCGGCTCGCTCGAGCTTGTCGATGTAAACGGCAAGCGGATCGGCAAAGGCATAACGCTGCCGCTGGGCGGCATTCGCCTCTTCGAACATTCGAGCGGCTCGCTCAGCAAGGCGCGGACCTGGGTACGCAAGTTCATGAAAAATGCCGAGGTCCTGAAGAAGGGGACCGGACGCACGTTCTACGCCGTGGGCGGAACCTGGCGAGCGATCGCCAAGCTGCACATGGAGATGCACAATTACCCGCTGCACATGATGCAGGGTTACGAAATCTCCTATGACGAAGCGCTGGCGATCCTCGCCGAAGTGATCGAGCCGAAGAATATCAAGCCCTCCGCCTATGCGACGATTTCCAAGAGCCGCCGGAGCCTGCTGCCCTACGGGGCGGTGACGATGCAGGAGGCAATCTCCATCATGCAACCCGAGCGAATCTCCTTTTCCGCGCTGGGCGTCCGCGAGGGCTATCTCTTTTCGCTGCTTTCCGAGGAGGAGCGCCGGCAGGACCCGCTGCTGACCGCTGCCAACGAACTCGCCATCCTTCGCGCCCGCTCGCCCGAGCATGCGCGCGAGCTCGCCGAATGGACCGGCCGCCTGGTGCCGTTCTTCGGCGTCGAGGAGACGGAAGAGGAGAGGCGCTACCGTCAGGCCGCCTGTTTGTTGGCGGATATCAGCTGGCGGGCGCATCCCGACTATCGCGGTCTGCAGGCGCTGAACATCATTGCGCACTCGGCCTTCACGGGTATCACCCATGCGGGGCGGGCCTATATCGCGCTCGCGAATTACTATCGCTTCGAAGGGCTCAACGACGACGGCGCCACGAGCCCGCTCGCCGGCATCACGACGCCGCGCCTGCACGAACTGGCCAAGCTCCTGGGCGGGCTGTTGCGCGTCGCCTATCTCTTTTCGGCCTCCATGCCGGGTGTGGCGCGCCACCTCACGCTCCGGCGATCTTCGAAGCCCGACATCGATCTCGAATTCGTCGTCCCGGCAGCCTATGCCGACTTCGAGGGCGAACGCCTCGACGGCCGGCTCCAGCAGCTCGGCAAGCTTACCGGCAAGAAGCTCGCCTTCTCCTTCGAGCGCTAATTGCTCTTTCGAACGTTCGCGCTCGACGCGCCAAGGACGTGCGGCACAACCGTGCGCCCTCAACCCTGTGCCCACATCCCTGTGCCCACATCCCTGTGCTTGCCTTGTCACAGGGATGAGGGCAGGAGGAGTGGGTCTATTCGGCCTTCAGGAATTCGCCCACTTCGAGCAACACGAATTCATTGTCGTCCGCCTTGTCGAGGGAACGCCCGGCGGAGAAAGGCAGGTTGTTGTCGTTGCCGACGATGATATGCGTCTCGTCCACGCGGTCGACATTCTCGATGGTGACGAAGGGCATGTCGTAATAGCCCTCGCCGCCGCCCTGGCGCTTGCGGTTGTCCGGATCGGCGATTTTCAGCAGGTCGACATAGCCGATCTTGCGCACGGCCTTGCCGACGTTTTCATCGTCCATGGCAATCTTGTAGACACGCTTCAGCTTCGACCCGACGGCGAAGCAATCCGGCTGCGGGTTCTTGGGGTCCGCGCAGGCCTTGTCGACGGTGCCGGCGCCGTTGTCGCGCTCGATCACCAGCGCAGTCTTCTCGTCGAGCATGTTGAAATCGCCGATCGCTTCACCGCCTTCGGCCAGCGGATACAGCCAGCTGCGCCCGGTCCAGGCCTTGCTGCCGGCGTCGAGCTCGACGATCCGCAGCGCCGGCCGGCCCTCCGCCTCTTCCACCGACTCGCTGTCTGCCCAGATCGGCCCTTCGAGCAGTCCGTAGAGCTTCGAGCCGTCCTTCGAAAGTGCCAGACCTTCGTAACCGCCGGAGCGCTTCAGGTTGAAGTCCGGTGCCTTCTTGGAGGGGTCTGCCTGCAGCGTCAGTGCCGGATTGTCGGGCGAGAGCACGGGCTTGCCGCCGACAACAGTCGCGATGACGTCGGTGAGCTTGCCGTCAAGGTCGAACTTCAGGATGTAGGGGCCAAATTCCTCACCGACCCAGAAGCCGTCGGCGACCGGCTGGATGGATTCGACGTCGAAGTCGCCGCCCGTGAGATAGCGGGTGGCCGAGCCTTCCATGACGATGGGGAAGGGGGCCTTGCGCTCGGGGTCGGACAGGAACAGGGTCTTCAACGCCTCGACCCTGCCGGCGTCCCAGTCGATCTTGAGATGGTGGAGCATCAGCATGGCGTCGGTCGAGTTGAGCTTGTTGCCGAAGCCGTTGTCCGAAAGGCTCCAGAAAGTGCCGTCCTCCATCGCCTTGATGCCGGAGAAGCCCTGCATCGGCTGGCCGTTGAAGGGAAGCGACAAACCGGTCGGGCGAACGCCATCCTTGCCGGCGACGCTGCCCAGTTCGGCGGCGCGCTTGCGGTCGGCGGTCGAGAACTTGCCCGAGGTCTTGAGGTAGTCCGCGGCATCCGCCGGCGCGGCGACGATGGTGTTTGCGGGAAGGATCGCATGCGCCTCGAGCCTTGCAGGGAAGGCCTTTTCCTCGGCAAGCGCGGCGCTCGACGCCAGCAGGGTCAGCGCCATGGCGGCAAGGATGGATTTAGTCATAAGTTCACCTCGGGTTGGAGTGCAGGTGAACCCGATAGGCGGCTTCGATGACAACTGTTTGATGTTTGTCTTACAGCGAGGTGAAAGCCTCGGCGGCCGGACTGCCAACGGGCTCCCCGGCTGGTTCCGTGGCGCCGTCGCCGCTGAGCGAACCGGCTGTGAGCGACAGAACCGCGAGCTTCTGGCCACGACCTTTGACCTCGTGCTCGCCGAGATCCTCGGCGCGCACGAAGACGGGCGGGCGCAAGCGCCGCAGCAGATCGGCTGAGATCAAGACCTGACGGTTTAGCGTTCGGCACAGGCCCTCGAGGCGTGCCGTCGTGTTCACGGTGTCGCCGAAATAGGTGATCTTGTGCTTGTCGACGCCGATCTCCGCGGCAACGATCGTGCCGCCATGCAGAGCGGCACGCAGGCGCGGCACCTCGCCGTAGTCTTTTCGCCAGCGATGGGCGTCCGCTTCGATCTGCTCCAGAATGTCGAACACGCAGCGGATGCAGGCTGCATCCGCGACAGCGCGATCGTAAGGCCAGGTGATCACGGCAGCATCGCCGACATAGTCGTCGATGGACCCGCCATAGCGCAGCACGGGATCAGCCATGGCTGCAAACAGCTTGCCCAAATATTCCTGCATGCGCAGGTCGCCGAAGCGCTCGGCAAGCGATGTCGATCCGGCGAGATCGATGAAAAGAAACACGCGTTCCTCCTGCACCGGCTTGCGGTATCGTCCGGTCAGGAGACTCAGGAAAACGTCGCGGCCGAGCAATTCGCGCACCCTGAGCACGAAGATGATCGGACCGGAGGTCGCAAGTGCGTACACCAGCACGTTGAGCGATGGCAGCATCGCGTCCGTCCTGCTTTCACGCATGACGCCGGCGACGTGCAAAAGCAGCCCGGCGGCTGCATATCCGACGTTGACGAATATGAAGTAGACGGCGAGGGACGAGAGAAGAAACGCCGGCGTCGGCGATCCGTGGATTCTCCGGTAAAGGCGCCGGAAGATTATGTGCCGTTCAAAGGCGAGAATCGGCATGCACATGAAGAGCGCATAGGTTGCGCCGATCAGGCCGCCGCCTCCGTAGACGACCCACGCATAGGCCATGCCGCTGCCGGCGACGACGAGCAGCAACAGGATGATCTCGAGCGTGGAAAATCTCCAGCGCATGTGACAGCCTCGAAATCGAGAATTTACAGCGCCGCGCGTCTTATCAGGCACGCAAAGGTCGCCGGAGCAATTTGAATTGCTACATGTTGTCCTGAAAGGACACATGCAGTTGAAGCCCGCGGGGCCGGGCGGCGGCGATCAGCCCTCGAAATGTCTCGGCTAAGCTCAGATTCGGGCGGAAAGTTGTCGTCGAGCGGCGGTTTTCAACCGTCGATTTCCATCGCCTCGACCTTTTTGTCGACGAAGCGCAATGCCACCTCGCCGTTGATGAGTTTCAGCGCCGTCATGCCGAAGAGCTCACGCCGCCAGCCCTTGAGCGCGGCGACGTCCGCACCTTCGCCCTCGGCTGCGATCCTGTCGAGATCGTCGCTGTTGGCGATGATCTTGGCCGCGACTCCCTCCTTTTCGGAGATGAGTTTCAGCAGCACCTTGAGCAGCTCGCTCGCCGCCGCAGCGCCCTCGGGTGCGTGATTCTGGCGCGGCAGGCGCGGCAGCTCGCCCCTCGGGATCGCAAGGGCTTCGCCGACGGCCTCGATGAGGGCCGTCCCCGCGCTGGAGCGCTCCCAACCCTTGGGAATGGTCCTGAGGCGTCCGAGCGCCTCGGCATCCTTCGGCTGCTGCTGCGCGATCTCATAGATCGCATCATCCTTGATAATTCGCCCGCGCGGCACGTTGCGCGCCCGCGCCTCGCGTTCGCGCCACGCCGCCACCTTTTGCAGGACGGCGAGCTCGATGGGTTTCTTCACCCGCATCTTCAGCCGCTGCCAGGCATTGTCCGGGTGGAGATCGTAGGTCTCCCGGCTTTCGAGGATCGCCATTTCCTCCGCAAGCCATGAGGAGCGTCCCTCGCGATCCAGTTCCTTGGTGAGGTACTGGTAGATATCCCTCAGATGCGTCACGTCCGCCAGCGCATAGTCGAGCTGCTTGTCGGTGAGCGGTCTGCGGCTCCAATCGGTGAAGCGGGACGACTTGTCGATCTGCTCGTTCTTGATGCGGTTGACGAGCTGGTCATAGGACACGCTGTCACCGAAGCCGCAAACCATCGCGGCCACCTGCGTATCGAAGATCGGATGAGGAATGAGATTTCCGAGATGGTGGATGATCTCGATGTCCTGCCTGGCGGCGTGGAACACCTTCACGACATCCGGGTTGCTCATCAGCGCGAAGAACGGGGCGAGGTCGATCCCGGGTGCCATCGGATCGACGATCACTGCCATTTCCGGGCTTGCCATCTGAATGAGGCACAGCACCGGCCAGAACGTGGTTTCGCGCAGGAACTCCGTATCGATCGTAATATAGCTTGAACGGGCCAGCTCTCGGCAGGCGGCCTCAAGATCTGCTGTCGTTTGAATCATCGGGCTTTAATCACTGTGGCAAAAATGCGGCTTTGAGTTTTCCCGTGTACCGTTTCACGGCACCTGTCACAATCGAAATTGTCAGGCGACCCGGAAATAAGCCGACATCCCGGTCTTTTGATGTTCGATGATATGGCAATGGAAGACCCAGTCGCCGGGATTGTCCGCGACCAGTGCGAGCTGCGCCTGTTCGTCCGGCAAGAGCAGGATCGTGTCGGTCGGCGGCGGCAGCAGGCTCCGCCTGTTAGAGGCGAGGATGCGGAAGCTCAGCCCATGCAGATGGATCGGATGGGCATGCGGCGTACGGTTGGCGATCTCCAGCACATAGCTTTTCCCGAATTTGAGTTCCTCGATGGGGGCGACCGGATCGGGCGTGTCACCTGGCCACGGAACCTTGTTGATCGCCCAGAACGTATAACCGAGCGAGCCGCAGATCGAAGCGGCCGGCTCGTGCTCGGCAGTAGCGGTCAGGTCGATCGGAATACGCTTGGCCGTGGAAATGTCGGCTTCGGCAACGGGGTTCGGGGGCAGAGGTGCGATATCCCCGAGCTCCCGCTTCAGCGAAGTGCCGACTGCCCGGAAGGCTGCGATCGTCCAGGGGCTGGAGCCGCGGAAATTGCCAAGCCGTGCGTGCTGGCCCTCGCTCTGCGGCATGCGGAGGGCAAGATCGACGCGCTGGCCGGGGCCGAGGTCGAGCCGGTCGAGCGCGAAGGGGATTTCGACCGGGTTGCCGTCGAGGGCGATCACCCTGGCCTCTGCGCCTTCGAGCCCGATCGTGTAGATGCGCGTAACGTCGGTTGCGGCGATTCTCACGCGGGCGAGCCCGCCGGCGGGAGCTTCGTAGACCGGCTCGCGCTGCCAGTTCGCGGTTCTCACCGTTCCATAGGTCCCGCCGCGCGCCGCATCCCGCGGTTTGAAAGGGGCGATGAACTCGCCGCTCGCGCCGAGCCGCCAGTCCCTGAGGTTGAGAACGATCTCGGAATCGAAGCTCGGATCCTCCGGGTTCTCGACGACGATCACGCCAGTCAGGCCGCTCCCCATCTGCATCAGCGTATTGCAGTGCGGGTGGTACCAGAAGGTGCCGGCGTCCGGCGGTGTGAAGAGATAGTCGAAGCCGTCGCCGGGATAGACATAGGGCTGCGTCATTTCCGGCACGCCGTCCATCGCATTGGCGATCCTCAGTCCATGCCAGTGGACGGTCGTCGGCTCGTCCAGACGGTTGACCAGCCTCGCCGCGAAGGGCTCGCCCTTGCGCATCCTCAGAACGGGCGGCATGGCGGCGCTTGCCGGATCGCCCGGATCATCGGTCATGACCCGGGGATCATAGGAGATGACCCCGGGATCATAGGTCATGACCCGGGGGGTGACGCCGCCGGCCGCGATCTCCGCCTCGGCGAACCGCGCCGTCAGGATCTGCGGATCGGGGGCTGCGCCCGCCCTCGCGGCGAGACCGGCGCCAAGCGTGAAGGCGCCGCCAAGCGCGGCTGAACCCTGGAGAAACATTCGGCGATTGAGCATCGGTATCTTTGCGTGTCTATTTCCGGAGGGAGGGGAGCGGCGCGGCAAAGCACGCTTCGCCCCCGAAAAACGGTCCGGTCCGTTATTAAACCTGATTTTCACTTTCAGCAATTCGGCAGCGGCGCGTAGATCACGATGTTTTTGGGCCGGGTCGACCTAAAACATCGTGATCGATTCCGAGAAGTTGAGACGCGGGATGCGGGCCGAAAACCGCACGCACTTTTCCTCATCCCGCTCTAGCTGCAGCCCTATCGGATCAAGGCTCTTTCCGCGTCTGGCCGCCCGCAAGCTTGTTGAAGAAGGACGATGTGCGCAGAAGGCTGCGAAACCGCATCGACCGTTCCTCGGTTGGAACGGGTTTGCGCGCAGTCATGCGCCGGATCGTGTAGGCCATGAAGAGCGCCAGGATTGCTGCCGTATAGATGAAGAGCACAGGCGGGTCGAAGATCTCGAGCAGGAAGGATGCGAGGAGCGGCCCGATGATGGCTCCGAGCGACCAGAAAAAGAGCATGCCGGCGGACACGAGCGCATGCTGGCCTTCGGCCGCATGGTCGTTGGCATGCGCGGAGCAGAGCGAGAAGAGCGGCATCGCGAATGCGCCGAAGGCGAAGATGCCGGCGAAGTTCAACCACTCGTCGCTCCCGGCGACGAAGGCGAGGAAGAGCCCCGCGAGAAGGGAGCCGAAGGTGGCGATCAGGATGATCAGCCTGCGGTCGATCCGGTCGGAGTAGTATCCCAGCGGATATTGAAGCACGACGCCGCCGATGATGCCGGCGCTCATGAAGGTCGCGATCGCCGTCACCGAAAGGCCGATCTCCTGCGCATAGATAGGGCCGAGCGAGCGGAACGCGGCATTGGTGAGGCCGACGACGATGCAGCCGATGGTGGCCAGCGGCGAGATATTCCAGAGCGCCTTCACGTCGAAGCGTATCGCTTCCGGTGCGACCGGGCTCGACCGGTCGGCAAAGGAGATCGGCACGAGCGAAAGCGTCAGCGCCATCGAGATGATGGCGAAAAGCTCGAAGCCGCCGATCCCGATGCCGGGAATTGCATATTGTGCAGCCGTCACCGAGCCGAGATCGACGAGGCGATAGATCGAAAGGGTACGCGCGCGGTTGCCGTTGGTGACGCTGGCATTCAACCAGCTCTCGACCGTGGCGAAGAGGCTCGCGAAGCAGATGCCGGCGACGAGCCGCATCAGGAACCAGAACCACGGATCGATGACGAGCACCATGGCGATGGCAGCGGCGGAAGCGATGGCTGCCATCGCCGAAAAGGTGCGGATATGGCCGATCGCCCTCAGAATGCGGGTGACGTAGACGCAGCCGATTGCAAAGCCGACATTGTAGCCGGCGCCGATCACGCCGATCAGCGAGGTCGAGAATCCTTCTTCGAGCGCTCTCAAGGAAATGAACGTGCCCTGCAACCCGTTGCCGCCGATCAGAATGCCTGCGGTGACGAGCAGCGGGATGAGCGGGCGAATCTGGGACATGGAACAGAAGGCATCCGATTGCGGCCGCGACTCGCGCGATACGCGACCCTTGCCCCTGTTTAACCGTGGCTGACGCGCGGGAACAGTAGCAATTTGTGACCACTCGTGTCCAAATTTGCGCCGTACCGCTTGCGGCTGTGGTCGAAGCGGGCAAGTTGTGCGACCGGGGCAGCGCTCTTGCCGCCGGCGCCGCCGCGGCCTTGACAAAACCGGCGCATCATGCGCTTTTCCGCCCGACTTTGACCATGCCGCCCTGCGCCGTTCTGCGAGCTGCGCGGCCTTTAAGCAATTCCGGGACTATACGATGCACCGTTACCGCAGCCACACCTGTGCCGCCCTCCGCAAGTCGGATGTCGGCTCCACCGTTCGCCTTTCCGGCTGGGTTCACCGCGTCCGCGATCACGGCGGCGTGCTCTTCATCGACCTGCGCGACCATTATGGCATGACCCAGGTCGTCGCCGATCCGGATTCGCCGGCCTTCAAGACCGCCGAGACCGTGCGCGGCGAATGGGTCATTCGCGTCGATGGCGCCGTCAAGGCGCGCACCGACGATACGGTCAACAAGAACATGCCCACCGGCGAGGTCGAACTCTATGCCCGCGAGATCGAGGTTCTCTCGGCCGCAAAGGAGCTGCCGCTGCCGGTCTTCGGCGAGCCGGACTATCCGGAAGACGTGCGCCTGAAATACCGCTTCCTGGATCTCCGCCGCGAGACGCTGCACAAGAACATCGTCAGGCGCACCGAGATCATCGCCGCAATGCGCCGGCGGATGGGCGACATCGGCTTTACCGAATATACGACGCCGATTCTGACGGCCTCCTCGCCGGAAGGTGCGCGTGACTTCCTGGTGCCGAGCCGCATCCACCCGGGCAACTTCTATGCGCTGCCGCAGGCGCCGCAGCAGTACAAGCAGCTTCTGATGGTCGCCGGCTTCGACCGCTACTTCCAGATCGCGCCCTGCTTCCGCGACGAGGATCCGCGCGCCGACCGGCTGCCCGGCGAGTTCTACCAGCTCGACCTCGAAATGAGCTTCGTCGAGCAGGAAGACGTCTGGGACGCCATGGAGCCGATGATCCGGGCAATCTTCTCGGATTTCGCCGGCGGCAAGCCGGTGACCGACAAGTTCCCGCGTATCCCCTACGACACGGCGATCCGCAAATACGGTTCCGACAAGCCGGATCTGCGCAACCCCATCGAGATGCAGGAAGTCACGGAGCATTTCGCCGGATCCGGCTTCAAGGTCTTCGCCAACATGATCGCCTCCAACCCGAAGGTGGAGATCTGGGCCATTCCCGCCAAGACCGGCGGCTCCCGCGCATTCTGCGATCGCATGAATGCCTGGGCCCAGAGCCAGGGGCAGCCGGGCCTCGGCTACATCTTCTGGCGCAAGGAGGGCGAGAAGCTCGAAGGCGCCGGTCCGCTGGCCAAGAATATCGGCGAGGAACGGACCGATGCGATCCGCACGCAGCTCGGCCTCGAAGATGGCGACGCCTGCTTCTTCGTGGCTGGCGAGCCGGCGAAGTTCTACAAGTTCGCCGGCGAGGCCCGCACCAGGGCCGGCGAGGAACTGAACCTCGTCGACCGGGACCGCTATGAGCTTTGCTGGATCGTGGACTTCCCGTTCTATGAATGGAACGAGGAGGAAAAGCGTGTCGACTTCGCCCACAACCCCTTCTCGATGCCGCAGGGCGGTCTGAGCGCGCTTTCGAGCGACGATCTCCTGTCGATCAAGGCGTTCCAGTACGACATGGTCTGCAACGGCTTCGAGATCGCCTCGGGCTCGATCCGTAACCAGTCGCCGGAACTGATGGTCAAGGCTTTCGAGAATGTCGGCCTGAGCCAGGCCGACGTCGAAGAGCGGTTCGGCGGTCTCTACCGTGCGTTCCAGTACGGTGCCCCGCCGCATGGCGGCATGGCCTTCGGAATCGATCGCATCGTCATGCTGCTGGTCGGCGCCAAGAACCTGCGCGAGATTTCGCTGTTCCCCATGAACCAGCAGGCCCAGGATCTGCTGATGGGCGCGCCTTCTCAGGCGACGCCTGCGCAACTCCGGGAACTCTCGATCCGACCGATCCCGCAGAAGAAGGATTGATCTTCTTCGAGACCGAACGAACCCGGCGACGATCTCGCCGGGTTTTTCTTTGGTCCGGTTCCTTGTTCGAAGCGCAGGAGGAGAGTGTCCCCGAATGCGGTACGTGACGCCCGCCTTGACAGCGGGTGTTTCGAGGCGTTTCCTTTCCGTGCAACTCATCGGTTGGAGGGAACAATGGTCAAGAGCGTCAAGGATCTGCTGGCGGAAGCAAACGGCTCAGTCCCGAAATTGTCTCCCGCCGAGGCCGCCGAGAAGATGCGCTCCGGTGATGTGTTGATCGTGGACGTCCGTGATCCGACAGAAGTCCAGCAAACCGGCAGGATCAAGGGGGCGGTAAACGTCTCGCGGGGCATGCTGGAGTTTCGGGCAGACCCGGAAAGCCAATATCACAATCCAGTCTTTCAGAAGGACAAGACCATCCTTCTGCATTGTGCCTCCGGCGGCCGTTCCGCTCTTGCGGGCAAGACCCTGCAGGATATGGGATACTCGGCCGTCTACAACATCGGCGGCTTCAAGGATCTGGCGGAAGGCGGTATCGAAACAGAACCGGCTTGAGCCCGCACGTCGAACGGAACTCCGCCCCTCATCCGCCTGCCGGCACCTTCTCCCCGCAAGCGGGGCGAAGGAGACTCGCGGGGCGCGCCGCTTGTCCCTTCTCCCGTGAACGGAGAGAAGGTCGCGCAGCGGGATGAAGAGCCGTGTGCGGCGAACCGCGCGTCGCTATGCGGGGCGAATGAGACTCGCGGGGGGCTCGCCGCTTGTCCCTTCTCCCCGTCGTACGGCAGGGCTGTCCGGGGAAAGTTCCGGGTGAATCGAAATGTCGCAGGCGCATGCCCCGTCAGACGGCGTTTTTCCGTCTATTTTCTGGTTGTCGAGACTCAGAAAAGGAGACGGAGCATGCGGTTCACCCCTAGCATTTTCGCCCAGCTGCTGAAAGCGATTGATCGCCGCAGCTTTCAGGCGATTGTGGATCGTCATGCCGGGGATGCCTACGACAAGTGCTTTACCAGCTGGGATCATCTGGTGGCACTGATCTATGCCCAGTTGAGCGCCACGACCAGCCTGCGCGGGTTGGAGGCGAGCTTCAACGCCAACAGTCAGCATCATTACCATCTCGGCAGTGGCCGGCTGATGCGCTCGACGCTGTCGGACGCCAACCGCCGCCGCCCGGTCGCCGTCTTCGCCGAGACCTTCGCGCTTCTGGCCGGTCAGCTCGACCGGCAGACGCGCCGGGAGGGCACCAAGATGCTGCGGCTGATCGATTCGACCCCGATCCCGCTGGGTAAGCTGTACGATTGGGCCAAGTCGAACGGCCGCATCCGCGGCATGAAGCTGCATGTCGTCTATGATCCCAAGGCCGATTGTCCAGGCATCCTCGACATCACCGACGCCAACGTCAACGACGCCCAGATCGGCCGCACGATCACCATCGAAAAGGGCGCAACCTATGTCTTCGACAAGGGCTACTGCCATTACGGCTGGTGGACGGCGATCGCCGAAGCCGGCGCCAGTTTCGTCACCCGGCCGAAGACCAACATGGGACTGGCTCTGGTCGCTGAACGCCCCGTTGAGCAACCTCAAGGCGATGGCTTCCTGGTCCTCGAAGACAGCCAGGTCAGCCTCGCCAGCAAGGGCGATTCCAAGCTGCCGATCGGCTTGCGCCGGGTAATCGTCAAGCGCCAGGACGGCGATACGATCACGCTTCTGACCAACGACCTCGAGCGCTCCGCCGTCGAGATCGGCCAGCTCTATAAGGATCGCTGGCAGATCGAGCTTCTGTTCCGCTGGATCAAACAGCACCTCAAGATCCGCAAGTTCCTCGGCAACAACGACAACGCCATCCGCCTGCAGATCTTCGCGGCGATGATCGCCTATGCACTGTTGCGCATCGCCGCCCGCCTCGCCCGCGTCCCTCTACCGATCCTGCGCTTCACCGACCTCGTCACCCAGTGCCTGTTCCAGCGCAAAAGCATCGCCGAAATCCACAAGCCGCCGCAGGTCAATCCAAGCCGACCAAAACCCCGGACCATCCCAAACCAAATGGTCTTCCGCTATGCATGAATTTTCCCCGGACAGCCCTGCGTCGTACGGGGAGAAGGTCGCGGCAGCGGGATGAGGGGCGGCCTTCGCGGGCGTGCGTCGCTCGAGCGCGCTTCTCAGAAGTCCATTCCGCCGCCAGGCGGCATCTGCGGCTGCCCGTCCTTCTTCGGTTTCTCGGCGATCATCGCTTCCGTCGTCACGAGAAGACCGGCGATGGAGGCAGCGTCCTGAAGCGCGGCGCGCACGACCTTCGCGGGATCGATGACGCCCATTTGGAAGAGATCGCCGAATTCTCCGGTCTGTGCGTTCCAGCCAAAGGCGAAATCCTGTTTCTCGCGCAGCTTCCCGACGATGATCGATCCCTCGGCGCCGGCATTCTCGGCGATTTGACGCACGGGTGCCTCGATTGCGCGGCGGACGATCTCGATGCCCACGCGCTGGTCGTCATTGGCGGTGGCAAGACCGTTGAGCGCGCTCACGACCCGCAGCAGCGCCACGCCGCCGCCGGGCAGAATGCCTTCCTCGACCGCCGCGCGCGTTGCATGCAGCGCATCGTCGACACGGTCCTTCTTCTCCTTGACTTCGACCTCGGTCGAGCCGCCGACGCGGATGACCGCGACGCCGCCCGCGAGCTTGGCGAGCCGCTCCTGCAACTTCTCTCGATCATAGTCCGAGGTCGTGTCCTCGATCTGTGCCTTGATCTGTGCGACGCGGCCGCCGATATCCTCCTTCGACCCGGCGCCGTCGACGATCGTCGTCGTCTCCTTGTCCACCATGATGCGCTTCGCACGGCCGAGGGTATCCATCGTGGTGTTTTCGAGCTTGATCCCGAGTTCCTCGGAAATGACGGTGCCGCCGGTCAGGATCGCGATATCTTCCAGCATGGACTTGCGACGGTCGCCGAAGCCCGGGGCCTTGACCGCAGCGATCTTCAGGCCGCCGCGAAGCTTGTTGACGACGAGGGTGGCGAGCGCCTCTCCCTCGACATCTTCGGCAATGATCAGGAGCGGCTTGCCGGACTGGATGACCGATTCGAGAATCGGGATCATCGCCTGCAGGTTGGAGAGCTTCTTCTCGTGAAGCAGGATGTAGGCGTCTTCCAGCTCCACCCTCATCTTTTCCTGATTTGTGATGAAATAGGGGGACAGATATCCCCGATCGAATTCCATTCCCTCGACGACTTCGAGTTCGATCTCGGCGGTCTTGGCCTCCTCGACGGTGATCACGCCCTCATTGCCGACCTTTTCCATCGCTTCGGCCAGGTAACGGCCGATCTCGGCATCGCCATTGGCCGAAATCGTCGCCACCTGGGCGATTTCGGCATTTTTGGAGACCTTGCGGGCATTGTTCCTGAGTTCCTTGACGATCGCCTCGACGGCAAGATCGATGCCGCGCTTCAGATCCATCGGGTTCATTCCCGATGCGACGGCCTTGGCGCCCTCCCTGACGATAGCCTGCGCGAGTACGGTGGCAGTGGTGGTGCCGTCACCGGCAATGTCGCTGGTGCGCGACGCCACTTCGCGCAGCATCTGCGCGCCCATATTCTCGAACTTGTCCTCGAGCTCGATTTCCTTGGCGACCGAAACCCCGTCCTTGGTGATCCGCGGCGCACCGAAGGACTTGTCGATGACGACGTTCCGCCCCTTCGGTCCCAAAGTCACGCGGACCGCGTTGGCCATGATGTCCACGCCGCGCAGCATCCGATCGCGGGCATCGCTGGTGAATTTGACTTCCTTGGCAGCCATTTATGCCTCCCTCCACACGGAATTCCCGAATTTGTTCGTGCTTCTTTCGCGTCGCCTGCATGCTCCTCCTGCAGCGCCGCGGGTTGACGGGGAGCAGGGTATGCCGTGCTCCCCCGTCGCTGCTCATGTCATTCACTCCTCGTCGTCGTCGGGCGTCAGGATATCGATCAGCGCCGCAACGCGGCCGGCCGGAAGATGGCGGCCTTCGCCGATCAGCGCCTCGTCGTTGTTGACCCATGCTATTGCTTCGGCAAGTTCACTCGCGGTCGCGCCCGTCGCGAGAAGTTCAGCCATCAGCGTTTCGTCGACAGGGCCGAGGATGGCGGTGATATCCGAATGCTTCAGTCCCATGGCGTCCTCCTTCCGCTTGGTCGGTCGGGAATGCGCAAACTGTCGGCACGCAAAAATAGATAGGCGATCGGGTGCGAGCATCAAGCATCGCATCATATCATCGATCGGGCGGATGAAAAAAACCCCGGCGACAAAGCCGCCGGGGTTCAGCATGTGGCCGCGCCATGAGCGCAATCAGTCGTTCGCGGTCACCTTGACGCCCAGCACGGACGGGACGGTGTTGGGAGCCCCCAGCGCAGCACCCATGATGGTCGGGAACGGCACGGGCTTTTCCGGCTCAGCGCTGATCGTCAGGCTCTTCGGATTGCCGAGAAAGGCGTTGACGGCGCTGGAGACCTGGCTCTGCAGTTCCGGGAGATTGAGCTGCGCCATCATGATCGGCACGAGCCCCTTCAGCGATTGCGCCAGCTGTTCGCCGGTGACGCCCTGCTGGCGGCCGGCGTAGTCGAGCGCCTTTTTCGTGATCGATGCATCGTCGAAGCGGATCGAGGCGCTGTTGAAGGTAAGCTGCTGCATGAGGCCGAGCATCGCCAGCGCCATCGCCTGGTCGGCTTCCTTCTTGTTCGGGTTGGCCTCAGCCGCTTTGGCTGCCTCCTGCAGCGACTTCATGAATTGCAGCGTATAGCCGGATAGGTCCATCGCGATATTCAGCCGGCCGACATTCTTGAAGTCCAGCGCGTATTCGTCGAGAGCAAGGTTGCCGGTTTGCAATTCCCAGCTGCCCTTCATCGTGACCCCGCCATCGAGCGTCGTCAGCCCAAGCTTCTCGACCGCCTCCTTGGCCTTGGCATCCTCGATCTGCGACAGATCCGCCTTGATCCCGGCAAGCGTCGCGTCAAAATCGAAGCCCGCATCGTTTTCCTGCCGCGTAAGATTGGTTTCCGTACTCTCGGCGGTGAAGACGTCCTTGCCTTTGACGTTTACGGTCATGGGGCCGGTGCCGGCCGTTTCATAAAGCAGGATGTCATCGATCGTGGTACCGCTCGCACTGCCCGGAATGGACAGGCCGCCGATCGAGATGTCCTTGACCGAGAAGCTTGCATCCTTGTCGCTGACAGCGATATCCGGGAAGGAGACGGTTTCGGCATAGTAGCCGCCGCCTTTTTCCTCGACGCCTTCGAACGTCACTTCCCCTATGTCGATGGACGTACCGGGCTTCGCCACCACCTGCAGCTTCATGCCGGTGACCGTCACCACGTCGCCGTTGGCCTCCGCCTTGTCGTAGGTTACGGACGTGCCGTTGGGCGACGTCGCCGCATTGAGCTTTTGCATCATGTCCGCGCCGTCCAGGGCCATGGCCGGTCCGGCGAGTGTAAGGAGGGCGGCGCTGGCCAGCATCAGGCGGACTTTGCGCGTATGTATCATCGGAGTTCCTTGTGAAAATGTTCTGATTGCGTCGATCATGCCGGGACGATACGCAAGCGCAGTTCTGCCGCCAAGTGCAAACTCGTGCGGGGGCGGGGCAGGGATCACCCGCCGGTGACGTTCTCCACAGTGGCATAGCCCGGAATTCTTGCCGTTCCGCGCCTGTTGAGGTAGCAAGGACATATGGGACAAAGCCTTTTGCCGCCGTCTGGCGGGGATGACAACATTCAGCCGGTTGACCTGAAGGCGGCGCTGGAAGAGCGCTATCTCGCCTATGCACTGTCGACCATCATGCACCGCGCACTGCCGGACGTTCGCGACGGCCTGAAGCCGGTCCATCGCCGGATCATTCATGCCATGAGCGAGATGGGCCTCAGGCCCAATTCCTCGTTCAAGAAATGCGCCCGTATCGTCGGCGACGTCATCGGTAAGTTCCACCCGCATGGCGACCAGTCGGTCTATGACGCGCTGGTGCGCCTCGCGCAGGACTTCTCCCAGCGCTATCCGGTCGTCGACGGCCAGGGCAACTTCGGCAATATCGACGGCGATAACGCTGCCGCCTACCGTTACACCGAAGCGAAGATGACCGAGGTCGCAGCCCTCCTCCTGGAGGGGATCGACCAGGACGCGGTCGATTTCCGACCGACCTACAACGAGGAGGACCAGGAGCCGACCGTGCTTCCCGGTGCCTTCCCGAATCTGCTCGCCAATGGCGCGTCCGGTATCGCCGTCGGCATGGCGACCTCCATCCCGCCGCACAATGCGCATGAACTCTGCGACGCGGCGCTCCATCTCATCAAGCATCCGGATGCGACGGTGGAGGATCTGCTGTTCGATCCGGCCAATCCGCAGCGCGGCGGCATCGAAGGGCCGGATTTCCCGACCGGGGGCGTGATCGTCGAGAGCCGCGCCAGCATGGCCGAGTCCTATCGGACCGGCCGCGGCGGTTTTCGCGTCCGGGCACGCTGGGCGGTAGAGGATCTGGGACGGGGCGGCTTCCAGATCGTCGTCACCGAAATTCCCTATCAGGTCCAGAAGTCGCGCCTGATCGAAAAGATCGCCGAACTGCTCATCGCGCGCAAACTGCCGCTTCTCGAGGATATCAGAGACGAATCGGCCGAGGACGTCCGCGTCGTGCTGGTGCCGAAGAGCCGCTCGGTCGACGCCAATATCCTGATGGAATCGCTCTTCAAGCTTACCGAACTCGAGAGCCGCATTCCGCTGAACATGAACGTGCTGTCGATGGGCCGCGTACCGCGGGTCATGGCGCTCAACGAGGTGCTCAGCGAATGGCTGGCGCACCGCCGGGAGGTCCTGCAGCGGCGCTCGCGCCACCGGCTCGCCGCAATCGATCGGCGGCTCGAGATTCTCGGTGGCTATCTCATCGCCTATCTCAACATCGACGAGGTCATCCGCATCATCCGCGAGGAGGATGAGCCGAAGGCCGTGATGATCGAGCGCTTCGGGCTCACCGATGTCCAGGCCGAAGCGATCCTCAACATGCGGCTGCGCTCGCTGCGCAAGCTCGAAGAATTCGAGATCCGCACCGAATTCGATTCGCTGTCGAAGGAGAAGGCGGAAATCGAGGCGTTGCTCGCCTCTGGTGACAAGCAGTGGCAGGCGGTCGCCTGGGAAATCGGCGAGGTCAAGAAGAAATTCGCCAAGGCGACCGAGCTCGGCAAGCGCCGCAGCACCTTCTCCGACGCGCCCGACGCGGATGTCGAAGCCATTCAGCAGGCGATGATCGAAAAAGAGCCGATCACGGTCGTCATCTCGGAGAAAGGCTGGATCCGGGCGTTGAAGGGGCACATCGCCGATACGTCTTCACTCCAGTTCAAGGACGGCGATGGCCTGAAGGTTTCGTTTCCCGCCCAGACGACGGACAAGATCCTCATCTTCACGACGGGCGGGAAGGCCTACACGCTTGGCGGCGACAAGCTGCCCGGCGGGCGCGGTCACGGAGAACCATTGCGCATCATGGTCGATATGGAGAACGACCAGGACGTGCTGACGGCCTTCGTGCACGATCCGGCCCGCAAGCTCATCGTCTCGTCAACGGCCGGCAATGGCTTCGTCGTCACCGAGAGCGATATCGTCGCCAACACGCGCAAGGGCAAGCAGGTGATGAACGTCACCATGCCCGATGAGGCCAAGCTCGTCGTTCCGGTCAAGGGCGATCATCTCGCCGTCGTCGGCGAGAACCGCAAGATGCTCGTCTTCCCGCTGGTCCAGGTTCCCGAAATGGCGCGCGGCAAGGGTGTGCGTCTCCAGCGCTACAAGGATGGCGGCGTTTCCGATATCCGCTCTTTCGCAATCGCCGAAGGGCTTACCTGGGAAGACAGCGCCGGCCGTGTCTTCACCAAGACCAGGGACGAACTGATCGAGTGGATGGGTGATCGCGCCGGCGCCGGGAGGGTCGTCCCGAAGGGCTTCCCACGGAGCGGCAAGTTCAGCGGCTAGATCGGTAACACCGGGCTTGCAAGCGCGGAGCGTTCGTGGATCAATGTTGGTGGATAGCGCGGGCCGGTGTCCTCGCTATCCTGAAAGTCGCTGTAATTCCTTGATCTCCTGCATGTTCCTTAGATCGGCTCCGATTCGAGCGACCATGCGGCGGCGAGATGAACGCGATGACCTCGGCTCTTGACGATACGTTGCTGGCGCTGGCCGATCCGATGCGCCGCCGCATATTCGAAGTCCTGTTTGCCGGCGAAACGCCCGCGGCGGGTATCGCTGCGGCCATCGGCATCGGGCAGGATGTCCTTGCGGGGCATCTGGCCGTTCTGGAGACAGCGGGGCTGGTTGCCCGGCGGTGGAACGCCGGGAAGGAACTCGTCAAGGCCGATCCCGCGCCGCTCGAGATTGCCGCGGAGTGGATCGACACCAATCGCGAGCTCTGGGCGATGCAGTCGCAGATGCAGGAATCCTCCAGGGATGACGGGACGCCCGAACAGCGATAGTGGGATCGCGCCGCTGCCTTCGCGTCATCGGTGCAAAGTGCCCCTCATCCGCCTGCCGGCACCTTCTCCCCGCACGCGGGGCGAAGGGACAAGCGGCACTCTCGAACACTTCTCTCGTAAGTGAAGGAATGCGGAGCATTGCCGCGAGTCCCCTTCTCCCCGCTTGCGGGGAGAAGGTGCCGGCAGGCGGATGAGGGGCACTCTTATCCCGCAACTTCCACACAGGCGATGCGCGCCCTCGCCGCCTTGATCCGCATCTGCCAAAACGAATGGCCGAGCAAAGCGAGAATGAGGATCGTGCCGCCGAGGAGCGTTCGGCTCGTCGGCGTTTCGGCAAAGACTATCCATACCCAGATCGGCGCCAGAATGGTCTCCAGCAGGTAGAACATGCCGACTTCCGGAGCGGAAAGGTAGCGCGGCCCCGTCGCCAGACAGAAGAAGGCAAGCGGGATCATCACCAGTCCGTTGAAGAGGATGTAGGCGGGCTCGGCGATCGTGAGGCCGCCGGACGGCAAAAGCATGAAGGCGGCGATCGCCGGGAAGATCGCCGTCGTCAGCGGCACGAGCGACATGTCGCGGCCGCTGGCGCGGCTGATCGTGATCGCGCTTGCGAGCAGGAAGGCCGAGGATGCCGCCATCGCGTCGCCGAAGACATGCCCGCTTTCGAGCCCGTCGCTGACGATCACACCGACGCCGACGAGCATGACCGCCATCGTCAGGAAGGTGGCGTTGGAGGGGCGCTCCCCAAGGAATATCCAGGAGAGGATCGCTGCGAACATCGAAGTGAACGCCAGGATGAAGACCACGTTCGCGGTCGACGTATTGAAGACGGCGAGCAGGAAAGTGAAGGAGTTGATGCCGTAAAAGATCCCGGCGATCAGGCCGGCCTTTCCCGGGATCAGGGCGACGCGGCGGCCGAGCAGGCGGTTGATCACCACCCATGTGGCGAGTGCGGCAAGGAAGGTCGAGAGGCTGCGCACGGCAAGGATCGACCAGACCTCGCCATCTGCCGACCGGATCAGCGGAATGTCGAAGGAGAGCGCAAGGCCGCCGAGGCCGGTGATGGCAAGGCCGCGCCGGTGCCGGGCGGCGTCAGTGGATGGGGTCAATTTTCAATCCGTGGCGGGTTTGGTGGAATCGTGCTCGCCAGAATAGCGCTCCCAGCCGCGGGCCATAAGGTGCTCTTGCGGCAAAAACTTTGTCTTATACCCCATTTTGCGCGATCCCTTGACCCAATAGCCGAGATAGACATGCGGCAGACCGCGTTCCTTCGCCCGGCGGATATGATCCAGAATCATGTAGGTGCCGAGGGATCGCTCGGAGAGAGCCGGATCAAAGAAGGAATAGACCATGGAGAGGCCGTCGCTCATCCGGTCCGTCAGGGCCGTGGCGATCAGGGGGCCTCGCGCCTTGTCGTTGATGCCGTCGCCTTCTACCCGCAACCGGTACTCAATGATCTTCGTGTGCACATGGGTATCCTCGACCATCATCGCATAGTCGAGCACCGACATGTCGGACATGCCGCCTTTCTGATGGCGACAGTCGAGATAGCGCCGGAAGAGATTGTACTGCTCGCTCGATGGCTCGGCCGGATATTCCGCGGAGACGATGTCGCCATTGGCCGCAAGCACGCGGCGCATGGATCGCGTGGGTGCGAATTCGTTGGTGAGTATGCGCACGGAAATGCAAGCCCGGCAGGTCTCGCAGGCGGGGCGGTAGGCGATGTTCTGCGAGCGGCGGAAGCCGCCCTGCGTCAGCAGGTCGTTGAGCTCCGGCGCCCGCTCTCCCACCATATGGGTGAATACCTTCCGTTCCATCTGGTTCGGCAGATAGGGACAGGCTGCCGGTGCGGTCAGGTAGAACTGAGGAGACGGTGCGGTCTGCGTGTTCATCGAGCGGGGGGATCACTCTTCGTGCGGTTGCTCATCGTAATAGCATGGCCGAAGAATGGAAAACGTCAACACACTCGTTCGGCGTAACGGTCCCGTCAGTACATGTCGCGCCGAACGGCCACGGTGCCGATCAGCAGGTCGTGCAGCAGACGGCCGCGGTCGGTGAAGAGGCCGATCAGCAGGATGAGCGGCGTCAACAGCGCATTGGCGATCCAGAATATCGCCAGATGGACGATTGCCGTCAGGAAATCCATTGGCCGACCATCCGTCCGGGCGATCGCAACGCCCATGATCCTCATGCCGGGTGACGCCTGCTCGCGGCCGCCGACCGTCAGTCCGAAATAGAGCATCGCCACCAAAGCGAAGAGGACCGGGTAGAGGAGAAAGCCGAGGCCGAGCGTCAGGATGCCGAGGAAGAAGACCACGACGGCCGCCGGTATCCACAGCAGCGCGACGATGAGGTAATCGATGATGAAGGCGAATATCCTGCGTGACAGTACGCCCTGATAGGCGCGCCAGTCCTCGCTCGGAAGCCTCAGTTCTTCATTATGCATGCTCATGCGCGTGCCTCAAATTGCTATCCACCCAAGATATGGGGAGCGAATGCGGTAAAACAATGCACTGGCCGTTCTGCCGCCGGCGTCAGCGTTTCGCGAGAATTCGAGCCACGTCGACGGCAAAGTAGCTGAGGATCCCGTCGCAACCCGCCCGCTTGAAGGCGAGCAGCGTCTCCAGCATCACCCGCTCGCCATCGATCCAGCCATTGGCGGCGGCTGCCTTGATCTGCGCGTATTCGCCGGAAACCTGATACGCGAAGACCGGCAGGCCGAAGGCTTCCTTCATCCGCCAGCAGATATCGAGATAGGGCAGGCCGGGCTTCACCATCAGCATGTCCGCGCCTTCCTCCACATCGAGTGCCGCATCGCGGATCGCCTCCGTACCGTTCGACGGATCGATGTAATAGGTCTTCTTGTCGCCCTTGAGCAGGCCGCCGGTGCCGATCGCCTCTCGATAAGGGCCATAGAAGGCGGAGGCGAATTTCGTCGCATAGGACATGATGCCGACATTCTGGTGGCCGGCCGCGTCGAGCGCCTCGCGGATCGCGCCGATCCGCCCGTCCATCATGTCGGAGGGCGCGATGATGTCGGAGCCGGCGTCGGCCTGAATGACCGCCGCCCTGGCGATCGCCTCCACCGTCTCGTCGTTGACGATCTCGCCGCCCCGCAGGATGCCGTCGTGCCCGTGGCTGGTGAACGGGTCGAGCGCGACATCGGTGATGATCCCGATGTCGGGTACGGCCTTCTTGATCGCCCGCGTCGCCTGATTGATCAGATTGTCGGCGTTGAGGCTGTCGGATCCGGTCTCGTCGCGAAGCACCATGTCGATATTGGGGAAGGTGGCGATGGCCGGGATGCCGAGGCCGGCCGCCTCCTTCGCCGCCTCGACCGCCTTGTCGACGCTCATGCGGTTGACGCCCGGCATCGCAGCGATCGGCTCGACGATGCCGCTGCCGGGCACGACAAAGATCGGCCAGATCAGGTCGTCCACCGTCAGGCGGTTCTCCCGGACCAGCCGGCGCGTCCAATCCGCCTTGCGATTGCGGCGCATGCGGCGGTGTCCGGTGATCCTGTCCACAAGATTTGTCCTGTCGTTCATCGCGCCGCGTCCCTCTTTCCTGATCGTGCGTGAAGGCGGTTTATCATGCGCCTTCAGGGGTTGAAAACCCGCATTGCCCGCCACCCGCCTGCGGCATTTTTTCCGCCCGTCGAGTGCATCGCGGCGCATTCCCGTCCTTCGCGCTGGTGGTTCGCCGGCGCTCGGCCTATCTTGCCGGCCATGCTTCATGATTCTGTTCATGTGCCGAAACCGTCGCTGACCGAGGTGCTCTTCGCCTGGTTCCTGCGCCTGGTCGGCGCGTCCTGCTTCTGGTTCGCATTGAGCTATTGGGCCATGCTGATCGGCTTTTCCCATAACGGCGCCGGCCGTTTCGATCTTCTGTCGCCGGAGTGGCGCGCGGCCGCCACGGCCCTAGCGGTCGTCTATCCGGTCGCTGCCATCGGGCTCTGGCTTCTGGTCTCCTGGGGGCCGGTCGTCTGGGTGGTTGCCGCCGCGACGGAGATCGCGATGGACAAGTTCTATCCCGGCATCCTCGGCCACCGTCCGTTGCTGATCGTGCTCCACGGATCCGTCGCCGTCACCTTCGTGCTCTTCCGGGCCGCGCTGCTCTATCAGCGACTGCGCCAGGTGCGGAAGGTAAGGGTTGATTCACCCTGAGACAGGCTCGGTCCGCGGTAAGTTCATGTTAAGGCTGCGGTTTAAGTAGAATTTTATACGTATTCGATAGGGTCTCACTCAAGGCGGGAAGACAAAGAGACACCGCCAAACGAAACAGTGAGGCACGAAAATGAACACCAAGATGAAGCCGCAGGTTGTTGCGCCCAGAGACCCGCAGGAAGAAACGATCCGTGGTCTCTACATGGAATCCCTCCACCTCGTCGAGCGCCTGCATCGCCGCCTGCTCGACGTCATCAAGGACGAGTTCGATCGTCAGGGCCGCAGCGACGTCAATGCCGTCCAGGCGCTCCTGCTCTTCAATATCGGAAACTCCGAACTGACTGCCGGCGAACTTCGCTCCCGCGGTTACTATCTGGGCTCGAACGTTTCCTACAACGTCAAGAAACTCGTCGATCTCGGCCTGATCAACCACCAGCGCTCCCGTGTCGACCGCCGTTCGGTCCGCATCAGCCTTACGGAAGAGGGGCAGGAGATCGCCGAAACTGTCGCCAAGCTCTATGAGCGCCACATCGGTTCGATCCAGAAGGTCGGCGGGATCGGCAGCGACGAGTTCACCCAGATGAACAAGCTCCTGCAGCGTCTTGACCGCTTCTGGAACGATCAAATCCTCTATCGCCTCTAATCGGGCGGGTTTTACCTTCAGTCTCAAGGGTCGGGCGCAATCCCTGCGTGTCCGACCTTTGCTGCTTTTCGCGCCATGTAGTTGCAGCGCTGCGCCCCGCCGGCGGCGCGCAGACACGAATTGGCCATATTGCTGTGACAGCGACGCTTGGGTGCGGTAGGTGCGCGATCACGTCCATGTGGCGGAGGTCGGTTGCGCGGCTCGCCTGCCGGGGCGGCTCTTGTTCGCGGGAACGTGAAGCGATTTGAGGGCCGGGTGGCACGGGGGTTTACCTTTGTTAACCATGACCGTGCTAATGCATGTCGCCCAAAAGCGCACATCGGTTTTGGGACGCGACTTGCATGAATGCAAAGACGTAAAGCGCATCGCGTTATGCGCTTTAGGGCTCGGGCAGCGCGCTTCTGGCGCATTGAGACGGTGGGACTATGTCGAAAAAGAACGGAATTGATGCTTTCTCGCGCCGCGCATTTCTGCGCTCGGCCGCAACCTTCGGTGCCGCCGCATGGGCGGGTGCTGCCGGCGCTCAGGATGCGCTGAACGAAATCATCAATTCGCCGCGTCGCGGCTCCTGGGACGACCAGTTCGACGCAAAGGCTTCGCGTACGGCTACGGCGGTTCTCTCCAACACACCGGTTTTCGGCCCTGAAACGATCGCACATTTGCAGCAGGCGATCTTCGATTATCAGCAGATCGCATCCGCCGGAGGCTGGCCGATGGTCACGCCTGCGAGCACCCAAAGGCTCGAAATCGGCGTTACCGATCCTTCCGTCCAGCAGTTGCGTCAGCGGCTGATGATCTCCGGCGATCTGCCGCAGTCCGCTGGCATTTCCTCTTCCTTCGACTCCTATGTCGACGGCGCCGTCAAGCGCTTCCAGGCGCGCCATGGCCTTCCGGCGGACGGCGTGATCGGCGAGTATTCCCTGAAGGCCATGAACGTCGACGCCTCGACCCGGCTCGCCCAGCTCGAGACAAACCTGGTGCGGCTTCAGTCGATGTCGGGCGACCTCGGCCGGCGCTACGTCATGGTCAACATTCCTGCGGCCTATATCGAGGCAGTGGAGAACGGCCGCGTCGCGCTGCGCCATACGGCCATCGTCGGCAAGATCGACCGCCAGTCGCCGATCCTCAATTCAAAGATTTACGAGGTCATCCTCAACCCCTACTGGACGGCGCCGCGCTCGATCATCCAGAAGGACATCATGCCGCTGATGCGCAAGGATCCGACCTATCTCGCGCGCAACGCGATCCGCCTTCTCGACGGCAACGGCAACGAAGTGTCGCCGGAAACGATCGACTGGCAGGCCGAGAAGGCGCCGAATCTGATGTTCCGCCAGGATCCCGGCAAGATCAACGCGATGTCCTCGACGAAGATCAACTTCCACAACGAGCATGCCGTCTACATGCACGACACACCGCAGCAGGGCCTGTTCAACAAGCTGATGCGCTTCGAATCGTCCGGCTGCGTGCGCGTTCAGAACGTGCGCGACCTCTCCACCTGGCTGCTCAAGGAAACTCCAGGCTGGGCGCGTCAGCAGATCGAGGCGACGATCAAGTCCGGCGTCAACACGCCGATCAAGCTTGCCGAAGAGGTCCCGGTCTACTTCACCTATATCACCGCCTGGTCGGCAAAAGACCGGGTCGTCCAGTTCCGCGACGACATCTACCAGCGCGACGGTGCGGCCGAACTCGCGCTGCAAACGACGACGGGGATCGAGCAGTCAGCCGGTCCCATCGACGCAGACGCCCTGCCGCAATAGGCAAAAATGCCGCACTCCTCATCAGAGGCCGCGCGTTCATCGAACGCGCGGCTTTTTCAATTGGAGGCGGCTCTGCGAACCCGGCGCGGCGGATGGCGGAAATGACGCAATCCGCATAGCGGATATTGCTCTCCGCGTGCGAGGAAGCTAAAGAACAGCCACCCTTCAGAGGAGCCTCGAGCCGATGCTTTCACAGACCAACGACGCTTTCTTCACCCGCTCTCTCGCCGACAGCGATCCGGAAATCTTCGGTGCGATCGAGAAGGAGCTGGGCCGCCAGCGCCATGAGATCGAGCTGATCGCCTCCGAGAACATCGTTTCACGGGCCGTGCTCGAGGCGCAGGGCTCGATCATGACCAACAAATACGCCGAGGGTTACCCGGGCAAGCGCTATTACGGCGGCTGCCAGTATGTCGATATCGCCGAGGAACTCGCGATCGAGCGCGCCAAGAAGCTCTTCGGCGTCAACTTCGCGAACGTGCAACCGAATTCGGGCTCCCAGATGAACCAGGCGGTCTTCCTGGCGCTGCTGCAGCCGGGCGACACCTTCATGGGCCTCGACCTCAATTCCGGCGGCCACCTGACCCATGGGTCCCCGGTGAACATGTCGGGCAAATGGTTCAACGTCGTTTCCTACGGCGTGCGCGAAGACGATCACCTTCTCGACATGGACGAAGTCGCCAGGAAGGCGCGCGAGCAGAAGCCGAAACTGATCATCGCCGGCGGAACGGCCTATTCCCGCATCTGGGACTGGAAGCGCTTCCGCGAGATCGCCGACGAGGTGGGCGCGTGGCTGATGGTCGACATGGCCCACATCGCCGGTCTCGTGGCCGGTGGCCAGCATCCGTCGCCGTTCCCGCACTGCCACGTTGCGACGACGACCACGCACAAGTCCCTGCGCGGCCCCCGCGGCGGCATGATCCTCACCAATGACGAGGAAATCGCCAAGAAGATCAACTCCGCCGTATTCCCCGGTCTCCAGGGTGGGCCGCTGATGCACGTGATTGCCGCCAAGGCCGTCGCGCTTGGCGAGGCGCTGCAGCCCTCCTTCAAGGATTATGCGGCCCAGGTCGTCAAGAACGCCCGCACCCTTGCCGAAACCTTGAAGGCCAACGGCCTGGACATCGTCTCGGGCGGTACCGACAACCACCTGATGCTGGTCGACCTGCGCAAGAAGTATGCGACCGGCAAGCGTGCCGAAGCTGCTCTCGGCCGTGCCTACGTCACCTGCAACAAGAACGGCATTCCCTTCGACCCCGAAAAGCCCTTCGTCACCTCCGGCGTGCGCCTCGGTGCACCGGCCGGTACGACGCGCGGCTTCAAGGAGGCGGAGTTCAAGGAGGTCGGCGAACTGATCGTCGAGGTGCTCGACGGTCTCAAGGCCGCCAATTCCGACGAGGGCAATGCCGCTGTCGAGGCTGGCGTGCGCGAGAAGGTGATCAAGCTCACCGACCGCTTCCCGATGTACGGCTATATGTGATCGGACGGCTGCATGCGCTGCCCCTATTGCGGTTCCGAAGACAGTCAGGTGAAGGATTCCCGTCCGGCGGAGGACGGGAACGCCATTCGCCGCCGCCGCATCTGCCCGGATTGCGGCGGCCGCTTCACGACCTTCGAGCGGGTGCAGCTGCGTGAGCTGATGATCATCAAGAAGACCGGTCGGAAGGTTCCTTTCGACCGGGATAAGCTGCTGCGCTCCTTCGAGATCGCGCTTCGCAAGCGCCCGGTGGATCGCGACCGGATCGAACGGGCGGTGTCGGGCATCGTCCGCCGGCTCGAAAGCTCGGGCGAAATCGAAATTCCCTCGGAGGAAATCGGCCTTCAGGTGCTCGAGGCGTTGAAGAGCCTCGACGACGTTGCCTTCGTGCGCTACGCGTCGGTCTATCGCGATTTCTCCCATGCGGAGGATTTCGAAAAGGTGATCGCCGAGATAAGCGCCAAGATTGCCCGCGATCCGGGCGAATAACCCGGAGAACAAGCGGTATGGGCGAGCCGGCACGTGAAGACGAACGTTTCATGGCGGCGGCGCTGCGGCTTGCAAGGCGCAATCTCGGCCTGACTTCCACCAATCCCTCGGTCGGCTGCATCATCGTCAACAAGGGCACGATCGTCGGCCGAGCCGTGACCGCTCCGGGCGGGCGACCGCACGCGGAAACGCAGGCGCTTGCGGAGGCGGGCGAAAAGGCGAGGGGAGCGACCGCCTATGTCGCCCTCGAACCCTGCTCGCATCATGGCAAGACCCCGCCCTGCGCAGATGCGCTGATCGCCTCGGGGGTCGGCCGTGTCGTCGTTTCCATCCTCGATCCCGATGAACGCGTTGCCGGCCGCGGCGTGGTGATGCTTCGCGGCGCCGGCATTGACGTCGACATAGGCACGCTCCATGAAGAGGGCGGGCGTGTGCTCGAGGCCTACCTCATGCGTCAGCGCAAGAAACGCCCGCATGTGACTCTGAAACTTGCGGTTTCCGCGGACGGCATGATCGGACGGAGAGGCGAGGGGCAGGTGAGGATTTCCGGTGCCGTCTCTCGCGCCCAGGTGCAGGTGTTGCGTGCCGAGACGGACGCGATCCTCGTCGGTATCGGTACGGCCATTGCCGACGATCCGGAACTTACGGTGCGGATGCCAGGGCTGGAGGAGCGCTCTCCGGTCCGGATCGTGCTCGACCGCCGCCTCGATCTGCCGCTCGAGTCGAAATTGGTCCGCACTGCGCGCGACGTTCCGCTGATCGTCGTAACGGGAGACGCGGGCTATCCTTCTTCCCACGAGCAGGGAGCAGGTGCCCGAAGGGCGGATGAGGGGCAGAGCAGTTTGCCCCTCTCCTCGGGTTCGACCCGAGAACCAGTCCTCTCTCCGCTCGCGGAGGCAGGGACCGATTACGACGCCCGTCGAGGAGCCCTCGAAGCTGCGGGGGCCGAGCTGCTGAGCGCCGATACCATCCCAGACCTCCTGGCCGCACTTGCATCCCGGGGCATCTCCTCCCTGCTCGTGGAGGGTGGGGCCAGAGCGGCGCGTTCCTTTCTCGATGCGGATCTGGTGGATCGAATCCTGCTTTTCACCGGTCCGGCAGCCATTGGCGAAGGTGGTATTTCATCCCCATTTCAAAGGACGTCGGTGCCGGAGGGCTTCACGCTTCGCCGCACGACGCGCTATGGCGACGATATTTTCGAGGATTACGAGAGAGATAGCTGAATGTTTACAGGCATCATCACCGACATCGGTACGGTCGAGAAGGTCACACCTCTCGAGGAAGGCATCAAGCTTCGCGTCGCCACGAATTACGACCCGCAGACGATCGATCTGGGTGCCTCGGTCGCGCATGCCGGCATCTGCCTGACCGTCACGTCACTTCCGGAAGCCGGCAGCAACGAACGCTGGTTCGAGGTCGAGGCATGGGAGGAAGCGCTGAGGCTGACGACGATCGCCGACTGGCGTGAGGGCACGCGCATCAATCTTGAGCGCTCGCTGAAGATCGGCGACGAACTGGGCGGTCACATCGTCTCCGGCCATGTCGACGGCAAAGCGGAGATCCTTGCCGTCGAAGCGGAGGGGGAAGCCGTGCGCTTCCGCCTCAGGGCACCCGAACATCTCGCGAAATTCGTCGCGCCCAAGGGCTCGGTGGCGCTCGACGGGACGTCGCTCACCGTGAACAAGGTGGATGGCGTCGAATTCGACGTATTGCTGATCCGACATTCGCTCGAAGTGACGACCTGGGGCGAACGCAAGTCCGGCGATCTCGTCAATTTCGAGGTGGACACGATGGCGCGCTACGCCGCGCGGTTGGCGGAATTCCCGGCTCCCAAGCAGGAATAACGTCTGGCTGAAAGAAATCGCCCGTCAAAACAAGTCCGCCCCCGAAAGTGGGGGCGGACGAGATTGTCGGGTAGCCGGCCGAAAGGTCAGCGGAGGTAGATCGTCAGTCCGCCATCGGCCGCCTGCTTCGCCGCGGCGACGTTGTCCAGTTCGACATTGCGTGCCCTAAGCGAAGCGAGCAGCGGTCTGTTGGCTTCGACAGCGGCTTGCAATGCGGCACGCTGCCCCGGTGTTGCCTTGTCTACTCGCATACGGGTCTGGTTCTGGCGGCTCAACGTATCGACATCGACAACGCGGAAATTGTCGCCCTTGAAGGTGCGCACGGTCTGGTCGATCCGGTCCGGCCAGTTCATTTCGACGCTCGCCGCTTGGGAGATTCCGGCGAAGGTAAGGGCGGAGAGGGTGGCGATGACGGAGATTTTCGCAATGCTGTTCATTGTCATGCTCCTTTTGGTTTTGCGGCTGCCCCAGCGACGATCGGTCACGTGACCTGCCACGGCCGTTTGCTTCTCTGAGGCGCAGCCTGCAGGCCAGCACGGGTCGTTTACGGGTGATGTCGCCCGCAGCGAAGAAAGCTGGACCGTTTCGACTGGTTGGTACTGCGCCTTGTTGTGTCCGACCAGGATCTCGCGCCGTGCCAACGGTCACGAAAGTGGACCGGAATGTGGCCGTTTCGGTGGCGTAAAAGGCTGAAAATAATTAAGAATTGTTCATCTTTCCGCTTTTCCGCGCGGCGCCTGGATCACCATGTTTTGGGTCGGATCGACTTAAGACATGAAGGTGATCGGTTCCAGGAAGTTCAGACGCGGGATGCGAGCGGAAAACCGCACACACTTTTCCTCATACAGCTCTAAGCCTCGGATGCCCTCGACCGCCTTTCGAACATGACCATCGGCCGGCCGTTATAGGTTGTGCGCCAGAATTCCTTGAAACCGTGTTTGAGGGCGACATTGATCGAAGCCTGGTTGCCCGGTTCGATGATGCAGGTCTTTCTCAGCGCGGGAAACTGACGGTCGGCCCAGGCGAGGGCGGCGGTCACGGCTTCCGTCGCCAGGCCGCGGCCGTGGTTTTTTGGAGAAATCGCCCAGCCTGTCTCCATCGTTCCCTCCAGCGAGGGCGTGATCTGGCGATGCGCTTCGTGGAAGCCGGCCTCTCCGATAAAGGCGCCGGTTTGCTTGTCCTGGATCGCGAAAAAGCCGAAGCCGAAGTAGTGCCACATGCCGACCTGGCGCAGGAATCGCGTCCAGGATTGTTCGCGTGTGTAAGGCACGCCGCCGGTATAGCGGGTCACTTCCTCGTCGCCGAAGAGTGCGCAATAGGAAGAAAAGTCGTCGCGCCGGTAGGGGCGCAGGAATAGCCGCTCGGTTTCGATCGTGGGGACGCTGTGCATTGTCGCTCCGCTTATTCTGACAGGGAAGAGTAGAGTTCAGAAGCCCGGTTCACCGTCCCAATAGTCGGCCGCCGAGGGCGCGCGGCCGATGAAGTCGAACGACGCCTGGCCTTCGCCCGGACGCCGGGTCCTTGCCAGGAACTTGCCGGAGTCCGGATATTCGCAGATTTCGGTGGCCGCGATGGTGGAAATGGACAGGTATTTGAGCGGCAGCGTGCCGGTATTGATGAGGTGATGCGCGGTCTCCTGGCCGCCAGCGGGCGCTCCGAGTATGTCGCCTGGTCCGACCGCATGGCGTTCGCTGCCGAAACGGTACGTTCCTTCCCCCTCGAGGATGATGAACAGCTCTTCTTCGACATGGTGGTTATGGAACGGACACCCGGATTTGCCGGGCGGAACCTCGCCGTAGCCGATGCCGATATCCTTGAGACCGAGAAGCGCCCCGAAAGAGACGTCGCTGGATTCGAAGAACGAACCACGGCGCCAGTGGTCGAGCTTCAGGTTCTTCGGATTGACGATGGGCCTTTGCGCGTCCGTCATCGCAGTCGTCCTCCTGGTCGCGTCTCATGCCCGGCTCGACCTCGCGGAATCGGCCTGGGCGCGCTTAAGGATTAGAGACAGTTGACGCCGTTACAAGCGGGTTTGCTGTTCGGCTCCACCAATATCGAAGATTGCGGTACGGCAAATGCCCTTCGGTTAACGGAATTTACTTGCCATTCCGTGCCGGGCATGGTTTGACCGCCGCCTGCACCGGCCAAGTCCGGTCCGAATTTTTCAAGACAGGTGATCCATGGCGAAGATCAAGCCCGTCCACATCCTGATTGTGGAAGCGCGTTTCTATGACGATATGGCCGACGCGATGCTCGATGGAGCGAAACATGCGCTGGATGCGGCCGGCGCCACTTATGATATTGTGACGGTCCCGGGGGCACTGGAAATTCCCGCGGCGATCGCCATGGCGCTCGATGGTGCCGACGAAGGCGGGGCGGAATATGACGGCTTCGTTGCGCTCGGCATGGTGATCCGCGGCGAGACCTACCATTTCGACATCGTCGCCAACGAGTCCGCGCGCGCGCTGATGGATCTCGCCGTCAGCGAGAGCCTGGCGCTCGGCAACGGCATTCTGACGGTCGAGAACGACGAGCAGGCCTGGGCACGGGCCCGCCGTACGGAAGGCGACAAGGGCGGATTCGCCGCGCGCGCCGCCCTGACCATGATCGAACTGAAGCAAAGATTGGGCGCAGAGAAGTGACGAACACCCCTTCGGATCAGCCGCTGAAACAGGTCAACCAGCGTGGCGCCGCGCGCCTTGCAGCCGTTCAGGCGCTTTATCAGATGGATGTCGGCGGGACCGGCGTCCTGGAGATTGTCGCCGAATACGAGGAACATCGCCTCGGCAAGGAACTGGACGGTGACACCTATCTCCGGGCAGACGCGTCCTGGTTCCGCTCGATCGTTGCGGGCGTCGTGCGCGACCAGCGCAAGCTCGATCCGTTGATCGGCTCGGCGCTTCAGGACGATTGGGCGCTTTCCCGGCTCGATTCCACCGTCCGCGCAATCCTGCGCGCCGGCACCTTCGAGATCCTTGAGCGAAAGGATGTGCCGGTTCCGGTGATCGTGACCGAATATGTCGAGATCGCCAAGGCCTTCTTCCAGGACGAAGAGCCGAAGCTCGTCAACGCCGTCCTCGACCGGATCGCCAAACAGGTTCGCGGCGACCAGAGAAAGTAAGCGCGGATGGCCGCCGAGCCGGCAGAAATGGGAACGGTCCTCCGCGAGGCACGCCGAAACGTGCAGTTGCTTACCGTCGCCCAGGCACTGCTCGGCGTTGTCGGACCGATCAGTTTTGCAGTCGGCGGCGTTGCCGGCCACCAGTTGCTCGGCGAAGACAAGTCGCTCGCGACGGCGCCGCTCACCGCCTACAATCTCGGCATGGCGCTCGGCGTCGTGCTCGTTGCGGTGTTGTCGCGACTCGTTGGCCGACGCTTCGCCTTCATCGCCGGTGCGTCGATCGCTGCGCTCGGCGGCGTGCTCGCCACGGCTGCACTTTTCCGGGAGAGTTTCTGGTTCTTCGCCTGCGGCCTCGCAGTTCTCGGCGCTTCCAACGGCTTTACGCAGAAGCTCCGCTTTGCCGCAGCCGACGCTTCGCCGTCCTTCTACAAGGCCAAGGCGATTTCCTGGATTCTGGGAGGCGGCATCGTCTCGGCGATCCTCGGACCGCAGATCGTCATTTTCGCGGGCGATTACTTCGCGCCCGTGTGGTTTGCGGGTGCTTTCGTCGCTCTCGTACCGGTCTGCATCGGCGCGCTCTTCTTCTTCGTGCCGCTGCGGCTGCCCGACCACACAACGGCATCGACCCATCACGAGCAGCCACCCGCGCGCCCGCTGCGCGAGATTGCGGGCAGCCAGCGTTTCATGACGGGAATGATCTGCGGGATTTCCAGCTATGTCCTGATGACCTTCATGATGACGGGCGCGCCCGTCGCCATGGTTGTCGGCTGCGGTTTTTCGAGCGATCTCGCGACGCTCGGAATCCAATGGCATGTGCTTGCGATGTTCGCTCCGAGTTTCGTCACGGGTTGGCTGATCAGCCGCTTCGGCGCCGAACGCATCGTCGCCTGTGGTCTCCTCCTGCTGATGGCCTGCGCTGCCGTGGCTCACCTCGGTGTCGCACTCTGGAATTTCTGGGGCGCGCTGTCACTGCTCGGCCTCGGCTGGAATTTCGGTTTCATCGGCTCCACGGCGATCGTCGCGCAGAGTTACCGGCCGCATGAGGCAGACAAGGTCCAGGGCTTTCACGATATCGTTCTCTTCTCAGCCGTCGCTTGTTCTTCCTTCGCGTCCGGCAAGGTGCTTTCCGCCTATGGTTGGGACATGCTGAGCGCGGCTGTCTGGCCGGTGGCCGGTTTTTGCCTTCTTCTCCTTCTCCCGCTCATGCGCGCAGGCAAGCAGGCCACCGCCTGAAAGCCTGTTTTACCCGAAGGCTTCCCGGACCCTGAAAAGGCCGGCATGCGGGCAATTTCAGGGGCTTGACGATCCACATCGGCAACAGCACTCTGGCCGCGCCGCGAAAACGCGTCGCTTGAGGAGGCGGCGCGTGATTCGCGGAGAGAGGGGCCTGCGGCAGGGATGAGCCCGCAGGTTGTAACGGAGGAAAGTGCGAAATGACCATATTGTTGGGCGTTATCGCATGCGGGTTGCTTTCGGTGGTCTATGCCATCTGGGCGACAAAGTCGGTGCTTGCCGCCGACCAGGGGAATGCCCGCATGCAAGAAATCGCAGGTTTTATCAGAGAGGGGGCGCAGGCCTACCTCACGCGTCAGTACACAACCATTGCCATCGTCGGTGTCGTCGTCTTCATCGCCGCATGGCTCCTGTTGTCGGGTGCAGCTGCCATCGGCTTCCTTATCGGTGCGGTGCTCTCAGGTGCCGCGGGCTTCATCGGCATGCATGTTTCGGTCAGGGCCAACGTCCGTACGGCCCAGGCCGCCTCGGTCAGTCTCGCCTCCGGTCTCGACATCGCATTCAAATCCGGTGCAATCACCGGCATGCTGGTGGCCGGCCTCGCCCTCCTGGGCGTCTCGGTCTACTACCTCATACTCACCGTAGGCCTCGGGCATGAGCCTGCCGCGCGCGAGGTCATCGATGCGCTTGTCGCGCTCGGCTTCGGGGCGTCGCTGATTTCGATCTTCGCCCGTCTCGGCGGCGGCATCTTCACGAAAGGCGCCGATGTCGGCGGCGACCTCGTCGGCAAGGTCGAAGCAGGCATCCCCGAGGACGACCCGCGCAACCCGGCGACAATCGCCGACAACGTCGGCGACAATGTCGGCGACTGCGCCGGCATGGCCGCCGACCTCTTCGAGACCTATGCGGTCTCCGTCGTGGCGACGATGGTGCTTGCATCGATCTTCTTCGCCGGAGCCCCGGTGCTCGCAACCGTCATGACCTATCCGCTGGCGATCTGCGCGGCCTGCATCATCACCTCGATCATCGGCACTTTCTTCGTCAAGCTCGGCGCCAACGCCTCGATCATGGGCGCGCTCTATCGCGGGCTGATCGTTACGGGCGCTCTTTCGATCCTCGGCCTTGGCGCTGCGACATCGCTGACGATCGGATGGGGTTCGATCGGAACCGTCGCGGGCATGGACATCACCGGCTGGAACCTGTTTCTCTGCGGTATTATCGGCCTTATCGTCACCGCGCTGATCGTCGTGATCACCGAATATTATACGGGGACGAACAAGCGGCCGGTGAACTCGATCGCGCAGGCATCGGTTACCGGCCACGGCACCAACGTGATCCAGGGCCTCGCCGTGTCCCTCGAATCGACCGCCTTGCCGGCCATCGTCATCGTCGGCGGCATCATCGCGACCTATCAGTTCGCCGGCCTCTTCGGGACGGCCATCGCCGTGACCGCCATGCTCGGTCTTGCCGGCATGATCGTAGCGCTCGACGCCTTCGGTCCCGTGACCGACAATGCCGGCGGCATCGCCGAGATGTCGCATCTGCCGCCCGAGGTGCGCAAGTCGACCGATGCATTGGACGCCGTCGGCAACACCACCAAGGCCGTGACGAAGGGTTACGCGATCGGTTCAGCGGGGCTTGGCGCCCTGGTGCTCTTCGCCGCCTATTCCAACGACCTCGCCTATTTCGCCGCCAATGGCGACAAGCATCCCTATTTCGCCGACGTCGGGACGATCTCCTTCGACCTGTCCAATCCTTACGTCGTCGCCGGCCTGATCTTCGGCGGTCTCATTCCCTATCTCTTCGGCGGCATCGCGATGACCGCCGTCGGCCGTGCCGGGAGCGCCGTCGTGGAGGAGGTTCGTCGCCAGTTCAAGGAAAAGCCGGGCATCATGGAAGGCAAGGATCGGCCGGACTATGGCCGGGCCGTCGACATGCTGACGAAGGCGGCGATCCGCGAAATGATCATCCCGTCGCTGCTGCCGGTGCTGGCGCCGATCGTCGTCTATTTCGGCGTGCTGCTGATCTCCGGCTCGAAGGCGTCCGCCTTCGCGGCGCTCGGTGCCTCGCTTCTCGGCGTGATCGTCAACGGCCTTTTCGTGGCCATCTCGATGACGTCCGGCGGCGGTGCCTGGGACAATGCGAAGAAGAGCTTCGAGGACGGCTTCGTCGACCGCAACGGCACGCGCCACATGAAGGGGTCCGAAGCGCACAAGGCCTCGGTGACGGGTGACACCGTCGGCGATCCCTACAAGGATACGGCCGGTCCGGCGGTTAACCCCGCGATCAAGATCACCAACATCGTGGCCCTTCTCCTGCTCGCCGTTCTGGCCTGACGCAGGCGTCTTGAAAGCAGAAGGCCCGCGGGACCTGGTCTCGCGGGCCTTTTTCGCGCCGTTGCGGCTCGGTTACTTGCCGAAGTCCTTGAACAGGTTGCGCGCGGCGGCCTGTCCGGCACCGGGGCCGGACAGGAGCTGGCCGAGGAAGCTCGATTCCTTGCCGCCGGTCGGCGTCGTGCGCGTCAGCATGTCGAATACCTTCCCGTCCTTCATCGTGTAGTGCGCGAGCTGGCTGACGGTGCCTTCCTTGTCGAAATAGACGGCGAGGATGGACTGATCGATGATCTTCGGCTTCATGAAGGCGACCGGCCGCTTGCGGGTCTGGGAGATGTAGTAGAACACCTCATTGTCGAATGTCGCGGTCGTGGAAGGCGTGCCGAGCGAGAGCAGTACCTGCTCGCGGCTCGATCCGACCGGCACGAGTGCCAGCGTTTCCTGGTCGACGACATAGCCCTGATGCAGGACTTCACCCACATTTGCGGACATGCAGGCGGAAAGGGCGGTAGTGCAAAGGGAAGCCACGAGCACGGCACGGCCCAGGACTTTGAGGTTTGTCGTCAAATACCGCTTCGTCAAGGACTGCTCCCCTGGAGTAACGATTGGCAGATCGGCCATTGCAATTCGTGCCCGCTTCGGTAAACCAGCTTCGGCTATCATGCAACATGATCATGGGCGCTTGCCCCTGATTTCGAGAAAGCCAGCCGGCCTCTGTGATGATTTTTGGACTGTTCAAGAAAAAAAGCGGCAATATTGCGATTGTGAAGCGCCAATATGCGGCACTGACCGCGGCGGCGCGCCAGCCGTTTCTCTATACCGACCTCGATGTGCCCGACACCGTCATGGGGCGCTTCGAGATGTTGTCGGCGATTCTGATCCTTTATTTCCGCCGCACGCGCAGCTCGGCGCGAGCCGGCCAGGAAATCGCGCAGGAGATTGTCGACGCCTTCTTCGAGGATGTGGATCATTCCATCCGCGAGCTCGGCGTGGGCGATGCGAGCGTGCCGAAGAAGATGAAGAAACTTGCCGGCATGTTCTATGGCCGCCTCGAATCCTACGCTGCGGCCCTCGAAGGACGGGATGCCGGCGCATTGGCGGCCGCATTGAGGCGCAATTTTCACGCCGACGTGGAGGACGCGCCGTCCATGCGGGGCCTCGCCTCCTACCTCCTTGCGGTCGAGTCCGTGCTCTCGGATACTGCCGAAGAGGCCGTGGAGACGGGTCAGTTGCGCATCCCCCCGGCCGGAACGTAAAAGCGCCGCGATCGTTCGTCGATCGAATGGCAGCGTGCCGACCGCGCCCTGCCGCGGCGCCGGCGCGAGGAAGGACCTGAACATGAAGCAAGAGAGCAAATCGGCATTCTCCTATCCGGTGAAGGTCGGGCATATTTCGGCAAATCCTGTCACCGTGCATGTGTCGGCGAACGATGCAGAACTGCGAGCTCTTGCCAAACTTTGGCGCGTGGACGGCGTCTCTTCTCTTGCCGCCGACCTGCAGATTGCTCGCTGGAAAAAGGACGGTGTGAAGATCAAGGGCGAGGTTCGTGCGCACATCGTGCAGACCTGCGTCGTGACGCTCGAGCCGGTCGAGTCGGATATCCGGGAGCCGGTGGAGGCGATCCTCGTGCCGGAGGGATCACGTCTCGCGCGGCAGGCCGACACCGATGGCGGCGAGATGATCGTCGATCCGGACGGGCCCGACCTGCCCGATACCTTCACAGGCGATACGATCGATGCCGGCGTGGTCGTCAGCGAGCACGTCGCGCTCGCCATCGATCCCTATCCGCGCAAGCCGGGCGCCGCTTTCGGCGAGCGCATCGAAAGCTCCGCAGCGGACGACGAACGACCGAACCCGTTCGCGGTGCTGAAGGACTGGAAAAAGGATTGAAACGGCTAGGCCCCGGCTTACAATTCGGTTGTCACGCCGACGAAAAGCAGTATTTTGGCCCGACTCCAGCCAAGGGGCCGTTGCGCCGAGACATTGCATGCCGGCCCCACTATCAGAAGGAACATGGATCGCCGCCGCTTAATGCTTGAGGGGCGAAATATGTTGCGTGGCGGGAAAAAAGGATAAGACACGCGTGGTCAGAATTTCACTTGACGTGATGGGAGGCGACTATGGTCCTGAAGTCGTCATCCCGGGCGCAGCGAGAGCGCTCGAACGTCACCCGGACATAAAGTTCGTTCTTTTTGGCCAGGAAGCGCGATGCATCGAACTGCTCGCCAAGCACCCGAAGCTCAAGGCGAGCAGCACGTTCCATGATTGCGAGATCGCCGTCGGCATGGACGAAAAGCCAAGCCAGGCGCTTCGGCGCGGACGCGGCAAATCGAGCATGTGGAAGGCGATCGACGCGATCAACGCCGACGAAGCGGATGTGGTCGTCTCGGCGGGGAACACCGGCGCGCTGATGGCGATGTCGGTGTTCTGTCTGAGGACGATGCAGGGCATTCAGCGGCCGGCGATCGCCGCCATCTGGCCGACGCTGAAGGGCGAAAGCATCGTCCTCGACGTCGGCGCGACGATCGGCGCGGACGCGCAGCAACTCATGGATTTCGCCCTGATGGGCGGCGCAATGGCCCGGGCACTCTTCGAGGTCGAGCGTCCTTCCGTCGGCCTTCTGAACGTCGGCGTGGAGGAGATCAAGGGTCAGGAAGAGGTTAAGGAGGCCGGGCGCCTCATCCGTGAGGCCGACGTCGAGGGAATCGAATATTACGGCTTCGTCGAAGGCGATGATATCGGCCGCGGCACCGTCGATGTCGTCGTCACCGAGGGCTTTTCCGGCAATATCGCGCTGAAGGCAGCAGAGGGAACGGCGCGTCAGATCGCCGAATATCTGCGCGCCGCGATGTCGCGCACGCTTCTTGCAAGGGTCGGCTACGTCTTCGCCAAGGGAGCCTTCGACCGGCTCCGCGAGAAGATGGATCCGCGAAAGGTCAATGGCGGGGTGTTCCTCGGCCTCAACGGCATCGTTATCAAGAGCCATGGCGGCGCGGACGCCGAGGGCTTCGCCGCGGCCATCGACGTCGGATACGATATGGTGAAGAACGGCCTCAAGGCGAAGATCGAGGCCGACCTGGCACGGTATCATGGCGCCCAGCCGTCCGAAGCCGTTCCGCGGGCATGAATGATGAGGTTTGAGTAGATGATCCGTTCTGTCGTGCGCGGCTTCGGGGCTGCACTGCCAAAGCGAGTGATGACCAATAAGGAAATCGAATCCAGGGTCGACACGTCCGACGAATGGATCGTGCAGCGGACCGGCATCCGCCAGCGCTATATCGCAGGCGAGGGCGAGACGAGCGCCTCTCTCGGCGAGGCGGCGGCGCGGGCGGCGCTCGAGAGAGCCGGGCTGACGCCGGACGACGTCGACCTGATCATCGTCGCGACCTCCACTCCGGACAACACCTTCCCTGCAACCGCAGTCAACATCCAGAACCGCCTCGGCATGCGGCACGGTGCGGCATTCGACATGCAGGCGGTCTGTTCCGGCTTCGTCTACGCGGTGGCGACGGCCGACGCCTATATTCGCGGCGGCCTCTCCAAACGCGCGCTGGTCATCGGCGCAGAGACCTTCTCGCGGCTTCTCGACTGGACCGACCGGACGACGTGTGTGCTGTTCGGCGACGGCGCCGGCGCAATCGTCCTGGAGGCGCAGGAGGCGGCCGGCACCAAGGCTGATCGGGGCGTTCTGACGGCGCAATTGCGCTCCGACGGCGCCCACCGCGACAAGCTCTATGTCGACGGCGGGCCGTCGACGACCGGCACCGTCGGCCATCTCCGGATGGAAGGGCGCGAGGTCTTCAAGCACGCGGTCGGCATGATCACCGACGTGATCGAGGCGGCTTTCGAGGCAACCGGAACGACCGCGGACGACATCGATTGGCTGGTTCCGCACCAGGCCAATCGCCGCATTATTGACGGTTCGGCCAAGAAGCTGGGCATCCCTCTCGAAAAGGTTGTGGTTACCGTCGACCTGCATGGCAACACCTCCGCGGCATCGATTCCGCTTGCCCTCGATGCCGCCGCCTCTGACGGCCGCATCAAGAAGGGTGATCTCGTAATGCTCGAAGCGATGGGCGGGGGCTTCACCTGGGGCTCCGTTCTTCTTCGCTGGTAAGAAAATAATGAATTACGGCAGGCGCTTGACCGGAAAAGACAAGGGCAATAGTCTTCAATCGCTGATCGGCATGCCAGACATCGGTGGGGGAAGATGAGCGGAAAAACAGTAACGCGGGCAGACTTGGCTGAATCGGTTTTTCGCAAGGTGGGTCTGTCTCGCACGGAGTCCGCCGAACTCGTAGAGACCGTTATCGACGAGATCTGCAACGCAATCGTGCGTGGCGAGAGCGTGAAGCTGTCTTCTTTCGCAACGTTCCAGGTGCGCGACAAGAACGAGCGCATCGGCCGGAACCCGAAAACCGGCGAGGAAGTGCCGATTTCTCCGCGCCGGGTGATGACCTTCAAGGCTTCGAATGTCCTGAAGCAGCGGGTCCTGAAGGCGCATCTGAGCCGCAAGTCCAAACTGAAGCCGTCCAACCCGGCTGGCTGAACTGCCGTCGGCGACCACAAATGTGGTTGAAAACCCATCCATAAGCCATTGAAGTAGGCGTGATTCGTGTAATCATCGCACGACGATCCGTGCGTCGCGCCGCCGATCTTGTCCGGCGAGCGCCTTATGGAGATGGGACCACATGGAAAAAAGCCCGGATGCTTTCCGCACCATCAGCGAGGTTGCGGACGAACTCGATCTCCCCCAGCACGTGCTTCGTTTCTGGGAGACCCGGTTCCAGCAGATCAAGCCGATGAAGCGCGGCGGCGGGCGCCGCTACTATCGCCCCGAGGATGTCGACCTGCTCAAGGGCATCCGCCACCTCCTCTACGATCACGGCTATACGATCAAGGGTGTGCAGAAGCTCTTGAAAGCCAACGGCAACAAGTTCGTCGCCGCCATCGCGAGCGGTGACCTTGCGACCGTCGAGGCGCTTGCCGCTTCCAGCAACGAAGAGCCGGCGCCGCCCAAGGCGGGCGTCGCGGAGGAGGACCAGATCGTCGGCCGCCCGAAGGCGCCGGCGAGCCGGCGCTTCTTCTCTTTCGGCAACGGAGGCGACGATACCGAGATTACCATCGGCAAGACATCGGTCGGCAAGGAAGACAGGGCGCTGCTGCAGGAAGCGCTCTACGACCTCCTCGAATGCAAGCGTCTTCTCGACCAGGTTCGGTAGCAGGGAAGGCACGGGAAGGGGGCCTCGAAAGCGCTGCCGAGGCCCAACTCGGTTGTGACCAACTTATTCGGCCGCTTCTTCCGTCGACTGCTGTTCTTTCTTCTGTTTCAGGAGGAGATCGTCAGCGGTCGACTGCTCGGCCTTTGCCACGCTCGCCGTCGTGATCTCCTTGTCCACTTTGTCGATCGATGCCGTGGTCTTGGAATGGCCCAGGCAATCGGCTGACGCTGCCGTCGCCGATAAGGCGAAGGCGGCTGCAAGTACGAGGATGCTCTTCATCGGGCTTCTCCTGTGGTTTGCAGGGCGCAGTTTATCCAGCGCAGGGCATCGATCCAAATCACAAAACTGTTGTTTCGCCGCTTCCGCTACAGCCGGCGGTCTCCAGTGAAGGGCGAGCTCCATTTTCCCCCTTGCGCCGGGCGAATGTTCCGACTAATGAGAGCGGGCTTGTAACCAAGCGGGTCGGAGCGTAGCGCAGCCCGGTAGCGCACTTGACTGGGGGTCAAGGGGTCGTGGGTTCGAATCCCGCCGCTCCGACCATTTTCCGCTTGGGTTTCAACGCGATACGATTGGCGCTTTCGGTAGCCCTACCGGAAATATGGGAACGAAACGCGCTCAGATTCACTGTTCGGAAGCGAATAGTCCCGAAAAACGTTCCACGTCATTTGTTCTTCCTTTGTGCACGTTTCGAGTTGAAGAGCGATTCGAGGGTTTCCGCCACCTCCTCGTCGAGGACGTGAGCATAGCGCATCGTCGTTTTAATCGAGGCGCTCGCGAGCAATATCGAAGACGCGCTGGAGCAAATCGACGTCTGTCGGATCGAGGGGTGCCTCACTTCGAGCCGACTGCGTTCCATCCTCCCTTTCTGGACCCAGCATCCTGCGCTAGGAGTCCGATCCTCCTCGAGGGAGCACTTGATTGCTGGCACTGTGCATACGATGACAGACGAGCCGAAGAAGAGAGGCTCGTGTGCCACGGCGCGCGCATTTCACTTACCCGGTTTGGCTTTCCCTTTTAAGCTGTTTCCGCCCTTTCCACCCTTGGTACTATTTCCGCCTTTGCCGCCCTTTGTGCTATTCCCGCCCCCACCGCCCTTGCCGCCGCTCGAGCCGCTGCCCGAGGCTGCGATGGCGTCGGAGGTGAGGCTCGTTGAAAGCAACATTGTCACGGCAGGCGGTGTGACGGCAGCGAAGCGGCCGCAAGTCTTTAGAAACTCGCGTCTGTCTCCTTCGCTGAGAGACAGTTCGTCCCGAGGTTTGTCCATCTGCGCTTCCTCCCTTGGCCAGTTGTATAATACAGCGATTGCTAATGTTATGAGATATAGCTTTCTTTATACGAGATACTGCGTCTGGCTCTGTCGCTTGTCTCGCCGACGGCATCTTCGATGACAGGCGCGTGCTGCTCGCGGTAATCGGCCGCGCCCTGCGGCGCCGGACTATTCCGAAACGTTGTTCTGGCCAGAAGCGGTCGGAATGTACACCGCGACATCCCGGCTCTCATTTTGTAAGAATGCGTCTGCGCGATCAGGTAAACGGCAATCGTCAAAATCGATAAGTATAATGCTTAGTGTTTCGGCAGCCCGTAATCGTCTCTGTCGCGCATCAACCAAATCCTCTCGGTTTCGGTCCCAAGCCACTACGACGGTGCGCTGTAAGGCGGTGGGCCTCAGGGCTGCATTGAAGGGACAATTATGCAGCTCCGAGGTACCACACTCGAGCGGCTGACGAGGGGGGCCGCTCGGGGGTGACAACTCCAATATGCATCAAAGGTTTCGCTCGGTCACCGGCCTAAGACCTTTGCTTTCAACGAGCCGGACTAAGGTCTGATCTGTCCTCGACCGTCAGGTGGGAGAACCCTCTCCCGGAAACCAAGGCATCGCAGGAACGTTAGATTCCGATGTCAGTAGGAGCAGGACTATGAAGATCGTAACCACGGCAATTTCCGTTGGCGTCGCGCTCACGGGCATGGCCGGTATGGCCTTTGCTGACCCCTGGAAAGACGAAAGCGGCCACGGCCGCTGGCGCGGCTACTACGACGGGCCTCGTTATGAGCGAAGGGCCTTCAAAGAGGAATATCGCCGTGGCGGCTGCAAGATCGAGCGCAAGTGGGACGATGACGAGTACAAGAGGAGATCAAGTGCAAGCGCGGCGCTCGTCCGATCTATGGATATTATCGGTATTAACCTTGGTATTGGAACGAAGACACGCCGGCGGTTGCCCTGGACCGAAAGAATGCCATTTTCGCTCAGCCGGTCTTGGTCGCCGGGGTTGGGTATCGCGCCCCGGACCGATGACGGCGACCTGCAGCACCCATCGGCCAAGGCATCCGAGAGCGGGAAGACCGGGGGGATATTCGACGTCTCAGCAGGATGTGCCTGACTTGTGCTGCTGTGACGAACTATCAACAGAGATGTCGGTTGCCTTGGCGGCGACCGCCACAGCGGCCGCGAGTTCATGAGCATCCCGGCGACCTGCCTGGTAGAGACTGATCAGCTTCGCAGCGAGTTGTTCTGCTTCTTCGCTGCAGCGGGACAGCTTTCGTTTGCGTAACTCAGCCCGGAAGACAGAGTCTATCACGTCGAGGTCATAAGGACTGATTGGATTGACATGGATATCGGAGCGCATGGCGCAATCTCCACCATTAGGGCGAAAGCGCGATGATCTCCCAGCCATCGGTGCCCGTGGAAATGAGCCGATGATGAAGATAGTATACGCCCCATCTCGGAGAAACGCGAGCCGCCGTACGCTGTCGGACGGAACGGTTGCGGTGGGAAACAGGCCGCGAGAGATGACCAGGCGGCGGTGTTCGTCCTGCCCTAGCCTCAGAACGCCCGGAGGCAAAACCGCGCTCACCGAGTCCCGAAATAATTCCCGACCTGATCTTCTGGATATGCCGCAATGCCTTTTGTATCAGGGCGTCCAGAAAGTAGCCCTCTCTCCTTGGGTCAAGGGTCCCGGGTTCGAATCCACCGCTCCGACGATCAAAATCAATCCCTTAGCCCCCTGCAGTGATTGAGCGGCTTTCATCATTTCCGTCGGTTTCCAGTCTTCTTGATTCGATCTTACTGACTGCTGTCGGCGGCGCTGCGCTGCCATTCGTCGGTAAACCTCTTCCGTCTCGTCGAGCATACGTTTCAGTGTAAAACGGTCCCGGCGCGCCGCGGCGGCGCCGGCAAGGCGCCGAAACATATCCGGGTCGGCCGCCGCTATCATCGCTCTTGCAAGCGGTGAGACGTCCTCGCTGTTCGGAACGATGTAGCCGTTCTCTCCGTGATCGACGGCCGTTCCGGCTCCGCCGACGTCGGAAATGATGATCGGCCGGCCGGCGGCTGCCGCTTCGAGCATCACATAGGACATTGCCTCGTAGCGGCTCGGCATGACGAGGAGATCGAATGCGGGTACCGCCTGAGGTCCCGTAAAGGCCGAGGTCAGATGGATGCGGTTCTGCAAGCCGCTTGCGGCGATCGCGGCGCGGACCTCTTCCTCCAATTCTCCCGATCCGATCATGACGACGTGACTGTTCCTGACCGCCGACGCGGCCTTGCCGAAGGCATTGAGGAGACGCTCGGGCGCCTTTTGCGCCGAGAGCCGGCCGATGAAGCCGAAAACGAAGGCGTCCGCCGGAATGCCGAAGCTGGCGCGCACCGTCTGCGCCATATCGGGCGAAGGGGTGTCGACGCCGTTGACGATAACGGACATGCCCTTTCCCGAAATGCCGATCGACAGCGCATGGGCGAATTCGTCACCGGAGACCGTGACGAGATGGTCGGTGAAGAAGCGGGCGAGAAGTGTTTCGATCGCCCCGTAAATCAGTCGGCCGCCGCGCCCGAGCGTCGGGTCCATCGTCCTGAAGGCATGCGGCGTGTAGACGCGCGGCACGTGCCTTCCCGGGAGGCGCAGGCGCGTCAGGGCTCCGGCCTTGGAACTGTGGCCGTGAATGACGTCGAACGGCCCGGCAGTGCGGATGATGCGATTTATGGCGCGTAAGCAGGACCAGTCGGAGGGGCCGGGCGCCCGGCGCATGCCGACCGCATGAATGGCGGGAAGGCCGAGCGCCTTGAGTTCGCGCACGAAGCCGTCTTCGGCCCGAACGGGAGAATAGATCGCTTCGACATGGTGGCCGCGCGCATGCATGCCGCGGCAAAGATCGAGAAAGTGGCGTCCGGACCCTCCGCCGCCGGGTTCCAGTACCTCGAGCAGGCGCAGAGGGGCGTCGGGCGGCTCGCGACTCGTGGTCATGCGGGCGTTCCGGAGCGGATCTGCCTTCTATGGCGATATTCGAGCGCGGCGCACCCCCAAAGGATGCCGAGAAGCAGGTAGAAATGGCGCCAGTGATCGGTGTCGATCACGTTGCCGATACCGACATGGCCCATCAGCGTGGTCCAGGCGATCATCAGATATGGTTGCCACGGCCTCTCGAGCAGCAGGAAGCGGAAGCCGAGCGACAGCGTCCAGAGGATGAGCGCGACATAGGCGACGAAGCCGAGCCATCCATAGGATGTCAGGCTCTTCAGAAGCACGTTGTGCTCGTCTTCGGGAAACATGGTGCTGAACACCATGGGGCCGATGCCGAGCGGCTTTTCCATGGCCATCAGAAAGCCGATCCGGTGCCGGTCGAAACGCCCGAGATGTCCGCCGTCATAATCCTGGACGAGCTGGGTGCGGCTCGAGAAGAGAGACGCGACCTGGTCCGACTGCAGGGCGACCACGAGTGCTGCCACCACGAACAGGGCGCCGGAGAGCGTCAGCACGAGAATCCGGAGGCGGAAGAGACCGCTGCGCTGCTTGAGCAGCATGACGAAGACGAAAGCGACGACGCAGAACAGGTCGAGAGCCCAGGCGGCCCGCGAGAAGGAGAGGAACACGCCGAGCGTGAGCACGAGCAGGCCGGCGATCTTCAAGGGCGCCCGGCTGATCGGCTGCGTCAGCAGCCCGTGAAGGAGATAGAGGGTGGGGGCTACGAGGAACGGTCCGAAGACATTCGGGTCCTGAAACGCTCCCTTTGCGCGATCATAGAGCGTGAAGTTCGCCGCACCCGGTATCGCGCCGAAATAGCCGAGGATGCCGAGGAGGGCGGTGATGACCGCGGCCGCCACCCAGGCGTTGAGGATGAGCGGCAGGCGCTGGTGGCTCTCTTCGATGATGGCCGCAAAAAACACCGCCGTGAGGCAGAGGAAGCCGGTAACGGCCATATACATCGGACCGGTCCCAAGGTCGGCCATCACCGTCAGCGACAGGATACCGCCGATCATGAACAGGACGAGAAGGACCGTGAGCGGAGCCGTGGCACGGGAGATCCTGAGGCCGAAAAGCGCCCAGAGGCCGATGAGCCCCGCCATGAAGACCTCGTAGGGCGCGGGCTCGGCGATGACGAACCCGGACAGAAAGACGCCGATCGTCACCAGGCAGGAGCCGACGAGCGAAATCGCGGCAAGCTGCGGGCGAAGGATAACCGGCCGCGATGCGGTGACCGCGGTCAATAGGCGTTTTCCGTGTTCAGCAGCCGGAACGGCGTGAGGATGAGAATCTTCAGGTCGAGCAGCAGCGACCAGTTCTCGATATAGTAGAGGTCGAATGCCGTTCGGAACCGGATCTTTTCGTCGTTGTCGATTTCACCGCGCCAGCCGTTGATCTGCGCCCAGCCGGTCACTCCCGGCTTGACGCGATGGCGGGCAAAATAGCCTTCGACGACATCGGAATAGGTTCGGTCCTTCGTCTGCGCGAGCACGGCGTGGGGACGCGGCCCGACGAGCGAGAGCTCGCCTTTCAGCACATTGAAGAACTGGGGCAACTCGTCGATCGAGGATTTGCGCAGGAAGCGTCCGAGGGGGGTTACGCGAGGGTCGTTCTTGGTTACGGCGTTGCGTGCGGTCGGGTCGCTCATATGTGTGTACATCGAGCGGAACTTGTAGACCTCTATGGTCTCGTTGTTGAAGCCGTGGCGGTGCTGCTTGAAGATGATCGGACCGGGCGAAGTGACCTTCACCGCGACGGCGGCGGCGAGCATGACGGGCCAGAGCAAAGCGAGCGCCACCAGACTGAAAAAGATATCGAAGCAGCGCTTGGCGACGGAATCCCAGTCGGCGATCGGCTTGTCGAAGATGTCGAGCATCGGGACCTGCCCGACATGCGAATAGCTGCGTGGGCGGAAACGGAGATTGTTGGCGTGCGCCGCAAGCCGAATGTCGACCGGAAGCACCCACAGCTTTCTGAGGAGTGCGAGGATGCGCTTTTCCGCAGTCAGCGGCAGCGAGATGATCAGCATGTCGATGCGGGCGAGGCGGGCGAATTCGACCAGTTCGTCCACTGTCCCGAGTTTCGGATAACCGGCAATCACATTCGGGGACCGGCGCTCGTCTCGATCGTCGAAGATCCCGCAGATGCGGATGTCGTTGTCCGGCTGATGCTCGATCTCCCGGATCAGGTCCTTCGCGGGCTGCCCGCCACCGACGATGACGGCTCGCCGTTCCATGGTGCCGTTTCTCGACCAGTGGCGGATCGAATAGGCGATGAATGCGCGCTCCGCGACGAGGAAGAACCCGCCGGCGAGGAACCATGCGCCGATCCAGAACCGCGAATAGAGGTGGCCCGATTTGAGAAAGAAGAGGCCGAGCGCAATCGCGCCGAAGGCAGCCGTCCAGGCGCCGAGGACGCGCGGCGTCATCCTGAGCCAGGCGCGCAGTGCCGGTACCTGGTAGGCGTCGGCGACCTGCATGGCGGCAACGGCAAGCGCCGGCCCGCCGGCGAGGATGAGGAGATAAACCGGCAGCTGCTCCAGCGTCGGCGCGACATATTGTGCATTGATGCCGTAGCCGATGGCAAAAAGCGCGCAGAAGTCGAGAAGCCGGATGAGTCCGGTGATCATCGCCGGTGTATAGGTGTCCGCACGGAACTGAAGGGCGATCTGCTTCGCCAGCGGGTTGAGCCCCGCATTGCCCCTTGTCCCGTCCTTTTGTTCGGTGGTGGTCTTGCGGATCTCCGAGACCTTCTTGCGAAGCGCTTCGGGATCGAAGGTCTCTGGCCTGTCAAACTGGTTCATGGTCGCTTTCCGGCGCTGAAGTCCTTCGCCCGGATAGCAGAAAGCCACTAAGAAACGCTTACGTTGTACGCAGCCGCCCCTGCGGCACAAGCGATTCCTCGGTGAGGTCCCGATAAAGCTGCATCACGTGTCTGGTCATCACCGATGCGGCGAAGCGGGATTTGAACCGTTCCGCGTCGGGCATCGTCCGGGCAGCCCAGCCGGTGTCCCGGATGGCGTCGGCCATGAGACGGGCGAGCGCCCCCGCATCGCCGGGTGGGACGAGCGCCTCGCTATCGGCCCCGAGAACCTCCGGGATTCCTCCGACGCGGGTCGCGATTACGGGCTTTCCGGCGGCGAGCGCTTCCAGAAGGATATAGGGCATGGATTCCGCGCGGGAGGGAATGACGACCTTGCGGGCCAGAGCGAAAGCCTCGCGCGCCCTCATTGCCGGCAGCAGCCTGACGCGATCTGCGAGGCCCATGCGCAGGGTCATTTCTTCGTATTGCCGCTGCTGCGGGCCATCTCCAACCATCAAGGCGGAAAGTCTGCGGCCGGCGATCTCTTCGGCTGCGGCAAATCCTTCGATAAAAAGATCGGGACCCTTCAGGTCCCGCATCATGCCGATATAGAGGAAATCGACAGCGCCCGGCCCCGTCTCGACGGGTTCGAATTCCGCGTCGTCGATGCCGTTATAGATCAGCTCGTTGCGTGCCAGTGGAAGGCCGACCCTGGCACCGTAGGTGCGGCGTTCGTATTCACAGACGAAGACGAGGGCGTCGGTCAGGCGTTCCTGCAGGCGCTCGACGCGGAGAATGAGCGAACCTGCCAGGGACCGGCGCTCGAAATGAAGGCTGCCTCCATGGGGCGAATAGAGGCGGGCTACGCGATACTTGTTGACCCGCAGGGCTGAACCGACGATGCGCGCCAGCACGCCGCCCTTGGCGCCGTGCCCGTGCAATACATCCGGTTGCAAACTTCTGATTTCCTTGTAGCCGCGCCATAGCGCCGCGGCGTCCGATGCCCCGATCGAACGAGGGATCGGTACGCGGATGATGCCGAGTGCCAGATGAGGGCGAACCTCTTCGAACAGCGCGTCCTCGTGGGCACCGCCGGTGGTGCTGTCGCAAAGGATTCCGACCTGATGCCCGGCATTCGCATGCGCCTCGGCAAGGTCGCGCACGTGCCGGAATATGCCGCCGACCGGGGATCTGAAGCAATGAAGAATGCGCAAGGGGCGTTCGCTCATGGCGATCAGAACAGTCGTTCGCGTATATAGACGGTGTCGCCGGCGAGAACCGGGTCGGTTATCGGAACGCGTCCGGTGATGATGCGGCCGTTGATCTTGCGGGTGATGTCGGCGGTCGCCTGGTTGGCGCGTGGCGTGAAGCCGCCTGCGACGGCGATCGCATTCTGTACCGTCATCCCCGGAACGTAGGCATATTGGCCGGCCTGTCCCACTTCGCCCATGATGAAGACGGAACGGTAGCGGTCGACCTCGATCGTGACGTCCGGATCCTTGAGGAAGCCCTGGCGCAGCTTGGATGCGATCATCCCCTCCAGTTCCGGAAGCGTATGCCCGCGTGACGGAACGGCCCCGATCAGCGGGAAGGCGACATAGCCGGCCTGATCGACCGTATAGCTGCCGCTGAGGCTTGCCTGTTCGAAGACGTTGATGCGCAGGCGGTCACCGCTGTCCAGCCGATAGGGCTGCACCGTCGCCTGGCTGAAGCCTTTGGGGGCGGGCTGGTAATTCGTGCAACCGCCGACGAGCGCCGACAAAATCGCAACGGCGAAGACGCTTGTTCTCTTGTTGGCTGCGGTCGACATGCGGTTAGGGGCTCCGAAAACGATCACCGTTCGCCGATGTTATCGATCCGTTAGGGTTAATGGCCGGTAAATCCGCCACGAGAATTTCCGGCATCGAATGTCCTTCCGATCCATGACGCATGCCGCCCTCTGGTTGCAGCGGAAATTAACCGTTGGGTTACCATGTTCGTTTACCTTCCCGCCAAACGAGAAAGCTTTGGAGTGCAGGCATGTCGGGCATCGGCGGGCAGCAGGATGTGGATATCGATCTCGGCGGGCTTTTTCGCGCCATCTGGCAACGCCGCGTGCGGGTGCTGCTCGCCACGGTTGGGGCCGCTGCCGTCGCCTTCGCGGCTGCCAAGATGGTCGCTCCCGATTACGAGGGCGAGACGCGCGTCCTGATAGAGTCGCGCGAGCCCGAGTTCAGCGGCGCCAATCAAGTTTCGCAGAATGGCTCCGACCGGATGTTCGACGAGTCGGGCATCCTCAGCCAGGTGCAGGTCCTGCGTTCGGCGGACCTGATCAAGCAGGTCGCGCGCAACATGAAGCTTCACGAACTCGACGAGTTCGACCCCTCCGCACGGCCTTCTGCCGCGTCCGATCTCCTGGTGATGCTGGGCCTGAAGAAGAATCCTCTCGATTTGCCGCCGGAAGAACGGGTGCTCAAGGAGTTCGAAGAGAAGCTGCAGGTCTATCAGGTCGAAAAGTCGCGTGTGATCGCCATCGCCTTCACCTCGAAGGACGCGAAGCTCGCGGCCGCCATTCCGAACGAAATGGCCAATGTCTATCTTTCGCTGCAGAGCGGAGCCAAGCTCGACTCGAACTCCGAGGCAAGCCGCTGGCTGGAGCCGGAGATCGCCAACCTGCGCGAGAAGGTGCGCGAGGCGGAGGCGAAGGTCGCGCTTTACCGCGCCGAATCGGGCCTGCTTCCGGCCGGCGAGACGCAGAATTTTGCCACGCGCCAGCTTACCGACATTTCGACGGAGCTTGCACGGGTGCGGTCGGAGCGGGCGAACACGGCTGCGCGCGCCGAGGGTATGCGGACGGCGCTCGCCGACGGCCGTCCGGCGGACACGCTTGCCGACATCGTCGGTTCGCCGATGATCCAGCGTCTCAAGGAGAACCGCGCCAACGTCCAGGCGCAGATCGCAGACCTGTCGACGGCACTGCTCGACGGTCATCCGCGGTTGAAGGGGCTCAAGTCCCAGCTCGAAGGGATCGAAGGGGCGATCCGGTCGGAGACCCGGAAGATTCTTGCGAGCCTCGAAAATGAGGCGAAGGTCGGGCAACTGCGCGAGCAGCAGCTCGTTCAGCAAATGAACACGCTCAAGGCGCAATCGGCGCAGGCGGGCGAGGAGGAAGTCGGGCTGCGCGCGCTCGAGCGCGAGGCAACGGCGCAGCGCCAACTGCTCGAAACCTATCTCGCCCGATACCGCGAGGCGACCTCGCGTACCGTTGCAAACGCAACTCCGGCCGATGCGCGTGTGATTTCGCGCGCCGTGGTCCCGACCAGCCAGAGTTTCCCGAAGGTGCTGCCGATAACGATCGTCGCTGCCTTTGCGAGCCTCCTGGTCAGTTGCGTCGTCATCATGCTCGGCGAACTTTTCAGCGGCCGGGCGCTAAGGCCGGTCTCGGTCCCCGAAGCACCGGCCCCGGGTCAGCCGGCAGAAATGCCTTCAGTCCCTGGTGCCGTCGAAGAAAATCCCGCACCTGCTCTCTTCGCGGTGGAACCTGCGCCTGAGGATAACGGCGACGATGAAAATGCGGCATCGAAGCACGACTTTTCGATCGAGTCGGTCGCCGAACATCTTCGTGCCAACGGTGTGCGGATTGCGGTCTCGGTATCCCCGGGCGGCGACGAGGGATCGACGGCGACCGTGATGCTGGCGCGCCTTCTGGCCGAGGACGAGCAGAAAGTCGTGCTGATCGACCTTTCCGGTTCGGCCTGTCCGACGCGGCTCATGGCACAATCGCGGGACCTTGCCGGGGTCACGAATCTGCTCATGGGCGAAGTCGCCTTCTCCGAGTCGATTCATTCGGACAGGTTGTCCGAAGCACATATCATACCCCATGGCGACGCCGACCCTCATGCGGCGATGCGCGGCATCGACCGGCTGCAGATCATCATCGTTGCGCTCGCCAATGCCTACGATCTCGTCCTGATCGAATGCGGGTCGGCCGACGCGGAGGCCGTGGCCAAGGTGGCACGGCACGAGGGCACCGAGATCATCCTGTCGGCACCGTCGATCAGCGACGATGAGATCGTCGAAATGCTGATGAGTTTCGGGGAAGCCGGATATCGCGACGTCGTGCTGATGACCGGGAAGGGGCAGGACGGCCCAGATTTTCCCGACCGCCGCGCTGCATAACGTCACGCTTCATCCGCGTTGGCAGCCGATGTCTGTCGCCGCTGCCGCTGCCGTTGAATGAAGGCATAAAGCGTTTCGTTGGCCTTGACCAACCGTTTCGCCCGGGCGATCGCCCTGAAACCGCCGGCGGCCAGCCGGCCGCGGAACGTCAGGGGCAGAACGATGTCGCGCAACGGCGTCTCGACCGTGCACCACGACCGCTTGTAAGGCTGATCGCCGATGCCGAAGTCGAAGAGGGCGACGCCTTCTGCGCAAAGACGCTCGATCATCCTGTAGAACAGCAACTCGCCCGGGCTGGCATCCGCGGCGATTTCCTCGTCGATCGAACCGAACTGGCAGATGACGTGGTCGCCCTTGCGCGAGAGACCGGCGACCGCGACAACGCGGCCGGCGTGTTCGCCCCTCAGCCTTATGGCATTGAGCTCCAGGAGGTTGCCGGGCTCGGGGCCCCTGGCATCGATCAGGGCGTGGAAAAAGGTGCGCGTCTCCGCCTCGCGAAAGGCATCCGGCAGGCCGAGTGTCTCGAAGCGGGCGGCTTTCTGCCGGAAGAATGTCTCGAGCAGGGCATGGGCCTCCTGCGCTTCGCGAGCGATCACATAGTCGTAGCCGCCGATCTCGGCGAGGCGCCTTTCGGATATGCGCATCTTTTTGCGCCGCCGCTTGGCATTGACCTGGGCGAGCGTGCGCTCCATGGTGCCGAGAAGCGGTAATTGGAACGAGGCGTTCGGGTTCTCGATGCCGGCCAGAACGGCGAGGGGGTGCGGCGCGCCGCGCCAGATCCGCGGCGTCCGGTCGAACACGATCACGTCCGCGAAACGGCGGAGCTGGCGACCGATACCGCCGGTCAGCGCTGCCGTGAGCTCCGCAGCGGGCACGTTGCCGATGCCGGCGCCGAACAGGCCGGTGTTGAGATTGCTGTGCTCCGAGCCGATCAGGCGCGCCGCGCGGAGAAGCGGGCTGCGTTCGATCTCGAAAGGAAGGAGAAAAAGCGGCTCCCTGCCGGCGGCGCCACGGACGATCAGCACCTCGCTGCCATGCGTCTTTGTCCACGCCGCGCACCAGTCGAAGCTCTGATGCAGCGAATTGCCGCTGCTTTCGTCAAGCGCGCGCCATTCCGCTTCGATCTCGGCCATGTTCGCGTGGACGGAGATGGTGATCCGGTCGGCAGCGCTGCCTCCATGGGCGAGGCTACCGGCCGAATGATACCGCCCGGCGCTGGTTTCCGGCGAAAGGGTGAAATCGGAACTTGCCATCATTGTCGATCCGCATGCGTGATGCAGCCATTGAAGCGGAAATTCCGATAGATCTGATTAATCCGGCAGGCACTCGCGTGCCCGGCAGACAACAGGGTTAGGGGAATATGAAGCCGAAACAGGCGGCGGCTGGAATTGCCGGCGCAGGCGCGTTAAGTTCTCTGCCGTTCGATGGAGGGGCAGATGCGCCACCGAGAAAGGTCCGGGTTCAAGCGGTTTCGTGCAGCCGGACCGCAGAGCCGGCCTGAATGTCTGCTAGGACGACCATTTCCCTGGAGCGAATAATGCCACCCATCCATTCCGCGCCTGATCCAGGCGCCGCCTTTCCCGTCGCCGAGTTCCCGCGCATCGGATTTCTCAGGAACATCGTGCGCTCGCCACTGATCGAGGCCGGCGAGTTCAGCTATTACGACGATCCGGACGGTCCCGAGCGCTTCGAAGAGAAGTGCGTTCTCTATCACTATGACTTCGTGGGCGATCGGCTGGTGATCGGCCGCTTCTGTGCGCTGGCGACCGGCATACAGTTCATCATGAACGGGGCCAACCACGCGACCGGAGGCTTCTCGACCTTTCCGTTCGGCATCTTCCCCGGTGCCTGGCGCGATGGCTTCGACCCTGACGCCTACAGGACCGGTTATCGTGGCGACACGACCGTCGGAAACGATGTCTGGATCGGCATGGAGGCGACCATTTTGCCGGGCGTGACGATCGGCGATGGCGCGATCGTTGCGGCAAAAGCGGTCGTTACGAAGGATTTGCCTCCCTATGCCGTCGTCGCGGGCAATCCCGCACGGGTGGTGAGATTGCGCTTCCCCGATGCGACGATCGAGCGATTGCAGGCGATTGCCTGGTGGCGTTGGCCGATCGACAAGGTGACGCGCAACATCGCGGCGATAACCGGCGCCGATCTCGATGCACTGGAAGGCGCCCGGTAGAAGTCAGTCGAGGAATCCGGTCGCGAGCGCCCTTGCCCATTCGGCGCGGCCGCGTTCGGCCGCGAGGAGCGACGCCGCCATGTGATCGTAGCCGACACAGCGGAAGGTGACGTTCCAGTCGCCGGAGGCCCGCTCGACAATGGCGTAGCGGGCATCCGGCGAACCGGTTTCGACCTTGTGCGCGACCGGCCGGTCGTCGTCATAGGCAGGGCAGCCGACACTGCCCGGGTTGACCAGCAGCCGCCCGCCCGAAAGCCGCAGGGCGCGTTGAACATGCGTGTGGCCGCAGAGGATCACTGGATGCTCGATACCGTCGGCAAAGCGCTCGATCTCCGCGCGCCGCGCCATGTGAACGATGCCATCGCCCGTCAGCGCCTCCATCCAGTAGGTCTCGTCGCTTGCCGGCGTGCCATGGCAGAGAAAGAGAGCGTCCCGATAGACAAGGGTCGCCGGCAGAGCGGCCAGCCAGTGGAGGTGGTGCTCATCGAGTTCGTCATGGGCGGAGCGGTCGGACAATCCCATGCGGGCAGGGCTGAGCGTGAGAAGATAGCGGTCGTGATTGCCGCGTATCGCAGCGGTACGGCGGCCGATCAGGATCTCCGCCGTCCGGGCGGCATTCAGCGGGCCGCTCAGATGATCGCCAAGATTGACGATCTCGTCGATGCCCTGTGCATCGATGTCGGCAAGCACGGCCTCGAGCGCGAGATCGTTGCCGTGGATATCGGAGATTACCGCGATTCTCATACCTGGAAACCTCAATGATCGGCGGCGGGTTTTTCCATCCACTTGATGATCAGCATGGCGGGAAGAACCCACAGCAGGCCGGTGAAGAAGAAATAAAGCAGATGCACCCACCAGGGAGACGCGCCGAGCAGCAGGGAAGCGAAGGTAACGGCCGCAAGTGCGTAGACGACGACGAGGATGATGAGCAGGACGGTGCCGATCAGTTTTCGGAGGCGTACGGGCATTTTTCGTTCTTTCGGTGGCGGCAACGCTGGCACTCGGGCGGCCCGAGTGGCGGCAACGCTGGCACTCGGGCGGCCCGCGACGGCATGCCGCAAAGGGTTCGGCCTTGTTTTGCACGGCACTCTGGTGCAAATCAACGGCTTTCAGACCGTCCTGACCGGCAACGCCGGCATAACGGTACCGTTTCCGGCGACAGATGAGGGAGTGCCATGGCCCACGCCGAATTGGCAACAGAACAGATGCTGCTCAAAGAGATCGGCAGAACCGAGCGCAACCGCCGGCAGATCCGCGGCTGGCTTGCCGCCGTTCTCTTCGCTCTGTTTGCGCTGGTGCTCGTCGGAGGGGCGACGCGACTGACCGAATCCGGCTTGTCGATCACCGAGTGGAAACCCGTCCACGGCGTCATACCGCCGCTCTCCGCGGAGGAATGGGAGGAGGAATTCCGTCTCTACCAGCGCATTCCGCAATATGAGCAGATCAACAAGGGCATGACGGTCGATGAGTTCAAGACCATCTTCTGGTGGGAATGGGCGCACCGGCTGCTCGCGCGCGGCATCGGCGTGATCTTCGCCCTGCCGCTCTTCTTCTTCTGGGTCACAGGGCGGATCGAGCGACGTCTGCGGCTGCCGCTTCTCGGAATCCTGGCGCTCGGCGGTTTTCAGGGCTTCATCGGCTGGTGGATGGTATCCTCCGGTCTGGCGGAACGGACTGCAGTCAGCCAGTACCGGCTCGCCACGCATCTGACCATCGCCTGCCTGATCTTCGCCGCCTGCATGTGGATTTACCGGGGGCTGTGTCCGCATTCCGACGACGCGCATCCGACGAAAAGGTCGCAAGGGATGGCCGGGGCCATAGCGATCATGAGCCTCTTCCAGATCTATCTGGGCGCGATCGTCGCGGGTCTCGATGCGGGTCTGAGCTACAACACCTGGCCGCTGATGGACGGGGCGATCGTGCCGGGCGGCCTGTTCGTGCAGCAGCCCGCCTGGATCAATCTCTTCGAAAATCCGAAGACGGTGCAGTTCGTACACCGTCTCGGCGCCTATCTGCTGTTCGCATTGGCGCTTTGGCACATGATCGCGTCGCTCCGCGCCGCGCCGGAGACGACACATGCCCGCCGCTCGGTGCTCCTGTTCGCGCTGGTGACGGTGCAGGCGGCAATCGGCATTACGACGCTGCTTCTGCAGGTACCGATCGGCTGGGGCGTGCTGCATCAGGGCGGTGCGCTCGTCGTGCTCGGCTTCGCGATCGCCCATTGGCGCGGCTTCGTCGGCACCTATACGAGAGACACGGCGATAGAAATGCGCGACTGATTTGCCTGCGATCGAACGAACGAAAACCCCGGCAGGAACGCTGCCGGGGTTTTCGTCTCGATTTGCTGTGTCAGGCGGACAGCATCAGGTCCATGTTCTGGACGGCGGCGCCCGAGGCGCCCTTGCCGAGATTATCGAGCAGCGCGACCAGATTGACATGCGCTCCGCCCTTGGTGCCAAAGACGAAAAGCTTCATGGCGTCGCTGCCGGCGAGCTCCGTCGCATCGATCCGGGCGAGCTTGGCGCTCTCGTCAAGCGGCACGACTTCGACGATCGACTGTCCCGCATAATGGTCGACGAGGGCACGATGGATCGTTTCGAGCGTTGCACCGGCAGCCAGGTCCTCGAGATAGAGCGGCACCTGCACGATCATCCCCTGCGCGAACTTGCCGACGGAAGGGCTGAAGACCGGTGCGCGCTCGAGGAGCCCGTGCATCTTCATTTCCGGCACGTGCTTGTGCTTCAGCGTAAGCCCATAAAGGAAATGCGGCGCGCCGATGTGGTCCGGATTCTGATCGTCCTCCATCTGCGCGATCATCTGTTTGCCGCCGCCGGTATAGCCCGAAACCGCATTGACGGTGACGGGATAGCCATCCGGCAGGATACCCGCCTGGCGCAGAGGGCGGATCAGGGCGATCGCTCCGGTCGGGTAGCAGCCGGGATTGGCGACATGGCGCGCGTCGCGGATCCGCTGGGGCTGCGCCTTGTCCATCTCGGCAAAGCCATAGGCCCAGTCGGGAGCGACGCGATGCGCGGTCGAAGTGTCGATGACGCGCACGCGATTGTTTCCGGCCACCATGGCAACGGCCTCCCGCGAGGCGTCGTCCGGCAGGCATAGGATGGCGATATCGGCGCTGTTCAGAAGGTCCTCACGCATCGCCGCATTGCGTCGCTCTGCTTCCGGAATGGACAGGAGTTCGAGATCCGTACGCCCGGCCATGCGCACACGGATCTGCAGGCCCGTCGTGCCGTGTTCGCCATCGATAAAGATCTTCGGTTTCATGATTTCCCTGCTCCTGCAGTCCGTTAGCGGCGTTTCCGGAATCAGTCTGGCATAGAATTGAATCAATTTCTTGAGCGCACGCAGCCGCTTCGATCAGCCGCGCCTCTCCGCCAGCCACTCGGCACGCAGGCCCAGCATATACATGGCGATGGTCGAGCCAGCAATGGCGGTGAGGTCCGCGTGGTCGTAGGCGGGCGCCACCTCGACCACGTCGCTTCCGGCGATATGAAGCGCTCCGAGTTTGCGCAGGACCGATAGTATCTTTGCGCTCGAGGGGCCGCCGGCCACGGGCGTGCCCGTGCCGGGCGCAAAGGCCGGGTCGAGGCAATCGATATCGAAGGTCAGATAGGCGGGGCGATTGTCGACATGGCGGATGATGGTATCGGCGATCTCCTCGGCGCGCATCTCCTCGAGCTCGTAGCCGTAGACGATCCGAATGCCGCAATCCTCCGGTGCATGCGTCCGGATGCCGATCTGGATCGAGCGTTCCACGTCGATCAGTCCCTCGCGTGCCGCGCGGCCGACGAAGGCGCCATGATCGATGCGGCCTTTCTCGTCCGGCCAGGTGTCCTGATGGGCATCGAACTGGACGAGGGCGAGGGGCCCGTGCAGGGCTGCATGGGCCCTCAGGATGGGATAGGTGACGAAGTGGTCGCCGCCGAGCGTCAGCAGGTAGGCGCCCGACTTCAGGATTTTCGACGCCTCGCGCTCGATGGTCTGGGGAGTCCTCGCATGTTTGCCGTAGTCGAGCAGGCAATCGCCGTAATCGATCGTCGCCATGTCGGCAAACAGGTCGCGCTGGAACGGATATTGCGGATCGTTGTCGAAGATCGCCGATGCACGGCGGATCGCCTGAGGCCCGAAGCGTGCGCCGGGGCGATTCGACGTGGCCGCATCGAACGGGATTCCCCAGACGACCGCCTCCACACCCTTGAGCTCCTTGGTGTATTTCCGCCGCATGAAGGAAAGGATGCCGGCATGCGTCGGATCGGAGGCCGCCGTCGTCAGTGATTTTGCAGTGATCGCGTGGTCGATCGACTTGTTGGCCATGCTGTTCTCCCGTCGGATGGACGGGACGTTGGCCAATCGATCGGGGCAAGGCAAGAGCCCGGCGTCAAAATCATGTGCACGGGAACCCTTGGCCCACGGAGCATGAAAAAAAGCCGGGACGAGCCCGGCCTTCGAAAGTGCAGTCTGCCAGCGATTAGCGCTTGGAGAACTGGAACGAACGACGTGCCTTGGCACGGCCGTACTTCTTGCGCTCGACCACGCGGCTGTCGCGGGTGAGGAAGCCGCCACGCTTCAGAACGGGGCGCAGGCCCGGTTCGAAGTAGGTGAGGGCCTTGGAAATGCCGTGACGAACGGCACCGGCCTGGCCGGAAAGGCCGCCGCCGGCAACGGTCGCATCGATGTCGAACTGGCCGTCACGGGCAGCCGCGACGACCGGCTGCTGCAGGATCATCTGCAGAACCGGACGGGCGAAATAGTCCGAGAAAGGCTTGCCGTTGATGGTGATCTTGCCGGAACCGGCCTTGATCCAAACGCGGGCGACGGCGTCCTTGCGCTTGCCGGTCGCGTAGGAGCGGCCCTGGGCGTCGACTTTCTTGACGTGAACCGGAGCAGCCGGTTCCGCGGTCGTGGCGATTTCCTTGAGAGCGGAAAGGTCAGCCATTATCAGGCGCTCCTTGTGTTCTTGCTGTTCAGCTTGGCGACGTCGAGGACGGCCGGCTGCTGTGCTTCGTGCGGGTGGTTCGAGCCGGCGTAGACACGCAGGTTCTTCATCTGGCGACGGCCGAGCGGGCCGCGCGGAACCATGCGCTCGACGGCCTTCTCGATGACGCGCTCCGGGAAGCGGCCTTCGATGATCTGGCGCGCGGTGCGCTCCTTGATGCCGCCGGGGTAACCGGTGTGCCAGTAGTACTTCTTGTCGGTGTACTTCTTGCCGGTGAGGACGGCCTTCTCTGCATTGATGACGATGACGTTGTCGCCGTCGTCGACATGCGGCGTGTAGGTGGCTTTATGCTTGCCGCGCAGGCGGTTTGCGATGAGGGAAGCGAGGCGACCGACAACGAGGCCTTCGGCGTCGATGAGGATCCACTTCTTCTCCACCTCTGCAGGCTTCTGAACGAAGGTTGCCATATCTAAACTCTTTCGTTTGGACCCGGAACGAAGCCGGGCGTTTCTTGTTGCTTGCTTTGACCTCGAGGAGGGCAAAAAAGAAGGCGGCCCAGTCGGACCGCGATCTGGGGCAGCTTATACGGAAGCTCGCAAACAAGGTCAAGGCCGACTTTCCGCGCGTCATGAAAGAAGATGAAGTGAATTCAAACGGTTAGCGATGTGGTTTTATAATACCACACTTCAGCGAGGCGGAATGGAATAGGTCGCCGTCGCATGAGCGACCAAATCGGGGCTTGCCACCGGCTTTATCGAGGCGTCGAGAACGGCCAGCCGTTTGCCAAGCTTGAGAATCCGGCAGGTACATTCGAGTGGTTCCGGTTCCGGCTTGCGCAGGAAGTTGATGTTGAGGCTGGTGGTGACGGCAAGCGCGACCGGACCGATATGCGCGATGAGCGCGATATAGGCCGACACGTCCGCCAGCGCGAAGAGCGTCGGGCCCGAGACCGTGCCGCCCGGACGGATGTGGCGCTCGTTCGGGTCGAGCCGCATCGTGGCGAAGCCCGGTCCGGTCTCGGTCACCGAGAAGACCTTCCCGTCCGTGTGGACCTGCGGAAAATCGGTGTCGAGAAAGCGGTTGAGCTCATCGACGGTCATGACCGGCTGCAGGGTCATCGCGTCCTCTCCATGTTACTTGCCTTGTTGCACCCGTTACAGAACGTCCTGCAGCGCCGCGCAAGCGGGAAATTGGTCTTACGCAGTTATGGGTCAGTCCGGCGCGCGGGCTTGAAAGAGCGGTGACGGCGGCGTACCACGGCACGAACTTCGATATGGGAGAGAACCATGGCGGACGTCGTTTCATTCAGGAAAGAAGAGTCGAACGGACCCTTGCTGCGGGAGTTCGATGGCCCGGTCCTGCGGCTTACCCTCAACAATCCCCCGGCAAACGTGCTTTCGATCGCCCTGATGGAAGCATTGCTGGCGGCGCTCGAGGAGGCGTCCGTCTCGAAAGAGATCAAGGTCGTCGTGATCGCCGCGACAGGCAAGCTCTTCTCCGCCGGCCACGATCTCAAGGAAATGACCTCCCACAGGGCCGACCCCGACGGAGGCCGGGCGTTCTTCGAGCGAACGATTCGCCTAGCAGCCGAAGTCATGCTGACGATCACCAGGCTGCCGCAGGCGGTCATCGCCGAAGTCGATGGCCTCGCGACCGCCGCGGGCTGCCAGCTGGTCGCCAGTTGCGATCTCGCGATCTGCACCGACACGTCGACCTTCTGCACCCCCGGCGTGAATATCGGTCTTTTCTGTTCTACGCCGATGGTCGCCCTGACGCGCGCCGCCCATCGCAAGCAGGCGATGGAGATGCTTTTGACCGGTGAGACGATCGATGCCGGGACAGCGAAGGAGTTCGGTCTCGTCAATCGCATCGTCCCGCAGCAATATCTGCGCCAGGTCATCGACAAATATGCGTCGATCATCGCCTCGAAGTCGCCGCAGGCGCTGAAGATCGGCAAGGAGGCTTTCTATCGCCAGGCGGAAATGCCGCTTGCCGATGCTTACGACTTCGCTGTCGGTGTGATGGTCGAGAACATGCTCGCCCGCGATGCCGAGGAAGGTATCGGTGCCTTTCTCGGCAAGCGCATGCCGGAATGGAAGGAGGAATAGTGCATGCCGCCCAAAAGTGTGCAGCGGTTTTGGATACGACATGCATGATAACGACCTACAGCGCGGCGCGCTTTATGTCCTAGGCCTCAGGCGAGCCTGAGCAGCAAGGCACCGAGCGCAATGATGCAGGCGGCGATGATGCGCCAGGCGCTGACGCGCTCCTTGAGGAACACGACGGAGATGACCACGGCAAAGAGGATTGCCGTTTCGCGGAGCGCCGCGACGGTGGCGACCGGGGCTTTCGTCATCGCCCAGAGCGCAAGGCCATAGGAGCCGATCGATCCGGCGCCGCCGATAAGCCCGCGCCACCAGTGACGGCTCACATGCCGCGCGACCGGCTTGACGCCGCGCCGGGCAAAGGCCCAGCCGAAGAGCAGGACCGGCGGCAGCAATGCCATCCAGAGCGTGTAGGATATGGCATTGCCGGAGATGCGGGCGCCTATCCCGTCGACATAGGTATAGCTCGCGATCACGCAGGCATTGAGCAGTGCCAGAACGATGGCGTGCCTGCCGCCCTTGCGGGATTCGAAGGCGAGCGTCAGCACGCCCGCGCAGATCGTCATGATGCCGGCCATCGCGCCGCCGGTCAGTTCCTCGCCGATGACGAGGCTGCTCGTCGCCGCAACGAGCAGAGGAGCGACGCCGCGCATCAAGGGATAGACCAGCCCGATGTCACCTGCGCGGTACGCGGCTGCGACCAGCTGGAAATAGGCGAACTGGAAAAGTGCCGAAACCAGGATGTAAGGCACGGCCTCGGAACCGGGCATCGGGAGGAAGGGCAGGAAGGGGAGCGCCACGACCGCGCCGCCAAGCGACACCATGGCGGCGTCGAGCGATTTTTCCGTACCGGCCTTGACGAGCGCGTTCCAGGTCGCGTGCAGCAGCGCTCCGAGAAGTACGAGCGCAATGACGTCCGGCGGCAAGATGAACCTCGGCGGGGTGATTGGGCGGGAAAGCCGGTTGTGGGCTCGCATTTGCCGAAATGCAACCGGAATTACGGATCGATCGCAACGAAACGGTTGAAATGCATGGCCGGGGGAAGGTGCCTCGGTTGACTCGCGGCCGCTCCACGCCAACTATCGCTCCGCATGATGAACATGCCCGGACAACAAGCATGAACCACGACGCCTACCCGGACTATTATCTTGCCGACATCCTGCGCGAGACGAAGACCATCGCGCTCGTCGGCGCCTCGCCGAAGCCGGAGCGGCCGAGCTATCGCGTCATGGCCTTCCTTCTCCGCAAGGGATACCGCGTCATTCCGGTCAATCCCGGCCATGCGGGCGGTACGATCCTCGACCAGCCGGTGGTAGCGCGCCTCGCGGATATAGGGGAGCCGATCGACATGGTGGACGTCTTCCGTGCGGCTTCGGCCTTGCCCGCGCTCGTCGACGAGATCCTGGCGCTGCCGGCCCTGCCCAAGGTCATCTGGGGACAACTGTCCGTCCGCGACGACGCAGCTGCCGCCAAGGCTGAGGCCGCAGGCATCAAGGTCGTCATGGACCGTTGCCCGGCAATCGAATATCCGCGACTGGTCGGATGATCCTTGATAATTGAGGGAGGAACGACGATGAAAGCCGGACCCGGATTCAGCACGCTTGCAATTCACGCCGGGGCCCAGCCCGATCCGACGACCGGTGCGCGGGCGACGCCGATCTATCAGACGACCAGCTTCGTCTTCAACGACACGGATCATGCGGCCGCACTCTTCGGCCTCCAGCAATTCGGCAATATCTATACCCGCATCATGAACCCGACGCAGGCGGTGCTGGAGGAGCGGATCGCGGCGCTCGAAGGCGGGACCGCCGGGCTGGCCGTTTCCTCGGGGCATGCGGCCCAGCTGCTGGTTTTCCATACGATCATGAGGCCGGGTGACAATTTCGTTTCCGCCAGACAGCTTTACGGCGGGTCGGCCAATCAGTTCGGCCATGCCTTCAAGGCCTTCGACTGGCAGGTCCGCTGGGCCGATTCGGCGGAGCCCGAAAGCTTCGATGCGCAGATCGACGAACGCACCAAGGCGATCTTCATCGAAAGCCTCGCCAATCCGGGCGGCACCTTCGTCGACATAGCCGCGATCGCTGACGTTGCGCGGCGACACGGACTGCCGCTCATCGTCGACAATACGATGGCGACGCCCTATCTGATGCGGCCGCTCGAACACGGCGCCGATATCGTCGTCCATTCGCTCACCAAATTCATCGGCGGTCATGGCAATTCGATGGGTGGCATCATCGTCGACGGCGGTACGTTCGACTGGTCGAAATCCGGCAAGTATCCGCTGCTGTCGGAGCCGAGGCCCGAATATGGCGGCGTCGTCCTGCACCAGGCCTTCGGCAACTTCGCTTTCGCCATCGCCGCACGGGTACTGGGTCTGAGGGACTTCGGTCCGGCCATTTCGCCCTTCAACGCCTTCCTGATCCAGACCGGCGTCGAGACGCTGCCGCTGAGGATGCAGCGCCATTGCGACAACGCGCTGGAGGTCGCTAAATGGCTGAAGGGGCATGAAAAAGTGTCCTGGGTCCGCTATTCCGGGCTCGAAGGCGATCCGAACCACGCACTGCAGAAACGCTACTCGCCGAAGGGGGCGGGAGCCGTTTTCACCTTCGGGCTCGCGGGCGGATACGAGGCGGGAAAGCGCTTTGTCGAGGCACTGGAAATGTTCTCCCATCTTGCCAATATCGGCGACACGCGTTCGCTCGTCATCCACCCCGCATCGACCACGCACCGGCAGCTCACGCCGGAGCAGCAGGTCGCCGCAGGCGCCGGACCCGACGTCATCCGGTTGTCGGTCGGCATCGAGGATGTGGCCGACATCATTGCCGATCTGGAACAGGCGCTGGGCAAGGCCTGAGAGGCACTGCAGGACGTGGAGGCTTCCCATGAGCCATATGCTGAATTTCGATCCGTCTTCTGTCGAAGCTGAGATCGGGGCGCCGGCGCCCGACAGGCTGATTTCTGGAAATCCGGAATTTCGCACCTGGAATTTCGAGGAGGCCGGCGGGCTCTATGCGGGCATATGGGAGGCCACGCCGGGCAAGTGGCGCATCGTCTATGACGAGTGGGAATATTTCCACATCCTCTCAGGTCATTCGATCGTGACCGAAGAGGGCGGGGTACCCCTTCATCTCAGAGCCGGCGACAGCCTGGTGCTGAGACCCGGCTTCAAGGGAACCTGGGAAGTCGTTGAAACGACTCGCAAGGACTACGTGATCCGCGTCTGACGCCGGCCGCGATGAGGACGTTGGGGAAGGTATGCGTTACGGCAGTGTCCGCTTGCGGGTGTGCGGGCATATTTCACCTGCGGCTCGGCCTGAGGATAGTATCTCCGTATCGACGGACGGCATCCGTCCCCACGTCCACCCTCATCCCTGTGCTTGTCACAGGGATCCAGCAGCGCCGCGTCTGCGGCGCCGAACAGTTCTTTAAGCCCAAGGACTTGGGCTTGCTGGATTCCTGTGACGGGCACAGGAATGAGGTTGGGGGAAGGTATGCGTTACGGGCAGTGTCCGCTTGTGGGTGTGCGGGCATATTTCACCTGCGGCTCGGCCTGAGGATAGTATCTCCGTATCGACGGACGGCATCCGTCCCCACTTCCACCCTCATCCCTGTGCCTGTCACAGGGATCCAGCAGCGCCGCGTCTGCGGCGGGGGAAGAGTCTTTCAGCCCAAGGACTTGGTCTGGCTGGATTTCTGTGACGGGCACAGGAATGAGGTTGGGAGAAGGTATGCGTTACGGCAGTGTCCGCTTGCGGGTGTGCGGGCATATTTCAACTGCGGCGCGGCCTGTGGATAGTACCGACGTATCGACGGACTGCATCCGTCCCTCCTTTCGCCCTCATCCCTGTGCCTGTCACAGGGATCCAGCAGCGCCGCGTCTGCGGCGCGGGAAGAGTTCTTTCAGCCCAAGGACTTGGGGTGGCTGGATTCCTGTGACAAGCACAGGAATGAGGTTGGGGGAAGTTAGCGATTTCGAGCCGCCGCTCACCAGACGAGATCGAGCCGCTCCAGACCATGAAAGTGGAAGGCGTCCTTGACCGGCGGCTCGTTCTTGAGCCGCATCCCGGGAAGCCGTCGGAACAGGATCGGCAGCGAAATCTGCAACTCCAGCCGTGCCAGCGGTGCGCCGATGCAGAAGTGCAGGCCGGCGCCGAATGAAAGATTGGCGCCTTCGTTGCGGTCCGGCCTGAACGTATCGGGAGAGGAGAATTTGCGCGGATCGACGTTCGCCGCCCCCAGCATGAGGCCGATCTTGTCCCCTTTCCTGAGGGCGATGCCGTTCTCCAGCTCGATATCCATGAGGGCGTAGCGCTGGAAGATGTGCAAGGGCGCGGCGAAGCGCAGACACTCCTCCACCGTGCGCTCCGTCGCCTTCTCGTCCGAGAAAAGTCCGGCGGGCGAGAGGCCGGACTGCAGGATCGTGCGCACGGCATTGCCGATCTGATGAACCGTCGCCTCGTGGCCCGCATTCAGAAGGAGGACCGTGGTCGAAATCAGCTCCGCGTCCGACAGGCGCTCGCCGTCTTTCTCCGAGGTGATCATATGCGTGAGCAGGTCGTCGGCCGGGTTTGTCCGCTTCCCGGCTATGATCCCTTTCAGGTAGCCGGCGAACTCCGCCGATGCATTGTTGGCGTCGAACTCCGTTTCCAGGCTGGGATTGAACACGTACATCTTCACCATGCGGTGCGACCAGTCGAGCAGACGCGGCGCCGCTTCGACCGGAATGCCGAGCATCCGCGCGATGATGGTTACCGGGATCGTCTCGGCATAGGTCTTCAACAGCTCGGTCTCGCCATCCTTCTCGAAGCCGTCGATCACCGCATGCGAGAGCGCCTCGATTTCCGGCCTGAGCTGTTCGATCTGACGGGAGACGAAGGCGCGGTTGACGAGCGTGCGCAGCCGCGTATGGGCCGGAGGCTCCAGTTCGAGCAGCGAGTGCGCCTCGAGTGCATCGAAATCTTTCAGATGCGGTTTCGGCTCCGGCATGCCGAGTTCTTCCCGGGTCGCGACATGCAGGATCTGTCGGCCGAAGCGACGGTCGCGCAACAGGCTGTTCACCTGCTCGTAGCCCGCAAAGAACCACTGCTGCGGCTCTTCCCAGAAAAAGGCCGGACATTGCGCATGGAGCGCCGCGTAGGCCGGCAGCGGATTGCGGAAGAAACGGGGGTTGCGGACGTCAAGGGAGACGCGCCGGGCGGGGCCGTCGATGGTGATACCGGGGGCGATGGACATGATATCGACTCTTCGAATGCTGCAATCGGATGGCGATCCGCATCTCTATTGCGCCATGAGGGCTGACTGCAAGTGCCTCGGCACCGGAAGGAACAACATCGGCGATAGATACTTTTTCGGTAGCACCGCCCGACCTATTTGAGCATGATGCGGCAGCAAGCAGGGAGCGGCATGGCAAAGGCGCAAGGCAATCTATCCGCGGGCATTATGGCGGCGATACGAAAGCGGCGGCCCACGGTCGTCAACCGTGATGCCGCCGTTAACCGCGGCGACATCGTGATCGCCTCCTATAATATCCACAAATGCGTGGGCACCGACGGGCGCTTCGACCCGCCGCGAATTGCGCAGGTTATCGCCGAGATCGGTGCGGATATCGTCGCGCTTCAGGAGGCCGACCAGAGATTCGGCGAGCGCGCGGGGCTCCTGGATCTCGAGCACCTGCGCCGTGAGGCGCATCTTGTCTCCGTTCCGATTTCGCCTTTTAGCGAGAAAGGCCACGGATGGCATGGCAACGTCCTGCTTATCCGTGAGGGTGCGGTTTCCGACGTGCGGCAGCTGAAATTGCCGGGCGTCGAGCCGCGCGGTGCCCTCGTCGTCGATCTCGACCTGAAAGCGGGACCGTTGCGGGTGATCGCCGCTCACCTGGGCCTGCTGCGTCATTCCCGGGCGCGCCAGGCGGAAACGCTTTTGAAGGCGACGGCGGACGGTGCCGGCCGGCCGACGCTGCTGATCGGCGACCTCAACGAGTGGCGCATGGGCAAACGCTCCTCGCTCAGCTTCCTCAGTCCGATATTCGACCCGTCGCATTCAGCCGTTGCCAGTTTTCCCTCGCGCTTTCCGCTGCTGCCGCTCGACCGGGTTCTCGGCAATCCGCATCATCTGGTGACCTCGGTGGCCGTGCACGACACGCCGCTGGCGCGCGTGGCTTCGGACCATCTGCCCGTCAAGGCCTCGATCGATCTCAAGGTTGTCCAGAAGGACGGCCCCGAGGATGAGGAGGCCCGATTGGCCGATGCGGGGCAGGGATAGCGGTGTCGCACGCCTCATAGAAGGCGCAATGGTCGCCGTCGTACTTTGGTTTCTGCATGTTTCACCCTTGATCCGGCTCCGGTGAAACATGCGGCAGGGCAGCATCTGATGTGGTCGTGGGTTGCACTTTTTCTCGTAGCGCTCTGCGGGCTCTTCCTGGTCGCGGTCCTCTATGTCTACGGCTGGTTTGGCCGCAGGCCGCGGACCGAACCCTCATTCGCGCTCCCCATCGGCGGAGACGAGACGGGCATCGATCGGCAATTGGGCCCACTGCTGGGTGCCGCCCAGCCCGGCGAGAGCGTGGTCGCGCTCATTTCCGATAACATCGAAGCCTTCGTTGCGCGGGCGCTTTCGGCGCGCCGGGCGGGGCGCAGCCTCGACCTGCAATATTACTACTGGAAGGACGACCTGACGGGGTTTCTGCTGACGCGCGAGATCATCCGGGCGGCCGACCGCGGCGTTCGCGTCCGCCTGCTGCTCGACGATATCAATGCAGGAATCCATGATCGTCTCTGCATTTCGCTCGACGCCCATCCGAATGTCGACGTGCGCCTCTTCAACCCAAGCCGGGCACGAACGGACCGCTTCCGCCGCGGGTTCGAAATGGCGATACGGGCCTTCAGTGCGACGCGCCGGATGCACAACAAGCTGTGGGTTGCCGATGGCCGGCTGGCGATATCCGGTGGGCGCAACATCGGTGATGCCTATTTCGACGCGGCCGAACTGTCGAACTTCCGTGACCTCGACGTCTGGATGGCGGGTCCGGTCGTCGACCAGGCGACGGCCATGTTCGATCTCTACTGGAACAGCACGTCGGTGCTGCCGATCGCAGCCCTCAGGACGCCGCGCAAGCAGTACCTTCCGGCGCTGAGGGAGGCGCTGGACGGGCTGGCGCGCACGGCGGCCGCGCGCTTCTATCTGGAAAGGGTCGCAGACGCGGCGGCTGCGGGTCCCGGCTCATACTGGGGAAGCCGGACCCTCCATCGCAGCGCGGATGTGCGCATGGCGTTCGACCCGCCGGAAAAGGCGCTGATGCAGAAGCGGCAGAACTGGCTGCTGCGCGAACTGTTCCCACTGATCAAGGGCGCCAGCCGTGATCTGCGGATCATCTCGCCCTACTTCATCCCCGGCGCAGCGGGGACGCGCGTGCTGGCGCTCCTCGCGGGAAAGGGCGCGAGGGTGGCGGTGCTGACGAATTCGCTCGCTGCAACCGATGTCGCGGCAGTGCATGGCGGCTACGTGAAGTATCGCAAAGGGCTGCTTGACGGCGGTGTCGAGCTCTACGAGCTCAAGGAGCGCGGCGATTTCTTCGATCGTCACCGCATGTCGCTGTTCGGAGCGCGAAACGCGAGCCTCCACACCAAGGCCTTCGTCGTCGATGGCCTCTGCGGCTACGTCGGCTCCATGAACTTCGATCCGCGTTCCGCGTCGCTCAACACCGAGATGGGCATCGTCTTTTCCGACGAGGCGCTCGCCGCCGAGCTCCAATCGATATTCGACGAGGAAACGGCGCCGGAACGGAGCTATCGCCTGATGCTGAAGGACGGCCGGCCCGCATGGCGGGATCGGACGAACGGCTCCCTGCGGCTGCTGCGGCGCGAGCCGGACGCAGGCATTCTCCGGCGGCTGATCGCCGGCGTGATCCGCTTTCTGCCGTTGGAGTCACAGCTTTGAGAGGCGACGGAATTTACCGGTCGTTTACCGCGCTATTGCGAATGCCTGTGAGGAAGGTGGCCGGGGGCATGCGCGACGGCATCAAGAATTGGAAAATTGTTCTACCGCCAATCCGCCACGCCGATGAAAAGCTCTGGACCCCGGGCCTGCGACTATTCAGTTTATCGAATGTTCGCGTCTTGAAGTGAAGGGCATTGACACTCTATGTAAGGTCTGAGGCTTATCCGATGATTCCGGTCCGCGAAGGGATGCGGTCCCGATTGATGAAGGTTCGATATGAGAAATCCAGTTGATACGGCCATGGCGCTGGTGCCGATGGTTGTTGAGCAGACCAATCGCGGCGAGCGATCCTACGACATCTATTCGCGACTGCTCAAGGAGCGCATCATCTTCCTGACGGGACCGGTCGAAGACCACATGGCGACGCTGGTCTGCGCACAGCTGCTGTTCCTCGAGGCGGAAAACCCGAAGAAGGAAGTCGCTCTCTACATCAACTCTCCGGGCGGTGTCGTGACGGCGGGCATGGCGATCTACGACACCATGCAGTTCATCAAGCCGGCGGTATCGACGCTCTGCATCGGCCAGGCGGCATCGATGGGCTCGCTGCTGCTTGCCGCCGGTCACAAGGACATGCGGTTCGCAACGCCCAATTCGCGCATCATGGTCCACCAGCCCTCCGGCGGGTTCCAGGGCCAGGCGTCCGACATCGAACGGCATGCACGCGACATTCTCAAGATGAAGCGCCGGCTGAACGAGGTTTACGTCAAGCATTGCGGCCGCACCTACGAAGAAGTCGAGCAGACGCTCGACCGCGATCATTTCATGAGCGCGGACGAAGCGCTCGACTGGGGTTTGATCGACAAGGTGATCACGTCGCGCGATGCGGTCGAGGGCATGGAATAGGTTCGAACACGGGCTTTTGTGTCGCCACAGATGTAATTGTGACACATTTGTAATGGCGAAGGGGCTTTATCCGAGGGGCAAAGCCGTTAATATGAATCCTTAATGCTATGTTGGAACAAGGGGCATAGCATTCGGATTTGATCGGGAGAGTCGTTGCAACCGGTGATCGGGCCTCCGCCCGGGACGGTGAGTACTCCCAAGAGCCTTGGGCGGCGCCTGGAGCCGACGTGCAAGGCGAACTGAGTGTCCGTGATATCTTTCCGAAGGTGTCCGGCGTGCTGGAAGGAAGTGGAAATGAGCAAGGTCAGCGGTAGCAACGGCGGTGACTCGAAGAATACCCTCTATTGTTCGTTTTGCGGCAAGAGCCAGCATGAAGTCCGCAAGCTGATTGCCGGACCGACCGTGTTCATCTGCGATGAATGCGTCGAACTCTGCATGGACATCATCCGCGAAGAGAACAAGACCTCGATGGTCAAGTCCCGCGACGGCGTTCCGACGCCGCAGGAGATCATCAAGGTCCTCGACGAATACGTCATCGGTCAGCAGCAGGCCAAGCGCATCCTGTCGGTCGCCGTGCATAACCACTACAAGCGCCTTGCACATGCGGCAAAGAGCAGCGACGTGGAGCTGGCGAAGTCGAACATCATGCTGGTCGGGCCGACCGGCTGCGGCAAGACCTATCTGGCGCAGACGCTCGCCCGCATCATCGACGTTCCCTTCACGATGGCCGACGCGACGACGCTGACGGAGGCCGGCTATGTCGGTGAGGACGTCGAGAACATCATCCTCAAGCTCCTGCAGGCGGCCGATTACAACGTCGAGCGCGCCCAGCGCGGCATCGTCTACATCGACGAGGTCGACAAGATTTCCCGTAAGTCCGACAACCCGTCGATCACTCGCGACGTTTCGGGCGAGGGCGTGCAGCAGGCGCTTTTGAAGATCATGGAAGGTACCGTCGCCTCGGTACCGCCCCAGGGCGGCCGCAAGCATCCGCAGCAGGAATTCCTGCAGGTGGATACGACGAATATCCTCTTCATCTGCGGCGGCGCTTTTGCGGGCCTCGACAAGATCATCTCCGCCCGCGGCGAGAAGACGTCGATCGGCTTCGGCGCGACCGTGCGCGCTCCGGAAGACCGCCGCGTCGGCGAGGTGCTGCGCGAGCTAGAACCGGAAGATCTGGTCAAGTTCGGCCTCATCCCGGAGTTCATCGGGCGCTTGCCGGTTCTGGCGACGCTCGAGGATCTCGACGAGGATGCGCTGATCCAGATTCTGTCCGAGCCGAAGAACGCTCTGGTCAAGCAGTATCAGCGGCTTTTCGAGATGGAAGACGTCGAACTGAACTTCCACGAGGACGCGCTGCGTGAGATCGCCCGCCGTGCCATCGTCCGCAAGACCGGCGCACGCGGCCTGCGTTCGATCATGGAGAAGATCCTGCTCGACACCATGTTCGAACTGCCGACGCTGGAAGGCGTTCGCGAAGTCGTCATTTCGGACGAGGTCGTCAAGGGGACGGCGAGGCCGCTCTACATCTACTCGGAGCGTTCCGAGGAGAAGACCAACGTTTCGGCTTGAGGCCACAGTGCCGCGCGTCTTCTCGGGCGCGCAACGCCGCTCACGATTGTTTGAAGAGCCCGCCGCGTGCGGGCTTTTTCATGTGACGCCGTTGCGATCGTGGGGGCGAAGGGGTGGGGAACCGGCGTTTTGGAGGACGGCTCTGCAGGCGCCGTTCCGGCCCGTTCGCTCGAATGTTTCAGTTCAAAATCATGGTGATCGCACCAATCGATTGTTGCTAAAGTGCCGCAACAACGCGATGATGTGCCGATTCAATGGATGCGTATTTGCGGACCGCGATATCCGGGCAGGTCGCAAGGTCTGCAACAGCATCCGAGCTTAAAGGTCGGGGATTATCCATGAAGGCGGGGATTGCGCCGTACCTTGAAAAGGCCTCTCTTGCACTCCACTTTCATGTACGAAATGTGACAGCCGGGAGTGCCGTAGAGGCTCCCGGAAACGGGCCCGAACATCGGGACGGAAAGGAAATGATATGACGAACAAAACGTCTCCGGCGACTGAAAGCGCGACCTATCCGGTTCTGCCGCTGCGTGACATCGTGGTCTTCCCCCACATGATCGTGCCGCTCTTCGTCGGCCGGGAAAAGTCGATCCGTGCACTCGAAGAGGTCATGGGTACCGACAAGCAGATCATGCTCGTGACCCAGATCAACGCTACGGATGACGATCCGGAACCCTCCGCCATTTACAAAGTCGGCACGATTGCAAACGTGCTGCAGCTTCTGAAGCTCCCCGACGGCACCGTGAAGGTTCTGGTCGAAGGACGGTCGCGTGCCGAGATCGAGCGCTATACGCCGCGTGACGATTTCTACGAGGCCATGGCCCATGCACTGCCCGAACCGGACGAGGATCCGGTCGAGATCGAGGCGCTGAGCCGTTCGGTCGTTTCCGAATTCGAGAGCTATGTGAAGCTCAACAAGAAGATTTCGCCGGAAGTCGTCGGCGTCGCGAGCCAGATCGAAGACTACTCGAAGCTCGCTGATACCGTCGCATCCCACCTGTCGATCAAGATCGTCGAAAAGCAGGAAATGCTGGAGACGACGAGCGTGAAGATGCGCCTCGAAAAGGCGCTCGGCTTCATGGAAGGCGAGATTTCGGTTCTTCAGGTCGAAAAGCGCATCCGTTCGCGTGTCAAGCGCCAGATGGAGAAGACGCAGCGCGAGTACTACCTCAATGAGCAGATGAAGGCGATTCAGAAGGAGCTCGGCGACAGCGAGGACGGCCGCGACGAGATGGCCGAGCTCGAAGAGCGCATCTCCAAGACGAAGCTCTCCAAGGAAGCCCGCGAAAAGGCGGATGCGGAGCTGAAGAAGCTGCGCCAGATGAGCCCGATGTCGGCGGAAGCGACTGTGGTCCGCAACTATCTCGACTGGCTGCTGGGCCTGCCCTGGGGCAAGAAGTCGAAGATCAAGACCGATCTCAACCACGCCGAAAAGGTGCTGGATACCGATCACTTCGGTCTGGACAAGGTAAAGGAACGTATCGTCGAGTACCTGGCGGTGCAGGCCCGTTCGTCCAAGATCAAGGGGCCGATCCTGTGCCTCGTCGGTCCTCCCGGCGTCGGCAAGACGTCGCTCGCCAAGTCGATCGCCAAGGCGACCGGCCGCGAATATATCCGCATGGCACTGGGCGGCGTTCGCGACGAGGCCGAAATTCGCGGCCATCGGCGGACCTATATCGGCTCCATGCCGGGTAAGGTCGTCCAGTCGATGAAGAAGGCGAAGAAGTCCAACCCGCTCTTCCTGCTCGACGAGATCGACAAGATGGGCCAGGACTTCCGTGGCGATCCGTCTTCGGCGCTTCTGGAGGTGCTCGATCCGGAACAGAACTCGACGTTCATGGATCACTACCTGGAGGTGGAATACGACCTCTCCAACGTGATGTTCATCACCACGGCGAACACGCTCAACATTCCGCCGCCGCTGATGGACCGCATGGAAGTCATCCGCATTGCCGGCTATACCGAAGATGAAAAGCGGGAGATTGCCAAGCGGCACCTGCTGCCGAAGGCGATCCGCGATCATGCGCTCCAGCCGAACGAATTCTCCGTGACCGATGGCGCCCTTATGGCGGTCATCCAGAACTACACGCGAGAGGCGGGCGTGCGCAACTTCGAGCGCGAGCTGATGAAGCTGGCGCGCAAGGCGGTGACGGAGATACTCAAGGGCAAGACCAAGAAGGTCGAAGTGACGGCCGAGAACATCCACGACTATCTCGGTGTGCCGCGCTTCCGCCATGGCGAAGCCGAGCGCGACGATCAGGTCGGGGTGGTCACCGGTCTCGCCTGGACCGAGGTCGGCGGCGAACTGCTGACGATCGAGGGCGTGATGATGCCCGGCAAGGGCCGCATGACGGTTACCGGCAACCTGCGTGACGTGATGAAGGAATCCATTTCGGCAGCGGCATCCTATGTCCGCTCGCGCGCGATCGATTTCGGCATCGAGCCGCCGCTGTTCGACAAGCGCGACATTCACGTCCACGTGCCCGAGGGAGCAACCCCGAAGGACGGTCCGTCCGCCGGTGTGGCCATGGCGACGGCGATCGTTTCGGTGATGACCGGTATCCCGATCTCCAAGGACGTGGCGATGACGGGTGAAATCACCCTGCGTGGACGCGTCCTGCCGATCGGTGGTTTGAAGGAGAAGTTGCTGGCGGCTCTGCGCGGCGGCATCAAGAAGGTGCTGATCCCCGAGGAGAACGCCAAGGACCTCGCCGACATCCCTGACAACGTCAAGAACAGCCTCGAAATCATCCCCGTTTCGCGGATGGGCGAGGTGATCGCGCACGCGTTGCTGCGGCTTCCGGAGCCCATCGAATGGGATCCGGCAAGCCAGCCGGCCGCCCTGCCGTCCGTTGATTCGCAGGACGAAGCGGGCACTTCGATTGCCCACTGAGGCAGTACAGATAGGGTGGTAAGTGTGTCCCGCTTGCGCCCTTCGGCCAGAAAAACAAGGAAGACCGGCGTTCTGCCGGTCTTTTTTGTTGTAAAAGCACGCTGCAACCCTTGCATTCCAAGGGATTAGGCGCAATTGGGAATGGCAAGACGTGGGCATTGCTCTCGCAGCCCCCGCCTTAAGAAGACAGTCGTTTCGAACCAGCATGAAAGGGGTGGAAACATGAACAAAAATGAGCTCGTGGCTGCCGTAGCCGACAAGGCCGGACTCTCGAAGGCAGATGCGTCTTCTGCCGTTGATGCAGTTTTTGAGACCATTCAGGGCGAACTGAAGAACGGCGGCGACATCCGCCTCGTCGGCTTCGGCAATTTCTCCGTATCGCGCCGCGAAGCCAGCAAGGGCCGCAACCCGTCGACGGGTGCGGAAGTTGACATCCCGGCACGCAACGTGCCGAAGTTCACGGCCGGCAAGGGCCTCAAGGACGCCGTCAACTAATTTACCGATTGAGCGGCGGGTGCCTCCGTCCGCTACTGGTTCATGTTCCATCTGTCGCGATACCGCCCAGGCGGCATTCGGCAGGTTGATTGAGGCCCGGTCATCCGGGCCTCTTTTCATTCCAAGCCTCGCTGTCATCCAGCTGTTACAGGACAGTTGCAAAAGCCTCCCGTCCGACGTTTTCGGACGCACGCGGAAGCGCAAAGGCGTGTCGCGACAAGGAGGGACAG